>CAWKBH010000005.1:0-198714 GCA_963847795.1 uncultured Alphaproteobacteria bacterium
ACCACGGTCAGCCCGTCCCGGCGCGCCCTCGCGGGCGTCGTCTGGCCCGCGAAGCGCCGTGCCTCGACGACCATGAGCACGCCGTTGGCCGGCGTCACCTGGGGCGCAGGTGCTGGTGGGGCCGCTGGTGCCGGCTGCGCCGCGCGTCGGCCGCTCGCCCAAGCCAGACGAGCCCCAGGGCGGGAATGGCCGTGCGCACGGCCCTTGCGGGAACGTCGTTGGACCGAATTCCCGACCGGGCGCCGTGGGTAGCTATTTCGCACGAGCACGAGCGTAGAAGCTCGACCTACGCGATTCAAGCGCGAGTTTGCGAGTTTGCAATCCTGGCGGCCATGTTGACATCCATCGGCGAATGGTCGGACACTGTGGCTCGATGGAGGTTGCGATGCACGAACGTGTTCTCGATTCTTTGATGCTGGTCGTAGGCTGCGGTGGTGGTAGCTCCAGCGCGCCCGTCAATCCGGCCAGCTTGGAGACATGTCTCGCCTGGCCAACGGCGTTTGTCGCATGGCCTACCTGTGTATCGACAGCGCCTCGCAAGATGCCGCTTTCCAGGCGCTCTACGGAACCGGCAGCGACACCTGCTGGGACGGGCTCGCGAAACGCTGCGGAGCAACCAACCCACTGGTAGTGCCTTCGGACCGAGCTGCGGCCCAGGCAAGACCGTGAACCAAGCGGCGCTCACGCTCTGCCAGGACAACTTGCAATCCATGACATGCGCTGATTGGGAGGTCGCGCCCGCGGGTGGTTGCGAGACCATCTGCAGCGCAACGACCAGTGGTCCGGACGCCGGGACCAAGAAGGACAGTGGCACGGGTGGCGGCGGCTCGGTGTCCTCCCAGGCCGAGTTTTGCCCACGTATGGCAATCTTGTCTGCGATCGTGGTTTCGAGTGCGACCCCGCCGGGGGCACAGCCGCGTTCGGCAGTATCGATGGTTGCAAGGGACTCATCGCCTTCGCATGCAGTAGCGCCGGGGCCAGCTACTGTCCGGGCGGCTACTCCTGCAGCCTTGCGGCCACCTGCCTCGTCGATGTGCGCGCGGCTTCCTGCCCTCGATCACGGGTGATACTCCGCCTCGAGCTGCGTCAGCGCCTGTAAACAGTAACCATCCGCGAGGAAGTACAGCCATCCATTAATCGGCCGAGCGACCTGACGACCGGTCTCCCACACGATGATCATCTTGGACTTCACCCTCGCGGTCTTTGCCGGCTCGGTCACGGCCGGTCTGCTGGGCGCGCTCACCGGGCTCGGCGGCGGGGTGGTGCTCATCCCGCTGCTTACGCTGCTCTTCAAGGCGGACATCCGATACGCAATGGGCGCCTCCCTGATCGCCGGTCATCGCCACCTCTTCTGGGGCAGCGGCCGCCTACTCAAGGAAGGGTTCTCGAATATCCGCATCGGGATGTTCCTGGAAGTGGCCACCACCCTTGGGGCCCTGGGCGGAGCGCTGCTGGCCGCGTATGTCCCGATCCATGCCCTGGCTTTCATCCTCGGCGTGGTCCTGCTCGGCTCGGCCTACCTTTCGCGCAGGCCGCGCTCGCACGCGGAGCGCGAGGTGCCGCCCGATGCCCTCGCCACGCGTCTGCGTATGAACGGCACCTTTCCCGAGCCTGAAGGGATCCGCGCGTACAACGTCACGCACGTGCCCTTGGGATTTGCTCTCATGCTGGGAGCCGGTGCCCTGTCGGGTTTGCTCGGAATAGGCTCTGGCGCCATGAAAGTCCTGGCCATGGATCGGGCCATGCGCATTCCCTTCAAGGTCTCCACCACCACCAGCAACTTCATGATCGGCGTCACCGCGGCGGCGAGTGCCGGCGTCTACCTCGGCCGTGGCTACATCGATCCCGGGCTGGCCATGCCAGTCGTGTTGGGCGTGCTGGCGGGTTCGGCGGTAGGAACGCGCATCCTGACCACGGCAGCCAAATGGCTGCGATTGCTGTTCAGCGTGGTGATTGCGGCGCTCGGGGTCGAGATGATCATCAAGGGCATGCAGGGGAGTCCATGAGATGAAACCCTCACCAGCGCCCATCGATAAGCGTGTCGAGAACACGATTGGCAACCTGCTCCGATTGGGCGTCCTGCTCTCCAGCGCCGTGGTCGTTGCAGGGGCCGCCATCTATCTGTGGCGCCACGGACAGTCGGTCGCCGCTTATCGGGTGTTTCGCAACGATTCTCCCGAGCTGCGCACGCTGGGCGGAATCCTACGCGCCGCCTTCGCCCTCGATGGACGCGGGCTCATGCAACTCGGGCTCCTGATCCTCATCGCCACGCCGGTGGCGCGCGTGGTGCTTTCGATCTGGGGATTCGCGGCCATGCGGGACAGAACTTACGTGGTCATCGCCACCATCGTGCTTGGCACGCTCCTCTACAGTCTGTTCGGTTCGGCGGCAGGATTGTAGGCAGATTGGCGGGCTTTCGCCGTGGCTCCGTTGTGCGCGTTGCGTATCAATTCCCGTGTACGATCCGCCGAGTTCCTTCAAGATGGGGACCTCTGGCGAAGGTAGTTGCAATGGCTTAGGCGAGCGCCAGTACGTATTGTTCGAGCTCGACGGCAAGAGCTTCGCCATCGAGGCCAAGCACGTGAGCGAGATCGCGGTGCTGGGCAAGGTGCATCGGCCGCCGAATGTGCCTTCGCACGGACGGGGCGTGATGCTGTTGCGAGGTCAGCGCCTGAGCTTGGTGGATATGCGTCTATTGCTCGGCATGCGGGGCCATCAGGAAGTCCACCGCGAGGCCCTCGCGGCGTTCCGCCAGCGCAAGCAAGACCACATCAACTGGCTCAATGAATTGGAGGCGTCCGTCCGCGAGCGGCGCGCGTTTTCCCTGACCTTGGATCCGCACGCGTGCGCCTTTGGCCGTTGGTACGACCATTTCAAGACCGATGATCCGGTCCTTGGACTCAAGCTGAGAAAGTTCGACCGTCCTCACCAACGAATCCACACGCTCGGTGCCCAGGTGCGATCGATGACCGAGTGTGGCCAACACCTGGAAGCCTTGGCCCTCATTCAAGATCTACGGGGGAAGGACCTTGCCGTCCTCTTGAAGCTGTTCGACGAGACGATTCCCTTGCTCGAGGCGGCGGATCGGGAAATCGTCATTCTGATCTCGGACGGCACGCGCAAGATCGGGCTCGTCGTCGATCACGCGAGTGAAATGCGCGACTTCGCGCCGCAACCCCTCGACGAGCTTTCGGGCGACTGTTCGTTGCACTTGGCAGGCGACTGGGTGGAAGGGATCGGCGTGCAGGGCGAGCGGGTCACCGTGGTCGTCGAAGGCAGCCGCCTGTTCGGCCGGTTGGATTCCTGAATACCCACCCTGGCGGCCCCGCGAGGTGGCCGATGGATTCCCTCGAGCAGGCCAAGAGTCAGAGTGCAGTGCCGGTGAAGTCGACGGAGCGCGAATCCGAGGTCTGCGGAGCGCAACGATTCGGTCTCCGACGACCAATCGAGACCTGCTATCGTCCATTCGACGCCCTGCCAGAGAACAGTCGAGACACAGGATGCGAGCACTCATCAAGATCGTTGTCGGGTTCACCCTAGCGGCGGCTTTGGTCCAATGTGGAAGCAGCGGCAAGCGTGACCCGTCAATCACGCCCGACGGGTGCATCCCAGCCTCGGTCAGGAGGTGCCTGGGGCCTTGGTCCTGCAAGGGCGACCAGGTGTGTTCCAGCGACGGCACGCAGTGGTCGGCGTGCACGTGCGAACCCACGGTGCCCAACGCCGGGTACGATGCCGGCGCCGGATACGATGTCGGCGTTGGAGACGACGTCAGCCTTGATGCCAATGCCGTGGACCAGCCGACTACGGCACCCGCGGTCCACTATGTTCTCCTCGACGACATGGAAAGTACCGCCGCGCCCAACGGTCCCATTCGTTTTGATGTCACCGGTGCCAATGCCACGCCAGGATTCTGGGGTAGCTGGCGCAGCTTGGGTGACCCGTCCAATACCATGGCCCCGGATCCCTACGCCTACGCGCCCTTGACAGCGCCCCACGAGACCATGGATGGCGTTATCAGCGCCCATGGGGCAGGACTGTCGTGCCGTGTTGCCGATTTGTTTGGCTACTGCGAACAGGGGCTCTGGCTGGCACAGGGGCCGGACGCCGCCACTCTGGATGCTGGCGCCGATCCTGCGAAGGCTGGGACCAGCAACATGGCGAATCGAATTCCCGTCGACCTAAGCGCTTACCAGGGGCTGGTGTTTTGGGCCATGTCTAGCACGAGCACCCGGCTCAAGGTCTTGGTCGAAGACGCAGACACGGACGCGCTTGGGGGAAGGTGTGGTCAAACCGGCGCGTCGGACGATCAGTGTGGGGACGCCTTTTCCAGGCAGGTCTCGCTGACAGACAATTGGAAACGGTACGAAGTGAAATTCAGTGAGCTATCTCAGGGTGGCTGGGGCCACATCGCGCCCTCAGGCAAGCTCGATCCTCGTACGGTCTACCTCATTGGCTTCCAAATCAACGGGCCTCAGAGCGACACTGCTCCGCCGGTGGAGACCACCTTCTGGGTTGACGACATCTACCTTGTCCAGTCGGCGTCGGATTCCGGCCCTCCGGATGCTGCAGGCGCCGAGGCGGGGGCGGGCACATGCTTCAGTGACTTCGACGATCTCATTGCGGACTTTCATGAAGACAACCACCTGAACCCGGCCGACAGTCGCAAGGGCGGATTCGACGTCTATGGCGACAGCAAAGGTCGCTTCGAGCCGGCCAAGGTCGAGGACAGTGCGTACCCCATCGACCAGGACAACGGCAATGGCCAGTGCTCTGGCCCTGACTCCTTCCACACGAAGGCCGTTGGTTTTGCCGATTGGGGGGCGACCATTGCTGCCGACCTGATGCCCAGCAACGGAGACAAGAAGGGTACCTACGATGCGTCGAAGTACAAGGGGGTTTCCTTCTGGGCCAAGGCCGCACTCCACTTACGGGCGTGAAGGTCAGCTTTCCCGACATCTACACCGACGGCGGCGCAAATCCGAAATCCCTGGACCCGAGCCTGACCGCGTGCGTATTCGAGTCGGGGTCGCCCTTCAATTGCAGTCCCTACCTGGTGAAGTTTGGCGATTCCGATTTCCCGGCCTACAAGGACTACCAAATCGACACGACCTGGAAGCGCTTCGACATACTCTTCGCTGATACCGAGCAGGACTTTTTCAACCCGGTTTTCACCCGGCCGCGAACAAGCTCGATACCGAGCATCTGACGTCCATTGCTATCCAGGTCGGCGCGCTCTACATCAACGGTAGCGCCGCGCCCAACGACTTCGAGATTTGGATCGACGATGTCTATTTCATCAAGTAGCCGGTTGGCCGAGCCGACCACGTCGTGGGCTTCGATATCGACCCGCGCAAGCCGGTGTGCACCGCGACTCGCTAGGGCTGGATTTCGCGGATGATACCCTTCTTGTAGAGCAGTCCTTCCGTGCCCACACCGTCGCTTCGGAAGTAGACAGTGAGGTTGGGCAGGCCGCTCTCCGAGTTCTCACGAGTGGGTGCAGCGGTAAGCTTGGCCGCGGGGTCGACACCGGATTTGCATGCGGTGCCGCCGACGCCGGAAGTTGGTGCCGTCGTCCTCCAGCTCATTCAGCTTGATCCAGTTGCCGCCGTCTACGCCGTCGCTCTCGTCGATGTAGAGTTCAAGCTTCACATTGCCATTGGGGAGGTCGTAGATGAGCGATTTGTAGCCAATCCAGACGTTCTTGGGCATGCCGCCTGTCCAGTAGGTCTTGCTGGAGATGGCCACCGAGTCGGGGTGGCTGGTTTCCTTTTCGAAGTCGACGGTGCCATCGTAGCGCATGCGGGCGTCGATGCCTCGCGTGTCGCAGAGATTCGTGTCTTCGCTTCCAACCGTGCCGTGGTTGGTCCGGGCTACCGCCACCAAACCGCCATAGCTTGTCCCATCATCCGCCACGGGCATCTGGAACCCGCCGGGTCGATGTTCCACCGTTCTCGGCCAGGCTTCAATCGCTGTTGGCCGGGTCGTGGACGTACATGCGGGGCTCGCTGCCGCTAATCTTGAGGATGCCGTTTCCATCCACCTGGTACCTAGCGCTGCCGTGGTCGGGGTCGAACCACGCATCCTTGGGGTCGGCGGTGGTGAAGTTGCGCAGCACACCGTTGTTCCATTGCGACACCCAGGTCTTGCCTCCGGGCAAGGTTGGCCTGAGCATCTTGATGCCAAAGGGATCGAGATTCTGGTCGGAGTCACCGTCCACGGTTGTCGCACCAGCATCGCGGGCCACCGTGGCTCCATCAACCGCGGCGTCCTGCTGTGCAGGCAAGTCTCGGGCAAGTCCGCGGTTACGTCTGCGGGTATCGTGGAGTCGACGCCAGAGGTGTCCGGACCCACCTCCATGGCCATCTCCGGCACGTCAAGCGTCGCTGAGGCATCCGGAAAGGAAGAAAGAACCGTCGGTCTGTTCCGATGACGACGGCTCGCCACAGGAAATGGAGATGAATAGGATGGGGAGCAGCGACCCGCTACGCATATTGTGGCCGTATAGCACTGTTCGTCCGGCGTGTGGTGGCCAGGGGTGGTGGAACCATGGGGCGAAGTGCGCGTGTCGAAGTGAGCGGAGCTGCTCCAGGCTTTTCGCGGTACGATGATGTGGATGTCGCGAGCGCTTGGCCCATTGCTTCTCGTCCTACTGATCGCCCTACCGGTCGCGTGTCGTACTTCAGGTCGCGGAGCGGGGTCGGGGGGATCGCCTTCCTGACCCATCTGGCCGAGATCGTCGGCGACGAGGCCCGGTTCGTGCACCAGGGGATGACCTCGTCGGACGTGCTGGACACCTGCCTCAACGTGCAGCTGACGCGGGCCGCGGACATTCTGCTCGCGGATCTCGACGCGCTGCTGGCGGCGCTGAAGCGGCGGGCCTTCGAGCACAAGGACACGGTGACGATCGGGCGCAGCCATGGAATCCACGCCGAGCCAACCACTTTCGGGCTGAAGCTCGCCCAGGCCTACGCCGAGATGGCGCGCGGGCGGGCGCGGCTGGTGGCGGCGCGGGCGGAGGTGGCGACCTGCGCGATCTCCGGGGCGGTGGGGACCTTCGCCAACATCGATCCGGCGGTCGAGGCGCATGTCGCCGAGGAGATGGGGCTGACCCCGGAGCCGGTGTCGACCCAGGTGATCCCGCGCGACCGGCACGCGATGTTCTTTGCCACGCTCGGGGTGATCGCGTCGTCGATCGAGCGGATCGCGGTGGAGATCCGGCACCTGCAGCGGACCGAGGTGCTTGAGGTGGAGGAGTATTTCGCGCCCGGGCCAGAAAGGGTCGAGCGCGATGCCGCACAAGCGCAACCCGGTGCTGACCGAGAACCTGACCGGGCTGGCGCGGCTGGTGCGGATGGCGGTGACGCCGGCGCTGGAGGACGTGGCGCTCTGGCACGAGCGGGACATCTCGCACTCGTCGGTGGAGCGGGCGATCGCGCCGGATGCGACGGTGACGCTGGATTTCGCGCTGGCGCGGTTGACGAATGTGGTAGATAAATTATTGGTTTATCCGGAGAACATGCTGCGGAACATGAACAAGTTCCGCGGGCTGATCCACTCGCAGCGGGTGCTGCTGGCGCTGACGCAGAAGGGGGTGAGCCGGGAGGCGGCCTATGCGATGGTGCAGCGGAACGCGATGAAGGTCTGGGAGCAAGGCCGCTGATTTCATGGCGGAACTCAAGGCCGATCCCGAGGTGCGGGCGGCGCTGAGCGAGGCGGAGATCGAGGACCAGTTCGACCTCGGCTATCACACCAGGCACGTGGACACGATCTTCCGGCGGGTCTTCGGCGAGGCCTGAACGCGGCAAAGCCGGCATGCACAACGCATGCACAACCTATGCACAATCCGTGCATACCCGCGTCGCCGGGTGCTATCCGCCTGGTCGTTGAGGATCTGCGCCCTGGCCACCGCGAGCAGCTCCTGCATCTTCGAGCGGATCGTGCTCTCGTCGGCACGGTAGTCGAGGTCCTCGGCGAGCTTGCGGTAGACGTCCTCGTGGCCGGCCTCGAGGTGAAGTCGGCGCGCACCACCTCCATGGCGTAGGCGTCGGCGTCGGCGCCGGTCTTGCCCAGCAACGCCGCCGCCCAGAGGCCGAGCAGCTTGTTGCCCCGGGCCTGGGCCTTGAACTGCATCTCCTCGTCGTGGGCGAATTTGTTCTCGAAGGCCTTTTCCCGGTCGTTGAACGTGGTCATCGCGGTCCTCCTAGCGTGCCGGTCCCGGTGGAGATACTCAATCGCCCGGCTCGGGACAAGCACCTCGCGGGCGCTTGCTCCTTTTCCGGTGCGGGTATAGAGAGCGGTTAACCGGGAAGACGGGCATGCCGCCCGGTCTCCCTTGCGCATTCCGGAGACAGGCATGGCCCGACGCAGGCTGGTTTACGAGGGCAAGGCGAAGATTCTGTACGAGGGGCCGGAACCGGACACGCTGATCCAGTACTTCAAGGACGAGGCGACCGCCTTCAACGCGCAGAAACAGGCGACGATCGAGGGCAAGGGCGTGCTCAACAATCGGTTGAGCGAACATTTCATGACCGGGCTGAACGCGGTCGGGGTGCCGACGCATTTCATCCGCCGGCTGAACATGCGCGAGCAGCTGATCCGCATGGTCGAGATGATCCCGCTCGAGGTGGTGGTGCGCAACTACGCCGCCGGGTCGCTGTCGAAGCGGCTCGGGATCCCCGAGGGCCAGCAGCTGCCGCGGCCGATCATCGAGTTCTACTACAAGGACGACGCGCTCGGCGACCCGCTGGTCAGCGAGGAGCACATCATCGCCTTCAACTGGGCCGGCCAGCAGGACATCGACGACATGATCGCGCTGGCGCTCAGGGTGAACGATTTCCTCTCGGGGATGTTCCTCGGGGTCGGCATCCGGCTGATCGACTTCAAGATCGAGATCGGGCGGGTCTACGACGGCGATTTCCAGCGGCTGATCGTGGCCGACGAGATCAGCCCGGACAGCTGCCGGCTCTGGGACATCGAGACCGGCCGCAAGCTCGACAAGGACGTGTTCCGCCAGGATCTGGGCGATCTCTCCGACGCCTATACCGAGGTCGCCAAGCGCCTCGGGGTGATGCCGCGGACCAACGGCCGCACCCATGCCGGACCGAAGCTGGTGAACTGATGCAGGCCGTAAGGTGAAAGCCCGCGTGCACGTGACGCTGAAGCCGGGCGTCCTCGACCCGCAGGGCGAGGCGGTGCGGCACGCGCTGGGCTCGCTGGGCTTCCAGGGCGTGGACGAGGTGCGGATCGGCAAGGTGATCGAGGTCGACCTCGCCGAGACCGACGCGGCGGCGGCGCGGGCCAAGCTCGGCGCGATGTGCGAGAAGCTGCTCGCCAACACCGTCATCGAGAACTATGCCGTGGAGATCGCGTGAGCTTCCGCGCCGGCGTGCTGGTCTTTCCCGGCTCGAACTGCGACCGGGACATCGCGGTGGCGCTGGCCGGCGCCGGCGCCGAGGTCGCGATGGTCTGGCACAAGGAGACCGGGCTGCCGGCGGGCCTCGACCTGGTGGCGATCCCCGGCGGCTTCTCCTTCGGCGACTACCTGCGCTGCGGCGCCATCGCGGCACGCTCGCCGATCATGCGGGCGGTGGCGGACTTCGCCGCGGCCGGGGGGCATGTGCTCGGGGTCTGCAACGGCTTTCAGGTGCTGATCGAGACCGGGCTGCTGCCCGGGGCGCTGATGCGCAACGCCGGCCTCCGCTTCATCTGCGCCACGGTTCCGCTGACGATCGCCACGGCCGACAGCGGCTTCACCCGCGCCTACGGCCGCGGCGAGGTCATCCGGCTGCCGATCGCGCACCACGACGGCAACTACTTCGCCGACGCGGCGACGCTGGACCGGCTCGAGGGCGAGGATCGGGTGGCGCTGCGCTACGCGCAGAACCCCAACGGCTCGGCGCGCGACATCGCCGGGGTGCTGTCGGCGAACCGGCGGGTGCTGGGGCTGATGCCGCATCCCGAGCGGGCCGCCGACCCGGCACACGGCGGCACCGACGGTGCGCGTCTTTTCGCCGGACTCGGCGCGGTGCTCGCGGCCGCGCTGCAGGGCGCTTGAGCGCCCTCGCCGCCCGGCTTAAGCTCTGGCCAATGACGCAGGGAGCCGAGACACCGCGCCCGAGTGCACATCCGGGCCGTTTCTGGATGCGCGTCGGCATGTTCGCCTCGGCGATCGGCATGGTGCTGGTGATCTGGGCCAGCCACGTCTACCTCACCCGCGCCTTCAGCGAGGACCAGAACACCGACGCGACGGTGCGCGCCACGCTCTATGCCGGCGCGATCCAGAGCACGATGCAGCGGCATTCGGTGGTGCCGCTGCTGCTGTCGCGCGACCCGATCCTGATCCTGGCCCTGCGCTCGGGCCAGTACGGCCGCCGCCCAGGAGCGGCTGGCGAAATTCAAGGAGGAGATCGGCGCCGGCTCGATCTTCCTGCTCGACGCCGACGGCCGGATCGTGGCGGCGAGCGACGCGCGCCCGCGCGAGCAGTACGACGGCGACAAGGCCTATTTCACCCTGGCCAAGTCCGACACCGGCACGGTGTTCTCGATCATCGAGAACGACGACGGCGCCTACAGCTTCCACTATGCCCGGCGGATCATGCCGGACGACAAGCTGCTGGGCGTCGTGGTCGTCACCGTCGATCTCGGGCAGCACGAGGAAGGCTGGCGCCGGGCGCGGGTCAAGGTGGTGGTGACCGACAGCGACGACCAGGTGCTGCTGGCCTCCGAGCCGAACTGGCGCAAGCAGACGCTGTCGAACCTGCTGGCGCCCGGCGACAGCCCGTCCCGGGTGCGCCGGGCGATCCGCGAGGCGCGGCAGAGCTTCGGCGCGCCGTCCTACGTCTACATCGCCGGGACGCCGCACCTGCAGGCCCAGGTTCCGGTGGGGTTCCGCAACTGGCGGCTGACCTACTTCGCCACCCTCGAGGACGTGCGCGCGCGGGTGAACGCGATCCTGGCGCTGATCATCATGGTGCTGGCGCTGCTGCTGGCGCTGGCCTTCTACCTGCTGTCGCGGCGCACCCGCGCCGAGAGCCGGCGCATCCAGCGCGAGTCCGAGGAGCTCAGGCTGCTGAACCGGCGGCTGAGCTCGGAGATCGGGGCGCGCAAGCGCGTGGAGAAGAACCTCAAGGAAGCCGAGCAGAGCCTCGAGCAGGCCTCCAAGCTCGCCGCGCTCGGGCAGATGTCGGCGGCGGTCAGCCACGAGCTGAACCAGCCGCTGGCGGCGATGAAGACCTACCTCGCCGGCGCGCGGCTGCTCCTGACCCGGCGCCGGCCGGAGGAGGCGCTGAGCTCGTTCCAGCGCATCGACGACCTGATCGACCGGATGGGCGGCATCACCCGCCAGCTCAAGTCCTACGCCCGCAAGGGCGAGGTCGACATCGAGCCGGTGGACCTGCGCGACAGCGTGCGCGCGGCGCTCAGCATGATGGCGCCGCAGCTCGGCAAGATGTCGGTGAAGATCCAGACGACGCTGCCCTCCGAGCCGGCGGTGGTGCAGGCCGATCCGCTCCGGATCGAGCAGATCATCGTCAACCTGCTGCGCAACGCGCTCGACGCGGTGCGCGACCGCAAGGACAAGGAGATCAAGATCCTGCTGGTCCAGGACGAGATGATCCTGCTCTCGATCGAGGACAACGGCGCCGGGCTGCCGGATCCGGACAAGCTGTTCGAGCCGTTCTACACCACCAAGAAGCCCGGCGACGGGCTGGGCCTCGGCCTCGCGATCTCGGCCGGCTTCGCCGCCGAGCTCGGCGGGCGGCTGGTCGCCCACAACGCCCCCGACGGCGGCGCGGTGTTCGAGCTGGTGCTGCCGCGCAGCCGGGGCCAGACCCGAGCCGCAGAGTGACAGCATGAACGCAAAACCCAAGGTCGCCATCATCGACGACGAGTCCGACATGCGCGAGAGCGTGGCGCAGTGGCTGCAGCTCTCGGGGTTCGAGCCGGTCGCCTTCGAGGCCGCGGAACCGGCGCTGAAGGTGCTCGGGGCCGACTTCGCCGGGGTGGTGATCAGCGACATCCGGATGCCCGGCATGGACGGCATGGCGCTGCTGCGCCGGCTGCAGTGGATCGACCCGGGACTGCCGGTGATCCTGATGACCGGTCACGGCGACGTGCCGATGGCGGTGGAGGCGATGCGGATCGGCGCCTTCGACTTCGTCGAGAAGCCGTTCGAC
The DNA here is from genome assembly GCA_963847795.1 of uncultured Alphaproteobacteria bacterium. Lineage (GTDB taxonomy): Bacteria > Pseudomonadota > Alphaproteobacteria > Rhodobacterales > Rhodobacteraceae > Amaricoccus. Next base: position 12,174 of record CAWKBH010000005.1, read on the forward strand.
CCCGACCGGCTGCTCGAGCTCTGCCAGCGCGGCAGCGAGGCCCGCGCCCGCACGCTGGAGACCCGCGCGCTGCGCCGCGAGCTCGCGGACGGCAGCGTGATGATGCGCCGGCTGATGGGATCGAGCCCGGCGATCGAGAAGCTGCGCGAGACCATCCTCGACGTCGCCCAGGCCGACGGCCACGTGCTGATCCTGGGCGAGACCGGGACCGGCAAGAGCCTGATCGCCAAGGCGCTGCACGCCGCCGGGCCGCGGGCCGCCAAGCCGCTGATCACCCTGAACTGCGCCTCGGTGGCGCCCGAGCTGATCGAGCCGATGCTGTTCGGCGGCCCCGACTGGCCGGAGAAGCCGCTGATCGACCAGGCCGAGGGCGGCACGCTGTGCCTGGAGGACATCGAGGCGCTGCCGCGGGCGGCGCAGGCGCGGCTGCTCGACACGATCAACGCCAACGACCCCGGCGGCGAGGCGGCGCGGCACAACATCCGCATCGTCGCGGTGTCGAGCCGGCTGGGCGCCGGCACCCCGCCGGCCGAGGTGCTGCGGGACGACCTCTATTTCCGGCTGGCCGGGCTGGTGATCGAGGCCCCGCCGCTGCGCGCCCGCGGCGAGGACATCCTGACGCTGTTCTCGCACTTCACCGTGCAGTTCGCCGAGGAATACGGCTGCGAGCCGCCGACGCTCGGCGCCGGCGACGCCGCGAACCTGGTGCAGGCGCCCTGGGCCGGCAACATCCGCCAGCTGATCAACCTCGCCGAGCGGGCGGTGCTGCAGGCGCGGCGCGGCGACAGCAACATCTCGGCGCTGCTGATCGACGACGGCTTCCAGGCGCCGGCCTTCCCGCTCGACGCCGAGAAGCCGCTTGAAGGAGCACGTGGACGCCTTCGAGAAGATGCTGATCGACCACGCGCTCCGCCGCAACCAGGGCAACGTCAGCTCGGTGATGACCGAGCTCGCCCTGCCCCGCCGCACCCTGAACGAGAAGATGGCGAAGTACGGGCTGAGCCGCGGGGACTATCTCTGAGCCGCCCAACCCGTGCTATGCTGGGCCTTGCCGGCCGGCACAGGCCGCGCACTCAAGGGGGAGAATATGCAGGAACTGCCGCTCGCCATCGCCGTTATTGCGGCCTTGGCCGTTCCGTCGCTGGCCGCCGCGGACGCGGCCGCCGACATCGAAGCCTCGAACCAGGCCTTCGTTTCGGCCTTCAACGGCGGCGATGCCGCCGGGGTCGCCGCGCGCTTCACCGCCGACGCCGAGCTGATGCCGCCGGACATGGCCCGGGTCGACGGCCACGACGCCATCCAGGCGCTGTGGCAGGCCTTCGTCGACGCCAAGGCCTCCGGGCTCGACATCACCACCGACACGCTGGACGTGCTGGGCGAAGAGGCGATCGAGACCGGATCCTACCAGGTGACGGCGCCGGACCCGGACGGCAATCCCTCCACCGAGATCGGCAAGTATCTCGTGGTCTGGAAGCAGGAAGGCGGCGCCTGGAAGATGTATCGCGACATCTGGAACGCCGACCCGATGGCCGAGGACTAAGAGCGATCCCGCTGATCGCCTCGGGGCCGCGCAGGATCGGGCGCCGCGGACCGCAAGAGCGGGGCGCCGGTGGCGCGCCGCGCGGTTCGCTCGCCCGGAGCGCCAGCGCGGAGGGCGAGAGGCGTGCCGCGTCCCCGGAGCAGTGCCATCCGGGCGCGGCTGCCCTGGCGGTCGCGCTTGCGCGACTGCCCCTGGGAGGGCAGTCGCGGCCGGATTTGCCGACGGCCAAATCCGGCGGGATAGCGGAACTGTATCGCGTCATTGCGAACCGGGCGGAAGCCGCCGCACCCGCGCCAATTGCCCGAAGCAACCAGCCGGATATCGTATGACACGGTCGCCGCTTGGTCGCTTCGCCTCACCGGCTCTGCCGCATCGCGGTCAGTGTCAGAGCCGGCCGAGGATCGCCGCGTGGAGCAGCGGCGCGCCGACGATCACCCCGTCGAGCTGAGGGGCGGGCCGGTTGTAGGTCGGCGGCCGGCCGCTGCGGTCGGTGACCACGGCGCCGGCTTCGCGGGCGATCAGGTCGCCCGCCGCCACGTCCCACTCCCAGGTCTCGCGGAAGGTGAAGGTGGCGTCGACCTCGCCCTCGGCCACCAGACAGAGCCGATAGGCGAGCGAAGGCCGGAACTGCCGGTCGAACCGCGGCACGCCACCCGGCCAGAACGCCGGGGCCATCTGGCTCGACGCCGCCAGCACCGTGGCGCCGTCGAGCGCGGCCGCGCTGCTGGCGGCGATCGCCCGGCCGTTCAGCGTGGCGCCGCCGCCGCGGGACGCGGCGTAGGTCTTGCCGAGCATCGGCAGGTGCACCACCCCGGCGACGATCGCGCCGGCCTCGGCCACCGCCAGCGACAGCGCCCAGGCCTTCTGTCCGGCGAGGAACGCCCGGGTGCCGTCGATCGGATCGACGATGAAAATCCGCGCGGCGGCCAGCCGCTCGGGCCCGTCCTCGCTCTCCTCGGAGAGCCAGCCGTAGCCGGGCCGCGCCGCCGTCAGCTCGGCGCGCAGCATCCGGTCGACCTCGAGGTCGGTGTCGGTCACCGGCCCGTGGCCGCCCGGCTTCTCGTGCACCGCGCCCGGCGCGCCGACCCGGGCGCGCGCCACCTCGCCCGCCGCCAGCGCCGCCGCCTCGAGCAGCGCGAGGTCAGGCTCCGGCAATGACCAGGCCCTCGACCAGCAGGCTCGGCACCACCCGTCCCAGCCAGGGCCGGGCGTCGTTCGCCGGCCGGATGGTCCTGAGCATCTCCCGGAGGTTGCCGGCGATCGTGCACTCGTTCACCGGCCGCGCGATCCGGCCGTTCTCCACCCAGAAGCCGCTGGCGCCGCGCGAGTAGTCACCGGTCGTGGGGTTGATCGAGGCGCCGATCAGCGAGGTCACCAGCAGCCCCGTGCCCATCTCGGCGAGCAGCTCGTCGCGGGTCGCCGCGCCCAGGGTCAGCGCCAGGTTGCCGACCGAGGGGCTCGGCGGCGCCGAGGTGCCGCGGGAAGCGTTGCCGGTGCTTTGCAGTCCGAGCTGCCGCGCGGTGGCGAGATCGAGGGTCCAGCCCATCAGCACCCCGTCCGCGACCAGCGCCCGGCGGGCCACCGGCAGGCCCTCGCCGTCGAAGGGCCGCGAGCCACCGATCCGCGGCCGCAGCGGATCCTCGATGAGGTCGAGCCCCGCGGGCAGCACCGGCTCGCCCAGCGCGTCCTTGAGCCAGCTGGCGCCGCGGGCGACCGCGGCGCCGTTGCTCGCCTGCACCAGGTGCCCGATCAGCCCCCCGGCCACCCGCTCGTCGAACAGCACCGGGAAGGCGCCGGTCGGCGGCTTGCCCGCGCCAGCGCGCGCCGCGGTCCGCTCGCCGGCCAGCCTGCCGATCTCGGCCGGGTCGGGAAGCTCGGCGCGATGCACCCGGCTCTCGAAGGCATAGTCGCGCTCCATCGCGGTGCCCTCGCCGCAGATCGCCACCGCCTGGATCGAGTGCCCGGTCTGCCCGTAGCCGCCGGAAAAGCCGTTCGTGGCCGCCAGGTGCATCCGGCTCGCCGCCCAGCCGGCGCCCACCGCGTCGATCTTGCTGACCCCGGGCACCGCCAGCGCCGCCGCCTCCGCCGCCAGCGCCGCCGCCTGCAGCGCCTCGGGCGAGGGCATCGGCTCGGCGTCCTCGAGCTCCAGCACTGCCACGTCCCAGTTGCGCGCCAGCTGGTCGGGGTCGGCCAGCCCGCACCAGCGGTCCTCAGGCGCCTCGCGCGCCATCGCCACCGCGCGCTCGGCCATCTCGGCGATCGTCGCCTCGCGGACGTCGCTGGACGAGACGCAGGCCTGCCGGCGCCCGATCAGCACCCGCAGCCCGAGATCGATCCCCTCGGACCGCTCGGCCTGCTCGAGCGCGCCGCCCCGCACCTCGACCGACAGGCTGTCGCCGGCCACGGCGAGCGCATCCGCCGCCTCGGCGCCCGCAGCCCTCGCCGCCGCCAGCAGCCGCCCGGTCAGCGCCTCGAGATCGGCGGCCATCAGAGCATCCTCGCCACGGCGTGGGTGACCAGCCCCAGGCTGCCGAGGCCGAGCACGGCCAAGGTCAGCACCGCGCCGCCCGCCCGCTGCCAGGCCGGCGCGTCCGCGTGCACGAAGTGCCAGGCATGCAGCCCTCGCCCGAGCGTCAGCGCCGCCCCGAACAGGTGCAGCACCCCGACCGGCGTCCCGATCGCCGCCATCGCCGCGAGCTCCAGCAGGCAGAGCGGAACGTACTCGGCGAAGTTCGCCTGGCCGCGCATCGCCCTCAGCAGCACCGCCTCGCCGCCGTCGCCCATGTTGACCCCGAGCCGCCGCCGCACCAGGCCCGCATGCGAGCCGAGCCAGAGCAGGATCAGCCCGTTCAGGCCGGCGTAGAACGCCACGGCGAGCACTGCGGGGGTGGGGGTCATGACGGGCTCCGGGGGACGTCTGCTGCGCGGCTACCTAGGGCCTTTTGCCGCTGGAAACAACCATGCCGGCGCTTCCCCCTTGCGTTTCGAGACCCGAGCGCCTTTCATCGGGAAAAACAACCGCATCGCGGAGAGGACGCGAATGGGCCTGCTCTCGGGAAAGTCGATCATCCTTACCGGGGCGAGCCGTGGGATCGGCGCCGCTGCGGCCGAGGCGATGGCCGCGGAGGGCGCGGCGCTGCTGCTGCTGGCGCGCAGCGCCGACGGCATCACCAGCCTCGCGACCCGGCTGCGCAAGGGCGGCGCCCAGGCCGAGGCGATGACCTGCGACGTCAGCGAGTTCAGCCAGGTTCAGGCCGCGGTCGGCCGCGCCCACGAGGCCTTCGGCCGCATCGACGCGCTGATCAACAACGCCGGGGTGATCGAGCCGATCGGGCCGATGGCCACCGTCGATCCGCGGGCCTGGGCGCACGCCGCCGACATCAACTTCAAGGGCATCTTCTTCGGCATCCGGGCGGTGCTGCCGGGGATGCGTGCCCAGGGCTCGGGCACCATCGTCAACCTCGGCTCCGGCGCCGCGCACAACCCGCTCGAGGGCTGGAGCCACTACTGCGCCGCCAAGGCCGCCGCCGAGATGCTTACCCGCTGCGCCCACCTGGAGAACCGCGGCCGCGGCATCCGGGTCTACTCGCTGTCGCCGGGGACGGTGGCCACCGACATGCAGCGCGCGATCAAGTCCAGCGGCATCAACCCGGTCAGCCAGATGGATTTCGCCAGCCACGCCCCGCCGCAGGACCCGGCGCGGGCGCTGGTCTGGCTCTGCACCGACGACGCCGCCGGCTTCGCCGGCCAGGAGGTGTCGCTCCGCGATCCCGACATCCGCGCCCGCATCGGCATCTGAGGCCGGCGGGGAAGATTATCCTCAGGCGCGGCACGTTTTCACTTGTTCATTCGCGAAAGTATGTCCATCCTTGGAATGAACCGCGCGATAACGCGCGGAGCATGGGAGGACGTTCGCATGGACTATCCGGATCGACCGCTGGCAATGACGCGCCGCCGCTTCGGCGTCCTGGCCGGCATGGCCGGGGTCGCCGCCACCGCCGCTCCAGGCTCGCTCGAACGGGCGCTGGCCCAGGACGCGACGCCCGATTCCGCCCAGATCATCAGCGGCAAAGTTTCCGGGATGATCGTGCACAACGCCGATCTCGGGGTGATGGAGACCCCGCTGGCGCTGCTCCGCGAGCACGAGCACACCCCGAAGGACGTCCTGTTCACGCGCCTGCACTTCCCGCACCAGGGCGACGCCGCCTGGTACGCCACCACCGCGGTGCCGGACCGGCCCGACTGGACGCTGCGGATCGAGGGCCTGGTGCAGCGACCGCGCAGCCTCGGCATCGCCGACCTTCAGGGCATGGAGCAGGTCAAGCGGGTCGCGGTGCTGCAGTGCGCCGGCAACGGCCGCAGCTTCTACGCCGCCAAGGAGAAGGTCGCCGGCGGCCAGTGGAAGCACGGTGGCCTCGGCAACGTCGAGTGGGAGGGCGTGGCGCTGAGGCCGTTCCTCGAGGCCCAGCAGGTCGTGCCATCGGCCAGCGCCCTCTGGCTGACCGCCGGCGGCTGGGATCAGCCGGCGACGCCGGAAGGCTCGGATTTCGCCAAGAGCTACCACCTTGCCGATCCGGCGCTCGACAACGCCATCCTCGCGCTGAAGATGAACGGCGAGCCGATCCCCGCGATACACGGCGGCCCGGTGCGGCTGATCATCCCCGGCTTCTACGGCAACATGAACGTGAAGTTCCTGACCTCGCTCGCCTACGAGAGCGAGCAGTCGCCAAGCGCCTACCAGTCGGTCGGCTACCGCATGCCGCTCGACCCGGTCGAGCCGGGCCAGTTCGAGGCCAACGACTACACCACCGAGAACAGCGTCCCGACCTACGGCCACAAGATCAAGAGCGTGATCTTCTCGCCGCTGCCCGAGGACAGCCCCGCCGCGGGCACGGTAGAGATCACCGGCATCGCCTTCAACGACGGCGAGGCGGAGATCACCCAGGTCGAGGTCTCCGCCGACGGCGGCGCGACCTGGCAGGCCGCCGAGATCTCGCCGCCCGAGAGCCCCTGGGCCTGGTACCGCTGGAAGGCCGGCGCCGACCTCGGCGCGGGAACCTCGGTGCTGATGTGCCGGGCGACCGACGCGCTCGGGCGCACCCAGCCGATGGACGGCACCACGCGCTGGAACCCGCGCGGCTACGAATGGAACGGCGTCGACCGGGTCGAGATCACGATCTGATGCGGCTGGCCCTCGCCGGCCTCCTCGCCCTCGCCCCGGCTGCCGCCGGGGCGGCGCAGGCGTTCGACCTGCCGGACGGCCCGGGGCGGGCGCTGGTCTACGGCCACTGCCAGACCTGCCACGACCTGCAGTCCGTGCTCGATTCCGCCAGGATCCGCCGCGGTGCCTGGGACGCGGTGCTCGACAACATGCGCGACTTCGGCCTCAGGATCACCGCCGACCAGCGCTCCGAGATCCTCGACTATCTCGCCACCTATCTCGGCCCCGAGCCGCCGCCGGAAGTGGCGCCCGCCGCGGTGGCGAGCGCCGCCGACGGCGCCGCCGTCTATGCCGAGACCTGCACCGCCTGCCACCAGCCGGACGGCACCGGCAAGCCGGGCGAGTTCCCGCCGCTCGCGAACAATCCCGACCTGTTCCTGTCGCCCGAATTCCCGGCGCTGGTGGCGCTGAACGGCCTCGCCGGGCCGATCGACGTCGGCGACGCCCATGTCGACGGCGAGATGCCGTCCTTCGACTTTCTCTCCGACGCCGAGATCACTGCGGTGGTCGCCTACGTCCGCGGGAAGTGGGGCAACGCCGCGCTCGCGCCTGCCGACCTGCCGCCGCTCACCGCCGATGACGTCGCCGCGGCGCGCGGACGCCAGCTCACGCCCGCAGGCGTCCACGACCTCCGCGGCTCGCTCCTGCCCTGAGCCGACCTGGCCCGGCGCATTGATTCTCGGGCTCGCGCGCTAGAAAAATCCTCGTCCCTGTCCGAATGACGGCCGTCCGGGCGTCATCGTACCGGCGGTGCATGTTGCCCGCCCATGACCCACGACGGAGACCGCGCCATGGACTACCTTCTCATGCTCTATCTCGACGAATCCGCCTGGCCGAACATGACCGAGGCCGAACGGACGCAGGGCCTGGCCGCCTATACCGCCTTCACCGAGGCGCTGCAGAACGCCGGCGCGCTCAAGGGCTCGAACCGGCTGCGGCCGACCGCGGACGCGACCACCGTCCGGGTCGCCGACGGCAAGCCGCAGGTGCTCGACGGGCCTTACGCGGATTCCAAGGAGCAGCTCGGCGGCTACTACCTGATCGACGCGCCCGATCTCGACGCGGCGATGGCCTGGGCCGCGCGCTGTCCGGCCGCCAGCCACGGCATCGTCGAGGTGCGCCCGGTCTGGGGCATGTAGGGACCGGCGGCGTGAACCGGCCGATCGACCCGGTCCGCCTCGGCGAGGGGGTGGCGCGCGAGGCGGCGGATGCCGTCGCGCGCCGCAGCTACGGCAAGCTGGTGGCTTTCCTCGCCGCGCGCAGCCGCGACGTCGCGGCTGCCGAGGACGCGCTCTCGGAGGCCTTCGCCGCCGCGCTCGCCGACTGGCCGGAGCGGGGCTGCCCGGCCAATCCCGAGGCCTGGCTGATGACGGTGGCGCGCCGCAAGCTGATCGACCTGGACCGGCGGCGGCGCAGCGGCGAAGCCGCGAGCGGGCAGCTCGCGCTCCTCGCCGAGGGGCTGGCGGTGGCGTCCGCCGGGCCGGGGCTGCCGGACGACCGGCTGGCGCTGCTCTTCGCCTGCGCCCACCCCGCGCTCGAGCCCGCCATCCGCGCGCCACTGATGCTGCAGGTGGTGCTGGGCCTCGACGCCGCCCGGATCGCCTCAGCCTTCCTGGTGTCGCCCGCGGCGATGGGCAAGCGGCTGGTGCGGGCCAAGACCAAGATCCGCCGGGCCGGCATCCCCTTCGCCATCCCCGAGCCCGCCGAGCTGCCGCCCCGGCTCGACGCCGTGCTCGAGGCGATCTACGCCGCCTTCGCCGAGGGCTGGACCGACCCGGGTGGCAGCGACGCCGTCCGCCGCGACCTGACGGCCGAGGCGATCTTCCTGGCGCGGCTGGTCGCCGGCCTGATGCCCGACGAAGCGGAGGCGCTCGGCCTGCTGGCGCTGATGCTGCACGCCGAGGCCCGTCGCCCGGCCCGGCGCGACGACGACGGCGGCTACGTGCCGCTGGGCTGGCAGGATCCCGGCCTCTGGGACGCGGCGATGATCGACGAGGCCGAGGCGCTGCTGCACCGGGCCAGCGCGCTCGGCGCCATCGGCCGGTTCCAGCTTGAGGGCGCGCTGCAGTCCGCCCACGTCCACCGCTGCCGCACCGGCCGCTCCGACTGGGCGCGGGTGGTCCAGCTCTACGACGCCCTGCTGTCGCTCTCCGCATCGCCGGTGGTCGCGATCAACCGCGCGCTGGCGCTGGCCCAGATCCGGGGCGCCGCCGCCGGCCTCGCCGCGCTCGACACCGTCGCCGCCGACGCCCGCCTGGCCGACTACCAGCCCTACTGGGCCGCCCGCGCCGAACTGCTGGCCCGCAGCGGCGCCACCGACGCGGCCCGCCGGGCCTACACCGCCGCCATCGGCCTCGAACGCGACCCGGCCGTCCGCGCCTTCCTGCAGCACTGCCTCGCCGCCCTGCCCGACTGACCCTGACCCAGGGGCGTTAACCTTCCAATCCTGACGGTTTTGCTATGCATATGGGTTGTGCATGCGTAGCGCATGGCCTGTGCGTCGGCCAAGTCTCTGTTAAACCTAGAGAAACTGCCCCAAACCCGCGCCCCGGGCCGACGCCCGTTTGCAGCCGTCCTGTGGATTCCAGTTGACCTAGCGGGCATTCTGCTCCGACCATGCCGGGCACAACAGGGGTTGGTCGGCGCTGCGGCCCGGACCACGGGAACATGCGCCGGCCTGACGGGGAGAACACCCATGCTCGGACGCACGCTTGCCTTTGCCGCACTGACGACGACGCTGGCGCTCGGGACGCACCCGGCGACTGGCGGAGGATTCGTCCGACCCGATCAAGCTGACGCTGAACGACTGGACCGGCCAGCTCATCACCACCCACATCATGGGCGAGGTGCTGCAGAAGGCCGGCCTCAACGTCGAATACGTGCCCGCCGACTACCTGGCGCAGTTCGCGGGGCTGAAGACCGGCGATCTCGACCTCGCCATGGAGATCTGGGCCACCACCGGCACCGACGCGCTGAACGAGGCCGTCGCCGGCGGCGGCGTCGAGAACATCGGCGAGACCGGGATGCAGGCGATCGAGGAGTGGTGGTACCCGGCCTACATGGTCGAGAAATGCCCCGGCCTGCCGAACTGGGAGGCGCTGAAGGACCCCGCCTGTGCCGAGGCCTTCTCCACACCCGAGACCGCGCCGGACGGCCGCTATCTCGCCGGGCCGGTCACCTGGGGCGGCTTCGACGAGGAGCGCGTCGCGGCGCTGGGCCTGCCGTTCCAGGTGATCCACGCCGGCACCGACGCGGCGCTCTTCGCCGAGCTCGAAAGCGCCTACCAGCGCAAGGCGCCGGTGATGCTCTGGATCTACGCGCCGCACTGGGCGCCGATCAAGTATGCCGGCGACTGGGTGCAGTTCCCGCCCTACGAGCCGGCCTGCTACCAGGATCCGGCCTGGGGCGTGAACCCCGACGCCACCCACGACTGCGGCAAGCCGCGCGGGCCGATCTGGAAGGCGGGCTGGGCCGGGCTCAAGGACAAGTGGCCCTCCGGCTATGCGGCGATCAAGGCCTTCAACGTCTCCAACGACGAGGTCGGGGCGATGATCGCCAAGGTCGATCTCGACGGCGCCAAGGTAGACGACGTGGTTGCGGAGTGGATGGGCGCGAACGAGGCCCGCTGGTCGGCCTGGATCGGCAAGTGACGGCGTGACCGCGGGCCGGGCGCGCGCGTGGGCGCCGGCGCGGCCAAGCTCGCCTGCCGCGGGGTCTGGAAGCTGTTCGGCGAGGAGGCCGAGCGCTTCCTCGCCGGGCGCGCATCCGCCTCCCGACCCCGAGGCGATCGCGCGGGCCGGCCTGACCCCGGCGGTGATCGACGCCGATCTCGCGGTCGGCGAGGGCGAGATTTTCGTCATCATGGGGCTTTCCGGCTCGGGCAAGTCGACGCTGGTGCGCTGCCTGTCGCGGCTGGTCGAGCCTTCGGCGGGGGAGGTGTTCTTCGAGGGGCGCGACCTTCGAAAGGTCTCCGGCCGCGAGCTGATCGAGCTGCGCCGCCACCGCATGGGCATGGTGTTCCAGAACTTCGCCCTGCTGCCGCACCTGTCGGTGCTCCGGAACGTCGCCTTCCCGCTGGAGGTGCAGGGGGCGGCGCGGGCGACGCGCGAGGCGCGGGCGCGCGAGATGATCGAGCTCGTTGGCCTCGGCGGCCGCGAGGCGAGCTTCCCGCGCGAGCTCTCCGGCGGCCAGCAGCAGCGCGTCGGCATCGCCCGCTCGCTGGCGGTCGGCCCCGAGCTCTGGTTCCTCGACGAGCCGTTCTCGGCGCTCGATCCGCTGATCCGCCGCGAGATGCAGGACGAGTTCCTGCGGCTGCAGGCGGTCCTGAAGAAGACCATCGTCTTCATCACCCACGACTTCGACGAGGCGATCCGGCTGGCCGACCGCATCGCCATCATGCGCGCCGGGCGCATCGTCCAGGTCGGCACCGCCGAGGACCTGCTGGTCGCCCCCGCCGACGGCTACGTGGCTGCGTTCACCCGCGACGCGCCGCGGGCGCGAATCCTGAGCGCGCGCGCGATCATGCGCCCCTCCGACGGCGGAACGCTGGGGGGCGCCATCGACGCCGGGCGCAAGGTCGCCGACTTCGCCGCCGAGGTCGAGGCCGCCGCGCATGCCCTTCGCCGTGATCGAGAATGGCCGGACCGTCGGGGTCGTCGGTCGCCCCGAGGTCATGGCCGTCCTGCTCGACCGCGGAGCGCGGCCGTGACCCTGGCCGCCACCGACCCGCCCGCCCTCGGCGTCGGCCTGGTCCGCGAGGCTGCTCTGGCTTGCCATCGCCGCGGTGACCATCGGCTTCTCGTATCTGCCGCGCGGGGCCCTCGAAGGTGCGTGGGCGGAGGTGCCGAAGGCCTGGATCCTTCCGGTCGCGCCCTGGATCAGCCAGGCGATGAACTGGCTGGTCAACGACGCGAGCCTCGGCGGCGTCAGTTTCCGCGAGCTGACCCGCGGAATCGCGGCCGGGCTGGACCTGCCGCTGCAGGCCGTCACCGCGCTGCTGGCCACGGGCCTCCTGCGGGGCGAAGGCTCGGGCGCGGTGCAGATCCTGCCGCCGCTGCCCTGGCTCGGGGTGCTCGTCGCCGGCACGCTGCTCGGGTTGCACGCCGGCGGCCGGCGGCTGGCGCTGCTGGTCGGCGCCGCGCTCGGCTACCTCGCGGTCTTCGGCCAGTGGCAGAGCGCGATGCTCACCCTGTCCTCGATCGCCGTCGCGGTGCCCTTCGGCGCCGCCGGCGGCCTGCTCCTCGGCATCGCCGCCTGGCGGCACCGCCCGGTCGAGCAGGTCATCGCGCCGGTGCTCGACGCCATGCAGACGGTGCCGGTCTTCGCCTACCTCCTGCCGATCCTGATCCTCTTCGGCTTCGGCCCGGTCGCGGCGCTGATCGCCACCATCATCTACGCCATGCCGCCGATGGTCCGGGTCACGCTGCTGGCGCTGCGCGGCGTGCCGCCGGAGATCGTCGAGTTCGGCCGCATGGCCGGTTGCACCCCGCGCCAGCTGGTCTGGAGGGTGATGATCCCGGCCGCGCGGGTACCGCTGATGGTGGGGGTCAACCAGGTGATCATGCTCTCGCTCAACATGGTGATCATCGCCTCGATGATCGGCGCCGGCGGCCTCGGCTACGACGTGCTGACCGCGCTCCGCCGCCTCGACATCGGCGGCGGCATCGAATCCGGCCTCGCCATCGTCGTGCTCGCCATCGCGCTCGACCGCCTCAGCCAGGCCTACGCCGCCCGCGCCGGCCGCGCCGAACGCCGGCGCAGCCTGCTGCCGCTCGCTGCGCTGGCCGCCGCGCTCGCGCCTCTGGGCGCTCGCCTTCGCTGCCCCCGCCATCGCCAGCTATCCCGCGCGCTGGACCGTCTCGACCTCCGGCTTCTGGGCCGGCGCGATCCAGTGGCTGAACGTGAACTATTTCGACACCTTCGAGGCGATCAAGACCGCGATCCTCACCGGCCTGCTGGTCCCGGTCCGCCGCGTGCTCACCGCCATTCCCTGGTGGTGGGGCACCGCGGTCGTCGCCTTCGCGATGTGGCGCGTCGGCGGCGCCCGCCGCGCCGCCATCGCCGGCGCCTTCGCGCTCTTCATCGCCTTCACCGGCTACTGGCAGCCGGCGATGATCACGGTCTATCTCTGCGGCGTCTCGGTGGTCATCGCTGCCGCGATCGGCATTCCCGTCGGCATCGCCGCCGGCCTCGACGCCCGGCTCTGGCGCGTGGTCGAGGCCGTCATCGACACGCTGCAGACCCTGCCGAGCTTCGTCTACCTGATCCCGGTGGTGATGCTGTTCCGCGTCGGCGAGTTCACCGCGATGATCGCCATCGTCCTCTACGCCGTCGCCCCGGCGATCCGCTATACCGCGCTCGGCATCCGCGGCATCGACCCCGCCCTCGTCGAGGCGACCCGGGCCATGGGCACCACCCCGGCCCAGCGCCTGACCAAGCTCCGCCTGCCGCTGGCGCTGCCGGAGATCCTGCTCGGCATCAACCAGACCATCCTGCTCGCGATCTCGATGCTGGTGATCACCGCGCTGGTCGGGACCCGCGACCTCGGCCAGGAGGTCTACATCGCGCTGACCCGCGCCAATGTCGGCCAGGGCCTGACCGCCGGCCTCTGCGTCGCGATGATCGCCATGATCGCCGACCGCCTGATGACCCGGGCCGCCGCCCGCACCCGCGCCCGCCTCGGCCTGCTGCGATGACCGACGCCGCCCGCCGCCTCGCCGCGTCGCTGCCGATCTGGACCGGCCCGGTCGACCCCCAGCCGCTCGCCGGCGGCATCACCAACCTCAACTTCACCGTCGAGGACGCCGGCCGCCGCTACCTCGTGCGCATCGGCGGCGACATCCCCGAGCACAACATCGTGCGCACCTTCGAGCTCGCCGCCAGCCGCGCCGCCCACGCCGCCGGCCTCGCCCCGGCTGTCCGCCACTGGCAGCCCGGGGCGCTGGTCCTCGACTTCATCGACGCCCGCCCGCTTACCCCCGAAGCCGTCCGCGACGCCGCCAACCGCGACCGCCTCGCCGACCTGGTGCGCCGCTGCCACCAGGAAATCCCCAGGCACTTCCACGGCCCGGCGCCGATCTTCTGGGTCTTCCAGGTCGTGCGCGACTACGCCCACACCCTCGGCGACGCCCCGCCCGAGCTCCTCGCCGCCGCCGAGAGCCTCGAAGCCGCCGTCGGCCCGGTCGAGATCGTCTTCGGCCACAACGACCTGCTGCCCGCAAACATCCTGGACGACGGCGCCCGCCTCTGGCTGGTCGATTGGGAATACGCGGGCTTCAACTCGCCCGCTCTTCGACCTCGGCGGCCTCGCCTCGAACGCCGGCATGGACGCCGCCCAGAGCGCCGCCCTCCTCGAAGCCTACTACCGCCGCCCGCCCGACGCCGAGCTCCTGCGGCGCGCCGCCGCGATGACCGCCGCCTCGCTGCTGCGCGAGACCCTCTGGAGCATGGTCTCGGAGCGCCATTCCAGGATCGCCTTCGACTTCGCCGCCTATACCGCCGAAAACCGCGCGCGCTTCGACGCCGCCTGGGCCGCTTTCAGGGACCTGCCATGACCGACCTCCCGACATCGGCCAAGATCGTCGTCATCGGCGGCGGCATCGTCGGCTGCTCCACGGCCTACCACCTCGGCCTGATGGGCCTCACCGACGTCATCCTGCTGGAGCGGCACAAGCTCTCCTCCGGCTCCACCTGGCACGCCGCCGGCCTCGTCGGCCAGCTCCGCTCCAACGCCAACGTCACCCAGCTCCTCGGCTACTCCGTCGCCCTCTACGACCGGCTGGAGGCCGAGACCGGCCTCGCCACCGGCTGGAAGATGAACGGCGGCCTCCGCCTCGCCTGCACCCCCGAGCGCTGGACCGAGGTGCAGCCGCCAGGCCACCACCGCGCGCTCCTTCGGCCTGGAGATGCAGCTCCTGACCCCGTCGGAGGCCCGCGACCTCTGGCCGCTGATGACGATCGACGACGTCATCGGCGCCGCCTTCCTCCCCACCGACGGCCAGGCCTCTCCCTCCGACATCGTCCAGGCGCTCGCCCGCGGCGCCCGCACCGCCGGCGTCACCATCCGCGAGGACACCGCCGTCACCGGCATCCGCACCGAGAACGGCCGCGTCACCGGCGTCGTCACCGACCGGGGCGAGATCGCCTGCGAAAAGGTCGTCAACTGCGCCGGCCAGTGGGCCCGCGAGATCGGCAAGCTCGCCGGCGTCAACGTGCCCCTGGTCAGCGTCCAGCACCAGTACCTGATCACCGAGCCGCATCCCCGGCGTCACCCCCGGCCTGCCCACCCTGCGCGACCCCGACCGCCTCACCTACTACAAGGAGGAGGTCGGCGGCCTGACCATGGGCGGCTACGAGCCGAACCCCAGGCCCTGGGCCGAACACGGCATCCCCGAAGACTTCGCCTTCCAGCTCCTCGAAAACGACTGGGACCACTTCGAGCCGATGATGGCCCTCGCCCTCGGCCGCGTCCCCGCGCTGGAGACCGCCGGCATCAAGCAGTTCATCAACGGCCCCGAGAGCTTCACCCCCGACGGCAACTTCATCCTCGGCGAGGCCCCGGAGGTCGCGAACTTCTTCGTCGGCGCCGGCTTCAACGCCTTCGGCATCGCCAGCGGCGGCGGCGCCGGCATGGCGCTCGCCGAATGGGTCGCGAAGGGCGAGCCGCCCTACGACCTCTGGCCGGTGGACATCCGCCGCTTCGGCCCCAACCACCGCTCGACCGCCTGGGTCCGCACCCGAACCCTCGAAGCCTACGGCCGCCACTACGCGATGGCCTGGCCGCACGAGGAATACGCCTCCGGCCGCCCCCTCCGCCGCTCGCCGCTCTACGACCGCCTCATGGCCCGCGGCGCCTGCTTCGGGGAAAAGCTCGGCTGGGAGCGTCCCAACTGGTTCGCCGCCGCGGGGGAAACCCCCGAGGACGTCCCCACCTTCGAGCGGCCCAACTGGTTTGACGCCGTCGCGCGCGAGCACCGCGCCGCCCGCGAGGCGGCCGCCGTCTTCGACCAGACCTCCTTCGCCAAGTTCCTGCTCACCGGCCGCGACGCCGAGGCGGCGCTCTCCTGGATCGCCGCGGGCGACGTCACCCGTCCCCCCGGCGCACTCACCTACACCCAGATGCTCAACGCCCGCGGCGGCATCGAGTGCGACCTTACCCTCGCCCGTCTCGCCGAGGACGCCTACTACATCGTCACCGGCACCGGCTTCGCCACCCACGACTTCGACTGGATCCGCCGCAACATCCCCGCCGGCCTCGACGCCCGCCTCGCCGACGTCACCCCGCAGTTCGCCGTCCTGGCGCTGATGGGTCCGCGCGCCCGCGACATCCTCGCCACCGTCACCGAGGAGGACGTCTCGAACGCCGCCTTCCCCTTCGCCAGCGTCCGGCGCCTCTCCGTCGCCGGCGCGCCGGTCACCGCGCTGCGCATCACCTATGTCGGCGAGCTCGGCTGGGAGCTGCACATCCCCGTCGAATTCGCCGCGACCGTCTACGACGCCCTGGCGGAAGCCGGCCGCCCGCCACGGCCTCGCCGACGCCGGCTACCGCGCCATCGAATCGCTGCGCCTCGAAAAGGGCTACCGCGCCTGGGGCGCCGATATCGGCCCCGACCACTCGCCGCTGATGGCCGGCCTCGGCTTCGCGGTGAAGCTGCGCAAGAACACCCCCTTCCTCGGCCGCGCTGCCCTGGAGGCCCAGCAGGCCGCCCGCCTGCCGCGCCTCCTCGCCGGCTTCACGCTCGACGCGCCCGGCGTGATGCTGCACGGCCGCGAGACCATCTTCCGCGACGGCCGCCGCGTCGGCTGGCTGTCGAGCGGCGGCTACGGCCACACGCTCGGCTGCGGCATCGGCTACGGCTACGTCCGCGACCCGGAGCACGGCGTCGACGCGGAGAGCGTGCTCTCGGGCAGCTACGAGCTCGAGGTCGCGACCGAGCGCCTGCCGGCGAAGGTCTTCCTCAAACCGCTCTACGACCCCGAGATGATCCGGGTCCGTGCCTGAAGGAGAAGGACCGATGGAGTTCGACGGGAAACGCGCCTTCGTGACCGGATCGAGCGGCATGGGCCTCGCCAGCGCCCTGCGCCTCGCCCGGGACGGCGCCGAGGTGCATCTCTGCGGCATCGACCCCGGCCTCAACGCCGCCGCTGCCGATGCCGCCTCCGGGCTCGCCGTGCAGGTCCACCCCTGCGACGTCGCCGACGAAGCCGCCCTGCGGGCGCTCGTCGCGACCATCGGCTCCCCCGGCTTCGACATCCTGATCAATGCCGCCGCGATCCAGACCTACGGCACCATCGAGACCACCGACCCGGCGCATTGGGACCGGGTGATGGCGGTCAACCTCCGCGCCGCCTACCTGACCAGCTACCTCCTCTACCCCGGCATGAAGGCCCGCGGCGGCGGCGCGATCATCCATTTCTCTTCCGTGCAGGGCTTTTCCAACCAGCGCGGCGTGCTCGCCTACGCCACGACCAAGGGCGCGCTCCATGCCCTGACGCGGGCGATGGCGGTCGACTGCGCCCGCGACGGCATCCGGGTCAACTCGATCAGCCCCGGCTCGATCCGCACGCCGCTCCTCGAAGACGGCGCCGCCCAGCAGGCCGGGCCCGGCCGCACGCTCGAAGACGTCATCGCCTCCTTCGGCGCCGCCCACCCGGTCGGCCGGGTCGGCACCCCCGAGGAGGTCGCCGAGCTCGTGGCCTTCCTCGTCTCCGATCGCGCCGGCTTCTGCACCGGCGCCGACTACCGCATCGACGGCGGCCTGACAGCCCAGCTGATCTGATCCGCGGCAGCGCGGCCGCAGGCTACTGCATGAACCAGCCGTGGCTGACCACCAGCGACTGGCCGGTCAGCACGCAATTGCGGGCGGCGGCGAAGTAGAGGACCGCGTCGGCGACGTCGTCGGTGGTGGTGAACGCGCCGTCGACGGTGTCCTTGAGCATGACGGTCTTGATCACCGCGTCCTCGCTGATGCCGAGCGCCTGCGCCTGCTCGGGGATCTGCTTGTCGACCAGCGGCGTGCGGACGAAGCCGGGACAGACCACGTTGGCGCTGACGTTGTGCTCGGCGCCCTCCTTGGCGAGCACCTTGGCCAGCCCGATCAGGCCATGCTTGGCGGTGACGTAGGGGGCCTTGAGCTTGGAAGCCTCCTTGGAATGCACCGAACCGGTGTAGATCACGCGCCCGTAGTTGGCGGCGTACATGTGCCTGAGGCAGGCCTTGGTAGTCAGGAAGGCGCCGTCGAGGTGGATCGCGAGCAGCTTCTTCCAGTCGGCGAAGGGGAAGTCGACGAACGGATGCACGATCTGGATGCCGGCGTTGCTGACCAGAATGTCGACCTTTCCGTACCTGGCGACGGTGTCGGCGACGCCCTTTTCGACCTCGGCCTCGTCGGTCACGTTCATCGCCACCGCAAAGGACGTCGCCGCCCTTGGCCTTGATCTCGTCGGCGGTCGCCCGCGCGGCATCGAGGTTGAGGTCGGCGATCACCGGCGTTGCGCCCTCGGCGGCGAAGCGCAGGGCGATCTCCTTGCCGATGCCGCTGGCGGCGCCGGTGACGATCGCGATCCTTCCATCGAAGCGGGCCATGGGGGGTCCTTTCATTCTGTTTCGGGGACTGGTCGATTTGCCGCTCGCTGAGCGCGCGAGGACGCAGCGTAGATCAATGCGTCGACAATACCAGCGGCCGAACCTGTCTCCTGCCGCAACGCCGAAAATGCCCATACCGATTCCATATGCGTTCCATACGGACTCCATACGCAGAAAATCGCGGCATTTCAGCGCCTTGCGGGATCCTCACTCGAACGGACTCACACCTGCGAGAACAGGGCGACTAGATCGACGGCGCCGGCGTCGGCCTGGCTCAGGTCGATGCTGTTCCGCAGTTCCTCGAGGTGCGCCGCCATGTGCGCGGCCGCCGCCTCCGCATCCCGCGCCTTGAGCGACCCCAAGATCACTTCATGGTCATGATAGCGGCAATTCGACGGCCCGGGACCGCCGAAGATCCCGATGATCAGCGAGGTGCGGGCGACCAGTTGCTTGATCATGCCGAGCATCACGCTGTTGCCGGCCACCTGGGCAAGCTCGACATGGAAGAGTCCGGACAGGCGGATCGCATCGCGGCGCCTGCCCTCGCGATGCGCCTGCACTTCCCGGGTCAGGTGCTGGCTCAGGGACGCGAGATCCGCATCCGAGGCGCGGCCGATGGCATGCCGGGCCACGCTCGGCTCGATGGCGAGCCGCGCCTCGAACACCTCGCGGGCCTGCTCGGCAGTCGGGCGGGCCACGAACGCGCCGCGGTTGGACTGCAGCTCCACCACCCCGCGGCCAGCCAGCAGCAGGAAGCTGCGACGGACGCGCATCCGCCCGACGCCGAAGGCCGCGCAGAGCGCCGATTTCGGACAGCTTGGAGCCCGGCGGCAGCCGCTGGTCGATCACCGCCTCGAAGATCCGCTCGACGATCTCCTCCTCCGAGGGGCCATCAGCGGCGGCCATCCTGCCGGGCCGGACGAGATCGAGATTGGTCATCCTTCGTCCCCAATGCGCGCGGATGCCTCGATTTTAGCCAATCACCGGCACCCGGCAACAAAAACCGCGGAATATGTTGACAGAAGTGTTAACGATCCTCTTGACTGACCTTCTCAGGGTTCGCTGCCCTGCGCAATCACCAAGAGACGCAACGGAGAGGTGGATGATGAACCGACGTAGCATGATGCGGACGACGGCCGCCGCGACTTTGGCGCTGGCCCTCGGTCTTGCCGGGATGGCGAGCGCAGATAACGCGAAGCTCAAGATCGGCTTCGTCGGCGTGACCAGCGGCCCGGCCGCGGCCTGGGGCACGTCGAACCAGCGCTCGATGGAAACGCTGGCCGCGATGATCAACGACGCGGGCGGCGTCGACATCGGCGGCACCAAGTACGACGTGGAGATCGTGGCCTTCGACGACCAGAAGGACCCCAAGCGCGCCATCGCCGGCATGGAGAAGATGGCGCAGGAGGGTATACACTACGTGGTCGGCCCGAACGTGGACGACGGCGCCGCCGCGGTGCGGCCGGTCGCCGAGCAGAACGGCATCATCTATTTCCCCTACGCCTTCCCGAAGTCGCTCTACGTGGCACCGGCCTCGAACGCCGTGCTGGGCATGGTGGCCAACTACCAGTCCGGCCCGGCGATCTACAAATACCTGATGGAAAACAACGGCGTGAAGAAGATCGCCTTCGTCGCCGCCAACGAATCCGACCCGCTCAGCCAGCGCGACGGCGGCGTCGAAGCGGCCAAGGCGCTCGGGCTCGACGTGGTCTCGTCGAACGTCACCTACCAGGTCGATACCACCGACTTCACGCCGGTGCTCCTGCCGGTGGTCCAGACCCAGCCCGATCTGCTGGTGCTTTCGGGGGTTGCTCCGGCCAACGCGCCGCAGCTGATCCGTTCGGCGCGCGAGCTCGGCTATACCGGTCTGATCTCGACCGAGACCGCCCAGGACGCGGCGGTGCTGCAGGAAGGCGCGGGCGATCTCGCCAACGGGTTCATCTCGGTCGGCGGCGCCTCGACGCCGGAGATCGCCTCGGACGAGATGCGCGCCTTCGTCGACCGCTACACCAAGATGTTCGGCGAATACAACGACGAGTCCAACACCAAGGTCTACGCGCTGGAATACATCCTCGATACCCTCAAGGCGAACCCGAAGGCGATCGACGACGTGGAGGAGTTCAAGAAGACCATGGACACCTTCGAGGCGCCCAACCCTTACATGAAGGGCGATGCGAAGCTCAGCTATGTCGGCACCACCTCGTTCGGCCAGAAGCGCCAGCTCTCGGTGCCGCTGGTGGTAAACGTCTTCAAGGACGGCAAGTTCGACACGCTGTTCGTGGCGCAGGTCGACTGATCCCTGCCCGACCCGCGGAGCCCGGTCCGCCGGGCTCCGGTTCGAGATCGACCCCGAGCGGAGCAGCGCGGTATGGAACAGATCATCGCCAATGGCCTCTACCTCGGCGCCCAGTACGCACTGATCGCGCTCGGGCTGACCCTGATCTTCTCGCTGATGAACGTGCTGAACTTCGCGCACGGCCAGATGTACGTGCTGGGCGGGTTCGTCACCTACACGGTGGTGGCGCGGCTGGGTCTGCCCTTCGTCGTCGGGCTGGTTGCGTCGGCGGTGGTGCTGGCGGTGGTCGGCGGATTGATCGAGAAGTTCCTGTTCCGCACCGTGATCCGCCGCTCGCACCGCGAGGAGAGCACGATGCTGCTCGCCGCCGGGATCGCCTTCTTCCTCGACGCGGTGATCCTGCTCCTCTTCGGGGAGAAGCAGCGCGGGGTGCCGAAGATCGTCAACGGCGTCTTCAACTGGAACTTCCGGCTGATCATGCCCTACGACCGCATCCTGATCGGGGTGCTGGCCCTCGCGATGATCGCGGCCTTCATCCTGTTCATGCAATATTCGCGCACCGGACGGGCGATGCGCGCGCTGGCCCAGGACCGGGTCGCGGCGCAGCTGATGGGGGTCGACGTCGACCGCTATTCGCTGATCGGCTTCGCGCTCGGGGCGATGCTGGCCGGACTGGTCGGCGGGTTGCTCGTCACCATCACCGGGGTCAACCTCGGCATGGGCGGCCCCACCTCGATCAAGGCCTTCATGATGATCATGATCGGCGGCGCCGGGGTGATCTCGGGCGCCATCGCCGGCGGCTTCATCCTCGGCATGATGGAGTCGGTCGGCCTGACCGTGCTCGCCTCCTACGGCGACATCACCTACCTCGTGATCTTCGCCAGCCTGATGGTCTTCCTCTCCATCCGCCCGAACGGGCTGATGGGCAAGCCCTGGGGCTGACCGGCAATGTCGCGCAACATGAAGCTGCTCGGCGTGCTGGCGTTCCTGGCCGTGGTGTTCCTGCTGATACCCTGGCTCATCTACGTGAGCGGCCGCTGGGACTTCTACTACACGCTGACCTCGGTGGCGCTGCTCTCCATCGCCAGCGCGGGGGTGTGGCTCACCTTCTACATCGGTCGCATCAATATCGGCCAGGGCGCCTACGCGCTGATCGGCGCCTACGTCTCGGCGGTGCTGATCACCCAGGCGGGGCTCAGCTTCTGGCTGTCGCTGCCGCTGGCGGGGCTGTTCTGCGCCGGGGTGAGCGTGCTGATCGGGCTGCCGATCCTGCGGCTGCGCGGGGTCTACTTCGCGATGATTACGCTGGTCCTGACCGAGGTCACGCGGCTGACGGCCCTGGCGCTGCCGATCACAAACGGCGCCAAGGGGATCACCTCGATCCCGCCGCCAGGGGAGCTGTCGCTGTTCGGACTGACGCTGGTTCCCGACTTCGCGACCATGGCAAACCCCAAGCTCGCCTTCTACCTGTTGGGCGCGGTGCTGATGGTGCTGACCTATGCCGCGCTCTGGCGGCTGGTGCATTCGCGCATCGGCCATCTCTGCCTGTCGCTGCGCCAGAACGAGGAGCTCGCCGCTTCGATCGGCGTCAACACCGCCTACCTGCGGGTGCTGGCCTATTCGATCTCGTCCTTCTTCGGCGGCATCGCCGGGGCCTGCTTCGTCGCGATATCGCAATCGGTTTATCCCTCGAGCTTCCAGGTCGCGGACTCGGTCAACTTCATGCTGAACTGCTTCCTCGGTGGGCTCGGCTTCGTCTTCGGCCCGATGCTCGGCACGCTGGTGCTCTACTTCGGCTGGGATCTGCTGTTCACCACCGGGCGGTTCCAGCTGCTGATCTACTCCTCGCTGCTGATCGCGCTGATGCTGGTGCTGCCGAACGGGCTGCTCAGCCTGCGCCTCTTCGGGCGCGGCAGGGCCGGCCGATGAGCCCGATCCTTCAGGTCAAGAGCGTCACCAAGCGCTACGGCGGTCTGACTGCGGTCAACGACGTCTCCTTCGAGGTCGAGCCCGGCCAGATCCTGTCGGTGATCGGCCCGAATGGCGCCGGCAAGTCGACGCTCTTCAAGCTGATCGCCTCCTTCGTGCACACCAGCGCCGGCGAGGTGCTGTTCAAGGGCGAGCGCATCTCGGACCTGGCGCCGCACGTGGTGGCGCGCAAGGGCGTGGTTCGGACCTTTCAGGAGACCACGATCTTCCGCTCGATGACGGTCCGCGACAACATCATCGTCGCCCATCACCTGCGCTCGAAGGCCAGCCTCGCCGGCTACTTCCTCGGCACCAGGCTGGCGCGCGCTGACGAGGCCGAGTTCGCCGCCTCGGCCGACGAGATCGTGGACTTCCTCGGGCTGCAGGCGATCCGCAACGAGCTGGCCTCGAACCTGCCGCAGGGCCATCTGCGGGCGCTCGGCATGGCGATCGGCATGGCGACGAATCCCACCGTGCTGCTGCTGGACGAGCCCTTCGCCGGGATGAACCACGACGAGACCATGCGCATGGTAGGCCTGGTGCGCGCGGTGCGGGACAAGCGCGGGGTCACGGTGCTCCTGGTCGAGCACGACATGCCGGCGGTGATGAAGATCTCCGACCGCATCGTCGTCATCAACTTCGGGCAGAAGATCGCCGAAGGCACGCCCGCCGAGATCCAGGTGAACCCCAAGGTCATCGAGGCCTATCTCGGCTCGGAAGACGACGCGATCGGGATGTAACGCATGGCAAGCCTGCTCTCCTTCGAAAACGTCGAGCTCTACTACGACCACGTTTATGCGCTGAAGGGCGTGTCGATCGAGGTGAACGAGGGCGAAACCGTGGCGCTGATCGGCGCGAACGGCGCCGGCAAGTCGTCGATCCTGCGGGCGATCACCGGGCTGCGGAAGATCCGCAGCGGCCAGATCACCTATATGGGCGCGCGGCTCGACGGCACGCCCGCCGCCGAGATCGTGCAGGAAGGGCATCGCCATGGTGCCGGAGGGGCGCCGGGTCTTTCCCTATATGACGGTGAAGGACAACCTGATGATGGGCGCCTTCACCCGCCGCGACGCCGACGGGATCAAGGCGACGCTCGAGAGCGTGCTCGAGCGCTTCCCGCGGCTGCGCGAGCGCTACTCGCAGGCCGCGGGCACGCTCAGCGGCGGCGAGCAGCAGATGATGGTGATCGGCCGGGCGCTGATGGCCAAGCCGAAGCTGCTGCTGCTCGACGAGCCATCGCTCGGCATCGCGCCCAAGCTGGTGCAGGACATCGCTCGCTCGATCGTCGCGATCAACCGCGACGAGAACGTCTCGGTGCTGCTGGTGGAGCAGAACTCGCGGATGGCGCTCAGCATCTCCAACCGCGCCTACGCGATGTCGACCGGCGCGGTGGTGCTGAGCGGGGTGTCGAAGGACCTGATCAAGGACGATCGCATCCGGGCGGCCTATCTCGGCGGCGACGTGTAGGACCCCCGTGCGCATTCTCGTCGTCAACCCCAACACCACCGCCTCGATGACCGCGAAGATCGGCGAGGCGGCGCGGCGGATCGCCGCGCCCGGCACCGAGATCGTCGCGGTCAACCCCGCCAGCGGCCCGGTCAGCATCGAGGGCTACTACGACGAGGCGATCAGCCTCGCGGGCCTGCTCGCCGAGATCGAGGCGCACCCGGACGCGGACGCGGTGGTGATCGCCTGCTTCGACGATACCGGGCTCGACGCCGCGCGCTGCCTGACCGACCGGCCGGTGGTCGGGCATCGGCGAGGCCGCCTACCACATGGCCGCGCTGCTCGCGAACAAGTTCTCGGTGGTCACGACGCTGGCCCGCTCGGTGCCGGCGCTCGAGCACAACCTCCACAGCTACGGCCTCGCATCGCGCTGCGCGCGGGTGCGCTCCTCCGAGGTGGCGGTACTGGAGTTGGAAGAGCCCGGCAGCAACGCCCGCGCCCGGGTCAGCGCCGAGATCGCCCGCGCCATCGCCGAGGACCGCGCCGAGGCGATCGTCCTCGGCTGCGCCGGGATGACCGACCTGACCCGCGCGCTCGCCGCCGAGCACGGCCTGCCGGTCCTCGACGGCGTGAGCTGCGCCGTAACCCTGTGCGAGAGCCTGGTCCGCCTCGGGCTCGCGACCTCGCGGCTCGGCGGCTACGCTCCGCCCGTGCGAGCCAAGCGCGCCGGTCGCTGATCGCGTCGCGCCGGCCGGGAATAAAATCACCGCTTCCGGTGTCTAACCTGTCGAGAAGCGCATCCGCCTCTCGCATCCGACAGGAGAAGCCCGCCATGAAACAGCTCGTCGCCTGCGCCGTCGTTCTCGCCGCATTGTCCGCCCCCGCCTTCGCGGCAGCGCCGGGCACGATGGACACCGCGATCGGTCCCGTGCTGACCGGCGCCAAGGACATGACGCTCTACACCTTCAAGAAGGACACGCCGGGCGTCTCGGCCTGCTACGACAAATGCGCCGCCAACTGGCCGCCGGCCCTGGCCGAGGAGGGCGAAGCGGCTGCGCCGCCGTTTTCGATCATCGAGCGCAGCGACAACACCTACCAGTGGGCAAAGGACGGCATGCCGCTGTACTATTGGGTCAAGGACACAAAGCCCGGCGACACCACCGGCGATGGGGTCAACGATGTCTGGAACGTGGCCCGGCCCTAGCCGAGACGGCGCGCGGAGGCGCGCCAGGCGCCTTGCCGCGGCACACAGATGAAGATCACCGAGGCCGAACTGCTCGCGGTGCTGCCGCGCCTGCGCCGCTACGCCCGCAGCCTGTCGCGCAGCGGCGCCGAGGCCGAGGACCTGCTGCACGACTGTCTGGAGCAGGGGCTGGCGAAGCAGGCTACCTGGCGGGGTGAGAACCTCGCGGGCTGGCTGATGACGGTGATGACGAACCTCTACCGCAACCGGGGCCGGCACGAGCCCGGCCCCGGCAGGGTCGGCGTCGATGCGGCGGAGCGGACCGCGGCCGCCGAGGATCCGGCCGATCCGCTCGAGCGCCGGCGGCTGGCGGCCGCGATCGACATGCTGTCGCCCGACAACCGGGCGGTGCTGATGCTGGTGGTCGTCGAGGGCTATACCTACGCCGAGGTCGCGGCGACCCTCGGCATCCCGATCGGCACCGTGATGTCACGGCTGTCGCGGTCGCGAACGGCGCTGGCCGAGACGCTGCGCAGCCACAACATCGTCGCATTTTCGAGGCCTTCATGACCGAGCCATCGCACGGAGACACCCCCCGGGACGAGTTGCACGCCTACGTCGACGGCCAGCTGCCGCCGGAGCGGCGCCGGGCGGTCGAGGCCTGGCTGGCCGACAACCCGGCGATGGCTGCGACGGTCGCCGGCTGGAAGGCGCAGAACGACGGCATCCGGGCGCTCTACGCCGCGGAGGTCCCGGCGGACCGCATCGCCGACGGCCGCGAGCTTCACACCCTGCGCGCGCGGCTGGCCCGGCCGCGGCCGCGCTGGCGGATGGCTGCCGCGGCGGTCGCGATCTTCGCTCTGGGAGGCGTTTCCGGCGGGCTGCTTGACAGGGCGCTGCAGGGAACGCCGCCGACGGGAGCGCCGTCGCTGCCGCAGCTCTCGCTCGACAGCTACCTGGTCTATGCCGGCGAGGTCCGCCACCCGGTGGAGGTCGGGGCAGACCAGGAAGCGCACCTGGTCGGCTGGCTCGGCAAGCGGCTGGGGACGGCGCTCAGTGCACCGGACCTGTCGCGCCTGGGCTTCCGGCTGGTCGGCGGCCGGCTGGTGCCGGTCGGCGACGCGCCGGGGGCGATGCTGATGTACGAGGACGCGGGCGGCAAGCGCCTGACCTGCCTGATCGCCCGCGACCCCGCCAGCGCGGCTGACACCGGCTTCCGGTACGCCGAGCATGACGGCGTCGCCACGTTCTCGTGGGTCGACCACGGGCTCGGCTATGCGCTCTCCGCGCCGTTCGCCCGCGAGCGGCTGCTCGAGATCGCGAACGCCGTGTATGGTCAGATCTGATCCGGCTCGCTCCTCGACTCGGCACGAAACGGATTCCGCGTGCGTCGACGGCCACATGGAGGGATTCACTCATGCACGGGGCATGCACAACGCATGCACAACGCGTATGCTATTCAAGCGGAAGACGTATCAGCCGCGCCAGAAGCCGGCGGTGAACAGCACGTAGACGGTCAGCAGTTCCAGACGGCCGCCGAGCATCATGAACGAGAGCACCCATTTCGCGGCCGGCTCGAGGCTGGCGAAGTTGCCCTTGGGGCCGATGATCTCGCCGAGGCCGGGACCGACGTTGGAAAGGCAGGTGGCGACGCCGGTGATCGCGGTGACCGGATCGAGGCCGAGCAGCACCAGCGCCACCGCGCCGGTGCCCAGCGTGACGAAGAACAGCATGAAAAACGCCATCACCGAATCCATGACCTCGACCGAGACTGCCTGGCCCTGGAAGTGCGGGGTGAAGACGACGTTGGGGCTGTGCAGCCGGCGGACCTCGCCGGAGATCGCGCCGAGCAGCAGCTGGTAGCGGAACACCTTGGGGCCGCCGGCGGTCGAGCCGGAGCAGCCGCAGATCATCATCGAGCAGAAGATCAGCGTCCAGGCCGTGGGGCCCCAGCCCGAATAGTCGGTGCTGACGAAGCCGGTTGTGGTGATCACCGAGGCGAGGTTGAACAGCACCTCACGCACCGCGGGCTCGTCGATCGTCTCGGAATTGAGCGCGCGCGCGGCGATAAGCGCCAGCACGAATGAGGCGTAGATCGCCAGGAAAGCCCGGATCTGGCTGTCGCCGAGCAGCGCCGCGGGCTCGCCGCGGGCGAACTGCACGAAGCGGCTGAACGACATGGCGCCGAGCAGCATGAAGACGGTCGCGATGTACTGCGCCGACGGGGCTGAAGTTGGCGAAGGAGCTGTCGTAGTTGCCCATGCCGCCGGTGGCAAGCGTGGTCATGGCATGGATGATGCCGTCGAAGTTGCTCATCCCGGCCCAGATGTAGCCGAGCGCGCAGGCCAGCGTCAGCCCGGCATAGACCGAGCCGATCGAGAGCGCGATGGTCTTGGTGCGGGGCATGATCTTGCCCAGCGTGTTGAAGTCGGCGTTCCGGAGCAGCTGCATGCCGCCGATGTTCAGGACCGGCAGCAGGATCATCGCCAGGAGGATCACGCCCATGCCGCCCAGCCATTGCAGCAGCCCGCGCCAGAGCAGCAGGCCGCGGGGCAGGTAGTCGAGGCCGGAGATCACCGTGGCGCCGGTGGTGGTCAGCGCCGACATCGATTCGAAGTAGGCGTCGGTGAAGCTCAGCTGCGGCGCGCCGAGCATCATCGGCAGCCCACCGACCGCCGGAAAGATCGCCCAGGACCCGGTGGTCAGCAGGAAACCCTGCCGCAACGTCAGCGAGGCCTTGCGATCCTCGGCGCAGGCGACCGACACCGCGGCTCCGGCGACGATGGTCAGCACCGACGAGAGCGCGAAGGCCTCGGCGTTGGCGTCGCCGTTCTGCAGGTCGAGCAGCAGCGGCAGCAGCATCAGCGCGCCCAGGACCAGCACCAGCCAGCCCAGGATGTAGCCGACGGGTCGGATGTCGATCATCGACAGGCGTCGGTGCCGCGCGGTCTTGGCCATGCGCACCGTTCGCCCGCGCCCGGGGTGCTGTCAAGGCGACGGGCAGGCGCGCCCGAGCCGGCGCAACGGCTTGAAAGCAACCGGACTACGTCGGCCCGGCGCTCCCCGAGCCATGGCAGACCGGGCACCCGGCGCGGGGGGCGATGCCGATCCGGCGGATCTCGGCGTGGAGCGCGTCGTAGATCAGCAGCGCGCCACGCAGCGAGGTGCCGGCGCGGGCGATCAGCTTGATGGCCTCCAGCGCCATCATCGAGCCCATCACGCCGGGGAGCGCGCCGATGATGCCGGCCTGCGCGCAGCTGGGAACCAGCTCGGGCGCGGGGGGCTCGGGGAACAGGCACTCGTAGCAGGGACCGCCGCCGGCGGGGTGGAAGAGCGCGATCTGGCCCTCCCACTGGCTCATGGCGGCGGAAATCAGCGGCCGGCCGGCGGCGACGCAGGCGGCGTTGACGAGGTAGCGGGTGGCGAAGTTGTCGCTGCCGTCCAGAACGAGGTCGTAGCCCGGGACCAGCCGGGCGGCGCCGCTGGCGTCGAGTCGCAGCGGGTACGCCTCGACCGCGACATGCGGGTTGAGGCGAGCGAGCGCGCGGGCCGCGCTGGCGGTCTTCGGCTGGCCGATCTCGTCGGTGGCGTATAGTACCTGCCGCTGCAGATTGGAGAGGCTGACCAGGTCGTCGTCGACGATGCCGAGCGCGCCGACGCCGGCGGCGGCGAGGTAGAGCAGCGCCGGGCTGCCGAGGCCGCCGGCGCCGATGACCAGCACGCGAGCGGCGCCGAGGCGCTGCTGGCCGGGGCCGCCGATCTCGTGCAGCACGATGTGGCGGGCGTAGCGCGCGAGTTCCTCGGGTGCGAGCGTCACGGCGTGCGCACGGCCGGGCGTCCTGCGGTTCCGGTGGAGCCGAAACCGCCGGCGCCGCGGGCGCTGTCGGCCAGCGTCCCGGCTTCGGCCCAGGCGAGCCGGGCGACCGGCGCGAGCACCAGCTGGGCGATCCGCATGCCATGGGCGACGTTGACCGGCTCGGCGCCGTGGTTGATCACGATGGCCCCGACCTCGCCCCGGTAGTCGCTGTCGATCGTGCCGGGGCTGTTGAGCAGCGTCAGGCCCTGACGCAGGGCCAGGCCGGAGCGGGGGCGGAGCTGGATCTCGTAGCCTGGCGGGATCTCGAGCGCCAGGCCGGTCGGGATCAGCGCCCGGGCGCCCGGCGCCAGCGTCAGGCCGGCGGCGCGATGCTCGGGCGCAAGGTTGGCGCAGAGGTCGAGGCCCGCCGACCCCTCGGTGGCATAGGCCGGCAGCGGCAGCGCCGGGTCGTGGCTGGCGAGGCGGAGGATGCCGACGGCGACGGTCACGCGAGCGCCTGCACGATGCGATCGACGAGGGCCTCCGCCGTCGCCGACTTCGACATCCGCGGCCAGGGCTCGGCGCCGTCGGGGGTGATCAGCGTCACCGCGTTCTCGGGGCCGCCCATGATGCCGGTGGCCGGGCTCACGTCGTTCGCGACCAGCCAGTCGGCGCCCTTGCGCAACCGCTTGGCGGTGGCGTTGGCGACCAGGTCGTCGGTCTCGGCGGCGAAGCCGATGACCAGGCCCGGCCGGCCCTCGCGCCGGCCGGCGACGGTCTTCAGGATGTCGGGGTTCTCGCAGAGCTCCAGCGCCGGCGGGCGGCCGGAGGGGTCCTTCTTCACCTTCGAGCCGCTCGCGGTCACCACCCGCCAGTCGGCGACCGCGGCGGCGAAGATCGCGACGTCGGCGGGCAGCGCGGCCTCGACGGCGGCGAGCATCTCGGCGGCGGTCTCGACCTCGACCACGGCCGCGCCCGCCGGCCGCGGCGCCTCGGCCGGGCCGGTGACGAAAGTGACGCGGGCGCCGCGGCCGGCAAGCGCCGCCGCGATGGCGCTGCCCTGGCGGCCCGAGGAGCGGTTGGCGATGTAGCGCACCGGGTCGATCGGCTCGTGCGTTGGGCCGGAGGTGACGAGCACATGGCGGCCGGCGAGCGGGCCGCCGCCCAGCGCCGCGTCGATGGCGGCGAGGATGGCGGGAGGCTCGGCCATGCGGCCGGGGCCGAACTCGCCGCACGCCATCTCGCCCTCGTCGGGGCCGACCACCAGGGCGCCCTCGGCGGTGACGGTGGCGAGGTTGCGGCGGGTCGCCGGGTGCTGCCACATGCGGACGTTCATCGCCGGGGCGAGCAGCACGCGCTTGTCGGTGGCGAGCAACAGGGTGCTGGCGAGGTCGTTGGCGAGCCCGGCGGCGAGCTTGGCGACGAGATCGGCGGTGGCGGGCGCCACGACCACCAGATCGGCGCTGCGCGACAGCTCGATGTGGCCCATCTCGGCTTCGGCGGTCAGGTCGAAGAGCGCCCTGTGCACGGTTTCGCCTGCCAGCGCCGAGACGCTGAGCGGGGTGACGAATTCCGCCCCGCCGGCGGTCAGCACCGGCACCACCCCTGCCCCGGCCTTCTGCAGGAGACGGATCAGCTCCAGGCTCTTGTAGGCGGCGATGCCGCCGCCGATGATCAGGAGTATCCTGCGGCCGGCCAGCATGGTTTTTCGCTCTCCAGTCGCGGGACAACTCCCGCCGCCGGAATGTATTTGCCGGGGCCGCGCGGTGCAACCGGCCTGGCCGTTCCGATCCCGTCCTATTCGCCGGGCGAGCGCAGGCTGGCGCAGGGATCGTCGCGCTGTGGCGCCGGTGCGATCAGCCAGGCGTCGTAATCCTGCGGATCGCTCGGCGGCGTCTCGAACTGGCCGAGTGCCAGCACCTTTACCTCCGGATCGGCGATCGCCAGCGCGGCGGGAACGCCGCGGGCCTTGTCGGCGTGCCCGCTGCCGGCGATCACCACCACCTGGCCGTCGCCGGTCATGGTGCGCGCCCAGAGCGCCGCGTCGGCCAGGCCGGCGTCGCGGAAGCGCTGCGCCTCGACCATGCCGGGCAGGAGCGTCGCCGGCAGCGCGCCGCAATGCGCCTCGGCCTGCAGCGCCTCGCGGGCGGCCTGGTCCGCCGGGTCCAGGGGCTTGTCGAGGCCGTAGGTGGCGGCGTCGGGACCGAACACCCCCGCGGCGCCTTCGACCATGGCGCGGCTCACGTCGGCGGCCGGCTGGCCGGCGCCGAACACCCTGGCATCGGGCGCCGCCTCGAGGATCTCGGCGTAGAAGGCGAAGTCGGGCCAGCCGCTCGCTTCCCAGTCGAGCGCCGCGGCGATCTCGTCGCGGCCCGCACCCTTCGCCCGCAACTCGTTCACCACGTCCTCCTGGGCCTGCGGGATCATCTCCAGCACCAGCGCCGCCGGGTGCAGCGCCGCCACGATCGCGGCCTGGTTCGCGTGATGCGCCGGGTTGTCGTGAATCTCGCCGAGCACGACGATGTCGGCGCTGCGCGCGGCCGCGATGAAGCTATCCACCGAGGTCGGCTGCGTGGCGGCCGGCAGCACGAAGGCGCAGAGGATGACGATGATGCGTAAGCCGACCGGCATCGTCGCTCCCCGAGGTGAAATTGCGTCGCACTATGTCACGCGGCAGGAAGCGGGTCACGCGATTCTCCGGCAGCGGCGCTCTCAGGCCGAGGTCAGCATCTCGGCCGCGGAACCGGTAACGCTTTCGAGACGCTTGCGAAGCTTGCTCAGCGCCTGGGCTTCCAGCTGGCGGATGCGCTCCTTGGAAAGGCCCAACTGCTGCCCGAGGCTCTCCAGCGTGCGGGGCTCGTCGCGCAGCTTGCGCTCGACGATGATCATGCGCTCGCGCGCGTTGAGCGAACCCAGGGCCTCGGCCAACCAGCCGCGCACGCGCTCCAGGTCGGCGCCGCGGGTGACGGTCTCGGCCGCCTGCGGCGCCTGGTCCTCGAGGGTCTCGAGCCACTCCCGGCCCTCCTCGCCGGCCTGCTGGGCGTTCAGCGAGAAGTCGGCGCCGGCCAGCCGCGCGTCCATCATCTCGACGTCGCGCAGCGGAACGCCGACCTCCTCGGCGATCATCTCGCGCAGCCGGTGGCCGTCGAGAACCTCGCCGTTCTGGCCGGCCTCGCGCTCGAGCTTGGCGCGGACCCGGCGCAGGTTGAAGAACAGCGCCTTCTGCGAAGAGGTCGAGCCGGTGCGCACCATCGACCAGTTGCGCATCACGTAGTCCTGGATCGAGGCCTTGATCCACCAGACCGCGTAGGTCGAGAAGCGCACGCCGCGGTCGGGGTCGAACTTCTCCGCCGCTTTCATCAGGCCGACGCCGGCCTCCTGGATCAGGTCGGGCATCGGGGCGCCGTAGCGGCGGTAGCGCGCCGCCATCGAGATCGCCAGCCGCATGTAGGCGTTGACCAGCCGGTGCAGCGCCTTCTCGTCGCCGCCGTCGCGCCAGGCCCGGGCGAGCTGAAGCTCGGTCTCGGCGTCGAGCATCTCGGCGCCCATCGCCCGCTTGGTCACGGTCCGCGTCCCGGTATCGTCGAAAACCATCTCGCGTCCTCCTGGCGGCGGGAGCACCGACCGGTCCGGTCCCTCGACTGACCGCCCTTTACCGGGCTACGCGCAAGGTTAACCCGTGGATCACCCGGCGGTTCCGGCGAAGCCACCTGCCGGAGGAAGAATTGCGGCACGCGGCGGCGAAGCGCCCCGGACCGACTCGCCCCCTGCCGGTCAACTCTTAATGCAAAATCATTTTTGTCGTCCGGTCAACGACCGCGCAAGTTTTGCCGACACGGGGGCAAATCACGAATCTTTGTGCAGCTGCGACAAGCGCCGGTCTGCGCCATAGCCCCGGAGGCGCCCGCACGAATCTACTGCGTTCGCCGGACGGGCAACGTACGCTCGTGATCCGTAGTGGCAGGGAAGACTCGACGATGGTTTCCTACGAGGACGTTCTCGCCGACATGGTGAGCGTGGCGCGCGAGGCGGGCGCGCTGACGCTGCGGCATTTCCGGCGGTTTCGCGAGCTCGAGATCGGAATCAAGGGCCCGGCCGATTTCGTCTCGGACGCCGATCGGGAGTCGGAACTGCTGATCCGGGAGCGGCTGTTCGCGCGCTATCCCGGCTGGAGCCTGACCGGCGAGGAGTTTCCGCCCGAGGAGCGCGAAGATGCGGAGTATCGCTGGCTGGTCGATCCGATCGACGGGACCACGAATTTCGTCAACGGCATGCACTACACGATCTCGATCGCGCTGCGGCGTGGCGGCGAGACCGTGGCGGGGGCGCTCTACAATCCGGTAGCGGACGAGATGTTCACCGCGATCCGGGGACGCGGGTCCTTCCTGAACGGGGAGCGGCTGCGGGTCAGTCCGCAGGCGCAGGTCGGGCTGATGGCGATCGGCACCGGTCTGCCGATCCACACGCTGCACAGCTTCGAGGGCTACTACCGGCGGCTGGAGAAGATCCGCGACGCGGTCGGCGCCGTCCGCATCGTCGGCAGCTCGGCCAATTCCTGCGCCTACGTGGCCTGCGGGCGGCTGACCGGGTATTTCGAGGAGTCGGGGCTGATCGACTGGGCGGTGGGCGTGCTGCTGGTGGAGGAGGCCGGCGGGGTGGTGACGGACTGGTGGGGCCGGGGGCCGGCGGTCTACGAGAAGACGGGCACGGTGATCGTCGCCAATGCCGCGACGCACGCCTGGCTGCTCGAAATGCTTAAGGATGCGCCGCGGAAGGACCCTTGAGCGTGAGAAATCTCGCAAGGCAATGAAATGCCGTGATTTTCTTCGTATGGACTGCGTATGGAACGCATATGGAATCCGTAGGGGCGTTTTCGGCTTGCGGCCGCGCAGGATGAGGCGCCGCGGACCGCAAGAGCGGGGCGCCGGCGGCGCGCCGCGCGGTCCGCTCGCCCGGAGCGCCAGCGCGGAGGGCGAGAGGCATGCCGCCTCCCGGACAGTGCCATCCGGGCGCGGCTGCCCTGGCGGTCGCGCTTGCGCGACTGCCCCTGGGAGGGCAGTCGCGGCCGGATTTGCCGACGGTCAAATCCGGCGGGACTGCGGAACTGTATCGCGTCATTGCGAAGCGGAAGCCGCCTGTCAGGCCAGCGCCGCGCCCAAGCCCTCGGGATCGTCGGTGGTGATCTGGTCGACCTTCAGCGCGAGAAGGCGCCGGGCCGCGGCGCTGCCGGCGGCGTCGGCGCGCTGGATCGTGTAGGCGTCGATCCGGCGCCCGGCGTCGTGAAAGGCGGCGACCAGGTCGAAGCCGTCCGTATCGGCGAAGAGAACCAGCCGGTGGTCGAGATAGATCAGCTCGGCGTGCGGCGAGGCTGCGACGGCCTCGGCGACGAAGGCCGGGTAGGCGCGGCTCGCCATCAGGCGCTCGATGGCGCCCACGTGGCAGGGGTCGTAGCCGATCCGCAGGCCCGGGACGTCGGCGGCGAGGAGCCGGACCGCGGCGGCGTCGCCCGAGGAGAGGATGACGTGCGGCGCCAGCGGGCCGAGCGCCGCGGCGAAGGTGGCGATCGCCCGGGGCGTCAGGGCCGCGGCGTCCTCCTTGTAGTCGAGTTGCAACAGCGCCTCGGGATGGGCGCCGTCGCGGGCGATCAGCGCCGCGAGGTCCTCGAGCAGCATCACGGCGTCGGGGATCGCGGCGCCGGAATTGTCGCGCAGGCGGAGGGTGCGCAGCGTCGCCGCCGGCGTCTCGCGCACCGGGCCGGTGCCGGTGGTCTCGCGGTCGAGCGCGAGGTTGTGCAGGACCGCGAAGCCGTCGTCGGCGTGCAGCACCAGGTCGACCTCGACGCTGGCCCCGGCGGCCATGCCTTCGAGGATGCGCCGGCCGGTGAAGGCCGGATCGGTGGGGCGGCGCCGGGCGCGGTGCCACTTGAGCAAGGTGCGGTGGCCGTCGCGGGTCACCGAGATCGCGTCGGCCATCGGCGGTCAGGCGCTGCGGTGGATCGCGACGTCGTCGCGGTAGACGGCGAAGGCGCGGGGGTGCAGGTCGATGGGCATGTCGGCCTTCCAGGCGCGGGCGTCGGGGACCATCGACTTCAGCCGCAGCCCGTCGGCGAGCTCGATGTCGACGACGGCGTGGGTGCCGTAGTCGGTGACCCGGTGCACGGTCGCCGGGGCCGTGCCCTGGGCCGGCGCGATGTCGAGCGCCTCGGGCCGGACCGCGAAGGTCGCGGGGCCGTCGGGGACCGGGACCCGGAGGGTGAAGCCGGCGTGGCGGAAGGCGCCGCCCTCCACCGCGCCCTCGATCAGGTTCATGGTGCCGATGAAGCCGGCGACGAAGGGCGTGGCCGGCCGGCGGTAGACCACGTCGGGCGGGTCGATCTGCTCGGTGCGGCCGTCGCGCATCACCACGATGCGGTCGGCGAGCGCCAGCGCCTCGTCCTGGCCGTGGGTGACGAAGAGCGTGGTGATCTTCAGCCGCTGCTGCAGGTCGCGCACCTCTTCGCGCAGGCGCTCGCGCAGGTGCTGGTCGAGGCTGGCGAAGGGCTCGTCGAGCAGCAGGATCTTCGGCTCCAGCACCAGCGAGCGGGCCAGCGCCACGCGCTGCTGCTGGCCGCCGGAGAGCTGGTGGGTCATCCGCTGGCCGTAGCCGGCGAGGCCGACCTGCTCCAGCACCGCCTCGACCCGGCGCCGGATCTCGGCCTTGGGCAGGCGGCGCAGCTTCAGGCCGAAGGCGAGGTTGCTGGAAGACGTTCATATGGGTCCAGAGCGCGTGGCTCTGGAACACCATGCCGGTCGGGCGCTTCTCGGGCGGCAGCCGGGTGACGTCCTCGCCGTCGATGGTGATGACGCCGCTGGTGGGGGTCTCGAAGCCGCCGATCATCCGCAGCAGCGTCGACTTGCCCGAGCCGGAGGGGCCGAGCAGGCAGACCAGTTCGCCGTCGGCCACGGTCAGGTCGAAGCTTTCGACCGCCCGGATGGTGCCGAAGGCCTTGGTGACGTCGCGGATGTCGAGGACGGCCATGGGCGCGATCTAGCCTCCGAAGCCGCGGGCGAAGCTGCCCGAGCCGATGACCCGCCGGGCGAAGAGCAGCGCGACGAACGAGGGCACCCACAGGATCACCGACAGCACGGCGCCGTACTGGATCACCGGCTGGTTGTTGATGAACGAGATCATCAGCACCGGCAGCGTGCGGATCTGCGGCGCGCCGATCAGCCAGGCGCCCTCGGTCTCGTAGAAGGTGCCGACGAAGCTCAGCAGCAGCGCCGCGGCGATGGTCGGGCCGGCCTGCGGCAGGGTGATCGACCAGAACACCCGCAGCGGCGAGGCGCCGACGTCGCGCGCCGATTCCTCCATGCGCCGGTCCACGGCCTGGAAGGCCGCGACCGGGATCCAGATCATGAACAGCAGCGTGCCGACCAGCTGGATCAGCACGACGCCCCAGAAGGTGCCGATCAGGTGGAGGTTCAGGAAGATGCCGGCGATGGCGACCAGCAGGCCGAACTTCGGGAAGGCGTGGCCGGCGAGGAAGGAGAAGAACAGCAGGTTGCGGCCGGGAAAATCCAGCCGGGCAAAGGCGTAGGCGGCGGGCAGGCAGATGCAGGCCGAGATCAGCGTGACCACGGTGGCGAGGCTGAGGCTGGTGGTGATCGAGGTCCAGACATCGGCGCGCGACAGCGTCGCCTTCCAGTAGCGCAGCCCGAATTCCTGCGGGACCACCGAGGGGTAGCGCCAGACGTCGGTGAAGGCCCAGGTGCCGACGACCAGCAGCGGCAACACGATCAGGATCGTCAGCGCGACGGCGAAGGCGATGCCGGTCCAGTCGAGGGGCGGGCGGACCGGCGCCATCTCAGCGCCGGTTCCTGGCGACGGAGCGGACGTAGAACAGCCCGAACGCGATGCAGAAGCAGAAGGTGATCACCGCCTGGGTGATCGCGGTGGTCGGATCGTTCAGGTCGCGGAAGGTGCGCTGCATGAACGGCCCCATCATCTCGGGGGCGGCGGGGCCGAGGACATAGGGCAGCGTGAAGGCCGAGAAGATGCCGAGGACGGTGAAGCTGATGGCGACCAGGATCGAGTTCGAGATCCGGGGCAGGATGATGTGCCAGAACACCGACCAGCGGCCGGCGCCGACATCGCGCGCCGCCTCGACCGACTGGTCGGAGACGACGCCGAGGCCGGAGAGCAGGATCAGCACGGTGAGCGGGATGTTGTCCCAGACCAGGCCGATCACCGGCCCCCAGGGGGTGAGGTAGGGGGTGCGGATCTTGGGCAGGTGCAGCGCGTTCAGCAGCAGGTCGACGGTGCCGTTCGGGCCGAGGACGCGGATCAGCGCGTAGCTGAGGATGATCGAGGGCACGAACATCGGAAAGATGGCGAGGCCCTGGACATAGGCCGCGAGGCGGCCCCCGGAGAAGCGCAGGTAGAGCGCGATCGACAGGCAGATCGGCAGCAGGAAGGCGGCGCAGACGCCGGTGGTCCAGAGCGTGACGCCGAGGTTGTTCAGGCTGTAGCCGTCGGAGAAGAAGAAGGCGTAGGTCTCGAGCGAGAAGTGCCGGCCGCCGTCCGCGGCCGGCAGCCAGACGGTGCGGGCGATCGCCGACGATGATCGGCCAGATGATCATCCAGCCGACCAGGAAGACCGGCGGGGCGACGAGCAGGAGGCCGATCGGCACCCTGCCCTGCCGGCTGCCGGCGATGT
Source organism: uncultured Alphaproteobacteria bacterium (assembly GCA_963847795.1). Taxonomy (GTDB): domain Bacteria; phylum Pseudomonadota; class Alphaproteobacteria; order Rhodobacterales; family Rhodobacteraceae; genus Amaricoccus. Next base: position 49,903 of record CAWKBH010000005.1, read on the forward strand.
CGCTCGCCGGCGTGGCCGTCACTTGCTGCGGTCCACGTTCGGCGCGACGTTGCGGTACCAGCCGTCGTTGATCGCCTTCTCCCAGTCGCCGCCGGGGAAGACCGGGATGGTCTTGGGGATCACGTCCTTGTACTTGTCGTGCAGATCGGCCGCGACATAGTCCCAGGAGACGCCGGGGAAGCCGCCGAGCTCGGTCAGCACCGCGGACTGGATCTCCTCGGTCAGGATGAAGTCGGCGAGCTTCAGCGAGGCGTCCTTGTTGACGCCGTTCGACAGCACCACGCTGCGCGAGAAGCCGCCGGGCAGGCCGAGGTCGGTGCAGCTGCACCAGGCCGGTGGTCTCGGGCAGCACCCCGGTGTCGATCGCCTGCAGCGCCTGGTCCGACCAGGCCGGGATCATGGTGACCGCCGACTGGCTGAGGAGCTGGATCGACTGGGTGTTGCCCGAGGTATAGGCGCCCTGGTCGAACAGCGACGGCGCCAGATCCTGCAGCAGCTCCCAGGCCGGGGTCAGCGCCTGCGTCGGCGAAGTCCTGGGTGTAGTTGTCGACGGTGAACTTGCGCCGGGTCCTTGCCGTTCACCTCGTAGATCGCGCGGCGGACGAAGTTGCCGCCGGAGCCGCCCTTGTCGGGGCGGTTGTAGATGAACTGGCCGGGGTTGGCCTTGATCCAGGCGACGAGGTCGGCGAAGGTCTTGGGCACATCGGCCGGGGCGAGCTTGGTGGTGTCGTAGGCGAGCAGCACCTGGCTGCCGCGGTAGGGCAGCGAATAGTCGGTGTCGATGGCGAGCGGGTTGATCTTGTCGTAGTTCGACAGGCCCGCCTCCTTGATGTTGACGAAGAGGCCGGCGTCGATGGCGCCGGAGGGCAGCCGCGGGTCGTAGTTCTCGAAGTAGTCGGCCTGCGGGTCGGTGTTGCTCTTCAGCGCCGCGAGGGCGCGTTCGGCGATGGCGATGTTGCCGGCAGCGTCGCCGGCATCGACCAGGTTCAGGGTGACGCCGGGGTTGGCGGCCTCGAACTTGGGCTGGATGATGTTGGTCCAGAAGTCCAGGACGTTCTGGTCGGACGAGGTGTACCAGTCGATCCGGCCGGCCTCGGCATGCGCGAAGCGCGGCAGGAGCACGAGCCCGGCGGCGGCGCCGCCGGTGGTGATGATGAAGGCACGACGTTTCATTGCTTTCCTCCCCGGGTTTGGCGTGCGGGCTTTTCCGCACCTCGTTCAGTTTAGCTTTGCGCGGATGAAGCTCGCATGACAACCCCGGCGGATCGGGCGCGGTTCCGCGGCGGGCAGGCCGCTCAGGCGAGCGCGGCGAGGAAGTCGAGGTTGCGGCGGGCGAGCTCGGCCGGCGTCTCGCTGGCGCTCTCGTTCAGGTCCTGCTCGACGACCAGCGGGCCGGCGAAGCCGTCGGCGCGCAACCGGCGCATCACCGCGGCGATGTCGACGACGCCGTCGGGAAGCGGGCACATCACGCCTTCGGCGAAGGCCTGCTCGATGCCGAGGCGGCCGTCGAGCACCCGGGCGCGGACCGCGGGGTCGACGTTCTTCAGGTGCACGTAGCCGATGCGGTCGCGGACCCGCGCCATGTAGGCGAGCGGGTCCTGGTTCCAGAAGGCGTGGTGGCCGGTGTCGAGGCAGAGATCGAGGTCGGTGTCGGCGAGCAGGCGGTCGATCTGGGGCTCGAGCTCGACGGCGGTGCCGACGTGGGGGTGGAAGCTCAGCGTGACGCCGAAATCGCCGGCCAGCAGCGCCCGCGCCTCGCGCAGGAGCCCGGTCATGCCGGCCCAGCCGGCGGCGTCGAGCCGGGCGGGCGCGTCGGGCGGATACCAGTTGCTCTCGTCCATCAGGACCAGGTGCGGGGCGCCGGTGGCCCGCAGCAGCGCGCCGAGCCGGCGCAGCGTCTGCCTGAGCTCGGGCGCGCCGGCGGGGTCGCCGAAGCTGTGGACGTGGGCCGCCCCGACCAGGGTGAGGTCGCGGCGGGCGAGGGCGTCGGCAAGCGCGCCGGGATCGGTGGGCAGGAAGCCGAAGGGGCCGAGCTCGGTGCCGCGGTAGCCGGCGGCGGCGACCTGGTCGAGATAGGCCTCCGGGCTGATGCGGCCGGAGTCGGGATAGTAGACGCCCCAGGAGCAGGGCGCGTTGCCGATCAGCATCGGGTCAGATCCTTCGCGTGTTCGCCCGATCTATATCATGCGGCTGGCCGGTGACACCCGCCCGGCCGGTTCGCAACGACCTGTGCCGCAGTCCCGCCGGATTTGTCCCCAGGCAAATCCGGCCGCGACTGCCCTCCCGGGGGCAGTCGCGCAAGCGCGACCGCCAGGGCAGCCGCGGCCGGATGGCACGGTCCGGGGACGCGGCACGCCTCTCGCCCTCCGCGCTGGCGCTCCGGGCGAGCGGACCGCGCGGGGCGCCACTGGCGCCCCGCTCTTGCGGTCCGCGGCGCCTGATCCTGCGCGGCCCCGAAGCGAGCCTCAGGCGTCGCGCTCGGCGAAGACGCCGAGATCGTGGCGGCCGACGGCGACGGTCTTGATCAGCGCGAAGCAGGGCGTGCCCGGCTGCAGCCGCAGCGCCGCCAGCGAGCGGCGGGTGATCCGCGCCATGAGCCGGTCGGCGCCGACCTGCAGCGCCACCTCGACGTTGGCGCCTTCGCCGCGGCCGACCCCGGCGAAGGTCGCCTCCAAGAGGTTGAGGGCGCTGATCGCCTCGGGCCGGCGGGTGGCGATCATCACGTCGCGGGCGCGGATCCGCACCCTGAGCGCCGCGCCGAGCGGGGCGTCGACCCGCGGCACGAACAGCCGCCCGCCGCTGATGGCGAGCTCGCTCAGGCCGTCCTGCGGGTCGTGGCCGAGCAGGCGCGCGGCGAGGATCACGCCGGCCTCGTCGCGGTCGGCGCCGGGGAAGATCTCGGGGTCGGACAGCACCTCCGCCGCCGGGCCGCTGCGCACGACCCGGCCCTCGGCCAGCGCGACCACGGTGGTGGCGAGGCGGGCGACCTCCGGGATCGAGTGGCTGACATAGAGGATCGGCACCCGGACGTCGTCGCGCAGCCGCCCGAGATAGGGCAGGATCTCGTCCTTGCGCGCGGCGTCGAGCGCCGCCAGCGGCTCGTCGATCAGCAGCAGGCGCGGGCGGGCGAGCAGCGCCCGGCCGATCGCGACCCGCTGCTTCTCGCCGCCGGAGAGACCCGCCGGCCGGCGGTCGAGCAGGTGGCCGATGCCGAGCAGCTCGACGATGTGGCCGAGATCGGCCGGCGCGGCGTCCCGCGGCGCGAACCAGCGGCCGAAGACCAGGTTCTGCCGCACCGTCAGGTGCGGGAACAGCCGTCCCTCCTGGAAGACGTAGCCGACCCGCCGGCGGTGCCGCGGCACGAAGATGCCGGCCGCGGTGTCGACGAGCACGACGCCGTCGGCGACGACGCGGCCGGCATCGGGGCGCAGCAGCCCGGCGATGGCGTTGACGACCGAGGTCTTGCCCGCGCCCGAGGGGCCGAAGAGCGCGGTGACGCCGGCGGGCGCCGCGAAGGCCGCGTCGAGGCGGAAGCCGCCGAAGTCGTGGCGGAGCGCCACTTCGAGGCCCATCGGCTCAGCGCCCGGCGATGCGGCGCGCCACCCGGCGGGCGACGACTTCCGAGGCCAGCAGCGCCGCCATGCTGATGGCGATCGAGATCAGCGTCAGCCGGATCGCGCCGCGCTCGCCGCCGGGGACCTGCAGCAGGCTGTAGATCGCGGTGGGGATGGTCTGGGTCTCGCCGGGGATGTTGGAGACGAAGGTGATGGTGGCGCCGAACTCGCCCATCGCCTTGGCGAAGGCGAGGATGCTGCCGGCGAGGATGCCCGGCAGGATCAGCGGCAGGGTGACGAGGCCGAAGGTCCAGGCCCGGCTGGCGCCGAGGGTGCCGGCCGCTTCCTCCAGCCGCGGGTCCACCGCCTCGATGGCGAGGCGGATCGCCCGCACCATCAGCGGGAATGCCATGATCGCGCAGGCGAGCGCCGCGCCGGTCCAGCGGAAGGCGAAGACGATCCCGACCTGCTCGAGCAGGTGCCCGATCGGTCCGCGCCGGCCGAAGCTCAGCAGCAACAGGTAGCCGGTGACGACCGGCGGCAGGATCAGCGGCAGGTGCACCAGGCCGTTCAGCAGATCCTTGCCCCAGAACCGCCCGCGCGCCAGGGCCAGCGCCACCAGCACCCCGAGCGGCAGGCTGGCCAGCGTCGCCCAGACCGCGACCTTGAGCGAGAGGCCGACCGCGGTCCACTCCTGGGCAGAGAGCGCGGTCATCCTGCGTCAGTCGAGAACGCTGAAGCCCTGCGCCTCGAACAGCGCCCGCGCGCCGGGCGTGGCCAGGTAGTCGAGCAGGTTCTTTGCGGCATCGTTGGTGCTCGCGGCGGTGCGCGCCACCGGATAGACGATCGGCGGGTGGCTGTCATCGGGAAACGTCCCGACCACGCTCACCCCGGGCTCGGCCTTGGCATCGGTGGCATAGACGATGCCGAGCGGCGCCTCGCCCAGAGCCACCAGCGCCAGCGCGGCGCGCACGTTGTCCGCCTGCGCCACCTCGGCGGCCACGCTGTCCCAGACGCCGAGACTGGTCAGCGCCGCCTTGCCGTACCTGCCGGCCGGCACCGAATCGACCTCGGCCATCGCCAGCTTGCCGCCGTTGAGCGCAGCCGGCGAGATCGAACCCCGGCGCGATGGCGATCGGGGCGGCGCCGGCGCCGCCGGCCACCAGCACGATGCGGTTGCCGAGCAGGTTCCGGCGCGTCGCCGGGTCGATCAGCCCGCGCTGCTCAAGGTAGTCCATCCAGTCGAGATCGGCCGAGAAGAAGACGTCGGCCGGCGCACCCTGCTCGATCTGCTTGGCCAGCGTCGAGCTTCCGGCGTAGCTGATCGTCGCGGTGTTGCCGGTGTCGCGCGTCCAGGCGGCGGCGACCGCGTCGAGCGCGTTCTTCAGGCTCGCCGCCGCGAAGACCAGCACGTCCGCGGCCTGCGCGGCCGGCGCCGCAAGCGCGAGCGCGGCGGCGAGGACCAGGCTGCACAGGCAGCGAAAGCTCGGCATGGCGGGCCTCCCGGGCGAAATAGCTCATCGGATATATCGACCGAAATCCCGGCCCGCGGCAAGCGTTATTTCTCGCCGGGATATATCGGCGAGCGCCGCCGCGAGGACGGCGATCTCGTCGCCCGCGGCCTGGGTCGCCTTGGCCTCCATGCGGCGATAGGCGCTCAGCACCTCGCCGCCGAGCGGGGTCAGGCTGGCCCCGCCATGCGCCGCGCCGCCGCGGGCGGCGGCCACCAGCGGCGTGCGATAGCCGGCGTTCATCCCCTCCACCAGCGTCCAGGCCCGCTTGTAGCTCATGCCCATCCGCCGGCCGGCCGCGGCGATCGAGCCGGTCTCGCGGATGCCTTCGAGCAGATCCGCCTTGCCGGGCCCGATCATCACCCCCGGCCCCAGCACCAGGCGGATGCGCAGGCCCGTGGGTGTCGGTCGCTTGGCCATGCCCCGACCATCCTCCGGCCGACCCGGCTTGGCAAGATCGGCCGCGTTAACCGAAACGCAAGGGCCGCCGCGCAGGGTCGCGCGGCAGGAATTCAGGCCGGAGCCGATGGTCGCGCGCGCCTACACGGTGGCATTTCAGGGCGTCGAGGCGCGGCTGGTCGAGGTGCAGTGCGCCATCGCCGCCGGGCTGCCGGCGTTCAACCTGGTCGGGCTGCCGGACAAGGCGGTCTCCGAGGCCAAGGAGCGGGTGCGCGCGGCGATGACCGCGATGGGGCTGGCGCTGCCCGCCAAGCGGATCACCGTCAACCTCTCGCCCGCCGACCTGCCCAAGGAGGGCTCGCACTTCGACCTGCCGATCGCGCTGGCGGTGCTGGCGGCGATGGAGGTGCTGCCGCGCGACGAGGTGGCGGCGCAGGTGGCGCTGGGCGAGCTGTCGCTCGACGGAACGCTGATCGCGGTGATCGGGGCGCTGCCGGCGGCGCTGGCCGCCGCCGAGGCCGACTGCGGGCTGATCTGCCCGGCCGGCTGCGGCGCCGAGGCGGCCTGGGTCGGCGCGGTGCAGGTGATCGCGCCGAAGACGCTGCTGGCGCTGGTCAACCACTTCACCGGCCGGGCCGTGCTGGCGCCGGCCCAGCCCGGGACGGTGGCGGACGCGACGCCGCTGAAGGATCTCGCCGAGGTCAAGGGCCAGGAGAAGGCCAAGCGGGCGCTGGAGATCGCCGCCGCCGGCCGGCACCACCTGCTGATGATCGGGCCGCCCGGCAGCGGCAAGTCGATGCTGGCGGCGCGGCTGCCCGGGATCCTGCCGCCGCTCGAACCCGGCGAGGCGCTCGAGACCTCGATGATCCACTCGCTGGCGGGCCTGCTCGACGAGGGCGGCATCAGCCGGGCCCGGCCGTTCCGCACCCCGCACCACACCGCCTCGATGGCGGCGATCGTCGGCGGCGGCCGCGGCGCCAAGCCCGGCGAGATCAGCCTGGCGCACCACGGCGTGCTGTTCCTCGACGAGCTGCCCGAGTTCCCGCGCACCGTGCTCGAGACCCTGCGCCAGCCGATCGAGACCGGCGACGTGGTGGTGGCGCGGGCAAACGCCCATGTCCGCTATCCCTGCCGCTTCATGCTGGTAGCGGCGGCCAACCCCTGCCGCTGCGGCCATCTCGCCGACCCCGGGCGGGCCTGCGCCCGGGTGCCGGACTGCGGGGCGGAGTATCTGGGCCGCATCTCCGGGCCGCTGATGGACCGCTTCGACCTGCGCATCGAGGTGCCGCAGGTGACGGTCGAGGACCTCGGCCTGCCGCGGGCCGGCGAGACCAGCGCCGCGATCGCGGAACGGGTGGCGCGGGCGCGGGCGGTGCAGCGCGCGCGCTTCGCCGGGCACGAGGGCGTGGCGGTGAATGCCGATGCGGAGGGCGATCTGCTCGAGGCGGTCACCGCGCTGACCGAGGGGGCGGCGAAGCTGATCGCCGACATCGCGGCCCGCTTCCGGCTCAGCGCCCGCGGCTATCACCGGGTGCTGCGGGTCGGGCGCACCATCGCCGACCTCGAAGGGTCGGCGACGGTCGAGAAGCCGCACGTGGCCGAGGCGGCGGGCTACCGCCTGGCGATCTGATCAGTTCGACAGCATCGCCTCCGAGACCAGCACCGGGTCGTCGCGATAGACCCCCGGCAGCAGCCGCTTGAGGTTCGCGAGCTTCGGCAGGTCGTTGTAGACGATGTAGGGCGCCGTCGGGTTCAGCGTCAGGTAGTTCTGGTGGTAGCCTTCGGCCGGATAGAAGCTGGCGCCGGGCTCGATGGTGGTCACGATCTTGGCGTCGAAGAGGTGGGCCTGGTCGAGCTGGGCGATATAGGCCTTGGCGATCTTCGCCTGCTCCGGGGTCTGCGGGAAGATCGCCGAGCGGTACTGGGTGCCGCTGTCCGGCCCCTGGTAGTTCAGCTCGGTCGGGTCGTGCGCCGCCGAGAAGTAGACCTGCAGGATCTTGCCGTAGCTGATCTGCTGCGGGTCGAAGGTGATCTGCACCGATTCCGCGTGGCCGGTCGCGCCGCTGCCGACGACGCGGTAATGCGCGGTCTTGGCGCTGCCCCCGGCATAGCCGGAGATCGCCTCCTCCACGCCCGCGACGTGCTGGAAGACGCCCTGCACGCCCCAGAAGCAGCCGCCGGCGAGCACGGCGGTCTCGCTGTGGCCGGCCGAGCCGGGGGCCTCGTCGAGCGCCGGCGCCGGGAGCGCGACGCCTTCCTGGGCGACCGCGGGCGCCGAGAGCGAAGCCGCGAAGGCCGCGGCGACCGCGACGGCAGCGGCGGCGGCGAGATGTGAGTGGCGCATGATGTCTCTCCGAAAGGGGTTCAGGCGGCGGCCGGCACGAAGCCGAGCGCGACACCGTTCATGCAGTAGCGAAGCCCGGTCGGCTTCGGGCCGTCGTCGAAGACGTGGCCGAGATGGCCGCCGCAGCGGCTGCAATGCACCTCGGTGCGGGTCATCCCGAACGAGCCGTCGGCGGAGGTGCTCGACCGCGTTCTCGAGCGGCTGCCAGAAGCTCGGCCAGCCGGTGCCGCTCTCGAACTTGGTGTCGGACGAGTAGAGCGGCAGGGCGCAGCCGGCGCAGGTGAAGGTGCCCTTGCGGTGCTCGTCGAGCAGCGGGCTGGTGAAGGGCGCCTCGGTGCCGGCCCGGCGCAGCACGGTGTAGGCGGCCGGGCTGAGCAGCGTCCGCCACTCGGCGTCGGTATGGGTCACCTCGAAGCTCGACGCCGCCTGCGCGGCGAAAGGCGGGAGGGCCGCTGCGGCAAGGCCGGCCGTCCCGCATTTCAGCAAGAATCGTCTCGTCACCATGTTCCGGTCTCCCCGACAGGCCGACGCTCCGAGCGGCGTCTGCAACCAGTACGAGGCTTTGCCCCGGGTTTGTTACGCCGCCGGGCGGCGATCACGCGGTTTTGACAGCGAGATGCCGGCCGAGGAACGCCGCCGCGCGGTCGAGCGCGGCGTCGGCCTCGGGCAGGCGGCCGTGGTGGTACTGCCAGACATGCGGCGGTTCGTTCCAGAGGTCGAGGGTGACGGCGGCGCCGTCGGCCTCGAGCCGCGCCGCCATCGCCCGGGCGTCGTCGAGCAGGATCTCGGTGCGGCTGGCCTGGATCAGCACCGGCGGCGCGCCGGCGAAGCGGCCGAGATGCGGCGAGGCGCGCGGGTCGGCCGGGTCGGCCCCGGCCAGGTAGCCGTCGCGGATCTCGGGCAGCCGCGCGGCCGGCAGGAAGGGATCGCGGCCGGCGAGCTCGGCCAGGCTGGCGCCGGTCAGGGTCAGGTCGACCCAGGGACTGAAGGCGACCACGCAGGCCGGCGGCGCCGCGCCCTCGGCCAGCAGCAGGTGCAGCAGCGCGAAGGCGAGCCCGCCCCCGGCGCTGTCGCCGCCGAGCGCGATCCGCCCCGCCGGCCAGCCCTCGGCGAGCAGCGCGTCCCAGGCGTCGCGGGCATCCTCGATCGCCGCCGGGAAGGCGTGCTCGGGCGCGAGGCGATAGGCCGGCAGCACGGCCCCGATCCCGGCCCGGACCGCGAGCGCCGCGGCCATCGCCGCGTGGGTCCGCGGCGAGCCGAGCAGATAGGCGCCGCCGTGCAGCCAGAAGAGCACCCCGGCCCCTTCCGGCCCGGCCAGCCGCAGCGCCGGCAGGCCCGCGAGCGGCGCCGCGCTCCAGCGGGCGCCGCGCGGCATCGGCAGCAGCGCCGCCAGCCGCTCCATCCGCGCCCGGGCCGCCGCCACCGAACGGGCGCGGGCCAGCCGCGGCTTCTCGCGCAGGCGCAGCCAGAGGTTCAGGACGGCGAGCTGCCAGGACATCAGCGCCGGCGCTGCTCGATCGCTTCCCAGATTCTTGGCGGTGGCATTGATGCCGTCGAAGCGCTCGAGCTCCTGCAGCCCGGTGGGCGAAGTGACGTTGATCTCGGTCAGCCAGTCGCCGATCACGTCGATGCCGACGAAGATCTGGCCCTTGTCGCGCAGCAGCGGGCCGATGGCCGCACAGATCTCGCGGTCGCGATCGCTGAGCGCGATCTTCTCGGGCCGCCCGCCGGCGTGCATGTTCGAGCGGGTCTCGCCTTCGGAGGGGATGCGGTTGATCGCGCCGACCGCCTCGCCGTCGACCAGGATGATGCGCTTGTCGCCCTTCGCCACCGCCGGCAGGAACTGCTGCGCGATCAGCGGCTCGCGGCTGATCCCGGCGAAGAGTTCCCAGAGCGCGTTGAAGTTACGGTCGTTGGGGTCGAGGCGGAACACCCCGGCGCCGCCGTTGCCGTAGAGCGGCTTGAGGATGATGTCGCCGTGCCGGGCCTTGAAGGCCTTGAGCGTCGCCAGGTCGCGCGCGACCGTGGTCGGCGGCGTCAGCTCGGGGAACTGCAGCACCAGCAGCTTCTCGGGATAGTTGCGCACCCAGAACGGGTCGTTCACCACCAGCGTCGCCGGGTGGATGCGCTCCAGGATGTGGGTGGTGGTGATGTAGCCCATGTCGAACGGCGGGTCCTGGCGCAGCCAGACCACGTCCTGGCCGGCGAGGTCGATCACCGCCTCGGGGCCGAGGCTGAAGTGGTTGCCCTGCTCGCGGCGCACCTCGACCGGCCAGCCGCGGGCGGTCACCCGGCCGTCGTCGAGCGCCAGCCGGTCGGGGGTGTAGTAGAACAGCGCATGCCCGCGTGCCTGCGCCTCCTCCATGATCCGGAAGCTGGAATCGGCGGTGATGTTGATCCGCTCGATCGGATCCATCTGGACGGCGACGTTCAGGGGCATCGGGAGCTCCGCGGCGGCTGGCGGCAGTCTTGGCCGAGCGCCGCGCGGCTTGCAAGCCTACCAGCCGTCGAAGCTCCGGGCGTTCTCGATCCGCTCCATCCGGCCGCTGCGGTCGACCAGCGCCAGGTCGAACCGGCAGGGGGTGGCGCCGTCGGTCATTTCTGCCAGATAGCGGCTGGCGGCGGCGCCGATCCGGGCCCACTGCCGCGGCGTGACCGCCTCGGCGGCGTGGGCGCGCCGGGCCTTGACCTCGACGAAGACGATCTCGTTCGGCAGCTCCACCACGAGGTCGAGCTCGCCCTCCGGGCAGCGCCAACGCGCGGCGCGGACCAGGCCGCCCTCGTCACTGTAGCGACGCGCGACCGCCTCCTCGGCGGCAACGCCGGAGTGATAGGCGAGGGCCGAATGCTGAGCGACGGCAAGCTGCATGCGTTCAGTCTATGCGGTTCGGCGGCCCGCGAACATCACCCCTTGCCCGGTTGGTTAACGCGCGCCAGCTCGAGCGCCCGGGCGTAGACCTCGCGGCGCGGCAGGCCCAGCGCGGCGGCGACCTCGGCGGCCGCGTCCCGGACCGACCCCCCGGCCAGCGCCGCGTCCAGCGCGGCGTCGAGCGCCGCGGCCTCCGGGGGCGCCGCCAGCGGCGGACCCGCGACCACGACGATCTCGCCCTTCGGTTCCGGCGCCGTGGCGTAGTGGGCGGCCAGCTCGCCCAGGGAGGCGCGGCGGGTTTCCTCGAAGCGCTTGGTGAGCTCGCGGCAAACCGCGGCGGGCCGGTCGCCGAGCAGGTCCGCCATATCGGCCAGGCTCGCCGCCAGCCGGTGCGGGGATTCGTAGAAGATCAGCGTCGCCGGCACCGCGGCCAGCTCGCCGAGCGTCCGGCGCCGGGCGGCCCGGCGCGGCGCGAGAAAGCCCGCGAACAGGAACCGGTCGCTCGGCAGCCCGGCGACGGCCAGCGCCGCCAGCAGCGCCGAGGCGCCCGGCACCGCGGTGACGCCATGGCCGGCGGCGATCGCCTCGACGGCCAGCCGGTAGCCCGGATCGGCCACCAGCGGGGTGCCGGCGTCGGAGACCAGGGCCACCGAGCGCCCCTCGGCCAGCGCCGCCAGCAGGCGCGGGCGCTGTGCGGCGCCATTGTGGTCGTGATAGGGCAGGATGCGGCCCGTCGCGGTGCAATCCGTGGATCGCCAGGAGCTTGCGGGTGTTGCGGGTGTCCTCGGCGGCGAGGATGTCGGCCGCCCCGAGGATGTCGAGGGCGCGCAGACTGATGTCGCGGGCATTTCCGATCGGCGTCGCCACCAGGTAGAGCCCCGGCGCCAGCGTCGGCGCCACCGCCCCGGTCCGGGCCGCAGGCGGCTGATCGGTCCGGCCGCTGTCCATTCTTCGTTTACATTTCCCGGTCCAGAACGTAGGTTCCGGCCGCCGTCCGCCCGAAAATCAGCACGCCAAGAGTCACGGTGAGGGATCATGCTGTCAACACGTTTCTCGGCCCTTCCCGTCCTGCGCGCCGCCGCGCTCCTGGCCGCCATGGCGCTGCTCTCGGCCTGCGCCGTCGGGCCGACGGCCGGCGGCGGCACCGAGGGCATCGCCGTCGACGCCAGCCAGCCGGTGCGGGTGGCGCTGCTGGTGCCCTACGGCTCGGGCGACCCTGGGCGCGAGCAGATCGCCCGCAGCCTGGAGAACGCGGCGCGGCTGGCGCAGAGCGACCTGCACAACGCCACGGTGGACCTGGTGGTCTACCCCACCGGCGGCACCACGAACGGCGGCGCGGCAGCCGCCTCCCAGGCGGTCGCGGAGGGGGCGAAGATCATCGTCGGCCCGCTCTTCAGCACCGCTACCGCCGGCGCCCAGCCGGTGGCCGCCCAGGCCGGGCTGACGATGCTGAGCTTCAGCAACAATCCCTCGGTCGCCGGATCGAACGTCTACATCCTCGGCACCACCTTCGAGAACACCGCCGACCGGCTGGTGGCCTACGGCCAGTCGCACGGGCTGAACCGCTTCGGCGTGGTCTATCCCGCCGGGCTCGAAGGCGAGACCGCCCGCGACGCGGTGTCCGAGGCGGTCAGCCTGCGCGGCGCGACGCTCGCCACCGCGGAGCCCTACAATCTCTCGGTCGAGGGCATCCAGGCCTCGGCCGGCCCGGTCGCGGCGGCGCTCACCAACGCCGGCGCCAATGCGGTGATCCTGACCGACGGGCCGACCGGCGGCCTCGCCTTCATCGCCGAGGCCCTGCGCGGCAACGGGGTGACCGCCGACCGGGCGCAGTTCATGGGGATGCAGCGCTGGGACGTCTCCGCCGAGACGCTGGCGGTGCCGAGCCTGCAGGGCGGGGTCTTCGCCGCGCCCGACCCCGGGACGGTCGCCGCCTTCCAGGGCCGCTACCAGACCGCCTACGGCGAGCGGCCGCACGAGCTGGCCGGGCTCGCCTACGACGGTATCGCCGCGGTAGGCGCCCTGATCGCCCAGGCGCGCAGCCAGGGCGGCAGCCCGTTCTCCACCGCCCGGCTGACCCAGCCCGCGGGGTTCGCCGGGGTGAACGGCCCGTTCCGCTTCAACGCCAACGGCCGGGTCCAGCGCAACCTCGCCATCATCGAGGTGCGCGATGGCCAGGCGGTCGTCACCGAACGGGCGGCGAGGTCGTTTGAAGCCGTTGGCTACTGAACCGAGCCGGCTCCAGCCCGTCGCGGCGGTCTGGCGCGGACTGACCCCGGCCCCGCAGACCATCCTCGACGTGCCGGCGACCCGGGCGGCGATCGATGCCGCCGCGGCGGCGGCGCCCGGCCGCGGCGACATCCGCCCGGCGGTGGTGGCGGTGCTGCGCGCCGCCTATCTCGAGGGCCGCGCCGCGATCGCCGCCGAGATCGCGGCCGCGCCGCGCGAGGCACACCGCACCATCCACGACTATGCCTGGCTGGTCGACCGGATCGTGATCCTGACCCTGGAGATGGCGCAGCGCTGGCTGCACCCGCTGTCGAACCCGACCTCCGCCGAGCGGATCTCCGCCATCGCGGTCGGCGGCTACGGCCGGGCGGAGATGGCGCCGTTCTCCGACGTCGACCTGCTGTTTCTCACCCCCTACAAGCAGACCCCGTGGGGCGAGAGCCTGATCGAGAGCGTGCTCTACTGCCTCTGGGATCTGCGGCTGAAGGTCGGGCACTCGGTGCGCACGGCCGACGACTGCCTGCGCCTGGCCAGGACCGACGTCACCATCCGCACCAGCCTGCTCGAGCACCGCTTCCTCTGGGGCGAGCCGGGCCTGGCGCACAAGCTCAACGCCCGGCTCTGGGACTTCTTCTCCGGCACCGGCGCCGAGTTCGTCGAGCAGAAGCTGGCCGAGCGGGCCGAGCGGCACACCCGGCAGGGCAGCTCGCGCTACCTGCTGGAGCCGAACGTCAAGGAAGGCAAGGGCGGCCTGCGCGACCTGCAGACCCTGTTCTGGATCGGCAAGTACCTCAACCACGCCGACAGCCCCGAGGACCTGATGCAGATGGGGGTGTTCACCCCGGAGGAATTCCGCGTCTTCGCCGACGCCGAGGCCTTCCTCTGGACCACCCGGGTGCACCTGCACCTGCTGACCGGGCGGGCCACCGAGCAGCTGACCTTCGACACCCAGGTCGAGATCGCCGCCGCCCTCGGCTACCACTCGACCGAGGGCCAGCGCTCGGTCGAGCGCTTCATGCAGGACTACTTCACCCACGCCAAGAACGTGGGCGATCTCACCCGGATCTTCCTCGCCGCGCTCGAGGCCCGCCACGTCAAGACCCGCCCGCGCTTCGGCGAGAAGCTGCGCACCGTCTTCACCTTCGGCAAGGACCCGACCGCGCCCGGCTACCGGCTGAAGCACGGCCGGCTCGACTTCGTCGACGAGGCGGCGTTCCGCAAGGACCCGGTGAACATCCTGCGGCTGTTCGAGGAGGGGCTGGCCACTGACATCCCGATCCATCCCGACGCGCTGCGCCGGGTGGCGTCGAACCTGGACCTGATCGACGACCGGGTGCGCGCGGACCCGGAGGCGAACCGGATCTTTCTCGATCTGCTGCTCGGCCACAACAACCCCGAGCGGGCGCTCCGGCTGATGAACGAGGTGGGGGTGCTCGGCGCCTTCATCCCCGAGTTCGGCCGGATCGTGGCGATGATGCAGTTCAACATGTACCACTACTACACGGTGGACGAGCACATCATCCGCACCGTCTCGACCCTCAGCCAGATCGAGCGGCGCGAGCTCACCGGCGACCTGCCGATCGCCACCGACATCATGACCAAGGGCGTCGACCGCCGCGTGCTCTACGTGGCGCTGCTCCTGCACGACATCGGCAAGGGCTCCGGGCGCGACCACTCCGCCTTCGGGGCCGAGGTGGCGGCCCGGCTCTGCCCGCGCTTCGGCCTCGACGCCGAAGAGACCGAGCTGGTGGTCTGGCTGGTACGCCACCACCTGCTGATGTCCGACGTGGCGCAGAAGCGCGACCTCGCCGACCCGCGCACCGCGCGCGACTTCGCCCAGACCGTGAAGAGCCCGACCCGGCTGAAGCTCCTGACCGTGCTGACGGTCTGCGACATCCGCGGCGTCGGCCCGGGGGTCTGGAACAACTGGAAGGCGATGCTGCTGCGCGGCCTCTACGGCGAGACCCTGGAGTTCCTGACCGGCGGCAGCCAGGCCGCCAGCCGCCCCGAGCGCGAGGCGGCGGCCAAGGCGGCGCTGGCGGAGGCGCTCACCGGTTGGAGCAAAGCCGCGGTCAGGAAGGAGCTGGCGCGTCACTATGCGCCCTACTGGCTCGGCTTCGACCTGCGCACTCACGCGATTTTCGCCGAACTGGTGCGCCAGCTCACCGACGGCGAGCCGGCGATCCAGATCGAGCTCGACTTCGAGCGCGACGCCACCCAGGCCTGCTTCGCGATGGCCGACCACCCGGGCATCTTCGCCCGGCTAGCCGGCGCGCTGGCGCTGGCCGGCGCCAACGTCGTCGACGCGCGCACCTACACCACCACCGACGGCATCGCCACCGCGGCGTTCTGGATCCAGGACGCCACCGGCAAGCCCTACGAGAAGGCGCGGCTGACCCGGCTGCGCAACGCCGTGTCCCGGACGCTGCGCGGCGAGATCGTGGCGCGGGAGGCGCTGAAGGCCAAGGACCGGCTCAAGAAGCGCGAGCGCGACTTCCTGGTGCCGACGCGCATCAGCTTCGACAACACCGGCTCGGACATCTACACCATCGTCGAGATCGAGACCCTCGACCGCCCGGGCCTGCTCTACGACCTCGCCCGCACGCTCACCGCCAACAACATCTCGATCGCCTCGGCGATCATCGCCACCTACGGCGAGCAGGCGGTGGACGTCTTCTACGTCAAGGATCTCTTCGGGCTGAAGCTGCACGCCGAGAGCAAGCGCCGCGCCCTCGAGACCCGGCTAAAGGCGGTGATCGCCCAGGGCGACGGGGAGCGGCGGTGAACCGCCCGATCCGGCTGCTGCCGGCCTTCCTCAGCGTCGGCTCCTGGACCCTGGCCAGCCGGGTGCTGGGCCTGCTGCGCGACATCCTGATGGCGGCCTTCCTCGGCACCGGGCCGGTGGCGCAGGCCTTCCTGATCGCCTTCACCTTGCCCAACATGTTCCGCCGCTTCTTCGCCGAGGGCGCCTTCAACCTCGCCTTCGTGCCGATGTTCGCCAAGAAGGTCGAGGCCGGCGAGGACGCCGAGGGCTTCGCCCGCGACGCGCTTTCGGGCCTCGCGGCCGTGCTGATCCTGCTGGTCGTCGTCGGCCAGCTGGTGATGCCCTGGCTGGTGCTCGCCATGGCCAGCGGCTTCGCGGGCGACGAGCGCTTCACGCTCGCGGTCGCGCACGGCCGCATCGCCTTTCCCTATATCCTGTTCATCTCGCTGACCGCGCTGCTCTCGGGCGTGCTGAACTCGCTCGGCCGCTTCGCGCTCGCCGCCGCCGCGCCGATCCTGATGAACCTGGTGATGATCGCCTTCCTGGTCTTCGGCTGGTGGATCCAGGGCGACATCGGGCTCTGGCAGATCTGGTCGGTGCCGGTGGCCGGGGTCGCCCAGCTGGCGCTGGTCTGGTGGGGCTGCGCCCGGGTCGGGATGCCGGTGGTGCCGCGCTGGCCGCGGTTGACGCCCGAGTTGCGCCGTCTCGCGGTGATCGCGACGCCGGCGCTGCTCGCCGGCGGGGTGGTGCAGATCAACCTGCTGGTCGGCCGCCAGGTCGGCTCGTTCTTCGACGGCGCCGTCGCCTGGCTCTCCTACGCCGACCGGCTCTACCAGCTGCCCCTCGGCGTCGTCGGCATCGCCATCGGCGTGGTGCTGCTGCCCGATCTCTCGCGTCGCCTCGCCACCGGCGACGGCAAGGGCGGGCGCGACGCGATCAACCGCGCCACCGAGTTCACACTGGCCCTGACCCTGCCCGCCGCCGTGGCGCTGGTGGTGATCCCGGTGCCGATCGTGGCGGTGCTGTTCCAGCACGGCGCCTTCGACCGCGCCGATACCTGGCCGACCGCGCTCGCCGTCGCCGTCTACGGCGCCGGCCTGCCGGCCTTCGTGATGCAGAAGGTGATCTCGCCGCTCTACTACGCCCGCGAGGACACCCGCACGCCGTTCCGCTACGCCGTCCACGCCATGCTGGTCAACGCCGGCATCGCGCTCGGCCTGGCGCCGTTCCTCGGCTTCATCGCCGCTGCGCTCGGCACCACCATCGCCGGCTGGGTGATGCTGGCCCAGCTTTGGCTCGGCAGCCGGGCCATGGGCGATGCCGCCGCTCCGGACGCCCGGCTGCGCCGCGCCCTGCCCCGCATCCTCGCCGCCTGCCTGGTGATGGGAGCGGCGCTCTTTCTCGGCGAGCGGTGGCTCGCCGACGCGCTCGACGACCGCTTCCGCCAGTACGGGGCGCTGGCGCTGCTGGTCGCCCTCGGCCTGGCGAGCTACGGCGCCGCCGCGTTCGCCACCGGCGCGCTCCGGACCGCCGACATCCGAGCCGCGCTGCGCCGGCCGCCGGCCCCCCGCCCCGCCTCCCAGGGCAACGGCAGCTGATACCCTCGAACCGGTTGATCCCAGCGTCGCATCGGCAGAAAATCCCCGCCGCGGACCCCGCGCCGCTCCGGGCGGGGCCCGAGGAGGGTTGAAGCCATGAGCAAGATCAAGGACGAGATTCTGTCCGCCAACGCCGCCTATGCCGCCAGCTTCGGCGACAAGGCCAAGCTCGGCCTGCCGCCAGCCCGCGGCTTCCTGGTCCTCACCTGCATGGACGCGCGGCTCGACCCGGCGAAATACGCCGGCCTGGCCGAAGGCGACGCCCACGTGGTGCGCAACGCCGGCGGGCGGGCGACCGACGACGCGATCCGCTCGATGGTGATCAGCCACAAGCTGCTCGGCACCCGCGAGTGGTTCGTCGTCCACCACACCGACTGCGGCATGCTCTATTTCGACGACGTGCAGATGGGCGACCTGCTGGCCGGCTCGCTGGAGACCGCCGAGCTGACGGCGCAGGGCTTCCGCAACGCCTCCGAACCCGGCGGCTCGGCCGAGGGGCGCTACGTCAAGTGGTACTCGGTCCCCGACCAGCCGCGGGCGGTGCTCGAGGACGTCACACGGATCCGCCGCCACCCGTTGGTCAATCCGGCGATCCCGATCTCGGGCTTCGTCTACGACGTGAAGACCGGCCGCCTCAACGAGGTCGCCGCCGCGACGGCGGCGGGGCGGCCGGGCTAGCACGCGCCGAGGAGCGCCGGTGCGCCTCGCCAATTGGGAATGCTGATGTCCGAAGCCGGCCTCACCATCCTCAATCGCTACCGGCTCACCGGCAGCGCCGAGGCCTTCGAGGCGGCGATCGAGCGCCTGGCAACCCGGGTCGAAGCCGAGGGTCACCCCGGCGTCCTCTCCTACCGGTTCTTCGTGAACCCGGCCGAGGCCTCGGCGCGCGCTGTCATCGACTATGACAGCCCGGCGGCATGGGTCGGGCATCATAACATCGCCATGGGGTGGCCGGAAATGGCAGCACTGCATGCCGTGGCCACCCTCGACGAAGTCATCTTCCTCGGCCCCCTCACCCCGGAGATCGAGCGATGGATCGCCGGCTCGACGCTGACCGCGCGGATTCGCCACGGCTATCGCTTTGCATCCGGGTTCCGGCGCTAGACTAGACCACTGCGAGCTGCGAGCATCCGAATTGGTTTCCAAGTGGTAAAGATCATTTCAAAGAACCTATTTATATCAATTGGTTGACCAGGCGTCCGCACGCGGACGAAGCTCGTCCCGATCACCCACCAGGGTTCTCGCGGCCCTCGGGTTCAACCGCCAGCGTCCCGTCCGGCAGCGGCTGCATCAGCGCCGCGGCATCGCCCTCGGTCTCGCCGAGCCAGAGCGGCCAGGCCTCGGGCGGCAGGATCACCGGCATCCGGTCGTGAACCGCCGCGACCTCGGCGTTGGGCGGGCAGGTGACGGTGGCGAGGCTCGCCACCTCGGCGCCGCCCGGCGCCCGCCAGAGATCCCAGACCGCCGCGAAGGCGAGCACCGGGCGGCCCGGCGCCCGGATCGCCCAGCGGGTCTTGCGCCGGCGCTCGCCGGTCCACTCGTACCAGCCGCTGACCGGCAGCAGGCAGCGGCCGAGACCGGCATAGGCCGATTTCGCGAACAGGGTCTCGGATCGGGCGTTGACGATGGTCTCCAGCACCGGGCGGCCGCGGGCGTTGGTGCGGCCCATCGGGATCAGGCCCCAGCGCATCGCCGCCAGCCGCCGGCCGCGGTCGGAGACCACCGCCAGCACCACCTCGCCCGGGGCCGCCTCCGGCCGCGGCCCGGCTTCGGCGATGCCGCGCGCCTCCGCGGCGAACAGCCCCGCCAGCTCCGCGACCGTGGCGGTCAGGAAGAACCGGCCGGGCAAGCCGCGTCTAGTCCGAGAGCACGAAGGTGACCTTCATGTTGACCCGGTACTCGGTGATGTTGCCCTCGCTGATCACCACCTTCTGCTCCTGGATCCAGGCGCCCTCGACGTTCTTGAGGGTCTTGGCGGCCCGGGCGACCCCCGATTGCAGCGCATCCTCGAAGCTGGTCGGCGAGGAAGAGGTGATTTCCGTGACGCGTGCGACGCTCATGTCGATCCTCCTTTGGCTGCCCCGATCTGGGCGCGGCCAGTCTAGCGCCCCGTCGCCGCGGATGCACCGTCGCAATCCGCTTTTCCGCCGCCGGCCTGCAGGGTATGCCGGGTCGAGGAGCCCGCCGATGCCCGCCGACCCGCTCTCCGCCGCCGCGCCCTCGCTCGAGGATTTCGAGCGCCTCGCCCGCCGCGCCTTCGACGCGCTGCCGGCCGCGGTGCGCCGCGCCTGCACCGACCTCCTGCTGCGCGTGGCCGATTTCGCGCCCGACGACGTGCTCGACGAGATGGAGATCGAGGATCCCTACGAGCTGACCGGGCTCTACGACGGCATCGCGCTGACCGAGCGCTCGGTGATGCAGCAGCCGACCCAGCCCGACGCGGTCTGGCTCTATCGGCGGCCGATCCTGGAGGAATGGATCGACCGCGGCGACGTGGCGCTGGACCGCCTGGTGCTGCACGTCCTGGTCCACGAGATCGCCCACCACCTCGGCTGGTCCGACGACGACATCCGCGACGTCGACGACTGGACGCTGTAGGCGAGGACGGCCGGCTTGCGGCGCGAATCTCGCGCCGCTGTTTGTGATAGGCTGTCGAGCCGGAGAATCGGAAACGGGGGAAGAAAATCATGTCGGACGATGGTGCGGTGTCGGATCCGTCGACCTGGGATCCGCAGCTCGATGCGGTGATCGCGGCGCCGGCACACCACAAGGTCCTGTTCGAGAATGACCGGCTGCGGGTGCTGGACGTGACGCTGGAGCCGGACGACGAAGAGCCGGTCCATCATCACCGCTGGCCTTCGGTCTTCGTCTTCGATCAGATCGAGGGACCGATCCACGACATTACGCCCGAGGGCGAGACGCTGCCGCCCAATCGCGACGTGCTGGTCGCCGCTGAAGGCGTGGGACGGCAAGGGTTGCCTGGTGGTTCACATGGCGCCGCAGCCGGCGGGACGGGTGCTGAACGCATCGAGCAAGACCCTCCACGGCGTCCGCATCGAGATGAAGACCTGACCGGTAACCGGGCTATCGCCGCTCAGGTCGGGTCGCGCCAGCGCATGGCCACCGGGTAGCGGCGGTCGAGCCAGAAGGCCTTGTCGGTCAGCCGGGTCCCGGGGGCCGACTGGAAGCGCTTGTATTCCGAGAGGTAGATCAGCCGTTCGACCTGCTTCACCGTCTCGCGCTCGAAGCCCGCGGCCACCACCTCGGCCACCGACTGGTCGCCCTCGATCAGCCGCTCCAGGATCGCGTCGAGCACCGGGTAGGGCGGCAGGCTGTCCGCGTCCTTCTGGTCGGACGCTGAGTTCCGCCGACGGCGGCTTCTCGATCACCCGCGGCGGGATCACCGCCGCCTGCGGTCCCTTCATCCACGGCCGGTGGCTGGCGTTGCGCCAGCGGCAGGCCTCGAAGACCCGCATCTTGTAGAGATCCTTGATCGGGTTGTAGCCGCCGGCCATGTCGCCGTAGATCGTGGCGTAGCCGACCGCGACCTCGGACTTGTTCCCCGTGGTCAGCAGCATCTCGCCGAACTCGTTCGACAGCGCCATCAGCATCAGCCCGCGCAGCCGCGACTGCAGGTTCTCCTCGGTGACGTCCGCGGCCTTGCCGGCGAAGAGCGGCGCCAGCGTCGCCATCACCGCGGCCCGGGCGGGCTCGATCGCGATCTGGTCCAGCCGGCAGCCGAGCGCCTCAGCCACCGCCGCGGCGTCTTCCAGGCTCGCGGCCGAGGTGAACTCCGACGGCAGCATCACGCAGCGCACGTTCTCCGCCCCGATCGCGTCGACGGCGACCGCGGCCACCAGCGCGCTGTCGACCCCGCCCGACAGACCGAGCAGCACCCGGGCGAAGCCGGTCTTGGCGAGGTAGTCGGCAAGCGACAGCACGATGGCGCGATAGGCCTGCTCGATCGGATCGGGATGCACCGCCACCGGCCCGCTCACGGCCCGCCAGCCGAGCGCCTGCTCCTCGAAGTCGACCTGGGCGATGACCTCGTCGAACACCGGAAGCTGCATCGCCAGCTCGCCCCCGGGGTTCAGCACGAACGAGCCGCCGTCGAAGACCTGGTCGTCCTGTCCGCCCACCATGTTGAGATAGACCAGCGGCAGGCCGGTCTCGACCACGCGCGCCACCATGTGGTTCATGCGCACGTCGAACTTGCCGCGGCGGAACGGCGAGGCGTTCGGCACCATCAGGAGCTCCGCGCCGCTCTCGGCCATCGCCTCGGTGACGTCGCCGTACCAGCTGTCCTCGCAGATCGGGGTGCCGACCCGCAGCGGCCCGATCCGGAACGGCCCCGAGATCGGGCCCGGGCGGTAGAGGCGCAGCTCGTCGAAGACGTTGTAGTTCGGCAGGTGGTGCTTGCGGGCGTGGCCGATGACCCGGCCGCCCTGCAGGATGGCGTAGACGTTGTAGACGGCGGCGCCCTCGTGCAGCGGCAGGCCGATGCCCAGCGCCGGGCCGTCGGCGCAGTCGGCGGCCAGCTGCAGCAGTTCGGCCGCGGCGTGAGCGACGAAGGCGGGCTTCAGCACCAGGTCACAGGGCTGGCAGCCGACCAGGAACATCTCCGGCAGCGCCACGAAATCCGCGCCCGCTGCCGTGCCCTCGCGATGCGCCGCCACCGCCTTGGCGCGGTTGCCCGCGAGATCCCCGAGCGTGGGGTTGAGCTGCGCCATGGTCAGTCGAAACCTGCCGGGCATTCGCCGCCTCCGCCGCCGCCTCACCCTCGCATACAGGCGGCCGCCGGGCACTGACAAGGGCGCTGGCCGGCGCCGCGACGAAAGCCATTGTCGCCGCCGACCCGGCTTCTTATGGTCGGCCCCGCTCCGCTCCGGGGCGAGCGGGCCAAGAGCAGACCGACAACGGGCGACCGGCCCGGGGAGAGACGAGGTGAAGCGAGGCGCCGGACTATTGATCGCTGCCGCGCTGGCGGCGGCACCGGCCGCGACGCGCGGCCAGGAGCAGGTTCTCAAGAAGGAGTACGACAACGGCGGGGTCTATCAGGGCAGCTTCGTCGACGGCCGCCAGCAAGGCCACGGCACCTACAAGCTGCCGAACGGCTATGAGTATACCGGCGACTGGGTCGAGGGCCGGATCGAGGGCCAGGGCAAGGCCACCTTCCCCGACGGATCGGTCTACGAGGGCCACTTCGTCGCCGGACAGCCCGACGGCAAGGGCCGGATCAGCTATCCCGACGGCGGCAGCTACGAAGGCGACTGGCACGAGGGCCGGATCCACGGCCAGGGCGTCGCGATCTACGCCGATGGCAGCCGCTACGAAGGCGGCTTCGCCGACGGCCGGCAGAGCGGCGAAGGCACCCTGACCGCGCCCGACGGGATGAGCTATTCCGGCGGCTGGGTCGACGGCGTCAAGCAGGGCCCGGGCCGGATCAGCTATCCCGATGGCGCCAGCTACGAGGGCGAGATGGCCGACGGCCTGCCCGAGGGTCGCGGCACGCTGGTCATGGCCGACGGCGCCCGCTACGAGGGCGCCTGGAAGGCCGGCAAGTTCGACGGCGAGGGCGTGCTGGTCCAGGCGAACGGCGACCGCTACGAGGGCGCCTTCGCCGCCGGCCGCCGCGAGGGGCTGGGCCGCAGCACCTCCGCCGGCGGCGACGTCTACGACGGCGGCTTCGTGGCCGACCAGCGCCAGGGCGCGGGCACCCTGACCGCCAGCGACGGCTACACCTACACCGGCGGCTGGGCCGACGGCCGGTTCGAGGGCGACGGCAAGGCGACCTACCCCGACGGCTCGGTCTACGAGGGCCGCTTCAAGGCCGGCCTGCCGGACGGGCGCGGCAAGATGACCTATGCCGACGGCCGCAGCTTCGAGGGCGACTGGGTCGCCGGCGCGATCTCCGGCGAAGGCGTCGCGCGCTACGCCAACGGCGTCACCTATACCGGCAGCTTCCGCGAGGGGCGCAACGAGGGCAAGGGCAAGCTGACCGCGCCCGACGGCTATTCCTACGACGGCGACTGGTCGGCGGGGCAACGGCACGGCCAGGCCGTCGCGATCTATGCCGACGGCACCCGCTACGAGGGCGCGTTCGACCACGGCCAGCGCGCCGGCCAGGGCAAGATGACCATGCCGGACGGCGTCGTCTTCGAGGGCACCTGGTCGGAGGGGCTGCTGAACGGCCCGGGCCGCGCCACCTACGCCGACGGCTCGGTCTACGAGGGCGACTTCGTCGCCGGCCAGCGCCAGGGCCAGGGGCGGATCAAGCTGGCGAACGGCCAGGAATACGAGGGCCCCTGGGAAGCCGGCCAGCCCGCCGGCGGCGCCGCGCTGCCGGCGACCGGCGAGGCGCCGGCCAACCCCGCCGAGCCGTCGCCGCCCACGACCGGCACTCCCTAGCCGCCGTCGGGAACGAAGAAGCGGTTCTCTTCCTCCACGCCGTTCAGCAGGAACAGGTAGGCGAGCGCGTCGGACATCTGCTGGTCCCGGAAGTACGTCGTGAACAGGCTCGTCGCCTCGGCCCGATGCGAGAAGAACTCGTAGACCCGCCGCTGGACGTGCTGGACCAGGTCCGGCTTTCGCTTGGTGACGATCAGCGCATAGGGCTCGTAGGTCAGCGAGCCGACGCCGTACTCGATGTCGGATTCCGGGCAGGAGTTGCCCCGCTCGCGCCAGGTCCGGAGCTTGCCGAGGATCAGGTCGCGGTCCCCGAAATAGACCCTCCGGTACTCAACAGCGTCCCCGGGCGTGGCGCCGCAGAACCACTCGATCAGCTTGTCGTGCGACGGCAACTTGCAGAACCAGTAGGAGATCATGCTCCTTTGCCCTGGCTTCCCCTCCCCTGCCGCCGGCTGACAGCCCTCGGTCGCGGTCGCGATCTTGCAGTCCTGGTCGTTCGGCCTGACGCGCAGCATGTCGATCTTGCAGGCTTGCTGGACCACGTCCTCGGCGGTCGACCCGTCGACGAAGCCGAGGTAGGTGGGCACGTGCTGGCTTTTGGTTCGGCGGCTCATGTAGGAGACGCCCGTCGCGAACACGATCGGCGAGAAGATCCCGACCTCGCCGCGCAGAGGGTCGTCCCCCGAGTAGCGCAGGGTGACGGGATCGCACAGGACGTCGATCTTGCCGTCTTCCAGGAGCTTGAACCGGTTCTCGGCCGTCACCTCCGAGGTTTCGATCTGGTACTTGCTTCCGTCGAAGATCTTGTAGCAGAGATCGGCGATGAAGCCGATGTAGTGCGCGTGCCGGTTCTTGGCGGTCTCGTCCTCGAGCGCAACCTTGTAGGAGAACGGCTCCGCGTCGGCTCGGAAGCCCACCCGGACCTTCTCGCCGGCATGCTGGCTTGCCATCCCGCTCCCATCCGCGGACGTTCCGGCCTCCTGCGCCCGGACCGCATGCCCCCAGACCAGCGCCAGCACGATCAGGACGACGGCCGCCGTAGCCGCGGTGCCCCATGACCATCGCCGTCGCCGCGGCCACTGGATGGCCTCCGCGTCGACCGGCCGCGCGCCGAAGATCGACGCGGAAAGGAAGGCGATCAGCGGATAGATCAGGAAATCCAGCCCCGCGTAGTTCTTGAAGCACCCCTTGGAGCTGAACAGGTCCGCCAGGAACGGCCCGCCCGAGCACGATTGTCCGCTGAACCAGTAGTAGGCGTGCCCCGCCAGCCAGCCGACCACGCAGAACGCGCTCATGGCGCCCAGGACGCCGCGCGTGATCGGCTTGCCCGCGGGGTTGGTGTCGGCGGCCAGCAGCGCGAACAGCAGGTAGAACACGACCAGACCCGACTGGGTCACGTAGTAAACTGAAAACGGCGCCGGCGGCCCGAACAGGAGCCCGCGCATGTGGGTCAGGTTCTGCCCGACGCAGAAGGCCCAGATCGCGGCGAGGATGACGAGGAACACCGTCGCGGTGATCCATCCCAGCGCGATGGCCGCCATGCGCTGCCTCGCCAGGCGCTCCGCGCTGCCCTCCGGCGCGGCCCACTCGCCCCTGTCCAGCAGAGTCTGGCGCACCGCGAAGGCGGCCATTACCGGAAAGAGCAGGAGCGAGGCCAGCCGGAACGTCTCGAGCCCGGCGGTGACCAGCACGGTCAGGGGGGCCTTGTCCACGGTGTAGGACAGCAGCGGGTGAAGCCCGAACGCGCAGGCCAGGGCATAGACGACGAAGGCCGGCACCAGGCAGGCCAGGATCCCGAACTCCGGCCCGCCGCGCAGCCTGTTGGCGGTCAGCGACCGCCGCATCAGCTCCTGCAGCGTGGCGTTGGAAATCTTGCCGAAGTTGGCGTCGCGTTCGCCGTAGACCGCCAGAAGCGCAACGAGCTGGTCGCGCAGATCCACCATGCGCTTGAGGATGTCGGAGAGCCGGAGTTCCATCCGCTTCTGGTGCAGCCGCAACGCTTCGTCCGAGGCGACCTGCGGCTGGTTCGCGGGCTTGGCCCTGCTGCCTTTGGGCGGTGCTGCGGGCGCGGGCTGCGGCGGCGCCTCGTTGTAGCTCTCCCGCATCAGCTCGTCGAACTCCTGCAGCACCGCCTTGGTCTCATCGATGACCGAGGCTTCGAACGCGACGAGACGTTCGCGCACCCAGGGCGTGGGCCAGAGGTTGGTGTCGTTCTCGACCCACCCGACCAGGTTCTCCAGCTCGCCGTGGATCAGCAGCACCCGATCGATCGGCTCCCACCGGCCGAGGTAGACCGGCACCCAGGGCGGAACGATCGAGTGATCGGACTGAAGGTGCGTCGTTTTCTGCAGGTTGTTCAGGAGCCTCTGCGTGTTCTCCCGCACCTTGACCGGAATCCCCACCGCCTGGTGGGCCCGCCGCCGCAGCCAGGTCTCGGAGATCTCGAGCGGCTTGATCATCGGGGCGAACCCGGCGAAGCCGAACGCCAGCAGAAGCGGCCACTGCGGGCTGTTGAAGTTGAGCTCGCTCGCATCGACCTGGATGCCCGCGATCGGCAGCTGGCCCACGGTCTGGAGGATCGCCTTGCCGAAGAAGGTCATCAGCACGTAGATCGCCAGCAGGATTCCCACATAGATCAGGTACGCCCGGTTCATCGCCGTCGGCCCGCGAAGCTCGACCGGCTCGAGTTCGGTCAGCACCCGGTAGTGCGCGGCCGACACGTCGTAGGACCGCAGCCTGAACCGCTGCCAGGCGAAAACCATGATGAACAGCGCCCCGAAGCTGAACGCATAGAGGAAGGCCGGCTCGAAGCTGACGCCCGAGAACGGCAGCAGGGGAAGCGACTCGGGCTGAAGCAGGCGGTAGGTCCACAGCGTCGCCGGAACGCCGCTGGGCCAAGCCAAAGCCAGCATGCCTTGCATTCTCGCTACTCTATTGAGCGTGGATCAGGTGACCCCCGCCTGTTGCGCGCGCCGAGGCGTCAGCAGGTCTGGGTATTCGGGTTGCTGCACGGACTCCCGGCCATCACCGGCCCGGCGTGATCGAAAATGAAAATCGATGCAATCAATAATGCAACTATCGGTAGAAAACGCATGATTCCCTCCCCAATACACTCGCATTTTACCACAATGGACGAATTCTCTCAACCTTGACATTACCCGCGGGTAACCATCGCCTCCGGCCGCTGGCCCGCGAAGAGATCCGCCGGATAGCGCACCGCGACCAGATAGAGGCCGTCCGGCGGGCAGACCGGGCCGCAGGCCGCCCGGTCGCACGCCGCCAGCGCGGTGCCGACCCGCTCGGCGGGCCAGGCGCCGGCGCCCACCCGCTCGAGCGTGCCTACGATGCCGCGCACCTGGTTGTGCAGGAACGACCGGGCCCGCAGCCGGAAGCGGTACTCGCGCCCCGCCGGCTGCTCGCGGTCTCCTCGATCTCCAGCGCATCGAGCGTCCGCACCGGGCTTTTCGCCTGGCAGGTCGAGGAGCGGAAGGTGGTGAAGTCGTGCCGCCCGACCAGCGCCGCCGCCCCCTGCCGCATCGCCTCGAGGTCCAGCCGATGCCCGACCCGCCAGGCGAAGCCCCGGTCGTGCACCAGCGGCGCCCGCCGCGCCACCAGCCGGAACAGGTAGGTGCGCTCGATCGCGTCGAAGCGGGCGTGGAACCCGGCCGGCACCTCCGCCACCGCCACCACCGCTACCGGCGCCGGCCTGAGATGCGCGTTCAGCGCCGCCGCCAGCCGGAACGGCTCCCAGCCGCGCGCCAGGTCCACGTGTGCCACCTGCCCCAGGGCGTGCACGCCCGCATCGGTCCGCCCCGCGCCAGCGACCTGCGGCGCCTCCGGCGCGATCCGGGCCAGCGCCGCCTCGATCGCCCCCTGCACGCTGGGATGCGCCGCCTGGCGCTGCCAGCCGGCGAACGGCCGGCCGTCGTACTCGATCCTGAGGGCGTAGCGGGGCATGACGCCGAGCCCCCTATCGCGAAACCGCGCCGCTTGCCAAGGCCGCCGCTCCGGCCTTTCTCGCGCACACGGGTTGTGCATGCTTTGTGCATGGCCCGTGCATCGCATGGAGGTCCGCCGGCAGCACTCGTCGCGCGTGCAACGCCCTTCGCGAGGGGCTTTTTTTTCAAACGCTCACCGGCTACCATCCGCGCAAAAAATACGATCGAGCCGGAGGCAGGCAGTGCACCAGATTTCCTACGCCACCCTCATCTTGTCCCTCGCCGTCGCCGGCTGCGCCGGCGCCAACCCACCGCTCGAGAGCAAGCCGCCCATGGCCCGCGCCGTCGCCAGCCCGCAGCCCGCTGGCTTCACCGCCTGGCGCGACGGCTTCCGCAACCGCGCGCTCGCCCACGGCATCCAGCCCCAGGTCTTCGACGCCGCCTTCCGGGGCGTGGGGGTCAATGCCGACGTGCTGCGGCTCGACGGCAAGCAGGCCGAGTTCACCAAGCCGCTCTGGGAATACCTCGACAGCGCGACCTCCGCCGACCGCGTCGCCAAGGGCCGCGCCAAGCGCGCCCAGCTCGACCCGACGCTGGCCGCGATCGAAGCCCGCTACGGCGTCGACCGCCAGGCCGTGCTGGCGATCTGGGGCATGGAGACCAACTTCGGCGGCTACCGCGGCGACATCCCCGTCGTCGAGAGCCTGGCGACGCTCGCTTACGAGGGCCGCCGCCGCGACTTCGCCGAGGAACAGCTGATGGCGGCGCTGCGCATCCTGCAGGCGGGCGACGTCACGCCCTCCGACATGCGCGGCTCCTGGGCCGGCGCCATGGGCCACACCCAGTTCATCCCCACCAGCTATCTCAGCTACGCCGTCGACTTCACCGGCGACGGCCGCCGCGACGTCTGGTCCGACGATCCGACCGACGCGCTGGCCTCCGCCGCCAACTACCTCGCCCGCGCCGGCTGGCAGCGCGGCCAGCCCTGGGGGATGGAAGTGCACCTGCCGCAGGGCTTCAACTACGCCAGCGCCGACCAGTCGAACATCCGCCCGGTCGCCGATTGGCGCGCCCGCGGCGTCACCACGATGGACGGAGGCCCCCTGCCCGACCACGGCCCGGCGGCGGTGATCGCCCCCGCCGGCGCCCGCGGCCCGGCCTTCCTGCTCTACCACAACTTCTACGTCATCAAGCGCTACAACAACGCCACCTCCTACGCCCTCGGCGTCGGCCACCTCGGCGACCGGATCATGGGCGCGGGCCCGTTCCGCGCCGGCTGGCCGCGGGACGAGCGCGAGCTCAGCCGCACCGAGAAGATCGAGCTGCAGCAGCGGCTGGTCGCCCGCGGCTACAGCACCGGCGCCACCGACGGCGTGGTCGGCCCCGACACCATCGCCGCGATCCGCGCCTACCAGGCGCGCGAGGGCCTCACCCCGGACGGCTTCGCCACCGCCTCGCTGCTGGTCCGGCTCCGCTGATGCCCGACGCCCGCAGCAAGAAGCTCGCCGTCCTGATCGACGCCGACAACACCTCGCCCAAGGTCGCCGACGGCCTGTTCGATGAAGTCGCCAAGATCGGCGAGGCGAGCCTGCGCCGCATCTACGGCGACTTCTCGAAGGGACAGCAAACCGGCTGGGAAAAGGTGATGGCACGGCACGCGATCCAGCCGACCCAGCAGTTTGCCTATACGACCGGCAAGAACGCGACGGACATCACCCTCGTCATCGACGCCATGGACCTGTTGCACCGGGGCTGGTTCGACGGCTTCTGCCTCGTCTCCTCGGACAGCGACTTCACCAAGCTCGCCGCGCGCATCCGCGAACAAGGGGTCGATGTCTACGGGATCGGGCAGGCCAAGACGCCCGAAGCGTTCCGCCAGGCCTGCACCCGCTTCATCTTCACCGAGAACTTCGTGCCCGGCGACAGCTCGGCCGCGCCGAAATCGACGCTGCGGCCGATGTCCGAGGCGGTCGACCTGATCATGAAGGCGCTGGAGCAGCTGGAGGACGACGCCGAGGGCTGGTTCCAGCTCGGCACCGTCGGCCAGCGCCTCAACAACCTCTCCTCGGAGTTCGACACCCGCACCTTCGGCCACGGCAAGCTCAGCGACCTCGTCGCCGCCACCGGCCGCTTCGACATCGACCGCTCCGGCCAGCACGTTCGCCTGCGCCCCAAGCCCGGCGGCCGCCGCAAGAAGGGCTGAGCCGGGGGCCGGACCAGCGCTTGGCAGGGGGGCCGAAGCTCGCTATATCGCTCGGCAGCAGCGACAAAGGGGGCCTCGGGAGCGATGAGCGGACAGGCGACTTCCTCGGAGATCCAGCAAATCCAGGGCGCCCTCGACGTGCTCTTCACCCTCAAGGAGGAATTCGCGCAGTGGGTCGAGGAGGCGGAGGATGCTTCCAAGCACGAGGCGCTCGACAACGTCCTGAGCCACGTCGAGACCATGGAACGCGAGTACCGGCGCCGCTACGAGGAGGCCAGCAAGGGCTGAACGTCGCCGCTCGCGCGGCAACCGGGCGGCGTTCCGCCGCCGTCGCTCAGACCACGTTGCTCCAGGGGCTGTCCAGCGCCTCGCTGCCGCCCAGCGCCTTGACCCGGCAGAAATCGTTCCCCGGGAACGGCGCAGCTCGAAACGGCAAGCCCGAGCGGAGCAGCGGCGGGACCCAGTCGGGGCCGAGGCGCGGCCGCGCGTACTGCGTGAGGTCGCCGCGGTAGAGCTCGACCGGCGCAAAGAAGGCGGGGCTGGCGCTTTCCTGCAGCAGGTAGCCGGTCGCCCCCGCTACCGCCGTCCAGCTCCAGACCGTGCTGCGGGCCAGGAAATCGTCGGCGACGTCCAGCCGCGGCGCGCCGAGCCGCTCCGTCGGCCCAGGCCTGCGGTCCGGCGCCGGCGCCCGGTCCAGGTTCAGATTCAGTCCCCAGGTCGCCGCCGCCGCTTCGGCGTTCCCCAGCCGCAGCCACGACATCGCCAGGTCGTTGGTCTCCATCTGGCTCTTCTCCCGGTCCTCGCGATCCAGGCGGCGGTTGTCCTGGTCGATGTAGTCCCGTCGCCGGTCGTCGCGCCGGCGCTCCTCGGCCAGGGCGTCCTGGCGCCGCTGCTCGTACCGGCGCTCGTCGGCGATTCGGTCCTGGCGGCGCTGCTCGTAGCGATAGTCGTCATCATAACGGCCCATGAAAATATCCTCCGCGTGGGAAGGCCTGGAAATGCCGTCGATGATACACTGTGGCGGGCTGCGGCCGGTCGCGAAAACCGCGGCTTCAGCCAATCGTGATCCGATGGGCTACGGTCCCCAGCCGTCGCCGCGCATCTCGTGCAGCCGCGAGGCGGTCCGGGCGAACTCGAACGCTCCCTCACCCTCGGGATAGAGCGCATCCGGCTCCGCCGCGGCCGAGCAGATCAGCTTCACCTTCGCCTCGTAGAGCGCGTCGATCAGGGTCACGAACCGCTTGGCCTCGTTGTTGCGCGCCCGCGACAGGACGGGGATGTCGTCGAGGATCAGCACCTCGACCGCCTCGGCGATCGCCAGGTAGTCCGCCGGCCCGAGCGCGGTGCCGCAGAGCGCCGCGAAGGAGGTGCGCGCCACGCCGCCGCGGTAGCGCGGCAACACCACCGCGCGGCCCTGCACCTGCAGGGTCAGCGGCGTGCCCGGGCCGAGCGCCAGCTTGTCCCAGGCCGTGTCCAGCGCCGCGGTCGCTTCGGGCCCGAGCGGGACGTGGTAGACCGCGGCGCCGGCCAGCCGGTCGAGCCGGTGGTCGGTGGCGCTCTCGAGCTGGTGCACCTCGAGCCGGTCCTTGATCAGCGCGATGAAGGGCAGGAACAGCTGGCGGTTCAGCCCGTCCTTGTAGAGATCGTCCGGCGCCCGGTTCGAGGTGGTCACCACCACCACGCCGCGCTCGAACAGCCGCTCGAACAGCCGCCCCACCAGCATCGCGTCGGTGATGTCGCTGATCTGCATCTCGTCGAAGCAGAGCAGCGTCGCGGCATCCGCCACCGCGTCGGCCACCGGCCGCACCGGGTCGGTGGTGCCGCCCGCGCGCGCCCGGCCGATGCCGGCGTGGATCTCCTGCATGAAGGCGTGGAAGTGCACCCGCCGCTTCGGCTCGACCGACGCGGTGGCGAAGAACAGGTCCATCAGCATCGACTTGCCGCGCCCGACCCCGCCGTAGAGGTAGAGCCCCGGCACCACCTTCTCCTCCAGCCGCTCGCGGCCCCAGCCGAAGCGACCCAGCCCGACCCGCTTCGGCCGGGCGGGGTTGTAGTCGGCCAGCCGCATGTCCAGCAGCTGGAACTTCTCCACCGCCAGCCGCTGCGCCGGATCGGCGGCGAGCGCGCCCTCCGCAACCCTGCGCCGGTAAAGCGCCATCGGCCCCTCGGACACCGACGCCGCCCCGGTCAGTCGGCGAAGTGCAGGTGCACGCGCCGGTTTTCCCGCCCCTTCTTCTCGATCCTGCCGATCCGGAGCCGGCCGATCTCGGCCGTCGAGCGCACGTGGGTGCCGCCGCAAGGCTGCAGGTCGATCGTGCCGTCGCCGCGGCCGATCCGCACCAGCCGGACCCGGCCCTGGCCGAGCGGCGGCTTGACCTTCATGGTCTTGACCATCTCCGGGCGGGCGGCGAGCTCCGCCTCGCTGATCCATTCGTCGGCGACGGCGAGGCCGGCGGCGACGTAGTCGTTGAGCCGGGCTTCCAGCCCCGCCACGTCCTCGGGCGGCTCGGGCATGTCGAAGTCGAGCCGCCCCTTGTCCTCGGACATCGCGCCGCCGGTGACGCCGAAGGGCAGCACCACCGAGAGCAGGTGCAGCCCGGTGTGCATCCGCATCAGCCGGTGCCGCCGCGGCCAGTCGAGCTCCAGCTGCACCGCGGCGCCGGGCGGCGGCAGCTCCGCGCCGGCCTCGGCCAGGTGCAGGACGCGGCTGCGGTCGCCGTCCGGGTGAACCGCGCCGGTCACCGCCAGCCCGTCGATGCGGCCGGTGTCGCCGGGCTGGCCGCCGGAGCTGGCGTAGAAGATCGTGCGGTCGAGCTCGATGCCTTCGGGACCGGCGGCGGTGACGGTCGCGTCGGCGACCGCGAGGTAGGCATCGTCGCGGAACAGAAGGTCGGTCATCGGCGGCTCCCCGGTTGCACACCTGCGTAGCATCCCGGCCCGGCCCGTCAACCGCCGCCACTCCATCACGCCGCCTGATGGCCGGCACAACGAAATCTTCTTTGACCAACCCAGCCTGGCAATCCACCTTCCCTTTCCCCGCCGCGGAGTGCGCCCGATGACCGACGCCAAGTCCCCGTCCCTGACGCCGATCCTGGTCGCGGGTTGCACCATCCTTCTCGTGAGCTTCGGCGTCCGCGCCAGCTTCGGCGTCTTCCAGATCCCGGTTGCCGAGCACTTCGGCTGGGCGCGGTCGCAGTTCTCGCTGGCGATCGCGATCCAGAACCTGGCCTGGGGCTTCGGGCAGCCGTTGTTCGGCGCCATCGGCGAGAGGTTCGGCGACCGCCGAGCCATCATGCTCGGAGCGGTCGTCTACGCGATTGGACTGGTGCTGACGGCGCAGGCGGTGACGCCGGGCGGGCAGCAGCTCGTCGCGATCCTGGTGGGCTTCGGCATCGCCGGCACCGGCTTCGGGGTCATCCTCGCCGTGGTTGGCCGCGCCGCGGCACCGGAGAAGCGCTCGATGGCGCTCGGCATCGCCACCGCCGCAGGCTCTGGCGGGCAGGTCGTGGGGCCGCCGCTGGCCGAGGCGCTGCTCGGGGTGATGAGCTGGGACCAGGTCTTTCTCGTCTTCGCGGCGCTGATTTTGGCGACGCTGCTGCTGCTGCCGTTGCTCAAAGGACCGGCGCGCGTGGCGTCGGCGGTGCCGCACGAGCGCATGGGTCCGATCGTCGCCCGCGCCGTACGCGACCCGAGCTTCGTCCTGATCTTCCTCGGATTTTTCTCCTGCGGCTACCAGCTGGGCTTCCTGACCGCGCATTTCCCCGCATTCGTCGCCGAGGTCTGCTCGCCGGTGCCGGCGGGGGGCATGCTGGCGGCGCTCGGGATCACCACCACCTCGGCGCTCGGGGCGCTGGCCTTCGCGCTGATCGGGCTGTTCAACATCGGCGGCACGCTGCTGGCCGGCGCACTCGGGCAACGCTATCAGAAGAAGCACCTGCTGGCGCAGATCTATCTCGGCCGCACCATCGTCGCGGCGGCGTTCATCCTGGCGCCGATGACGCCGGCGAGCGTGCTGCTGTTCTCGGTGCTGATGGGGTCGCTGTGGCTCGCCACGGTACCGCTGACCTCGGGGCTGGTCGCCTCGATCTGGGGCGCGCGCTACATGGGCACGCTGTTCGGGATCGTGTTCTTCTCGCACCAGCTCGGCGCCTTCCTCGGGGTCTGGCTGGGCGGCCGGCTCTACGACATCACCGGCACCTATACCCTGGTCTGGTGGGTCGGGGTCGGGGTCGGCGCCTTCTCCGCGCTGGTGCACCTGCCGATCCGCGAGCACCCGGCGACGCTCGCCGCCTGAATTAGCGGAAGCGCTGCATCCAGGCCAGGCCCTCGCTGGTGCCGGCCAGCGGTTTGTACTCGCAGCCGACGAAGCCGTCGTAGCCGAGGCGGTCGAGCTCGGGCAGGACGAAGCCGTAGTTGATCTCGCCGGTGCCGGGCTCGTGGCGGCCGGGGGTGTCGGCGATCTGGACGTGGGCGATGCGCTCGCGGAGACGGGCGAAGGTGGGGATCAGGTCGCCCTGCATGATCTGCGTGTGGTAGATGTCGTACTGGATGAACAGGTTCGGCGAACCGACGGCGTCGAGGATGCGCTCGGCATGGGCGGTGGTCGAGACGAAGAAGCCGGGCATGTCGCGCAGGTTGATCGGCTCGAGCAGGAGCCTGATCCCGGCCTCGGCGAGACGGGGGGCGGCGTATTTCAGGTTGGCGACGAGCGTGGCCTCGAGCTCGGCCGGATCGGCGCCGGCGGGGGCGATGCCGGCGAGGCAGTTGATCTTCGGGCAGGCGAGCGCGCGGCCGTAGGCGAGCGCGGTGTCGATCCCGGCGCGGAACTCCTCGGTCCGGTCGGGGTGGCAGCCGATGCCGCGCTCGCCGGCGGCCCAGTCGCCCGCGGGCAGGTTGAAGAGCGCCTGGACCAGCCCGTTCGCGCGCAGGATCCCGGCGATCTCCTCGGGCGCGTGGTCATAGGGGCCGACGTATTCGACCGCCGGGAAGCCGTCGCGGGCGGCGGCAGCGAAGCGGTCGAGGAACGGCAGGTCGGGGTAGAGGAAGGAGAGGTTGGCGGAGAATTTCGGCATAGGGGCTGTCTCCTTCAGGCGGCGGGCGTCGTCACGACGCCTCGGCCGGCAGGTCGTCGAACGAGGCGTAGTTGAGCGCATAGAGCCGGGCGTAGAGCCCGCCGGCCGCGATCAGCTCGGCGTGGTTGCCGGTCTCGACCACCTCGCCGTTCTGCAGCACGATGATGCGGTCGGCGCCGCGGATGGTGGCCAGCCGGTGGGCGATGACCAGGCCGGTGCGGCCCTCGAGCAGCCGCACCAGCGCCTTCTGGATCAGCATCTCGGTGTAGCTGTCGACGCTGGCGGTGGCCTCGTCGAGCACCAGGATCCGCGCGTCGGCCACCAGCGCCCGGGCGAAGCTGACCAGCTGGCGCTGGCCCAGCGACAGGCTGCCGCCGCGCTGGCCGAGCTCGGTGTCGTAGCCCTCGGGCAGCCGCATGATGAAGTCGTGCGCGCCGACCGCCTGGGCCGCCGCCACCACCTCCTCGCGGGTGGCCTCGGCCTTGTGGTAGCGGATGTTCTCGATCACCGTGCCGGTGAACAGGAACGGCTCCTGCAGCACCATGGCGATCTGCCGGCCGAGCGACTCCTGGGTGAGGTCGCGCACGTCGTGGCCGCCGACCAGCACCTGCCCCCGCTGCACGTCGTAGAAGCGGTGCGCCAGCGCCATGCAGCTCGACTTGCCCGAGCCGGTCGGGCCGACCAGCGCCACGGTCTCGCCGGAGCGGACCCGGAAGCTCACGTCCTTCAGCACCGGGTGCCTCGGGTCGTAGCCGAAGGTCACGTCGCGGAACTCGACCGAGCCGTCCATGTCCGGCGGCCAGCGCGATCGCGTCGGGCCGGTCCTCGACGTCGACCGGCACGTCGAGCACCTCGGTGATGCGGTGGCCCGAGGCCATGGCGCGCTGCATCACCGAATACTGCATGGTCAGCGAGCGGATCGGGTCGAAGAAGCGCTGGATGTAGAACAGGAACGCCACCATCACGCCCACGTCGAGCGCCCGGCCCAGCACCATCGCGCCGCCGACCACGATCACCACCGCCATGGCGATGCCGGTCAGGGTGTCGACGATCGGCACCATCACCTGGGCATAGCGCGCCGCGGTCAGGTGCGCGCCGAGGTTCGCCCGCGCCTTGTCGTCGTAGAGGGTGAAGTTGACCTGCTGGCGGTCCATGCTCTGCACCGTGCGCACGCCGTTGATGCCCTCGGCCAGCGCGCCGTTGGCCATCGAGTTGGTCTCGTGCGCCGCCATGAAGGCGTCCCGCGCCCGCGGCAGCCAGATCAGCCGCACGACGAACAGCACCGGCATCACCGACAGCGTCAGCAGGCCGAGCCGCCAGTCGAGCGACAGCATCACCGCGACGATGCCGAAGAGCAGCACGATGTCGCCGACCGACAGCACCGAGGTCTCCAGGAACTCCTGCATCGAGTTCACGTCGCCCTGCAGCCGCGACATCAGCCGGCCGACCTCGGTCTTGTCCATGAAGGACAGCGACACCCGCTGCAGGTGGGCGAACATCGCGCGGCGCATGTCGAAGAGCACGTTCTCGGCGGCCTTGCCGACCACGGTCTCCTGGACGTAGCTGGCGGCGAAGTTCACCACGATCGCCACCGCGAAGGCGGCGAAGGACCAGTTGAGCGCGGCCGGGCCGGCGCCCGGCGCCATGCCGCGGTCGATGGCGTGGCGGATGATCAGCGGGATCGCGAGCTGGGTGGCGGTGAAGGTCAGCACCGCCGCCACCGCGACGATCATCTGCGCCCGGTAGGGCCGCACGAAGGCCCAGATGCGCCGGACGATGCGGCCGTCGAAGGCGCGGCCGAAGATCTCCTCCTCGATCCGGTGCGAGCCGACCACGGCGCGCGGCGGCCGGCCGCCGCGCTCGGAGGCGGGTCGCGGCCGCCGGTCTCGGTCTGCTCGCGGATCATGCCGGTGCTCCCGCCGCAGCCGCGGGCGCGTCGCCGGGGCGGACCTGCAGGTCGTAGAGCGCGCGGTAGCGGCCGCCGAGGGCGAGGAGCTCGTCGTGGCTGCCCTGCTCGACGATCCGGCCGTCCTCGAGGAACAGGATGCGGTCGGCGTGCATCAGCGAGCCGAGCCGGTGGGCGATGATGATGGTGACCCGGTCGCGGCTGTAGGCGCGCATGGCGGCGCGGATGCGCTGCTCGGTGCCGGCGTCGATGGCGGCGGTGGAATCGTCGAACACCATCACCGCCGGGCTCAGCATCAGCGCGCGGGCGATCGACAGCCGCTGGCGCTGGCCGCCCGAGAGCGAGACGCCGCGCTCGCCGACCACGGTGCGGTAGCCGGCCGGCAGGCCCAGCATGTAGTTGTGCAGCTGCGCCGAGTCGCTGGCGCGCTCGATCCGCGGCTCGTTGGCCCAGGGGTCGCCATAGGCGATGTTGTTCTCGAGCGTGGTGGTGAACAGGAACCCGTCCTGCTGCACCACCGCCACCGCCTGGCGCAGCGACTGCAGCGTCACCTCGCGGATGTCCTGGCCGTCGATGGTGATCCGCCCGCCGGTGACGTCGTAGAAGCGCGGGATCAGGTGGGCGATGGTCGACTTGCCGCTGCCGGGCGGGCCGACGATGCCGATGGTCTGGCCGCGGCGCGCCGCGAAGCTGACGTCGCGCAGCACCGGCCGCGCGGCGTCGGCATAGGCGAAGCCGACGTGCTCGAAGCGCAGCACGCCGTCGCTCACGGTCAGCGGGCGGGCGTCCGGCGCGTCGGCGATCTCGACGTCGAGGTCGAGGAAGCCGAACAGCCGCGCGCCGCAGGTCGAGGCGCGGGCGAACGAGTTGACCATCAGCCCGAGCTGGCGCACCGGCATCTGCAGGATGGTCATGAAGGTCAGGAAGGTGGCCAGCGTGCCGACGCTGATCTCGCCTGCCGCGACCTTGCCGCCGCCGACCCAGAGCACCAGCCCCATCGCGGCGAAGAACGACAGCGTCATCGCGCTGGTGTTGGCGACGCGGATGCCGACGCGGTGGTGGCCGAGCTCGAGCGCGCTCTGCGAGGCGCGGTCGAACTTCGCCAGCTCGTGGGCCTGGGCGGCGAAGGCGCGCACCACCCGGATGCCGCCGAGGTTCTCCTCCATCACCCGGGAGAGCACCGACAGCCGGTCCTGCAGCTGCAGCCAGGTGGCGCGCAGCCTGCAGCTGCGTCACCGACGAGCGCCAGGCGACGAAGGGCACGAAGCTGAGCGCCAGCAGGCCGAGGGTCCGGTCGGTGGAGATCAGCAGGTAGCCGCCGATGCCGATCAGCATGGTCAGCAGCACCATGCGCACGATGCCGGTGGAGAAGAACATCCGCACGCCCTCGAGGTCGAGCATGCCGAGGGTGATCAGATCGCCGGAATGCACCCGGTCGTGGAAGGAGAAGCTCAGGCGCTGGATCTTCTCGTAGAACGCCAGCCGCAGCTCGTAGCCGATGTGATGGCCGACCGACTCGCCGAAGTAGTTCTGCACCATGGTGAAGAGGCCGCGCAGCACGCTGACCGCGAAGAGCAGCAGCGCCGTCGACCAGAGCCCGTCGCGCGCCGCCGCGGCGGCGGCGCCGCCGGCGACCGCGAGCTGGGTCTGGTCGACCGCGTGGCCGAGCAGGCGCGGGATCGCCAGCTGCAGCGTCGCCGCGACGAAGGTGGCGGCGATGGCGGTTCCCGCCTGCCAGGGGTGCCGCAGCGCCATCCGGGCGATGCGCACCAGCGCGTTGACGCCGCGACCCCAGCCGGCGGCCTTCACATGCGCGAAGGGATCGCGTCGCTCGGGGGCTGCCTCGATGGCGTGGGCGTTCATCGCTGTGCTCGACAGGCTGCGGGATGCGCGGCTATGCGCGCGCCGCGATTATGCAGATCCGGGCGGGGTTGCCCAGGGAGGGATCGCCGGCGGCTTCATCTCAGAGCTTCCGGACCGCGGCCAGCGAGCGTTCGGCGAAGCGCGCGGGGTCCTTGGGATTGTCGTGCTCCATCACGAAGTACCGGGCCCGGGTCTGCTTCAGCGCCGCCATGATCGCCTTCCAGTCCATCTCGCCCGCGCCGACGTCGGCCCAGCCGTCCTCGTCGATGCAGCTGCCGAACGGGGCGATGTCCTTGACGTGGGCGGCGATGATGCGGTCGCGGTACTTCTCGATCCAGACCAGCGGGTCCTGGTTGCCGCGCACCACCCAGGCGACGTCGAGCTCCAGCGCCAGCCGCGGGTCGGCCAGGATCAGGTCGAGCGGCACCTCGCCGGTCGCGGTGATGACGAACTCGAAAGCGTGGTTGTGCCAGCCGAAGCGGTGGCCGGCCGCCCAGAACGGCTCGCCGGCCCGCGCCAGCTCCTCGCCCAGCGCCCGCCAGCCGGCGGCGTCCTTGCGGCGCTGCTCCTTCGGGATCGCCGGCACCAGGACCGCGTCCATGCCGAAGGCGTCGACGATCTCCAGCACCCGCTCCGGGGTGTCGCGGACCATGTCGAGGGAGAAGTGCCCGGTCGGCATGGTCAGGCCGTTGTCGGCAAGGTGGCGTTTCAGCTCGGCCACCGCGGCCGCGTCGGCGTAGAGCGCGCCGTAGCCCTCGACCTGGGTGTAGCCGAGCCGCGCCAGCATCTTGAGCGTGTCGGCGAGCGGCGGGAAGTTGCGCGAGCTGTAGAGTTGGTAGGAAAAGTCGGTCATGGTGAGCTCCCTACCAGCTGACCGCGATGTACTTGGTCTCGCAGAATTCGAGGATGCCGTGGTGGGCGCCCTCGCGGCCGAGGCCGCTCTGCTTGACGCCGCCGAACGGCGCCGCCGGATCGGAGACGAGGCCGCGGTTGAGGCCGACCATGCCGCACTCGAGCTTCTCGGACACCCGCAGGCCGCGGGCGAGATCGCGGGTGTAGACGTAGGCGATCAGCCCGAAGGGCGTGTCGTTGGCCACCGCGATCACCTCCGCCTCGGAGGCGAAGCCGGTGATCGCCGCGACCGGGCCGAAGATCTCCTCGCGGCCGATCTCGGCGTCGCCCGGGACCCCGTCGAGCACGGTCGGCGGGAAGTAGAAGCCGTCGCGCTCCAGCGGCTTGCCGCCGGCCAGCAGCCGGGCGCCGCGGCCGACCGCGTCCTCGACCAGGCCGGCGATGCGGCTGACGGCGTCGCGGTTGATCATCGGGCCGCAGCGGGTCGCGGGGTCGTAGCCCGCGCCGACCGGCATCGCCGCCATCCGCTCGGCCAGGCCCTTGGCGAAGGCATCGAGAACCCCGTGCTGGACGAAGAAGCGGTTGGCGGCGGTGCAGGCCTCGCCACCGTTGCGCATCTTGGCGATCATCGCGCCGTCGAGCGCGGCGTCGAGGTCGGCGTCGTCGAAGACGATGAACGGCGCGTTGCCGCCGAGCTCCATCGAGCAGTTGATCACGGTCTCGGCCGCCTCGCGCAGCAGCTTGCGGCCGACCTCGGTCGAGCCGGTGAAGGACAGCTTGCGCACCCGCGGGTCGTGCAGCATGGCGCTGACGGTCGCGCCCGCGCGCGAGCTGGTGATGACATTGACGACACCCGCCGGCACCCCGGCCTCGGCATAGAGGTCCGCCAGCGCGTAGGCGGTCAGCGGGGTCTCGCTGGCGGGCTTCAGCACGCAGGTGCAGCCGGCCGCCAGCGCCGGTGCGATCTTGCGCGTGGCCATCGCGGCGGGAAAGTTCCAGGGCGTTATCATCACCGCGACCCCGATCGGCTGGTGCTCGACCAGGATGCGGTTGTTTCCGGCGGGCGCGGTGGAGAAGTCGCCGTTCAGCCGCACCGCCTCCTCGGCGAACCAGCGGAAGAACTCGGCCGCATAGGTGACCTCGCCGGCGGCGTCGGGGAGCGCCTTGCCGTTCTCGAGCGAGATCAGCTCGGCCAGCATGTCGCGGCGCTCGATCATCAGCTCGAAGCAGCGGCGCAGGATCTCGGAGCGCTCGCGCGGTGCGGCGCCGGCCCAGCCGGGGCCCGCGGCGTGCGCGGCGGCGACCGCTTCCATCGCATCCTCGATGCCGGCGTCGGCGACGCTGGTGATGACCTTGCCGGTCGAGGGATCGATCACGTCGATGCGCTTGCCGGTTCCGGCGGGGCGCCAGAGGCCGCCGATCAGGAGATCGCCGCGGAGTTCCGCGGGGTCGAAGCTCACTGCGACGTCGGATTCTGGTGAGCACGG
This sequence comes from uncultured Alphaproteobacteria bacterium, assembly GCA_963847795.1. GTDB lineage: Bacteria > Pseudomonadota > Alphaproteobacteria > Rhodobacterales > Rhodobacteraceae > Amaricoccus. Next base: position 90,900 of record CAWKBH010000005.1, read on the forward strand.
TCATGGTCGGTAGGCCTCCGGTCCGGGCAATGGCTGCGCCAGGGGCGCCATGCCTGCAAAGATAGCGACAAACTCCGTCGTGGCGAGGGCGCGCCCGCCGGCCGCGCCCGGCGAACCGCCCTACTCGGCGGCCTGCGGCCGGCGCGCGCCGAGCCGCTCGCGCGGGTCGCGGTGCATGCCGCCGTCCTTCATGATCATGGTGAAGTGATCGGGGCCGACCAGGATCGACTGGTCCTGGAGCGGGTCGCCGTCCACCAGCAGGATATCGGCCAGCGCGCCCTCGGTGATGACGCCGAGCTCGCCCTTGTGGCCCATCAGGTCGCCGCCGACCGCGGTGGCGCAGCGCAGCGCCTCGGCGGGCGAGTAGCCGAAGAACTTGACGAAATGCCCGATGTCGCGGGCGTTCTGGCCCATCGGCGTCACCGTGAAGCCGTAGTCGCCGCCGACCACCACCCGCATCCCGCGTTTGCGCATCTCGTGATAGGTGGCGATGGTGTGCTCGAGCTTGCGCGGCAGGCCCATGCGCTCGACCACCTCCTTGGTCAGCCCGACCACGTCGCCCTCGAAGACCGAGTTGTGCACCAGTCCGAAGGCGGGGCCGACGATCACCCGGTCCTTGGCGGCCTCGAGCATGTCGAGCGCCTCCTCGTCGGCGAAGTCGCAGTGGTAGATGCAGTCGACGCCGGTGCGGATGGCGCGCTTGACCGATTCGGCGGCGCGGGAGTGGCAGGCGACGCGCTTGCCCCAGTCGTGGGCGACCTCGACGCCGGCGCGCAGCTCCTCCTCGGTCAGCGAGACGATCTCGGCGCGGGCGTGGCCGACGAACTCGTCGCCGGAGACGTTGAACTTGACGTTGTCGACGCCCTCGCGGCAGCAGATCCGCACCGCCCGGCGGATCTCGTCGACGCCGTCGGCGATCATGCCGAAGCTCTCCGCCGGCATGTGCGGCCGGCGCTCGTCGCCGAGGCCGCCGGTGACGGTGATCTCGGGACCGGCGGCGCGATACCGGGGCCCGGCGAGGTAGCCGTCCTCGATCTCCTGGCGCACGACCACGTCGATGCGCAGCTTCGCCGACGCCGCCGAGTAGCAGGAGGTGAAGCCGTGGTTCAGGATCAGCGTGGCGTTGCGGCAGGTCCTGAGCAGGTGCTCCTCGGGCGGGATCTCGCCGAGATCCTGGTTGCGGGCCGGGCCGGTGAAGCTGAGGTGGCAATGGCCCTCGACCAGGCCCGGCATCAGGAACTGCCGCTCGCAGTCGATCACCCGGGCGGCGGCCTCGCCGCTGATCTGGTTGGCGCCCTGGGCGACCGTCTTGTATCCGGTTGCCCTCGACGAGCACCTCGCCGAGGAACGGGGTGTCCCTGACGGCGTCCCAGATCATCGCATTGCGGAACAGATAAGCGGTCATCGGCAGCTCCTCCCCCGGGGCGGTCCGCCGGCCTTGGCGCGGATCGCGCGGCCGGTCTCCGGCCCAAGCATAGGATCGCCGCGCCGCGCTGTCACAGACAAATCCCGCTCCGATCAAGCCGTTGAGATTGCGCAGGATCAGGATAAGACTCGATTGCCGCCAGGCAACGAGGGAGCGAACGAGCGTGGAAACCGACCCGTTCCGGATCCGCGGCCACGTGCCGGCGTTCGAAGCGATCCAGGCCGGGTACGCCCGCGCCAGCGACACGGCGCGGGCCGCGATCCGCAGCGAGCGCGACCTTGCCTACGGGCCGCATCCCGACGAGCGGCTCGACCTGTTCTTTCCGGCGACGGCGGCGGGGCCCTGCCCGGTGCACCTCTTCGTGCACGGCGGCTACTGGCGGGCCAACCGCAAGGAGGACTACGCCTTCGTCGCCGGCCCGGTGGTGGCTGCCGGGGCGATCGCCGCGATCGTCGAATACGCGCTGCTGCCTGCGGTCCGGATGGAGGTTCTGGTTGCCCAGGTGCGCCGGGCCGCCGCGTGGCTGGCGGCGGAGGCGCCCCGCTTCGGCGGCGATCCGGAGCGGCTGACCGCCTGCGGGCACTCGGCCGGGGCGCATCTCGCCTCCTACCTGGCCGCGCAGGCCCCGCACGAGCCGGCGCCGCCGGCGCTGCGGCCGCGGGCGCTGCTGCTGGTCAGCGGCATCTACGACCTGGCGCCGATCACCTCGAGCTTCCTGCAGCCCGAGATCGCGCTCACGCCCGAGGAGGTGGCGCGCTGGTCGCCGCTCGGGGCCGAGCCGGTCGCCGGGGTGCGCCGGGTGCTGGCGGTCGGCGCGGTCGAGACCCCGCCGTTCCGCGCCCAGACCGAGGCCTATGCCCGGGCGACCGGCGCCGAGGCTCCGCGGCTGCTGCCCGGGCTCGACCACATGACGATCGTCGCCGAGATGGGCCGAAGCGGCTCGGCGATGGCGGCGCTGCTCGCGGCCTGCGCCCTGGCCTGAGCCGCGCCGGCGGCATCGCCGTGGCGGGCGCCGCCGCTTTGGCCTATCCTGACGCATCCGGCGGGGGTTCCCGAGATGCAGGCCTTCAAGGCGTCGCAGCGGCGGTTCGAGGACTGGCTGAAGGAGCAGGTCGGTGACGAGCTGGTCGAGCCCGACCTGCGCCGGAAACACCGCAAGATGCGCGACAGCTCGTTCGCCTTCCTGCGCGCGACCTACTGGCGCTGGGCCGAGACGGTCTTCGCGGTCTGCCCCGAGCTCGCGGCGGCGCCGGAGGTGCTGGCGATCGGCGACACCCATCTGGAGAACTTCGGCACCTGGCGCGACGTCGAGGGCCGGCTGATCTGGGGCGCCAACGACTTCGACGACGCCGCGGTGATGCCCTACGCGCTCGACCTGGTGCGGCTGGCGACCAGCGCGCTCCTCGCCCGGTCCGAAAGCCGGCCGCAGAAGACCCTGCCCTCGACGCGGGCGATCTGCCGGGCGATCCTGGCCGGCTACGACGAAGGCATCGCGCGCCCGGCACCGGTGGTGCTCGAGCGCGACCATCCGCTGCTGCGGCGGGCGCTGCTGCTCACCGGCGCGGGAAGGCGGGAGTTCTGGGCCGGATTCGAGAAGCTGCGCAAGACTCCGGCGCGGCCGAAGGAGCGCTTCGCCCGCGCGCTCCGCGGGGCGCTGCCGCAGGGCTGCAGCGGCGAGGTGGTGTCGCGGCGCAGCGCCGGCACCGGCAGCCTGGGGCGGCCGCGCTTCGTCGCCCAGGCCGAGTGGCTGGGCGGGCCGCTGCTGCGCGAGGCCAAGGCGCTGCTGCCCTCGGCCTGGACCCTCAGCCATCCCGGCGACGCCGGGCTCAAGGTCGAGGCCATCGCCACCGGGCGGGCGCGGGCGCCCGACCCGCACTACCGGGTGGTCGACGGCATCCTGGTGCGGCGGCTCTCGCCCAACAGCCGCAAGATCGAGGCGGCGAAGGATCCCGCCGCGCTGCTGGCGCCGGGAATGCTGACGCTGATGGGGCGCGAGCTCGGCAACTGCCACGCCGACGACGCGGCGCGGGCCGCGGCGATCCGGCGCGACCTGAAGGCGCGCGATCGCGACTGGCTGGCCGCCGCGGCGCGGGCGGCAGCCGCCTTCGTGGCCAGCGAGCAGCGCGGCTTCGCCGGCCGCTGACCGCCGGGCCGGCCCGGGATCAGGCCTGGAACGGGATGGTCCGCCCCGGCTGCCGCGCCTGGTCGCGGGTGTAGGCGACGCCGTGCACCTTGATCCCCTCGGCGTTGACCAGGGTGATCGTGCCGCCCTTGTTGGAGAGCTGAGCCGGCGGCGCGATCGGCACCACCAGCGGCTGGCCCGCGCCGATCTCGCCGCTGAGGCGGAAAGCATGGTCGTTGCGGTCGAGGATCGCCCAGCCGTCGAGCGGGATCGCCAGGTCGGAGGTGTTGAGCAGGATCACCCGCTCGCGCTCGGGGCTGGCGGTGTCGTTGACCAGCGCCGCCATGATCCGCACCAGCCCGTCGGGCACATCGACCGGCGGGATGGCGTCGCCGTCGGGGGGCGTATGCGGAAAATCGGGGAAGTCCGGATCGGGCGGCAGGATCACCCCGCCGCCGACATCGTCGGAATGCCAGGCCTGGGTCTTGAACTTGAGAAAGATCGCGACCCACTGCGTCGCGCCGCCGTCGTGGGCCGGAAACTCGAAGATCAGCCCGCCGTCCTGCCACGGCCCGTTCGACGCCGCGAAGGGCCCCGGCGGATTGCCCTGGTTGAAGTGGATGTCGTGGATGCCCCGCCCCGGCCTGAAGCCGAAGTAGCGGTCGGCCGCGGTCTCCGGTCCCCAGGGCTCGCCGAAGGCGTAGAGCATCGCCGTCTCGTCCGCCATCGCCCGCTGGACGTAGGCGTCGATCTTGTCGTTCAGGTCGTTGTCCGGGCCGGAGGCCGAGATCGGCAGCGGCTGGAACTCCCAGGGCTGGGCGATGTTGGCGCGGATGAAGTCGAGCGCCATCCCGCCCGGCTGGCTCGCGGTCGGATGCAGCCCCTGGGCCAGCCCGCCGAGGCCGTCGGTGATCGGGTGCGCGAAGCTCGGGCGCACCAGGTACTCGACCTCGCTGCCGTCCGACGAGCGGACGTTGACCGCGATCCGGTGGAACTCGCCGTCCGCCGAGACCAGCACCTGGTAGTGCGGCGAGCCGCCGCTTCCGAGCCGGTTGCTGGTCGGGCGGCCCTTGAGAATCGAATAGGCGGTGAGCGGCATGATCGTAGCCTCGCGGGTTGGAGTCGGGCCAGTCGTGCAGGCAGGCGAAGGCACTCAGGATCCCCGTCGCGACCATGGCTGCCGGCCGCTGCTCCGGGGTCATCCGCGGCCGAAATTGCCGCTGCCGGAGCGTCGAAATCCTCTCGCGCCGGCACGTTAAGGATACGCGAAAACGGGCCTCCCGGTCAATCGCCACAGCCGCAGTCGGGCCGCAGTGGCCCTCAGCCGCGTTCCTTCACGAAGGCGGCGAAGGCCTCGGCGTAGTCCGGGTGCCAGCGCGACAGCGCGGGGCGGTTCTCGACGATGTCGCCGGCCGCCCAGAGGATGCGGCTGCTCGTCGAGCCCGCGCGGCACGTCGTTGTCGGGGCAGAGGATGTAGAAGTCGCCGGCCTCGATCCGCTCGAGCATGAAGTCGACGGTCTGCTCCGGCGTCCAGGCCGCCGCCGGCTTCTCGGCCCGGTCGCCCCGGGTCAGGCCGGTGAAGACGAAGCCCGGGATCAGCAGGTGCGCGCTGATCCGGCAGCCCTCGGCGGTCCGCAGCTCGTGCGCCAGCGCCTCGGTGAAGACCTTCACCCCGGCCTTGGAGACGTTGTAGGCCGGGTTGCCCGGCGGCGTGGTGATGCCCTGCTTCGAGCCGGTGTTGACCACCAGCCCCGGCCGGCCGCGGGCGATCATCCCCGGCACGAAGGCCTGGGTGCCGTGGATCACCCCCCAGAGGTTGACGGCGAGGGTCTTCTTCCAGGCGTCCGCCGGGCCGAACACTCCGGTGCCGGGCCCGATCCCGGCGTTGTTCATCAGGACGTCGGTGCCGCCGAAGCGCTCGGTCACCGCCGCCTCGAGGCCGGCGACCTGGTCGGCGCTGGCTGACGTCGGTCTCCACCGCAAGCACCGCCTCGGCGCCGCCGGGCGCCGCGGCCGCCAGCGTCGCCGCGGCCTCGGCCAGCCGCTCGGCGCCGAGATCGGCGATGCAGACCCTGAGGCCCAGGCCGGCGAAGCGGGTCGCCGCGGCCAGGCCGATGCCCGAGGCGCCGCCGGTCACCACGGCCACGGAATCGGGGGTCAGCGCGGGATGGGGCATGGAGGTCTCCTTCTCGGATGGGATCAGGCCGGGGTCTGCTGGTGCTGCACCAGCCACCACTCGCCGGCCTGCTGCACGTAGCTCGAGCTGCAGAGCGCCCGGTGCGGCGCCCCGTCGGGCCGCGCCGCCTCGGCGCGGTAGGCGAGCACCGTCGCCGCGTCGCCGCTGCGCCGGAGCAGGCCGTCGGCGAAATCGACCCGCTGCCAGCGCGGCGCGGCGGCGAGGCCCTCCAGGATTTGCGGCCCGGTCATCAGCCCGGCCGGCTCGGGGAAGACCATCAGGCATTCCAGGGCCACCCAGCGCCGGAACGCCTCCGCCCCGCCCAGCCAGAGCCCGCGCTCGACCTCCCAGAATTCCGCGTCCGTCATCGCCCCGCCCCCTTGTCCGGTCGCTGGCGCATTGTGGCAGATCGGGCGGCGTCGCACCACCGGCCTTGCCGGCGGCCGCGGTTTCGGCGATCACCGGGGCGATGGAGGCGCCCGAGCCCCTCGACGCGCTGGTGATCGGCGGCGGCCCCGCCGGGCTGATGGCCGCCGAGTCGCTGGCCGCGGCCGGCCGGCCCGTGGTGCTGACCGAGGCCAGGCCCTCGGTCGGGCGCAAGCTGCTGATGGCCGGCAAGTCGGGGCTGAACCTGACCCGCGACCAGCCGGCAGCCGCCTTCGCCGCCGCCTATCTCGCCGGCGGCGACTGGCTGGCGCCGCTCCTGGCCGAGTTCGGCCCGCCCGAGGTCCGGCGCTGGGCCGAAGGCCTCGGCATCGAGGTCTTCACCGGCAGCACCGGCCGGGTCTTCCCCCGCGCCATGAAGGCCTCGCCGCTGCTGCGCGCCTGGGCGCAGCGGCTCGCGGCGCAGGGCGTCGCGGTCCGCACCCGCTGGCGCTGGCTGGGCTGGCGGCACGGCGGCGCCGCCTTCGCGACGCCCGACGGCCCGCGCGCGCTCGCCGCCCGCGCCACCGTGCTGGCGCTCGGCGGCGGCTCCTGGGCGCGGCTCGGCTCGGACGGCGCCTGGACGGTGATCCTCGCCGCCGAGGGCGTGCCGCTGGCGCCGTTCCGCCCCTCCAACGTCGGCTTCGCCGTCGCCTGGTCGCCGGCGATGGCCCGCCACTTCGGCGCGCCGGTCAAGCCGGTGCGGCTGACCGCCGCCGGACGCAGCGTCGCCGCCGAGTTCGTGGTCTCGGCCCGCGGCGTCGAGGGCGGCGGCATCTACGCGCTCGGCCCACCTGCTGCGCGACGGCGCGGCGCTGACGCCTCGACCTGCTGCCCGGCCGCGAGCCCGGCCGAGGTCGCCGCACGCCTCGGCCGCCGGCGCAACGGCGCCTCGCTCGCCAACCACCTGCGCAAGGCGCTGGGGCTCAGCCCGGTCAAGATCGCGCTGCTGCGCGAATGCGCCCCCGCGGCGCTCGGCGATCCCGCCGCCACCGCCGCGGCACTCAAGGCGCTGCCGCTGCCGCTCATCGGGCCGCGACCGCTCGACGAGGCGATCTCGACCGCCGGCGGCGTCGCCCGCGCGGCGGTCGACGCCGAGCCTGATGCTGCGCGCCCGTCCCGGCGTCTTCTGCGCCGGCGAGATGCTCGACTGGGACGCGCCGACCGGCGGCTACCTGCTGACCGCCTGCCTCGCCACCGGCCGCCACGCCGGCCGCGCCGCCGCCCGCTGGCTGGACGCGCGCTGAAACGGTGGCAATCCGGACGCGCCGTCGACACCACTTGCGGAAGAGGGACAGCGAATGGCCGTCGCCGGCGCCTCCCGCGCACGCCCGGATTTGCCGCTGGTCAGATCGGTCGGGCTTCGACGGAGCAGGCACGGGCCTCGCCAGGCGCCTGTTGCCCGAACCGATCGATCGCGAACGCAGTCCGCCACCCCCCGCCCTGCGACCGCTACTCCAAACCCCGCGGCACCGCGAAGTCCCCGAGCCGGCCGCTCTCCCACGCGGCCTCCGGCCAGGCGGCGATGTCGAGGTCGATCACCGCGGTCGCGCCGGTGGGAAACTTGGCGAAGTCCGGGTCCGCGGGCGGGGCGGCCAGCAGCCGGCCGGCGAAGGAGCCGATGCCGGGCTGGTGGCCGAGGATCAGCACCGTGGCGACGTCGGGCGCCGCCTGCAGCACCGCCAGCAGCGCCTCGGGCCCGGCGCGGTAGATCTCGGGCAGGTAGCTGGTCGGCGCGGCGCCGGCGGCACCGACCACCCCGGCCCAGGTCTCCTGCGCCCGCCGTGCCGTCGAGACCAGCGCCTGCTCCGGCCGGTAGCCCTTGCGCTTCAGCCAGGCGCCGATCAGCGCGGCGTTGCGCCGGCCGCGCTTGCTGAGCGGGCGGTCGAGGTCGCGCTGGGACGGATCGGCCCAGCTCGATTTCGCGTGACGCATCAGGATCAGCCGTCGCATGGCCTCTGCCTGCCATGAAAGGCCCGCATGTGGAAGGCCGATTGCGCCTCCGGCCGCAGGTCGCGGCCGACCGGGCAAGCCCGCCGCACCGCGCAGCCGCGGTCGAGGCAGTCGCGCCCGGCGGCGCCGTCCAGCCAGCCGTGACAGGCCGCGAGGTCGTAGCCGTCGCCGCTCAGCGCCCCGACCGGGCAGGCCCCGAGGCAGGGCTTCGCGCAAGCGTCGCAGGGCCGCGCCACCGCGGCGGGCAGCGCCAGCCGCGCCGGCAGCGCCAGCGCGCCGCGATAGGAGACGAAGAGCCCGTGCCGCGAGTGCACCAGAAGCCCCACCGGCGAGTCCCAGGCCTCGCCGCTGCGCCGCGCCCAGGCGGTGAAGGGCGGCCACGGCGGCCCGCCGAACGGAAAGAGCGCCATGCCGCCCAGCGCCGCCGCCAGGGCGCCTATCACCCGCTCGGACCAGCGGTTCAGCGGGTCCGGCGCGCCGTCGCCGAACTCGGCGCTCGCCCGGAACACCGCCCAGAACCCCGGCCCCTGCGGGCCGAGCAGCACCAGCGTGCCGCAGCCGGGCGGCGCGCCGTCGCCGACAACGGGGTGGAAGGCGCCGAGCACCGCGAGGCCGGCGGGGCGCACCCGCTCCGCCACCGTGCCGAGCGTCGGCACCCGCTCAGCCGCGGATCAGCGTGCCGGCGCCGTGGGGGGTGAAGAGCTCCAGCAGCACCGCGTGCGGCGCCCGGCCGTCGAGGATCACCACCGCGCGCACCCCGCCCTCGATCGCCTCGAGCGCGGTCTGGGTCTTGGGGATCATGCCGCCGGAGATCACCCCGGTCGCGGTCAGCTCGCGCACGTTGGCCGAGCTCAGCTGGGTGATCACCGTGCCGTCGGCGTCCTTGACCCCGGCGACATCGGTGAGGAGCAGCAGCCGGTCAGCCTTCATCGCTGCGGCGATGGCGCCGGCGGCGGTGTCGCCGTTGACGTTGAAGGTCTCGCCGGCCCGGCCGGTGCCGATCGGCGCCACCACCGGGATGAAGTCCGAGCCGAGGAAGCTCGCCAGGATCTCGGGATGCATCTCCACCGGGCGCCCCACGAAGCCCAGGTCGAGCTGCACCTCGCAGCCGTCGCGCTCGACCGTCACCAGGTCTTTCTCGCAGATCATCAGGTTCGCGTCCTTGCCCGACAGCCCGACCGCCTTGCCGCCCTGGCTGTTGATCGCCTGGACGATGCGCTTGTTGATCCGGCCCGACAGCACCATCTCGACCACCTCGACGGTGGCGGCGTCGCTGACCCGCTTGCCGTCGACGAACGAGGAGGCGATCTCGAGCCGCTTCAGCATCTCGTTGATCATCGGCCCGCCGCCGTGCACCACCACCGGGTTTACGTTGCACTGCTTCATCAGCACGACGTCGCGGGCGAAGGCGTCCATGCCCTTGTCGTCGCGCATAGCGCTGCCGCCGAACTTGATGACGATGGTGGCGCCGTCGTAGCGCTGCAGGTAGGGCAGCGCCTCGCTCAGCGTCCGGGCGGTCCCGATCCAGTCGCGGGTCTGGGCGGCGGACTTCTCCATGGCGTTTCCCTCGCGGCGGCGCTTGCGCCGGCGGCGCGACCGCCGGATACTATCGCAGCCAGTCCGATACAAGGATCGAGTCCCCGGTGCGTGTTCGTTCGGTTTCCGCCCTCGCCATCGCGGCCGCCCTCGCCGGCTGCGCCGCAGCGTCCGCGCCCGGTCCGTCGCGGGCCGGCGGCGAGCTCTGCACCGCACTGTTCCAGCAGTACGACGTGCTGGAGACGCTCTATCCCAGCAACCAGCGCCGCTACGAGAACCGGGTCGCGCCGCCGCCGGTGGAAACCCAGGCGCAGCGCATCCGCAACGCCGGCTGCATCACCCTGACCCGCGACCTGGCGGGAATGGAGACGGCCACCGCCCCCGCGGCCGCAGGCCCCGGTCCGGCGATCGCGCCGGTCTCGCTCCACGCCGGCGTCGTCACCAACATGGAGGACGACGCCCGCGCCCGCGCCTTCTTCGCCAGCCACGGGGTGCCGGCGCGCAGCGTCGGCAGCGCCCCGCTCGGCCGGCGGGTCTACCTCGGCCCGTTCGCGACCCAGGGCGCGCTGGACGCGGCGCGGGCGCTGGCGCTCAGCGCCGGCTTCGCCTCCCCCTACCCGGCCCAATTCTGATGCGCGGGCTCGGCGCCACCGCCGTCCTGCTCGCGGCCCTCGCCGGCTGCACCGGCACCGCCGCCACCCGGCCGCGCGATCCGGCGGTCTGCGCCGCGCTCTTCGACGACTACGCCACCGCGGCCTGGCTCTATCCCAACAACCGGGTCGCGATCAACGACGACGACAGCATGGTGATCATTCCGGCGGCGCTGGACCGGCCGACCCGGCTCTTGCGGAACAACGGCTGCCTGACGCTGTCGAGCGACATCGACGGTATGCCGGCGCTGGCCGAGCGCCTGTCGCCACATGCCGTCACCGACAGCGGCGCACCGATCCCCGCCGCGACGGTGCAGGTCGGCGTGGTGCTCAGCATCTACGACGAAGGGCGGGCGACCCAGTTCTTCCGCGGCCTCGGCTACCGCTCGCGCGGCATCGGCGCCCCGGCGCTCGGCCGGCTGCTCTACATCGGGCCGTTCACCAGCCAGGGCGCGCTGGACGAGGCGATGTCGATCGCGCGCGAGGCCGGCTTCATCGCCCCGATCGTCGCCCGGCACACCAAGTTCTGAACTGGGCGGCCGGACCGGTCAGCGCCGGCCCGGCCGTTCCGGCGGCAGGCGGGACGGGCCTACATGCGCGTCCATCCAGGCCATGACGGTCCGCGAGCGATCCCAGACCGACCGCGCGAAGTCCTTCGGCCGGCGGCCGTCCAGCGTCTCGGCCGGTCCGAGCTCGTCGCTGGCGAGCAGTTCCTTGAAGCGAAGCAGGTGCAGCCGCGGATGGTCCCTGGCGATCCCGCGCGGCGCCGCCTTCAGCGCCTCGCCCCAGAGCCGCAGCCCCGTCGCCTGCATCGCCTCCAGCGCGGCCTCGAGCGCCGGCCCGTCGGGTCCCGCCACCGCGTCGCGGTAGCGCGCGAGCTGGTCCGCGGCCATCCGCCAGTAGCCGCTGCCGGCATGCAGGCCGCTGGCCGCGATCGAGACGTAGAGGCCCGAATCGCTGCCCGGAACGTCGACCACCCCGAAGCTGTGGGTCTTGTAGGGCGACTTGTCCTTGGAGAACCGCACGTCGCGGTGCGGCCGGTAGAGCTTCACGCTGCCGCCGAGGTCCTCGCCGAGTTCCTCCAGCAATCGTTCCAGGGGGCCACGGACGTCGCTCTCCCAGACGGCGCGCCGCGACTCGAAATAGGCCTTCGAGTTATCGGCCTCGAGGCCGCGGAACCAGTCGATCGCCTTCGGCCCGAAGCCCAGGAACGGAGCCAGCATCTCTCCCCCTAGCGCGGCCGCGCCAGCGCCAGGTAGACGCTGTCGCACCACTCGTCGCCGAGCCTGACCGTGCGCTCCGCCCGGCCGACCTCGCGGAAGCCGAACTTCGCCAAGAGGCGCAGCGCCGCGGCGTTGCGCGGGTCCACGTCCGCCTCCAGCCGCTCGACCGGCAGGCTGGCGAAGACGTGCGGGATCACCGCCGCCAGCGTCTCGGTAGCCAGCCCCCTGCCCCAGTAGTCGGAGCGCAGGATGAACCCGATCTCGCCGAATTGCCAGCACCCGGCCTTGCCGATCACCCGCCCTTCGTGCTCGACCACGAAGTCGTCGGTCGCGTCGCGCGACGCCACCACCCGGGCGAGCCACCCGAGCGTCTGCCCGAGCTCCGCGTGCGGCAGGCTGTCCCAGTAGCGCATCGCGCGCGGGTCGGCGAAGACCCGATGGAGATCCCCGGCATCCTCGATGCGCGCGCGCCGCAGGTGCAGGCGGGGGGTGTCGATCATCGCCCGAGCATGCCTGCGGTCCCGCCGCGCCGCAACGCTCGCGCCGCGCGTCGGAACCCTCGGAGGCGCCGCTTCAGAACCTGAGCGCCTTGGCCTGGCGGATTTGCGGCAGCTCGGCGATCTGGCTCAGCACCGCCGGCGCGATCGCCTCGTCGACGCCGAGGAGCGCGATCGCCTCGCCGCTCTTGGTCTCGCGCCCCAGCGCGAAGGTGGCGATGTTCACCCCCAGCGTCCCGAGCTTGGTGCCGAGCGCGCCGATGTAGCCCGGCGTGTCGGTGTTGGTGGTGTAGAGCATGAAGCGCATCGGCTCGGCCTCGAGGTTGATGCCCTTGATCTGGATGAACCGCGGCTTGCCGTCGGAATAGATGGTGCCGGCCACCGCGCGGGTCTGCTGCTCGGTAGTAACGATCAGCCGCATGTAGGAGCCGAAGGCCCCCTGGGGATCCTTGCGGGTCTCGGTGATGTGGATGCCGCGCTCGCGCGCCACCACCGGGGCCGAGACCATGTTGACCGCGCCCGCGCCGACCAGCGGCAGCAAGAGCCCCGCGGTCAGCGCCGCGGTCAGCGGCTTGAGGTTGAGATCGCCCACCTCGCCGACATACTCGATCTCGATCTCCTCGATCGCGTGGTCGGTGACCTGCCCGGCGAAGCTGCCGAGCATCTCGGCCAGCGCGATCCAGGGCTTGAGGATCGGCGCCTCCTCGGCGGTCACGCTCGGCGCGTTCAGCGCGTTGGCGATCGCGCCGGCCACCAGGTAGTCCGACATCTGCTCGGCCACCTGCAGGGCCACGTTCTCCTGCGCCTCGCTGGTCGCGGCGCCGAGGTGCGGGGTGCAGACCACGTTCGGCGCACCGAAGAGCACGTTCTCCCTGGCCGGCTCCTCGGAGAAGACGTCAAAGGCCGCCCCGGCCAGGTGGCCCGAGCGCAGCGCCGCCGCCGCCGCGGCCTCGTCGACCAGCCCCCCGCGGGCGCAGTTGATCAGCCGCGCGCCCGGCTTCATCGCGGCGATGCGCTCGGCCGACAGGATATTGGCGGTCTTCTCGGTCTTGGGCAGGTGCAGGGTGACGAAGTCCGCCCGCGCCAGCACCTCGTCGAGGTCCTCGACCCGCTCGACCCCCAGCGCCAGCGCCCGCTCGGCCGACAGGAACGGGTCATAGGCGATCACCTTCATCTTGAGCGCCACCGCCCGGCCGGCGACCACCGAGCCGATGTTGCCGCAGCCGACCAGGCCCAGGGTCTTGCCGGTGATCTCGACCCCCATGAACTTCGACTTCTCCCACTTGCCGGCCTGGGTGGAGGCATCGGCCGCCGGGATCTGCCGGGCGGTGGCGAACATCATCGCGATCGCATGCTCGGCGGTGGTGATCGAGTTGCCGAAGGGGGTGTTCATCACCACGATCCCCTTGGCGCTCGCCGCCGGGATGTCGACGTTGTCGACACCGATCCCGGCCCGGCCGATCACCTTGAGCCGGTCGGCCTTCGCGATCAGGTCGGCCGTGACCTTCGTGGCCGATCGGATGGCGAGGCCGTCGTAGTCGCCGATGATCTCGGCCAGCTTCGCCTTGTCCTTGCCGAGCTGCGGCTGGAAGTCCACCTCGACCCCGCGGTCGCGGAAGATCTGCACGGCGGCGTCGCTGAGCTCGTCGGAAATCAGAACCTTGGGCATGATATACGTCTCCGCTGGCGGGCGCGCGGCCCCGCCGGATTGTCAGGATCGGGGGAAGGATCAGGAGGCCTTGGCGGCGGCGAAGGCCCAGTCGAGCCAGGGCGTCAGCGCCTCGACATCGGCGGTGTCGACCGTGGTGCCGCACCAGATTCGCAGGCCAGGCGGCGCGTCACGATAGCCGGCGATGTCGTAGGCCACCGCCTCGCTCTCCAGCAGCCTGGTCATCCGCTTGACGAAGTCGCGCTGCGCCGCCTCGTCGCGGGTGGCGACCTCGGGGTCGATGATCTTCAGGCAGACCGAGGTGTTCGAGCGCGCGCGGGGATCGTCGACCAGGTTCTCGATCCAGAGGGTGCGGTCGACCCAGGCCTGCAGCGCCGCGGCGTTGGCGTCGGCGCGAGCGCGGGTGGCGGCAAGGCCGCCGATCCCCTCCATCCACTCCAGCGCATCGATGCAGTCGGCGACGCAGAGCATCGAGGGGGTGTTGATGGTCTCGCCGGCGAAGATCCCGTCGATCAGCTTGCCGCCCTTGGTCAGGCGGAAGATCTTCGGCAGCGGGCGCGGCGGGGTGAAGCTCTCCAGCCGCTCGATGGCGCGGGGCGAGAGGACGATCACCCCGTGGCCGCCCTCGCCGCCCATCGCCTTCTGCCAGGAGAAGGTGGTGACGTCGAGCTTCGGCCAGGGCAGCTCCTGCGCGAAGGCCGCGGAGGTCGCGTCGCAGAGGGTCAGGCCATCGCGGTCGGCGGCGATCCAGTCGCCGTCGGGCACGCGCGCGCCCGAGGTGGTGCCGTTCCAGGTGAAGCAGACATCGGCCTCGAGGCGAACCTGGGCGAGGTCCGGGAGCGCGCCGTAGTCCGCGGCCAGCACCCGGCAATGGGCGAGCTTCAGCTGCTTGGTTGCGTCGGTCGCCCAGCCCTGGCCGAAGCTCTCCCAGGCCAGCAGGTCGACGGGGCGGGCGCCCAGCATCGACCACATCGCCATCTCGAAGGCGCCGGTGTCGGAGGCCGGCACGATGCCGACGCGGTAGTCGGCGGGGACGCCGAGCAGCCGCGCGGTGCGGTCGATCGCCTCCTTGAGCTGCGCCTTCGGCTTCGCCGCCCGGTGCGAGCGGCCGAGGAAGGCGCGCGCGACCACTGCCTCGGCGCTCCAGCCGGGACGCTTCGGGCAGGGGCCCGAGGAGAACTCGGGACGCGCAGGTTTCACGACGGGTTTGGCGGGGGCCGCGACGAGCGCGGCTTGGGGATGGCTCATCGGCCAGCTCCATGGTCAGGGCGAGGTCACTGAGCCCGCCCCGCTCGCCCTCATCGGGGTCGCGCCCGCAGCCCGCATATGCGATTCCGCTCCGCCTGCCAAGAGGTCTCGTGCGGCCGCCTCGGGCGAGCTGCCCGCATTCTACGCCTCGCAGAACCGACGCGGCTCTAGCCCAGCGCTGCGCCTGCGAATCCTCACCGGCGCGCGCTTATGCAGCGACGGAGCATGAAGGAGCGGCCGCACGTGACAGTTGCCCGAGCCAGAGTGGTTCGGCGACGCGAACGTCGACCTCGCGCGGAACGATCCGCTCGTTCGCATCCAGAGCCTGCCCTGCCGACCTCAGAGTTTCGCGATCGGCCAGGACATGCCATCTCGAAATACCCGGAAAGCGACCGGCCTCCCGGGTGAGGGTCTTCAACGGGCCTTCCCCGGGTTGCAGCCAGGCAGCCACCGACAACTCGCCATTCTCGAAATGGATGATCGGGCTGTTGGCGAGGGCCGCGCGCACCGGCGCGTGTCTCAGATCCAGCAGCATCTGCATCCTTTGGTTCCCGGGTGCAGCCTCGAGCGTGCAGCCCCACTTCGCCTTGAACCAGATCGGTCCCTTGCCGAGGAAGGGCAGCGAGGAACCCAGCGTCGTCGCGGGCCGCTCGAGTTCCACGGCGCGCTGCATGCTGCGGACGAGAAGCGCGGAGACAACGCGCTTCTGCCGCACCGCCTCGTCGGCATCCCTGATCCCGAGCGCCCCCATCGCATACCGGTCTTCGCGAGCCCAGTTGAGGATGCCGGCAACCCATTCGCCATCGAGATCGGCGCAGACGAGTTCGCCCTCATGCTCGAGTTTCCTCAGCATATTCTCCAGGGGTATGATGTCACCATCCTCCGGGAATCGCCCCCGGACGAGGGGCACGTAGTGGCGTGAATAGAACTGCCTGATGTCCTCCGGATCGGTCGTGATGCGATAGGTGAACCCGGCGCTGCGAATCCGCCGCAGATCCTCCCGGGTCGTCGAGGTCTTGAGCCCGGCCATCAGGGAATCGGTCGTGCCGGGAAGCTTCTTTCTGAGAACGATCCCGCGGGGCACCTCTATGGCTCGGCCATCGAGGTCGGGAAAGCCCGGCTGGTTCGGCGGCTGGTCCACTATCGAGACGGCACCTTCGGAGGCGTGCTTGATGCTCTGGACCGGGACCTGCGCCCGAAGAATGCGCCCCTCGCTGGTGCAGTGTGAATTATCTCCGCAGCAGAATTCTGCCATGCTGGGCGCAAAATTAAAAGAACCAAAGAACCAAGCGTGCCCTTCATCACCAGAATAGCTCGCTGCTTTTGGAAACTCCCGCCGAAGCGTAGCCCGGATTCTCGACTTGATTGAAAACATGGCAACCCCCCGGCCGCACCCACGAACTGATCTTTTCACCCGGGGCAGTCTGAAGGGAAGGCCCCGGCAGCACAAGGCTGAAGTGGGGCGGAATCGGGAAGGTGTGTATGGATGCTCCGGCGTGGTAATGAAGTCGTGATCTTCCGGGGTCCGATCGGCGGGGCCATGTCCACAGCGTCGAAGCTGCGGCGTGCGAGCCCCGCGCTGCCCGGCCCGGCCGAGCGCCGGCTGGTGCGCGCAAGGGCCGGCGGCGCCTGGCTTGAAGCTTTCGTCGCCGGTGCTTATCAGGAGCCGGCCCGCCCTGCCAAACGCCGCCGGAGACGGGCACGCCGCCACCCCGGAGCAGACATCCATGTCCCGCCCTGCACCCTCGCCGCTGGCCTGGCTGGTCCTGGTCCTGCTCGGGCTGATCTGGGGCGGCTCGTTCCTCGGCACCGAGCTGGCGCTGACCGGCTTCGGACCGCTGCAGGTGGCGGCGATCCGGATCACGCTGGCGGCGGCGATCCTGACCGGGCTGGCCTTCGCCACCGGTCATGGCCTGCCGCCCGCCGGCAGCGCCCGCGGCCGGCGGATCTGGCTGCACTGCCTCGGCATGGGATTGTTCTCGAACGCCCTGCCCTTCGCGCTGCTGGCCTGGGGGCTGCGCCACGTCACCACGGGCTTCGCCGGGATCTGCATGGCGGTGGTGCCGCTCTTGGTGCTGCCGCTGGCGCATTTCCTGGTGCCGGGCGAGCGGATGACGGCGCGCAAGGCCGTCGGGTTCGTCATCGGCTTCGCCGGGGTGGCGCTGCTGATCGGGCCGCTCGGCGGGCCGGCCGGCGATGCAGCCGGCCTCGCCCGGCTCGCCTGCGTCGCCGCCTCCTGCTGCTACGCGGTCGGCGCCATCGTCACCCGGCTGGCGCCGTCGGGGCCTTATCTCGCCTTCGCCGCCGGCGGTCTCATCGTCGCCACCGCGGCGATCCTGCCGCTGGCGCTGCTCCTCGAGGGCTGGCCGGCGCAACCGCCGCTGCCGGCGCTCCTCGGCGTGCTCTACCTCGGGGTCTTTCCGACGGCGCTGGCGACGGTGATGCTGGTCTTCGTGGTCCAGTCGGCGGGGCCCACCTTCATGAGCCTCGTCAACTACCAGGTTCCGGTCTGGGCGGTGATCCTCGGGCTGGTCGTTCTCGGCGAGCAGCTGCCCCAGCAGTTCCTCGGCGCGCTGCTCCTGATCCTCGCCGGCCTCGCCGTCTCGCAGGCGCCGCTCGGCCGCCGGCGCCCCGATGCCCGGGCCTGACCGCCGGCCGCGGCCCGTTGGCATACGGACTGTGCATAGGTTGTGCATGGCCCGTGCATCACGCAAATCTAGCTGATGATCAGGTGCTCCGGCCCGTAGGGGAAGCTGGTGATGTTCGCGTTGCCGGTCTCGGTGATCACCAGAATGTCGTGCTCGCGGTAGCCGCCGGCGCCGGGCAGGTGGTCGGGAATGGTGATCATCGGCTCCATCGAGACCACCATGCCGGGCTCGAGCACGGTCTCGCAGTCCTCGCGTAACTCCAGACCCGCCTCGCGGCCGTAGTAGTGGCAGAGCACGCCGAAGGAGTGGCCGTAGCCGAAGCTGCGGTACTGCAGGAGGTTAGCAGCGGCGTAGATCTCATTGAGTTCGCGAGCGATGTCAGAACAGCGGTTGCCGGGGCGCAGCAGCGCCTTGCCGCGGTCGTGGACCCGGCAGTTGATCTCCCAGAGGCGGATGTGCTCGGCGCTTGCGGTCTCAGCGAAGAGGGTGCGCTCCAGCGCCACGTAGTAGCCGGCCACCATCGGAAAGCAGTTGAGGCTGAGGATGTCGCCGCGCGCGATCCGGCGGCTCGTCACCGGGTTGTGGGCGCCGTCGGTATTCAGCCCGGACTGGAACCAGGTCCAGGTGTCCATCAGCTCGGCGTGCGGCCAGACCCTGGCGATCTCGCGCACCATGGTCGCGGTCGCGTGCAGCGCGATCTCGTGCTCGGGCGTGCCGACCTTCGTCGCCTCGACGCAGGCGGCGCCGCCGATGTCGGCGATGCGGGCCATCGCGGTGATGTGCGCGATCTCCTCGGCGGACTTGACCATGCGGAGCCGCATCGCGGCGGCGGCGACGTCGACGAACTCCACGCCGGGGAACTCGGCCTCGAGCAGCCTCAGCAGGTCGAGGCTGACGGTGTCGAACTCGATGCCCAGCCGCTTCACGCCGCCGGTCAGCTGGCGAACGGCGTGGAAATAGTTGTCCTTCTGCCAGTCGGTGTAGGTGACGTTGGCGCCGAAGGTGCGCCGCCAGGGCTGGCCGCCGTCGATGCCGGCCGAGATGCTGGTCGAGCTCCCTTGGTCGACAACCAGCCCGTAGCGCCGCCCGAAGGAGCAGTAGAGGAAATCCGCGTAGTAGCAGATGTTGTGGTAGGAGGTGAAAAGCGCCGCGTCGATCCCGGCCTGCGCCAGATGCGCGCGGATCGCCTTCAGGCGCCGCTCCATCTCGCCCGCCGAGAAGGTCGGCTCGGCCTTCGGACCATTGTGGCTGAAGTCGACGAGGCGTTCCCGCTGCAATCGCTCTCTCCCGTCCGCTGCGATTTAGATCAGGCGAAGCGGGCGACCTCGGCCTCGATCTCGCCGACGACGGTCCGCAGCAGCTCGGGATCGTCGCATTCGCCCATGATCCGGACCAGCGGCTCGGTGCCGGACTTGCGGATCACCAGCCGCCCGCGGCCACCCATGCGCTGCTCGCCGGCGGAGATCGCGGCGCGGACGCTGGCCTCGTCCAGCGGCGCCGTCCCCTTGCGGTAGCGCACGTTGGTCAGGACCTGCGGAAAGGCCGGAAAGACCTGCGCCAACTCGCTCGCCCGCCGGCCGGTCTCGACCATGGCGCTGAGGAACTGCAGCGCCGCGATCAGCCCGTCGCCGGTGGTGACGTAGTCGGTCATCACGATGTGGCCCGATTGCTCGCCGCCGAGGTTGTAGCCGCCCTGCCGCATCGCCTCGACCACATAGCGGTCGCCCACGGCGGTGCGCAGCAGCTTCAGGCCCTGGGCCTGCAGGTGGCGCTCCAGCCCGAGGTTCGACATCACCGTGGCGACCAGCGTGCCCTTGGCCAGCTTCTGCTCGCGCACCCAGCGCTCGGCGATCAGCGCCATGAACTGGTCGCCGTCCGCCACCGCGCCGGTCTCGTCGACGATCATCACCCGGTCGGCATCGCCGTCGAGGCTGATCCCGAGGTCGGCCCCGTGCACAAGCACCGCGTCGATCGCCGCGGCGGTATGGGTCGAGCCGCAGTCGCGGTTGATGTTGAAGCCGTCGGGCGAGACGCCGATCGGCACCACCTCGGCGCCGAGCTCCCACAGCACCTCCGGCGCGGTGCGGTAGGCGGCGCCGTTGGCGCAGTCCACCACCACCTTCAGCCCGTCCAGCCGCTGGCCGCGCGGAAAGGTGGTCTTGGCGAATTCCATGTAGCGGCCGCGGCCGTCGTCGATCCGGGTCGCCCGGCCGATTTGCGCCGGCTCCGCCAGATCGGTCTCGGCCTCGAGCAGCGCCTCGATCGCCTCCTCGGCGGCGTCGCTGAGCTTGAAGCCGTCGGGGCCGAAGAACTTGATGCCGTTGTCCTCGAACGGGTTGTGCGAGGCAGAGATCATCACCCCGAGATCGGCCCGCATCGATCGCGCCAGCATCCCCACCGCCGGCGTCGGCACCGGACCGACCAGGAAGACGTTCATGCCGACCGAGGTGAAGCCGGCGGTCAGGGCGTTCTCCAGCATGTAGCCCGAGCGCCGGGTGTCCTTGCCGATCAGCACCCGGTGCGCATGGCTGCCGTTGGTGAAGTAGCGCCCGGCCGCCTGGCCGAGCCTGAGCGCGGTTTCCGCGGTCATCGGCGCGTCGTTGGCGCGTCCGCGCACCCCGTCGGTGCCGAAAAGCTTCCTTGCCATACCTGTCACTCCTCGTCCCCGTTCAGCGCCGACCAGAGCGCGACCGCCTGCCGGGTCTCCTTCACGTCGTGCACGCGTATCACCTGCGCGCCCTGCCGCAAAGCCTCCAGCGCCACCGCGATCGACCCCGGCGCCCGCTCGGCCGGCTCCGGCACCGCCCCGATCGTGCCGATGAACCGCTTGCGCGAGGCCCCGAACAGCAGCGCGCAGCCGAGCCCGTGCAGCAGCGCGAGTCCCCGGATCAGCGTGAGGTTGTGCGCCGCGGTCTTGCCGAAGCCGATACCGGGGTCGACCAGGATGCGGTCGCGGGGGATGCCGGCCGCCTCGGCCGCAGCGACCCGCGCCTCCAGGAAATCGGCGACGTCGAGCAGAACGTCGTCGTAGGCGGGCGCGTCCTGCATGGTCTTGGGGTCGCCCTTGGCATGCATCAGGCAGACCGGACGCCCGGAGGCGGCGGCGAGCCCGAGGCTTTCGGGGTCGTGGGTCAGCGCCGAGACGTCGTTGAGCAGATCGGCACCGGCGGCGAAGGCGGCTCGGGCGACCGCAGCGTTGCGGGTGTCGATCGAGATCGGCAGCGCGAAGCCCTCGGCACGCAGCGCCGCGATCACTGGCACGACGCGGGCGACCTCCTCGTCGACCGGCACCGGATCGGCGCCGGGCCGGGTGAATTCGCCGCCGATATCGAGCAGATCCGCCCCCGCCGCGGCCATGGCGCGGGCGCCGGCCAGCGCCTCGGGCAGGCCCAGGTGCCTCCCGCCGTCGGAAAAGCTGTCGGGGGTGACGTTCAGCACCCCCATCAGCCGCGGCCGGTCCAGCGACAGCCCGCAGACCGGAGGGCGGGCCGCGCTCAGCCGCTCCGCCGCCTCGCCCGGCAGCGCCGAGACCGGCAGCAACCGCGGCGCGGCGCCGCGCCGGTGCTCGGCAACCTCGGCGAACCAGAGCGGCCCGCCCGCGAGGTCGCGCGCCGCCGCCGGCCGCGGCCCGCCGCTGCCGGGGATCGGCCGATAACGGACGCCGCTCATACTGGGGCTTCGGCCTCGAGCAGGCCGGCGACCAGGCCCGGCAGCGCAGCGAAGTCCGCGAAGGCCGCCGCGTGCGGCAGCGCCGCCACCGGCTGCTGCCGATAGCCCTCGGTGTGCAGCAGGAAGGGGACGCCCGAGCGCCGCGCGGTCTCGGCGTCGGTCTCGCTGTCGCCGATCAGGAGCACCGGGCCGGGGGCGAGCTGCTCGGCGGTGTGCCGCAGCATCCGCGGATCGGGCTTCAGCACGTCCAGGCTGTCGCCCCCGGTGAAGCCGGTGACCGGCGGCATCAGGCCGAACGCGCGCAGGATCACCAGCGCCGGCGCGTTCGGCTTCTGGGTGCAGACCCCGAGCCCGTGCCCGGCGGCGGCCAGCGCTGGCCAGCGCAGCCCCGACGCCGGGATAGACCGCGGTGCCGCTGACCGGATCGGCGGCGTAGATGGCGCGAAATCGCCGGACGTGCGGCGCGGCAGCGCCCCCGGGATGCCGCCGGTGTGGACGAGCACCCGCTCGACCAGCACGTCGACGCCCTTGCCCACGAAGCGGGCGCTGGTCTCGGGATCGACCGGCGGCCGGCCGAGCTCCGCCAGCAGCGCATTGGCGGCGGTGACCAGCGTGGGGTTCGAATCGATCAGCGTGCCGTCGAGGTCGAAGATCAGGCGCGCCATCAGAGAGCCAGGCGTCCCTCGGGCCAGACCGCCTGGGAGAAGTCGGCCCGAAGGTCGAAACCACCCGCGCCGAGGTCGCGGATCGCCGGCGTCACGCCGCCTTCCACTTGATGGAGCAGCCGATGGCCGGGCGTCTGCTCGCGCGGGCCCTGCCCGGTCTGGGCGACCTGCTTCATCGCCTCGAAGAGCTCGCGCCGGGCGCCCGGATGCGGATCGGGGCCGCTGTCGTCGAGCCTGCCGCGATACTGCAGCTTCAGCTCGGAATTGAAGCCGAAGAAGTCCGGCGTGCAGGCCGCGCCATAGGCCCGCGCCGCGGTCTGGTTCACGTCGTGCAGATAAGGGAAGGAGAAGTGATGCTGGCGGGCGAAGATGCGCATCTTGTCGTAGCCGTCTTCGGGATAGGCCGTCGCGTCGTTCGAGCAGATCGCGGCCACCCCGAAGCCGAGGTCCCGCAGCGCCTTGCCCTCCTTCACCAGCTTGTCAGCGATCGCAAGCACATAGGGGCAGTGGTTGCAGATGAACATCAGCACCACGCCCTTCGACCCGCGCAGCGAGTCCAGCGTCCAGATCCGGCCCTTGGTGTCTGCCAGGTGGAAGTCCGCCGCGGGCCAGCCGAAGTTGACGAGGGGAGGCGAGGCAGCGGTCATGGGGACCTCCTATCCCAGGGTTGACAGATCCTGCGGATGCGCGGCCGCGCAGACCCGCAGCGCGGCGCCGGTAAGAGGCGGCGGTGCGCCGACGACCACCAGCATCTCCGCGCCGATCTCTTCGGCCAGCCAGGCGGCCAACCCGGCCGGGTCGCTGGCGTCGGGCAGCGGGCGATGGAGCGCGGCGGCCACCATGTGCGCCGGCGCCCAGGCCGAGAGGCGCCCCGACTTCAGCGCCCAGTCGAGCTCGGTCCGCGACGCGACCACCCCGAAGCGCGGGTCGCGGTCGCAGAGCGCCCAGGCGGCCTGCTCGACGGCGAGCAGCCCGATGCGGCGCTGGGCCTCGCTGCGGGCCGCGGCGACGGGAACGGCGGGCGCCGGGCAGAGCACGAGCGGGTGGCCCCAGTCCGCCAGCGCATCGAGCCAGCGCTGCGCCGCCTCGCCGTCGCAGACGCCCCGGGCGAGATAGACCACGCGCGGCCGGGCGCCGACCCGCGCCTTCGCCCCGGCATCCACCGGGTGCAGCCGCGACGCCGCAGCGGGCACGCGGCTGCGCACGATCTCGACCCCGAGCGTGCCGGGGATGCGATCGAGCTTCTCGATGCGCACGAAGACCCGGACGGCGCGGCGATCGGCGAGGCATCGCGCGGCGACGCGTTCGGCCAGCGTTTCGAGCAGGTTTATGCGTTCGGCGCCGAGCTCCTGCTCGATCGCCTCGGTGATCGTGTCGTAGGAGATCACCTTGTCCACGTCGTCGTCCTGGGCCGCGGCGTGGTGCGAGACCTCGAGCACCACGTTGAAGCGGACCCGCTGGGTGACCCCGCGCTCGGAGCGGAAAGCGCCGATCTCGACCTGGCGAGTGTAGTCGCGCACCGAGATGCGGTCGAGCGGCGCACCGGCGTGGGTCGCGCTCGCCCGGGCATGCGGCAACTCGAAGGCGATCGCAGTTTCGTCCATGGAACCCCCGCCCCTGCAGCAGCCGTGATAGCGCCGCAAACCCCTCTCTTCAAGGGCAAGCCGGCGCGTTAACCCTCGGCCGATTTGGCGGCCCGGCAGCCGCGTCCGTTAACTCCCTGAAAATCATGCTCTCCGACACTGGCCTGCGACAGAGTGCCGGCCCGCGTGGGCCCCCGACGTCGGAGGGAAAACGATGCCACAGGTCATGGGCCTCGCCACCGCGATCGCGCTTTTCGCCGCCGGCAGCGCCTGGGGCATGGACGCCGGCGCGATCCCGAAGCGGCTGAACCAGCCTGTCTCGGTCGATCGGCCCGACGAGACGCTGTTCAACGAGGCGGTGCTGATCTTCTCCAACGAAGTGCGCCGCGAGCACGGACGCGCGCCGCTGCACCCCGATCCCGGCCTCTCGCGCGCCGCGGTGGACCACGCCCGCAACATGGCGCGGCTCAGGACCCACAGCCACGTGCTGCCGGTTCGCGGCCAGGCGACCCTGGGGGAGCGGATTCACCGTCAGTCGCTGGAGTTCCGAATGGCGGCGGAGAACATCGCCATGGACAAGGTCTACCGCCTGCTCGGCCGGCCGATCTCGATCAGCCATCAGGGCTGCCGCTTCACCTACGACGACACCAAGGAGCCGGTGCCGATCCACACCTATGCAAGTCTCGCCCGCGAGGTGGTTTCGCGATGGCTGGCTTCGCCCAAGCACCGCGCTTCGCTGCTTTCGCCGACCTATCAGCGTCTCGGGGCCGGCCTCGGGGTCGATCCCCAAGGCCCGGCCTGCGGTGACTTCTACCTGGTGCAGGACTTTGCCGACTGAGGGGCGCAACGCGCTGAAATGCCACAATTTCCTGCGTATGGACTCCGTATGGAACGCATCTGGAATCCGTATGGGCGTTTTCGGCGTTGCGGCCGCTGGTGTCAGCCGCCGGCGACGCGCGTGCCGCCCGAGCGGTAGAACATGTGGTGCCCGATCTCCGCGGTCCGCGTCATCCGTCGCGACCAGTCCGGGCGGATCGAGCGGGTGTGGAAGTAGGTCGCGCCCTTGGTGACGGTGCGCGGCCGGCCGGCCAGCATCAGCTGGGCCAGCTTCTCGCAGCGTTCGCGCGCCAGCGCGCTCTTCATGGCGTCGGAATTGCCGTCGCAGGCATAGGAGAACTGGCAGCCCCGGCCGGAGCCGACGCCCTGCCTGGTGACGCCGCAGACGGTGCTCGGAAAGTGCCGGTCGTCGACCCGGTTCAGCACCACCTCGGCCACCGCGATCTGTCCGGCCAGCGGCTCGCCGCGCGACTCGAAGTAAATCGCCTGGGCCAGGCACTGCGCCTGGGCGTCGGCGCCGGCGGCGGGCGGCAGCGTATCGACCGCGTCCAGATCGAGCTTCGCCGGAAGCGCCGGCTTGGCCGCCTTGCCGGACGCCAGCTCCGCCGCACTGACCGGATCGATGCTGCGGCTGGCGACGGTGATGTCCTCGTCGGCGTCGGTCCGCGCCCGCGGCCGCATCGCTTCGACCAGTGCGGTGACCCGGGCGGCGCCTTCCGCCTCGAAGGCCGACTGCTCGCGGCCTATGACCCGGGCGGCCTGGGCGCCAACCGCGTTCTCGGCGGCGGGGCCGGCATGGGACACCTCGGCTGCGCAAAGCGCCGCCACAATCGTAAAGGCCGCCGACACGCACGGGCGGCGTAGAGTGAGTTTCATCTCGCGTCCATCGTTTTGGCCGTGCGACGGTTCGCGCGGCAGATAGTTTGGTTGCAAACACCAGGTGCTTTCCCCCCGCGGTGTGCCCGGGCGGCCGAACGAAAGTCCAGCCATATCAAGACGTAAGCGGATTACCGCCAATCGTCATGGAAAGAACGCCATCGCCTCGAAGGCGAAAGGCGCCTAGATTCAGAGTTCTTTAAGGGTTTCGTGAACCGCGGTGCGAGCCCGATTCACCACATCGGAAAACGCCGCGAACGGGCTGTCCTGGTTAATCAGCCTTGGGGCGAGCGCCGCCTGGCCGACCCGTCCGAACAATTCGAGCAGCCGCGACTCGATCCAGGCCCGCCCCTGGTCGCGGCGCCGGGCGGTAAACGCGCCGGTGCTGCCGCCGCTGGCGGCGGCGGCCGAGATCAGGTCGAGCGTCGCCGCCACGCCCTCGCCGCTCCGGGCCGAAACGATGGCGATCCCGGGCGGCGCCGCCGCGCCCGCCGCCAGCGACAGCGCGCCGCGGACGTCGGCAGCCGCCCGCCGCGCCGGGGCGCCGAGATCACCCTTGGTGACGAGGACGAAGTCGGGCACCTCCATCACTCCGGCCTTCATGAACTGCAGCGCGTCGCCGGCCCCCGGCTGCACGCAGCAGGCGACCAGGTCGGCGCAGTCGGCGATCTCCGCCTCCGACTGCCCGACCCCGACGGTCTCGACCAGCACCCAGTCGAAGCAGGCCCGCATCAGTACCGCCGCCGGAAAGGTCTGCTCGGACAGGCCGCCGAGGCGCCGGCGCGCGGCCATCGAGCGCACGAAGACCCCGGGGTCGTCCGGATCGGTCTCGATGCGGGTGCGGTCGCCGAGCAGCGCGCCGCCCGAGCGCCGCGACGACGGATCGACGGCGATGACCGCCACCGTCTGGCCCCGCGCCCGCAGCGCGGCGACCAAGGCATTGGCAAGGGTGGATTTTCCGACCCCGGGCGGTCCGGTAAGCCCGAGGGCGACGCCCTGCGGCGCACGCCAGGCCGCCTCGAGCAGGGCCACCAGCACCGGATCCTCGGGCGCGCTCTCGAGCGCCGACAGGCACTGCGCCAGCGCCGCCTTTCCGCCGGCGGCGAGCGCGGCCAGATCGCCGGGAAGCGGCCTCATGCCGCGTCGTCCGCTCCGTCCTGGGCCAGCAGCGTCGCCTGCGCCGCCGCCAGCCGAGCGATCGGCACCCGGAACGGCGAGCACGAGACATAGTCGAAGCCGGCGATCTTGCAGAACCGCACCGACGACGGATCGCCGCCATGCTCGCCGCAGAGCCCGAGCACCACGCCGGGATTTCGCGCCCGGGCCGCGCTTGGCCGCGATCAGCATCAGCTCGCCCACTCCCTCGACATCGAGCGAATGGAACGGGTCCTCGGGGAAGACGCCGAGGTTCACGTAGTCGCGCATGAACCGTCCGGCATCGTCGCGGCTGAGGCCGTAGGTCATCTGCGTCAGGTCGTTGGTGCCGAAGCTCAGGAAGGCCGAGGTGGCCGCGAGATCGCCGGCTCGCAACGCCGCGCGCGGGGTCTCGACCATGATGCCGAGCTTGAAGGTCAGCGCGGTCCCCTGCTCGCGCTCCACGTCCGCGGCGATGGCGTCGATGCGGTGCTTGACCAGCTCGACCTCGCGGTTGGCCGAGACCAGCGGGATCATCACCTCCGGCACCACCGGCGCGCGGGCGTCGCGGTTGACGGCGATTGCGGCCTCGAAGATGGCGCGCGCCTGCATGTCGTAGATCGCCGGCATGGTGACGCCGAGCCGCACCCCGCGCATCCCCAGCATCGGGTTGACCTCGGCGAGGTCGCGGGCGCGAGCGGTGACCTGGGCCAGCGACAGGCCCATCGCCTCGGCCAGGTCGCGGATGTCCTCGGGCTCCTGCGGCAGGAACTCGTGCAGCGGCGGGTCGAGCAAGCGGATCGTCACCGGCAGCCCGCGCATGATCTCGAACAGCTCGACGAAGTCGGCGCGCTGCATCGGCAGCAGCTGGTCCAGCGCCGCCTGGCGCTCGGCGTCGGTGTCGGCGAGGATCATCTCGCGCATCACCGTGATCCGGGCGGCGTCGAAGAACATGTGCTCGGTACGGCAGAGGCCGAGGCCGTCGGCGCGGAAATCCCGGGCCATCCGCGCCTCGCCCGGGGTGTCGGCGTTGGCCCGCACCCCGAGATCGCGGGTGGCGTCCGCCCAGTCGAGCAGCTCCGAGAAGGCGCCGCCCAGTTCGGGCGGGATCATCGCCGGGGCGCCGGCCATCACCTCGCCGCGCGTCCCGTCCAGGGTGATCCGCGCGCCCTCGCGGAACACGCGCCCGTCCGGGCTGGTCAGCGTCCGGGCCTCGTGGTCGAGCCGGAGCTGGCCGGCGCCGACGACGCAGGGCAGGCCGAGGCCGCGGGCGATCACCGCGGCGTGGCTGGACATGCCGCCACGCACCGTCAGCACGCCCCGGGCCGCATGCATGCCGCGGATGTCCTCGGGGCTGGTCTCCAGGCGCACCAGGATCGTCGCCTCGTCCTGGGCGGCGGCGGCCTGGGCGGCCTCGGCGGTGAAGACGATGCGGCCGGTGGCGGCGCCGGGGCTGGCGGCGAGGCCGGTGCCGAAGACGTCGCGGGGGGCGGCCGGGTCGATCTGCGGGTGCAGGTGCTCGATCAGGCTGCGCGGCTCGATGCGCAGCAGCGCCTCGGCCCGGGTGATCGCCCCGGCCTTGGCGAGGTCGACCGCGATCCGCACCGCGGCGCGGGCGGTGCGGCGGACCGGCACGGCGTCGAGGATCGCCACCCGGCCGTCCACCAGCGCGAAATCGAGCTGGAAGGCGTCGCCGAGCCCGGTCGCGGCGCGGTCCGCGGCGGCGCGCAGCTCGCTCAGCGCGCCGGGCGCGAGTTCTTCCAGCGAGGGGGCGTCGGTGCCGGCCTCCAGCCGCTCGGCGCGCGTGAGCGGGCGATGGTCGCGGCGCGCGGCACCGGCCGCGCTGCGCTGCCCCTGCGGGGCGAAGCTGCCGAGGCAGGCGGGCGCGCCGGTCCGGCCGGAGACGAGCTGCAGGTGGCCCGAGCCGCTGACCCCGGGCGCGACCGCCACGGCCAGCCGCTGCACCACGAAGCCGAGCCCGGCCGCCTCCGGCGCGCCCTTGGCCTGGCGCAGGATGCCGCGCCGAGGCGGCGTTCCAGGCCCGGGCCATCGCCCGCGCCGCGGCCTCGAGCTGCTCGGCCGGATCCTGCGGCCAGGGCTCGCCGGTCTCCGCCTCGAAGCTCACCAGCATCTCGATGATCTGCGCGTGCAGCGCCTCGGCGTCGGCCGGCTGGCGGCGGGTCAGCCGGTCGAAGGCCTCCGGGTCGACGCCGTGCACCGCGTGGGCATAGGCCGGGATGAAGCTGCGCCAGAGCCCGAGCGCCGCCGGCGCGCCGATCCGGCCGGCGAGCTCGGCCACGCTGCGATCGCAGGCGCCGATGTTGAGCATGGCGCTGGCGCCGCCCCAGGCGCGCTCCTCGGGGCTGCAGCGCAGCGCCAGCAGCTGGCCCGCGGCCAGCGCGGGCGGCAGCTCGGGCATCGCGCCGCCGGCGGCCAGCGCCGCGACGCAGTCGAAGGACAGCGCCACGCCCGCCGGCACCGGCAGCCCGAGCGCCGTCAGCCGGGCGAGATCGGCGGCCCGGCGGCCGTAGACGTCGACGCGCACCGCCTCGCCGGCGTCGAGGCCGATGACGCCGTCGAGCGGAGCGCGGATGATCTCCTGCCGTTTCATTGCAGTGCAGCATAACCCGGATCGCGGCGTTGGGAAACCGAAACGTCACGATTGCGTCACCGACCGCCGCCGAGGGCGATTCCCGCCGATGGATCCGGGTCAGCCCGCCGGCTGCTCGCTCTGCGGCGGCTGCGAGGTCACCGGGGTCTGGTTCGAAGTCCTCGAAGACGTACCCGATCCACCAGATGAACCCGACGAGCACGACCGCCAGGCAGACCGCCATCACGATCAGCGGCACGGCATGCCGCCGCGCCTCCTTGGGGGTGTTGGTATCATGGGGGGCCATGACGCACCTCCTGTTGCTTCTACACTGCTGGATCAACCGCCGCCCGGCCGAGTCGTTCCTGCGCCGGTCCCTCGATTGACCGCGCCGCCGCCCGTCAGTACAAGCGCGCCCGACCAGCCCCGGACCCGCGATGCCCGCCGACGCCCCCAAGAGCTTCCAGGAGATCATCCTGCGCCTGCAGGCCTACTGGGCCGCCCAGGGCTGCGCCATCCTGCAGCCCTACGACATGGAGGTCGGCGCCGGCACCTTTCACCCCGCGACCACGCTGCGCTCGCTCAGCCCGACGCCTTGGGCCGCGGCCTACGTCCAGCCGTCGCGCCGCCCCACCGACGGCCGCTACGGCGACAGCCCCAACCGCTGGCAGCACTACTACCAGTTCCAGGTCATCATCAAACCCTCGCCGGCCGACCTCCAGGATCTCTATCTCGGCTCGCTCGCCGCCATCGGCATCGACATGCATCTGCACGACATCCGCTTCGTCGAGGACGATTGGGAGAGCCCGACGCTGGGTGCCTGGGGCCTCGGCTGGGAGGTCTGGTGCGACGGCATGGAGGTCAGTCAGTTCACCTACTTCCAGCAGGTCGGCGGCCACGACTGCCGCCCGGTCTCGGGCGAGCTCTCCTACGGCCTGGAGCGCCTGGCGATGTACGTCCTCGGCTTCGACGACGGCAACGAGATGCCCTTCAACGACCCCGCGGCCCCGATCCCGCTCAGCTACGGTGACGTCTTCCGCGAGGCCGAGGCCGAATACGCCCGCTGGAACTTCGACGTCGCCGACACCGCGATGCTGCTGCGCCACTTCGAGGACGCCGAGGCCGAATGCGCCCGCATCCTGGCCGAGCCCGACACCGACCCCAGGACCGGCCGCCGCATCGTCATGGCGCTGCCGGCCTACGACCAGTGCATCAAGGCCAGCCACCTCTTCAACCTGCTCGATGCCCGCGGCGTGATCTCGGTCACCGAGCGCCAGGCCTATATCGGCCGGGTCCGCGCCCTTGCCAAGGCCTGCGCCGACGCCTTCGTCCGCGCCGCCGGGCCGGCATGAACGGCCGCCGCCTCGTCACCGGCTTCCTGGTATTTCTCGCCGTCTTCGTCGCGGCGCTGGTCTGGTTCCAGTTCTTCGCCTACTACCACCGCGAGGACGGCCTGCCCGCGATCCTCGTCGCCGGCGTCGCCGTCCCGGTCAGCGGCTACACCGGCATCGACGCCAGCTCCTCGCCGCTGAAGCTCCGCGCCTGCTTCAGCCTCGACCCCGCCGCCGTCGCCGCCCTCGCCCCCGCGCCCCAGGCCACGCCGCTGACCGCGCCGTTCTGGTTCCGCTGCTTCTCCGCCCGTAGCCTCACCCGGGATCTCGCCTCCGGCGCCGCCACGGCCTACGACATCGGCCCCGACACGCCCCCGGGGTTCGATCTCATGCTCGCGGTCTACCCCGACGGTCGCGGCTACCTCTGGCGCCAGCTCAACGCCCGCTTCGACTGAAACGCCCTCTCGACCCCGCCGCCCGAGCTGCCTAAGAGAGGCGGGCATCTGACCCCGAAACCCGGCCGGCCCGCTCTGACCCCCATGCACCAGATCCAGCTCCCCGATTTCATGGCCATCACCTTCGGTCTCGTCACCTATCTGGTCGGCGAAAGCATCAACGACCATGTGCCGCTGCTGCGCCGCTTCAACATCCCCGACCCGGTCACCGGCGGGCTGCTGGTCGCTTTCGGCTTCTGGCTTCTCTACGAGACCGGCGTCGCCGAGGTGAGCTTCGACACCCACGCCCGCGACCTGCTGCTCCTGGTGTTCTTCACCGGCATCGGCCTCAACGCCCGCATCGCCGACCTGATGAAGGGCGGCCGGCCGCTGGGCATCCTCGTGGTCGTCACCGCCGGGCTGCTGATCGCGCAGAACGTCGTGGGCCTTCTCGGCGCCTGGCTCGCCGGCCTGCCGCTCGGGCTCGGCGTGGTGCTGGGCTCGACCTCGCTGCTGGGCGGCCACGGCACGATCATCGCCTGGTCGCCCGAGCTCGCCGCCCGGGGTCTCGCCGGCGGCCCCGAGATCGGCATCGCCATGGCGACCCTCGGCCTGGTGGTGGCCTCGGTGATCGGCGGCCCGCTGGGCGGCTTCCTGATCGCCAGAGGCGGCCTCAGCTCCGACGAGACCGGCGAAGTGAACCCCGTCGGCCTCTCCGACACCACGCCGCCGCCCGAGCCGATCACCCGCAACGCGCTGATGCGCACGCTGCTGGTGATCTTCGTCGCCATCATCCTCGGCTTCGCCGTGCAGCAGCTGATCGGCCGGCTCGGGCTGATGCTGCCGCTGTTCGTGCCCTGCCTGCTGATGGGTCTCGTCGTCGGCAACCTGATGTCGCTCGTCCCGTTCCTGCGCCCGGTCAGCCACACCCCGGCGCTGTCGCTGGTCTCGGAGTTCTCGCTCGGGGTGTTCCTCGCCGTCTCGCTGATGGCGCTGCAGCTCTGGTCGCTGGCCGGCATCGCCGGCACGCTGATGGCCGTGCTCGCGGTGCAGACCGCGCTGGCGATCGCCGTCGGAGGCTTTCTCGTCTTCCGCCTGCTCGGCCGCGACTACCAGGCCGCGGTGCTGACCGCGGGCTATTCGAGCTTCGTGCTCGGCGCCACCCCCACCGGCATCGCCAGCATGACCGCCGTCACCAAGCGCTATGGCCCCTGCCAGCACGCCTTCATCGTGCTGCCGCTGGTCTCTGCCGTGTTCGTCGACATCGCCAACGCCCTGGTCACCCAGGGCTATCTGAACCTGTTCGCATGACGCAGGAGACCGTGGCTCCTCCGGACACACCAGTGCCGCATTCACTGCGCGGATTTGTCCGTCGACAAATCCGCCCGCGCCTGCCTGCCCCTGGCAGGCGCGTTCCGCGCCGCCCAGGCAGGCGCGCGCGGATTACCGAACGGAGGTCCCGGCTCCACCCCCCTCGCCCTCCGCGCTCACGCGCTCCGGGCGACGAACCGGCGCGACGCAATGCGTCGCTTTTGCCGGTTCGCGCGGCGGCGATACCGTGTCGGACCCCGATCGCAATCAACCCGCTCCCCCTGCCTGCCGCCTCCCACCCCGAGACCGCCTAGATGCCCGACCTCCTCCTGGAACTCCTCTCCGAGGAAATCCCCGCCCGGATGCAGCCCAGGGCCGCCGACGACCTGCGCCGGCTCGTCGCCGACGGCCTGGTCGAGCGCGGCCTGACCTACGCCCACGCCGCCGCCTTCGCCACGCCCCGCCGCCTGACCCTGGCGCTCACCGGCCTCGCCGAACGCTCGGAGAGCGTCCGCGAGGAACGCAAGGGCCCCCGCGCCGACGCGCCCGAGCAGGCGATCGCCGGCTTCCTGCGCTCCACCGGCCTCGCCCGCGACCAGCTGCAGACCCGGCCCGACAAGAAGGGCGACGTGCTCTTCGCCGTGATCGAGCAGCCCGGCCGCCCCGCCGCCGAGATCGTGGCCGAGACCGTCGAGGCCGCCGTCCGCGGCTTCCCCTGGCCGAAGTCCATGCGCTGGGGCGACGGCAGCCTGCGCTGGGTCCGCCCGCTGCACTCGATCCTCTGCATCCTCAGCCGCGAGACCGGCCCCGAGACCGTGCCGCTGAGCATCGACGGCCTCACCGCCTCCAACACCACCCGCGGCCACCGCTTCCACGCCCCCGACCCCTTCCCGGTCGCCTCCTTCGAGGACTACGAAGCCAAGCTCCGCCGCGCCCACGTCATCCTCGACCCCGCCGAGCGCGCCGACGAAGATCGCCCACGACGCCGCAGCAGCTCGCCTTCGCCGCCGGCCTCGAGCTCGTCGACGACCCGGGCCTCCTCGCCGAGAACGCCGGCCTCACCGAATGGCCCGTCACGCTGATGGGCCGCATCGAGCCCCGCTTCCTCGACCTGCCGCCCGAGGTGCTGCAGACCTCGATGCGCGCCAACCAGAAGTTCTTCTCCCTCCGCGACCCCGGCGAGCGGCCGCATCACCGCCTACCTCCTCGTCGCCAACCGCGACACCGCCGACCACGGCGCCACCATCCTCGCCGGCAACGCCCGCGTGCTGACCGCGCGGCTCGCCGACGCCGAGTTCTTCTGGCAGAACGACCTCCGCACCCCGCTCGCCGACATGGCCGCGAAGCTCGATTCCGTCACCTTCCACAACAAGCTCGGCACCCAGGGCGAGCGCATCGCCCGCATCGCCGCCCTCGCCCGCGAGATCGCCCCGGCAGTCGGCGCCGACCCCGACCTCGCCGAACGCGCCGCCCGCCTCGCCAAGGCCGACCTCGCCAGCCAGATGGTCTACGAGTTCCCCGAACTCCAGGGCACCATGGGCCGCTACTACGCCGAGCGCGCCGGCGAAGACCCCGCTGTCGCCGCCGCCGCCGAGGAGCACTATGCCCCTCTCGGCCCGTCCGACGCCGTTCCCACCGCGCCGGTTTCGGTCGCTGTCGCGCTGGCTGACAAGATTGACATGCTCACGGCGTTCTGGTCGATCGACGAGAAGCCTACGGGGTCGAAGGATCCTTTTGCGCTCCGTCGCGCGGCTGTAGGCTTGATACGACTGTTGTTGGGTACTGGACGAGGCCTCGACCTAGGAACGCTCTTTGCGCACGGAATCATCAACCAACGAGGAGGGTTTGCTGAGTTAGAGGAGATTGGAAGGGCCATTACTGAGGGCCTCGACGAGCATCGCATAATACTTTCATCTCTACCACTTCGCTACGAAGAGATGAGAGATTTCGTAAAGTCTATGGAAGAATCTGATCAAAAGGCTCGGATGCTTGAGGCAATCATTGCGGCCTCCGACATTGTATCGACGACGCGGCAGCAGCAAGTTGAAGATCTCCTCTACTTTATTTCCGATCGACTGAAGAACTATTTGCGCGAGCAGGGATTCGCCACGATGTAATCGATGCGTGCTTGGAGGGCGGAAGACGACCTGGTGCTGCTGGTGGCCCGGGTCCGCGCGCTGCAGGACTTCCTCGCCACCGAGGACGGCGCGAACCTGCTCGCCGGCTACAAGCGCGCCACCAACATCCTGACCCAGGAGGAGAAGAAGGACGGCGTCGAGTACTCGCTCGACCCCGACCCCCGCTTCGTCGAGACCCCCGAGGAAGGCGTCCTCTTCGCCGCCCTCGACGCCGCCGAGGCCGCGCTCGCCCCGGCGCTGGCCGCCGAGGACTTCGCGGCAGGCCATGACCGCGCTCGCCCGCCTGCGCGCCCCGATCGACGCCTTCTTCGACACCACCACCGTCAACGCCGACAGCCCCGCGGTACGGCGCAACCGCCTGTGTCTGATGAACCGAATCCGCACGGTGATGAACAGCGTCGCCATCTTCTCCGCCGTCGAGGGCGGCTGAGCCGGCTGCCAGCACGGATAACCGTGCCGACCAGCGGGTCGCGGGACAGCCGCCGGTTCAGCCGGCCGAATTCCAGGAACCGGCCCGGCGGGCGACCCGCCTGACGATCCCGAGGCCCCGAGCGGCCTGCCGGCGCGACAGGGTGCCGAAGGCGCGGCTGCGGATCTCGAGGGCGCTGACCTCGAAGGCTTCGCCGTCGGTCCAGTCCGTCTTGTAGGAATCGTCCCCGAGCAAGAAGTCGAAGGTATGATTGCTCTGCGCAAACGCCCATTCGATCGCCCGGCACAGGTGAAGCGTTCCCGGCGACAGCGCGCCGTGCTCGGACCTGAAGGCGGGGACATACCAGTAGAAGGTTCCGTTGAGATCGAACCCGACGTGCCAGCTGATCGCCCGTCCGTCGAGGCTCAGCGAAGAGCAATGGACGACGCCGCTGCCGATCCCCCCGGCCACGAGGTTGTGCAGATAGCCCTCGGGCAGGGAGCTTTCGGGGTAGCGCAGGTCCCGTTCCGCCTCGAGGTCCGGCAGCCAGGCGAGCACGGTGTCGAGATCCTCGGCAGTATGCACGCGGAACTGCACGTCACCCGATGCGTAGAGCTTGCTCTTCCGGCGCAGGAGCTTGGCCTTTCGGCTGCTGCGAGATGCGACGTAGGCGTCGAAATCGCCGTAGGCTGCCAGGTCCAGGAAGCTCACGGATTTCGGCACGCTGCCCGGCACGCGCATGCCTCCGAGTTCCTTCCGCAGGCGATGAAAGGTGCA
Source organism: uncultured Alphaproteobacteria bacterium (assembly GCA_963847795.1). Lineage (GTDB taxonomy): Bacteria > Pseudomonadota > Alphaproteobacteria > Rhodobacterales > Rhodobacteraceae > Amaricoccus. Next base: position 126,226 of record CAWKBH010000005.1, read on the forward strand.
GATGTCGAACCAGGTCCCGGCGCGCTGGCCCAGTTCCCGCTCCAGGGAGGGCCAGAAATCGTCGGCGACGAGCGTCCCGTCGCGCCCCGTCGCGGCGAGCAGCGGGTCCTGGTAGTCGAACAACGACAGTCCGGCCGGATTGAGCGGCCGAATCGCCCCCATCCGCCATCCGGGCTTCGGTCCCACCAACAACTGAAGGACCCTCTGGCCGCGATCGCTCTCGGCATGCAGGAAATAGGGAGAAAAGATGCGCTCGGCATCGACGGTGCGGCACCAGGCGCGCACGACGTCCGGGTGCATGAAGGGCGTCGCGTGAATGCCGTCACCCTGGGCGATCGTCCGCAGCCAGTCTGCAACGTGCTCTGGAGCCCAGACTTCTTCCCAGCTGAGCAACCACCTGAAAGACCACGACATCTGAACGCCCCAGCGACAACCCCAAGCGCCCGTAAGCGACGAAAACGGGCCAAGGTGCGACCTTATTTGGGCAACTACCGGCCGTAAAGCCATACCGGCCGGATATGCTGCGCCGCTGCCGCAACCGGCCGGGGCCGGTGCCCGTCAGGCCGCGCTGCCGCCCACGGTCAGGCCGCCGATCAGCACGGTCGGCAGGCCGACGCCGACCGGCACCCACTGGCCGTTCTTGCCGCAGTTGCCCATGCCGGGGTCGAGCGCCATGTCGTTGCCGATGGCCGCGGATCTGCTTCAGCGCCGTGGCGCCGTCGCCGATCAGCGTCGCGCCCTTGACCGGGGCGCCGACCACGCCCGTCCTTCACCCGGTAGGCCTCGGTGCAGGAGAAGACGAACTTGCCGTTGGTGATGTCGACCTGCCCGCCGCCGAAGCCCACCGCGTAGATCCCGTCCTTGAGGCTCGCCAGCACGTCGGCGGGATCGGCGTCGCCGCCGAGCATGTAGGTGTTGGTCATCCGCGGCATCGGCGCGTGGGCGTAGCTCTGGCGGCGGCCGTTGCCGGTGGCCGGCACCCCCATCAGCCGGGCGTTCTGCCGGTCCTGCATGTAGCCCACCAGGATCCCGTCCTCGATCAGCACGTTGCGCTGGCTCGGGGTGCCCTCGTCGTCGAAGGAGATCGAGCCGCGGCGGTCGGGGATGGTGCCGTCGTCGACCACGGTGACGCCGGGGGCGGCGATGCGGCTGCCCATCAGCCCGGCGAAGGCCGAGGTCTTCTTGCGGTTGAAGTCGCCCTCCAGCCCGTGGCCGATCGCCTCGTGCAGCAGGATGCCGGGCCAGCCCGGGCCGAGCACCACGTCCATCACCCCGGCCGGGGCCGGCTCGGCGCGCAGGTTCACGGCGGCGATGCGCAGCGCCTCGCGGGCCACCTCCTGCCAGTGGCCGGTGCCCATCAGCGGCGTGAGCCCGTGGCGGCCGCCGCCGCCGGCGGAGCCCGATTCGCGGCGGCCGTTCTCCTCGACGATGACCGAGACGTTCAGCCGCACCATCGGCCGGGCCTCGGCCAGGCGCGTGCCCTCCGGGCGCAGGATCTCGACCTCCTGCATCGACGCCCCGAGGCTGGCCGAGACCTGGACGACGCGGGGATCGAGGCCGCGCAGCCAGGCGTCGATCTCGCGCAGCATCTCGACCTTCACCGCGAACTCGGCGTCGTCGAACGGATCGCGGTCGCTGTAGAGCCGCTGGTTGGTCGGCTTCGGCGCCGCCGCCAGCGTGCCGCCGCCGGCGCCGACCGCCAGCCGCGCCGTCTCGGCGGCCCGCCGGAGCGCCGCCTCGGTGATCTCGGTGGAGTGGGCATAGCCCGCGGTCTCGCCGCGAACGGCGCGCAGGCCGAAGCCCTCGGCGGCGTCGTAGCTGGCGTTGCGCAGCCGGCCGTCGTCGAAGACCAGCGACTCCGCCCGCCGCCGCTCGAGAAAGAGCTCGCCGTCGTCGGCCCCCGCGGTGGCGTCGCGCAGCACCGCCAGCGCGGCATCGGCGTCGAGCGCGGTCTCGAACGGGCGGAAGCGGGGGGATGGCTGCATGGTCTGGCTCCGGTGGCGGTTGTGTCGCGGGCAGGCGGTCCGGCGCGGCAAAGCCGCGTCTTGTCCTTACCCGGTTAATATGGTTGATCTGGCTGAAGCTACAACACGCCAGCCCGGAAGGCGCCGGACGAACGGCGCGGGGGCCTGGGCCAGAACGGACGGACGGACGCGATGAGGATGAACCGGATCGGCCTCGGCCTTGGCGTCGGCCTCGTCACCAGCCTCGCGGCGGCGGGCGTCCGGGCGCAGGCGTCCGGCGAGCCGCAGGACCTGCCGGTGATCGGCGCGCCGGTGCCCGGCGGCATCAACTACCAGCCGGCCGTCACCGAGGTCGCCCACGACATGCACTGGCTGTCGTTCTGGGTGCATTCGATCATGGCGCTGATCGTCATCTTCGTGACCGTGCTGATCCTGATCGTCGTCTTCCGCTTCAACCGGACGCGCAATCCGACGCCGGCGAGCTTCACCCACAACACCAAGATCGAGATCGCCTGGACGCTGATCCCGGTGGTGATCCTGATCGTGATCGGCTCGTTCTCGCTGCCGATCCTGTTCAAGCAGCTCGAGGTGCCGACGCCCGACCTGACCGTGAAGGCCACCGGCAACCAGTGGTACTGGTCCTACACCTATCCCGACAACGAGTTCTCCTTCGACAGCCTGATCCTCGACCAGGCCGACCTGGCCTCGCACGGCTACGCGCCGCAGTACCACCTGCTCGCCGCCGACAATGCGATGGTGGTGCCGGTCAACAAGGTGGTGCACGTGGTGGTGACCGGCGCCGACGTGATCCATTCCTGGACCGTGCCCGCCTTCGGGGTGAAGATCGACGCGGTGCCCGGGCGGCTGAACGAGACCTGGTTCAAGGCCGAGCAGGAGGGGATCTATTTCGGCCAGTGCTCGGAGCTCTGCGGCAAGAACCACAGCTACATGCCGATCACCGTGAAGGTGGTGAGCCAGGAGGCCTACGATACCTGGCTCAACTGGGCGATCGACGAATACGGCGGCACCCGCCCGAGGCGCCCGGCGCCGGCGCGGCGGCCGCGGCCGAGGTTCCCGCCGCCGCCGCAGCGCCCGCAGCCGCGGCGCCGGCGGCAGCGGCGCCGCGCAGCCCCCGAACAGCCCGCGGCGGAACCGCCCGCGGACAGCGAGACACCCGGCACCTCCGAGCCGGCCAAAGAGGTCGCCCCGGCGAACTGAGAGCCCGATGACCGACACCAGCTGGAGCCAGCCGGCCATTGTCCGCGATGCGGGGTTCGGCGACTACGTCGAGCTCCTGAAGCCGCGGGTGATGCGCCTCGTCGTCTTCACCGCCGTGGTGGGGCTGGTCTGCGCGCCGGTGCGGGTGCATCCGGTGATCGGCCTTGCCGCCGTCATCTGCATCGCCGTCGGCGCCGGAGCCGCGGGCGCGCTCAACATGTGGTGGGACAGCGACATCGACGCGCTGATGACCCGCACCGCCCGCCGGCCGATCCCGTCGGGGCGGGTGGAGCGCGGCGAGGCGCTGGCGATCGGGCTTGCGCTCGCAGGCTTCGCGGTGGTGATGCTGGCGCTCTTCGCCAACCCGGTGGCGGCGGGGCTGCTCGCCTTCACCATCTTCTTCTACGCGGTGGTCTATTCGATGTGGCTGAAGCGGGCTACGCCGCAGAACATCGTGATCGGCGGCGCGGCCGGGGCGCTGCCGCCGATGATCGGCTGGGCGGTGGCCACCGGCGGGGTCTCGGCAGAGAGCCTTGCGATGTTCGCGCTGATCTTCCTCTGGACGCCGCCGCATTTCTGGTCGCTGGCGCTGTTCCGCAACGACGACTACGCCCGGGCCGGGGTGCCGATGCTGCCGGTGACGGCCGGGCCGCGCGTCCACGCGGAACCACATCCTGGGCTACGCGGCGGTGCTGGCGATGGTCGCGGTGGCGCCGGCCTTCAGCGGCATCGGCGGGCCGGTCTACCTCGCCGGGGCGCTGGTGCTGAACGCGCTGTTCCTGCGCGGCGCCTGGCGGATCTGGCGGCGCGACGAGGCCGCGGCGGCGGCCGACCGCTACCGGGTCGAGAAGCGGTTCTTCGGGTTCTCGATCCTCTATCTGGCGCTGCATTTCGGCCTGCTGCTGGCCGAGGCGGCGCTCCGGGCGCTGCATCTGACCCCGGCCGGCTGGCCGGTGGTCTTCTGAAGGGACGGCGATGCGACCTGACGGCCACGAGATCTACGGACGCCGCCGCTCCCGGAACCTGGGGCTGGGGCTGACGCTGGGGGCCTTCGTGCTGCTGGTCTTCGCGGTGACGGTGGTCAAGCTCGGCCAGGGCCAGGACCTGCGCAGCGTCGACCAGAAGATGCTCGGCGTGCAGCTGCCGGCCGGGACGGGAGGCTGAGCGATGGCGGACCCGCGGTCCAATCGACGCGTCGCGCTGGCCCTGTTCGCGCTGGTGCCGCTGATGCTCGGGGCGAGCTTCGCCGCGATCCCGTTCTATTCCTGGTTCTGCAGGGTGACGGGATACGCCGGCACCACCGGCGTCGCGGAGAAGGCGTCGCCGACCGAGGTGGTCGACCGGACGGTGACGGTGTCCTTCGATGCCAACACCGCGCCGGACATGCCCTGGGAGTTCCGGCCGAAGCAGCGCTCGATCAAGCTCAAGCTCGGCGAGACCGGCATGGCCTTCTTCGAGGCCTACAACCCGACCGATCACCCGCTGGCCGGACAGGCCGGCTACAACGTGGTGCCGTTCTCGGTCGGCGGCTATTTCGACAAGATCGCCTGCTTCTGCTTCACGATGCAGGTGCTGCAGCCGCACGAGCGGGTGGAGATGCCGGTGACCTTCTACGTCGATCCGGCGATGCTCAAGGACGTGGAGTCGCGCGACGTGACCGACATCACGCTCTCCTACACCATGTACCCGGCCGACCTGCCGGACGATACCAGCGCCTCGGCCGCGGATGCGAACGCCAGGCTCGCGGCGGCGCCGGCCGATCACGGCCCGACCATCAATCAGTAGAGGGACCCGCGCATGGCCGGCCACAAGAACCACGACTACCACATCCTGCCGCCGAGCATCTGGCCCCTGTGCGGCGCGGTCGGCGCCATCACCATGCTGGGCGGCCTGGTGCTCTGGTTCCACGACAGCGGGCCGTGGCTGGCGCTGATCGGGCTCGTGATCGTGCTCTACACCATGTATTCCTGGTGGTCCGACGTGATCGCCGAGAGCGAGGCCGGCGACCACACGCCGATCGTGCAGATCGGCCTGCGCTACGGGATGGTGCTGTTCATCATCTCCGAGATCATGTTCTTCTCGGCCTGGTTCTGGAACTTCTTCAAGCACGCGCTCTATCCGATGGGCACCATCGAGGGCGTGAAGGTGATCCCGACCACCTGGCCGCCGACCGGGATCGAGACCTTCGATCCCTGGCACCTGCCGCTGATCAACACGCTGGTGCTGCTCTGTTCGGGCTGTGCCGCGACCTGGGCGCACCACGCGCTGGTGCACGAGAACAACCGGCAGGAGCTGAAATGGGGCCTGTGGCTCGCCATCGCCCTCGGCATGCTGTTCACCACCTTCCAGGCCTTCGAGTATTCGGAGGCCGCGTTCGGCTTCTCGGGCAACATCTACGGCGCGTCGTTCTTCATGGCGACGGGCTTCCACGGCTTCCACGTGATCATCGGCACGATCTTTCTGGCGGTGTGCCTGCTGCGGGCCTATGCCGGCCAGTTCACCCCGACCCAGCACGTCGGCTTCGAGGCCGCCGCCTGGTACTGGCATTTCGTCGACGTGGTCTGGCTGTTCCTGTTCGCCGCGATCTACATCTGGGGATCGTCCTGAGCTCCCGGTCCCGGAGCTGATACGAAAGAGCTCGGTGCAACGCGGCTTCGCCGGCCGCACGGCGGGAACGGGCGGCCGAATGACGCGCCGGATGATCGCCCCGCTCGTCTTCGGGATCTTCGGGGTGGTGGTGCTGGTCTGGCTCGGGGTCTGGCAGGTGCACCGGCTGGCCTGGAAGACCGACATCCTGGCCCGGATCGACGCGCGCCTCGCGGCGGCGCCGGTGCCGGTGCCGGCGGAGCCCAGCCCGGAGACCGACGACTACCTCCGGGTGCGGGCGACCGGGACGATCGCGCCGGGCGAGCTCGACGTCTACACCTCGGTGCCGGATCGCGGCGTCGGCTACCGGGTGATCGCGCCGCTGCGGCTGACCGACGGGCGCCGCATCCTGCTCGACCGCGGCTTCGTGCCGATCGAACAGAAGGACGCGCCGCGGCATCTCGGGCCGATCACCGTGGAGGGCTCGCTGCACTGGCCGCAGGAGACCGACAGCTTCACCAGCGCGCCCGGACCGCACCAAGAACATCTGGTTCGCCCGGGACGTGCCGCTGATGGCGGCGACGCTGGACACCTGGCCGGTGATGCTGGTGACGGCGTCGAGCGACGACCCCGAGGCGCCGCTGCCGCTGCCGGTGACGGTGAACATCCCCAACGACCACCTGCAGTACGCGATCACCTGGTTCTCGCTGGCGGTGGTCTGGGCGGTGATGACAGGCTATCTGCTTTGGCGTATCAAGCGCCGGATCGATTGAAGGATTTTTGCTGCCCATGCAGTACGTCTCGACCCGCGGCACCGCCCCGAAGCTCGGATTCGAGGAGGCGATGCTGGCCGGTCTCGCCCGCGACGGCGGCCTCTACGTCCCCGAAGCCTGGCCCGAGATGTCGCCCGACCGAGATCGCGGCGCTGGCGGGGCTGCCCTACGAGGAGGCGGCGTTCCGGGTGATGCGCCCGTTCGTCGGCGATGCCTTCGGCGACGCCGAGTTCCGCGCCATCCTCGCCCGCGCCTATGCCGGCTTCGACCACGTCGCGCGGGCGCCGCTGCGGCAGATCGGCTCGAACGACTGGCTGCTCGAGCTGTTCCACGGCCCGACGCTCGCGTTCAAGGACGTGGCGATGCAGCTGATCGGCCAGATGTTCGAGGCGAGCCTCGCCCGCTCGGGCCGGCGGCTGACCATCGTCGGCGCCACCAGCGGCGACACCGGCTCGGCGGCGATCGAGGCGTTCCGCGGCAAGGCCGGCGTCGAGGTCTTCATCCTCTACCCCGACGGCCGGGTCTCGGAGGTGCAGCGCCGGCAGATGACGACGCCGCCGGAGGCGAACGTCCACGCGCTGGCGATCGCCGGCGACTTCGACGACGCCCAGGCCAGGCTCAAGGAGCTGTTCAACGACCACGCCTTCCGCGACGGCGTCGGGCTGGCCGGGGTCAACTCGATCAACTGGGCGCGGGTGCTGGCGCAGACCGTCTACTATTTCACCGCCGCGGTCGCGCTCGGCGCGCCGCACCGCCCGGTGAGCTTCACCGTGCCCACCGGCAACTTCGGCGACATCTTCGCCGGCTACGTCGCCAAGCGCATGGGGCTGCCGATCGCGCGGCTGGTGATCGCCACCAACCAGAACGACATCCTGCACCGCACGCTTCAGACCGGCGAGCATCGGCGTGCGGCGGTCGCGCCCTCGATCAGCCCGTCGATGGACATCCAGGTCAGCTCGAACTTCGAGCGGCTGCTGTTCGAGCTCTACGACCGCGAGGGGGCGGCGGTGGCGGCGCTGATGGGCGAGCTCGGTGCCGCCGGCGGCTTCGCCCTGTCGCAGGGGGCGCTCGCCCGGCTGCGGGCGGACTTCGACAGCGCCCGCGCCTCGGAGGCGGAGACCGCCGCGGCGATCGCCGAGACCTACCGGGCGACCGGCGCGGTGATCTGCCCGCATACCGCGGTCGGCATCCACGCCGCGCGCCTCTGCCGCGGCGACCCGGCGGTGCCGATGGTGGTGCTGGCGACGGCGCATCCGGCGAAATTCCCGGACGCGGTCGAGGCCGCCTGCGGCGTGCGCCCGGCGCTGCCGGACCGGCTGGCGAGCCTGATGACGCGGCCCGAGCGGGTGACGCGGGTGGCGAATGAGATCGAGGCGATCAAGGACGTGATCGGACGGGAGGCGGTGCGATGAGTGTCGAGGTCCATACCCTGCGCGAACGGCCTGAGGATCGCGGTCGAGCCGATGCCGAGCCTGCGCTCGGCCACCGTCGGGGTCTTCCTGACCGCCGGCGGCCGGCACGAGCGCATCGAGCAGAACGGCATCGCGCATTTCCTCGAGCACATGGCCTTCAAGGGCACGCCGACCCGCACCGCCCGGCAGATCGCCGAGGAGATCGAGGACGTCGGCGGCTACATCAACGCCTATACCGGCAAGGAGATGACCGCCTACTACGCCCGGGTGCTGGAGGCCGACGTCGAGCGCGCGCTCGACATCCTGGCCGACATCGTGCTGAACCCGCTGTTCGCCAAGCCCGACATCGAGGTCGAGCGCGGGGTGATCCTGCAGGAGATCGGCCAGTCGCTCGACACGCCGGACGACATCATCTTCGACTGGCTGCAGGAGGCGGCCTATCCGGCCCAGCCGTTCGGGCGCACCATCCTCGGCCCGGCCGAGCGGGTGTCGGGCTTCGGCCGCGCCGATCTCTCCGGGTTCGTCGCCGAGCACTACGGGCCCGACCGGATGATCGTGGCCGCCGCCGGCGCGGTCGACGTCGAGCGGCTGCGGGCGGCGAGCGAGCGGCTGTTCGGGCACCTGGCGCGCACGACCGCGGCTGCAGGTCGCGCCGGCGCGCTTCGCCGGCGGCGAGCGGCGCGAGGCGCGCGAGCTCGAGCAGGTGCACATGGCGCTGGCCTTCGAGGCGCCGGGCATCCGCGACGATGCGGCCTACACCGCGCAGGTCTATGCCGTGGCACTCGGCGGCGGCATGTCGTCGCGCCTGTTCCAGGAGCTGCGCGAGCGGCGCGGCCTCTGCTACACCATCTTCGCCCAGGCCGGCGCCTACGAGGACACCGGGCTGATCACGCTCTACGCCGGCACCGGGGCGCATCAGAATCCGCGAGCTGACCACGCTGACCATGGACGAGCTGCGCCGGGCCGCGGACGGGCTGACCCAGCCGAGCTCGACCGGACGCGCGCCCAGCTCAAAGCCGGGATGCTGATGGGGCTCGAGAGCCCGTCGGCCCGCGCCGAGCGGCTGGCGCGGATGCTCAGCGTCTGGGGCCGGGTGCCGGAGATCGACGAGATCGTCGCCAAGATCGACGCGGTGACCGCCGAGGGGGTTCGCGCCTTCGCCGAGGGCCTGGCAGCCCGCGGCGATCCGGCGCTGGCCCTGCTCGGGCCGGTCGGCCGACGCCCCGGACCGCGCCGCCCTGGCGAGGCGGCTGGCGGCCTGAGGCGGGCGTGCTCAGCTTCCGCCGCTCCGCACCGCCTGCGATCGAGACGCAGCGGATGCGGCTGCGGCTGCCGGAGATGGGCGATCATGCCGCCTGGGCGCAGCTGCAGGCGCGCCGGCGAGGCATTCCTGCGCGACTGGGAGCCGAGCTGGTCGTCCGACCACTTCTCGCGCAAGGCGTTCCGCAACCGGGTCTACTGGGCCTGGCGGGCGCGCGAGGAAGGCCGGGCGCTGGCGCTGTTCCTGATCCGCCGCGAGGACGGGCGGCTGATGGGGGCGATCACGCTGGACAACATCCGCCGCGGGCCGTCGCAGTCGGCGCAGGTCGGCTACTGGATCGGCCCGGATTTCGCGCGCCAGGGGCTGATGACCGAGGCGCTGGCGTCGGTGGTCCACCACGCCTTCAGCGTGCTCGACCTCAGCCGGATCGAGGCCGCCTGCCTGCCGGAGAACCTGCCGTCGCGAGCGCTGCTGGAGCGCTCCGGGTTCAAGTACGAGGGCGTGGCCCAGAGCTACCTGCAGATCGGCGGCCGCTGGCGCAACCACGTGCTCTACGCCAACCTCCGCGGCGACCGCCGCGGCCGCGCCGCGGCGGAGGCGGGGTGATGCAGGCTAACGCAGATCGGTTCGCGGCCCGGCCCTCGGTAAATATCCGGTTAAAATTCAAGACTTTTACTGCATATTGTCAATTACTTAGACCTTGTCCGCACGCGGACACCCCGCGGCCGCCGCATGAGCCGCCCGCTCGAATCCGCCGACCCGGCGGTGCTGGAGCGGCTGGCGGCGGCGCTGGGGCCCGAGGCCGTCCGCCCGCCGGAGCCGCGCTACCTGGAGGAGCCGCGCGGGCGGATTGCCGGACGGGCGGCGGCGGTGCTGCGCCCGACCTCGACTGCCGCGGTCGCCGCCGCGCTGGCGATCTGCGCCGCGGCCCGGGTCGGCGTCGTGCCCTATTCCGGCGGCACCGGGCTGGTCGGCGGGCAGATCTTCGCGGCCGGGCCGCTGCCGGTGATCCTGTCCTTCGAGCGGATGGCGCGGATCCGCGAGCTCGAGCTGACCGACAACGTGCTGGTGGCCGAGGCCGGCTGCGTGCTGGCGGACGTGCAGGCGGCGGCGCGCGAGGCCGGGCGGCTCTTCCCGCTGTCGCTGGCCTCGGAGGGCTCGGCGCGGATCGGCGGGCTCCTCGGCACCAACGCCGGCGGCATCAACGTGCTGCGCTACGGCAATGCCCGCGACCTCTGCCTCGGGGTCGAGGCGGTGCTGGCCGACGGCCGGGTGCTGAACGGGCTGAGCAGCGTGGTCAAGGACAACATGGGCTACGACCTGCGCCACCTGATGATCGGCGCCGAGGGCACGCTCGGGGTGATCACCGCGGCCAGCCTGCGGCTCTTCCCGCTGCCCGCCGAGACCGCCACGGCCTGGATCGCGGTCGCCTCGCCCGAGGCCGCGCTGGCGCTGCTGCAGGAGCTGCGCGCCGGGCTCGGGGGCGCGATCTCGGCCTTCGAGCTGATCCACGTCCAGGGCCTCGCCTTCCTCGGCGAGGTGCTGCCGCGGGTGCCGCTGCCGCCGGCGATGGCGACCGACTGGCGGGTGCTGGTCGAGGCGGGCGACGCGGCCGGGGCGGAGATCGCCGCCCGGCTCGAGGCGACGCTGGCCCGGGCGCTGGAGACGGGCCTCGCGGCGGAGGTGCTGATCGCCCAGAGCGCGGCGCAGCGCGCGGTGTTCTGGGGCGTGCGCGAGACGATCCCCGAGGCGAACCGGCTGATCGGCGCGATCGCGAGCCACGACATCTCGCTGCCGCCGTCGCGGCTGGCCGAGTTCATCGCCCGCGCCGGCCCGGCGATCGCGGCGCTCGACCCGGCGCTGCGGATCAACTGCTTCGGCCACCTCGGCGACGGCAACCTGCACTACAACGTCTTTCCGCCGCGCGGCCGCAGCCGGGACGGCTACGAAGCGCTGCGCGAACCGGTGACGCGGACCGTGCATGACCTGGTGCATGCGCTCGGCGGGTCGGTGGCGGCGGAGCACGGGGTGGGGCGGTTCAAGGCCGCCGATCTGGCGCGCTACGGCGACCCGGGCAAGCTGGCGGCGATGCGGGCGATCAAGGCGGCGCTCGATCCGGAGGGCATCCTGAACCCGGGCGCGGTGCTGAGCTGACCCCCGGAAATGACTGCGCCCCTTCTCTGGGGGGGAGAGAAGGGGCGCTATCCAGACTGGAGGGTCTGAGCTTTTGCAAGCAGCTGTCCGTTTGGACATCCCCTTTGTCGCGGCAAATGGTTACCAAAAGTTTAACGTAAACGCCGCGATTCACTTTTAAGTAGATCCGGACAAATTATTTTTTCCCCCGATCGTCGGGCGTCCGATCGCGCCGGCACATCTCGCCGGCCAGAAACCCAAGTTTTTCAAAGGACTCGTCTCTCGGCGGGGCGACGCCAACCTCGGACTGTCGCGCCCGATCGAATCGCGGGCTAGGTCGCGCCGGGCCGCGTCATCTGGAAGACCTCGCGCACTGCGGAGTAGTCGCGGTAGCCGAGTCGGGCGACCGGCTGGTAGCGGGTGACGTCGACCTTGCCCTCGGCGATCGCCGCCTCGTCGATGTGGATGCCGACCACCTCGCCGATCACCAGGTGGTTCGCGGTGCCCGGCAGGTCGACGATGCGCCAGAGCCGGCATTCCAGCGCCGCCGGGGCTTCGGCGACCCGCGGCGGCGCCACCACCCGGCTGGGTGCCGGCGTCAGGCCGACCAGGGCGAATTCGTCGGCGTCGGCGGCATAGGAGCCCGACGTGGCGTTCATCGCGTCCTTGAGCGCGAAGGCCACGACATTGGCCACGAACTCGCCGGTTTCGCGGATGTTGGCCAGGGTGTCCTTGCGCTCCGGCCGGCCGACCTTCTCGCCGTTGCTGGCATAGGCGACCATCGGCGGCGCCTCGGCGACGGCATTGAAGAAGCTGTAGGGCGCGAGATTGACCCGGCCGGCGGCGTCGAGGCTCGCAATCCAGCCGATCGGGCGGGGCGCGACCAGGGCCTTGAACGGGTTATGCGCGAGACCGTGGCCGTCGAGGCCCGGGCGGTAGAACATGGCGAGGCCTCCGGATTTCGGCTTGGCCCGGAACCTAGCCGCGTGCTAGGGGCGAGTTCGAGCGGGCTCGCGCTGGTCCCGCGCCGCCACTCCCCCGCCGATGTTCCGCATCCTTCGAGAGACACCTGACGACGGCGCCGAGGTGGAATTCCTCTACGACCTGGCCTTCGCGCCGGGGCGCACGGCCCTGAGTTCCTATCGCCTGCGCGAAGGGGTCGATCCGGTCGCCGGGCTGAGCCTGGTGGTGCGCGACGAGTACGACGTCCTGGCCGGCGCGATCCGCTACTGGCCGGTGCGGGTCGGCGCTGCCGGGACCCCGGCGCTGCTGCTCGGCCCGGTGGCGGTGCATCCGACGCGGCAGGGCGAGGGACTGGGCGCGCTGATGATCGCCGAAAGCCTCGAGCGCGCCGCCGCGCGGGGCTGGAGCCGGGTGATCCTGGTGGGCGACGAGCCTTACTATCGCCGCTTCGGCTTCAGCCGCGAGACCGCCCGCAACCTGGAATACCCGCCGCCGACCAATCCCGACCGGCTGCTGGCGCGGGCGCTGGCCCCCGGAGCCTTCGACGGCGTCGCCGGTATGGTCCGGCGCTGGAGCGACGCGGAATCCGGCTGAACGACTGGGCTTCGCCGGAGCGCGAGCGACCTCAAAGGTTTACGAGGATCCGCGCTTTATGGAACGCAGATGGAATTCGTATGGAATTCATATGGCTAGTAAAACAGTCGGGATTGAATTGTTAAGGCGGCCGCGAAGGGCGGGAGGGCCCGGATATTGACGCGGCCTTAACCGTCCCCGGCCGATCGTGCGGCGATGTCCGCGCCGCAGACTGCGAAGATCCCGCCCGAGGCCCTGCCCCGCTCCGTCGAGGGGCAGCTCGACTGGCTGCGGCTGACGCGCTCGCGGCGGGTCGGGCCTGCGACTTTCATCCGGCTGCTGCGCGAGTTCGGCTCGGCCGCCGCCGCTCTGGACGCCTTGCCGGGCATCGCCGCCGAAGCGGGGGTGCGGGACTACGCCGCCGCGCCGCGGGGCGAGGCGCTGGCGGAATGGCGGGCGGCCGACGCGGCGGGCGCCCGGCCGCTGCTGCTCGGCGCGCCGGACTACCCGCCGCTGCTGGCCACCATCGCCGACCCGCCGCCGCTGGTCTGGGCGCTCGGCGAGCCGGCGCTGGCGGCGCGCCCGGCGGTGGCCCTGGTCGGCGCGCGCAATGCCTCGGCGCTGGGCGGCCGCATGGCCTCGCGGCTGGCGGCCGAACTCGGAGGGATGGGTTTCGTCGTGGTCTCCGGCCTGGCGCGGGGCATCGACGCCGCCGCGCATCGCGCCGCGCTCACCACCGGCACCATCGCCAGCCAGGCGGGCGGGCTGGACGTGGTCTATCCGCCGGAGAACGCCGGGCTCGCCGCGGAGATCGCGGCGCAGGGCCTGCGCCTCTCGGAGATGCCGATGGGGCACGCGCCGCGGGCGCAGGACTTTCCCCGCCGCAACCGCATCGTCTCGGGCCTGGCGCTCGGGGTAGTGGTGGTGGAGGGGGCGCTGCGCTCGGGGAGCCTGATCACCGCGCGGAACGCGCTGGATCAGGGCCGCGAGGTGATGGCGGTGCCCGGCAACCCGATGGACGCGCGCGCCGGCGGCTGCAACGCGCTGATCCGCGACGGCGCGACGCTGGTGCGCTCGGCCGCGGACGTGGCCGAAGCGCTGGCCGAGAGCCTGGGCGAGGCCGCGCCGCGGCTGCGGCAGGTGGAACCGGCCGCACCGGACCCGGCCGCCGCCGCGCCGGACGGCCCGCTGGAGGCAGGCTCATTGACCTGCTCGGACCGTCGCCGGTCGCGGAGGACCTGCTGATCCGCGACCTGGCCCAGCCGCCGGCGGCGGTCGCGGCGGCTCTGCTGGACCTGGAACTGGCCGGCCGCATCCTGCGCCACCCCGGCGGCCTGATCAGCCTTTCGACAGCTTGAGATCCGTCAAGTAGGCAATCATCAATTAGGCTCGATCTAGCCCCCGAGCCCTTATCGAGCAGGGTATCGATCAGGTCGAGGGTTTCGTCCGGCAGCGACGATCTCGGGCAGGTCGAAGCGCGTTGCCGGCGCGCCCTCCTCGGTGACCACGATGTGATAGACGATCCGGTCCGCGGCCCCGCGCACCGGGGTCGCATCCAGCGCCCCGAGCGTCTTGGCGTCGAGCCGGGCGCAGGCCTCGGTCTGCAGCGGCTTGGGCAGGGTATCGACGGCTATCTCGGCCGACTTCTTCAGCCCGAAGCCGCCGATCCCGCCGCTGGTGCTGATCGTGATCATCATCGCAAGACACCCCGCCGCCGCACCGCCCATGCCCTCAGACCGCGATCCCCACCAGCTTCCAGGCCCGCTGCACCGCCGTCACCTCGCGGCTGCCGACCCCGTGCAGCGTCAGCGCCGCCTGGACGGTTCCGACCGCCCAGTCGTGGAAGCTGGCGAAGGGATTGTTCAGCTGCTGCATCGTCCGATACCACACGTGCCCCGGCACGTCCCAGGAGTTGCCGCCCATCAGCACGCAGTAGAGATAGAAGGCGTGGTTCGGAATGCCAGAGTTGATGTGCACCCCGCCGTTGTCCTCGCTGGTGTTGAGGTAGAGATCCATGTGGTAGGGCTGCGGATCCTGGCCGAGCAGCTTGTCGGAGTAGGCGGTGCCCGGCATCTTCATCGAGCGCAGCGCCTGGCCGTTGATCTCCGGGCCGAGGATGCCCTTGCCGATCAGCCAGTCGCTCTCGCAGGCGCCGGTCTCTTCGGTGTACTGCCGGATCATCGCGCCGAACACGTCGGCAAAGCTCTCGTTCAGCGCCCCCGACTGGCCCTGGTAGGCCAGGCCGCCGGAATACTGCACGACGCCGTGGCTCATCTCGTGGCCGATCACCGAGGTCTCGATGAAGGAGCGGAAGATCTGGCCGTCGCCGTCGCCGTAGGCCATCTGCTTGCCGTCCCAGAAGGCGTTGTTGTAGCGCCGCCGATGGTGGACGGTGCTGAGGAGCGGCAGGCCCTGGCCGTCGAGCGAATCGCGTTTGAACTCATCGAAATAGAAATCGTAGACCACGCCGGCGCCGTCGTAGGCGCCGTCGAAGTCGGCGTCGCCGGTGGGGTCCTGACCCTCGGAGCGCACCAGCTTGCCGGGCAGCGCCGCCTTGTTGCCCCCGTCGTAGATCTCGCGCTTGAGGTGGCGCTCCGGGGCGGCTTCCGCGAAGGCGGCGGCGGCGAAGGCGTCTCCGGCGCCGCGGGCGCGCAGCATCGGCCGGGCCGACTGGGCGGCCGCGTCCTGACGCTCCTCGCGGGCCTTGTGGCCGACGGCGAGCAACTCGCGGGCCATCGCCGACTGCTTGTCGTCGCCGCGGATCTCGAGAACGCGCAGCATATGCGGCGGCACGATGCAGTGGCGCGGGTCACGACGGCACTCGATGCACATGACAGTGTCCTCCGGCAGTGGGCTTGGTTCTGAAAAAAGACTTCGAACGATCCGCCGATCCTACACCCGCAGGGGGACAATTTCACCTCGGATTCGTCGCGACGTCATGCCGCGGACCGCGGACGAGCGCCGTCGCGGCGACCGGAACGGCGGCGGCGGGCCGGCCGGGCCGCCCGGTTGACAAGCCATCCGGGCGGGCACATGTAGGCCGCCGACGCGGCGCCGGGCGCCGCGAGGGAGCATCCATGGCCGTCGTCGTTGTCGAATCGCCCGCCAAGGCGAAAACCATCAACAAGTACCTCGGCCCCGGGTACACCGTCCTCGCCTCTTACGGGCACGTGCGCGATCTGCCGGCCAAGGACGGCTCGGTCGACCCCGAGCACGAGTTCGAGATGAAGTGGGAGGTCGCCTCCGACAGCGCCAAGCACATCCGCGCCATCGCCGAAGCGCTGAAGAACGACGACAAGCTGATCCTCGCCACCGACCCCGACCGCGAAGGCGAGGCGATCTCGTGGCACCTGCTCGAGGCTCTCACCGGCCGCAAGGTGGTGAAGAAGGACACCGAGGTCGAGCGGGTGGTATTCAACGCCATCACGAAGAATGCCGTCACCTCGGCGATGGCCAACCCGCGCAAGATCGACATGGAGCTGGTCGACGCCTATCTCGCCCGGCGCGCGCTCGACTACCTGGTCGGCTTCAAGCTCTCGCCGGTCCTCTGGCGCAAGCTCCCCGGTGCGAAGTCCGCCGGTCGCGTCCAGTCCGTGGCGCTACGCCTGATCGTCGACCGCGAGATGGAGATCGAGGTCTTCCGCGCTCGCGAGTACTGGTCGGTCAAGGCGCTGCTGGTCACCCCGCGCGGCGACAGCTACGAGGCGCGCCTGGTCGCGCTGGATGGCGCGAAGCTCGACAAGTTCGACATTGCCACCGCAGACGCGGCCGCGGCCGCGGTCGCCGCGATCGAGGCGCGC
This sequence comes from uncultured Alphaproteobacteria bacterium, assembly GCA_963847795.1. Lineage (GTDB taxonomy): Bacteria > Pseudomonadota > Alphaproteobacteria > Rhodobacterales > Rhodobacteraceae > Amaricoccus. The sequence goes on from CAWKBH010000005.1 coordinate 142,909, forward strand.
GAGCTCGCCGTCGCCGCCGTCGAGGCCAAGCCCGCCAGCCGCAATCCGGCCGCCCCGTTCATGACCTCGACGCTGCAGCAGGAGGCGAGCCGCAAGTTCGGCATGGGCGCCCGCCAGACCATGTCGACGGCGCAGCGGCTCTACGAGGCCGGCCACATCACCTACATGCGCACCGACGGCATCGACATGGCGCCGGAGGCGGTGATGGCCGCCCGCGATGTCATCCGCGCCCGCTACGGCGACGCCTACGTGCCGCCCTCGCCGCGGATGTACAAGAACAAGGCCAAGAACGCCCAGGAAGCCCACGAGTGCATCCGCCCGACCGACATGGACCAGTCGCCGGACAAGCTGGCGCGGCTCGAGCCCGACCAGCGCCGGCTCTACGACCTGATCTGGAAGCGCTCGATCGCCAGCCAGATGGAGGCGGCCCGCTTCGAGCGCACCACCGTCGACGTCACCAGCCCCGACCGGCAGGTGGCCTTGCGCGCCACCGGCCAGGTCGTCACCTTCGACGGCTTCCTGAAGGTCTATTTCGAGGGCCGCGACGACGTCGAGCTCGACGGCGACAGCGACGAGGACGCCCGCCTGCCGCTGATCGTCAACGGCGAGCCGGCCGAGAAGCGCGCCGTGACGCCGGAGCAGCACTTCACCCAGCCGCCGCCGCGCTACACCGAGGCGACGCTGGTCAAGCGCATGGAGGAGCTCGGCATCGGGCGGCCCTCGACCTACGCCTCGATCGTCTCGACCATCCAGGAGCGCGACTACGTCCGCAAGGACAAGAACCGGCTGTTCCCCCAGGACAAGGGCCGCCTGGTCATCGCCTTCCTCGCCAGCTATTTCGGCCGCTACGTCGACTACGACTTCACCGCCGACCTCGAGGAGGATCTCGACCGGGTCACCACCGGCGACGAGGACTGGAAGGTGCTGCTGGCGCGGTTCTGGAAGGACTTCTCGGCCGCGCTCGGCGAGACCGAGGGCCTGCGGATCACCGAGGTGCTGGAGAAGATCAACGAGGTGCTGGAACCGCACCTGTTTCCCCGCACGCCGGAGGACCCCGAGCCGCGCCGCTGCAAGGTCTGCGGCACCGGCCGCCTCTCGCTCAAGACCTCGCGCAACGGTTCGGCCTTCATCGGCTGCTCGAACTATCCCGAATGCCGCTACACCCGGCCGCTGGCCGGCGAGGTCGAGGGCGGCGACGCGGCCGGGCCCGACGGCAAGCTGCTCGGCCACGACGACGACGGCCTGCCGGTCACGCTGCGCGTCGGCCCCTACGGCCTCTACGTCCAGCTCGGCGAGGCGACCGAGGAGACGCCGAAACCGAAGCGGGCCTCGATCCCCAAGGGCATGGACGCCTCCGCCATCGATCTCGCCCGCGCCCTCGACATGCTGGCCCTGCCGCGGCTGATCGGCCTGCATCCGGAGGACGGCCAGCCGGTCGAGGCCTCCATCGGCCGCTTCGGCCCCTACGTGAAGCACGGCAAGACCTACGCCAACATCAAGGACCCCGAGGAGGTCCTGACCATCGGCATGAACCGCGCTATGGAGGTGCTGGCCCAGAAGGCCGCGCGCGGCGGCGGCCGCACAGCGGCCAAGCCCCTGCGCGAGCTCGGCGATCATCCCGACGGCGGCCCGGTGGCGCTCTACGACGGCAAGTACGGGCCTTACGTGAAGTGGGAGAAGGTCAACGCCACCTTGCCGAAGGAGCTCGCGCCGGAGGCAGTGACGCTGGAGCAGGCGCTGGAACTGATCGCTGCGAAAAAGCCGGCCGGCAAGAAACGCGCCGCGCCGCGCAAGGCCGCGGCCAAGCCGGCAAAGGCCGCGAAGAGCACCGGCACGAAGCGCCGCGCCGCCTCGAAGTAGACCCACCTCTCCTGCTCGCAGGACGTTCAGGTCCCGTCGGCCTTCACACGCGCGGCGTAATGTGGGACGCTCTCCCGATCAAATTCTGGAAACGGGGGAACGTGCGATGGCAATCGGCGTCTGGATCAGTCTGCTGCTCTATTTCGCTCTGATGATCGGCATCGGCCTCTACGCCTGGCGCAAATCCACCGCCTCCTCCGAAGAATACCTGCTCGGCGGCCGCGACCTGCCGCCGGCGGTGGCGGCACTCTCCGCCGGCGCCTCGGACATGAGCGGCTGGCTGCTCCTGGGCCTGCCCGGCGCCCTCTACGCCACCGGGCTCGTCGAGGCCTGGATCGGCATCGGCCTCACCATCGGCGCGCTCATGAACTGGATCATCGTCGCCCCGCGCCTGCGCGAGCAGACCGAGCGCTACGACAACAGCCTGACCATCCCGGAATTTCTCTCCAACCGCTTTCCGTCGCGGGCGATGGCGCTTCGGGTCATCTCGGCCGTGGTCATCGTGGTGTTCTTCGCGGTCTACACCGCCTCGGGCCTCGTCGCCGGCGGCAAGCTCTTCTCCAGCGCCTTCGCCGGCCTCTTCAGCTTCGGGGGCATGAGCGACTACGCCACCGGCATCTGGCTCACCCTGATCATCGTGCTCATCTACACGGTGATCGGCGGCTTTCTCGCCGTCAGCCTCACCGATTTCGTCCAGGGCTGCATCATGATGCTCGCCCTCGTGATCATGCCCGCGGTCGTGCTCTGGGGCCCCGGCGGCGGCGGCATTGAGCAGGCGTCGCAGACCCTAGCCCAAGTCGACCCGAACTTCCTGTCCTGGACCAACGGCCTCACCTTCATCGGCTTCCTGTCGGCGGTGACCTGGGGTCTCGGCTACTTCGGCCAGCCGCACATCATCGTCCGCTTCATGGCGGTCCGCTCGGTCAAGGACGTGCCGACCGCGCGCAACATCGGCATGAGCTGGATGATCATCTCGCTGGTCGGCGCCGTCAGCCTCGGCGTCTTCGGCCGCGCTTACGTCACCCGCAACGGCCTGACCCTCGAGGACCCCGAGACGCTCTTCATCGTCCTCTCCAACCTGCTCTTCCACCCGCTGATCACCGGCTTTCTCTACGCCGCACTGCTCGCCGCGGTGATGAGCACCATCTCCAGCCAGCTCCTGGTCTCCTCCTCGTCGCTGACCGAGGACTTCTACAAGCTCTTCCTCAACCGCAGCGCCACCGAGAGCCAGAGCGTTCTGGTCGGCCGGATCAGCGTGCTGGTCGTCGGCATCGTCGCCGCGATCATCGCCGGCAACCCCGACTCCGAGGTGCTCGGCCTCGTCAGCCACGCCTGGGCCGGCTTCGGCGCCGCATTCGGCCCGCTGATCCTGCTGTCGCTCACCTGGCCGCGGATGTCCGGCAGCGGCGCGGTCGCCGGTCTCGTCACCGGCGCGGTGGTGGTGATCCTGTGGATCCTCCTCGGCTGGGACGCGAGCTTCCTCGGCGGGCCGGGGGTCTACGAGATCATCCCGGGCTTCATCGCCTCCTGGGCCGCGATCTGGTTCGTCAGCCAGTCCACCTACACGGCCGGCGAGTACCGCGCGATCGGCTCGCCGTCGACGGCGGCGAAATAGCCGGTTGATTTCGCGGCAGGCGCCCTAGCTTCCTTCTGGAACAACAGTCCAGGAGGAAGCCCGATGCCGGTGCCGCTGTCCCGTCGCCACACCCTCGGTCTCGGTGCCGCCGCGATGGCGAGCTTCGGCCTCGCGGCGCTGGCCCCCGCCGGCCGCGCCCGCGGCCAGACCCTGGAGGGCGACACCTATCCGGTCGACGGCGGCGCCATCGTCATCCACCCCGTCCAGCACGCCTCCTTCGTGATGACCGTCCCCGGCATGGTGATCTACAACGACCCGGTCGGCGGCGCGGCGCTGTTCGCCGGCCTGCCGGCGCCCGACCTGATCCTGATCACCCACGAGCATCCCGACCATTTCGACCCGCCGACGCTGGCGGACCTCGTCGCCGCGAACACCCGGCTCCTCACCAACCCGTCGGTCCACGACAAGCTGCCGGAGGCGCTGAAAGCCCGCGCCAAAGCCATCGCCAACGGCGAGAGCACCACCGCGGAGGCGGTCAGCATCGACGCGATCCCGGCCTACAACACCACCCCGGACCGGCTGAAGTACCATCCAAAGGGCCGGGACAACGGCTACCTGCTGGGCATCGGCGGCCGCCGCGTCTATATCGCCGGCGACACCGAGGACACGCCGGAGATGCGGGCGCTGACGGACATCGACGTCGCCTTCCTGCCGATGAACCTGCCCTTCACCATGACCGTCGAGCAGGCCGCCGCCGCGGTCGCCGCCTTCGTGCCCGGCGCGGTCTACCCCTACCACTACAAGGGGACCGATCCGGAGGCCTTCGCCAAGCTGGTCGAGGCGAACGGGACGGCGACCAAGGTGATGCTGCGCAACTGGTATCCGTCCTGACCCGCACGACTCCGCGCAGGCGCCGGGGTCTTTGTCATACGGGATCCGGTCGAATCCCTCGGGTGGCATCGAACCGACAGCGATGCCGAGCGCGACGATGCAGGATACGTTCCCCGAACCCGCAACAGCGAGGCACTGCCTCGCGCGGGTTCGTCGGCCGGAGCGCGTGAGCGCGGAGGCCGAGGGGCGTGCAGCCGGGGCGATCGAGTTGTAATCCGCGCGCGCCTGCCTGGGCGGCGCGGAACGCGCCTGCCGTCACGCCGAAGGCGTGCCTCCGGCACGACGGGCAGGCAGGCGCGGGCGGATTTGTCGCCGGACAAATCCGCGAAGTGAATGCGGCGCGGTTGCGCGTCATGCCGGAAGGGATCAAGCGGATCGCGTATCAGAGACCCGCCCCGGTCTGCGCCTCGACGCGGACCGGCTGGTCCGGCGCGACGGCGGCGGCGCGGCGCTTGCGGTAGGCGTCGAACTGCTGGTCGGCGAGCACGCCCACCAGGATCACCGAGCCCATCACGGCGAAGTTCAGCGAGCTCGGGATGCCGAGCAGGTTGACCAGGTTCTGCAGCACCTGCAGCAGCACCGCCCCGAGCACCACGCCGATCATCGAGCCCTCGCCGCCACGCAGGGAAAATCCGCCCAGCACCGCGGCGGCGATGGCATAGAGCTCGTAGAAGCTGCCGTGCGAGGCCGGGGAGATCGACCGGGTGTACATCGCGAAGAAGATGGCGGCGATCGCGGTCAGCACGGAGCAGATCACATAGGCGGCGACGATCACCTTGCCGGTCGGCACGCCCGCATAACGCGCCGCCTCCTCGTTCTTGCCCACCGCGTAGAGGTAGCGGCCGAACACCGATCGGTGCAGCACCACCCACATGATCGCGGCGACCACCAGCATGGCGAAGAAGGAATGCGGGATGCCGAAGGTGCGCCCGACGGTCATCCATTCCAGCGAGGGGAAGGTCTCGCCGAACACGAAGCCGGCGGTGGCGTCGGCGGTGTAGAAGCGCGCGACCCCGCGGTAGATCAGGAGGCCGCAGAGCGTGACGATGAACGGCTGCAGGTTCATCCGGGTGATCAGCAGGCCGTGCGCCAGCCCGATCAAGCACGCCGAGCGCGAGCATCAGCACGACCACCGCCGGCCAGGGCACCCCGTGATTGACCACGAGGTCGACGAACAGCACCCCGAGCAGCGCGATCACCGAGCCGACCGAGAGGTCGATACCGCCGGTGATGATCACGAAGCCCTGGCCGATGGCGAAGAGGCCGAACAGCCCGACCAGGTTCGCGGTATTGGAGAGGTTGATCGGCGAGAGGAAGCGCGGGTTGATGATCGCCACGATGGTCCCGACCACCAGGATCAGGATCAACAGGCCGAAGTCCTTCTTCTGCATCGCGTCCCTGCCCTTAAGCGTCGTGGCCCACGGCCAGCTGCAGCACCCGCTGCTCGGAGAAATCCTCGCGGGTGAGAATGCCACTGATCCGGCCTTCGTGCATCACCGCGATGCGGTCGCTGACGCCGATCACCTCCTCCATGTCGCTGGAGATCATCAGCACCGCGACGCCGGCGTCGGCCAGCGCCCGCAGCATGTCGTAGATCTCGCGCTTGGCGCCGACGTCGATGCCGCGGGTCGGCTCGTCGAAGATGATGGCGCGCGGCTGCATCGCAAGCCATTTCGCCAGCACCACCTTCTGCTGGTTGCCGCCGGAGAGCGAGACCACCGGCGTGGCGATCCCCGGGGCGCGGATGCCGAGCCGCCGGCGTTCGGCCTCGGCCAGCGTGGCCTCGGCGTCGCGGCGCACCAGGCCGAGGCGGGCGAGGTCCGGCAGCTGCGGCAGCGAGATGTTCTGGGCGATCGAGAGATCCAGCACCACCCCGCAGGCCTTGCGGTCCTCGGGCACCAGGTAGATGCCCTGGGCGATGGCGTCGCGCGGCGAGGCGATGGCCAGGGCGCGGCCGCCGAGCGCCACCGAGCCGCCGAGCAGCGGGTCGATGCCGAAGATCGCCCGGGCGAGCTCGGTGCGGCCGGCGCCGATCAGCCCGGCCAGCCCGAGGATCTCGCCCCGGTGCAGGGTCAGGTCGACGCTGCGGCCGGGATAGGCGGCGGTGCGCGCCCCGGCGATCTCGAGCAGCGCTTCGCCCGGAGGGGCGGCGGGCGGGCGGTAGATCGCCTTCAGGTCGCGGCCGATCATCAGCCGGATCATCGCGGCGGGCGAGATCTCGTCACGGGCGAGCCGGCCGACCAGCCGGCCGTCGCGCAGCACCACCACCCGGTCGGCGCAGGCCTTCACCTCGTCGAGCCGGTGCGAGATGAAGACGACGCTGACGCCGGAGGCCTTCAGGTCGGCGATCACCTGCAAGAGCCGGGCGGTCTCGCTGAGGGTCAGGCTCGAGGTCGGCTCGTCCATGACGACCAGGCGCGAGTCGAGCGACAGCGCCTTGGCGATCTCCACCAGCTGGCGCTGGGCCAGCGACAGCCCGGCCACCGGGGCATCGGGGGCGAAGTCCACCCCCAGCCGCTCGAACAGCGGCGCCGCCGCCGCGGCGAGGCGCGGCCGGTCGACCAGGCGCAGCGGGCCGCCGCGCAGCGGCTCGCGGCCGATGAACACGTTGGCGGCGGCGTCGAGGTTGTCGAAGAGGTTCAGCTCCTGGTGCACGAAGGCGATGCCGGCGGCGATGGCGCCGGTCACCGTCATGGCGTCGCGGTCGGTGCCGTCGATGCGGATGCGACCGGCGGTCGGGCGCACCACCCCGCCCAGCACCTTCATCAGCGTGGACTTGCCGGCGCCGTTCTCGCCGACCAGCCCGATCACCTCGCCGGGCGCAACCGCGAGGCTGACGTCGTCGAGGGCGACGACGCCGGGATAGACCTTGCCGATGTTCAGGAGTTCCAGGAAATCAGGCATGCATGCCCCGTTTGCGGCAGCCGGCGGCCCGAACCGAGGTCGGCGCCGGCGCGGCGCCAGTGCCGGCCGCGCGCCGGGATCAGCCGACGCTGGCGATCTTGGCCTTGAGGTCCTGCTGGAACTCGTCGACGTTCGACTTGTCGATCACCTTGGTCGGGATGATGACCAGGCCGTCGGCGGGAATGCCCGACTTGTCGCCCTTGAGGTAGGCGGCCATCAGCTTCATGCCCTGGTAGCCCCACTCGAACGGCTGCTGCACCACGGTGCCGACGAAGGTGCCGTCCTTGACCGCGCCGAGGGTGATCGGGTCCTCGTCGAAGGCGACGACGGTGATCTGGCCGAGCTTGCCGGCCGCCTGCAGCGCCTCGTAGATCTTCGGCGAGTTGTACGAGTAGAACCCGACCATGCAGGTGATCTCGGGGTTCGCCGCCAGCACGTCGTCGACGTTGGAACGGGCGCGGGCGAAGTCGATGTCGTCGCCGCGCACGTCGACGAGATCGATGTTGTGGCCCTCGACCGCCTGCTTGAAGCCGGCGATGCGCTCCTTGGCGTTGTCGGCGCCGAGCAGGCCCACGAAGCCCATGCACTTGCCGCCGTCCGGCAGCGCCTTCACCGCGAGTTCGCCGGCCTGGACGCCGGCGTCGGTGTTCGACGAGCCGACGTAGGCGATGCGGTTCGACTGCGGCGCGTCCGAGTCGGTGGTGAAGAGCGCCGCCTGCGCGGCGACCTTGTTGAAAGCGTCGATCGAGGTCTTCGGGTCGACCGAGGAGATGATGATCGCCTTGTAGCCGGCGGCGACCAGGTCGTCCATCAGCGCGTTCTGCAGCGCCGCGGTCGCCTGCGCCGGATAGCGCAGCTGCAGGTCGTAGTTCGGGCCAAGCTCGGTCTGGGCCTTCTTCACGCCGGCCTCGGCCAGCTTCCAGAAGTCCGAGGCGCCGTTCACCACGAACGCCATCTGAATCTTGTCCTGGGCCTGGGCGGCGCTGCTGACGCCCGCCACGGCCAGCGACGCGGCAAGAGCCGTGACCACGATCCGTTTCATTGCACTTCCTCCCCGTTGGTTTCGATGCTCCGCTTCGCGTCCGGCGCGGGCAACCGGGACCGCCCCGTGGGGCATACGTCTGCCGCAATGCTAATATCGGTTGGACAGCAAAGGCAATGTAAAAATTCTCATTGACATATCAATTTGTTAATGGTGGTAATATTGGTGAATAGCGAAAGGGCGCGCGCCAAGGCCGCAGGATGAAGGGCAGCAGGAAGTCAGATGCTGACCCCAGGCACGGGTCCGGCGCCACCCGGACCCGCGGTCCGACGATGATCGACGTCGCCGCCGCCGCCGGCGTGTCGCAGACCACGGTCTCGCTGGTGCTCAACAACACGCTGGGCTCGCGGCTGTCGACCGCCACCCGGCAGCGGGTCCGCGACGCGGCGCGGGAACTGGGCTACACGCTTTCCCGGCACGGGCCGACCGAGCCGGACCGGGTCGGGTCCACGGTGATCGGCTTCATCGCCGACGAGATCTCGACCGATCCCTGGTGCGCGCTGCAGCTCGACGCGGTGCGCGAGCGGGCCTGGGAGCACGGGCTGACCGTGACGGCGGGCGTCAGCCACGGCGACGGCGACCTGCAGGCGGCGCTCCTGGCGCAGATGCTGCGGCAGCCGCTGGTGGGGCTGATCTTCGCCACCATCCTGACCCGGCGGATCCGGCCGGTCCCCGAGTTCTACCGGGTGCCGACGGTGCTCCTGAACTGTTTCGTGCCGGACCATTCGCTGGCATCGGTGGTGCCGGGCGAGCTGCTCGGCGGCTACGTCGCGACGCTGCACCTGATCCGCGCCGGCCACCGCCGCATCGCCCACATCCACGGCCAGTCCTGGACCGATCCGGCGCGCGACCGCCTCAGCGGCTACCGCCGGGCGCTGGCGGAGCACGACATCCTGTTCGATCCGGCGCTGGTGCGGCCAGGCAACTGGGAGCCGCCGACCGGCTACGAGCACACCGCGGCGCTGATGGCGCTGGACGATCCGCCGACCGCGATCTTCGTCTCCAACGACATGATGGCGATCGGCTGCTACGAGGCGCTGAAGGAGCGCGGCTTCGGCATCCCGCGGGACGTGTCGGTCGTCGGCTACGACGACCGCGAGGTCGCCCAGTTCATGCGGCCGCCGCTGACCACCGTGGTGCTGCCGCACTTCGAAATGGGCATCCAGGCCGCGGCGACGCTGATCGACGGGCAGGTGCGCAGCGAGGGGCGGCAGCCGCAGATCAAGGTCGAATGCCCGCTGGTCGACCGCGAGTCGGTCGGCCCACCGAAGGGCCGGGCGCCCGGGGGATAGGCGCGGGCCGGTCGGGAGGCCGTTCGTTGCGAATTTGCTAACCGCGCCGGACCCGGGCGACCTGGTAGGGGGGAAGCTCGGCTTTGGGATCCTCGCGCCCCGGAGAGAGCCATCCGCGTGCGGACAGCGGATCGGCCGCTGCCGGCAGGGCGATCGGTCGGGGGCCGAGGTTGGCGTGGTACTCCAGGCCCGCCTGCGGCAGCAGCAGCGTGTAGTGACCGCCGTCGACCGAGGCGCGACAGGGCGCGCCGGCATGGGCCGCGAGGTCGCGGTGCAGGACGAGGAGCGGCCGCGGGCGTCCCTCCGCCGTCACCAGCCCGAGATCCCCGGCGGGTTCGGCGAGGGTGAGCGCCTCCACGCCGCCGAGCACGGCCCGGACCGCGACGGCAAGGGCGAAGGCGGCGGCGAAGCTGCCGTCCTGGCGCGGGTCGCTCCGGGCGGCGGCGATCCGCAGGCGGTCGGGGTTGGGGGCGGTGGCGGCACCGTAGGGGGTGTGCGGCATGCCGATGCTGACCGGCCCCAGCCGGATCGGCAGGCCTGGGCAACGCGCCCGCGCGGTCGCCAGGATGACCGGGTAGACAGTCAGGGTTTCGGCAACCGAGCGGTCGTCGGCGGTGTGAACGTTGGCGGCGATCCCGAAGTGGACGAAGTCGCCGCCCGGCCCCGGCGGATTGCGGTTGAACTCGGTGAAGAAGGACGGGGTGCCGAGGCCGATCGGCAGCGTCAGCGCGAGCTCGCGCAGCGCGGCGAGCAGGTCGGTGAGCGGCCGCTCGCCGGCGGGCCAGGCCCCCGAAGCGTGCGAGGCCAGGTCGCGGGCCGGGCCGAGGCGCAGCCCGGCGATGCGCCCCTCGCCCCGCTCGATGCGGGCCCTGATCCGCCGGGCTTCGCCGGGGGGATCGCGTAGGGCGCAGAGAAACTCCAGTTCCAGCGCCGCGCCGATGCGGCGCGCCAGCGCCAGGGCGCGGCCGATGGGCGCGTCGTGTTCGGGGCCGGCGTCGGGCAGGCGGAGCACGAGGGACTGCGCCGGACCGATCCCGTCGGCGGCCGCCTCGGCCGCATCGAGATCCTGCGGCGCGAGCGAGAGCGCGAAGGCCGGGAGCCGCGCTTCCGCGCTGGTCGGCGCCGCTGCCGCCGGAGCGGCCGGGCTGCCGGAGATCCGGATGCCGACGCTCTGCCGCAGGGCTTGCCCGGCTGCAAGCAGGTAGGGGCGCGGTCGGGACAGCGGCCGGATGTAGGTCTTGAACGAGGCGTCGGACCAGTTGCGCTGGTCCTCCATCTCGAAGCTGTCGCCTTCGAGGCTGATCGTGCAGCGGCCGCCGCCCGGCAGGGCGTGCACGAGCTCCGCGATGTCGAACGCGGGCTGGTCGGGGCTGATGAGTTCCGGGAAGCGGAGCTCGCTCCGGCTGCCGTCAGGATGGACGACGGTCAGCGCCGCGCCGGCGAGTTCGGCCGGATGCAGCACGACGAAGCCGGTGCGGTTGGTGAGGAGGTCGGCGGGGGGCGCGCCTTCGACGGCAAACCGCAGGATGCCGCGGGGGTCGAGCACGATCTCGGCGCGGTAGGCGAAATTGCCCGCGGCGGCACGGGCCGTGGCGGTGAACCGGAGCCGGGTGACACCGTCCGTCTCGGAAAGCTCGCGGTCCTCGATCTCGATCCGCGCGGTTCCCCAGGCGGCGTCGCGTACGAGGAAGGCGACGCCACGTACGGCCTCGACGCCGCGAAAGCGGATGTCGCGCAGCCCGGCGTTCTCGAAGACTGCGCTGAGCGGGCCGGCGCGCAGCTCCAGCCGCTCCGGCGGCGGCTCGTCCGTGCCGAAGATCGCGAGCCTTTCGTCGGAGGCGCTCATCCGGGGGCATCGGCCGGATCGGCCGCGGTCTCGCGCAGGGTGAAGGTACGCACCGCCTTGTGGCGGACCATGGCGCGGGTGCGGCGGTCGAACTCGAGGTAGTGCGGCGTGGCGAGGTGGCGGTCGAAGGCGGCGCGGTCGATATAAACCTCGTAGAGCACCACCTGGGGCGGCTCGGTGTCGCCGGGTGCGAGAACGTCGAAGCGCAGGCAGCCGGGTTCGAGCCGCACCGTGTCGGCGGCGTTGGCCTCGACAAGCGGCCGGAAGGCGGCAGCGGCGCCCTCGACCACCTCGAAGCTGACGATCAGCGCGAAGCGGGCGCCGTTGCCGAGGCTCATGGCGTCAGCCTTCGCCACGGGAGCGCGGGGCGACCGCGCGCCCGGTTTCGGCGGCGCGGTAGGCGGCGTCGACCAGGGCGAAGGAGCGCAGGTTGTCGGCGCCGGCGGTCTCGGCGGGCTCGCCGGCGCGGCAGGCCTGCAGGAAGTGCCGGCAGGCGCCGAGCGCGCCTTCCTGGCTGACATGCCACGGCCGCGAGGTCCAGGGCAGGAGCGGCGCGCCGATCTCCTCCTCCCAGACCAGGTTCTGCGAGGTGACCCGGGCGCGGCAGCCGGGCAGCACGACGATGGACCCGGCGTCGCCCTCGATCTCCACAAGCGTCTCGGGGAAGGCGTCCGGGCTGCGGCGGGCGGCGTAGCTGCAGTCGACCACGCTGGTCGCGCCGCTCAGGTGACGCAGCAGCATCGTCGCGGTGTCCTCGGCGCGGACCTTCGGATTGCGGCGCTGGGTCTCGCAGGAGAGATGCGCCACCTCGCCCATCAGGAACCGGGCGACGTCGAGGACGTGGATGCCGACGTCGGCGATCACCAGCCGCTCCTCGTCGTAGAAATAGGGCTGGGTGCGATAGACGTCGAAGCCGGTGCGGAAGCTGATCCGGGCCCAGTCCGGCGTGCCGATCGCGCCGGTATCGATGATGCGGCGGACCTGGCGCAGCGGCGCCTCGAAGCGGAAGTTCTCGTGCACGGCCAGCCAGACCCCGGCCGCCTCGGCCGCGTCGACGATGGCGACCGCGTCCTCCCAGCTCGGGGCGAAGGGCTTCTGCACCACGGTGGCGACGCCGCGGCCGATGGTCAGCTCGCAGAGCGCGCGGTGGGTGTCGTGGCGGGTGACGATGTCGGCGAGATCCAGCGCCTCGGCGTCGAGCATCGCCGCCGCGTCGGTGTAGTGCGGCACGCCGAAGGCCCGCCCTGCCCGCTCCGCCGCCGCGGGATCGCGGTCGCAGACGGCGGCGAGCTCGGCGCCTTCGGCCGCGAGGCTGGTCCAGGCGTGCAGGTGGTTCTGGGCGTAGAAGCCGCAGCCGATCACGCCGATGCGCAGGCCCGCCACGGCTATCCCGCGACGATCGGGGTGCGGAGGATGCCGATGCCCTCGGCCTCGATCTCCACAACGTCGCCCGCCTGCATGAAGACCTGCGGCTTGCGGAAGACGCCGACGCCCGCGGGCGTGCCGGTGGTGACGATGTCGCCGGGCTCGAGCGGCATCACCTGGCTCAGGAAGGCGATCAGGCGAGGCAGCGGAAACAGCCAGTCGGCGGTGTTGCCGTCCTGCAGGGTCCTGCCGTTCAGCCGCGTCTTCAGCGCGACGTTGCCCGGGTCGGGGATCTCGTCGGCGGTGACGATGCAGGGGCCGATCGGGGCGAAGCCGGCGAAGTTCTTGCCGAGCGTGATCTGGTTGTCCCGGAACTGCACGTCGCGGGCCGAGATGTCGTTCAGCAGCGTGTAACCGAAGATCGCGGGCATCACCTCGGCCTCGGCCGCCCGGTGCAGCCGCCGGCCGATCACGGCGGAGAACTCGACCTCGTAGTCGAGCTGCTCGGTCATCGCGGGCTTGGCGACCGGATCGTCGGGACCCGTGATCGAGCTCGGCAGCTTGGCGAAGAAGAACGGCTGCTCGGGCATCCTGGCGTTGGGGTTCTCCTCGGCGTGGCCCTTGTAGTTGATGCCCGAGCACAGCACCTTGCCCGGCCGCAGCGGGACGTGCAGCCGCACCGAGCCGAGCGGGCGGACGGTTCCGGCGGCGGCCGTTGCGGCCTCCAGTGCGGCCGGGCCGCCGGCGATGATCTCGAGCAGGCTGGCGGCGGACGGCAGGTCGGCCACCCCGCCGTCGCTGAGCAGGCCCGGCCGCGGCGCGCCGCCGGTTTCGCTCCAGGTCACGAGCTTCATGCGTCCTCCGTCACGAACACCGCCTTGTGCAGCGCCATAGGGTTCTCGGCGAGGCGGGCGAAGACGCCGGGCGCCTCGGGCAGCGCGAAGGTGCTGGCGACCTCGGGGTAGCGGATGCGCCCCGACGCGATCAGCTCGAGGGCCTCGGGGAAGCAGTCGACCGAGGCGCGCGAGCCGAGGATCGTCATCTCCTTGCGGGTGATATCGAGCCCGGGCAGCGTCACCGGCCTGCCGGACGGGACCAGCCCGAGGATCACCACCCGGCCGCCGGCGGCGACGAGGTCGAAGGCCTGCTCCATCGCGGCGACCGCGCCGGTCGCCTCCATCACCACCGGCATGCCCTCGCCATGGGTCAGATCGCGCACCCGCTCGCCCAGGCCCTCGCCGCCGGGGAGCGGGATGGCGCCGAGCCGGGCCGCGGTCTCGAGCCGGGCGGGCGAGAGATCGGTCGCGTAGACGGTGGCGCCGCGGGCGCGGGCGACCTCGACGATGGCGAGGCCGATCGGGCCGGCGCCGAGCACGAGCACGCTGTCGTCGGCCGTGACCTGGCCGCGGCGGCAGCCCTGGACGCCGATCGCGACCGGCTCGGCGAAGGCGGCGTGGAAGTCGTCGACCGCCTCGGGGATCGGCACCAGGTTGCCGACCGGCGCGGTGAGGAAATCGGCGAAGCCGCCGTCGCGATGCACGCCGACGATGCGGAGGTTGGCGCAGCAGTTGCGCTTGCCGATCCGGCAGGGGTAGCAGCGGCCGCAGCCGAGGAAGGGATCGACCACCACACGGGCGCCCACGGCGGGGCCGTCGGTGCCCGGGCCGAGGGCGACGACGCGGCCGGCGATCTCGTGGCAGCCGATCCGGGGGTAGCTGACGTAGGGGTTCTTGCCGGTGTAGATGTAGAGATCGCCGGCGCAGAGCCCGGCGGCGCGCACCGCGATCAGCGCCTCGCCCTGCCCCGGCTCGGGCCGCGGCGCCTCGGTCAGGCGCAGCGCGCCGGGGGCGTCGAAGATCGCGGCGCGCATCATTCCGCCGCCGCCGCGGCGACCACCCTGCCTCGGGCGTCGAGCTCGAGCCAGTCGCCGGCCCGCAGCAGCACCGCATCGGCGATGGTCTCGCCGCGCGCCCGGGCGGCGCGGTGCTGCTCCATGTAGGCGGCGACGTCGGGGTCGCCGTCGAGGGTGATGTAGTGGCAGGGCAGCACAGTCTCGAGCCCGAGCCACTTGGTGGCGAGCACGCCCTCGGCGGGGCTCATCTCGCCGGTCAGCATCTCGCCGGGCATCGGGTTCAGGTGCAGGATCTCCTGCGGGTTGGCGATGCCGATGCAGCCGATGTTCGGCCGGTAAAGCTCGCCCTGCAGCTTCAGGTCGGAGAAGATCGCGGTGTCGCCGTAGTGGTAGAAGCGCACGCCCTCGTCGGGATAGACGATGTAGGCCATCGGCACGCCGGAGATGAAGCTGCCGTCCCGGAGCCGGATCTGCGACCAGTGGTGGCATTCGAGCGGCTGCACCTCGATGCCCGCCACCTTCACCCGGATGCCCCAGGTCGTCGCCCGGATCTGCTCGGCCGGGATGCCGCGGTCCATCAGCCAGGCCTTGACCTCGCCGCCACAGATCACCGGGCAACCGTACTTCGCCGCGATCTTGTCGGTGTCGCCGAGGTGGTCGAAGGCGGCGTGGCTGACGATCACCAGGTCGACCTTGTCGAAGTCGGTCGAAGCGCAAGGGGCGCCGGGGTTTTCGTCGAGGAACGGGTCGCAGAGGATGCGGCGGCCGTCGCGGGTCACGATCTCGTAGGCGGCGACGCCGTGGAAGCGGATGCGGGTGTGGGGATGCAACGGCGTCGCTCCTCGGGAGGGGCCGGCGGCGGAGCCTGCCGCCGGCCGATGCTGTCTAGTTGACGCCGAGCGCGCCGAGCACGCCGTCGACGTTGTCCTTGGTGACCAGGAGCACGCCGGTGTCGAGGCTGTCCGGGATCGGCCGGCCGCCGGACGCGGAGTCGAGCCCTGCGGATTTCAGGCCATTGGTGTTGTAGTCGTGCAGCATCTTCACCGCGTAGTAGATGAAGAGCTCGCGGTTCTGCACCACGATGCCGTCGACCCAGCCGTCCTTGGCGGTCTTGAAGAAGTCCGGGGTCTGCTCCATCGCCGTGACCTTGATGTCGCCGGGGTTCTTGCCGGCCTCGCGCAGGGCGGTGACGATGCCGGCGCCGGATTCGGAGTCGAAACCGGCGATCCCCTTGATGTCGGGATGCGCGGCCAAGAGCGCCGCGGTGACGCGCGCCGCTTCCTGGGCGTCGCCCTGGTCATCCTCGTTGGCGACGATCTCGTACTTGCCGCCGCCGTTGGCCTCGACGTAGGCCTTGAAGCCCGCCACCGCCTCGCGCATGTTGCCGGCGTTGATGATCGACATCATCGCCACCTGGCCGCCGTCGGGCAGCATCTCCATCATCTTGCGGGCCTGCGCCACGCCGACCTGGGTCCAGTTGGTGCCGATGTAGGCGAGCCGACCGGAATCGGGCAGGTCGCCGTCGTCGACCACGGTCGGGACGCCCTGCTCGAGGCAGCGCTTCACCGGCTCGGTCAGCGAGGGATCCCAGCCGCCGACCACCGAAACGCCGGAGGGCTTCTGGGCGCAGACCTGGTCGACCGCGGCGATGAAGCCGGGCAGGTCGAAGTCGGTCGGGCCGGCGACGATCACCCGCACCCCGAGCTCCTCGGCGATCTTCTTCATCCCGACATAGTCGTACTGCACGAACAGCGGCAGGTTGGCCTTGTTCGAGATCCAGTAGTAGGTCTCCTTGGCGTCCGATGGCCCGTAGGCCGATTCCTGCGCCTGCGCCAGGCCGGCGACCGCAAGGCCGAGCGCCAGGGCGGTCCGGCCGATAAGTCGCGTTGCAAATCCAGACATGCGTTTTCCTCCTTGCTGGTCTGACCGACCGTTGATCCGTTGGACCGGTTGGCTCCGGCCGCGACCGTTCCCGGCGTCACAGCCGGTTCACGCTCTTGTACCTGTCCAGTGAAACCGCGAGCAGCAGCACGCCGCCGACGACGAGCCCCTGCCAGAACACGCCCACGGAGTTGATGATCATCGCGTTCTCGATCAGCGCGATGAAGAGCACGCCGAGGAAGGCGCCCCAGATCGTGCCCTCGCCGCCCTGCAGGCTGGCGCCGCCCAGCACCGTCGCGGTGATGACCTTGAGCTCGATCCCGACCCCGGCGTTGACCACCGCGGAATTCAGCCGCGCCGCGCCGAAGACGCCGGCCAGCCCGGCCAGCCCGCCGATGATGACGAAGCCGATCAGCGTCAGCCGGCCGACGCGGATGCCGGAGAGCTGGGCCGCGCGGGCGTTGCCGCCGATGAAGTAGTACTGGCGGAAGAACTTGGTGCGCGCCACCAGCCAGCTCATCACCGCCAGCACCGCCAGCGCCACCCAGAACGGCGACTGGATGCCGAAGATCGGGTCCGACGCCCGCCCCTAGGCCGCGAAGCCGTCGGAGATCGGCGTGACCCCGGTGCCGGCGGTGACGTAGGTGAGGCTGCGATACATCGCCATCGTCGCCAGGGTGCAGATCAGCGCGTTGATGCCGACCCGGGTGACGATGAAGCCGTTGAAGAGCCCGGCCAGGCAGCCGACCAGGATGCCGAAGACGATGCCGACCTCGGGCGGCCAGTGCCACCAGCCGACCACCACCCCGGTCCAGACCCCCGACAGCGCCAGCGTCGAGCCGACCGAGAGATCGAAGGTCCCGCCGATCAGCAGCAGCATCATGCCGCAGGCGAGGATCGCCACGGGCGCGAGGTTCAGGAGCACCGCGCGAATATTGGCGCCGTCGGGAAGTTGCGCGGATAGAAGACGCTCATCGCGATCGCCAGCAGCGATCACCAGCACCAGGAGCGTCAGCTCGCGCGAATCGGCCAGGGTCCGCACCAGCCGCATCAGGACGGATTCACGCTGCCGCGCGCGGAGATCGGCGGTTCGAACGTCCATCGGTCCTGTTGCCTCGCTCATGCCGGTATCGCCTGTTTCGCCCGCGCACCGGCGAGCACGGAATCGGTGAACTGCGTCGCCAGCGCCAGCACCGCCTCCTCGGTCGCCCCCTGGCCGGGCAGCTCGCCGACCGTGCTGCCCTCGGCCATCACCACGATCCGGTCGGCCAGAGCCAGCACCTCGGGCAGGTCCGACGAGACCACGATCAGCGCCACCCCGCCGGCGGCGAGCTCGCGCAGCAGCCGGTAGATCTCCGATCGCGCGCCGACGTCGACGCCACGGGTCGGCTCGTCGACGATCAGCAGCCGCGGCTCGACCGCCAGCCACTTTGCGATCAGCACCTTCTGCTGGTTGCCGCCCGAGAGCTTGCCCACCAGCTGCCGCACCGACGGCGTGGCGATGCGCAGCCGCTCGACGTACCCCTGGGCCAGCGCCTCGGCCTTGGCGCGCGAGAACACCGCGCCGTTCGATACCCGCCCGAGCACCGTCACCGCGACGTTGTTGGCGATGTCCATGCCGGGGAAGAGGCCCGAGGCCTTGCGATCCTCGGGCACCATGCCGATGCCGGCGGCCTTGCCCTCCCAGACGCCGTGCGGCGACAGCTCGGCGCCGTTGATCTGCACCCAGCCGGCGGTCCTGCGCCGCGCCCCGATCAGGGTCTCGCAGAACTCGGTCCGACCGGAGCCGATCAGGCCGGCCAGGCAGACGATCTCGCCGGCCCGAACTGTCAGCGACGCGGCGCGGACGTAGGGCGGCGCGGCGACGTCCTGCGCCTCCAGCACCACCTCGCCGGCCGGCCGTGCCGCGGCGTCGCGGGCGAAATGCACGTCGCGGCCGACCATCATCCGGATCAGCTCGCCCGAATCGGTGGCGGCAACCTCGCGGGTGCCGATCAGCCGGCCGTCCTTGAGCACCGTCACGCTGTCGCAGAGCGCGAAAATCTCGGCCAGCCGGTGCGAGACGTAGATCACCGCAACCCCGTCGGCGGCCAGCTTGCGCACGATCTGAAACAGCCGCTCGGTCTCGGTCAGGGTCAGCGCCGCGGTCGGCTCGTCGAGCACCAGGATCCGCAGGTGCTGCGACAGCGCCTTGGCGATCTCCACCACCTGGGCCTGGGCCGGCGACAGCTGGCCGACCCGGCGGCCCGGGTCGATCTCGACCCCGAGCTCGGCGATCAGCGCCCGCGCCCGCTCGCGCATGGCGCGGCGGTCGACCTGGCCGAAGCGGCCGACCGGCTGGCGGCCGGCGAAGATGTTCTCGGCAACCGAGAGCTGCGGCACCAGCGAGCCCTCCTGGTGGACGATGCCGATGCCGCGGCGGCCGGCGGCGCGCTCGTCGACGCTGCCGAGCTCGCTGCCGTCGATCAGGATGCGTCCGGCGTCGCGGGCGTAGACGCCGGTCAGGATCTTCGCCAGCGTCGACTTGCCGGCGCCGTTCTCGCCGAGGAGCGCGCGGATCTCGCCCTTCTCCACCACCATCGACACGTCGTCGAGCGCGCGCACGCCCGGGAACGACTTGGACAGTCCGGAGATGTCGAGGCGGGCGGTCATGTCGCCCTGGCCGCAAGATACTTTGCCTCGAGCGCCTGGATCAGCCAGACCATCGCCTGGTTGCAGGGCGTGGGCACGCCGTGGCGCCGGCCGGCGTCGACGATGGCGCCGTTGATCACGTCGATCTCGGTGCGGCGCTCGGCCTCGACGTCCTGCAGCATCGAGGCCTTGCCGCCGACGGCCTTCTCCAGCAGGCCGGTGATCGCCGCCCAGCGCTCGTCGCGGTCGAGCGGGATGCCCTGGGCATGGGCGACGGCCACGACCTCGTCGAGGAGCGCGCCCATCATCTCCTTGATGCCGGGATAGGCGACCAGCTCGTGGCTCTGGAAGCGCAGCAGACCGGCGGTCGGCAGGGTGCAGGCGTTGAGCGCGAGCTTCTTCCAGATCTCGTCGAGGATGCGCGGCGTCACCGTCACCTCGAAGCCGCCGCCACGCAGGGTTTCGGCAACCCGCGCCAGCCGCGGCGTCGCCTCTCCGGTCAGCTCGCCCAGGTAGGTCATGCCGATGCCGGGATGCTTGACCCGGCCCGGCGCCAGCAGCGTGCCGCCGTGATAGGTCAGGCCCACCAGCACCCGCTCGCGGCCCGCCAGCGCGGCGATGCGGTCGGCGTTGCCCCAGCCGTTCTGCAGCGACAGGATCGCGGTGTCGGCGCCGAGCATCGGCCGGGCCGCGGCGACCGCCGCCTCGGTGTGGTAGCACTTCACGAAGTTCACGATCAGCTCGACCTCGCCCACCGCGGCCGGATCGTCCGAGGCGCGGACCGGGATCACCGCGGTGGTGCCGTCCTTCTCCTCGATGGCAAGGCCGTTCGCGCTGATCGCCTCGACCGCCGGGCGCGACACGTCGATCAGGGTCACGTCGTTGCCGGCGCGGGCGAGGTAGCCCCCGAAAATCCCGCCCATGGCGCCGCCGCCGCCCAGAACCGCGATCCGCATGCAACCTCCCACCGAGCGGCCTGTCCCGCTCGCCCGGCTTGCCCGCCGGTTATGCCCTAGGCCTGCCAGCCTATTGCGCTGTTGTCAAGCATGATGGTATGAAAGGTCGATGTTCGGCAACGTGAAGATCGAGCGCAAGAAGCTGTTCGAGCAGGTGGCCGACCACCTGCAGGGGCAGATCCTGACCGGCGCGCTGAAGCCGGGCGACCTGCTGCCGCCCGAGCGCGAGCTGCAGGCGCAGTTCGGGGTCGGGCGCCCGGCGATCCGCGAGGCGCTGATCTCGCTGCAGCGCTCGGGGCTCCTGGAGATCTCCAACGGCGCGCGGGCCCGGATCACCATGCCCACCGCCTCCAACATCTTCTCCGGCATGGCGCCGGCGGTGCAGCAGATGCTCTCGACCGAAGAGGGCCAGCGCCAGTTCCAGAACGCGCGGCTGTTCTTCGAGACCGGCCTCGCCCGCGAGGCGGCGCGGGCGGCGATCCGACGCCGAGCTCGCCGAGCTGGCTGCGGCGCTGGCCGAGAACCGGGCGGCGATCGGCGACCGCGAGAGCTTCACCGCCACCGACATCGCCTTCCACTACGCGCTGGCGAAGATGGCGCGGAACCCGATATTCCTGGCGCTGCACGACCAGATCTCGGAGTGGCTGAAGGAGCAGAGGGTGGTGACGCTGGCCGCGCCGGGACAGGACGCGCGCGCCTACGCCGCGCACAAGGCGATCTACGAGGGCGTGGCCGCCCGGGACCCCGACCGCGCCGAGGCGGCGATGCGGGCGCATCTCGGCCAGCTCGCCGCCGAATACTGGCATCTGCGCAAGGGCGAGGCGGAGGCATGAGACTTGGCGTCGTCGCCGACGACTTCACCGGCGCCAGCGACATCGCCAACACCCTGGCCCGCGCCGGCGCCCGCACGACGCTGCACCTCGGCGTGGACGATGGCCTGGCCGAAGCCGCCGACGCCGTGGTGGTGGCGCTGAAGTCGCGGTCGATTCCCGCCGCGGCGGCCGTGGCGCAGTCGCTGGCGGCGGCCCGCGCCTTGCGGCAGGCCGGAGCCAGGCAGATCGTCTTCAAGTACTGCTCGACGTTCGATTCGACTCCCGAAGGCAACATCGGCCCGGTCGCCGCAGCGCTGCTCGAGGAGCTCGGCGGGCCGCTGGCGCTGGTCTGCCCGGCCTTCCCGGACAACCGCCGCACGGTCTATCAGGGCCACCTCTTCGTCGGCGACCGGCTGCTCAGCGAAAGCGGGATGGAGCGGCATCCGCTGAACCCGATGACCGACCCGGATCTGCGGCGCTGGCTGGCGCGTCAGACCGAGCTCAAGGTCGGGCACCTGCCGCTGGCGGTGCTGCGCGCCGACGGCGGCGCCGCGGCGCTGGCCAGCGCGGCCGCGCGCGGCGAGCGGCTGATCGTCACCGACGCGATCGAGAACTCCGACCTGATCGCGCTCGGCGCGCTTGCGGCAGCGCACCCGCTGGTCACCGGCGGCTCGGGGATCGCGCTGGGGCTGCCGGCCAATTTCGGGCTCGCCCCGTCCGGCGCGAGCGAAGCCTTCCCCGCCACGCCAGGCGATGCGCTGGTGCTGGCCGGCAGCTGCTCGGCTGCGACCCTGGCCCAGATCGCCGCTTATGCCGGGGAGCATCCGGTGCTGAAGCTCGCCATCGCCGCCGGGCTCGATCCCGGGCCAGAGGCGGCGCGGGCGCAGGCGTTCGTCCTGGCGCATCGCGGCGCGGCGCCGCTGGTCCACGCCTCCGCCGACCCGGCCGAGCTCGCGGAGAACCAGGCGCGGCATGGCGCCGCGGCGACGGCGCGCTATTTCGAGACCATCCTGACCGAGCTCGCCGCGGGCGCGGTCGCCGCGGGCTTCACCCGGCTGGTCGTCGCCGGCGGCGAGACCTCGGGCGCGGTCGCGGCCGGCCTCGGCACCGGGCCGCTGCTGATCGGCCCGGAGATCGACACCGGGGTGCCGGCGATGCGGACGCAGGGCGCGCGGCCGATCGCGCTGGCGCTCAAGTCGGGGAACTTCGGCGGCGCGGATTTCTTCACCCGCGCCACGGCGGTGCTGGCGGAGGGGCGGGCGTGAACCAGGACGAAGCGGCGCTGCGCGCAAACCTCTGCCGCTGGGCGAAGTCGATGTTCGAGCGCGGCCTGACCGGCGGATCCTCGGGCAACATCAGCGTGCGCACCGCGACGGGCTTTCTCGCCACGCCGACCAATTCGTGCCTGGGCTTCCTCGACCCGGCGGCGTTGTCGGAGCTCGACGCGACGGGCGCGCATCTCGGCGGCCCCAGGCCGACGAAGGAAGTCCCGCTGCACATGGCGATGTACGCGGCGCGGCCCGAAGCCGGCGCGGTGGTGCACCTGCACTCGACCTACGCGACGCTGCTCGCCTGCCTCGCCGACACCGATCCCGCCGACGCCATCCCGCCGCTCACGCCCTACGTGGTGATGCGCGTCGGGCGGGTGCCGGTGCTGCCCTATGTCGCCCCGGGCGACCCGGCGATCGCGGCGCTGGTGCGCGAGCGGGCGGCGGACTGCGCGGCGCTGCTGCTCGGCAACCACGGGCCGGTGGTCGCCGGCGAGACGCTCGACGCCGCCGTCTACGCCGCCGAAGAGCTCGAGGAGACCGCCAAGCTCGCCGTCCTGGCGCGGCAGCTCCGCCCGAGGCTGCTCGACCCGGCGGCGATCGCGCGACTGCGCGCAGGCCAAGCGCGGCTGAAGCCGGCCGCTCCCGAGCGGCGCGATCCCGGCTGGACTTCGCCCGGCCCTGCCCGGCAAGACGTCGGCGCGATGTCTCTCGATACCAACGCAAGGCAGGCGGACTGCGACCTGCTGGTCATCGGCTCCGGCGCCGCCGGGCTGTCGGCGGCGGTGACCGCCGCCTGGCACGGGCTGAGGGTGATCGTCGCCGAGAAGGAGCCGGTCTTCGGCGGGACCACCGCTTGGTCGGGCGGCTGGATGTGGACGCCGCAGGAACCCGCTGGCGCGACGCGCCGGGATCGTCGAGGAGATCGAGGCGCCGCGCCGCTACCTGCGCGCGGTGCTCGGCAACAACTTCGACGCCCCGAAGGTGGAGGCCTTCCTGCAGGCGGCGCCGCGGATGGTGGCGTTCTTCGCGGCGAAACCGCGCTGCAGTTCGAGGCGGGCAACCACATCTTCGACACCTACGGCAACCTGCCCGGCGCTGGGACCGGCGGGCGGTCGGTGATCGCGGCGCCCTACGATGCCCGCGAGGCTCGGCCGCCTCGTCGAGCGGCTGCGCCGGCCGATGCGCGAGACGACGTTCCTGGGAATGACCATCCAGGCGGGGCCGGACCTCAAGGCCTTCATGAACGTGACCCGCTCGCCGCGCGCCTTCCTCTACGCGTCGCGGCGGGTCACGCGGCACCTGGTCGACCTCGCGCTGCACCGGCGCGGGATGCAGCTGCGCAACGGCATCGCGCTGGTCGGCCGGCTGCTGCGCTCGGCGGCCGATCTCGGCGTCGATCTCAGGACCACGTCGCCGGCGATGCGGCTGATCGCGGAGGCCGGCGTCGTGCGGGGCGCCGTGCTCGCGACGCCCGAGGGCGAGATCGAGGTCCGGGCGCTGCCGGGGCGTGGTGCTGGCCGCGGGCGGCTTTCCGCACGACGCCGAGCGCCGGCGCGCCCTGTTCCCGGCGGCCGGGCAGCACTGGACCGTCGCCGCGCCGTCGGCCACCGGCGACGGCCTGCGGCTCGGCGAAGTCGGTCGGCGGCAGCGTCGACGACACCCTGGCGGCGCCGGGCGCCTGGTGCCCGGTGTCGCTGGTGCCGTTCGCCGACGGCACGACCGGGCGCTTCCCGCACATCATCGAACGCGGCAAGCCCGGCATCATCGGCGTGCTCGCGGACGGCCGGCGCTTCTGCAACGAGGGCGACGGGTACTACGACTACGTGGCGGCGATGCTGCGCGCCGTGCCGCCCGGCGACGAGGTCGCGTCCTGGCTGGTCTGCAGCCGCAGCTTCCAGCGCCGCTACGGCCTCGGCATCTCGCGGCCGGCGCCGCTGCCGGTCGGGCCCTGGATCCGCTCCGGCTACATCCGGACCGGCCGGACCGTCGCCGAGCTGGCGCGGGCCTGCGGCATCGACCCCGAGGGGCTCGAGCGCACGCTGGAGGACTACAACCGGCACGCCCGCCGCGGCGAGGACCCGGCGTTCGACCGCGGCTCCACGCCCTACAACCGGCTGCAGGGCGACCCGGCGAACCGGCCCAATCCTTGCGTGGCCCCGATCGAGCGCGGGCCGTTCTACGCGGTCAAGGTGGTGCCCGGCAGCTTCGGCACCTTCGCCGGCCTCAGGACCGACGCCAGCGCGCGGGTGCTCGACGCCGCAGGCCAGCCGATCCCGGGGCTCTACGCGGCCGGCACCGACATGGCGAGCGTGATGGGCGGCCACTATCCGGCCGGCGGCATCAATCTCGGGCCGGCGATGACCTTCGGCTATATCGCCGGCCGCCACGCGGCGGGGGCCGGGGACTGGGAGACCGGGGACGCGCCGGCGGGAGAGGATGCGGAATGAGCCCGGCCTTTTCGCTCGCCCATCTCACCGTGCTGGGCCTCGCCCCGCCGGAGATGGTGCGGGTCGCCGCCCGCACCGGCTACCAAAGCGTGGGGCTGCGGCTGATCGCGGTCACCGACACCACGCCCGGCTACCCGCTGATGCACCACCCGGCGATGCTGCGCGCCACCCGGACCGCCCTGGCCGAGACCGGCATCGGCGTGCTCGACATCGAGTTCGTCCGGATCACGCCCGAGCTCGCTCCCGCGAGCCTGGAGCCGTTCCTGGCGGCCGGCGCCGAGCTGGGGGCGCGGCACGTGATCACCGCGCCCTACGATCCCGACCTCGGGCGGCTGGCCGACCGGCTCGGCGCCATCACCGACCTGGCCGCCGGCTACGGCCTGGGCGCGGTGCTGGAGTTCTTCCCCTGGACCTGCGTCCCGGATCTCGCGACGGCGGTTCGCGTCGTCGAGGCCGCCGCACGGCCGCGGACCGGGATCCTGGTCGACACGCTGCATTTCGACCGCTCCGGTAGTACCCTGGCCGACCTCGACGGCATCCCTGCCGCGCGCCTGCCGTTCGTTCACGTCTGCGATGCACCGGTGCAGGCGCGCTACACCACCGAGGAACTGCTGCACGCCGGCCGAGCAGAGCGTCTGCCGCCCGGCGAGGGCGGCGTCGACATCCGCGGCATCCTTCGACACATGCCCACCGGCATCCCGGTGGCGCTGGAAGTGCCGATGACGGCCCTGACCGCGGCCGTGGGTGCCGAGGCGGTGGCGCTGCGGGTGCGCGAGGCGGCAGCGCGCCTGCTGGCCTGAACGAGACCCCCTGCCACACTTGAAACCTGCTCCGGGGTCGGCGCGACCGGACTGAAAAGCTCGTGGTCTACACCGGTCGGGGTCAGGGAGGCGGTCGGCACGCCACGGCGATGCCTTCGACCGGCTTCCGGGACAGACAACGAAGAACAACCCAACCGGAGATACCGATGCCTGACGTGATCGAGAAGCCCGCGCTGAACGGCGTGAACACGCCCACCCTGCTCGCGACCATCAACGCGGTCGGGGGTCAGCCCGAGCTCGCCGAGTTCAAGTTCCGCGCCCGCGCCAGCTGGGTCTCGGGCAACAACAGCCGCATCACCGTCGACGATTTCTACGGCGCCGGCCAGGAGCACCGGCACGAGGTGCCGTTCGTGGTCGATGCCGATCACCCGACCGTGCTGGTCGGCGAGGACAACGGGCCGACCCCGGTCGAGTTCCTGCTGCAGGGGCTGGCCGCCTGCCTGACCGCCGGCATCGGCAACATCGCCGCGGTGCGCGGGGTCAAGCTCAACTCGGTGGAATCCGTGGTCGAGGGCGACATCAACCTGCTCGGGCTGCTGGGGCTGAACCCGGAGGTGCGCAACGGCTACTCCGGCATCCGCGCCAGCTTCAGGATCCGCGGCGACGCCACGCCCGAGAAGCTCGCGAAGATCGTCGAGCAGAGCCGGGCCCGCTCCGCCGTTTACGACGTGCTGACGAACGGCGTGCCGGTGACGATCGAGATCGACGCCGGCTGACCCCCGGGCGCCGGCAGGTCCGGCGCCCGCCCCTTCCTGCGAGAGCGAGACGATGACCCGGATGCGCTTCCACCCGGTGGCCCCCAGGGGACTGCCCGGCGACGGCTTCGACACCAGCATGGCCGATATCGATCTCTTCGCCGTCCACGACGGATTCGAGACGATCGGTCGCCGGACCGTGGTCACGCCGCTGCCGCGAAAGGCGCGATGGCGCGCCGGGAAACCGGCCTGATCCGAGACCGCGCCTGGAGTCGCACGCCGTCGCACGCGTGCAACTCCGGCTATGTCGCTGAAAGGAAACGGCTTCTGAATTTGCGTTAACCCGACGTACCCCTGTCCCCCGGCTCGGGGGGCGCCCCTTCCCGGCGCCTGAAGCAGCCGCCCTGTCGCGATCGGCCAGCGCGCCGGTTTCCATCCACCCCCGGGAGCACCCGCCATGCAACGGACCGACGTCCTGATCATCGGCGCAGGCCAGGCCGGCCTCGCCATGAGCCACTGCCTGCAGGCGCGCGGCATCGGCCACGCACTCCTCGAACGGGGCCGCGTCGCCGAGAGCTGGCGCAGCGAGCGCTGGGACTCGCTGCGGCTGCTCACGCCGAACTGGATGACCCGCCTGCCCGGCCATCGCTATGCCGGACCGGACCCCCACGGCTTCCTCGCCGCCGCCGAAGTGGCGACGCTGCTCGACGGCTATGCCGCCAGCTTCGGCGCGCCGGTCCTCGGCCGCACCCGGGTGCGCGCGCTGGCCGCGGCGGGCGACGGCTACCTGGCGGAAACCGACCGCGGCGCCTGGCGCGCCCGCGCCGTGGTGGTAGCGACCGGCGCCTGCGGCATGCCGCGGCTGCCGGGCTTCGCCGCCGCGCTGCCGTCGGACATCGTCCAGGTCGCCGCGAGCCACTACCGGCGGCCGGACCAGCTGCCCGCCGGCGGCGTGCTGGTGGTCGGCGGCTCGGCGACCGGGGTGCAACTCGCCCAGGAGATCCACGGCTCCGGCCGCCCGGTCACCCTCGCCGTCGGCCGGCATACCCGCATGGTCCGCCGCTATCGCGGCCGCGACATCTTCGCCTGGATGGACGCGGCCGGGATCAGCAGCGAGTGCTGGATGCGGGCGCCTGACCTCGCCGCCGCCAGGCGTCAGCCCTCGATGCAGCTTTCGGGCCTCGGGCCGATCGACCTCGCCCGGCTGGCCCGGGCCGGGGTCCGCGTCGTCGGCCGGGTCGAAGCCGTCGACGGCACCCGGCTCGCGATCGGCGACAACCTGGCGCGCGACTGCGCCGCTTCCGATCAGCGGCTGCAGCGGACGCTGGCGCGGATCGACGCCCATATCGACGGCGGCGGGCATCGCCGCCCCCCGCGACGCCGCGGCCTGGCGGCTGCCCGCGCCACCCGAGCCGGCGGCGCCCGCGGCCTCGACCTCGCGGCCGGAGGGATCCGCAGCGTGGTCTGGGCGACCGGCTACCGCCGCGACTACGGCTGGCTGGAGGTGCCGGTGCTCGACCCCGCCGGCGAGATCGCCCATGCCGGCGGCGTCACCGCGGCGCCGGGGCTCTATGCCCTGGGGCTCCGGTTCCTGCGCCGCCGCGACTCGAACTTCATCGACGGGGTCGGCCGCGACGCCGAAGCGCTCGCCCCCGCGATCGCCGGCTTCCTCGGCGCCCGGCTCGCTGCCTGAAGGAGACGGCCATGACCTTCGCCCCGCACTACGACGTGGTGATCGCCGGCGCCCGGCCCGCCGGCGCCGCCACCGCGCTCCTGCTCGCCCGGGCCGGCGCGCGGGTGCTGGTGGTCGAGCGCGACGCCCCCGGCACCGACACGCTTTCGACCCACGCGCTGATGCGCGGTGCGGTGATGCTGCTCGACCGGTGGGGCCTGCTCGACCGTCTCGCCGGCACGCCGCCGGTTCGGCAGACCCGGTTCGTCTACGGCGCCGAGGAGATCGTGATCGACATCCGAGCGCAGCACGGCGTCGACGCGCTCTATGCGCCGCGGCGCACGCTGCTCGACCCGATGCTGGCCGCCGCCGCCGCCGAGGCGGGCGCCGAGGTCCGCTACGGCGCCGCCCTGGACGACGTGCTGCGCGACGCCCACGGCCGGGTGACCGGCGCGACGGTGCGGAGCGGAGCGGCCACCGCCGATGTCCGCGCCGGACTGGTGATCGGCGCCGACGGCCGGCGGTCGCGGGTGGCGCGCGCGGTCAGGGCGGAGGTGACGGCCGCCGGCAGGCACGCCTGCGCCACGGTCTACGCCTACGTCGCCGGGCTCGAGGACCGCGGCAACCGCTGGCACTACGGCCACGGCGCAGCGGCGGGCGCGATCCCGACCAACGGCGGCCTGCACGCGGTCTTCGTCGCCATGCCGCCGGCCCGGTTCCGCGGCTCCGCCCGGATCGATCGCACCGCGCTGATCCGCGAGCTCCTGGGCGAGGTGCACCCCGGCCTGGCCGCGGAAGTCGCCGCCGCCAGCTTCGCCACCCGGCCGCTGGCCTTCGCCGGCGAGCCCGGCTTCCTGCGCCGGCCCCGCGGCCCCGGGCTGGGCGCTGGTCGGCGACGCCGGGTACTTCAAGGATCCCATCACCGCCCACGGCATCACCGACGCCCTGCGCGACGCCGAGCTGCTCGCGCGCGCCGTGCTGGCGGGGGACGAGGCGGCGCTGGCCGGCTACGAGCGGACGCGCGACGAGCTTTCGCTGCCGCTCTTCGCGGCCACCGACGCGCTGGCCGCGCTCGACTGGTCGCTGGACGAGGCGAAGGCGCTGCACCGCGCGCTGCACCTGGCGATGAAGTCGGAGCAGGACTGGCTGGCCGGCGCGGCGCCGCTGGCGTCCGCGGCCTGAACCCGCATCCGCTCGGGATCAGGCCTGGCCCATGCGGTTCCAGGCGTCGAGGCCGGCGATCTTGTAGCCCTCGGCGAGGGTCGGGTAGTTGAAGGTGTTCTCGACGAAGAAGTCGACGGTGCCGGCGAGGTTGATCACCGCCTGGCCGATGTGGATCAGCTCGGTCGCGCCCTCGCCGACGATGTGCGCGCCCAGCAGCCGCCGGCTGTCCAGCGCGAAGATCAGCTTCAGGAAGCCCGAGTTCACCCCCATGATGTGGCCGCGCGAGGTCTCGCGGAACCGGGCGATGCCGCACTCGTAGGGGACGCCGCTGGCGCGCACCTGCTCCTCGGACTGCCCGACCGTGGAGATCTCGGGCACGGCGTAGATGCCGTAGGGAAAGGCCTCCGGCGCCGGCGGCAGCGGCAGGCCGAAGGCGTGGCAGGCGGCCACCCTGCCCTGCTCCATCGAGGTCGAGGCCAGGCTCGGGAAGCCGATGACGTCGCCGGCGGCGTAGATGTTCGGCACGCTGGTCTGGAAGGTCCGGGGATCGACCTTGAGCCGGCCGCGGCCGTCGACCTCGATGCCCACCGCCTCGAGGTTGAGGCTGGCGACGTTGCCGGACCGGCCGGCGGCGTAGAGCAGGATCTCGGAGCGCACCTTGCGGCCGTCCGACAGCGTCACCGCCACGCCGCCGGGGCCGCTGGCGATGTCCCTGACCGCGGCGCCGAGGCGGATGGTCATGCCGCGGTCGCGCATCTGGTGGATGAAGTCGTCGACGATCTCGCGGTCGACGAAGTCGAGGATGGTCTCGCGGCTCTCGATCAGCGTCACCGGCACGTCGAGCGCCGAGAAGATCGTCGCGTACTCCACGCCGATCACCCCGCCGCCGATCACCGTCAGGGTCCGCGGCAGCCGCTCGAGCTCGAGGATCTCGTCGCTGTCGAACACCCGGCTGCGGTCGAAGGGCACGCTCGCCGGGCGGTGCGGGCGGGTGCCGACCGCGATCAGCGCATTGGTCGAACCCGGCCTGGCTGACCTCGCCGGCCTCGGTGGTGAGCTCGACCCGGTGCGCGTCGAGAAACCGCGCCTCGGCGAAGGCGCTCTTCACCATGTTGCGCATGAACTGGTGCTGCAGCACCTCGACCTCGTGGTCCAGCGTCTTCTGCAGCCGCTGCACCAGGTCGCCGGCCGAGATGTCCTGCTTGACCCGGTAGCCGCGGCCGTAGAAGCCGCGCTCGCGCCAGCCCGAGAGGTTCAGCACCGTCTCGCGCAGGGTCTTCGAAGGGATGGTGCCGGTATGCACCGACACCCCGCCCAGCCGCCGGCCGCGGTCGACCACCAGCACCGACTTGCCGAGCTTGGCCGACTGGACCGCCGCGCGCCGCCCGGCCGGGCCGCTGCCGATCACCAACATGTCGATCTGGTCCATCCGATTCCCGCCCTGCGAAAAGCCCAGCAAACTGGACTCCGGCCGGCCGCGCAACCGTCCCGCGCGACCGGCCGGACAGTTCGCAGGCGACAACTGCGGCGTTGCCGAGGCTCCGGTTTCTGCTGCATACTCGCGCCCAGGTCGGGGACAATGCCGCGCAGCGCGACCCGCCAGGCCCGGCCGCGACCGGGCGATCCGAACAAAAACAGCGCGCGGCGATAGGGAGAAAGACATGCTCAAGTCGGTTCGACTGGGATTGCTTGCGACCACCGTGCTGGCCGGCCTCGCGCTCGCGGCGAGCGCGCAGGACCTGGTGACGGCGGACCGCGTCGGCAAGGCCGACGCGCCGAACGTCGCTGACCATGCGCGCGAACCCGAACCAGTCGCCTAACAGCCCGACGCCCGGGCAGAAGGAGGCGTTCGCGAAGGTCTGGCAGAAGTTCGCCGAGGCGCATCCGGACTGGCAGATCCAGTTCGAGTTCTTCAGCAAGGACATCGGCGGCGAGCACGCCCGCCTGCTCGAGCAGGCCCGCGCCGGCCGCGCCCCCGACTGCGTCACCGTGGACAGCTTCCAGCTGGCGCTCTTCGTCACCAACGGGGTGCTGCAGCCGCTCGACGAATATTTCAGCAAGGAGGAGATCGCCGACCTCTTCCCGTTCATCCGCGACGGGATCACCGGCGCCGACGGGCATATCTACGCCTGGTGGTGGGGCACCGACCTGCGCGTGCTCTACTACAACAAGGACATCGTGAAGACGGTGCCCCAGACCTGGGACGAGCTGCAGGCGACCGCGCTCGCGGCGTCCAAGACCGGGGTCGACGGCGTGCTCTTCAACGGCGGCCGCTGGGAGGGGACCACCTTCGACTGGCTGGCCAACTTCTGGGCGCAGGGCGGCGCGCTGGTCGACGACAGCGGCAAGCCGATCTTCGGCGAGGGCGAGAACCGCGACAAGATGCTGAAGGCGCTCAACTACTTCAAGGGCCTGGTCGACAGCGGCGCGGCGCCGAAGCGGGTGGCGACGATCAAGGACTACAACGACTTCAACGCCGCGGCGATCGCGGGCACCACGGCGATGTTCTTCGGTGGCCACTGGCAGCACTTC
Organism: uncultured Alphaproteobacteria bacterium; assembly: GCA_963847795.1. Lineage (GTDB taxonomy): Bacteria > Pseudomonadota > Alphaproteobacteria > Rhodobacterales > Rhodobacteraceae > Amaricoccus. Next base: position 174,419 of record CAWKBH010000005.1, read on the forward strand.
CAGCTCCAGGAGGCGATGGCCCCGGACGCCTTCGCGAAATGGGACATCGCCGAGCTGCCCGGGCCGACGCCCGGACGAGCGCGCGACCGGCACCGGCGGCTGGACCATCGCCGCCTTCGCCAAGGACCCCGCCAAGATCCAATGTGCGCGGCGCGTGATGCGCGAGGTCTACATGGGGCCGGCCAACGAGGTGGTCGGCGACCTGCCGACGCGCCAGAGCCTGTTCGACTCGCTGCCGAAGTTCCAGGATCCCTACTTCGCCAAGCTCAAGGAGTACCTGGTGCACGGCCACGCCCGCCCGGGCGTGCCGATCTATCCCGAGATCTCCAACCAGATCCAGATCATGATGGGCGAGGTCCTGTCCGGCGTCGAAGGAGCCCGAGGCCGCGCTCGACGGGGCCTGGCAGCGGGTGATGGACGGCCTACAACAAGGCTGAGCGTCGCGGCCGCGGGCGGCCTGCTCGCGCCGCCCCCGGCCAATTCGCCCGCCGGGACCCGCATGACCCAGCACGTCGAGACGGGACGGCCACGGCCGCGCGGCGCGGCCAGGCGGCGGCGCTAGCGAGCGGCCGCTGATCTGGATCCTGCCGCTGGCGCTGCTGCTGTTCGCTCTCCTACGTCTGTCCCGCGCTCGACGTCATCCGCTACAGCTTCACAACGCGACGCTGCTCAACCCGAAGTACGACTACACCGCGGCCAGCTACCGCGGCAGTGACCGGCAACCCCGACCTGCCGGGCATCCTCTGGGTCACCTGCTCTTCGTCGTCGCCAGCGTCGTGCTGCAGCTCGTGCTCGGGCCTCCTGGTGGCGCTGGCGCTGCACCGCGGCTTCACCCGCGGGCTGCCGGGGGTCTCGCTTCGTGCGGGTGGTCATCCTGTGGCCTGGATCGTGCCCGGGGTCGCCGCCGGCATCGTCTGGCAGCTGATGTTCAGCGAGGCGACCTACGGCTTCCTCAACGCGCTCCTGCGTGGCGATCGGGCTCGGCCCCGTGGCCTGGCTGTCGGATCCCGCGATGGCGATCTGGTCGGCGGTGATCGCCAACGTCTGGCGCGGCACGGCCTTCAGCATGATCCTGCTCTATGCCGGTCTGCTGGTGATCCCGCGCAGCCTCTACGAGGCCGCGTCGGTCGACGGCGCCTCGGCGCCGAAGCAGTTCTGGTACATCACCCTGCCGCAGCTGCGGCCGATCCTCCTGATCAACACCATCCTGATCACGATCTTCACCCTCAACACCTTCGATCTGATCCTGCCCCTGACCGGTGGCGGGCCGGGCCGGGCCACCGAGGTGCTGGCGCTCTACACCTACAACACGGTGTTCCGCAATTTCGATCTGTCGAACGGGGCGGTGCTGGCGGTGATCCTGCTGCTGATCAGCCTCATCTTCACCTTCTTCTACGTCCGCCTGCTGCCGAAGGAGGGCTGAGGCCAGTGTCCGCCGACCCGCCGCGCCCGTCTTGCCGATGCCGGCACCTATCTCGCCTACCTGGTGATCTGCCTGTTCTTCGCGGGGCCGCTGTTCTGGCTGATCTCGCTGTCGATCCGCACCGCGGCCGAGATCTACGTCAGCGACATCCGGATCTGGCCGCGCGCTCCGACGCTCGAGAACTACGCCGCCGCCCTCGGCAACCCGCTGTTCCTCACCTACCTCTGGAACGGCCTGAAGCTCGCGGTCGCCGGCGCGGTCGGGGCGATGATCTTCGCCACGCCGGCCGCCTACGCACTGTCGCGGTTCCATTTCCGCCACCGCAACCTCGCGATGATCGGTCTGCTCGCGTTCCAGATGATCTCGCCGCTGGTGATCATGGTGCCGCTCTACCGCTACATGGACCGGGTCGGCCTGACCGACAGCCACCTCGGCGGCCGCGATCATCTACATCGCGATCGCCGCGCCGCTCTTCACCTGGATGCTCAAGGGCTTCCTCGACGGCATCCCGCAGAGCCTCGAGGAGGCGGCGATGATCGACGGCTGCACCCGCTTCGGCGCCTTCATGCGCGTGGTGCTGCCGCTGAGCCTGCCCGGCCTGACCTCGGCTTTCGTGCTGAACGCCATCCTCGGCTGGTCGCAGTTCATCATCCCCTTCATCCTGATCAGCAAGCCGAGCCTCCTGCCGATCTCGGTCGGCATCTTCAATTTCCAGGGCACCTACAGCCAGACCTCGACCCAGATCCTCGCGGCGGCGAGCGTGCTCTCGATCGTCCCGGCGGTCTTCGTCTTCCTGGTGCTGCAGCGCTTCATCATCGGCGCGCTGATGGCCGGCGCGGTGAAGGGCTGAGGCGGATGGGCGTTTCCGGAATCGTACCTATGCCTTCCATACGCGTTCCATACGCATCCCATACCCGAAAAACCGTGCCTCTCCAGTCTCTTGCGGTGATTTCTCACCCGCAGCCCGGGACCCGCTGATGCGCGTCCACATGATCGGCAACGCCCACATCGACCCGGTGTGGCTCTGGCCCTGGCAGGCCGGCGCCGACGAGGCGCTGGCCACCATGTCCTCCGCCGCGGACCGCTGCGACGAGTATCCCGAGTTCGTCTTCACCCGCGGCGAGGCCTGGCTCTACGCCCAGGTCGAGCGCCTCCGCCCCGATCTCTTCGCCCGCATCCGCGCCCTGATCGAGCGCGGCCAGTGGCACGTCACCGGCGGCCAGTTCATCCAGCCCGACCTGAACCTGCCCACCGCCGCCGGCCTGCACCGCCAGATCATCCACGGCCAGCGCTATTTCCGCGACCGCTTCGGCATTTCCCCGACCGTCGGCTACAACGTCGACAGCTTCGGCCATACCGCGAGCCTGCCCGACATCCTGGCCGCGCACGGCTACACGGCTTACGTCTTCCGCCGCCCGGAGCAGCACCAGGTGGCGCTGCCGGCCAACACCTTCGTCTGGCAAGGAACCGGCGGGGCGGAACTCACGGCCTTCCGCATCGTCCCCGGCTACGTGGCGAATTTCGCCGATCTCGCCGGACAGGTGCAGATCGCCGTCGAGAGCGCCGATCCCGGCCTCGGCCACACCATGTGCTTCTACGGCGTCGGCAACCACGGCGGCGGCCCGTCCAAGGCGATGATCGAATGGATCCTCGCCCATCGGGACTTCGGCGGCCACGAGCTGATCTTCTCCACCCCCGAGGCCTTCTTCACCGCCATCGCCGGCCGGCGCGAGGTGCTGCCGCGGGTCGCGACCGAGCTGCAGCACACCTTCCCCGGCTGCTACAGCGTGATGCACGACATCAAGTCGGCCCAGCGCCACGGCGAGCAGCTGCTGGTGCAGGCGGAAGCCGCGGCGCACGGGCTCGCCGCCGACGCCGCCGAGCGCGAGGCCAGCCTGGCGCGGCTCGACACGGCCTGGGAGGACCTGCTCTTCACCGCGTTCCACGACATCCTGACCGGCACCTCGATTCCGGCCGCCTGGGACAGCGTCCGCGCGATGCAGGGTCGCGCGCGCATCATCGGCGAGGAGGTGCTCTACGACACCAGCCGACGCTGGTCCTACCGCACCCTGCCCCGGGTCAACGAGCACCAGCTCGTCGTGCTCAACACCGACGGCCGGCCGCGTCGTGCCTTCGTCGAGGCCGAGCCCTACCTCGACTTCGACGACTGGGGCGACCGCTGGCTCGGCGACGAGACCGGTGCGCCCGTCCTGGTCCAGCCCGTCCAGCCCGGCTCCAACCAGCAGATCCCGCGCATCCTCTTCGAAGCCGAGCTCCCGGCCGCCGGCAGCCGCCAGTTCCAGGTCAGGCGCGGGCCCGGCCCCGCCCCGGTGGCCGACCCCGCCGGCCTCTCGGCCTCCGGCGACGGTCTCAGCAACGGCCCGGTCAGCGTGGCGCTGCGCAGCGGCGGCCTCGGCGCCGTCAGCTTCGCCGGCGCCGAGGTGATCGACAGCCTGCGGCTGCAGCTGCGCAAGGACGGCTCCGACACTTGGACCTTCCACACCGACCGCTGGGAGGAGCCGGTGACGGCGACGCTGGCGGGCTCCGACTGGCGGGTCGAGGAGACCGGGCCACTCCGCGTCCGTGCCCGGCTCGACGGCCGGCTCGGCAGCTCGCGGGTCCGGTTGACGGTCAGCCTCTGCCGCGGCGAGCCGGCACTGCATCTCGATCTGGAGGTGAATTTCGACGAGCGCTACACGCTCCTGCAGATGCCGGTGGCGCTCGCCGGAGCGCCGGAGCGCTGGACCGACGGCATCGCCGACGGCCACGTCGACCGGGAGCCGTCGCCCGCCGAGTGGCCGTTCCTCGGCTGGTCCCGGCTGCGCGTCAGCGGCCTCGACCTCGGTGTCGTCACCAGCGACTGCTACAGCCACAGCGTGAACGGCGGCGTCTGGCAGCCGACGCTACTGCGGAGCCCGCGCATGGCCTGGGGCGGCGGCAACCCCCACCCCTATGCCGGCCGCGACCAGCATACCGACCAGGGCGTCCACCGCTTCGCCTTCACGCTCCACTTCGGCGAGGTCCTGCCTGAAGCCGACCTTGCCGCGACGCTGGCCCGCAACGCCCAGCCGCTCGTCGTCTTCGACCGCTACGAAGGCATGGACCGGCCGGCCTGGGGCCCGGTGCCGCCGCGCGGACTCTGGGGTCCGGCGATGCTGCGCAACGTCGCCGAGGGCCGCGCCGCCGATCCTGGACAGAGCGAGCCGGGCGGGCTCTTTCACCGACCCGGACAGGACGACTACACCGGCTGAGGGAGAGACAATGGCGCTGACCGACCAGCAACGCATCGACCGGCTGCGCAAGCGGCTCCTGGAACTCGACCTCTGGACGGTGCAGTCCGCCGTCTCGCTGGACCGCTGGACCTTCGACGGCAAGCCGCACGCCCTCGGCGCGGCCTGGCCGACCCGCGACGGCGTCGTGGTGTTCACCCTCTACGAGGTCGAGGTGCCACACGACTGGCCGCTCGAGGAAACCCGCCTCGACCTCGACCTCGGCGGCGAAGGTTTGGTCCGGATCGCCTACGCCGACGGCGCGGAGGCGGCATTCGGCCTCGACCCCAACCACCAGCGCTTTCCGCTGACGGGCCCCCGTTTCGCCGTGCGCGCCGAATGCGTCGCCCGGCTGCCGTTCGGGGTCCCGAACCGCGCGGCGCAGCTGAAGCGCGCCCGGCTGGTCCGCCTCGATCCGGATCTGATCGAGTTCGCGCTGCTCCTGACCCAGGTCGCGGACACCGCCCAGGTCCTCGCCGGGCACGAGGTGGTGCCGCCGCTCCTGACCGCCGCCGAGCGGGCACTCGCCGGGCTCGACTGGCCGACGGCGACCGCTGCCTACGTGGCCCGCGTGGCCCCGGGCGCCGAATCCCAGCGCATCTGGCAGCTGCCGGCCGATCTCGACCCGGCGCCGCAGGGCCTCGACGCGCGGCCAGCGCGAGGCGGTGGCGAGCGCGGCCTACGCCCTCGGGGTCGAGCTGCGCGAGCTGCGCGAGCGCTATCCGCAGACCGGCAGCCTGGCGCTGACCGGCCACGCCCATATCGACCTCGCCTGGCTCTGGCCGCTGGCCGAGACCCGGCGCAAGGCCAACCGCACCTTCCACAGCATGATCGGGTTGATGGACCGCCACCCCACCTTCCGCTTCAACCAGTCGACCGCCCAGCTCTACGCCTTCCTCGAAGAGGACGACCCGGCGCTGTTCCGGCGCATCAAGGAGAAGGTGGCGGAGGGCCAGTGGGAGCCAAACGGCGCCATGTGGGTCGAGCCCGACACCAACATGCCGACCGGCGAGTCGCTGGTGCGCCAGCTGCTCTACGGCCAGCGCTATTTCGAGAAGACCTTCGGCCACAGGCACCGGGTCTGCTGGCTGCCCGACTGCTTCGGCTTCTCGCCGGCGCTGCCGCAGCTTCTGCGCCAGGCCGGGGTCACCAGCTTCTTCACCATCAAGGTGAACTGGTCCGAGACCAACGTGATGCCCTACGACCTGTTCTGGTGGGAGGGGCTGGACGGCAGCCGGGTGCTGGCCCACACCTTCAACAATCCCGTCGGCGGCTACAACGCCGAGATCGGCGCCCGCGCCATCGTCGAGACCTGGAAGAACTTCCGCGGCAAGTACCGCCACCCCGAGAGCCTGCTCGCTTTCGGCTACGGCGACGGCGGCGGCGGCCCGACCGAGGAGATGCTGGACCGCCAGCGCCAGTTCGCCGATTTCCCGGTGGTCCCGGCCCTGCGCCCGGTGGCGGTCGAAGACTGGTACGCCGGGCTGCACGACGCGGTCGGCGACGATCCCGAGCTGCCGGTCTGGGTCGGCGAGATCTACCTGGAGCTGCACCGCGGCACCCTGACCACCCAGGGCCGGACCAAGTACCTGCACCGCCGGGCCGAGCGGGCGCTGATCACCGCGGAGACGCTCTCGGGGATGGCGACGCTCCTCGGCGAGCCGGTCGCGGCGTCGCTGGAGGAACAGTGGCGGGTGCTGCTTCGCAACGAGTTCCATGACATCCTGCCCGGGTCGAGCATCCGCGAGGTCTACGAGCTCACCGAGAGCGAGCTCGGCGGGGTGATCGCCTTCGGCGACGGGATCGTCGCAGACCGGCTCGACGCCATCGCCGGCCACCTGGCACCCAGGCGGCGAAGGCCCGGCCATCCTCGTCGTCAACCCCGACCTGTCGCCGCGGCCGCTCCGGCTCGCCTCCGCCGGGCCCGCTGCCCGGCGGCCAAGCGGTCGAAGGCGGCAGCGTGCTGGCCGGGACGCGCCAGATCGGCGGCCTCTACCGCCGCCGTCGTGACCGGCGAGTCCCCGCCCCCGGGCCTGGCGGTGGCCGAGCGGTGGCTGGAGAACGCCCAGCTGCGGGTCGAGATCGCCGACGACGGCACGCTCGCCAGCGTCTTCGACAAGCGCGCCGGGCGCGAGGTGCTCGCCGGCCGCGGCAACCAGATCTGGGCCTATGTCGACAAGCCGCGCAACTGGGACGCCTGGGACATCGAGGAGGGCTACGAGCGACAGGGCGAGGAAATCCCCGCCAGCGCCATCGAGGTCGTCGAGCACGGGCCGCATCGCGCTGCAATCCGCATCAGCCGCCGCTTCCGCGACAGCAGCCTCACCCAGACGCTGCGGCTCTGGGCGAACTCGGCGCGGCTCGACTTCCAGACCGAGATCGACTGGCACGAGCGCCGCATCCTGCTCAAGGCCCGCTTCCCGCTTGCGGTCCGCTCGGACTTCGCCAGCTTCGAATGCGCCCACGGCGTGATCCGCCGCCCGACCCACCGCAACACCTCCTGGGACACCGCCCGCTTCGAGGTCGTCGCCCATCGCTTTGCCGACCTTTCCGAGCCGGGCTACGGCGTGGCGCTCATCAACGACGGCAAGTACGGCCACCACGCCCGCGGCAACGAGCTCGGCCTCAGCCTGCTGCGCTCGCCGGTCTACCCCGACCCGCTGGCCGACGAGGGCCGCCAGAGCTTCGCCTACGCGCTCTACCCGCACGCCGGCGACTGGCTGGCGGGCGGCGTCCTGGCCGAAGCCGAGGACCTCAACCAGCCGCTGCTCTGCCGGCCGGTCGCGGCCGCGGGCGAGACCAGCTGGACCGCCCTGAAGCTCGAGGGCCTCGCGCTCGGCCTCAGCGCGCTCAAGCCCGCCGAGGACGGCAAGGCGCTGGTCCTGCGCCTCTACGAGCCGGCCGGCGCCCGCGGCAGCGTCGAGGCGACGCTGCCGGAAGGCTGGCGGCTCGGCGGCGAGCTCAACCTGCTCGAGGACGGCGTCGGACCGGCCGAGCGCAGCTTCCTGCCGTTCCAGCTCCGCAGCTGGACGCTCGAAAAGCATTGAAGGGGACCCGATGGCGCACGTCGAAATCAGGCAGCTGATCAAGAAGTACGGCGGGCTGCAGGTCGTCCACGGCGTGGACTTCGCGATCGGGGACGGCGAGTTCGTGGTGCTGGTCGGACCGTCCGGATGCGGCAAGAGCACGATCCTGCGGATGATCGCCGGCCTCGAGGCGGTGACCGGCGGCGAGATCGTGCTGAACGGCCGGGTAGTCAACGACGACCCGCCGCGCGACCGCGACATCGCCATGGTGTTCCAGGACTACGCGCTCTATCCGCACATGACCGTGCGCCAGAACCTCGGCTTCGGGCTGAAGATGCGGGGAGCCGGGCGGGCCGCGGTCGCCGCGGCGGTCGACAAGACCGCCGGGATCCTGCAGATCGAGCCCCTGCTCGAGCGCAAGCCGAAGCAGCTCTCCGGCGGCCAGCGCCAGCGCGTCGCCATCGGCCGGGCGATCGCCCGCGAGCCGGCGCTGTTCCTGTTCGACGAGCCGCTCTCCAACCTCGACGCCAAGCTCCGGGTCGAGATGCGCACCCAGATCAAGCGGCTGCACATGGCCTTCCATGCCACCAGCCTCTACGTCACCCACGACCAGACCGAGGCGATGACGCTGGCCGATCGCATCGTCGCGCTCCGCGACGGCCGGATCGAGCAGGTCGGCAGCCCCGACGACCTCTACGCCCGGCCGGCCAACCGCTTCATCGCCGGCTTCATCGGCTCGCCGGCGATGAACTTCCTCGACGCCAGGCTGCAGCGCGAGGCGGGCGAGCTCGTGGTCGTTCCCGCCGGCGGGCCGGCGCTGAAGGTGCCGGCGGCCAGCCTCGAGCGCTACGCGCCCCACGCCGGCAGGCGGGTCGTCCTCGGGCTCCGCCCCGAGGATCTCACCAACACCTGGACCGACGAGCGCCGCCAGGGCGACGACGTCGCGCCCCTCGATCTGGTCGTCGAGATCGCCGAGCCGCTCGGCTCGGACAAGCTCATCTTCAGCCGCATCGGCGAGACCGAGGTCGTCGGCCGCATCAGCGCCGCCGCCTCGCCCGCCGTCGGCACGACCATGCGCCTGCACGCGCACCTGAGCCACATGCACCTGTTCGACCCGGCGAGCGGCGCCGCGCTCTAGCCGCACCCGCCCGCCCGTTTCGCCGCCCTCGCTCCCCGGAGGGGTGGCAGAGCGGTCCACCGCAGCTGACTGCAAATTCCTTGTCAATTAATAACTTAGTAGCTTCATTCGGCAGTCGGGCAAGCTGCACGACACTGGGTAGCTTAGGGCGGCTGGAGGTGATTTCTGGACGATTCTGACCAAAGGATCGCCCGATGCCTCACCGTGCCATTGCCCCCCTCGAAGGGATACTGCGGCCGCATGTCGGACTGAGCAAGAGCCGGCTGGAGACGCTGTGCCTGATTGTCGTCGGCATGATCAGCGCCCGCACGGTGAACCTCAGCCATCTGGCCTGCGAGCGGCCAAGCCGGGCGCTGGTCGCCTCGACCTACCGCCGGCTGCAGCGGTTCTTCCAGCACGTCCGGCTCGGGCGCGACTGGTCGGCGCCGCTGGTGGTCGGGCTGCTGGGGCTCGTCGGGCGTGGCATCTGGCACTCGACGCACCCAGTGGAAGATCAGTAGGCCCACCGGCCTCGTCCACACAACGCTGCTCAGGCTGCAGGCGCTGATCCAGCCAGTCCGCACCCTGGTCCTTTCCGGCGGCCGCTGATGCCTGTGGCCGCTCCCTCCATCCGGCCGGTGCGCGATTCACACCGCCGGCGGCGCCCAGTTCAGGAAGAAACCGATGTCGCCCGGCACCCCGCCGGGGAAGTTGACGACCATCGCCTTCAGCTTGTAGCCGCCCGGCTTGCCGAACTCCTGGTAGCGGTCGAAGAACTCCTTGGCCTTGCCCTGCAGCGTCTCCGGCCACTTCGGATCGTTGTTGTTGATCGCCCGCCCGCTGTCTGTGCAGAGATCGGACGGGAAGCTGTAGACCATCGCCTCCATCTTGCCGTCCTTGACCGCATTGGCGACCAAGCGCCGCACCATGGCGATCTCGTCCTCGCTGACGCGCTTGTGCAGGAAGTCGTCGGTGAAGGCCGTGAGCTTCTTCTGCTCGGCCTCCCGCGCCTTCCGCTCCACGTCCATCTTGTCCATCTCCTTCTGAAGGATGGACATCCGCAGCGCCTCCGCCGACTGCGGTATCGCCTTCGGATCGATCTTCTCGTTCATGGCAACGGTCTCCCACTTCGCTATTCCCTGACTTCTAGCAGAGCGGCGGCAGAAGGGAACGTTACATACAGTAGCGTACCTCCGATCCTGCTTGACCCCAGGCCTTCGCGGCTGCACACGAAAGCCGATGACAGCCTGCCCGCCCTTGACGGAGAGTCACATGGCCCAGCGCGAAACCCCTCGACTTCCGAGCCCGGCCGCCGCCGCGGAGTATCTGACCGACGCCTGGCAGCGCTCGGTCCTCTTCCTCGACGTCATGCGCCAGCGCGCCGCGCAGTACGAGGAGCACGCCGCCGAGCTCGCGCCCAACGTCCTCGACTACGCGGCCGAGCTCGTGCTCGACGGCCGCACCCTCGCCCGCCCCTGCAACTACCTCCTCGCCCGCATCGTCCCGCCCGAAGGCGTCGCGATCGACCCGCAGAAGCGCCCCTTCGTCATCGTCGACCCGCGCGCCGGCCACGGCCCCGGCATCGGCGGCTTCAAGGCCGACAGCGAGATCGGCGTCGCGATGAAGGCCGGCCACCCGGCCTACTTCATCGGTTTCCTGCCCGACCCGATTCCCGGCCAGACCATCCTCGACATCGCCGCCGCCGAGGCGACATTCCTTGAGACCGTCATCGCCCGACACCCCGACGCCGAGGGCAAGCCCTGCGTCATCGGCAACTGCCAGGCCGGCTGGGCGGTGATGATCGTCGCCGCGCTCCGCCCCGAGCTCTTCGGCCCGATCATCATCGCCGGCGCCCCGCTCTCCTACTGGGCGGGCGTGCGCGGCGTGAACCCGATGCGCTACTCCGGCGGCCTGCTCGGCGGCTCCTGGCTGACGGCGCTCGCCGGCGATCTCGGCGCCGGCATCTTCGACGGTGCCGCGCTGGTGCAGAACTTCGAGAACCAGAACCCCGCCAACACCCTCTGGAGCAAGCAGTACAACCTCTGGTCCAAGGTCGACACCGAGCCCGAGCGCTACCTCGACTTCGAGAAGTGGTGGGGCGGCCACGTCACCCTCAACGCCGAAGAAATCCAGTGGATCGTCGACGAGCTCTTCGTCGGCAACCGGCTCGCCTCCGGCGACATCCGCACCCCCGACGGCACCGCCATCGACCTGCGCAGCATCCGCTCGCCGATCGTGGTCTTCTGCTCCAAGGGCGACAACATCACCCCGCCGCAGCAGGCGCTCGACTGGATCCTCGACCTCTACGACAGCGAGGACGACATCCGCGCCTGGGGCCAGACCATCGTCTACACCGTCCACAAAAAGGTCGGCCACCTCGGCATCTTCGTCTCTGCCGGCGTCGCGCGGAAGGAGCACGACGAGTTCGCCTCCAACATCGATCTGATCGACGTACTGCCCCCCGGCCTCTACGAGGCGGTGCTGACCCCCAAGGGCGAGGCCGTCGACAATCCCGACCTCGTCACCGGCGAGTGGCTGATGCGCTGCGAGGCGCGCACTCTCGACGACATCCGCGCCCTCGGCGGCAACGACCTCGCCGACGAGCGCAAGTTCGAGGCCGCCGCCCGCGCCTCCGCGATCAACCTCGCGCTCTACCGCGCCGTCGCCCAGCCGGCGGTCCGTGCCATGGCCTCGCCGCCGCTCGCCGAGGCGATGCGCCGGATGCACCCGTTGCGGCTCTCCTACGAGATGTTCGGGCCGAAGAACCCCTGGATGGCCTGGATCGCCACCGAGGCGGAGCGCGTCCGCGGCCGCCGCAAGCCCGCCGGCGCGGAGAACCCGCTCCTCGCCGCGCAGGCGCTGGTCTCCAAACAGATCGTCGAGGGCCTCGATGCCTGGCGCGTCGCGATGGAGCGGCTCTCCGAGGACACCTTCCACGCCATCTACGGCTCGCCGGCGCTGCAGGCCGCCCTCGGGGTCGACACCGCCTCGCCGCAGCGCCCGCGCAAGGCGGCGCAGAGCAAGCTGCACGAGGCGCTGGTCGAGCGCCGCATCGCCGCGCTCCGCGACGAGATGGCCCGCGGCGGCATCCGCGAGGCGCTGGTCCGCGCGCTGATCTGGGTCGGCATGGCCCGCAACGCCGTGGACGAGCGCGGCTTCGCCGCGATCACCCGGCTGCGCGACGCCCACCCGGCCAGCCGGCAGATGTCGCTCGCCGACTTCAAGGCGCTGGTGCGCGAGCAGTACCTGATGCTCGTCGTCGACGAGGCGGCGGCGCTCGGCGCCATCCCCGGGCTGATGCCGGGGCCGGCCGACGATCGCCGCGCGGCCTTCGCCGCGCTACGGGGCGTGATCGAGGCGAGCGGCGCCCCGGAAGGCGCCCAGGCCGAGCGCCTGCGCCGGGTCGCGGCGCTCTTCGGCCTCGGCCCCGAGCTCGTGACAAGCCGCAAGGCATCCTGACGCCGGAGGCGCCCCGTGGCCGAGACCACCGAGAAGTACGAGCGGCTGATCGCCGCCGCCCGCGACGGTTCGCCGGCGGTGACAATCGTCGCGCATCCCTGCGACGAGACCTCGCTCCGCGGCGCCATGGAAGCCGCCGCCGAGCAGCTCATCGAGCCGGTCCTCGTCGGCCCGGCGGCGAAGATCGTCGCCGTCGCGGCCGAGCACGGCATCGACATCGCCGGCCACGAGATCGTCGACGCCCCGCACAGCCACGCCGCCGCCGCGCAGGCGGTGGCGCTGATCCGCGAGGGCAAGGGCGAGCTGCTGATGAAGGGGAGCCTCCACACCGACGAGCTGATGAAGGAGGTCACCTCCTCGGCCACGGGTCTGCGCACCGGGCGGCGGATCAGCCACGTCTTCATAATGGACGTCCCCGGCCACCTGGAGACCCTGTTCATCACCGACGCTGCGATCAACATCTTCCCCGACCTCGACACCAAGCGCGACATCATCCAGAACGCCATCGACCTCTGGACCGGCATCGGCATGGGAATACCCAAGGTCGCGATCCTCTCCGCCGTCGAGACGGTCACCACCAAGATCCCCTCGACGATCGAGGCCGCCGCGCTCTGCAAGATGGCCGACCGCGGCCAGATCACCGGCGGCCTGCTCGACGGCCCGCTCGCCTTCGACAACGCCATCGACCCCGAGGCCGCCCGCATCAAGGGCATCACCGGCCCGGTCGCCGGACACGGCCAGATCCTCGTCGTCCCCGACCTCGAGGCCGGCAACATGCTGGCGAAGAACCTGACCTTCCTCGCCCACGCCGACGCCGCCGGCATCGTACTCGGCGCCCGCGTGCCGATCATCCTGACCTCGCGCGCCGACAGCGTCCGAACCCGCCTCGCCTCCTGCGCGGTGGCCGCGCTCTACGCCAACGCCCGGCGGGCGCTCGCCGTCCCCGCCTGATGGACGCGATCCTCGTCGTCAACGCCGGCTCCTCGAGCCTCAAGTTCCAGCTCTTCGCCGCCGACGGCCTCGCGCGGCAGGTCCGCGGCCAGATCGACGGCATCGGCACCCGCCCGCGCCTCAAGGCCGCCGACGGCACCGGCGCCCCACTCGTCGATCGCAGCTTCGAGCCCGCCGAGGTCGCCGACCTCCCCGCCGCCATCGGCCACACCGCCGACTGGCTGCGCGCCCTGGAAGGGCTCAGCTCCGCGCCATCGGCCACCGCGTCGTCCACGGCGGCCCGGACTTCGCCCACCCGGTCCTGATCGACGAGGCCGTCCTCGACCGCCTCGCCCGCTACCAGACGCTGGCGCCCCTGCACCAGCCGAACAACCTCGCCCCGATCCGCCTCGCCATGGCGATCAACCCGGACGTCCCGCAGGTCGCCTGCTTCGACACCGCCTTCCACCGCGGCCACGCCCCGCACACCGACTGCTACGCCCTCCCGCGCGCCCTCTACGACGAGGGCATCCGCCGCTACGGCTTCCACGGCCTCAGTTACGAATACATCGCCGACCGCCTCCCCACGGTCGCGCCCGAGATCGCCGACGGCCGCGTCATCGTCGCCCACCTCGGCAGCGGCGCCTCGATGTGCGCCCTCCTCGACAGGCCGCAGCATCGAGTCGACGATGGGCTTCACCGCGCTCGACGGCCTGCCGATGGGCACCCGCCCCGGCCAGCTCGACCCCGGCGTCGTCCTGCACCTGATCGAGGAGCGCGGCATGACCGCTCCCGAGGTCACCCGCCTGCTCTACAACGCCTCGGGCCTCAAGGGCCTCTCGGGCGTCTCCAACGACATGCGCGACCTGCTCGCCAGCCCCGACCCCGCCGCCGCCTTCGCCATCGACCACTTCATCCACCGCGCCGCCCTCAGCGCCGGCCAACTCGCCGCCGCCCTCGGCGGTCTCGACGCCTTTGTCTTCACCGCCGGCATCGGCGAGCATTCCCCGCCATCCGCGCCCGCCTCGCCGCACGCCTCGCTTGGCTCGGTGCCGCCTTCGACCCGGCCGCCAACGACGCCGGCGCCACCCGCGTCTCCACCCCGGAGAGCCACGTCGCCCTTCTCGTCATCCCCACCGACGAGGAGCTGATGATCGCCCGCCACACCCTCGCACTGATAGGAAGCGCGCCATGACCCTGCCCGCCGTGAAGGCCAAGCTCCTCGACGGCAAGAAGGGCCTCGTCGTCGGCATCGCCAACGACCGCTCGATCGCCTGGGGCTGCGCCCGCGCCTTCCGCGCCCTCGGCGCCGAGCTCGCGATCACCTACCTCAACGAAAAGGCGAAGCCGCACGTCGAGCCCCTCGCCCGCGAGGTCGAGGCCCCGATCTTCCTGCCGATGGACGTGATGGCCGACGGCGAGCTCGAAGCCGTCTTCGAGCGGATTGCGAAAGACTGGGGCAAGCTCGACTTCCTCGTCCACTCGATCGCCTTCTCGACGAAGGACGCCCTCGGCGGCCGCGTCACCGACGTCCCCCGCGCCGGCTTCGCCACCACGATGGACGTCTCGGTCTGGTCGTTCCTGCGCATGGCCCACCTCGCCGAGCCGCTGATGACCGACGGTGGCACCCTCTTCACCATGACCTACTACGGCTCCGAGAAGGTGGTGGAGAACTACAACATCATGGGCGTCGCCAAGGCCGCCCTCGAATCCGCCGTCCGCTACCTCGCCGCCGAGCTCGGCCCCAAGGGCATCCGCGTCCACGCCATCTCCCCCGGCCCGCTGGCCACCCGCGCCGCCTCAGGCATTCCCGAGTTCGACGCCCTGCTCGAGAAGGCCAAGGTGAAATCCCCCACCCGCGCCCTCGTCGACATCGACGACGTCGGCGCCGCCTGCGCCTTCCTCGCCCACGACGCCGCCCGGCTGATGACGGGGCAGGTCCTCTATATCGACGGTGGGTACCACATCATCGACTGAGCCCCGATCAAGACCAACGTCAGGGCTCCGCCCTTGGCTGGCGTCGGCTGCATTTCCACAACTCGGCCTCGCTGATCGACTCGCGAAAAATGGCTGTGGATCGGCGCTTCGCCTGCCGCGCTACCTGGGCGCGGCGAATGCCGCCGGCCTCGATGCCTCTGGCTTTGACATCGGACCACGGATAATCAGATTCCAGATGAAAGGGTCCGTTGAGCGTTGCGCCAGCCTGGAAGATTCGACGCTTGGCTTCTCCAGCAGAAGGCGAAGGGGAAAGTGAAGGGCAAGTGATCAAGCACGTCACGAAGACCAAAGCGACCCTGAAGACGACCGGGGAGACCGTCTGGTATCACTACACGCACCGCGGCGGGCCGCGGTTTTGGATCGGCGGCAAGGACGACGACGAGACGGCTCCGGGCTATCTCGCGGCCTACAAGGCGATCACTGAACCGGAGTCCGAGCCGAGTCCGCCTACGGTCGCCGACCTCGGTACCGAGTGGCACACATCTCGCGAATGGCTGAACTTGTCGCCGCGGACGCGCAAGGACTACGACCGCGGCTTCGATGATTTTCTCGCGGAGTTCGGCGAGGTCGATGTTCAGAGACTGATGAACGAGCCGGCACTCGAGGGCCTGGTCCGTGCGTGGATCGAGCGCAACGGATGGCGGAAGAAGGAGGCCGACAAGCGGCTCGACGCGGCCAAGGCATTCGCCAGTTGGCTCGTTAAAAGGGACGACGTCACCTGGCCTCGCTCGCAGCTCTACGGCGTGAAGAAATATTACGACTACAAGCCCCGCGCCGAGTTCGTGTGGACCGACGAGCAGGTGAAGACATTTCGCGAGGGAGCGCGCGCCGAGCTCGTCCGCGCGGCGAACCTTCTTCGCGGTGTCGGCTGCCGGATCGGCGATGCGGTATGGCTCGGACCCGAGCACGCGAAGCCCCGGCCGAAGAAGGGCGGCTGGGCAGTCATCTGGACGCCGGGCAAGACCGCGAACTCGACCGGCGCCACCGCGAACGTGGTCGCCACGCCGGAGGTCGAGGAGATCATCCGGACGACGCCGGAGGGGCAGAAGACCTTCTTGTTGAACTCGCTCGGCCGGCCGTGGAACTCGGAGACGCTTGGCAAGGAAATCAAGCTCGCCGCCGTGGCGCTTGGCATCCCGTCGAACCTGACGACGAACGACCTGCGCGGGACGCGCGCGACGGAGACAGCCTGGAAAGAGGGCATGACCGTGAAGGAAATGGCGCTGCGATACGGCTGGACCGAGCAGACCGCGGCGAAGATGATGGGGCTCTACACTTCGCGCGACCCTGACGCGTAGGGCGGCTGAACCGATGCCGAAGCAAAACCGGCTACAAAATGGGCTGCAAAATGGCCCCGCGTTTTGTAGTCCGGCCACCGGCGCCGGCGGAAGTCATGGCTCCAGTGCAATGGTCTGAGACGGGCACCGGCCCTAGATCTGGATCGAAAAAGGCAAATATTTCCAGCGCTTCCGCTTTTACTTGACCCCTCCGGCCCCCTCGTATATTCAGGGTGCGAGCCGCACCTTGGAGGGGTGGCAGAGCGGTCAAATGCAACGGACTGTAAATCCGTCGGGGTAACCCTACGCTGGTTCGAATCCAGCCCCCTCCACCATGCGAACTCGCCGCCGCATCCAAACGCAGCCCGTCCTGCCGAGGTCCTTCTGCCGGTCGAAGATATGCAAGATGCTGCGGCGATCGAGGTCAAGTCGATGCCCTCGCGAGTTTCCGGGGCGGTTGCTCCTTCGGCTGCGGATCGCCCCGCCTTCTCCCGGCAATCCCTGGACGAGTGGGCCGATAGCAGGGCGCGGCGATTCCTCCAAGCCCAGCGTCGGCGGGCCATCACGAGGCCGCGTGGGCGTCCGAACCTTCTTCCTGCAGGCTTCGCTCGAGCGCTCCAATGCGCTCGGCGAAGTCCTGCGAGCGGAATCCAGCGCGCCAGCGTCTCGAGCGTGCGGTCGAGGGCCTCGCGTTCCTCCCGCGACAGTGGCGCGGCGATGATCGCCTCGGCGGCGTCGGTGACCCGCTGCGCCGCCGCCCGCGTGCGGCGCCCGAGATCGGTTGCGAAGAGGCGGTAGAGCCGGGCGTCGCCGGGCGTGCTACGGCGCTCGATGAAGCCGAGCGCCAGGAGTTGCTGGATCAGCCGCGACGTCAGGCTTCGCTCCAGCCGGGTCGCGCGCACGATCTCGGCGAAGTTGATGCCGGGATGGTCGTCGACGATGCGCAACACCCGCATCTCGCGAACCGAGCAACCGACATGCCGTTCGAACATCGCGGCGCCCGCCGAATCGATTGCCTCCTCAGCGAGGACATTCAGCCGGTAGGTGAGAGAGTCGTTGAGGAACACTGTGTCCTTGGCAGGGTCGTTCATAGGGGTCCTCGGCAACAATCTGAGCTTTTTCGGGCATCGGGGGATCTGAATTGCCGTGCGCCTCGCAAAATTGTTGACAGAGATATTTACGTGCGGCAATAGTCTCAAACATGAGAATATCGCATGGTGCGACGAAACTTCTGTCGCGCCAGGCAATCCCGGACCCGCCTGGCGGGTCGCCTTCCAAGTCGCCTTCTCCGGCCGCGGGCCGGTAAGCCGCCAACGGCGTTCGTTGGATTTATTGAAGCCGGCGCGGTCGCCGCCCGCCGGTAGGAGGAGAGATATGTCGCTGATCGAGGAAATCGTCGCCAACGAGGCCGAGTTCGTGTCCTGGCGCCACGCGCTGCATGCCAACCCGGGGCTCGGCTTCGAGGAAAGCTTCGCGGCCGGGCTGGTCGAGGAGAAGCTCAATGCCTTCGGCTTCGACGAGGTGCACCCGGGGGTCGGTCGCACCGGCGTCGTCGGCGTCCTGCGCGGCAAGGGCAACTCGAACCGGGCCATCGGCATCCGCGCCGACATGGACGCGCTGCCCATCGAGGAGGAGAACGCGGTGGCGCACCGCTCGCAGGTGCCGGGCGTCATGCATGCCTGCGGCCACGACGGACACACCGCGACTCTGCTCGCCAGCGCCTGGCACCTGGCCCGCACCCGCGACTTCGCCGGCACGATCCACTTTATCTTCCAGCCGGCGGAAGAGGGCCTCGGCGGCGGGCTCGCCATGCTCGAGGACGGGCTGTTCGAGCGGTTCCCCTGCGACCGGATCTACGCCTACCACAACTTCCCCGGCATGGAGAAAGGCCACTTCCACGTTCGCGAGGGCAAGATAATGGCCGGCGCCAGCTTCTTCGACATTCGCATCGCCGGCCGTGGCGGGCATGCGGCGATGCCGCACACCACGGTCGATCCCACCCAGATCGTCGGCACCCTCGTGACGACGGCCCAGAGCGTCGTCGCCCGCAACCTCTCGCCGATCGACTCCGGGATTCTGTCCTTCACCGACGTTTATGCCGGCACCAACAGCTACAACGTCATCCCGGACAAGGCGGCGATCAGGGGCTGCCTGCGCTACTTCGACGACAAGGTGGGCGAGACCCTGAAGGCCCGGCTGACCGAGGTCGCGACCGGCATCGCAAGGACCTACGGCGGCAACGCCGAGATCGTCTTCCACGACGTCTTCGTGCCGCTGGTCAACGACGCCGAGGCGACCGAGCTCGCCCGGCGCGTGGCGGTCGAGACCGTGGGCGCCGACGGGGTTCGCGACATGGAGCCGGTGGGCGGCAGCGAGGACTTCGCCTTCATGATGCAGCGGGTGCCCGGCAACTACATCGCGCTCGGCGCCGGTCCCGGCGCGGCCCCGCACAACCCGAAGTACGACTTCAACGACGAGATCATCACCACGGCGGCCAGCTACTTCTGCCGCCTCGCCCAGGCCGAGCTGGCCTGATCGCGGCTCCCAGGTCCAACAGGAGACAGAACCATGGAACAAGTTTCGAGCGTCGCCAACGGCGGCGTGCTCTGGGCGCTCAGCGTCCTCATCGTCGGCCTCGTGGTGGTGCAGGCGCTGGTCTTCATGCGCATGTCGCTGCGCTTCTCCGATCGCTTCGGCATCCTCGACGCGCACGAGAAGCGCACCGTCTACACCACCGCGGCGATCAACAGTGTCGGCCCGGCCGTGGCGGTGTTCTTCGTCGCCATCAGCCTGATCGCGCTGGTCGGCGGTCCGGTGACGCTCATGCGAGTGGGCGTGATCGGCTCGGCGGTGTTCGAGATTTACGCCGCCAACCAGGGAGCGGTCGTCGCCGGGGCGCAGATCGGCACCGACAGCTACTCGCTCACGGCCTTCACCGCCTCGGTCTGGGCGATGACGCTCGGCGGCATGGGCTGGCTGGTGACCGCCTTTCTCTTCACCCGCCGCCTCGGCAACGCCCAGGCGACGCTGAAGAAGCGCAACCCGGCGCTGCTGATCATCATGGGCTCGGTCACGCCCATCGCGATCTTCGCCGTCCTCACCGTCGGCACGGTGATCCAGAAGTCCGGCCTCGCCGACATCTCGGTGAAGCGCGACCAGCTCTGCGCCGTGCTCGCCGCCGCGGCTGGGATGCTCGTCTTCCGGACACTCGGCACCAGGTGGCCCTGGCTCCGCGAATGGGCGCTGGGGTTCAGCCTCATCATCGGACTTGCTGCCGGCTACGTCGCCGCCCAGGCCTTCGCGTAAGGATAGAAAAGATGAACGACCAACAGCACAACGAAGCTTCCGTCGACGCCTACTACGAGCAGGAGTTCATGCCGCGGGCGCACCGCGTCGGCCGGGGCACGCTGCTTCTGGCCATGGGGCTCTGCCTCCTGCCGGCGCTCTACCTCTCCTTCTGGCTTGGCGCCTGGCCCGGGCTCGGCGTGGTGGCCGGCGCCTTCCTCGCGGTCGCCGCCTTCGCGGGGATCGTCTGGATTGTCGAGCCGATCTCCTACTTCCCGATGCTCGGGGTCTGCGGCAGCTACATGAGCTTTCTCTCCGGCAACATCGGCAACATGCGGCTGCCGGTGGTGATCTCCTGCCAGACCGCGATCGACGCCGAGCCGGGCAGCAAGAAGGCCGAGATCGCCGCCGTCATCGGCATCGCCGTCTCGGTGCTGGTCAACCTCGCCTTCCTGATCCTGCTCGTGGTGATCGGGCAGGCGCTGATCGACGCGATGCCCGCGCCGATGGCGGTGGCGCTCAAGGGCTACACCTTTCCGGCGCTCTACGGCGCGGTGCTGGTGATGTTCCTCGGCAACGCCAAGACCCGGACCATAGGGCTGACCGGCCTTGCCGTGGCGCTCGTCGTGCTGGCACTGCCGATCTCGGCGATCTTTGCCACCACCGCGGCCGGCGTCCTCGGCATCCTCGTCAGCTTCGTGATGGCCCAGCGTGGCGCTCCTGCGAAGGCTGCCTCGTCGATCAGAGCGGCCTGAACAGCCCCCGCGCGGATGCCGGGATCAAGTCTCGGCATCCGGCATGGCTCGAATACCCGTCGCCGGAAGACCGACCCGCCGGATTCCTACGAGCTTCGCCGCAGCCTGCGGACCGGCCGAGGTGGCTTGCGCCCGCGGCGAAGGACCGCTTTCCGCCCGACGGAGCCGAGGAGGGCTGGCGCCCCCGTGTTGCGTTTCGCGCTATCGGACTGACCGAAGACAGGATCATGTTCCCTTCGAGGTCGAGTTCGCTCCTTAGCCCCGGCGCCTCGCGCGCAGGCACGGATCCGCGTTAGTTCCAGCGCAGCTGGCAAGAAAACCGACGGGGCAGTTGCGGCGCGCACGGACATCCGGATATTGGGTTCGAGCACAGCAGGGATGGTGAGCGTGACGATGCTCGCGGTAGTACGGCGACTGCTCGGGGAGCAGACGTTCGCGCGCGGTCAATCCTACGAGCGACAGGGCCGGGTCCGGACGCTGAGCTATGACGGGAATCTGGTCGTCGCTTCCGTGCAGGGATCAGCGGCCGAACCCTATGGGCAGCAGATTACGCTCCGCTCCGGGCCCGACCGGGTGCTCCGCACGATAGACGGGCACTGCGACTGCCCTGTCGGGCGGAACTGCAAGCACGTCGCTGCCGCCCTCGTTGCCCTGGCGACCCGCGAGACGGCTTACCCGCCATCCGCCCCGGCCGTCATCGGACTGCCGCCGGCGATCACCTCCTGGCTGGCTGGGGTCCGGGCGGCGGACGCGCCGGAGCCCGGCGAGGAAGACGACGGCTCGTATCCCGAGAGCGTGCGCGACCGGCTCATCTACGTCGTCGACGTCGAGCATTCCGGCCGGCCGACGGTCACGCCGATGAAGGCGACCCTCAAGAAGGACGGGACGTTCGGCAAGGGCGCCCGCCGCTTCGACGCCTCGCGACTCTACTGGGCCGACCCGCCGCGCTTCCTGCGCCGGGCCGACGAGCGCATCCTGCGCCGGATCGACTTTCTGAGGCTGACCCCGGCGCCCGTTTACGCCGCCCCGCGGGGCGCGCCGGAGCCGCGGGAGATCCCCGATCTCCTTGCGATGATCGCCGCGACCGGGCGGGGACGATGGCAGGAGGTTCACGGCCCGACGCTCGGCGACGGCGGCCCGCGCGAGGGGCGGCTGGTCTGGTTGGCTGAGGAGGACGGGCGCCAGCGCCCCGGCGTGGTCGACGCGGACGGCGCGGCGCTCGTCGCGCTTGCCGTCGAGCCGCCCGTCTATGTCGATCCCGTCAGCGGCGCCTTCGGGCCGCTCGCCTTCGAGACGCCGCCGAGGCTGGCACTGGCGCTGCTCGCGGCGCCGGACATTCCGCCCGAGGCCGCGGGAGCCGTCGCGGAGGCCTTCGGGGCGCTGGTCGCGGCGCCGCCGCCGCCGAGGCGAATGCATACCGAGACCCGGCAGGGGATCGCTCCCACGGCGGTCCTGCGTCTCATGGGGCTGACCGCGCGGCAGCGCCACGGTCGCTGGAGCGCGCTCGGTGCGCCGGTCGTGCTGCCGGCGCTCCGGCTCGACTTCGACTATGCCGGCCGCTTCGTCCACGCTTTTCCCTTCGACAATCCGACCTTCCGCGACGGCGACGTCATCGTGACGCTCGAGCGCGACCGCGCGCTCGAGGAGCGGCTGCAGGATCGCCTCGCCGACTGCGGCGCGGATCCGCTCGACCATCTAGACCACCTGAGTTTCGCGCGCGGCGCCGAGCCGCTCGACCGTGCCTTCGCCGGCGCAGCCTGGGCGCCGGATCCTGAGTACGCCGATACCCGGAGCGAGGCACTCGCCTTCATTGCCGAAACGGCGCCGCGGCTCCGCGCCGAGGGCTGGCGCGTCGAGATCGACCCGAGCTGGCCCTGCCGCCTGCACGAGGGCCCGGTGCAGATTCGCGCGGCGCTGGAGAGTGGCGGGACCGACTGGTTCTCGCTCGGCCTGACGCTCGAGGCCGGCGGCCAGCGTATCGACCTCGCGCCGCTGGTCGGCACGATCATCGGCATGCTGCCGCTCGACGAGGAAGGCGCGCCAGACCCGGACTTCGACCTCGAGGAGTTCTTGAGCGACCTCGTGCTCTACCAGCGCCTCGACGACGGCAGCCACGTGCCGATCGAGGCTGCGACGCTCGCTCCGCTCGTCCATGCCGTGCGCGGCCTGATCGACGGTTTCCACGCGGCGGAGGCCGCGCGGGTGGCCGATCTCGCCGAGGCGCTCGACGGCTGCGGCGTTCCGTTCGAGGGGGGTGCCGCCCTGGTCGAGCTCGGCCGCAAGCTCCGGGCGCTGAGCGCGGCGCCGCTTGCCGAGCCGCCGCCGGGCCTGGCAGTGGAGCTTCGCCCCTACCAGAAGACCGGCTACGGCTGGCTGAGCGCGCTGGCCGAGACCGGCTTCGGCGGCGTGCTCGCCGACGACATGGGGCTCGGCAAGACAGTACAGACGCTGGCGCTCCTCCTCGAGCGCCACCTCGTGCGGGGCGCCGACCGGCCGAGCCTGCTCGTCGTGCCGACGAGCCTCGTCGGCACCTGGCGGCGCGAGGCCGAGCGCTTCGCGCCCGACCTCCGGATGCTGGTGCTGCACGGCTCCGACCGGCACGCGCGCGCGGGCGAGATCGAGACGCACCACGTCGTCATCACGACCTACCCGCTCATCCACCGCGACCACGAGGCGCTGTTCGGCCGCGACTGGGAGATCGTGGTCCTCGACGAGGCGCAGGCGGTGAAGAACCCGGCCTCGAGCGCTGCCAAGCACATCCGCAAAGTGCGCGCCCGGACACGCCTCGCGCTGACCGGCACCCCCATGGAGAACAGCCTCCAGGACCTCTGGACGCTGTTCGACTGGCTGATTCCGGGGCTCCTCGGCGACCGCAAGGCCTTCAACGCCCGCTTCCGCAATCCGATCGAGAAGCAGGGCGACAAGGCCGCGCAGGCGGCGCTGAACGCCCGCGTCCGCCCCTTCATGCTGCGCCGGACCAAGGGCGACGTCGCCGCCGAGCTGCCGGAGAAGATCGAGATTACCGAATTCGTTCGGCTGGGCGACCGGCAGCGCGGCCTCTACGAGTTCGATCCGGGTCACCATGGACGCGCGGGTGCGCGACGCCATCGCCCGCAAGGGGCTCGCCGCGAGCCGGATCACCATCCTCGACGCGCTCCTCAAGCTGCGCCAGGTCTGCTGCGATCCGGCTCTGCTCAGGCAGAACGGCACGGCCCCGGTCACCGACAGCGCCAAGCGCGCCCGGCTGATGGAGATGCTCGAGCCGCTGATCGCCGAAGGCCGCCGTGTGCTGGTCTTCTCGCAGTTCGTCCAGATGCTGCGCTTGATCGAGGCCGACGTGAAGGCGCGCGGCTGGGACTATGCCTGGCTGACCGGGGAGACCCGGAATCGTGAGGAGGTGGTCGCCGGGTTCCAGGCGGGCCGGGCGCCGCTCTTTCTCATCAGCCTCAAGGCGGGCGGGGTCGGGCTCACGCTGACAGCGGCCGACACGGTGATCCTCTACGACCCCTGGTGGAACCCGGCGGTCGAGCGCCAGGCCATGGACCGCGCCCACCGCATCGGCCAGGAGCGGAGCGTCTTTGTCTTCCGCCTGGTCGCGGAGGGAGCCGTCGAGCAGGCCATCGCGCGTCTGCAGGCGAAGAAGCAGGCCCTGGCCGACGCCCTCTTCGAGGGCCCGGCGCAAGGGCCCCTCGACCTCACGCCGGAAGACCTCTCGGCGCTATTCGCGCCAGTCGGAGCATGAGCCGCCGGCTCCACC
>CAWKBH010000006.1:0-929913 GCA_963847795.1 uncultured Alphaproteobacteria bacterium
GGCGAGATGCATGGCGGCGACGATCGCGCCGTAGACGAAGCCCGAGACCACGGCGAGGCCCGCCGCGCCGACCGCGCCGCCGACCAGCACCGCGAGGCCGTCGCGGCCGAGAAGGCCCACCGCCATCAGCACCAGCGCCAGCCCCGGCAGGCTGTTGCCGAACGGCACCGGCAGGAAGACGATGATCGCGAGCAGCATCCCCACCGCGCCGATCACCCGCTTGCCGGCCATGCCGGTGAGCGCGAGAAAGCGCGGGCGGAGCATCCGCTCGATCCGGACGAGCCGCGGCACGATGCGGCGGATCAGCGCCCTCGAAGCTCGACCGGGCCAGCGAGCGCCGGCGCAGGAAATCGGGCAGCCACGGCCGGCGCTGCCCGATCATCAACTGCGCCGTCAGGAGGATCAGCGGCGCGCCCGAGGACCGCCGAGATGCCGGGCAGCGCCACCGGCAGCACGTTCGGCGCGGCGAAAAGCACGATCAGCGGCCCGTAGGCGCGGGCGTCGAAAGCGTCGACGAGGTCGCCGAACGACACCCGCTCACCCTCGGCCGCCTCGGCGAGCGTGGAGGAGGATCGAGATATCCGCCGGCCGCGGCCCGGGGCGTCTGGCTGGCGGCGGCATCGGGTGGCGGCAGTCGGTCGGGCATGGCTCTCCTGGCGCGGCGCCCATCGCGGCCGCGGTCACGAGCGCGGGGCGGTCCCCGCGCTCCCACACCCGGTTCTTGCCGACGTCCGATTCGTAGACGTAGCTGTCCTCGACCCCCGGCAAGGCCTCGAAATAGTCGCGCAGCGCCTCGGGGAAGAAGCTGGTGGGCACGCCCTGGAACGGCGGCACCGGCTTCAGCACGTCGGCCACGTCGAGGCCGCAGGTCATCTTCATGCTCTCGCCCCTGGCCTGGGCGTTGGCGATCAGCTGGTCCGCCGTGGCCCGGCTGATCGGCACCTTCTGCGCCTCCACGAAATAGTCGAACCGGGCATGGTAGCGCTCGTAGTAGTCGACGAACCGCGGCGTCATCCCGTAGTGGATGTCGCCGCGGCGCGGCAGGTCGGGATGGGTGAAGGTGCCGGCCGGATCGTAGAGCACCTGCTGCG
This sequence comes from uncultured Alphaproteobacteria bacterium, assembly GCA_963847795.1. Classification (GTDB taxonomy): domain Bacteria; phylum Pseudomonadota; class Alphaproteobacteria; order Rhodobacterales; family Rhodobacteraceae; genus Amaricoccus. The sequence goes on from CAWKBH010000006.1 coordinate 1,092, forward strand.
AGCCGTTGATCAGCAGCCCCGAATGCGCCGAGCGCCCCGTGCGGTTGTTCACCATCGACATCAGCGTCACCGAGGGCGGGTCGGGCTCACGTAGCGCGCCCGCTCGATCTCCTCGTAGCTCGCCGGCTTGTAGACCTCGCACCCCGCCAGCGCCGCCGCAGCCAACAGGGCGAGGAGCGCACGTCGCATCGCCGGTCTCCGGGTGCGGCAGCGGGTCAGGAGTTGAACATCGCGAGGAAGATCAGCACGAGGGCCGCGGCGCCGAAGACGTAGACCCAGAAGCGGATGAAGGCCTCGAAGGTCCTCTGGTGCTGCGCCACGTCCATGACGCCGTGCTCGTGATCGGCCATCGCCCTGCCTCCAATCGTCCATGCCCGCGGGCGACCGCGGCCCGGTCGCGGGCGTTCTAGCGCGATCGCCTCCGCGCTGTCAGGCCCCATTTCGCCGCACCGCGCCAGAGCCACGCGCCATCGGCGCCCGTCGCCGCGCCGCCTCGCCGGCGTGGACGCAGGCGGTTGAGGTGCCCGACCGCCTCGGCCAGCGCCAGCCCGTATTCGCCCGCCCCGATCGGCCGGCCGTAGAGCAGGTCGAAGCACGTCCGCTCGCCCGCCGCGGCGCCGCGAGGAAGCCCCGGAGCCGGTCCAGCGCCTCCTCCTGGTGCGCCGCGAGTTCCGCCAGCCGCGCCGGCAGCCCGCGGAACGGTCGCCGGTGCCCCGGCAGCGCCAGATGCCGCTCCCGGCCAGCTCCCGCAGCCGGCGGCAGGAGGCGAGCCAGTCGCCCACCGGGTCGGCGTCGGGCTCGGTGGCGTAGACCCCGAGGTTCGGCGTGATCCCCGGCAGGATCTGGTCGCCCGCCAGCACCAGGTCGTGGCCGATCCCCCAGAGCGTCGCCTGCTCCGGCGCGTGGCCGTGGCCGATCTCGACCCGCCAGCGCCGCCCGCCGGCCGCGATCTCCTCGCCCTGCACGATCCGGCGGTAGCCGAGCGGCATCGGCGCCACCACGTCGGCGAAGTTGAAGGGCCGCGCGTCCGCCCGCTCGCGCCAGCAGCTCCGGCGTCCATGCCCGACGCCGCGCCAGAAGGCCAGCGTCTCGGGCGTGGGGCGGTCCTGCACGTCGAGCGTCAGCATCCGCGCCATCAGCCAGGCGGTGCGCGTCGCCCAGAGCTCGGCGCCCGCGCGCCTGGAACCAGCCGGCGAGCCCGACGTGGTCGGGATGGTGGTGGGTCACGATCACCCGCCGGACCGGCCGCCCGCCGAGCGGCCCGGCCAGCAGCCCGGCCCAGGCCGCGCGGATCGCGCGCGGTGTCGAGCCCGGTATCGACCATGCTCCAGCCGTCGCCGTCGTCGAGCGCATAGACGTTGACGTGGTCGGGCCGGAACGGCAGCGGCAGCCGCATCCAGAGCACGCCCTCGGCGATCTCCACCGCCCGGTCGCCCGGGGCGGCGGCTCGGGAAACGGAAAGCGGAGCGCCTCGGCGGCCGTCCATCAGGAGGCGAGATCGAGCGCGTAGAGCGGCGCCGCCCCCTCGCAGGCCGCCGTCGCAGAGCGCCGCGACCTGCGGCAGCAGCTGGCGGATATGGAACGCCGCGAGCGCCGCGCGCGGCCCGTCCCCGCCCTCGGCCAGCGCGGCCTTCAGCAGATAGTGCCCGCCGAGCGTCAGCGCGAAGGCGCGCAGGTAGGGCGCCGCCCCGGCGAAGCGGTCGTTGGTCTCCGCCGCCGCCATCCAGTCGGTCGCCGCCGCCAGCCGCTCCGCCGCCGCCGCCAGCCGCGCCCCCAGGTCGCCGCCGGCCTGCGCGCGCGGTCTCCGTCGATCTCGGCGACCAGCGCCCGCGCCGCCGCGCCGCCGTCCATCAGCTTGCGGCCCACCATGTCCATCGCCTGGATGCCGTTGGTGCCCTCGTAGATCGCCGTCACCCGCACGTCGCGGTAGAACTGCGCCACGCCGGTCTCCTCGACGTAGCCCATGCCGCCGAAGACCTGCATCGCCAGCTCGCTCACCGCGCAGCCCGCGTCGGTGCCGAAGGCCTTGGCGATCGGCGTCAGGAACGCCGCCCGCGCCGCCCAGGCCGCCTCGCCGGTCGCCGCGGCCATGTCGATCGAGAGCGCGCAGTCGAGGCAGATCGCCCGCGCCGTGGCCACCGTCGCCGCCATGGTCGTCAGCATCCGCCGCACGTCGGCGTGGCCGGCGAGTCGCACGCCCTCGACCGGCGTGCGCCCCTGCCGCCGCTCGCGGGCGAAGGCCAGCGCCGCCTGCAGCGCCGCGTCGGCCTGGGCGAGCCCCTGCGACGCCGACCCCGAGCCGGGCGTTGTTCATCATGGTGAACATCGCCGCCATGCCCTGGTGCTCCGCGCCGACCAGCCAGCCGGTCGCGCCGTCGAACTCCATCACGCAGGTCGGGCTGCCGTGCAGCCCCATCTTGTGCTCGAGCGAGACCACCCGCACGCCGTTGGCGACCGCCCGGCCGGCCGTCCGGCGTCGGGCAGGCACTTCGGCACCAGGAACAGCGAGATGCCCCTGGTCCCGGCCACCGCGTCCGGCAGCCGCGCCAGCACCAGGTGGCAGACGTTCTCGGCGATGTCGTGGTCGCCCCAGGAGATGAAGATCTTCTGCCCGGTCACCGCGATAGGTGCCGTCGCCCTTCGGCTCGGCGCGGCTCCGGACCGCGCCGACGTCGGAGCCGGCCTGCGGCTCGGTCAGGTTCATCGTGCCGGTCCAGTCGCCCGCGACGAGCTTCGGCAGGAAGACCGCCTTGACCGTCCTCCGGCGCGTGGTGCTCCAGCGCCTCGATCTGCCCCTGGCTCAGCAGCGGGCAGAGCGACAGCGCCAGGTTCGCGCCCGCGCACATCTCGTTGAGGCAGGTCAGCAGCGTCACCGGCAGCCCCATGCCGCCGTGCTCGGGATCGGCGGCGAGCCCGACCCAGCCGCCCTCGGCCAGCGTCGCGGTAGGCGTCGGCGAACCCGGGCTCGCCCGCACCACGCCGTTCTCCAGCCGCGCGCGGCTCGAGATCGCCCGCCCGGCGCAGCGGCGCCAGCACATCCTCGGCGAGCTTCGCCGCCTCGGCCAGGATCGCCTCGACCGTCTCCGGCGTCGCCTCGGCGAAGCGCTCGGTCTCGGCGAGCCGGCCGGCTCCCAGCACGTGGTCGAGCAGGAAGCGCATCTCGGTGACGGGCGCGCGGTAGGTCATGGACTGGCTCCCCGGGCGCTGGCTGCGCGGCGATTGCGGCTTTCGGCCGGCCGCGACGGCTAATCAGGGCGCCGCCGCGGGGCCGGATGTTAGGCCGGCGCCCGGCCGCCACAAGCAGGACGCCGCGTCACCCATGGCCGACGCTCAACACCGTCACGCTCTCCGACAGCGACCGCGGCCTCCGCGCCGCGGCCGGCCTTCTGCGCGCCGGCGAGCTCGTCGCCTTCCCGACCGAGACCGTCTACGGCCTCGGCGCCGACGCGCGCGACGACCGGGCCGTCGCCGCGATCTTCGCCGCCAAGGGCCGGCCCGCGTTCAACCCGCTGATCGTCCACGTCGCCGGACGCCGCCGCCGCCGAGGCGCTCGCCGACTTCCCCCGGCGGCGCGCGCGCTCGCCGCGCGCTTCTGGCCCGGCCCGCTCACGCTGGTGCTGCCGCGCCGGCCCGGCACCGGCCTCTCGCGAGCTCGCCACCGCGGGCCTCGCCACCGTGGCGCTGCGCGTTCCGGCGCACCCGCTGGCGCGGCGGCTGCTCGCGGCCTTCGCCGGGCCGCTCGCCGCGCCCTCCGCCAACCCCTCGGGCCGGGTCAGCCCGACCACCGCGCGCCCACGTCCTCGAGGGCCTCGCGCGGCCGCATCGCCGCGGTGCTCGACGGCGGCGCCTGCCCGCGTCGGGCTCGAATCGACCATCGTCGGCTTCGAGGCCGACGACCCCGGTCCTGCTGCGCCCCGGCGGCCTGCCGGTCGAGGAGATCGCCGCGGCACTCGGCCGCGCCGGTCGCGCCCGCCGGGCTCCCGGCATCACCGCGCCGGGCCAGCTCGCCTCGCACTACGCGCCCGCGGCGCGCGCTGCGGCTCGACGCCGCCGGCCCCGAGCCCGGACGAGGTCTGGCTCGGCTTCGGCCCGGTGGACACGCTGCGCCCCGGCCTCAACCTCTCGCCCGCGGGCGATCTCGCCGAGGCCGCCTCGAACCTCTTCGCCCACCTGCGCGAGGTCGACGCCCTGGCCGCCCGCGACCGGGGCCGCCGCCATCGCCGTCGCCCCGATCCCGCGCACCGGCCTCGGCCTCGCCATCAACGACCGCCTCGCCCGCGCCGCCGCGCCGCGGCCTTGAACCTCGTCATGCTGACATCCTGCGCCAGATACGCCACCGGATCGCAGCAACCAGCGCATGGCGCCCGCGAGCCGGGCGCCCGGAGTACCTGGTCCAAGAGGGTTGTGGGCGCTCGCGGTCTCTCGCTGCGGAGGATGACCGGGCGGAGCGGCGGCGCGGGGGGCAGGAGCGCGCGGATGTCGGCGAAGGGGAAGCGCGGCTCGAAGCGGAAGGCTTCGGCGCGGGCGTCCGGGTCGCCGTTGCATTCGCCGGCGCGGAAGGCGGCCTGGCGGGTGGCGGCGGCGACGAAGCGCTCGGGGTCCTGGCTGGCGTGGGCGCGGATCGCGGCGCATTTCGCGGCGAAGCGGGCGCCGACGTCGACGTAGTGGGTGGGCGCGAAGCCGGTGCCGCCGAGGGTGTCGGCGAAGAGCAGCGGCGCGGCGAAGGAGACCGCCTGCGAGGCGGCCGCCGACAGGGCGCGATGGTCGGCGTGGTAGTCGTTGGGGGCGTGGGTGAGCGACGAGGTCGGGGCGGATGTCGCGGATCAGGGCCTGCAGGGCCTCGATCAGCGGCCGGTCGGGCTGCAGGGCGCCGTCGGGGAAGTCGAGGAAGCGCGGCGCGGTGGCGAGCGGCGCGGCGGCGGCCTCGGCCTCGGCGCGGCGGATTTTGCGCAGGGCTTCGGGCGGCAGCTGGCCGCCGGCGGCGCCGTCGGTGGCGACGGCGAGGCCGACGCGGGCGCCGAGGCCGTGCCAGGCGAGCAGGCTGCCGAAGGCGAAGATCTCGGCGTCGTCGGGATGGGCGCCGAGGAACAGGACGTTCATGGCGCGGCGGCCGGCTGCAGGAACTCGAGCACCATGGCGGCGGTCCAGGTGAAGCGGCCGCCGCCGAGCGGCTCGCCGGTGAGCGGGTCGTAGTACTCGGCGAAGCCGCTGGTCGCGGATCAGCTCCAGCGAGGAGGCGGCGATGCGGCGGGCGGCCTCGGCCTGGCCGGCGGCGGCGAGGCCGTCGGCGATCATGTAGTTGACCACCAGCCAGACCGGGCCGCGCCAGTAGCGCCGGGCGTCGAAGCGCGGGTCGGCGGGGTCGTGGCTGGGGACGACGTAGCGGCAGCGCGCCGCGAGCCGGTCGATGGTGGCGGCGATGGCGGCGGCGCGCGGGGCCGGGATGGCGGCGAAGGCGGGCAGCAGGCCGCCGGACGAGGCGCTGTCGATCAGCTCGCCGGTGCTGCGGTCGCGGCAGAGATACTGGCCGTGGCGCTCGGACCAGAGGCTCTCCATCGCCGCGAGGCCGCGTGGCGGCGAAGGCGCGGTTCTCGGCGGCGATCGCCGGCAGCGTCGAGCGCCTCGGCGAGGGCGGCGAGGTCGGCGCAGGACGCGGATCAGGATGGCGTTGAAGCCGGGGTCGACGACCTGGAACGGCGAGGCGTCGTGCAGCCTGGCGTTGTCCCAGCCGAGGCCGCGGAAGTGCTCGACCAGCCAGAGGTAGCGGTCGTACTGCGCCTTGGTCGGGCGGTGGGCCGGGTCGGCGTGCTGGGTGTCGCGGCGGGTATAGGGGGCGACGCCGTCGGTGGGGACGCGCTCGAAGGCCGCGTCCCAGTCGACGGAGTTGTCGCGGCCGGCCTCCCAGGGATGCAGGATCGCGACCAGGCCCTCGCCGTGGGGGTCGCGGTTGGCGAAGAACCAGCGGTGCCAGGCGGCGATCTTCGGCAGCAGGGCGCGGAGCGCGCGGCGTCGGCCGCGGCCCGGTCGGCGGCGCGGTCGCAGAGGCGGCGGAGCGCGAAGCCGGCGACCGGGGGCTGGGTGATGCCGGAGGTGGCGACCGGGCGGCCGGTGGCCCAGACCTCGGGGCCGGGGAAGTAGCCGTCGTCGGCGGCGTGGAAGACGATGTGCGGCACCATGCCGTCGGGCCACTGGTGGGCGAACAGGGTCTCGATCTCGGTGAAGGCGCGGGCCTCGTCGAAATGGCGCTGGCCGAGCGCGGTCAGGCAGGAATCCCAGTTCCACTGGAACGGATAGAGGCCCTTGGTCGGCACGGTGTAGGCGCCGCGGTCGTTCTCGCGCAGGATGGCGATGGCCTCAGTGGTGAGGGTGGCGGCGTCGGTCATCGCAGGGCCTCGGAGGTTTCGGGGTCGAACCAGCGGATGCGGTCGGGGGCGGGCACCAGGCTGAGGGTGTCGCCGGGGGCGACCTGGGCGTCGGAGCGAGATCAGCGCGCGGAACAGGCTGCCGCCGACGTCGGTGGTGACCAGGATGTGCGGGCCGAGCGGCTCGACCACCCGGACCTGCGCCGGGATGCCGCCCGCGCCGAGGCTGCATGTCCTCGGGGCGGATGGCGAAGTCGAGCGCGGCGGGCGGCGGTCTCGGGGCCGGGCAAGAGCTGGCCGGCGACGCGCCACTGGCCGGGGGCGGCGCGGCTCGGCGGCGAGGAAGTTCATCGGCGGGTTGCCGATGAAGCTGCCGACGAAGCGGGCGGCGGGGTTGCGGTAGACCTCGACCGGCTCGGTCGGCCTGGACGATCCGGCCGCCGTTCATCACCGCGATGCGGTCGGCGAGCGACATCGCCTCGACCTGGTCGTGGGTGACGTAGATGGTGGTGGTCTTCGAGGCGGCCAGCACGCCCTTGAGCTCGGCGCGCATCTCGAGGCGCAGCAGCGCGTCGAGGTTGGAGAGCGGCTCGTCCATCAGGATCACGTCGGGCTCCATCGCCAGCGCGCGGGCGACGGCGACGCGCTGGCGCTGGCCGCCGGAGAGCTGGCCGGAGTAGCGCTTCAGCAGCTGCTCGATGTGCATGAGCTCGGCGGTGCGGTCGACGCGCGGCCTGCACCTCGGCCTGCGGCAGCTTCTTCATCCGCAGGCCGAAGGCGATGTTCTCGAACACGGTCAGGTGCGGGAAGACGGCGTAGTTCTGGAACACCATGGCGATGCCGCGGTCGCGCGGCGGCAGGTGGTCGACGCGGCGGTCGCCGATCCAGACCTCGCCGGTGGTCGGCGTCTCGAGCCCGGCGATGATCCGCAGCAGCGTGGTCTTGCCGCAGCCCGAGGCGCCGAGCAGCACCATGAACTCCTGGTCGCGGATCGTGAGGTCGATCGAGTGCAGCGCCTGGAACTGGCCGAAGCGTCTTGGCGACGCCTCTTGATGTGGATTTCGGCCAACGGGCGGCTCCTCAGCGGTTGGCGATGCCCCACATCGCGAAGAGGTACTTGCGGACGGCGAAGATGAAGATCAGCGCCGGCAGCACCAGCGCCGCGCCGCCGGCGAACTTCAGCGGCAGCGGCGAGACGTCGAGGCGACTGGATCAGGAAGGCGGTCAGCGTGCGGTTCTGGATGGTCAGCACCGCGGCGGCGAAGACCTCGTTCCAGGAGATGACGAAGGCGAAGACCGCCGAGGCGGCGATGCCGGGCAGGGCCAGCGGCAGCACCACCTTGCGGAAGGCCTGCAGCCGGGTGCAGCCGAGCGTCCAGGCGGCCTCCTCGAGCTCGATCGGGATGCCGGAGAAGAGCGAGAAGGTGATCAGCACCGCGAAGGGCAGCGCCAGCGTGGTGTGGACCAGCGCGAGGCCGAGGATGGTGTCGTCGAGCCCGATGCGGATGAACATCACCGCCAGCGGCAGCGCCAGGAGCGGCAGCGGGAAGGCGCGGGTCATCACCACCAGGAAGCGGAAGGCCTCCTTGCCGCGGAAGTCGAAGCGCGAGAGCGCGTAGCCGGCCGGGGCGCCGAGGCCGATGGCGAGGACCATGGTCAGGGTGGCGCAGCGGATCGAGTTCCAGAGCGCGGCGGTGACGCCCTGGAAGTTGACGAAGAAGGACAGCGAGGCGAGGTCGAACGAGGGGAAGAAGCGCTTGGGAAAGCCGGTGACCTCGGCCGGCGAGGACAGCGCGTTGACGAAGAGCAGGTAGATCGGCAGCAGCACCCAGACGCAGAGCAGGACGACGCCGGCGGCGAAGACCCAGCGGCCGGCGGCTGCGGATCTCGGTCGGGGCGGCGAGCGCGGTGTCGGTCATGTGCGCGCGCCCTTCGGGACGTGCAGCAGGCGCAGGATCAGCAGGGTGAAGCCGACCGAGATGCCGAGGATCACCATGGCGTAGGCGGCGGCGACGCCGCGGTCCTGCAGCGCGAACTGCCACTGGAAGGTCTCGCCCATCAGGACCGGGAAGTTGGTGCCGCCGAGCGCCATCACCACGGCGAAGACCTCGAAGGCGAGGATGACGCGCAGGATCAGCGCGGTCTGCAGGCTGGGCCGCAGCAGCGGCAGGGTGACCTTGCGGAAGCGCTGCCAGCGGCGTGGCGCCGAAGACCTCGGCCGCCTCGGCGTATTCCTTGGGGATCAGCCCCATGCCGGCGACGAGGATGACCATCATGATCGCGGTGGCGCGCCAGATCTCGGCGAGCGCGATGGCGAGGAAGATCACCCGCGGCGTTCTGGTAGCCGAGGAACAGGATCGGGCGTCGAGATCAGGCCGAGGCGGGCGAGCAGCGAGTTGAGGAAGCCCGACTGCTCGAAGATCGCCAGCCAGATCAGGCCGGCGGCGAGGTCGGAGATGCCGAGCGGGATGGCGAAGATGTAGAGGATGGCGCTGCGCGCCGGTCTCGAGGCGCGCGACGACCGAGGCCATGGCCAGCGCCAGCGCCAGCTGGAGCGGGACCACGACGGCGGCGAGCAGGAGGGTGTTGCGCAGCGCGGTGCGGGAACTTCCAGTGGCTGGCCATGCGCTGGTAGTTCGCGACGGTCCAGGCGCCGTCGCGGGTGAGCGATCTCGCCGACGACCAGGACGAACGGGATAGAGGAAGAAGACGCAGAGAAAGAGCGTCGCCGGCAGGAGCAGCAGATAGGGCAGCGCGCGGGGCATCGGCGCCTCCGGAGGAGTCGGCGGGGGCGCGCGGTCGCGCCCCCGCGGTGCTGGCTCAGTTGACCGGGCAGGGGCCGTCGGAGGGCGCGTCGGGCGCCCAGCAGGGGGCGCCGGCCTCCTGCATGCAGCTTGCGCCAGCGCGTCGCCCTCCTCGTTGAGCACGGCGTGGATGTCCTGGCCGGCGAGCACGATGCGCTCGAAGGTGTCGATGTAGACCTGGTTGAACTGGCCGCCGAGGTCGCCGAGGCCGACCGGCAGCAGCGCCGGCAGCGCGTCCGGGGCGCTGGTCATCGCGGCGATGGCCGCGCCGGACGAGCCGGACCGAGGCCGGCATGTCGTCGGGCAGCGGCGCGTCGACCACCGGGAAGAAGCTGGTGGCCTTGAGCGTCGCGACCTGGGTCTCGGGCTTCAGCATGTAGGCGACCAGCGCCTTGGAGCTTGCCATGTCGGGCGCGGTCTTCGGCACCGCGAGGCCGGCGATCACCGGCATGAAGGCGCGGCCGGCGGGACCGGCGGGGGCCGGGAAGGCGACGAAGTCGTCGGGCCGCTGGTTGAAGGCGTCGGCGAGCCGCGCGGTGTGGTCGAAGGCGACCCAGACCTCGTCGGTCAGCAGCGGCTCCTGCATGAAGCCGTAGCTGGTCGAGGCCGGGTTGGTGTACTGCCAGAGGTCCTTGAACGTCTGCCCAGCCCTCGGCGGCGGCCTCGGAGCGGAACTCGGTGACCATCGAGCCGGTGTAGGCGGGCAGCAGGTAGCCCTGGAAGAAGCGGTGCTTCAGGCCCTTGGGGCCGGCGGGGAAGCCGAACTTCGGCCCGCCGGTCGCCTCGGCCAGCGTCTTCATCCAGGCGATCAGCTGGTCGTAGGTCAGCGTGTTGAGGTCGGCGCCGTCCGGCAGGTACGGCAGCGCCTTCTTGTTGGCGGCCATGACGTAGGTCGCCTGCATCCAGGGGATGTACTTCTGCTCGGAGGTGCCGAGCTTGCCGAGCTCCATCAGCGACCGGCAGCACCGCCGAGGCGTCGACGTCGGAGAGATCGGCGAGGTCGTCGGTGAGCCGGCGAAGTCGCCGTGCAGCCCGCCGAGCACGGCGATCGTGCCGGAGCCGGCCTGGAGTCTCGGCCTGCAGCCGGGTCAGCCAGGGCCCCGGGTCCGAGGCCTGGTAGTCGACGCCGCCCGGGAAGCCCGCGAGCACCTGCTCGCGCATGGCCTGGGTTTCCTCGATCGGCGTGGCCTGGGTGGACCAGAACAGCGGCGCGGCCGCGGCGGGTCCGGCCGAGCGCGGCGGCGCGGCGGCGAGCGCGCGTCGCCAGCAGGCGGTGTCGGATGGTGGTCATGGTTCTCTCCCCTGTGGTTGCGGTCTTGTGCTTATCGTCCGGGCGCCGGGCCGTGGCTGCCGCGCGGGACCAGCCGCGGGTGCAGCAGCCGGGTTTCCGGCGGGGCGGCTCGCCGGCGCGCGGCGATCGCGCGCGCCAGCATTGCCGGCGATCTCGACGGCGCTGCTGGTGGACCTCGGCGTCGAAGGTGGTCAGCCCCGGCGGGGCGTGCGGCGCGGCCGGCACGTCGTCGAAGCCGATCACCGAGAGGTCGCGCCGGGACGCGCCAGGCCCAGGCGCGCCGCCGCCTGCATGGCGGCGAGGGCCAGCCCGTCGAAAAGGCCGATCACCGCGGTCGGGCGCTCGGGCCGCTCGAGCAGGCGGTGGATCGCAGCCGCGCCGAGCGGCGCGGTCGAAGCGCGGCGCGGTGACGGTGTCGAGCCGGACCGCCGGATCGCCGCGCCGGGCGATCGCCTCGCTGAGGCCGCGTGGCGCGGAGCCGGCGGAAGTTCATCGGCTCGTCGATGGTGACGAAGCCCGAAATGCCGGTGCCCGAGGCCGTAGAGCAGCTCGAAGGCCTCGGCGAAGGCGGCGGCGCCGTCGGTGTCGTGCCAGGCGAAGGCCAGCGCCGGATCGCGCACCCGGCCATGCGCCACGAACGGAAAGCCGCGCTCGCGCCAGGTAGGCGACGCGGGGGTCGTCTTCGGCGGTGCGCGCCAGCACCAGCCCGTCGGCGCGGCGGGCCTCCACGATGTGCTCGATCACCGAGAGCTCGGTTTTCCCCTCGGGCACCGTGGCGAGAAAGAGGTCGATGCCGTGCGCCGCGAGGCCGCTGCCGAGCCCGCTGACCAGCTCGCCCAGGAAGGCATCCTCGAGGCCGGGGCCGCGGATCGGCAGCACCAGCCCGGCGAAGTCGCTGCGCCCCGAGACCAGGGCGCGGGCGGTGCGGTTCGGCACGTAGCCGGCGGCGCGGGCGGCCTCGCTCACCCGCTCGCGCGTCGACGCGGCGATCCGGTCGCTGCCCGCGAGCGCGCGCGAGACCGTCGCGACGAAACGCCGAGGCTGGCGGCCGAGATCCTTCAGCGTCTTGCCCCCGGTCTCGGACACGGGCTCCTCCCGGCTGGCGCCAGTATAGCCCGGGATCGTGGGCGCGCGCAAACGTTTGCCAGAAGAGACGAGGACGGCCGCAGCGATCCGGCAAAGCGAAGGGGCCGGCGTTGCCGCCGGCCCCTGGGGTGCTATCCGCCGGTCTGTCGGCTCAGTTGCGGTTGCCGAAGAGCTGCAGCAGGAACATGAACATGTTCAGGAAGTCGAGATAGAGCGACAGCGCGCCCATGATCGCGGCCTTGCCGAGATATGCCTCGCCCTCGGCGGCCCGCATTTGCAGGTAGGTATTCTTGATCTTCTGGGTGTCGTAGGCGGTCAGGCCGGCGAAGATCAGCACCCCAAGCGCCGAGACCGCGAAGGCCAGCGCCGAGGAATGCAGGAAGATGTTGACGACCATCGCCACGATCAGCCCGATCACGCCCATGATCAGGAACGAGCCCCAGCCGGAGATGTCCGTCTTGGTGGTGTAGCCCCAGAGGCTCAGGCCGGCAAAGGCGATGGCGGTGATGAAGAAGACCTGCGCGATCGACGCATGGGTGAACACGATGAAGATCGAGCTGAGCGACACGCCCATCGCGAGGGCGAAGGCGTAGAAGAGCAGCTGGGTCGTCGCCTCGGATATCCGATTCACCGCCGCCCCGATGCCGAACACGAAGGCGAGCGGCAGGAGCATGACCACCCAGCGGAGCGGCGACGCATAGATCGCGGCGCCAAAGCTGGTCAGGTACATGTCGCCGATCTGATAGGACGTCGGAGTCGCGGATACGGCAAGGGCTGCGACAGCCCACGCGGCAAGCCCGGTGATCACCATGGCCACGGCCATCAGGCCGTAGACCTTGTTCATATGGGCGCGCAGGCCTTCGTCGATCTGCGCGGTGCGGACGCCGGCACCAGCCCGACGAACGGTTCCGTATTCGGCCATCGATTCCCTCCGTTAGCCCGGCAACCCGCGAACGGGGCCGCGCGTTGCTGTTGCATATTTGGCGATGCCGGTCCGGTTTTCAACCGCTCCGGCCCGCCGCCTTGCGGCCAATATGACCAAAAACCTAAGGTTTGTCACCTCCCGACCGTCCCGCCTCGATCACGGCTGCGCGGGGCACGCCTCGTGCGATCTTCGGCTGATTCCCTGGGGCGATTGGCGCGGGTGCGGCGGCTGCCGCCCCACCGGTTCGCAATGACGCGATTCCGTTCCGCCGTCCCGCCGGATTTGTCCCCAGGCAAATCCGGCCGCGACTGCCCTCCCAGGGGCAGTCGCGCAAGCGCGACCGCCAGGGCAGCCGCGCCCGGATAGCACTGTCCGGGAGGCGGCACGCCCCTCGCCCTCCGCGCTGGCGCTCCGGGCGAGCGGACCGCGCGGCGCGCCACTGGCGCCCCGCTGATGCGGTCCGCGGCGCCTTATCCTGCGCGACCCGGGCCGGTGTCACTCCCGCGCGCGCAGGATGCGGGCGGGCCGGGCGGCCAGCGGGCGCAGCGCGAAGGCGAGGCCGGCGAGCAGGCTCGCCAGCGCCCCGCCGGCGACGATTGCGAGCGCGGTAACCGGCTCGAAGCGGAAGCTGCCCTCCATCACGTAGGTGGTCACCCACCAGCCGGCGATCCCGCCTGCGGCGACGGCGACCAGCCCCGCCGCCATGCCGGTCAGCGCGGCGCGCAGCGCGAAGCTCGCGAGGATGCGGCGGCGGTCGGCGCCGAGCGTCTTCAGCACCGCGGCCTCGTAGACCCGCCGCCGCTCGCCGGCCGCGGCGGCGCCGATCAGCACCACGACGCCGGTGACCAGCGTCGCCGCCGCGGCCCAGCGGGCGGCGGCGCCGATGCCGTCGAGCGCGCCGGCGACCCGGTCGATGGTTTCGCGCACGCCGATGGCGGTGACGTTGGGATAGGCGCCGGCGACCGCGTGCAGCAGCGGCGCCTCGGCGGCGGGGGTGGCGTAGACGGTGGCGATGTCGGTCTGCGGCGCGCCGGCCAGCGCGGCCGGGTCGAGCATGATCAGGAAGTTGATGCCCATGCTCTCGAAGCGCACCTCGCGGAAGCTGGCGATCGTGGCTGTGATATCGCGGCCGAGCACGTTGAGCGTCATGGTGTCGCCGAGCTTCAGCCCCATCTCGCGCCCCTGCTCGGCGGCGAAGCTCAGGAGCGGCGGGCCGGCGTAGTCGGCCGGCCACCACTTGCCCGCGGTGATCACCGTGCCCGCGGGCGGGGTGGCGGCGGTGGTGATGCCGCGATCGCCGTTCAGCGCCCAGTGCGGGCCGGCGACCTCGGCGGCCGGGCGGCCGTTGATGCGGGTGATGACGCCGCGCAGCATCGGCGCGGTGTCGACGGCGCTGACGCCGGGGACGGCGTGGGCGCGGGCGAGGAAGCCGTCGAGCTGGTCGCCCTGGATGTCGACGAAGAAGTAGGCCGGGGCGCGGGCCGGCAGGTCGCGGCTGATCAGGTTGCGCAGGTTCCAGTCGATCTCGCCCACCGCCGCGAGCACGCTGAGGCCGAGACCGAGCGCGAGGACCGCGGAGGTGGCCTCGCCCGAGGGGCCGCCGAGCGCGGCCAGCGCCCAGCGCAGGGCCGGACGGCCGCGGGTCAGGCGGCCGCGGCCGAGCCGGCGGGCGAGGCGGCGCAGGCCGAAGGCGGCGGCGAGGAGCAGCAGGAGCGCGCCGGCGACGCCGCCGGCGGTGCCGAGCGCGAGCCGGGTGGCGCCGGAAAGCAGCGTCGCGCTGGCGACCAGCACGGCGGCGAGCCCGGCGGTGGCGGCGAGGTAGCGCGGGCGCGGCCAGGCGCGCCGGCTGGCGGTCAGGTCGCGGAAGAGCTCGGCGGCGCGGATGTCGCGGGCGCGCGCCAGCGGCCAGACGCTGAAGAGGAGCGCGGTGAGCAGGCCGTAGAGCCCGGCCTCGGCCAGCGGGCGGAGGTAGAGGCCGAACTCGGCCGGCACCGGCAGGCGGTCGCCGACGAAGGGCGCGGCCGCCAGCGGCAGCGCCGCGCCTAGCGCGAGGCCGATGCCGACGCCGAAGAGCGACAGCAGGCCGATCTGGGTCAGGTAGATGGCGAAGATGGTGCCGCCGCCGGCGCCGAGCGTCTTCAGGGTGGCGATGGTGGCGGTCTTGGCCTCGAGATGCGCGCGGACCGCCGCGGCGACGCCGACGCCGCCGACCGCGAGCCCGGCCAGGCCGACCAGCACCAGGAAGGAGCCGAGCCGGTCGACGAAGCGGCCGACGCCCGGCGGGCCGCTGCGCCGGTCGCGCCACTGCAGGCCGCTGTCGCCGAAGCGGTCGAGCGCGTCGCGGCGCAGGGCGGTGAGGTCCGCGCCCGGGGCCAGGCGCAGGCGGTAGGAGGAGTCGAACATCGCGCCTTCGGCGAGCAGCCCGCTGGCGGCGAGGTCGGCGCGGCGCACGATCACCCGCGGGCCGAGCGAGAAGCCGCTGGCGATCGCGTCGGGTGCGGCGCGCAGGGTGTCGGTGAGGCGGAAGTCCTGGGTGCCGAGCCGGACCACCGCACCGGGGACGAGGTCCAGCCGGTCGATCAGCCCCTGTTCGGCGACCAGGCCGGGCAGGCCGTCGCGCCGGGCCAGCGCCGCCTCGAGGCTGCCGCCGCCGGCCAGCGCCACCGCGCCGTAGAGCGGATAGCCGCCGTCGACGGCCTTGACCTGGACCAGGGTGCGCGCCGGCTCGGCGCCGGGCCGCGGCACCGCGAGCAGCGAGCGGAAGTCGACGATCTCGGAGACCGCCGCGGCGTGCGCCGTCATCCAGGCGCGCTCGTCCGGATCGGCGTAGCGGTAGGTGAACTCGATCTCGGCGTCGCCGCCGAGGAGCGCCGCCGCCTCGTGCGCCAGCCCGCGGTCGATGGCCGCGCGCACCGAGCCGACGGCGGCGATCGCCGCGACCCCGAGCGCGAGGCAGGCGAGGAAGATGCGGAAGCCCGCAAGCCCGCCGCGGAGCTCGCGCAGGGCCAGGCGGGCTGCGACGGGAAGGATCACGCCGGCGCAGCCGTGCGCAGGTGGCCGGGATGCCGTGCACGAGCGGCGTGACTGCGGGGCGATTCGGGTCTATGATAGGAATGCGCGGGCGACCCCGTGGCGAAGAGTGGCGCATCGGCTGCAAGCGCTGCCAGGCTGCCTTCATAGTCCCTGCCGATTTGGGGCGCCCGCGTGCCTCTTCCTGCAGATCCGACCTGCAGGCTCCCCCGGGAGCCGGCCGCGGTTCGATCGATCCTCATTCGGCTGCCTCGGCGAACTGCTCCAGCGCGCCGTCGCGGAGGTGCAGCACGCGGTCGCAGCGGCCGGCGAGCTCGGGGGCGTGCGTCACCAGCACCAGGGTCGCGCCGTGGCGGTCGCGCAGGCCGAAGAGCAGCCGGATGATCGCCTCGCCGGTGGCGCTGTCGAGATTGCCGGTGGGCTCGTCGGCCAGCAGGATCTCGGGGCGAGCGACCGCGGCGCGGGCCAGCGCCACCCGCTGCTGCTCGCCGCCCGAGAGCTGGGCCGGGTAGTGGTCGCGCCGGGGGCCGAGGCCGATGGCGTCGAGCTCGGCCGCGGCGCGGCCGAAGGCGTCCGGGTCGCCGGCGAGCTCCAGCGGGGTGGCGACGTTCTCCAGCGCCGTCATCGTCGGGATCAGGTGGAAGGACTGGAACACCACGCCCATGTGGTCGCGGCGGAAGCGGGCCAGCGCGTCCTCGCCGAGCGCGCCGAGATCCTGGCCGAGCGCGGTGACCCGGCCGGCGCTGGCGGTCTCGAGCCCGCCCATCAGCATCAGCAGCGACGACTTGCCCGAGCCGGAGGGACCGGCCAGACCCAGGGTCTCGCCGCGGGCCACCTCCAGCGTGATCCCGCGCAGGATATTGACCGGGCCGGCGTTGCCGCTGAGGGTGAGCGCCACATCCTGAAGCGCGATGACCGGAGACGACATATGAACCCTTCCTCGGCAGGCCGCGTGCCGTCTGGGCATATGGCGCGGCGGCGCACGATCCGCAACCTCGGCCTGGCGCTGGCGGCGACGCTGGCGCTGGCCGGGACGGCGGCGGCCGAGGTGCGGATTCTCGCCTTCGGCAATTCGCTGACTGCGGGCTACGGGCTGCCGCAGAACCAGGGCTTCGTGCCGCAGCTCCAGGCCTGGCTGCACGCGCACGGCGCGGCGGACGTGACGGTGGTGAACGGCGGGGTCTCCGGCGACACCAGCGCCGGCGGGCTGGCCCGGATCGACTGGGCGCTCGGCGACGACATCGACGGGGTGATCGTCGAGCTCGGCGCCAACGACATGCTGCGCGGGCTCGACACCGGGGCGATGCGGCAGAACCTCGACGGCATCCTGACCGCGATCGACCGGCACAAGCTGCCGGCGCTGCTGGCCGGGCTGCCGGCGCCGCCGAACTACGGCCCGGAATACCGCCGCGCCTTCAAGGCGACGTTCCGGGATCTGGCCGCGCAGCACGACGCCATCTACGTCAGCTCGTTCCTCGGCGGCATGGGACAGGGGCGCAGCATGCGCCAGGTGATGGCGCTGATCCAGCCGGACGGCCTGCATCCGAACGCCGCCGGCGTCGCCGCCAACGTCGAGGCGATCGGGCCGGCGGTGCTGAAGCTGGTCGCGCAGGCCCGGGCGCGGCAATGATCCGCGCCTTCGCGGCGATCGCCCTGCCCGAGGCGGTCCGCTTCGAGCTGATGCTGGTGCAGCAGGGCCTGCCGCTGCCGCGGGCGGTGCCGCCGCAGAACCTGCACCTGACGCTGGTCTTCCTGGGCGAGCTGCCCGAGCGGCGGCTGGAGGACGTCGATCTCGCCTTCCGCCAGCTGCGGGCGCCGGGATTCGCGCTGGCGCTGGCGGGCCTGGGGCTGTTCGGCGGCGCCCGGCCGCGGGTCGTCTACGTCGGGGCGGCCGAGAACCCGGCCCTGCGCCACCTGCAGGCCAAGGTCGAGACCGCGGCGCGCGGCGCCGGGGTCGAGCTGCCCGCCCGGCGCTTCGCGCCGCACGTCACGCTGGCCCGGCTGCCCGAGCGCCCGACGAACCGCGAGCGGCTGGAGGCCGGCGTCGCGGCCCGCGGCAGCTACGCGGTGCCGGGCTTCGCGGTCGAGGATTTCCGGCTGTTCCGCTCGCACCTGGCGGCGTCAGGGGCGATCTACGAGGAGCTGGCGCGCTACCCGCTCGGGTGAGCGGGCCGCGGCCTGCCGAGGGCTGGCAGCGGTCGATGGGTCATATCACAGGACCCGGGGCCGGCGCAGTTCGGCGGCGACGTCGGCGCGGGTGATGCCGATGTCCCGCAGCATCCGGTCGTCGAGCTGGCGCAGCTGCAGCCGGGCGCGGTGCCGGGCGTCGGCGGCGGCGAGGAGGCCGAGCACGCCGCCCACCGTCGGACGCGGCTGGAAGGTGCGGGCGCTCTGCAGGGCGAGGGTGGTCATGGCGTGTCTCCATCATCAAGTCTGGTACGTTGCGGCGATTGCATCACCGTGCTTGATATGTAACGCAGGGCGGCGTATGGTGGAAACGAATATTTGTGCTACCAATCATCAAGGATATTGATATGCCCCGCAACCTGGACCTGACTGCCCTGCGCTCGTTCACCGCCGTGGCCGATTCGGGCGGGGTGACGAAGGCGGCGACGCAGCTGAACCTGACCCAGTCCGCGGTCTCGATGCAGCTGAAGCGGCTGGAGGAGCAGCTCGGGCTGGCGCTGCTCGACCGCTCGGCGCGGTCGATCGCGCTGACGGCGCAGGGCGAGCAGCTGCTGGCCTACAGCCGGCGGCTGCTGGCGCTGAACGACGAGGCCCTGGGGCGGCTGACGCATCCGGCCTTCGAGGGCGTGATCGACTTCGGGGTGCCGCACGACATCATCTATCCGCACGTGCCCGGGGTGCTGCAGCGCTTCGCGGCCGAGTACCCGCGGGTGAAGCTCCGGCTGCATTCGCTCTACACCAGCGGGCTGAAGGAGCTGCTGGCCCGCGGCGAGATGGACCTGATCCTGACCACCGAGGCCGGGATCGATTCCGGCGGCGAGACCCTCAGCCGCGAGCCGCTGGTCTGGGCCGGCGCGCCGGGCGGCCAGGCCTGGCGCGCCCGGCCGCTGCGCTACGCCTCCTGCGCCAACTGCGTCTTCAAGCGCCCGGCGCTGGAGGCGCTGGAGGCCGCCGGCATCCCCTGGGAGTTCGCGGTGGATTCGATCTCGACCGCGGCGGTGGACGCCAGCGTCGCCGCCGACCTCGCGGTCAGCGTGCAGATGCAGAGCGGGGTGCCGCAGCGCTGCGAGCCGATCCGCCACGGCGGCGCGCTGCCGGCCCTGCCCGACCACAGCATCAACATGTACCTCGCCTCCGGGCCGCGGGCGGCGCTGGCCGAGCGGCTGGCCGGCCTCGTCCGCCAGGCCTACGGCGTCGCGGAGTGCCTGGCGGCGGAATAGTTCGCCCCGGCGATCCGGATCACCACCTTGCCGGTGGCGCGGCGCTGGCGCAGCAGGTCGAGGCCGGCGTTGGCCTCCTCGAGCGGCAGCACGTGGCCGACATGGGGGTGCAGCCGGCCCCGGGCGTACCAGGCGAAGAGCGTCTCGGTGCTGGCGCGCAGCACCTCGGGGGCGCGGCCGACATAGGCGCCCCAGTCGAAGCCGATCACCGTCAGCGACTTCACCAGCAGGAGGTTGGCCGGGATCTGCGGCACCTGCGCCGCCGGCGAAGCCGATCGGCAGCAGGCGCGCCCCCGGGTTGGCGGCGCGCAGGGCGGCGTCGAAGCCGGCGCCGCCGACCGGGTCGTAGACCACGTCGGCGCCGCCCAGCGCCTTGACCTCGGCGCGGATGTCGGCGCCGGCCTCGAAGAGGTGGCGGGCGCCGGCGGCGCGGGCGATCTCCAGCCGCTCGGCGCCGCGCGCCACCGCGACCACCCGCGCGCCCATCAGCGCGCCGATCTCGACCGCCGTCAGCCCGACCCCGCCCGAGGCGCCGAGCACCAGCAGCGTCTCCCCGGGCCGGAGCCGCGCCAGCCAGGCCAGCGCGACGTGGCTGGTGCCGTAGGCCACCAGGAACCCCGCCACCGCCTCGTCCGGCATCTCCGCCGGGGGGGCGATGCAGCGCGCGGCGGGGACGGCGAGGAAATCGGCGAGCCCGCCCTGCCCCGCGAAGCAGGCGACCCGGGTGCCGGGCGCCGGGCCGGTGACGCCGGGGCCGAGCTCGGCCACCGTGCCGCAGACCTCCATGCCGGGGGCGAAGGGCAGCGCGGGCTTCAGCTGGTAGCGCCCGGCGGCCAGCAGGGTGTCGGCGAAGTTCAGGCCGCAGGCGTGGACCCGGAGCAGCACCTCGCCCGCCCCAGGCCGCGGCGGCGCCACCTCGGCCAGCTGCAGCGGCTGACCCGTCTCGACGATCCGCATCGCCCGCATCGCGTCTCCTCCGGCCTGCCGCGGTTGCCCGGGAGGCGGCATTCTGGAATGAAGACCATGAAACGCCGGGACAGGGAATGCCATGCGCTTTGTCCGACGCCTGCTGGTCGCCCTGCTGGCGATCGCCACCACTGTCGCCGCGAGCGCGTACCTGTTGCCGCGCGAGGTGACGGTGACCCGCGAGATCGTGATCGCGGCGCCGCCCGCCAAGGTGTTCGCGCACCTGAACTCGCTGCAGAAGGCCGCGGCATGGTCGCCCTGGGTGGGGACGGACCCCAAGATCAAGACCAGCTTCGCGGGGCCGGCCGAAGGCGTCGGTAACCGGATGACCTGGTCGAGCGACGAACCCCGGCTCGGCGGCGGCAGCCAGGAGATCATCGTCAGCGAGCCGGACCGGCGGGTCGAGACCGCGCTCAACATCAAGGGCATGGGCGTGGCGACCGCCTGGCAGGTGCTCAAGCCCGAGGGCACCGGCACCCGGCTGACCTGGGGGCTGCTGGTCGACGTCGGCAACCGGCCGGTCGACCGCTACGCCGGGCTGATGCTCGACCGCTGGATCGGCGCCGGGTTCGAGAAGGGCCTGGCCAGGCTGAAGGCGCTGGTCGAGGCCGAGTGACCGCCGGGCCGGAACCCCGCCGCCGCTGTCCGCATTATCCGCAGGAGATGCTGGCCGACGAGTTCCTGGGCGGGCTGGTCCTGCCGTTTCCCATCATCCTGTTGCGCCTCTGCGGCGCCGCGGCGCTCTGCGCGCTGATCGGCTACGAGCGCGAGGCGACCGAGCACGCCGCCGGGCTGCGCACCCACATGCTGGTGGGCCTCGCCGCGGCGAGCTTCGCCCTGATCACCCAGCAGCTGATCGCCAGCTACGGCGACCGCGGCGGGGCAATCCGCATGGACCCGATCCGCCTGGTGGAGGCGATGACCGCGGGCGTCGCCTTCCTCGCCGCCGGGATGATCGTGCTGAGCCGCGGCCGGGTCCGCAACCTCACCACCGGCGCCGGCATGTGGCTCGCCGCCGCCATCGGCCTCGCCGCCGGGCTCGGCATCTGGCCGGTGGCCGGGCCTGCGGCGCTGCTCGGGCTCGCCATCACCGGGCTCGGACGCCTGCTGGAGTCGGGCGGCAGCCGCCACCTGGGCGAGGCAGACGATGCCGAGGGGCCGCCCCGACCCTGACCTCGCGGGTGTGTTCCCTGCGCCGGGGAAACGCGCTAGGCTCGGTGCGGGAGCCGGCTTGGAAGGCAAGATGGAACATTCCCGCGGGTTTACGAGTTCGGAGGTGCCGCAGACCGGCATCATCGCCTCCAGCGTCTACCGCGCCGGCAAGCGCGTCGCCGACATCGCCATCGAGGAGGCCGCCGAGTGGACCGGCCGCGAGGGCCACGTGGTCTGGATCGGGCTGCTCGAGCCGACCCACGAGATGCTCCAGCGCGTCCAGCGCGAGTTCAACCTGCACGACCTCGCCATCGAGGACGCGGAGCACGCGCACCAGCGGCCGAAGCTCGAGCAGTACGGCGACGCGCTGTTCATCGTGGCGCGCACGGCGCAGCTGATCGACCGGCGGGTGTCGTTCGGCGAGACCCACCTCTTCGTCGGCAAGGGCTACATCGTCACCGTCCGGCACGGCGCCTCCACCTCCTACGCGGCGGTGCGGCAGCACTGGGAGAGCTGCCCGGCGGTGCTGGCCAAGGGCGAGGACTTCATCCTCTACGCCATCCTCGATTTCATCGTCGACAACTATATGCCGGTGCTCGAGGCGATCGAGGAGGAGGTGGACGAGATCGAGGACCGGATCCTGGTGACGCCGATGACCACCGCCGACATCGAGCGGCTCTACATGCTGCGCCGCGACCTGCTCCGCCTGCGCAGCGCCGCCGGGCCGCTGGTCGAGGTCTGCCGCCGCCTCACCGGCGCCGACCTGGCGCAGATCCGCCCGGAGATGCACCACCTGTTCCGCGACGTCACCGACCACATCCGCACCGTGCAGGAGAAGGTCGACAACCTGCGCGAGGTGCTGGCCTTCGCCTTCGAGGCCAGCGTGCTGATGGGCCAGAGCCAGGAGACCGCGATCTCGAAGAAGCTGGCCTCCTGGGCCGCCATCCTCGGCGTGCCGACGGCGCTGGCCGGCATCTACGGCATGAACTTCGCCGACATGCCGGAGCTGCACTTCGAGTACGGCTACCCGACCGTGGTCGCCGGCATGCTGACGATCTGCGGGGTGCTCTACTGGCGGTTCAAGAAGAACGGCTGGCTCTGAGCGGCCAGCCTCTGAATGCTGTCACGGTTCGAGTATCCCGGACCAGGCCGCAGCCGCAACTTCGCGAGCGTTGCGATCGATCAGATCGCCGTGCGACAACACGATCCGCTGAAAGTCCCACGCCAGAATGCGCCGAAGCGATTTCGCCGCTGCCTGACGGTCGCTCCAGCCCATCCGGTATTCCGGCGCGGGACGGGGGTTGTTCCACATGCGCAACACATACTTGAACAGGAACTTCAATGCCCATCCTGTATCGGGCGTCGCGTCGGTGAAGTTCTCGATGAGGTCAACGAGGATCAACGTGCGGCTGGCGCGGTGAAACATCGCGACCTCGCGCATGATGCGGGTGCCTTGCACGAGCACCTGGTCGATTTCATCGACCCAGTCCGAGGGGGCCACGTCACCGAGCAGGCCATCATACTTCAGACCGGAGTTCCTGCGCTCGATGCCGGGGCAGATCCATGTCTTCGCGCTCGGAAACGCGACTTGCGCGGTGGCCGCGTACATGTGGTGGAAATTTCCGGGAGCGACGATATGGGCGACCGGACCCAGCGCCGAGATCTCTTCGGTGATCGCCGCAGTGATGTCGCATGGCGAGTGTAGAACAAGTCGTCCGGAGGCGAGGCGGATCACCGTCATTCGTGCCTCAAACCTCGTGCCCGCCAATCGAACGGGATATGGGCAGAGCCATATCTGATCTGCGACATAGGGCGTGAGGGGCATCTCGGTCCTCGGTGGGATGCGCGACCCTGCGGGATCGCACTGGTATCGACTTTACAGGCTCGGACGACGACCGTCAGCGTCCCGAAGCGATTGTCGCCGACCGCAACACGCCGCAGACGCGCGTCCGGGTCGTGCCTCTCGTCTTGCGCACGTGCTTTCCGCGTTGCCATTTCGCCGCGGCGCGACTAAGGAGCGGCCGGCGCCAAGGAAGACACCCCCGAGAATGGATATCCGCAACATCGCGATCATCGCGCATGTCGACCATGGCAAGACCACGCTGGTCGACGCGCTGCTGAAGCAGTCGGGCACCTTCCGCGACAACCAGGCGACCGTCGAGCGGGCGCTCGATTCCAACGATCTGGAGCGCGAGCGCGGCATCACCATCCTGGCCAAGGCGACCAGCGTCGAGTGGCAGGGCCACCGCATCAACATCGTCGACACGCCGGGGCACGCGGATTTCGGCGGCGAGGTGGAGCGCATCCTCGGCATGGTCGACGGGGTGCTGCTGCTGGTGGACGCGGCCGAGGGGCCGATGCCGCAGACCAAGTTCGTGCTGGCCAAGGCGCTGCGGCTGGGGCTGCGGCCGATCGTGGTGCTGAACAAGGTCGACCGGCCCGACGCCGAGCCCGACCGGGCGCTGAACGAGGTGTTCGACCTGTTCGTGACGCTCGACGCCGAGGCGGCGCAGCTCGACTTTCCCGTGCTCTACGCCTCCGGCCGCAGCGGCTGGGCCGACGCCACGCTCGACGGGCCGCGCCGCGACCTCGACGCGCTCTACCGGCTGATCCTGTCCTACGTGCCGGCGCCGGCCCAGGCAGCGCGGCGCGGCGAGCCGTTCGCGATGCTGGCGACCACGCTGGCAGCCGACGCGTTCCTGGGGCGGCTGCTGACGGGGCGGATCGAGAGCGGGATCGCCCGCACCGGCCAGACCGTGCACGCGCTCGACCGCGACGGCCGCGAGATCGAGCGCTTCCGCATCTCCAAGGTGCTGGCCTTCCGCGGGCTCGCCCGCACCGCGGTCGACAGCGCCGAGGCCGGGGACATCGTCAGCCTCGCCGGCATGGCCAGGGCGACGGTCGCCGACACCATCGCCGACCTGAGCGTCGGCGCCGCGCTGCCGGCCCAGCCGATCGACCCGCCGACGATCAGCGTCACCTTCGGCATCAACGACTCGCCGCTGGCGGGCCGCGACGGCGACAAGGTGCAGAGCCGGGTGATCCGCGAGCGGCTGCTGCGCGAGGCCGAGTCCAACGTGGCGATCCGGGTCAGCGACACCCCGCAGGGCGAGGCCTTCGAGGTCGCCGGCAGGGGCGAACTGCAGATGGGGGTGCTGATCGAGAACATGCGCCGCGAGGGCTTCGAGCTCGGCGTCTCGCGGCCGCGGGTGCTGTTCCGCGACGAGGGCGGCCAGCGGCTGGAGCCGATCGAGGAGGTGACGATCGACGTCGACGAGGAATATTCCGGCGTCGTGGTCGACAAGCTCAGCCAGCGCAAGGGCGAGCTCGCCGACATCCGCACCGGCGCCGGCGGCAAGACCCGCGTCATCGCCCACGTGCCCTCGCGCGGGCTGATCGGCTATCACGGCGAGTTCCTGACCGACACCCGCGGCACCGGCGTGCTGAACCGGGTGTTCTCACGGCTGGGCGCCGCACAAGGGTCCGATCCCGGGCCGGCGCAACGGGGTCCTGGTGTCGATGGAGGACGGGGTCAGCGTGCCCTACGCGCTCTTCAATCTCGAGGACCGGGGCCGGTTCTTCATCGGCTCGGGCGAGCAGGTCTATTCGGGCATGATCATCGGCGAGCACAACCGCGACAACGACCTGGAAGTGAACCCGCTGAAGGGCAAGAAGCTGACCAACATCCGCGCCGCCGGCAAGGACGAGGCGGTGGTGCTGACCACGCCGCTGCGCCTGACCCTGGAGCAGGCCATCGCCTATGTCGAGGACGACGAGCTGGTCGAGGTCACCCCCCGCCACATCCGCCTGCGCAAGCGGCTGCTCGACCCGCTCGAGCGCAAGCGCCATGCCCGCCAGGCCGCATCCTGAGCCCCCGCCGGACAGCGCCAGCTTGCTTTGCATTCTGCGAACCCCGTTGCAATTCACGGCATGGTTGTGTCGCGCAATTGCAAGCTGCGTCCGGTCGCCCCATGATTGTAGGGTGGATTTGCGGCAAAATCGGGCCAATTACCGCTGATTGAGTGCCGGCGCGCGATGATGCCTGTGATGGGAGCACTTGGCATGGTATGTGCAAGGTAAGTCTTCGAGTAGCGGAAACACGGTAACAGCGGAGCAGTCAGATGAAACATCCCGTGGACGTGCATGTCGGCAAGCGGGTTCGCCATCGTCGGTGGATGGTGGGGATGACGCAGCAGCAGCTCGGCGACATCGTCGGCATCAAGTTCCAGCAGATCCAGAAGTACGAGACCGGGATGAACCGGATCAGTGCCTCGCGGCTCTGGGACATCGCCCAGGCGCTCGGCGTCAGCATCAGCTTCTTCTTCGAGGGCTTCGAGGCCGAGGAGGGGAGCGTCGAGGCTCCGACCGCGGTGCCGGAGACCCAGCGCGGCGACCTGCTCGCCGACAAGGAGGCGCTGGAGCTGGTCAGGTCCTACTACGCGATCCCGGAGGCGCAGCGCCGCCGGCTGTTCGACCTGGCCCGCGTCCTCAGCGACGTCGCCTGATCTCGGGCCTGATCCGGGCCTGACCGATCTGGAGGGGACGGGCGGCGGCGACGCCGCCCTCGCTCCGTTTCAGCCGCCGGCCGCCGCCGCATAACCGCGCCCGGCCGGAACCGCCGCCAGGAAGGCGTCGATGTGCCGCCAGGCTTCGGCCTGGATTTCCGGCCGCTCCATGAAGATCTCGTGGCGGGCGCCGGGCAGCTCCACCAGTTCAGCCTCGGCCATCCGGGCCACCTGGCTGCGGATCACGCCCGTCGAGACCACGGTCTCCTCGCTGCCGAGCAGCACCAGCATCGGCAGCTTCGGCAGCGGCGCCACGTAGAGCCGGGCCATCTCCTCGAGCGCCGCATAGGTCCATTGCATGCTCGGCCCGCCCAGGCCCAGCTCGGGATGTGCGGTGACCTGCTCGACGCACCAGGCGAAGGTCTCGGGGTCGGAGGTCAGCGGGTTGCCCGCGAAGGTCACCGCCAGCGCGGTCGGCCGGGCCTGGGTCCCGGGCATCAGCCTTGCGCCGAGGCCGACCACGTTGGCCATCCGGGTCACCTTGCTGGTCAGCTCGCGGGTCGCGGCCTTCATCTGCAGGTGCCACATCGGCGCCGAGAAGATCGCGCCGCAGAAGCTCGTGCCTTCGAGCAGCGCCCGGAGCGCGATGCAGCCGCCCATCGAATGCGCGATCAGGTAGCGCGGCCCGGGCAACTCCAGCTGCGCCTCCAGCGCCATCAGCGCCGCCACGTCGCGCTGGTAGTCGCGGAAATTCTGCACGTGCCCCAGCATGGCGTTGCGCGGCGTGCCGGTCGGACAGCCCCTGGCCGCGCCAGTCGATGATGGCGACCGACAGGCCGCGGGCGACCAGCCCGGTCACCACCCGGCCGTATTTCTCGGCGAACTCGGTGCGCCCGGGGAAGACGATCGCCGTGCCACGCCCGCCGCCGGTCCGCCAGACCACGGCCCGGAGCCGGGTCGCGTCGGCGGCGGTCAGCCAGAAGGCCTGCGCCCCGGGCGGGGCGTCGGCGACCTCGGCGTAGAACGGCGCCTCGGATGTCATGCCAGAAGGCTCGCCAGCCGCATCGCCAGGCCCATGTCGCCGTCGACCGCGAGCTTGCCGCTCATGAAGGCGCCGGTGGGGTCGAGCTCGCCCCCGAGCAGATCCTGGAAGGTGTCGGCGCTGGCGGTGATGGTGCAGTCCGCCTCGCCGTCGTCGGCGGAGGCGCCGGCCTCGTCGATGCGCACGGCGCCCTCGCCCTCGATCAGGAACTTCACCGACCCGTCGATGCCCCCGCCGTTCAGGCGCGTGTTCAGAGCCTTGACGGCGGCGGCGACAACATCGCTCATGCAATCTCTCCGGATGGCGGGCCGCGGCCCTCGATTTCCTGCTACGGATCGCTAATCTAAGGTGCATGTCCGGGTTTCAAAAGTGTCAACTGGCGTGGATTTTCGTCGCGGCGCTGTGGTTCGGCGTCGCGCCCGCGGCCTCGGCGCAGGCGCCGGGGGAGGATCCCAAGCTCGACGCGCTGTTCGCCGAGCTGGCCCAGCCGGGCCGCGACGACTGGGAGCAGGTCGAGGCCGCGATCACCGACATCTGGTCGCATTCCGGCTCGCCGGCGATGGATTTGCTGCTCAGCAAGGGCAACGAGGCGCTGCAGGCCGGGGACTATGCGACCGCGCTCGACTATTTCAGCGCGCTGATCGACCACGCGCCGGATTTCGCCGAGGGCTGGAACGCCCGGGCCACCACCTACTACCTGATGGGCGAATACGCCCTGTCGATCGCCGACGTCGAGCACGTGCTGGTGCTCAACCCCCGGCATTTCGGCGCGCTCGCCGGGCTCGCCTTCATGCTGGAATCGATGGGCGAGCCGGCGCTCGCGCTCAAGGCGCTGCACCAGGTGCAGGCGCTCAACCCCAATCGTCCGAACATCAACGAGGCCATCACCCGGCTCGAGAAGATGACGGGGGACGCCGAGCTCTGAGCCTCGGCGCCGCACCGGAGATCTGACCATGGCATTCGACGGCGCCGCCCGCGTCACCGCCGTTCTGGGACCGACCAACACCGGCAAGACCCATTTCGCGGTCGAGCGGATGCTGGCGCACCGCACCGGCGTCATCGGCCTGCCGCTGCGGCTGCTGGCGCGCGAGGTCTACGACCGCATCGTCAGCCTGCGCGGGCCGTCCGTCACCGCGCTCGTCACCGGCGAGGAGCGGATCGTGCCGCCGCGCGCCGCCTACTGGGTCTGCACCGTCGAGGCGATGCCGGTCGACATCGGCGCCGACTTCCTGGCGGTGGACGAGATCCAGCTCTGCGGCGACCCCGACCGCGGCCACATCTTCACCGACCGGCTGCTGAACGCCCGCGGCCTCTCGGAGACGCTGTTCCTCGGGGCGGAGACGATGCGGGCGCGGATCGCCAGCCTGGTGCCCGGCCCGCAGCTGGTGCGCCGCGAGCGCTTCTCGCGGCTGAGCTACACCGGCGCGCGCAAGATCAGCCGCATGCCGCCGCGAAGCGCGGTCGTCGGCTTCTCGGTCGAGGACGTCTACGCCATCGCCGAGCTCTTGCGCCGGCAGAAGGGCGGGGCGGCGGTGGTGACCGGCGCGCTGAGCCCGCGCACCCGCAACGCCCAGGTCGCGCTCTACCAGAACGGCGACGTCGACCACCTGGTGGCCACCGACGCCATCGGCATGGGGCTGAACCTCGACATCGCCCACGTCGCCTTCTCCGGCCTGGTCAAGTTCGACGGCCGCCGCCACCGTCACCTCAACCCCAACGAACTGTCGCAGATCGCGGGGCGGGCCGGGCGCTATACCACCGACGGGACCTTCGGCGTCACCGGCGAGGCGCCGCCGCTCGACCCCGAGGTGGTCGCGGCGATCGAGCAGCACCGCTTCCGCTCGCTCAGCCGGCTGCAGTGGCGGAACTCCGCGCTGGAGTTCGGCAGCCCCGAGCGGCTGATCGCAAGCCTCGAGGCCCCGGCCGACCACCCCGACCTGCAACGCGCCCGCGAGGCCGACGATCTCGCGACGCTGAAGGAGCTCGCCGCGATGCCCGAGCTGCGCGATCGGCTGGTGGGCGCCACGGACACCCGGCTGCTCTGGGACGTCTGCCAGGTCCCCGACTTCCGCAAGGTGACGCTCAGCGAGCACGCCAGCCTCTGCGTGCGGATCTTCCGCTTCCTGCAGGGCGGCGGCGGCATCCCGACCGACTGGCTGGCGCGGCAGATCGCGCGGATCGACCGGACCGACGGCGACATCGATGCATTGTCCAAGCGCCTGGCCTATATTCGCACCTGGACCTACGTGGCCCAGCGCCGGGCCTGGGTGGACGACGCGGACCATTGGCGCGACGAGACCCGTGCGGTAGAAGACCGGCTGTCGGATGCGCTGCACGTGCAGCTGACCCAGCGTTTCGTCGACCGGCGCACCAGCGTGCTGATGCGCCGGTTGAAGCAGAGGGAGGGCCTGGTGGCCACTGTCACTGAGAACGGCGAGGTCCGGGTGGAGGACCAGTTCATCGGCCGGCTCGAGGGGTTCCGCTTCCGGCTCGATCCCACGGCCGACGCCGACCAGGCGCGCACGCTGCGCGCCGCGGGCGTCGCCGCGCTGGCGCCGGCGCTGAGCCTGCGGGCCGACAAGTTCTACAACGCGCCGGACACCGAGATCGACGTCACCGAGCAGGGCGGGCTGATGTGGGGCGAGCACGCCGTCGGCAAGCTGGCGCCCGGCGCCGATGCGCTCAACCCCCAGGTGCAGCCCTTCGTCGACGAGGACGCCGCGCCCGAGATCGCCGAGAAGGTGAAGCGCCGGCTCGGCCACTGGCTCGACCGCAAGATCGCGGCGCTGTTCCAGCCGCTGATCGCGCTCCGCGACGACGAGACCCTGACCGGCATGGCCCGCGGTATCGCCTTCCGCCTGGTGGAGGCGCTGGGCGTGCTGCCCCGGGGCGAGATCGCCGACGACGTCAAGGGCCTCGACCAGGAGAGCCGCGCCAGCCTGCGCAAGCACGGAGTGCGGTTCGGGCAGTACACCGTGTTCCTGCCGCTGCTGCTGAAGCCCGCGCCGACCCGGCTGCGCCTGGTGCTGTGGTCGCTGGCGGAGAACTTCGAGGTCTTCCCCGAAGCGCCGCCGCCCGGCCTCGTCACCGTCGCCGCCGTCCCCGACGCCCCGCCCGGCTACTATCCCCGCGCCGGCTACCGGCTGGCCGGCGAGCGGGCGATCCGCATCGACATGCTGGAACGGCTCGCCGACATGATCCGCACGCTCGACGCCCGCGCCGGCTTCGAGGCGACCCCGGAGATGCTCTCGATCACCGGCCTGACGCTGGAGCAGTTCGCGCGGCTGATGCAGGGCATGGGCTACGTCGCGACCGAGGGCACCCGGCCGAAGCAGCGGCCCGCGCCCGCGCCCGCCCCGGACCCGACGACAGCCGAATCGGCAGAGGCCCCGCAGGACACCGCCGAGGCGCTCGCGCCGCCGTCGGACGCCGCCGCGCCGATGTCTGCAGCGGGCGATCCGACGCCCGACGCGCCGGAGCCGGACATTCCCGTCCCCGACCAGCCCGACATTCCGGTGCCGCAGCCGAGCGAGGTGCCGGCGCCCGACGTCCCGAACCTGCCCGATCCGCTGTCGCCGGACCTGCCGTTCTCCGAGCCGCCCGAGGTTCCCGCGCCCGACCCGTCGGCCGCGGCGCCCGACGAGGTGGTCGCCGGAGGCGAGACCGGGCCGCAGGAGATGGAGATCTACTACCACTTCGCCCGGGCGCAGCGGCGCCGGCCCGACCGCCCGCAGCGCCCCGAGCGCAAGCCGCAGGAGGCCCGGGCCAGGGCCGAGCCGCGCCGCGGACCCGAGGGCGAGCGCAAGCCGCGGCCGCGCCGCGGTCCCGACGACGCGCGCAAGCCCAAGCCCGGCCCCCGGCGCGAGGACCAGCCGGCGGCCGAGGCGCGTCCGCCACGGCAGGAGAAGCCTGTCGATCCGGACAATCCGTTCGCGGCCCTGCTGGCGCTCAAGCTGCGAAGCTGACGCGGGCAATGCCGGAGGTCGCTGCGCCCGCCGCAATTCGCCTCGACAAGTGGCTGTGGCAGGCGCGGTTCTGCAAGTCGCGCGCCGTCGCCGCCCGGCTGGTCGCCGACGGCGCGGTGCGGGTGAACGCGGTCCGGGTCTCCAAGCCGGCCCACGCCGTCAGGGTCGGCGACGGCCTGAGCTTCGCCCAGGGCGGGACGGTGCGCGCGATCCGCATCCTCGCGATCGGCAGCCGGCGCGGGCCGGCGCCCGAAGCCCGCGCGCTCTACGCCGATGTCGGGCCCGGCTTGGTTTGGTTGACGGTAATAACTTGGTGGAAGATCGGTGCGGATTTCGCGAATTTGATCTTCGGCGAGATGAAATTTATCGATCAGCCATTCGGCCGCCGGAGTAATTGGCCGCTTATCTTGATAGCGGCCGCAATGACACGATAGGCTTCGAAGGGCTCGTCGTTGTCGCGCGTTGCGCAGAGGCCGCCTCGCTCTGGCTGCGAACTGTTCGGCTGCGCCGCAGCTAAGCTCTCGGCGTGCTGTTCGGCGCTCGACGCTGAAATTTCTTCGCGGTTACCTCCTCGTCGGCCAAGGCGGAGCGATGACAAGTTTGGTAGAAATTTGAAAATCGCTTACGCAAGTGCTCTTCGCTCTATAATGATCGCCATTGCGCCGGAGCTAATCGCCGCTTTTAAACGTGCTGTCTACCATTGCCGCCGCGACTGACGAGAACCGCTAATATCCGCGATGCTCGATTGCTCGTGTCGGCTTCGGAAATGTCGCTAAGTCAGCTGATAGCGAGACGATAAGGCCTTTTGATTGTGTGCCATATAAGCACGATTGGCGCATACATCTGAAATTGGTCGTTATAATTCTCCTTTTCGATACGCGGGTTTTCACATGCGATTTAGGCAATTGGCGGTATTTTTGTGTTGAGGCCGCCGACACGCAGGCCGGTAGGGAGATACGGCTGCGATACTTTGACGGACCGCGAAAATCGCGGGTGCTGCGTTCGAATGCGCAGCTTGAGGCACGCTATGATGGATTGTTTCCGCCTGTTTTATACGGCCTCGAAGCTTCAACTGAAACTTATTGCACTCCGGCGCACGTAGCGTCTGGAAATGGCTAGTGTCACGGGGAAGTTAGTTCAAGGCCCAGATCGCACGCTAGGCCGACATGCCTATTGTCGTTAGATTCGCTACGGTAAGATGGCAACGGCTGGTTCGGGCTCGCCGTTAGCATGAACGAGGTCGCAAATCGACGGTATCGCGGTCTCGAACTTCGTGCGTGGAGGGTAGGTAATCATAATCGCGGCTAGCCGTTCGGCATGCTTTTCGGCTTGGCGCGCAGGTCGGCTAGATCGACGTTGCCGTTAGCTCGCAGCCGACGAAACAACCTGATGCCGGCCATTGCGCCGACGCTGGATTGGTCCCGTGCGCCGCGATTGGAATCAGACAGATCGTGCGTTGAACGTCGCCGCGCTGGCGATGATAGGCGCTGATAGCGAGCAGTCCGGCATATTCGCTCTGCGCCCCGAATTGGGCTGCAGCGAAACGGTGTCTGCCCGAGATGCGATCAGCTTCGCTTTGAGATCGGCGATCATCTCTCATAACCTTGCACCTGGTCACTCGGCGCAAACGGTTCCGTCGCGGCAGCTAGTTCAGCGCATCTTTCCGCCGTGGCGTTGGCTTCATTGTGCGGCCGAGTGGAACCATTGTCCAAGCGCACGATCGCGGTCGTCAGTCGGCGCAGATACCGCAGCATCTCCGTTTCCGCAAGAGCAATTTGGAGTTAGAGCAATCTCTTAAGGCGTGGCGAAGAGGAGGGATTTGACCGCGTTCTTTGCTCCGCTTTGTCAAAGACAAATGCGAGGATGCAAAACAGCCTTGTGCGCCGGCCGGCTATTAAGATCGGCCTCACTGCATCCGCTATGTGCCACAAGGCGACATCAGTCTAATGATTGCATCCCGGCATATAATTGAGTGAGGCCGTCAACTGAGACGGCCTATTCTTCCTCTTTCACATCGATGACTACATCGCTGCAATCGCTACACTTAAAGCTCTCTATCACAGAGGCGACCTGCTCGCTGTACGCCTCCAGAGATGTGACTGGACACGATCTGTTTAAAGGCGCAACCTAATATTGACTGAGACGTCAGCGCAAGGCGTTCGGCTTTCAATCAACCTTTCAATCGGGGCCTGTTTGGGCGCCCCGTTCCTCGTTCCGAAGCACATCGGGCGAAAGGAAATTTATGCGCACCTTTGTGGAGCTGCCGCCTTCGTACGCTGCGACCTCTGTGGGGGCGAGTTGCGATAAGCAAATTGAGTTAGCAAATCGCACCCTCGAATTGGAAAACGAGATATTCGTTGCGTAAAGTGCGGCCGTGAGCAGTTGTGTATAGTGAGCCATAATCACAACGTGCGCCATGTGCCGGACCCTAAGGTGGTGTAGCTGAACAAAACCGTTTTCGCTTCCGGCCGTTCATTGGCGTTACTTTCGGGGTGCTGCGTTGCCGGCACATCATCCGAGTGTCATCGGACTGATGGGTTTCGCTGTCATTCACCAGCGTGATGTGCGTCGAACCGCGAGGGAGCACCTGCTCGTCAAGTTCCAAGCGGGCAATGCTGCGACAAACGCCGGCATGATTTTCCACTGAAACCTCGTATTGAGTTTTGTTGTGCCGAAACGCAATTTCAAAATCCCGCCACGCTTTGGGCACGCAAGGATAAGCCGCAATGTGTTGCCCTCGACGCCGAACTCTAAAATTGATTCGAGACCTGCACGGTACATCCATCCGGCCGAGCCCGTGTACCATGTCCAGCCGCTGCGTCCGACGTGCGGTGAAACCGAGTAGACATCCGCACAAACAACATACGGCTTACTTTGTAGCGCTGAGCGGCGGCCGAAGTGTGAGCGTGGTTGATCGGATTGAGCATCGCCATCAGCTCGGCGGCCTTGTCGCCATCGCCGAGTTTGGCGAAAGCTTGCACCGACCAGAGTGCGGCATGCGTATATTGGCCGCCGTTCTCGCGGATCCCGGCGGATAGCCCTTGATATAGCCGGGCTCCAGCGGGGTTTTATCGAACGGCGGCGTGAACAGCAGCGCCAATCCGTCTCGCGCTTGATGAGGTTTTCGTCGACTGCCGCCATGGCGCGCGCGGCGCGCGCCGAATCGGCCGCGCCGGAGATCACTCCCCAGGATTGAGCAATCGAGTCGATGCGGCATTCGTTGTTCGATGCCGAGCGAAACGGCGTTCCATCGTCAAAATACCCGCGGCGATACGAGTTGCCATCCCAGCCATCCTGCTCAAGAGCGGCGCGTAGCGAAATAGCGTGCTGCCGCCAGGTTGC
Organism: uncultured Alphaproteobacteria bacterium; assembly: GCA_963847795.1. GTDB lineage: Bacteria > Pseudomonadota > Alphaproteobacteria > Rhodobacterales > Rhodobacteraceae > Amaricoccus. Next base: position 34,969 of record CAWKBH010000006.1, read on the forward strand.
GCGCGCTCGTGTTGACCTCGCTGCTCCGCAATTGCGGCGAAGCTCGCAATGGTGGCGTAAAGAAACCAACCCAGCCATATGCTTTCGCCCTGCCCGCCCACGCCGACACGGTTCAATCCGTCGTTCCAGTCTCCGCCGCCGATCAGCGGCAGATCATGCCGCCCGAGCGCAAGGCTCCGATCGAGATCGAGCGCAATGTTCGAAAAGAGTAGCTCTTTCATCCGAGACCATCGGCTGAAAAAAGTTGTCTTGCTCGCCAGCTGCGAGAGCCATTCCTTCGACAAACGCTATCTGCTCGTCGAGAACAGCAAGATCGCCTGTCACCGCCACATAATGCGCCGCAGCATAGGGCAACCAGAGCATATCATCGGAAACGCGCGTGCGAATGCCCTTGCCGGAGGACGGCAACCACGAGTGTTGCACGTCACCCTCGGTAAACTGTCGTGCGGCTGCTCGCAGCAGATGCGCCCGCGTCAACTTCGGCTTCGACAAGCAGAGCGCCATGCCATCTTGCAACTGGTCGCGAAAGCCATAAGCACCGCTTGCCTGGTAGAAACCCGACCGAGCCCATAATCGGCAGACGATCGTTTGATACAGGAGCCAGCGGTTCAGCAAATGTCCATTGCGCGGTCGGGCGTGCGCACCTGGACCGCACCCAGCGTATCGTCCCAATACTTGACGACGTCGCCAAATACTTTGTCGAGATTGGCTGCACGATACCGCTCGACCAGTGACAGGGCTGCCGTCGCGCTAGCGGCATCCCCCAACAAAAATGTACTTCGACTTCAGCGTTTGGCGGAATCTCCACTGTGGTTTGCAGGACGCCGCAAGGATCGAGGCCCGCGCCGACCCGATTGGACAGCGCCGTTCGATTTGCGAGCGCGGCCGGCAAGGCTAAACTGCCGTTGCGACCGATGAACTCCGTGCGATCGCCCGACCACGAATGTTGCCGGCCGGCCAAGTTGGCAAAGGCCACACGAGAACCGAACTCCATACGCCAGGGATTGCGCGCCAGCAACACACCGGTTTCGGGATCGATCTCGGTGACGACATAGGGTGCGCAAGCGGTGCGTGAAGGTCCAAGCACCCACTCCACATAGGCCGTTACCGATAGCCGCCGCCGGCGGCCTGAGACGTTCTTGATTTTCAGTCTGGAAATCTTGACGGATCGTCGAGCGGCACGAACTGCAGGAGATCGAGCTTCAATCCCATGCGCCACATGCTCGAAACGGCTGTAGCCTTGGCCATGCCTGGCAATGTATCGGGAGGCGTCGTCGCGGATGGGAAGCGCGGTCGCTGTTCAGATTCTCCACTATCCTCGTCGCGCACGTAGATGGCTTCGCCAGGGCTGTCGCTGACCGGATCGTTCGAGCGCGGAGTGAGCTGGTTCTCGCGGCTATCGACCGACCATGTGTAACCGCTGCCCTCGGCGGAACCTGGAAGCCGAACGAGGGATTGGCGATGATATTCACCCATGGCGCCGGCGTCGCTAGATCACCGTCGAGCACGGTGACATATTCCCGTTCGTCCTTGATCAAATCCGCCAATTCCGTTGAAGAACTCGAGCTGCGGCGGTGCGACGAACTCAGGCGGGCTGATGCTCGTCGCGGCGTCAGTTTGCGGCGGCTCAGCAGCCGGCGCTATTTCGAGGAGACGTTTAACTTGCTCAGCGAGTCGCTGCGCCGGCTCACGATCACCACGCGCGCGACCGTCTGCAGCAGATTTCGCACCTCGACCGACAACAGATCGGCGCGCAGCAGGAACACGGTCCTGGCGCGCCATCTTCTCCGAAGTCAAACGCGACTGGTTTACCCGGACGACCGACTCCAGATCGGTCTGCAAATCCTGAACTACGAGGTGCTCTCTCGTTGACGATGACAGGTCGACGCAAGCTGTTATCGCAAGCAAGCGCGCGGTCAATTGGCGATGTTCGAGGTGTCGGTCTCGATCCTGCAAGACAATCGTAGTCGCAGAGATACGTGTTCAAAGAGCGATGGCTGAGATCGTTCTGTTTCAAGATTCGTCACGGCCGCAGCGGCTGTCGAGTACATGGTATCGGCAGACGTTGGAAGAATGGCTCGTCGGTTATCATGGTGAGTGACTGTGCGGGTCCAAGCAATGTGGCACGCTCGAGCGTGCGCTCGTGTGCTTCGGAGGCATAACCTCTCGCGCGAACGAGGACAAGTTGAAAATGCGGACGTCGCGCGGGGGATGCGGACGTGATGATGCTGGATGGATCGAGACGCGACCGCGTTGAAAGAGGCGCGCGTGGGAACGGCGAGCGCGGTTGCCCGCCAGGAGCGCGCGGGTCGCTCGATGCGTTCGCCGGGCCTCGCTCCATACGCCAGATGGGCGGCCCATACTCGGTTCATCCGGGCCGCTTCGGCGGTGCCGGGCGCAGTCGGACACTCGGGGGCGGGGCGGCGGGGCCGGGGCGCGGCGGGGGCGGGCGGGGCGGGCGGGAGGGGGGCCGGCGGACGGCGCGCGCGCGGCGCGGCCGCGCGCGGGGCGGCGGGGGGGGCGCGCGGGGGGGCGCGCGCGCGGGCGGGGCGCCGGGCGGGCGCGCGGGCCGCGGCGCGCGACGCGACGGGGGGGGGGGGGGGGGGGGGGGGGGGGGGGGGGGGGGGGGGGGGGGGGGGGGGGGGGGGGGGGGGGGGGGGGGGGCGGGGGGGGGGGGGGGGGGGGGGGGGGGGGGGGGGGGGGGCGGGCGGGGCCGGCAGCGAGAAGCTCGCGCGGCCGGAGCGAGCGGTCGTAGCGCTGGATCGAGGCCCGCACGAAGGGAGAGAGCTGCGGCGGGTCAGACGATGCCGTCGACTCGAGGGGGGGGGGGGGGGGGGGGGGGGGGGGGGGGGGGGGGGGGGGGGGGGGGGGGGGGGGGGGGGGGGGGGGGGGGGGGGGGGGGGGGCGGGGGGGGGGGGGGGGGGGGCGGGGGGGGGGGGGGGGGGCCGGGGGGGGGGGGGGGGGGGGGGGGGGGGGGGGGGGGGGGGGGGGGGGGGGCGGGGGGGGGGGGGGGGGCGGGGCGCGGCGGGGCGGCGGGGGCGGGGGCGGGGGGGGGCGGGGGGCGGGGGGGGGGGGCGCGGGGGAGCACGCCGCGCCACGCCGGCACGAGACGACGAGCGCGGAGGCTCCGTCGGACCGGACGGCGCAACACGCGAGCGAGGCGGACGCGCCAGGAGGCGCAAGCCCCCGAGCAAGCGGCGGGCAGAGACCCGGTCACGAGGGCGAGGACACCGGCGCACGGCGGCGAGGTTCCAGCGCGCCAGCGGGGCGCCGAGGCCGCTCGCGGCCCCGACGGAAGCACGCCACGCCGCGCGCCCGGGCGGCGGGGCGGCACGTCGTACGCGACGACCAGACCGACCGGGACAGCCGCGCGAGCGCCCCAGCGTCGACGAGCCGAGCGCGCGAGCGGCCGCAGGCGGCCCGAGGCCGCCGACCGCCGCGTGCCGGACGACGCGGACGGCGCGCGGGTCGGCGGTCGGGCCGGACGCGGGTGAGCCCGCGGCGGTGGGAGCGGCGCACCCGCGGCGCGCGCTCCGACCGGCGACCCGGCAGGGCGGAGCGGGCGCCCCAGGGGGGGGGGGGGGGGGGGGGGGGGGGGGGGGGGGGGGGGGGGCGGGGGGGGGGGGGGGGGGGGGGGGGGGGGGGGGGGGGGGGGGGGGCGGGGGGGGGGGGGGGGGGGGGGGGGGGGGGGGGGGGGGGGGGGGGGGGGGGGGGGGGGGGGGGGGGGGGGGGGGGGGGGGGGGGGGTTGTGTTTTGCGCCGCCGCGGCGCCCCTTGAACCCGTCCGGCAGGCTGATACATAGCCCCTCAGCGGAGTGTGACAGGCTTCGGACCGAGCGACGCGACCAAGGCTGGCCCCGATGACCTATGTGGTGACTGAGAACTGCATCGCCTGCAAATACACCGACTGCGTCGAGGTCTGCCCCGTGGACTGCTTCTACGAGGGCGAGAACATGCTCGTCATTCATCCCGACGAGTGCATCGACTGCGGCGTCTGCGAGCCGGAATGCCCGGTGGACGCGATCAAGCCCGATACCGAGCCGGCGATGGAAGACTGGGTCGAGTTCAATCGGAAATACTCCGAGATGTGGCCGGTGCTGGTGACCCGGCGGGATCCGCTGCCGGAAGCCGACGAACGCGACGGCGAGGCGGGCAAGATGGAGAAATATTTCTCCGAGGCCGCCGGCGAGGGCGGCTGAGCCGGACCGGGCGGAAATGCGGGATTTTCAGGCTCTCGCGGGCGGTTTTGTGCCGTTCGCGCGACCTTGAAACGTTTGCGCGCCACCCCACATGACGTGACGCTACGACGGTTTGACTTCCCACGAAGCGGATTTTCTGCTATGAGGGGGGTCCTACAAGTGGTCTGGGAAACGGTCCAGGAAAACTGGCCTAGAGCTGTTTTGCCCCGATAGCGTTGATGAAACGGTTTGCGTTCGAGCAAACCGAATCACTGGTGTCGGCGCGGCGACGGCGGAAAACCCGGTGTCAGTCAGAAGGATTAGACGCGCGACATGAGCAAGCCCAAGAAGGCGACGGAGTTCCGTCCGAACGATTTCGTCGTCTATCCCGCCCACGGGGTCGGACGGATCATCTCCATCGACGAGCAGGAGGTCGCCGGCCTCCGACTCGAGATGTTCGTGATTTCCTTCGAGAAGGACAAGATGACCCTGCGCGTTCCGATCGCCAAGGCGAGCTCGGTCGGCATGCGGGCGCTCAGCTCCGCCGACATCGTCGAGCGGGCGCTCGACACCCTCAAGGGCCGGGCCCGGGTCAAGCGCGCGATGTGGTCGCGCCGGGCCCAGGAATACGAGCAGAAGATCAATTCCGGCGATCTGATCTCGATCGCCGAGGTGGTGCGCGACCTGCACCGCAACGACGACCAGCGCGAGCAGTCCTATTCCGAGCGCCAGCTCTACGAGGCGGCGCTGGAGCGGCTGACCCGCGAGGTCGCGGCGGTCAACGGCATCGAGGAGATCAAGGCCCAGCAGCACGTCGACGAGGTACTCGGCGGCCGCGTCGCCGCCTGACGACCTCGACCGTTACTCCGGGCGCCGGACGATCTCGGGATCGCCCGGCGCTTTTGCGTTTCGGGGCGCAGCGTGTGTCCGCGTGCGGTTGCCTTACTTGTATCAGCTCCTCGGGAAGCCTTCCAGCACCAGCTTGCCGTGCGACCACCCCCCTTCGATCAGAGCGTGCGCCCGTCGCAGGTTCGCCGCCGAGATCGGCGTCAGCCGCTCCGCGAGCGTGGTGCGCAGGGTGCCGGCGTCCACCAGCCGCGACACCTCCTCGAGCAGGTCGTGCTGGGCGCTCATGTCCGCCGTCTCGAAGACCGGGCGGGTGAACATCGATTCCAGCCGCAGCGACAGGCTCTTGGCCTTGAACGGCGCCGGGTCGATCGAGCTCACGTCGTCGATGTAGCCGAAGCGGCCCTGCGGCGCGATCAGCGCCACGAGCTCGTCGATGTGCTGGTCGGTATGGGTGGTGGAAAAGACCAGGCCCGGCGCGCCCAGTCCGAGCGCCGCCACCTGCGCCGCCAGCGGCCGGGCGTGGTCGATCACGTGGTGGGCTCCGAGCTCCTCGACCCAGGCCCGCGACTCCGGCCGCGAGGCGGTGGCGATCACCGTCAGATCGGTCAGCCGCCGCGCCAGCTGCACCGCCATCGAGCCGACGCCGCCGGCGCCGCCGACGATCAGCAGCGCCGGCGCCGCGCCGGGTACCGGCCGCCGCACCTCCAGCCGGTCGAACAGCACCTCCCAGGCGGTGATCGCGGTCAGCGGCAGCGCCGCCGCCTCGGCCCAGTCGAGCGACTGCGGCTTGCTGCCGACGATCCGCTCGTCGACCAGGTGGAACTCGGCATTCGTGCCCTGCCGCGCGGTCGAGCCGGCGTAAAAGACCGCGTCGCCCGGCGCGAACAGCGTCACCTCGGGCCCGGTTGCGACGACGATTCCGGCGGCATCGAAGCCCAGCACCTTCCAGCCCGTCTGCGGCGCCGACCGCAGGCGGACCTTGGTGTCGACCGGGTTGACCGACACCGCCCGGATCTCCACCAGCAGGTCGCGGCCGGCGGGCTCCGGCCGGGGCAGGTCGATGTCGACGAGCGCGGCGGGATCATCCGCCGGCAGCGACTTCTGGTATCCGACGGCGCGCATCGCGAGACTCCCTTGTCCGGCAAACTCAGGGCAATCTCCTGCCTTCGCCCGCGAAGCACAATACGCGCTACCAGGACTTCAGTGCCCGAAGCGTCGGAGTCTTTTTCAGGATGTGCCCGTCCATGCGTCCGAGCAGCCGGTCGAGCAGCTCGACCGTGGCTACCACCGCCGGCCCTTTGTTCAGCATCACGCACTCGGCGCGCCCGGCCATCGCGGCGTCGGTCATCTCGCCTCGCGACGGGATGCCGTCCTTCACCATGTCCTCGAGCACCTGCGTCGCCCAGACCACCGGTACCGACGCCGCCTCGCAGATCCAGAGGATCTCCTCCTGCATCTCCGCGAGCCGTTCGAAGCCGATCTCGGCGGCGAGATCGCCGCGTGCGATCATCACGCCGAACCGCCCGCGCCGCCGCGCCCGGGCGATCAGCGCCGGCAGGTTGCTCACCGCCTCCGGCTGCTCGATCTTGGCGATGAGCCCGAGCCGGCCCTGGCTGGTCCCGAGCGCCTGCTCGAGCAGGTCGATGTCCTCCGGCCGGCTGACGAAGGAATAGCCGACGATGTCGGCCAGCTCGACCACCACATCGAGGTCGGTGCGGTCCTTGGCGGTCAGCGGCGAGAGCCCGAGCGCGGTGTCGGGCAGGTTGAGCCCCTTCTCCGGCTTCAGCCTGGTGCCTCCGGCCTTGGTCTTGCGCACCCGGAGCACCGCCTCACCCTCCGCGATTTCCTCGACCACGGCTTCCAGCTTGCCGTCGTCGTAGCGGACCCGGTCGCCGAGCTTGAACCGGGTGACCAGCTCGGGCAGGGACACGCTCGCCGAGAACGGAACGTCGGCCGTCGGGCGTGGCGCCCTCGAGGCCACGAGCCGCAGCCGATCCCCCGGGTGCATCCGCGCCTTCGGCTCCGGCAACGCCACCGCTTCGCTGCGGATCTTCGGACCGGCAATGTCCATCAGCACCGCGATCCCGCGGGCGCAGGCGGTGCCCGCAGCGCGGACGTTCGCCGCCATCGCCCGCCAGCCCACAGGGTCGTCATGGGCGCAGTTGATCCGCGCCACGTCCATGCCGGCCTCGGCAAGCGCCTGCACGAAATCCGGCTGCGTCGCCGCCTCGGTCGGCAACGTCACCATGATCCGGGTGCGCCGATTGCCGCGGCGCGGGCCGAACAGCGCGTCGGTGGCGCGCGTCAGGCGATCCTCGCCGGCGAAGAACGCTTCGGGGGCGGGCGGCTCGACCGGGCTTCCCCGGCCCGCGAGCGCCGCGAGGGCGACGACGACCGCGTCGAGCGTCGGCAGCACCCGGCTCTCGAGACGTCCGAGCGAGGAGAGCCCCAGCGCCATCAGCCTTCGCTGCAGCGGGCGCAGGTCGTGACGGCGCAGCGCCAGGTAATGCGCGAGGTTCACGAGCGCCGGGTCGGCGTCGTCCGCCTCGGCCCCGAAATCCGCCCGCAGCGGGGCTGCCGCGTCAATCACCGCCGCGCGCAGCGCCTGGACCTCGTCCAGGAGCTCCGCGGCCATTGGCCGTTCGGCCAACTCGACCTGCATCGCTGTCTCCCGTTCGCCGATCACCCCTGTTATTTGTGTTGCTTGACGGTTTTGTAACAACTCCGGGCCGTTCGGCGACCGCACAAGCGGACGTGATGTCCGCCTCGGCTCGTCGCCGCGCGCCCGGCCGCCTTGTCAGCGGCTGCGTTTGCGGGCACATGACCGCCGATGACCCCCGGTGCCCGCCTCTCCGCCGCGATCGAGCTGCTCGACGCCGTCCTCGCCGGCGAGCCGGCCGAGCGCGAGCTGACCCGCTGGGCACGGGCCAGCCGCTTCGCCGGCTCCAAGGACCGCGCCGCGGTGCGGGATCTGGTCTATGACGGGTTGCGCCGCCGCCGCTCGCTCGGCTGGCGGGGCGGCGGCGACAGCGGCCGGGCGATCCTGCTGGCGCACCAGGCCGACGAGGGGACCGACCTGGCGGCGCTCCTCACCGGCGAAGGCTTCGACCCGGCGCCGCTGAGCGCCGCCGAGCAGGCCGCGCTCGCCCGCGACCTCGCCGACGCCCCGGAGCCGGTGCGCCTCGACTATCCCGATTTCCTGCATGACGAGCTCGCCGCCTCCCTCGGGGCCGATTTCGAGCCGGTCCTCGCGGCGATGCAGGCCCGCGCCCCGGTGGACCTCCGGGTGAACACGCTGAAGACCAACGCCAACGCCGCGACCGTGGTGCTGGCCCGCGACGGGGTCATGGTGGCGCCGCATCCGCTGGCCCGCAACGCCCTGCGCGTGCTGGAGAACCCCCGCGCCGTCGGCAACAGCCGCGCCTATACCCAGGGCATGGTCGAGCTGCAGGACGCCTCGAGCCAGGTGGTCGTCGAGACCGCCGGCGTCCGGCCCGGCATGACCGTGCTCGACTACTGCGCCGGCGGCGGCGGCAAGACCCTGGCGCTGGCCGCCGCGCTGCAGGGCCGCGGCCGGCTGATGGCCTGGGACGCCAACCCGCGGCGGATGGCCGACCTGCCCGAGCGCGCCCGCCGCGCCGGGGCCGAGATTCGCATCCTCAGCGACGCCGAGTGCGCGGCGCTGAAGCCGGTCTGCGACCTGGTGCTGGTCGACGCCCCCTGCTCGGGCACCGGGGCCTGGCGACGCAAGCCCGAAGGCAAGTGGCGGCTGACCCCCGAGGCCCTCGCCGCCTTCCCGCCGCTGCAGGACGCGATCCTCGACGCCGCCGCCGCGCGGGTCAGGCCCGGCGGCCTGCTGATCTACGCCACCTGCTCGCTGCTCGCCCGCGAGAACGAGGCCCGCGCCGCCGCCTTCGCCGACCGACACCCGGGCTGGCGCCCGGACGGCAGGCGCAGGCTGAGCCCGCTCGACGGCGGCGACGGCTTCTTCATCGCCCGCTTCCGCGCCCCGCGCCCGGGCTGAGACGCAACCCTCGGCGCATTTACCGCTTGCTCATAATACCTGTGGTTGAACGGCCGGGTTTGGTCTAGACTGGCCCGGCTCCAGAGGACATGCGGACGGTGCGAAACAAGGGCGAGGCGCAGGCGGTGCTGGCGAGCGGCGACTTCCGGGCCGGCGCCGGACTGGCCACGGCCGGGGCGCTGCTCCTGGGCTCGACGCTGACCCGGATCTGGAGCGGGCCGACCGTCGTCCCGGCTGCGCTCGCGGTGGCGCTGCTGGTGTTCGGCGCCTACCTTCTGTCGCTCAGGATCGGCCTCCTGAGCGGCGCCGCGACCGATCGCCACAGCGGCATCCGCGACTTCGAGGGCCATCCCGAACCGGTCTTCATCAGCGATCTCGCCGGCCGGGTGCTGGGCTGCAACCCGGCCGCCCGCATCGCCGACGTGCTCGAGGCCGCCGCCCCCGAGGCGGGCGGCCTGCGCTACCGGCTGACCCGCGAGGCCCGGCTGAACGGCGTGGCGATCGAGGATGCCGCCGACCGGCGCCACCGCATCGTCGTCAGCCGGATGGGTCCGAGGGCCCTGCTCTGGCGCATCGAGCGCAGCGCCGCAGGACCCCAGGCCGGGCCCGGCTTCGCCTCGGCCGGGGTGCCCTGGCTGCGGATCGACGCCGAGGGCCGGGTGCTCGAGACCAACGCCGCCGCGACCGCCCTGGTCGGGGACCGGCCCGATCTCGACCAGATCCTGGCCGACCTGCCGCTCCGCCCCGACGGCGTGCACGTGCTTGCCGGCAGCGGCCGGGCGGTGCGGGCGGTCGTGCTCGCCGATGCCGACGGCCGCCGCGACCTGCTGCTGATGCCGCTGAACGACGCCGAGGTCTCGGGCCTGGTGCCCGATCACTTCCTCGAGGAGCTGCCGGTGGCGCTGGCGCGGCTCGAGGCCGGCGGCGCGCTCACCTACGCCAACAAGGCGGCGCGGCAGCTGCTCGGCGAGCGCGCCCGCCCGGGCGTCAACATCGCCGAGCTGCTCGAGGGCCTCGGCCGCCCGATCGCCGAACGGCTGGCCGACACCACCCGCGGCCGCGCCCTCGGCCGCTCCGAGATCGCCCGCGGCACCGCCGACGGCCAGGAGATCTTCCTGCAGGTCGCCTTCACCCGCACCGTGCTCGACGGCGCGCCCTCGCTGCTCGCGGTCCTCTCCGACGCCACCGAGCTCAAGACGCTGGAGGCGCAGTTCGTCCAGAGCCAGAAGATGCAGGCGGTGGGCCAGCTCGCCGGCGGCGTCGCCCACGACTTCAACAACCTGCTGACCGCGATCAACGGCCACTGCGACCTCCTGCTGATGCGCCACGAGATGGCCGACGTCGAGCACGGCGATCTGATGCAGATCCGCCAGAACGCCAACCGCGCCGCCGCTCTGGTGCGCCAGCTCCTCGCCTTCTCGCGCAAGCAGACGCTGCAGGCCCACCGTGATCAACCTTCAGGACACGCTCTCCGAGCTCACCCACCTGCTGAACCGCCTGCTCAGCGACAAGGTCACGCTCCGGATCGAGCACGGCCCCGACCTCGCCCCGGTCCGCGTCGACGAGCGCCAGATCGAGCAGGTGATCATGAACCTGGTGGTCAACGCCCGCGACGCCATGCCGCGCGGCGGCGAGGTCCGCGTCACCACCCGCAACGTCCGCCTGGGCCGCGACCTGCACCGCGACCGGGCGGTGATCCTGCGCGGCGACTACGTGGTGATCGAGGTCGCCGACAGCGGCCACGGCATCCCCGAGGGCAAGCTCAACAAGATCTTCGAGCCGTTCTTCACCACCAAGCAGGTCGGCGAGGGCACCGGGCTCGGGCTCTCCACCGCCTACGGCATCGTCAAGCAGACCGGCGGCTTCATCTTCGCCGACAGCCCGCCCGGCCAGGGGCGCGATCTTCACCATCTACCTGCCGGCCTACGACAAGATCGAGACCCTGCCGCCGCCGCCCGAACCCGAGGCCCGCCGCGCCCGCGACCTCACCGGCCGCGGCCTGGTGCTGCTGGTCGAGGACGAGGACCCGGTGCGCTCCTTCGCCGCCCGGGCGCTGCGGCTGCGCGGCTATACCGTGGTCGAGGCCGCCTCGGGCGAGGAGGCGCTGGAGATCCTCGAGGACCAGGCGCTGCACGTCGACATCATGCTCTCGGACGTGATAATGCCCGGCCTCGACGGCCCGGGCTGGGTCCGCGAGGCGCAGAAGACCCGTCCCGAGACCAAGGTGATCTTCATGTCCGGCTATGCGGAGGACGCCTTCGCCGGCGGCGACAGCGGCGTGCCCGGCGCGTCCTTCCTGCCCAAGCCCTTCACCCTGAACGAGCTGACCCAGCGGGTGAAGGACCAGCTCGAGGCGTGACCGCCGGCTCCTCCCCGCCGTCGCGACGCGGCGCCGGTGGCGGCAGGCCGCTCCAGGCTGGATCGATCTCCCCGATGCAGGCACGGTGGCGAGGCGCACTCCACCCGGTCGTCGTCGTCCTTGGCGTCCATGGCTCCTCCCGCCGGCAAGTCTGCGCCTCCGCCCCGACCGCTGCAAGGGCGCCGTTCAGCAGCTGTTAACCGCGCCGTGGAAAGCCTTAACCCGGCCATAATTTTGCGTTGCAATGTTCCTGTTTTGCCCCCATGGTAACAAGGTGAACAAGGCGTGAACATGACCGCGATTGCCGTGGACCTTGCAACTGTGGAATAAGAGGCATGAGAATGAACTCTCCCGTGGTGGATTTTTCCGAAAGACGCGGCATGGACAAGCAGAAGGCGCTCGAATCCGCGCTTGCGCAGATCGAGCGCAGCTTCGGCAAGGGCTCGATCATGCGGCTCGGCTCGACCCCGGCACTCGATATCGAGGCGATCTCGACAGGCTCGATCGGCCTCGACATCGCGCTCGGCATCGGCGGGCTGCCCAAGGGCCGGATCATCGAGATCTACGGGCCGGAGAGCTCGGGGAAGACCACGCTGGCGCTGCACGTCATCGCCGAGGAGCAGCGCGGTGGCGGGGTCTGCGCCTTCGTGGACGCCGAGCACGCGCTCGATCCGGTCTATTCCAAAAAGCTCGGCGTCAACATCGACGAGCTCCTGATCTCCCAGCCCGACACCGGCGAGCAGGCGCTCGAGATCACCGAGACGCTGGTGCGTTCGGGCGCGGTCTCGGTGGTGGTGGTCGACTCGGTCGCGGCCCTCACGCCGAAGTCCGAGCTCGAAGGCGAGATGGGCGACGCCCAGGTCGGCGCCCAGGCCCGGCTGATGAGCCAGGCGATGCGCAAGCTCACCGCCGCGATCTCGCGCTCGCAGTGCATGGTGATCTTCATCAACCAGATCCGGATGAAGATCGGCGTGATGTTCGGCAGCCCCGAGACCACCTCCGGCGGCAACGCGCTGAAGTTCTACGCCAGCGTCCGCCTCGACATCCGCCGCATCGGCGCGATCAAGGACCGCGACGAGGTGGTCGGCAACTCCACCCGGGTCAAGGTGGTCAAGAACAAGGTGGCGCCGCCGTTCAAGCAGGTCGAGTTCGACATCATGTATGGCGAGGGCATCTCCAAGCGCGGCGAGCTGATCGACCTCGGGGTCAAGGCCGGCGTGGTCGAGAAGTCCGGCGCCTGGTATTCCTTCGCCGACCAGCGCATCGGCCAGGGCCGCGAGAACGCCAAGGTCTTCCTCAAGGACAATCCCGACATCGCCCTGCAGATCGAGGACAAGATCCGCGCCGCGCACGGCCTCGACTTCGGCATGTCCGGCGAGGAAAGCGCCGAGGTGCTCGACGACTATGAGGCGGGGCCGATCCGGGCCCGGCACCGCGCAGCGCGATGCGCGCCTTAGGACCTGGTGTCCTGCAGAAGCATCAGCAGCATGATCGCGAGGATCGGGATCGCGATGAACCAGCTCGCGTCGCCGGTGCTCATCGGCGGCGGCGGGCCGGCCGCCACCCACTCGTTCTCCATCTGCGGAACCTCGACTATGTTCATTCTGAGGCCGTCTCCCGTGTGCGGACGCGCCCTGCGGTGCCGCCGGAGCGGTCCCGCCAGCGCCCTGACGCCCGCCCCGGGCGAATCCCGTCGCGGACGCGCATATCCTTAAGGCCGGGTGAATTATGATTTCGTTAACCACGCCCCGCCAAAAGCATCGCGGAGCACCGCGTGCCGGCGGGACCGTCAGCCCAGCAGGACCTCGCGCAGCACCGCCGCGCTGCTGCGGTCAGGATCGCGCGCCGCGAAGACCAGCGTCAGCGGTCGGGTGCGCGCCAGCGCCCGCAACGCGTCGAGTTCCGCCGCGTGGCCGCGCAACTCGTCGAGGTAGCGCGCGCGAAACGCCTCCCAGCGGGCCGGATCGTGCCCGTACCATTCCTGAGGTCCGGGCTCGGGGCGAGCTCGCGCTCCCAGCGGTCCACCGCCTGCTTGCGAACCCCCCGGGGCCACAGCCGCTCGACGAGCACCCGGGCGCCTTCGTCGGCCGCCGCCGGCTCGTACACGCGCTTCAGCTGCACCCTGTCCGCCGGGATCCGCGCCACGCCGCCCTCCTCCGCCGCGGGTGAGCATCGCCCGGCCGGCTGCCGGCGGCAAGCGCGCTCCGGCCCCGGGCGTGGACAGCGGCGCGGCGGAGCGCTAACAGGGCAGACCGAGCCGGCGTCCGCCCGGCGCCCCCGCGGGACGAGACCATGGCCAGCCTCAACGACATCCGCTCGACCTTCCTCGAGTTCTTCCGCCAGAGCGGTCACACCGTGGTCCCGAGCTCGCCGCTGGTGCCGCGCAACGATCCGACGCTGATGTTCACCAACGCCGGCATGGTGCAGTTCAAGAACGTTTTCACCGGGCTGGAGCGGCGTGACTACGTCCGCGCCGCCAGCAGCCAGAAATGCGTGCGCGCCGGCGGCAAGCACAACGACCTCGACAACGTCGGCTACACCGCGCGGCACCACACCTTCTTCGAGATGCTCGGCAACTTCTCGTTCGGCGACTACTTCAAGGAACGCGCGATCCCGCTGGCCTGGGATCTGCTGACCCGCGACTTCGGCCTGCCGAAGGGCCGGCTCATGGTCACCGTCTACCACGACGACGACGTCGCGGCGGAGCTCTGGAAGAAGGTCGCGGGGCTGCCGGACGACCGCATCGTCCGCATCGCCACCTCCGACAATTTCTGGATGATGGGCCCCACCGGCCCTTGCGGCCCCTGCTCGGAGATCTTCTACGACCACGGGCCCGGGATTCCCGGCGGCCCGCCCGGCAGCGCGGACGTGGAGGGCGATCGCTTCGTCGAGATCTGGAACCTGGTCTTCATGCAGTTCGACCAGCAGGAGGACGGCAGCCGCCTGGACCTGCCGCGGCCGTCGATCGACACCGGCATGGGGCTGGAGCGGATCGGCGCGGTGCTGCAGGGCAAGCACGACAACTACGACACCGACCTGATGCGCAGCCTGATCGAGGCCTCGGCGCAGGCGACGAACTCGGACCCGGACGGGCCGGGGCGCATCCACCACCGGGTGATCGCCGACCACCTGCGCTCGACCTCGTTCCTGATCGCCGACGGGGTGCTGCCCGCCAACGAGGGCCGCGGCTACGTGCTGCGCCGGATCATGCGCCGGGCGATGCGCCACGCCCACCTGCTCGGCGCGAGCGAGCCGGTGATGTACCGCCTGGTCCCGGCGCTGGTGGCGCAGATGGGCCGCGCCTTTCCCGAGCTGCCGCGCGCCCAGACCCTGATCGAGGAGACGCTGCTCTCGGAGGAGACCCGGTTCAAGGCGACGCTCGAGCGCGGCCTGCGCCTGCTCGACGACGAGCTGGCGCGCCTGCCCGACGGCGCGCCGCTGCCCGGCGCCGCCGCGTTCCGGCTCTACGACACCTTCGGCTTCCCGCTCGACCTGACCGAGGACGCGCTGCGCGAGCAGCACCGCGCCGTGGACCGTGCCGGCTTCGAGGCGGCGATGGCGGCGCAGAAGGCCAAGGCCCGCGCCGCCTGGGCCGGCTCCGGCGAGGCCGCCGACGCCGCGATCTGGTTCGACCTCGCCGAGCAGCACGGGCCGACCGAGTTCCTCGGCTACGACACCGAGGCCGCCGAGGGCCAGATCCTGGCGCTCGTGGTCGGCGGACATGCGGTCGAGACCGCAGCGATCGGCGTCGAGGTGCAGATCGTGCTGAACCAGACCCCGTTCTACGCCGAATCCGGCGGCCAGGTCGGCGACACCGGCACGCTCAGGACCGACCGCGCCCGCGTCGCGATCACCGACGTGCGCAAGCGCGCCGGCCTCTTCGTCCACCAGGGCCGGGTCGAGGAGGGCGAGCTCGCCCGCGGCGCCGCCGCCGAGCTGGTCGTCGACCACGGCCGCCGCAGCGCGATCCGCGCCAACCACTCCGCCACCCACCTGCTGCACGAGGCGCTGCGCCGCGCCCTCGGCGACCACGTCGCCCAGCGCGGCAGCCTCGTCGCCCCCGACCGCCTGCGCTTCGACTTCGCCCATCCCAAGGCGATGACGCCGGCCGAGCTCGCCACCGTCGAGACCGAGGTCAACGACTACGTGCGCCAGAATACGCCCGTCGAGACCCGGATCATGACCCCCGACGCCGCCGAGAAGCTCGGCGCCCGCGCGCTCTTCGGCGAGAAGTACGGCGACGAGGTGCGGGTGGTGGCGATGGGCGCCCGTCCGGGCAGCGGCCTGGGCGCCGCCGGCGACACCTATTCGCTCGAGCTCTGCGGCGGTACCCACGTCGGCCGCACCGGCGACATCGGCACCTTCAAGCTGCTCTCCGAAGGCGCCTCGGCAAGCGGCGTCCGCCGGATCGAGGCGCTCACCGGCGCCGGCGCGCTCGCCCAGGTCGCCGCCGGCGAGGCGGCGCTGAGCGAGGCGGCCGCGCTGCTTGCGCGCCCGGCCCGGAGGAGCTGCCCGAGCGCATCCGCGCGCTCCTCGACGAGCGCAAGGCCCAGGGCAACGAGATCGCCGAGCTGCGCCGCCGCCTGGCGCTGGCCGGCGGGCCCGCCGAGGCCCGCGGCCCGGAGACCGTGGCCGGCATCCCGTTCCTCGCCCAGTCGCTCAGCGGCGTCTCCGGCAAGGACCTGCGCGGCCTGATCGACGCGCACAAGGCGCGGCTCGGCTCGGGGGTGATCCTGCTGGTCGCCGACACCGGCGACAAGGCCGCGGTCGCCGCCGGCGTCACCGACGACCTCACGGGGCGCATCTCCGCCGTCGACCTGGTGCGGGTCGCAGCCGAGGCGCTGGGCGGCAAGGGCGGCGGCGGCCGGCCGGACATGGCGCAGGCCGGCGGCGCCGACCCGGCGCGGGCGCCGGAGGCCATCGCCGCCGCGAGGGCGCTGCTGGAGGGCGTGCCCGCCTGAGCTGCGCACGCGTGCGCACCGGGTCATCGCCTTGAAGCTGAAAGAGGAGTGCACCGAATGCCCAAAGGCTATCTCATCGCCCGGATCGATGTGACCGACCCCGAGCGTTACGCCCGCTATACCGCGGCGACGCCCGGGATCGCCGCGCGCCACGGTGGGCATTTCATCGTGCGCGCGGGCCGCTACGAGGCCAAGGAGGGCCCGGCCCGCGCCCGGAACGCGGTCATCGAGTTTCCCGACTATGCCAGTGCGCTCGCCTTCTACGACGACCCCGACTACCGCGCCGTGCTGCCCCATGCCCTCGCGGGGTCCGAGCGCGAGCTGATCATCATCGAGGGAGCGGAGGACGCCTGATGCCGGCCTACTGGATCGCCCACGTCAAGGTCACCGACCCCGAGGCCTACGGCCGCTATGCCGGCCTCGCCACCGGCGCAATCGAAGGCCACGGCGGCCGCTTCCTCGCCCGCTCGGGCCGCTACGTCCAGCTCGAGGGCAACGAGCGCGCCCGCAACGTGCTGGCCGAGTTCCCCAGCCTGGAGGCGGCGGAGGCCTGCTACCGCTCGCCCGAGTACCAGGCGGCGCTCGCCCATGCCCGAGACGCCTGCGAGCGCGATCTGGTGGTCGTCGAGGGGCTCTGAGGGCTCAGGCTTCCGCCAGCAGCGCCTCGAGGTCGAGCGGGTCGTTGGAGATGATCAGCGACCCGTCGGCCCGTCGCGGCCATTCCGCTTCGGGGCGGTCGCGGTAGATCTCCACGCCGTTGCCGTCGGGGTCGTTGAAGTAGATCGCCTCGCTCACCCCGTGGTCGGCCTTGCCGGTGATCTTCACCCCGGCTTCGAGCACCCGCTTCAGCGCCTGCGCCAGCGACCTGCGGTCGGGATAGACGAAGGCGCTGTGGTAGAGCCCGGTGTGGCCGGGCGGCGGCGGCGTGCCGCCGGCGCTCTCCCAGGTGTTGAGCCCGATGTGGTGGTGATAGTCGCCCGCGGCGAGGAACGCCGCGGCCGAGCCCATCCGGGCCTGCAGGGTGAAGCCCAGCACCTCGCCGTAGAAGGCGATGGCGCGGTCGAGGTCGGCCACCTTCAGGTGGACGTGGCCGACACGGGTTTCCGGTGGGGCGGCGGTGCTCATCGGGGCGGGTCTCAGCCCAGCGCCTTCTGCAGGTTCTCGGCCACCTTCTCCAGGTAGCCGGTGGTGGTCAGCCACTTCTGCTCCGGCCCGACCAGCAGCGCCAGGTCCTTGGTCATGAAGCCGGCCTCGACGGTGTCGACCACCACACGCTCCAGCGTCTCGGCGAAGCGCATGCAGCTCGGCGTTGTCGTCGAGCTTGGCCCGGTGCTTCAGCCCGCCGGTCCAGGCGTAGATCGAGGCCACCGAGTTGGTCGAGGTCTGCTCGCCCTTCTGGTGCTGGCGGAAGTGCCGCGTCACCGTGCCGTGCGCCGCCTCCGCCTCGACGGTGCGGCCGTCGGGGGTCATCAGCACGCTGGTCATCAACCCGAGCGAGCCGAAGCCCTGCGCCACGGTGTCGGACTGCACGTCGCCGTCGTAGTTCTTGCAGGCCCAGACGTAGCCGCCCGACCACTTCAGCGCCGCCGCCACCATGTCGTCGATCAGCCGGTGCTCGTAGGTGATGCCGGCCGCCTTGTACTTGTCGGCGAACTCCTCGTCGAAGACCTGCTGGAACAGGTCCTTGAACCGCCCGTCATAGGCCTTGAGGATGGTGTTCTTGGTCGAGAGATAGAGCGGCCACTTCAGGTTCAGCGCGTAGTTCATCGAGGCGCGCGCGAAGTCGAGGATCGACTGGTCGAGGTTGTACATCGCCATGGTCACGCCGCCGCCCGGCGCCTTGAACACCTCGCGCTCGATCACCGTCCCGTCCTCGCCGACGAACTTCAGCGTCACCGTGCCCTTGCCCGGGAAGACGAAGTCGGTGGCGCGGTACTGGTCGCCGAAGGCGTGGCGGCCGACCACGATCGGCTTGGTCCAGCCCGGCACCAGCCGCGGCACGTTGCGGCAGATGATCGGCTGGCGGAAGATCACGCCGCCGAGGATGTTGCGGATGGTGCCGTTGGGCGAGCGCCACATCTGCTTCAGCCCGAACTCCTGCACCCGCGCCTCGTCAGGGGTGATGGTGGCGCATTTCACGCCGACCCCGAACTCCTTGATCGCGTTGGCCGCGTCGACGGTGATCTGGTCGTCGGTCCGGTCGCGCTCCTCGATCGACAGGTCGTAGTAGCGCAGGTCGATGTCGAGATAAGGCAGGATCAGCTTCTGCTTGATGAAATCCCAGATGATCCGGGTCATCTCGTCGCCGTCGAGCTCGACGACCGGGTTCGCGACTTTGATCTTGGCCATGGGTCCCTCGCAATCTGGCTCTCTGTCGGCATAGGCGCTCGCTCCCTAGCCGACAAGCGCCGAGAAGAAAAGTCCCGGTATACGTCCGTATACGGCCTATTTCGCGGGCAGGCTGTCGACGAAGGCGAAGGCCAGCGCCAGCAGCCGGCCGCGCAGCGCGTCATCCTCGATCGCGGCGCGGTCGACATCGACCAGCCCCGGCATCGGCCGGCCGGTCATCGTCATCGGCCGCACCCCCGGCAGCGCCAGCGCCGCGGCCTCGTTGCCCTTGCCGACCCGGTACATCCCGCCCTCGCGGTAGGTGCCGCAGAGCATGTTGCCGTTCAGCATGAAGCAGAGCCCGCCGAACATCTTGCGCTCGCTCACGCCGGTCCGCTCCGCCAGTGCGTCGCGGAACGTCTGCGCCAGGCCCTCGTCATAGGCCATCGGCCCCTCCCTTGTCCGGTCGCCGCCGGCAGCGTATCACGCGGCGGGTTGGCGCGGGAGGGCTGCGGCGTGGCAGGCACCGATCACGGCAGGCAGACCGAGACCGGCCCGCAGCCGGTCTTCGTGCTGGTGGCGCCGCAGATGGGCGAGAACATCGGCGCCGCCGCCAGGGCGATGTGGAATTTCGGTCTCGACGCCCTACGCCTGGTCGCGCCGCGCGACGGCTGGCCCAACCCGCGGGCCGAGGCGATGGCGAGCGGGGCCGGCCGGGTGCTCGACCGCGCCCGTCTGACGGCCGACACCGCCGAGGCCTGCGCCGATCTCAGCTATCTCTTTGCCACCACCGCCCGCGACCGCGCCATGACCAAGCTGGTGGTCACCCCCGAGCGGGCGATGGCCGAGGCCCGCGCCATGATCGCCGCCGGCGAGCGGGTCGGCGTGCTGTTCGGCCCCGAGCGCGCCGGGCTCGAGACCGCCGACGTGATCCGCGCCAACGCCGTGGTCTCGGTGCCGGTGAACCCGGCCTACGGCTCGCTCAACCTGGCGCAGTGCGTGTTGCTCCTGGCCTACGAATGGCGGCGCGCCGGCGGCGACGCTCCGGCCGTCGACTACCGCACCGGCGGGGCGCAGCGCGCCACCGGCATCGAGGTCGACCGCTTCGTGGAGCATCTGGTGCAGCGCCTCGACGCCGTCGGCTACTTCTTCCCCGAGCCGGCCCGCGCCAGCCTGACCGCCAATCTCGACAATCTCTTCCGCCGCGCGCCGCTCACCGACGCCGACATCCGCACCCTGCACGGCGTCGTTCGCGCGCTCGCCGTCAAGGTGAAGGGGCGGAAGTAGCCACGCGGTTCGAACCGTCATGTCGCCTGCGCCGGCCTGCGCCCCCGACAATCCGCTTGCCGCTCCGCCGCGGCCCGCCTAAATCGCCCCCGGAGGCGAGCATGAGCAAATCCCGCAGCATCTTCGAGGAGGTCGGCGACAGGCCGGCCGCCGCACCCGTCCCGGCACCCGTCCGGCGCCCGGCCGGCTCGCGCCGCGGCATCGCCGTCTGGCTCGCCATCCTCTTCGCCCTCGTCGTCGCGATGATCGTCGTCGGCGGCCTGACCCGGCTGACCGATTCCGGCCTCTCGATCACCGAATGGCGCCCGGTCACCGGCGCGCTGCCGCCTTCGGACGAGGCCGCCTGGACCGCGGAGTTCGAGAAATACCGGGCCACCCCGCAATACCAGGCGCTGAACCGCGGCATGACCCTGCCCGAGTTCAAGCGCATCTACTGGTGGGAATGGAGCCACCGCCAGCTCGGCCGCGCCATCGGCGCGGTCTGGGCCCTGGGCTTTCTCTGGTTCGCGCTGCGCCGCCGCATCCCGCCCGGCTGGATGCCGCGCCTCCTCGGCATCGGCGCCCTCGGCGGGCTGCAGGGCGCCGTCGGCTGGTGGATGGTCCGCTCGGGCCTGGCGCCGGGCATGGACAGCGTCGCCTCCTACCGGCTCGCCGTGCATCTCGGCCTCGCCTTTATCCTGCTCGGCCTGATCGCCTGGTACGTCCTCCGCCTCGGCCGCAGCGAGGCCGAGCTGCTGCAGGCCCGCCGCCAGCGCAACGCCGGCCTGATCGCCTGGGGCACCGCGCTGGTGGCGACGGCCTTCGTGCAGGTCCTGCTCGGCGCGCTGGTCGCCGGCATCGACGCCGGCCGCAACTACACCGACTGGCCCTTGATGGGCGGCGAGGTCTTCCCCTCCACCGCCTTCAACCTGCAGCCGCTCTGGTCGAATTTCCTCGCCAATCCGGGCCTCGTGCAGTTCGACCACCGTCTCGTCGGCTACACGCTCTTCGTCCTCGGCCTGATCGCCTGGCTGCGCAGCCGCCGCAGCGCGCTGGTCGCGATCCGCGGCGCCTTCGCCGCAATGATGGCGATGCTCGCGGTCCAGGTCGCGCTCGGCATAATCACGGTCATGCACGGCGCCCCCTGGCAGCTCGCCATCGTGCACCAGCTCGGCGCCGTCGCGCTCTTCGCGCTGATCCTGCGCGCCCGCTTCATGGCGCTCTACCCCAAGGCCCAGCGCATCGCCCGCGCCTGACTACTGCTTCCAGTCCGGCGCGCGCTTGTCGAGGAAGGCCGCGATCCCCTCGGCCGTGTCCGCGCGCAGCATGTTCTCGACCATCACCCGCCCGGCATGAGCATAGGCCGCTTCGAGCGGCAGCTCGGCCTGCTCGTAGAAGGCCCGCTTGCCGATGCTCACCACCGGCCCCAGCTTGCCGGCGATCGTTTCCGCCAGCGCTTGCGCCGCGCCCTCCAGCGCCTCCGCCGGCACCACCCGGTTCACCAGCCCCAGCGCCCGCGCCTCCTCGGCCTCGACGAACTCGCCGGTGGTCAGCAGCTCGAAAGCCCGCTTCCGCCCGATGTTGCGCGTCAGCGCCACCATCGGCGTCGAGCAGAACAGGCCGATGTTAACCCCGTTGACCCCGAACCGCGTCCCCTCCGCCGCCACCGCCAGGTCGCAGCTCGCCACCAGCTGGCAGCCGGCCGCGGTGGCGATCCCGTGCACCGCCGCCACCACCGGCTGCGGCAGCCGGGTGATCGCCAGCATCACCCGTGCACACTTGTCGAACAGCGCCTCGAACCGCGCCCGCCCGCCATCCTCGGCCTGCCGCGCCGCGGTGATCTCCCTCAGGTCGTGCCCGGCGCAGAACGCCCGGCCCGCGCCGCGCAGGATCACCACCCGCACACCGCGATCGGCCGCCAGCGCCTGCAACGCCAGCAGCAGCGCCTCGAGCATCGCCTCCGACAGGGCGTTCAGCGTCGCCGGGTCATTCAGGGTCAGGGTCGCGACCGCCCCCGCGTCGCTGCGCCTGAGGATATCTTCGGCCATCGCGTCCTCCCTTGCGATCCCTCCGCTGCCTTGCCAGTCTGCGCAGGTTCGGCCGCCACCGAAAGGCCCGCGATGCAGCTCCAGTTCACCATCCCCGAGATGCATGCCTACATCGCCGAGGTCTTCCCCCAGGCCGCCGGCCGGTTCCAGGTCCTGGAGATGGCGCCCTTCTTCCTCAAGGCCCGGATGACGGCCACCGAGGCCGACCTGCGCCCCGGCGGCACCGTCTCCGGCCCGGCGATGTTCGCGCTGGCCGACTGCGCCTACTACATGGCGACCCTGGCGCTGATCGGCCGCGAGGCGCTGACGGTGACGACCAGCTGCGCCATCGACTTCCTGCGCAAGCCCGCGCCGGGCGAGCTGACCGCCGACGGCACGGGTGCTCAAGCTCGGCCGCACGCTCTCGGTCGGCGACGTGCTGATCTTCTCCCAGGGCGTCGAGGGACCGGTGGCGCGGGCCAGCCTCACCTACGCGATCCCGCCGCGGCGCCCAGCGGCGCCTGATGATGCTGCGCTTCGTCTTCCTCGTCCTGATCGCCCTCGGCGTGGTCGCGCTCGTCACCCGCGCGCCCCTGGCGCGGCGCGCGCTTTACGTCCTGCTCGGCCTGATGGTTCTCTATACGGTTCTGAAGCTGACCGGCGTCATCGACGCCATCGCCCCGAGCCGCGACTGGGGTATTCTGATACCTTAATTACAACCTACTGACTTGGCGCGGTTAAATCCCGCTTTCTGCGATTGACGCGCCGCCGGATCTCGGTCAAAAAGCCGCGCCGCTCGGGAGCGGGCGGATCGCCGCCGCTCCGGGCTGGCCAGACAGAGGACCGACCTCAGATGAAGACCTTTTCCGCCCGACCGGGCGACATCGACAAGAAGTGGGTGCTGATCGACGCCCAGGGCATCGTGCTCGGGCGGCTCGCGACCCACGTCGCCATGCGCCTGCGCGGCAAGCACAAGCCGACCTTCACGGCGCACATGGACATGGGCGACAACGTCATCATCATCAACGCCGAGAAGGTGCAGATGACCGGCAACAAGCGCGCCGACAAGCGCTACTACTGGCACACCGGCTATCCCGGGCGGCATCAAGCACCGCACCGCCGGCCAGATCCTCGAGGGCAAGCATCCCGAGCGGGTGATCCTCAAGGCGATCGAGCGGATGCTCCCGGGCGGGCCGCTCAGCCGCAAGCAGATGTCGAACCTCAGGGTCTACGGCGGCGCCGAGCATCCGCACGCCGCCCAGAACCCCGAAGTGGTGGACCTCGCAGTCCTCAACCCCAAGAACACCCGGAGCGCCTGACGATGGCTGATCTCTCTTCGCTCGACCAGCTGCGCGACGCGGTCGCCACCCCCGCCGTCGAGGAGGCGCCGAAGCGCGAGCCGCAGCGCGACAGCCTCGGCCGCTCCTACGCCACCGGCAAGCGCAAGGACGCCGTCGCCCGGGTCTGGATCAAGCCGGGCAACGGCAAGGTCACGGTGAACGGCAAGGAGATGGGCACCTACTTCGCCCGCCCGGTGCTGCAGATGGTGATCGGCCAGGCCTTCAGCGTCGCCGGCGTCACCGGCGAGTTCGACGTGATGGCGACCGTCAAGGGCGGCGGCCTGTCCGGCCAGGCCGGCGCGGTCAAGCACGGCATCAGCCAGGCGCTCAGCCTCTACGAGCCGAGCCTGCGCCCCGCCCTCAAGGCCGCCGGGTTCCTCACCCGCGACAGCCGCGTGGTCGAGCGCAAGAAGTACGGCAAGCGCAAGGCGCGCCGCAGCTTCCAGTTCTCCAAGCGCTGACGCCAATCACCTCCGCCGCGGCGAGCCGGCATCAGCTGCCGGCGCGCCGCAGGACCTCCGGGTTGCGGATCGCGCCGTGCCAGTCCTGGAACGAGGCCGAGGGCATCGGCCGGCCGAAGTGCCAGCCCTGGCCGTAGTCGCAGCCCCAGCCGGTCAGGAGCGCGCGCTCGGCCTCGGTCTCGATGCCCTCGGCGACGATCCGGTAGCCCAGGTCGCGCCCCATCTGCACGATGTTCGACACCAGCCGCCCGCCGAGCGTGCCGGCCTCGACCCCGCGCACCAGGCTCTGGTCGATCTTCAGCGTGTGCGCCGACAGCCGGGTCAGGTAGCTCATGTTGCTGTAGCCCGAGCCGAAGTCGTCGATCGCGATCGAGAAGCCGAGCTGGCGCAGCGCCGCCAGCCGGTCGAGGATCAGCCCGCCGCGGGCGGCGCTCACGCCCTCGGTGATCTCGAGCTCGATGCGCGCGCGGTCGAGCTTGCGGGCGGCGCAGCAGAACAGCAGGAACTCGACGAAATCCGGCTCCTCCAGGTTCTTCGGCGAGATGTTCACCGCGATCGAGATGTCGAGGCCCTCGTGCTGCCAGATCGCCGCCTGCCGGGTCGCCGCGTCGATCACCCAGCGTGTCATCGGGGTGACCAGCGCCGTGGTCTCGGCCAGCTCGACGAACTCGCCCGGCGACACCGGGCCGAGCTGCGGGTGGGTCCAGCGCAGCAGCGCCTCGGCGCTGACGCAGGCCCCGGTGTCGAGCGTCACCTTGGGCTGGTAGTGCAGCTCGAGCTGGCTCTCGGCATCGAGCGCGTGCTTCAGATCGGACAGCAGCCGGAACGCCCGGCGGTGCGCCGCGTCGCTCTTGCGATCGAACCAGCACCAGCCGGTCCGGGAATTGCGGCTGTCGGTCGCCGCGGACAGCGCCGCGCGCAGATCCTCGTTCGGGCTGCCGCCCGCCGCGCCGAGCGCCTTCAGGCCGATGCCGATGCGGGTGTCGATCGGCACGTCCTCGCAGTGGATCGGCTCGCGGAACCCGGCGACGATGCGGTCGATCATCGCCGGCTGGTCGGGCTCGGCGTGGCCCGGCAGGCGAAAGGCGAAGCTCAGGAGGCTCGCGTGGTAGATCGAGGTGCCGGGCCCGAGAATGTCGACGAGCCGCTGCGCCCCGGCGCGGACGAAGGCGTCGGAGCGGGCGTGGCCGAAGACGCGCAGGATCTCGTTGAACGCCTGGGCGTCCGCGAGCGTGACCATGACCAGGGTCGCGCGGGCGTTCCCCCAGTGGGCGGCGTCGGCGTGGAACTGCCGGCGATTCGGCAGCAGGGTGACCGGATCGAGCCAGCCCGGATCCGGGCGGCGTTCCTCCATCCTCCACTGTCGCAGCGCCACCAATGATGACATGAGCTCGCCCCCGATCCCCCGGGGCTCTCGCGATCCCCACCACCGGCGGCAGTCATGGCAGAGCGGTCATAATATCGGGTTAATTCCCCCCGGCGGCCCGGGCCTGGTCGGCGACGCTGGCGAGTTCGGCGTCCTCGACGTCGGGCACCGGCCCGCTCGTCCGCGGGGGCTCCGGCGGCGGCGTGGCATCGGCACCGATGATCAGCGGCAGCATCGCCGAATCGGCCAGCCCCGAATCTTCGGCGTGCGGCGGCGTCTTCCACTCCAGCGTGTCGAAGGCGCCGCAATTCTCGCAGACCGGCGCCCAGGCGGCGTGGATGTGGGTGCAGTTGCCGCAAATCCACTGCGGCCCGCGCGAGGCGCCCAGCGCCTTGGCCAGCCAGCCGCGCACCACCGTGTCCGGGGCGCCCTGGCCGCGCTCGATCGCCGCCATCAGCGCCAGGCTGCGGGTGGTGGGCTCGGTCTCGGCCAGATCGCCCAGCGCCTTGCGCGCGGCCGGGAAATCCTCGGCGGCCAGCGCCAGCTCGGCCTCGAGCAGCCGGCCTTCGACGTGGCCGGGCGCGGCGCCGATCAGCGTGGCGAAGCGCTTGCGCCGGGCCTCCGGGGTCTCGTCGGGCTCGATCGCGGCGAAGGCGGCGGCGAGGTCGGGATGCGGGTTCGCGGCCCAGGCGTAGGTCAGGATCTTGCTGGCCTTGCGCTTGGCGCTCCGCTCCGCCTGCCCCCGCGCCGCCAGGGCCGCGGCCGGGATCAGCGTCGGCGCCAGGCGGTTGGCCTGCAGCGCCGCCTCGTAGCCGCGGGTGGCGTTGCCGGCAGCGAGCGCGGCGCGGGCATCGGCCAGGGACAGCACCGCGTCGCGGCGGGTGCCGACGTCGCGCGGCAGCAGCCGCGCATGCATCGACGCGTTCAGGGTATCGCGGGCGCCGGCCCAGTCCTGCTGCCGTGACTGCAGGTCGAAAAGCGTCCGGATCACCCCGGGATTGTCGGGCTGCAGCGCCAGCGACTTCTTAGCCAGCGCCATCGCGGTATCGGTGTCGCCTTCCTCGAGCTTCAGCCGGGTCAGCCCCTGCAGCGCGACCGGCCGGGTGCGGTCGTTGGGCAGCATCGCCTTGTAGGCCTCGAAGGTCCGGGCCTTGTCGCCGCTCATCTCGGCGGCCTGGGCGGTCAGCAGCTGGGTCAGGTCCGGGCGGTTCAGGAGCTTCTCGGCTTTCTGCGCCTTCTTCATGGCCAGCCGCGAATCGCCCGAGGCGACCGCCACCATCCCGTCCGACAGCGCATCGAAGCCCCGCTTCTCGCGGTTGCGCGAGAAGTAGCGGCTGATCGCGGTCTCGTCGCCCAAGAGAAAGCGGAAGACCGCGGCGAGAAAGCCGATCACCTTGAGCAGGACCAGCGCCACCGCGATCAGCACCACCAGGCCGATCACGAAGCCGATGGGGGAAAGGAAGAACTCGCGGCTGCCGAAGGCGATCTTGACCTCGCCCGGGGTCTCGAGGATCCACGAGGCTCCGAAGGCCAGCGCGGCGGCGAGGGCAAGGAAGAGCAGGATCTTCAGGATCGACCAGAGCATCGCGCGCTTCCTTCAGTTCGAGGCCGGGGCGGCCGGGGCGGCCGCCGCGAGCTTGGCGAGGCCGTCCACCGCCCCCGCGCGCAGCCGCGCCGCGTCCAGCCAGTCGGACATCGCGGCGGCGGCCTCCGAGGGCAGCGCCTCCGATTCGTGCAACGCGCCGGCCAGGTCGTCGTGCTGCAGCCGGTCCTCCATGCGCGACAGCACCGCGTCCGGACCGTTCCCCGGCTGCGGCGTCAGCGAGCGGCTGGCCATCTGCGCCTCCAGGTAGGCGCGCGAGCGGGCCAGCATGCCGTCGCCGGCGCTGGCCATGATGCTGGCGCGGATCGCCGCATGGGCGGCGTCGGGGAAGCTGTCGCGCAACATCGCCAGGGTCGACACGCCCGAGGCCGCGGCGGCCTGCAGGCCGTCGGGCACAGTGACGTCCGGGCGGCCGGAGAGTCGCGCCATCGGCTCCTTGTAGGGCTGGCCGCTGGCCAGGGCGGCGCGGATCAGCGCAATGTCCTGCTCGACCTCGGCGGCGCCGAGCGCGCTGTCCGCCTTGGACTGGATCGCGCTGACCTGGCTCTGGGCGGTCTCGATCTTGCGGTCGGCGTTCGCAGCGACCTGGTCGATCCGCGTCGTCAGCCCGCCGACCTTGTCCTGCAGCGCGCCCATCTCCGCGCGCAGCCCGTCGAGCTCGGCGCGGTAGACGTCGATCTTCTTTGCCGCGTCCTCGCTGAGCTGGCCGCTGGCGGCCGCGCTGCCGGACAGCTGGTCCTTGAGCGTGGCAAGCTCCGCCACCTGGCCGTTGACCGTCGCCTCGAGCCGGGCGAGCCGCTGGCGGGTATCGCCGCTGTCGAGCTGGTCGACCGCCTCCTGCAGCGCGCCGATATCGGCGGAAAGTCGGGTCTCCGAGGCGGTCACCGCCGCGTCGATCCTGGCATTGATGTCTTCGCCCGGCTTCAGGTCGGCGATGCGCGCCTGCAGGCCGCCGAGGCCCTCGTCGACCCGGGCGCTCAGCGCCGCGACATCCGCCTCCGCCTGCTTGCCGCCGGGTGTCAGCCACGCGGCCACCGGGGCGAGGCCCGAGGGCAGCATCGGCGCCAGCTTCGGGGCCCCCCAGATCCCCAGCGCAATGCCGGCGATCAGGACGATGAGCAAGGTCAGCGCCCGGGCGGCGAAGGTGCTGCCGCCCTCCTCCTCATGCGGTTCCTCGTGCTGCTCCTCGTGCGTCTCGTCGCCGGCCTCGGCGACGGCGTCGGTCGCCGACGGCTCGGGCGCGGTGTAGCTCTCGTCGACGGCAACCGTCTCGACCGCAGGCTCGGCCGGGGCCCTTGGCGGGGCGGCGGGCTCCAATTCTGCGCCTGGCGGCGGCAGCGGCGCATCGGACGATTGCTCCGCGGCGACGTCCTCGGGCCGCGACTCCTCCCCGTTGCCGCCGGTTTCGGGCGTGTCGGCGCCGCCCTGCGTCGCGTCGGATTTCCTGTTCGGCATCGATCCTCGTCCCTGCTCGCGTGTGCGGCGCAATAGGGGATACTAGGCCAAGCGTTTTGGTGGAACAAGTCGATGCCCCGGGCCGATCACACGCGATCTCCGGGCCTGCGGTCACCCGGCCCTGCCACAGGCGTCGGGCCTGACGCCCACGCCGCGCACGGGCGGCGCGATGGAACGCCGCCGCCGGGCCGCACGTTCAATCTGAAGCGAAGTGCCGAGCGGCGCTTCAGGAACTTTCAATTTACGGAGGCACACATGCTTCAGATGAACGCACGCCGCACCCTCTCGCCGCTTGCCGCGGCGGTGGCCGGGATCGTCGTCGGCGCGTTGCCGGCTTCGGCGCAGCAGCTCGGCCACAGGGACGGTCTGACGCCCCGCCCGGACCTCGACGCCAAGGTCATGGCCAGCATCGCGCAATGCGCGCAGGTCGCCCCATCCTGCGCCGACGCGATGAAGACCGCCGCCGGCGCCCTGGTCTTCCCGAGCGTCGTGACGGTGGATCTGCTGGTCGGAGGCTCGGGCGGCGATGGCGCGCTGGTCCAGAACGGAATCATCATCGGCTACTACGACGTCGGCGAAGCGTCGGCCGGCGCCCAGGTCGGGATCAAGAAGGCGACGCAGGTCTACATCCTCCGCGACCAGTCGACGTTGCAGAAGGTCGAGGGTGACGGGCAATGGCAGGTCGGCGCAGCGGCGGATCTCACCGTCTTCGCCGCCAACGCCACGGCCTCCGCCCAGTCCGGCGACCCGCTGGTCTACGTCTTCGACGCCGACGGCCTGAATGCCGGCGCCAACCTGAGTGCGCTCAAGATCTGGAAATCCGACCAGAGCTGACATGCGTGCGCCCGGAGGCCCCCATCCGGCCCCCGGGCGCCGCCAGCGGCCGCGGCCCCTGACTCCCGCCGCAAAGCCAAAAACGCCCATATGAATTCCACATGCGTTCCATACGGAATCCATACACAGAAAATCACGACATTTCCGGACCTTGCGATCTCCTCACTCGAACAGCCAATCGTCACGCGGAGTCGACGGCGAGCAATACGTCGCGCCGGCCGTCGGCGGCCACTTCCAGCCGACTTGCATTCCGGGGGCCGTGTGGTAGGCGTCTGCCGGTTTTTCGGGAGGGCGAGACGTGGACGAAATCACCGGCCTGCGCGAGAAATACCTGACCGCGATCGACGCCGCCACCGACGAGGCAGGCCTCGAGGAGGTCCGCCTCGCCGCCCTCGGCAAGAAGGGCGAGGTCTCGGGCCTGATGCGCGCCCTCGGCGGCATGGCCCCCGAAGAGCGCCAGACCGCCGGCCCCGCGCTCAACGCGCTCAAGGACGACCTGACCCGGGCGCTCGCCGAGGCCCGCGCCCGCCTGGCCGACGCCGCCCTCGAGGCGCGGGTCGCCGGCGAGTGGGCCGACGTGACGCTCCCGCCGCGTCCCGCCGCGCAGGGCACGGTCCATCCGGTCAGCCAGGTGATGGACGAGGTCACCGCGATCTTCGCCGATCTCGGCTTCAGCGTCGCCGAGGGCCCGCAGGTCGAGAGCGACTGGTACAACTTCGACGCGCTGAACATCCCGCCCGAGCACCCGGCCCGGCAGGACCACGACACCTTCTACATGTCGCGCGCCGCCGGCGACAACCGGCCGCCGCACGTGCTCCGGACCCACACCTCGCCGGTGCAGATCCGCTCCATGCAGGCGCACGGCGCGCCCTGCCGGGTCATCGCCCCCGGCCGGGTCTACCGCGCCGACTACGACCAGACCCACACTCCGATGTTCCACCAGGTCGAGGGGCTGGCCATCGACCGCGACATCTCGATGGCGAACCTGAAATGGGTGCTGGAGGAGTTCTGCCGCGCCTTCTTCGAGGTCGACAGCGTCGAGCTCAAGTTCCGCGCCTCGCACTTCCCCTTCACCGAGCCCTCGGCGGAAGTCGACATCCGCTGCTCCTGGGCCGGCGGCCAGCTCAGGATCGGCGAGGGCGACGACTGGATGGAGATCCTCGGCTCCGGCATGGTGCATCCCAAGGTGCTCGCCGCCGCCGGCGTCGACCCCGAGCAGTGGCAGGGTTTCGCCTTCGGCATGGGCATCGATCGCCTGGCGATGCTGAAATACGGCATCCCCGATCTGCGCGCGTTCTTCGACAGCGACCTGCGCTGGCTGCGCCACTACGGCTTCGCCGCGCTCGACGTCCCCACGCTGCAAGGCGGCCTCAGCCGATGAGCCCCGTCGCCGCCTGCTGGGTTCCCTCCGCGGCGTGCGTCGACCATTTCGTCACCGACCTGCCGGAGCTCGAGCGGATGGACGCCCGGCAACTGATCGCCGAGCACTACGCGCCGGCCGACTATGTCCGCCGCTTCGAGGAGATCGTCGACCGCCGCTTCCGCGCCCGGCCAGCCTGACCCTGCGCGGATGGCCGCCGCCACGCCGCGCGGCGAGACAAGCCGCGAAACCCCTGCTATGGTTATCCCCGCCGCGGAGGGCGGCGCATCCAGATACGGGGGAAACCGAATGAAACGCATCCTTCTGGCTACGGCTCTCGCCGGCGCCTTCGTCGCACCGGCGTTTGCGCAGGACGCCGCCACCATGGTCTGCTCCGACTATGCGGCGATGGACGACGCCGGCAAAATGGGGATGATGGCGGACCTGCAGTCGATGAACGCCGAGATGGCGTCCAGCCAGACCGTGAGTTCCGAGGATATCGCGACCTACCTCAACACCGAATGCGCGGCCAAACCCGACGAACTGCTCTCCGACGCCATGAAGGCGATGCACAAGATGTAGCCGCGACCCGGGCAGGACCGCCGGGCGCCGCGCTCCGGTCCTGGCCCGAACCGTCGGCGCCGCCGGCCCCGGGGCCGGCGGCCTGCTCCGACCCCCGGGGCGCGCTGGTCCGATTCAGGGCTGCGGCTTTCGCCCCGGCACCGACCTCTTCCCCTCGGGCACGCGATCGCCTAAACCGCGCGCAACCAGCGTGTGATCGGTCCGACAGCATGAAATTCACCCTCGCCTGGCTCAGGGAGCACCTCGACACCGCCGCCACGCTCGAGGAGGTCACCTTCGCCCTCTCCGATCTCGGGCTCGAGGTGGAGAACGTGACCAACCCGGCCGAGCGGCTGGCGGCCTTCACCGTCGGCGAGGTCATCGAGGCCCGCCCGCACCCCGACGCCGACAAGCTCCGGGTCTGCCGCGTGGCGACCGCCGACGGCGAGAAGCAGATCGTCTGCGGCGCCCCCAACGCCCGGGCCGGCATCAAGGTGGTGGTCGCCGCCCCCGGCGCCTGGATCCCCGGCATCGACACCACCATCAAGGTCGGCCGGATCCGCGGCGTCGAGAGCCACGGCATGATGCTCAGCGAGCGCGAGATGGAGCTCTCGGACGCGCATACCGGCATCGTCGAGCTCGACCCTGCCGCCCCGGTGGGCGCCCGCTACATCGACGTGGTGCCGTTCGACCCCGTCATCGACGTCGCGATCACCCCCAACCGCCCCGACGCCCTCGGCGTCGCCGGCATTGCCCGCGACCTCGCCGCGCGCGGCCTCGGCACGCTGAAGACCCCGCCGGTCGAGCCGGTGCCGGGCGCCTTCCCCTGCCCGATCGCCGTCTACCTCGCGCCCGACGTCGCCGGCGAGGCCTGCCCGCTCTTCGTCGGCCGGCTGATCCGCGGCGTCCGCAACGGCCCCTCGCCGCAATGGCTGCAGGAGCGTCTGCGCGCGATCGGCCTCCGGCCGATCTCGGCGCTGGTCGACATCACCAACTTCATCACCTACGACCGCAACCGGCCGCTGCACGTCTTCGACGCCGACAAGGTGCACGGGCCGATCACGGTGCGGCTGGCGCGGCCCGGCGAGACGATCCGCGCCCTCGACGGCAAGGACTATGGCTTCGACGGCTCCGAAACCCTGGTCTGCGACGCCAACGGCCCCGAGAGCATCGGCGGCGTGATGGGCGGGCTGCGCTCGGGCTGCACCGAGGCCACCGAGAACGTCTTCATCGAGGCGGCGTATTTCGACCCGGTGCGCACCGCCCGCACCGGCCGGCGCCTCCGGATCAACTCCGACGCCCGCTACCGCTTCGAACGCGGGATCGACCCGGCCTTCACGCCGGTCGGCATGGAGCTGGCGACGCGGATGATCCTCGATCTCTGCGGCGGCGAGGCCTCGGAGGTCGAGATCGCGGGCGCCGTTCCGAGGACGGCGCGCAGCTTCCGCCTCGACCCTTCCCGCGTGGTCGGCCTCGTCGGCATGGAGATCGCCGAGGCCGAGCAGGTCCGGATCCTGACGGCGCTGGGATTCGCGGTGCGCGGGGCGGCCGGGCTCGCGCGAGGTCGACGCGCCGTCCTGGCGCCCGGACATCCAGGGCGACGCCGATCTCATCGAGGAGATCGCCCGCGTCGCCTCGCTCAGCAGGCTCGCGGGCCGGCCGCTCGCCCGCATGCCCGGCGTCGCCCGGCCGATCCTGACGCCGATGCAGCGCCGCGAGGGCCAGGCCCGCCGGCGGATCGCCGCCCTCGGCTTCAACGAATGCGTCAGCTACAGCTTCATCGATCACGCGGCGGCGCGGCTCTTCGGCGGCGGCGGCGAGGCGGTGCGGCTGGAAAACCCGATCAGCTCGGAGATGAGCCACCTGCGGCCGGACCTGCTGCCGGGGCTGCTGCGCGCCGCCGCCCGCAACCAGGCCCGCGGCTTTGCCGATCTGGCGCTCTTCGAGGTCGGCCAGGTGTTTCCGGGCGGCGAGCCGGGCGAGCAGGTGCTGCTGGCGACCGGCCTCCGGGTCGGCGCCAGCGCCCCGCGCAACCCCCACGGCAGCCGGCGCCCGGTCGATCTCGCCGACGCCCGCGCCGACGCCGAGGCGGTGCTGGCGGCGATCGGCGCCCCGGCGACCCTGATGCTGCAGCGCGCCGCGCCCGGCTGGTTCCACCCCGGCCGCTCCGCCGTGCTCTCGCTCGGCCCGAAGGTCCCGCTCGCCAGCTTCGGCGAACTGCACCCCCGCGTGCTGCAGGCGCTCGACGTCCGGGGGCCGGCGGTGGCCTTCACCCTGCGGCTCGAGGCGCTGCCCTTCCCCAAGGCGCGCGGCACCGCCCGCCCGGCGCTGGCGGTCTCCGATCTGCAGCCGGTCGAGCGCGACTTCGCCTTCGTGCTCGACGCCGGCGTCGAGGCCGAGGCGGTGCTGAAGGCGGCGCGCGCCGCCGACCAGGCGCTGATCGAGGCGGTCAGCGTGTTCGACGTCTTCGCCGGCCCCAGGGCCGAGGCGCAGATGGGTCCGGGCAAGAAGTCCCTCGCCATCGCCGTCCGCCTCCAGCCCACCACCGCCACCCTGACCGAGGCCGAGATCGAGGCCGTGTCGCGGCGCGTCGTCGAGGGCGTGACCAGGGCCACCGGCGGCACCCTGCGCACCTGACGGGAGATGCCCATGCTCCACGGTTCCTGCCACTGCGGCGCGGTCGTGCTCCGCATCGACGCCGCGCTGACCGAGGTCACCGACTGCAATTGCTCGATCTGCCGCCGCTACGGCG
Source organism: uncultured Alphaproteobacteria bacterium (assembly GCA_963847795.1). GTDB lineage: Bacteria > Pseudomonadota > Alphaproteobacteria > Rhodobacterales > Rhodobacteraceae > Amaricoccus. The sequence continues at coordinate 68,692 of CAWKBH010000006.1, forward strand.
TGCTCTGGGCCTATTTCCCCGCCGACCGGGTAATGGTCACAGCCGCGACCCCGACCGACACCTATTCCTGGGGTCCGCGCACCCAGGCCTTCCACCGCTGCGCCACCTGCGGCTGTGTCACCCACTGGGCCAAGTTCGACCCGGCCGCAGGCCGCATCGGCGTCAACGCGCGCCTGCTTGCCCCAGACGTCCTCGCCACCGCGCGGGTCCGCCGACTAGACGGCGCCGTCTCCGACGCCTACCTCGACGAATGACCGGCTCACCGATGCTCCACGGTTCCTGCTACTGCGGCGTGGTGAGCATCCGAATCACGAAGGCGCGCTACGGGCCTGCTGCCCCGCCGAGCGGGTGACGATCACCGCCACCATTCCACCGACGCCTGCGTCTTGGTCAGGCGCGGCCTCGCCCCGGCGAACCGCCGCCGGCGATAACCCGCTTGCCACCCCCGCCGCCGCCGCGTTAGCTGGCCGAAACCGGCAGGCTCTGCGGCCCTCGGCAAGGAGATCGGCTCATGCTCAAGGAATTCCGCGATTTCATCGCCCGCGGCAACGTCATGGACCTCGCGGTCGGCATCATCATCGGCGCCGCCTTCACCGCGATCGTCAACTCTCTGGTCAACGACCTGATCAACCCGCTGATCGGCCTCCTCACCGGCGGCGTCGACTTCTCGAGCCACGTGCTGCGGATCGGCGAGGGCGAGCACGCCGCCACCTTCCGCTGGGGCTCGTTCATCACCGCGGTCATCAACTTCCTGATCATCGCCTGGGTGGTGTTCCTGCTGGTCAAGGGGCTGAACACGGCGCGCACCATGGTCGACACTTCCGAGAAGGAACCCGAAGCCCCTCCCGGCCCGACCCAGGAGGAAGTGCTGATCGAGATCCGCGACCTCCTCAAGGCCCGCCCGCCGGCCTGATGCATGCAATGTTCCGCAAGTTTGCCCTAAGTCTCGGGGGTACGCGCTTCCTCCTGACCGTCCGGAATACCTAGCGCCCGTAGGTGGCCGTGAAGCTCGCCGTGCCGAGCAGCGCCGGGCCGACGCCCTTGTTCAGCACGAACGAATAGAGCGACGCCGTGCCGGTTCGCGGAATGCCGCCTGCTGCCTGCAAGTCCTCGACGGCGAGGGCGTAGAGGGTGAAGACGTAGCGGTGCGGCGCATCGCCTTCGGGCGGGCAGGGTCCGCCGTAGTTGCCGTTCGCGCCTATCACCCCGGTGTCCATTAAATCGGTGTTGCCTCCGAACGCCGGGGCGGGCAGGGCGTCGGGCGAGTTGCCGGCGCCGCGGGGCAGGCCGGTGGCAGTTGGCGGGATGTTGTAGACCGCCCAGTGCCAGAAGCCGGCACCGGTCGGGGCATCGGGGTCGTGAACCTGCAGCGACAGCGACTTGGTGCCTTCGGGCAGGTTCGACCACTCGATCGCCGGTGAGACGTTGCCGCCGCTGCAGCCGAAGCCGTTGAGGATGAACTGCGCGTCGAAGCTCCCCGAGGCGAGGTCGGGGCTGGAGACCGTGAACTCCTGGGCCACGGCCGGGCATGCCGCCCCCAGGATCGCCGCCAGCACGCCGGCCTTGAACGCGGATCTTGATGTCATGGCTTCCTCCCCTTGGTCTTCATGACTGTCCCCGAGGCCATTGATAGCACGACCGCATGCGTGCCCATACCTGTCCATTCGCGAGGCCCCGATGTCGCGCTTTCGGCGGTTTCGACGATTTCGATTCGACAAGGTACGATGGACTTACCTATTAATATCAACCTCTTAAGCGATCGCAACATGCGCAGATTTGCTCACAACCCGCCAGCGCGCGCCTGCAGTCTGCAATTACCCCGGTAGGCCCGGGATCTGCCGGCGCATCCGCGGGAGCCATGATCCGAGCCGTCGTCGGAACGAGTTCGTCCACGAGCGGGAAGACATCCACGGCGCCATCGCCGCCGCCCACCGGTCCTCCAGCCTCTCTGCACGGGGCGAAGCCGTCTACCTTTCCCCCAGCATTTCCCGCCGCCGCCGTTCCAACTCGTCGGCGTACCGTCGCAGCACGTAGGCTTCGGTAAGCAGGCCGATCGGGCGGTTGTGCGTGTCGACCACGGCGAGCGCCTCCGCCTCGGCCCGGTCGAAGGCGAGCGCCGCCTCGCGGATGTTCATGGCGGGTCGCAGCACCGTGTCGCCGAAGCGCAGCAGCGGCCCGACCGCGCGCACCTCCGGGTCCTGAAGCCCGTGCGCCTCGGCGACGATCACCATGCCGGCATAGCGGTCGTCCCGGTCGAGCGCCACCACCCGCGTCGCCGACCCGAGCGGATAGAGCTCGCGGAACCGCTCCAGCGAGGTTTCGCGCGGGACCGTCTTCAGGTCCGGCCGCATCATCCGCCCTACCGTCAAATCCCGGATCCAGCCCACGTCGGCGGCGCTCCGGATCGTCTCGCCACGCAGGTGGAAGCGCCAGGTCGCGAAGGAGTAGCCGAAGAGCTCGCGCGTGAGCACGGAGGCGACGATGACACCGACGAGCACCGTGGCCGCGAGCCAGAAGTCGCCGGTGGTCTCGAGCACCAGGAAGGTCATGGTCATCGGCCCGCCGATCACCGAGGCCGAGAGCGCGCCGAGCCCGAGCACCGCGTAGACATCGGACTCGAGGCCGAGCCCCGGCCAGAGCGCATTGCCTGCCGCCGCGAACAGCCGCCCGAAGAGCGCGCCGAGCAGCAGCGAGGCGAAGAACAGGCCGCCGCGGAACCCCGAGCCGAGCGAGACGATGGAGGCGAGCGCCTTGCAGACGAAGATCGTCCCGATCGTCCCGAGCGGCAGCACCAGCACCGCATTGATGTGCAGCGCTCCGTGGCCCGACGCCAGAACCTGCGGCGTCACCAGCGCGAGGCAGCCGACGATGAGGCCGCCGAGTGCGAGCTTGAGCGGCGGTGGCAGGCCCGAAAGCCGCATCAGCCGCTCCCAGAGCTCCACGCCGCGCATTAGGCCGATGCCTAGGAGGGCGGCCAGCGCGCCGAGGAGGCTCGCGATCGCCAAATCCCGGCCGGTGATCGTCTGCGCGGCGGTGGTGAGGATCTCGACCGAGTGCGGGGCGAAGGCACGCGCCACGAGCCAGCCGTTCAGCGCCGCGATCCCCACCGGGGCGAGGCCGACCGGGGCATAGGCGCCGATGATGAGCTCGAAGGCGTAGAACGCGCCGCCGAGCGGCGCGCCGAAAGCCCCGGCGATGGCACCGGCCGCCCCGCTGCCGACCAGGAGCCGGAGGTCGTTCCGGCGCACGTGAAACACCCGACCGAGCCAGGAGGCGAGCCCGCTCGCGAGCTGGGTGTAGCCGGCCTCGAGCCCGACCGAGGCGCCGACGCCGCTCGACCAGAGGGTCTGCGCCGCGACGACGACGCTGTCCCGGATCGACATCCGTCCGCCCCGCAGCGCGTTCGCCTCGATGGGATCCACCGGCGGCTCCGGCCGCCAGCGGGCGAGGGCGAGGAACGAGAGCCCCAGGACGAAGCCGCCGGCCGCCGGGACCAGCGCCTGCACCGGCCAGATCTCCGGCAGCGCCGACAGCCGATAGCCGAAGGGGATCCCGAAGAGCACCGCGTGAAAGCCGGCGACGACCGCGCCCATGCCCGCCACCACCAGCCCGCCCAGCGCCCCGACGACGGCGGAAAGCACGATGATGCTGCTCTCCCGCGACCGCACGAGGGCACGCAGGCGTTTCGGTGCCGAAACGGGAAGCGGCGCGTCCATCACCCTCACCTGCCGGGAGCGGCGGCCGAATGCAATCTGTCGCCGCGCAAAAAGCCGGGACCGGTCGCGGTGCGGGCGCGGAGATCTTCGAACGGCAGGGCTTCCCATGAGGCGGCTCGCCCTTGCAACTCCGCAGGAACCCCGCCACTCTCGCCGCAAACGTCCGCGGGAGGGACTCTGATGATCCGAGCCGTCGTCTGGAACGAGTTCGTCCACGAGCGGGAGAACCCGGTCGTTCGCGGGATCTATCCCGAGGGCATCCACGGCACCATCGCCGCCGGCCTCGCCGGCGACGGCATCGAGGCCGGCACCGCCACGCTCGACCAGCCCGAGAACGGCCTGCCGCAGGCCCGCCTCGACGCCACCGACGTGCTGCTCTGGTGGGGCCACAAGGCCCACGGGGCGGTCGCCGAGGCCACCGTCGACCGCGTCGCCCAGCGCGTCCACGAGGGCATGGGCCTGATCGTGCTGCACTCCGGCCACTTCTCCAAGATCTTCAAGCGGCTGATGGGCACCCCCTGCAGCCTGCGCTGGCGCGAGGCCGGCGAGCGCGAGCGGCTCTGGGTCATCAACCCCTCGCACCCGATCCTCGCCGGCATCGGCCCCGCGATCGAGCTCCCGAGCGAGGAGATGTACGGCGAGCCGTTCCTGGTGCCCGAGCCGCTGGAGACCGTGCTCGTCTCCTGGTTCGAGGGCGGCGAGGTCTTCCGCTCCGGCCTCACCTACCAGCGCGGGGCGGGGCGCATCTTCTACTTCCGCCCCGGCCACGAGACCTACCCGACCTATCACGACGCCACGGTCCAGGCGCTGCTCCGCAACGCCGTGCGCTGGGCCTACAACCCCGCCCCCGCCTGGAAGGAGGTCGCCGAAGCCCCGAACGTGCCGCACGACCGGGCGCCGGAGAAGATCACCCCGCGCGGCCCCTCGCTGCACAAGTCCGGCGAGGAGGGCTTCCGGTGAGCGGCGAGAAGCGGCTGCTGATGCTCGGCACCGGCGCGATGGCCCGCGCCCACGCCCAGCGCTTCACGCTGATGCCGGGCTGCCAGGTGGTCGCAGCGGTCGATACCAACGACGAGCGCGCCCGCGACTTCGCCGCCGCCTTCCAGATCCCCACCGCCTTCGGCTCACTCGCCGACGCCATCGCCTGGGGCGAGTTCGACGCCGCGGTGAACTCGACCCCCGACGGGGTGCACAAGGCGACGACGCTCGATCTGGTCGCCGCCGGCAAGGCGGTGTTCTGCGAGAAGCCGCTGGCGGTCAACTACCCCGACGCCCTGGCGATGACCGAGGCGGCCGAAGCGGCGGGCGTCGTCAACATGGTGAACCTCACCTACCGCAACGCCGCCGCGATCCAGCTGGCCCGCACAATGGTCCAGGGCGGCGAGATCGGCGAGATCCGCCACGTCCAGGGCAGCTACCTGCAGAGCTGGCTGACCGGGCGGCACTGGGGCGACTGGCGCACCGAGGAGCGCTGGCTCTGGCGGCTGTCCTCGGCCCACGGCTCCAAGGGCGTGCTCGGCGACATCGGCGTGCATATCCTCGACTTCGTCACCTTCGGCACCGGCCTCGACATCGTGGCCCTCAGCGCCCGCATGCGCACCTTCGACAAGGCCGAGGGCGGGGTGATCGACGTCTACAAGCTCGACGTCAACGACAGCGTGGCGATGACCGCCGAGTTCTCCAACGGCGCGCTCGGGGTCATCCACATGAGCCGCTACGCCACCGGCAAGGCCAACGACCTCGACCTGATGATCCACGGCGAAAAGGGCGCGCTGAAGATCTGGGCCACCACCACCGACTCGAGCCTCGAGGTCTGCCTCGGCCAGGACATCGAGACCCAGACCTGGAAGCCGGTCGACTGCCCGCCGACCCCGCGCAACGAGACCCGCTTCCTGATCGCGCTGCTCTCGGGCGAGAACGGCGAGCCCGACTTCCGCCACGCGACCGCGGTGCAGAAGCTCCTCGACCTCGCCTTCGTCTCCGACGCCGAGGGCCGGATGCTGCCGGTCGCCTGACGGACCGCCGGGCGGCCTCCGGCGCGCGAAAGAAGATCTTGGCCGCGGGATTCGGCTAGTCTAGGGTTGCCACCGGCCGGATTCACGGCCGCCACTAGGGGGAGCCTATTCGATGAAACGCATGCTCGTCGTGACCGCAATTCTGGGCGCATTCGCCGCCCCGGCGTTCGCCCAGATGGAGGTCACCTGCGGGGACTACTCCATCATGGACAACGCCCAGCAGATGGAGACCATCGCCGCCATCGAGACCGAGACCAGCGACATGGCGAAGTCGGATGCACTGACGCCCGACGCCATTCACGAAAAGCTCGCGGCCGACTGCAAGGACAAGGTCGACATGATGGTGATCGACGTGGTCAAGGGCTACATGCAGTAGCGGTCCAGTAGCAGTCCCTGGAGCGACCCTGGCGCGACGGGGGCCCAGCGCGCCCCTGTCGCCTATCACGTTAATGGCGAGCGCCAGACCACCCTCGCGTCGGTGACGCCGGACCCGGCCTGCGTCTCGTGCCCGGGATCGCGGGTCATCTGCGGGAAGTCGCGTGGCGTTGGAATGCGGTCATCGCCCGGTCCCCTGCGTCAATCCGAGTCCCAGGCCTCGACGTCGATCTGCCGGCTGATCCGGCCGTCGCGCAGTTCCAGCATGACGTGCTCGACGATGCGCCGGCCGTCGCCGAGGTCGACCCAGAGCCGGTAGGCCGCGGCGTCGTCCGCGACGATCGCCGCCTCCAGTGCCAGCGAGATCGGTGCCGCGGCGACGCGCTCGAGGAAAGCGGTGATCGCCGCGCGACCCTGCAGGCGGTTCGGCCGTGCCGGCGGATCCGCGTGGCGGTATTGGAGCCATTCCGCATCTTCGTGGAAGAACGCGCCCCAGCGGCGGGCATCCTTGGCCTCCACCGCCGCGCGATAGCGGGCAAGGTCGAACACATCGCTTGGGTCCCGCCGGTTAGTCATGGTCGGCCCACCATCCCCAAGGTGCACGGGTCTAGGCCAATGCAGGGCTGCGCAGGTTGTGCAACCAGGTTGACGCACTGTAATAAAGCAAAACACCGCAACGCGGTAACCAGATCTCGACGAGAGATTAACCCCTCCGATGCCCGCGGCGCAAGTTTTCGGGCTCAGCCGATCAGGGCCAGCGCGACGTAGAGCACCGCCATGCCGCCGGCGATGGCGCCGAGCACGCTGCGGCTGGCAGCGCCGATCGCCAGCGCCGCGAAGGCGGCGATGAGCCGGGCCGGGTCCGGCGTGCCGCCTGTGGCCTGCGGCCACGCCACCAGCGGCGCGACCAGGCCCGGCATCACCGCCACCGGCACGTAGCGCAGCATCCGCATCGCCCAGGGCGGCAGCTTGCGGTCGCCGACGAGGCCGATGAAGGAATAGCGGATCAAAAAGGTGCCGAGGCCCAGCACCAGGATCACCAACCAGATCCCGGCGGTCGCGTTCATCGCCGCGCTTCCTGCCGGGTCTCGATCAGCGCGCCGGTGGCCATGGCAGCGACGCTCGCCACGAGGAGCCAGGCGTCGTAGGGCATCCAGGCCAGTGCCAGCGAGACCACGACCGAAACCACGGCTGCGGCGACATGGGCGATGGTGCGCAGCGCCGGCCCGATCAGGGCGATGAAGGCTACCGGCACGGCGAAGTCGAGCGCCAGCCCGGAGGGGATGGCCGAGCCCGCCAACGCCCCGCCGAGGGTTGCCGCGTACCAGGGCACGCAGATCGCGACGGCGACGCCGGAGTAGTGCCCGAGCTTCTGGCCGATGGTCATCTGCGGCTGCAGCGCATAGCGGTTCATCACCGCGCCGTAGGTCTGGTCGGTCAGCGCGTAGGCGGCCAGCGCCCGCTGCCAGGGCCGCGCGGCGCCGATATGCGGCGCCAGCGAGGCCGAATACATCGCCAGCCGCAGGTTCACCGCCAGCGCCGTTGCGATCACGATCACCAGCGGCGCATGCTCGGAAAGCAGCTGCAGCGCCGTGAACTGCGAGGCGCCGGCGACGACCAGGAAGCTCATCGACATGGTCTCCGCCAGCCCCCAGCCGGCCTCGCCGGCGACGACGCCGAACACGGTGCCGAACGGAACGATGACCAGGAGGAACGGCAGCCCGTCGCGGACGCCCAGCCAGAAGGCGCGGCGGATCGAGGAATCGGGCATGCGCGTGTCCTGTCGTTGGCGCTTGCCCCTAGCCGGCGGCGCTGGGCCGATCAACCGAAATTGCGGGATCGCAGAGCGCCGGCAGCGGCGGTCTGAGCAGGGCGGCGCCGCGACGTCGCGGCAGAAGCCTGTCCATCGTACCCGGCCTGCACTATCGTAGGCGGGACGCAGCACCCGGACCGCCAGCATGCCGCAGAGTTACCTGATCGCGCCGGATCCCGCCGCGCCGCGGCTGACGCGGGCAGTTGCGGGCAGCGACCACGAGGGCCGGCGGGTCGAGACCCGCGTGGTCGAGGAGCGGCCGCTGACCATCTTCCTGAACGCCCAGGAGATCGTGACCGCGATGACGATCGGCGACTACCCGGAATACCTCGCGGTCGGCTACCTGCTCAACCAGGGCATGCTCCGCCGCGACGACACCATCACCGGCATCGACCACGATCCCGAGCTGGAAACCGTGGTCGTGCGCACCGAACGCGCCACCGACTACGAGGCCAAGCTCAGGAAGAAGACCCGCACCTCGGGCTGTGCGGTGGGCACGGTCTTCGGCGACGTGATGGAGGGGCTGGAGGGGCTGGTCCTGCCGGCCACCCAGATCAGGACCTCGGATCTCTATGCGCTGGCGCACGCCATCAACACCACCCCCAGCCTCTATCTCGAGGCCGGGGCCATCCACGGCACGGTGCTCTGCCGCGGCGCGCGGCCGCTCGTCTACATGGAGGACGTCGGCCGGCACAACGCGGTGGACAAGATCGCCGGCTGGATGGCGATGGAGCGGGTCGCGGCCGCCGACAAGCTGCTCTACACCACCGGCCGGCTGACCTCGGAGATGGTGATCAAGACCGCGCTGATGGGCATCCCGGCGCTCGCCAGCCGCTCGGGCTTCACCGCCTGGGGCGTCGAGATCGCCCGCCAGGTCGGCCTGACCCTGATCGGTCGGATGCGCGGCAAGCGCTTCCTCTGCCTCTCCGGCGATGACCGGCTGGTCCGGGACGCCGATCCGGCCGCGGTGCCCGAGGAGCCGCGGCGGCAGGCCCGCAAGGCCGCGGAAGACGCGGCATGATCGCCGGCGTCATCCTCGCCGGCGGCCGCGCCACCCGGATGGGCGGCGGCGACAAGGGCCTGCTGACGCTCGGCGGCCGCCCGATCCTCGCCCACGTCATCGACCGGCTGCGCGCCGCAGGTCGACCGCCTCGCGCTCAACGCCAACGGCGACGCGGCGCGCTTCGCCGGGTTCGGCCTGCCGGTGCTGCCCGACACCTTCGCGGGGCAGGCCGGGCCGCTGGCCGGGGTTCTCGCCGGCATGGACTGGGCCGCCGGGCAGGGGGCGGAGGCCATCGTCACCGCCGCCGCCGACACGCCGTTCTTCCCCCGCGACCTCGTCGCCGCGCTGCGGGCCGCGGCCGAGGCCGAGGGAACGCCGCTCGCCATGGCGACGACGCCCGGCGAAGCCGGGCTCGACCGGCACCCGACCTTCGGCCTCTGGCCGGTGGCGCTGCGCGACAACCTGCGCGCGGCGCTCGATGGCGGCCTGCGCAAGGTCGTCGCCTGGACCGGGCCGCTCGGCTGCGCCAGCGCGGCCTTCGCCGACGCCGACGCGTTCTTCAACGTCAACACCCCCGAAGACCTCGCCCGCGCCCAGGACCCTGGTGGAGTCCGCCCGCGCATGAGGCTCTACGGGGTGACCGGATGGAAGAATTCCGGCAAGACCGTGCTGGTCGAGCGGCTGGTCGCCGAGATCACCGGACGCGGCCTCACCGTCTCGACCCTGAAGCATGCGCATCACGCCTTCGACATCGACCAGCCCGGCAAGGACAGCCACCGCCATCGCGCGGCCGGCGCCGCCCAGGTGCTGGTTTCCTCCGGCCAGCGCTGGGCGCTGATGACCGAGCTGCGCGGCGCGCCCGAACCGCCGCTGGCCGAGTTGCTGGCCCGGCTCGACCCGGTCGACCTCGTGCTGGTGGAGGGCTTCAAGCGCGACCGCCACCCCAAGATCGAGACCCGCCGCGCCGCCACCGCCCAGGACCTGATTGCCGCCGGCGACGAGACCATCGAGGCCGTCGCCTCGGACGTCGCGCTCGACGGCCTCGCCGTGCCGGTCTTTCCCCTCGACGCGGTCCCGGCGATCGCCGACTTCATCCTGGCGCGCGTGGGCCTCGGGTGAGCCGCCTCTTCGACACCGTCGCCATCGTCGACTGGTCGTCGCGCGGCACGCCCTCGTCGCGCGCCCCGTCCAAGGACGCCCTCTGGATCGGCACAGCGGGCGCCGTTGAGAGCGAGCCGCGGTATTTCCCGACCCGCGCCGCGGCAATGGGATGGCTGGCCGACCTCCTCGTCGCCGAGCGCGCCGCCGGCCGGCGGGTGCTGGCCGGCTTCGACTTTCCCTTCGGCTATCCGCAGGGCTTCGCCGCGGCGCTGACCGGCCGCCCCGCGGCGCTCGCGGTCTGGGAATACCTCGCCGCCCGCCTTTCCGACGACGCCGGCAACGCCAACGACCGCTTCGCGGTCGCGGCGGCGATCAACGCCGCCCTCCCCGGGATCGGGCCGTTCTGGGGCAACGGCCTGGCGCGGGACCTCGCGCATCTGCCGCGCACCCGACCGGCGTTCGGAGAATCCCTGCGCGAGTGGCGCATCGTCGAGGGGGCGCCTTACGCCAGGGGCGCCAAGTCCTGCTGGCAGCTCGAGCGGCGCCGGCTCGGTCGGCGGCCAGATCCTCACCGGGCTGCCGGCGCTCCAACGCCTCCGCCGCGATCCGCGCCTGTCGGGCATCGCGGTCTGGCCGTTCGAGACCGGCCTCGTCGTTCCCGACGCGCCGCTGGTGCTGGCCGAGGTCTATCCGTCGCTTCTCGCCGCCGAGATCGCCGCCGATCGCCGGGCGGAGCATCTCGACGCCGACCAGGTCCGGGTCACCGCGCGCGCCTTCGCCGCGCTCGACGCCGCCGGCGGCCTCGGCGCCGCTCTTCTCGGGCGCGCCGGAGCTCACCGCCGGCGACCGGGCGCTGGTGGCGCGCGAGGAGGCCTGGATCCTCGGAGCCGGCCACCAGGCGGCGCTGCGCGGCTCGCGGCGGTGCCGCCGCAGCAGGATGACGGTTTCGCGCTGCCGCCGGGGGTGGACTGGCTGCCGGTCGACGTGGCGCTGGCGCGGCTTGCTGCGGCTGTCGCGCCGGTCGCCGACACCGAAACGCTGCCGCTCGCCGCCGCCGGCGGCCGGGTGCTGGCGGCGCCGGTCGACGCCCGGCGCGCCAACCCTCCGGCGGCGAATGCGGCCGTGGACGGCTACGGGCTTGCGCATGCCAGCCTCGGGCCGGCGCCGCACCGGCTGCCGCTGCTCGCCGGCCGGGCGGCGGCGGGCGCGCCCTATCCGGGCGCGGTGCCGGCGGGCAGCGCCCTGCGCATCCTGACCGGCGCGCTGCTGCCCGCGGGCGTCGACACCGTGGTGCTCGAGGAGCAGGTGACGCGCAGCGATGCCGCGATCCGCTTCGAGCGCAGCCCGAAGCCGCGCGCCAACACCCGCGCGGCGGGCGAGGACGTGGCGTCGGGCGCCGAGATCCTGCCCGAAGGCCACCGGCTCGCCCCGCAGGACCTGGCGCTGGCCGCGGCGGTCGGGCTCGGCAGCCTGACCGTGCGCCGGCGGCTCCGGGTGGCGGTGCTTTCGACCGGGGACGAGATCCGCCCCGCCGGCACCGACGCGCTGCCGCACCAGACCTACGACGCCAACCGGCCGATGCTGCTCGACATCCTGCGGCGCTGGGACATGGACCCGCTCGACCTCGGTCACGCCCCGGACCGTCCCGAGGCCGTGGCGGCGGCGCTGGACCGCGGCGCCGCAGAGGCCGACGCGATCCTGACCTCCGGCGGGGCCTCGGCCGGCGACGAGGATCACGTCTCGGCGCTGATCAGGCGGCGCGGCAGCGCTCGCCGCCTGGCGGATCGCGGTCAAGCCGGGGCGGCCGCTGGCGCTCGGCAGCTGGCAGGGGCGGCCGGTCTTCGCGCTGCCGGGCAATCCGGTCGCGGCCTTCGTCTGCACGCTGATCTTCGCCCGGCCGGCGCTGTTCCGGCTAGCCGGCGCGCCCTGGCAGTCCCCGTGCGGCCTGCTGCTGCCGGCGGGCTTCGAAAAGCGCAAGCGGGCCGGTCGGCGCGAATACCTGCGGGCCCGGATCGACGCGGCCGGCGCGGTCGAGGTCTTCGGCTCCGAGGGCTCGGGGCGCATTTCCGGGCTTGCCTGGGCGCGCGGTCTGGTGGAACTGGAGGACGGGCCGCGCAGCATCCGGCCCGGCGATCCCGTCCGCTACCTGCCCTTCTCCGACTTCGGCCTCTGACGCCCAGCCATGCCCCGCCTGCTGAGCCGCCCGGGCCTGCACACCTCGGCCGTCTACGTGACGCTGTTCGCGGCGACCGGCGCCTACATGCCGTTCTGGCCGCTCTGGCTGGCCGACTGGGGCCTCAGCCCCGAGGAGGTGGGGTTCTACACCGCGCTCGGGGTGGCGGTGCGGGTGGTGGCGGGGCTGGCGATCCCGGCCCTGGCCGACCGGCTCGACGCCCGGCGCCACACGCTCGCCGCCTGCGCCGCGGTGACGCTGGTGCTCTTCCTCGCCCACCTCGAGATCCGGCACAAGGCGGTGCTGCTCCTGGCCACGCTCGCGGTCGGCGGCAGCATGGCCGGGATCGGGCCGATCGCCGAGGCGCTGGGCGTCGCCGCGGCGCGCGCCTGGGGTTTCGCCTATGCCCAGGCGCGGGGTGTCGGCTCGATGGGGTATCTGGGCGCCAACCTGGCGATCGGCGCGCTGATCGCCGCCACCGGGTCGGGGATCGTGCTCTGGTGGATCGTCGGCTGCATGGCAGCGCTGATCGCCCTGGTCTGGAACCATCCCGGCGCCCACCGGGTGCAGGGACAGATCCCGCCGCAGCTCCGCGAGATCGGCCGGCTGGTGATGAACCCGGTCTTCGCCCTCTTCATGGGCGTCGTCGCCTTCATTCAGGCGAGCCACGCGGTCATGTTCGCCTACGGCTCGATCCACTGGCGGGCGCTCGGGGTCAGCGAGGCCGAGATCGGCGGCGCTCTGGGCCGCCTCGGTCGGCTGCGAGATCGCCTTCATGCTGCTGGTCGGCACCGCCGCGATCCAGCGGCTCGGCCCGGTGCGGGCGATGGCGCTGTCGGCGCTGGGCGGCATCCTGCGCTGGGGGGCGATGATGGCGGACCCGACCGGCTTCTGGCTCTGGCCGATCCAGAGCCTGCACGCGCTGACCTTCGCGATGGGCCATCTCGGGGCGATCGCCTTCATCAGCCGAGCCGTGCCGGACCGCTACGCCGCCGCCGCGCAGGGCGCGACCGGGGCGATGGCGGTCGGGGGGGTGATGGCGCTGGGGATGGCGCTGGCGGCGGCGGTCTATCCGGAACTGGGCGGGCGGACCTACGGGATCGGGGTGGTGTTCTCGGGGTTGGGACTTGGGCTCTGCGGGCTGCTGGTGCGGCGCTGGCGGGGTGAGGAGCTGGCGGTCTGATGTCGAACTAAGGCACTGAAATGACGGAATCTTATGCGTATGGTCTCAGTATGGAATGCATATGGAATGCATATGGCCGGGTCGGGGCCCGGCTCGCGCGATCTATTCGAGCGATCCGCTCAGTCGCGCCAGCAGCATGAAGGCCCGGCCGGAGCGGGTGCCGGCGAGCTCGGTCAGCTCGGCGTCGCCGGCGTCGCCGGCGAATTCGGACAGCACGGAATCGAAGCGGCGCTGGAAGAAGAGCGCGGTGTCGCGGAAGATGGTGTCGGACTTCATCAGGCTGCGCGCCCGCTCGAGCGCGCGCTCGTCGCGGATGCCGCCGACGCCCGCGACTTCGGCGCCGCGGATTCCGGCCATGAACCGCCGCCAGGCCGCCGGATCGACCGGCTCCAGCGGCAGCTCGTCCATGAACACGCCCTCCTGCGACAGCAGGTTCAGCACGTCCTCGGCCGCCTGCAGCATCTGGGCGAGGCCATGGTGGCGCAGCGCCACCTTGAGCGCCCGGAAGCCGTCGGTATCGTCGGCGTCGCGCGGAAAGTCGAGCGCGCGGATCAGGTCCGGCCAGTCCGGCCGCACCGTCGGCTCGGATTCGGGCAGAAGCGGCAGCGACGGTGCTTCCGGCTCGGACTCCACCTCGGGCCTGGCTGGCTCAACCGCCGCCGGTGCGGGTCGGGATGATGGCGCGACGGTCGGCTCGGGCGGCTGGTCGGCATGAGCCGGGGCGGGGTCGGAGTTGCGGTCGCGTTCGGGGTCCGCCCGGCGCGCGGCGGCCTGGGCAATGGCCAGCTTCTGCAGCATGACCTCGAGCCTGGCCTGTCCGGCCTGCAACCGGTCGAGCGGCGGCGACAGGTCAGGCCCGCGTGTCCCCAGCACGCCCGCCTGCACCGCCTGCCGGATCGCCTCCGGCGAGACCGTTCCGTGCCGCTCGAGCGCGCCGCGGGTGGCGGCAAGCGCCCCGATCATCGGCGCGGTGGCGTCGGCGAGCGCAGCGACGATCTCGCGCTGGTGCTCGAGTTCCTCGGCCAGCCAGGCGGCGAGCCAGACCAGGAGGAGCGGCAGAACCAGCGCCACCAGGAAGAACATGGCGTCGAGAAACAGCGTGCCGCGGGTCTGGCCCTGGACGGCGACGCTCCAGAAGCCGATGCCGTAGGCGGTGACCACCACGCCCCAGCCGAGGCTCGCCGCGGCGGCCCAGCGACGGGCGCGCGGCAGCGCCGCGAAGCGGTCGCCGACGCCGCGGACCATTTCCAGCGGGAACCCGGACCGGGCCAGCGTCATCGTCCCTGCCCGCCTGCGCCGCCCGCGCTCATACGAAGTTCACCGCGCGGATCTCGTAGGAGCGCACGCCGCCCGGGGTGCGCACCTCGACGCTGTCGCCGGGCTCCTTGCCGATCAGCGCCCGGGCCAGCGGCGACTTGAGGTTCAGCAGGCCCTGCTCGATCGCGGCCTCCTGCTCGCCGACGATCTGGTAGGTCTTCTCCTCGTCGGTGTCCTCGTCGACGATCACCACGGTGGCGCCGAACTTCACCGGGCCGCTGAACCGGCTCGGGTCGATCACCTCGGAGCGGCCGATCGTGGCGTCGAGCTCGCGGATGCGGCCCTCGATGAAGCTCTGCTTCTCGCGCGCCGCGTGGTACTCGGCGTTCTCGCTGAGGTCGCCGTGCTCGCGGGCCTCGGCGATGGCCGCGATCACCGCCGGGCGCTCGACGCTCTTCAGCTTCCTCAGTTCCGCGTCGAGCTTCGCGAATCCCTTCGCGGTCAACGGAATCTTTTCCATGCTCGCCCTCCGTCGCGCCGACCCTGGCCGGCGTCACGTAATACGAATCAGGCCGCTGCACGAGGCCACGGCCTGATGTCGCGGTGCATCCGACCGCTTGGACTGGCAACATAAGTGGCGCCGACTCGCTCCGCAAGCGACAGTATGGCGGAGCGTGCGACCTTGGGTGAGGTCGCGGTTGACCGGCGCGTCAGGCGCGACTAGGCAGCGCGCCGACCCCGGGCGGATCGAATTGCGAGAGAGGAAGCGGCCAATGGCGGATATCGAGCGCGAATCGATGGACTACGACGTCGTGATCGTCGGCGCCGGTCCGGCCGGGCTGGCGGCGGCGATCCGGCTGAAGCAGCTCGATGCCGAGCTGTCCGTCGTCGTGCTGGAGAAGGGGTCCGAGGTCGGGGCCCATATCCTGTCCGGCGCGGTGCTCGACCCCTCGGGCCTCGATGCGCTGCTGCCGGACTGGCGCGAGCGCGGCGCCCCGATCGGCACGGAGGTGAGCGAGGACCGCTTCTACCTGCTCGGCCAGGGCGGCCAGTTCCGCATCCCGAACTGGCCGATGCCGAAGCTGATGTCGAACCACGGCAACTACATCGTCTCGATGGGCAACGTCTGCCGCTGGATGGCCGAACAGGCCGAGGCGCTCGGCGTCGAGATCTTCCCCGGCATGGCCGCCAGCGCGCTGGTCCTGGGCGAGACCGGCGAGGTCCGCGGCGTGGTCGCCGGCGAATTCGGCCTCGACAAGGACCGCAACCCCGGCCCGAACTACGAGCCCGGCATGGAGCTCCGCGGCAAGTACGTCTTCCTCTGCGAAGGCGTGCGCGGATCGCTCTCCAAGCAGGTGATCGCCAAGTTCGCCCTCGCCCACGGCCGCGAGCCGCAGAAGTACGGCCTGGGCATGAAGGAGCTCTGGGAGGTCGATCCCGCCAGGCACCGCCTCGGCCAGGTGACCCACACCGCGGGCTGGCCGCTCGGGCGGAACGCCGGCGGCGGGTCGTTCATGTACCACCTGGAGAACAATCAGGTCTACGTCGGCTTCGTCGTCCACCTGAACTACGCGAACCCCTGGCTCTACCCCTACATGGAGTTCCAGCGCTTCAAGCACCACCCGCTGATCGCCGAGGTGCTGAAGGGCGGCAAGCGCGTCGCCTACGGCGCCCGCGCCATCTCCGAGGGCGGCTGGCAGTCGGTGCCGAAGCTCGCCTTCCCCGGCGGCGCGCTCCTCGGCGACTCGGCCGGCTTCGTCAACGTGCCGCGCATCAAGGGCAACCACAACGCCATGCTGTCGGGGATCGCCGCCGCCGAGGCGGCGCAGGCCGCCATCGCCGCCGGCCGGCAGGGCGACGAGCTGACCGGCTACACCGAGGCGGTCGCGTCCGGCCCGATCGCGCGCGACCTGAAGCCGGTCCGCAACGTCAAGCCGCTCTGGTCGAAGTTCGGGCTCGCCACCTCGCTGGCGGTCGGCGGCCTCGACATGTGGATCAACAGCCTCACCGGCAACCGCTCGCCGCTCGGCACGCTCGGGCACGGCAAGACCGACGCCGCCGCCACCGGCGAGGCACAGCGCTACGCGCCGATCGACTATCCGCGGCCGGACGGGGTGCTGAGCTTCGACCGGCTGACCAACGTCTCCTTCTCCTTCACCAACCACGACGAGGACCAGCCCTCGCACCTGACGCTGAAGGACCCCAACGTGCCGATCGAGGTGAACCTGCCGCGCTTCGCCGAGCCGGCGCAGCGCTACTGCCCGGCCGGGGTCTACGAGGTGCTGCGCGACGAGGACGGGAGCAATCCGCGGTTCCAGATCAACTTCCAGAACTGCGTGCACTGCAAGACCTGCGACATCAAGGACCCGAGCCAGAACATCGTCTGGGTCACCCCGCAGGGCGGCGACGGGCCGAACTATCCGAACATGTGAGGGGAGCCCGGGCTGCCGTGCGCCGGGCGGGTTTCCCCTCCGGCTTCCGCCCGATCGGTTCGCAATGAAGCGATTCGGTTCCGCGGTCCCGCCGGATTTGACCGTCGGCAAATCCGGCCGCGACTGCCCTCCCAGGGGCAGTCGCGCAAGCGCGACCGCCAGGGCAGCCGCGCCCGGATGGACTGTCCGGGACGCGGCACGCCCCTCGCCCTCCGCGCTGGCGCTCCGGGCGAGCGGACAGCGCGGCGCGCCTGTCTAGTGGTGCTGTGCTATGGTGATGGAGCGGGCGGCATCCCGTGGCGCGTCCGGAGGCTCTGACCCCGTCCAGTGGCCTGGGAGCCGCCCGCTTGCCGGCATTCAACCTGAACAGTTGACCGGGGCTGCACCACAGACCCCGCATTGACAGGAAGAGGAACTATGATGACACGCTTTGTGATCGGCGTCGACGTTGCCAAGGACTGGATCGATGTCGCCGAACCGGACCTGCCGTCCCGCAGGATCCCCGCCGAGCCGAAGGCGCTCCGCGCCTTCGCCCGCGCCGCCGCCAAGGCCGGGGCGCTGGTGGTCTTCGAGGCCTGCGGCGGCTACGACGCGCCGCTCCGGGCGGCGCTGGAAGCCGCCGGCGCGGCCCATGCCCGGGTGAACCCGGCCCGGGCAAGGGCCTTCGCGCGGGCCATGGGGCTCGCCGCCAAGACCGACCGCATAGACGCGGCCATGCTCGCCGAGATGGGTCGGCGGCTCGACCTCGCGCCCGCCGGGCCGCCCGAGCCGGCGCGCCGCGCCCTTCAGGCGCTGGCGGCGCGCCGGCGTCAGCTCGTCGAGATGCGCAAGCAGGAGCGCACCCGCCTGCAACAGGCCGCCGCCGCGATCGTCAGGGCCGACATCGCCGCGTCGATCCGCGGCCTCGACCGGCGCATCGCCCGCTTCGAGGCGGAGATCGCCGCGCTCATCGCTGCCGATCCCGCCCTCGCGGCGACCGCGCGGCGCCTGCAGACCGCGCCCGGGATCGGGCCGACGGTCGCCGCCACGCTGCTTGCGGAAGCGGCGGAGCTCGGCAAACTCGACCGGCGGGAAATCGCGGCGCTCGCCGGGCTCGCCCCGGTCGCCAATGACAGCGGCAGACGCCGGGGGCCGCGCACCATCCGCGGAGGACGGCCGGTCCTGCGGGCGATGCTCTACCTGGCCGCGCTCCAGGCCTCCCGCTACGCGCCACGGTTCAAGGCCTTCCGCGATCGCCTCGAAGCCGCCGGCAAGACCGCGAAGCAGGCGATCATCGCCACGGCGCGCAAGCTTCTCGTCGTCCTCAACGCCATGGAGCGCTCAGCCCGCGACTTCGACGCCGCCCTCAACTGACCATCCGCGACTACAGTTGCCACTGGCGCCCCGCTAATGCGTCCGCGGCGCCTGATCCTGCGCGGCCCCGAAGCGATCAGCTGGAGACAGTATGAGGCGGACTTGGGCCGCCGCGCGCCCGGCGGGCTGCGCCGGACCGGGCCGGCCGCCGTTGCGCGGGCCCGGGGAGGGTCGCGCGCCGGAGTAAAGCGGCGTTAACGACAAAACCGGAGAACGGGGCCGGTGATCTTCGGGAGCGCCGCAGCCATTCCTCCCGGCGCGTCCGGTGTGGGACGGCGCCGGACCCCCGGAGCCGTTTCGAGAACCCGCAACGGAGGCCGACGATGAATTCCGCAATTTCAGTTTCCATTTCGCTGTCGCTCGAGGTCCTGGGCAGCGGCGCTGCGGCTCCGGCGTTCGATCTCTATGTCGACAGCGCCAAAGGCAGCGACGCCGCCGACGGTCTTACCGCGGCGACCGCCTTCGCGACGCTGGCGCGGGGGATGTCGGCCGCCGGGGCGGGCGACCGGATCGGGCTGGCACGCGGCAGCGTCTGGCGCGAGCCGGGCATCGACTTCGGGCTCGCCGGGGCGACGATCGCGGCCTACGGCTCCGGGCCGAAGCCGCGCATCTCCGGCGGCGAGCTGGTGGGGCCGTGGACCGAGGACGTGGTTGCCCCGGCCTCGACCAGCGGCTTCGAGGCCGGAACGCCGGACGCCTACTGGACCACCGCGGGTGGGTCGGACAGCACGACGGTCGCGCCGGACGGCGGCCATACCCGGCATTTCGCGACGGCCGGAGCCGACGTCTATCTCGGCCGGACGCCGAACAATGCCTTTCTCGATGTCCAGTTCACGCTCTGGCTCGACCCGGCCAGCCCGGCGGCCGACGGCCAGCATTGCCGCTGCCTGGTGTTCGAGGGGGCCGGGTGGAACAGCGCGAACATGATCGCCCTCTGGCTGCGCCGGAGCGGCGGCGGCTTCTGGCTGGATCTGAACCGCGGCTCGGCCTCGGCGAGCAGCTTCCCGATCGTCCCCGGCACGCCTTACGCGGTGCGCGTCGTGGTCGACGCCAACAAGGGGAGCGGGCAGGACAGCGCGGCACTCTACGTGAACGGCGCGGCGGTGAAGGCACTGCCGGCGCTGACCCTGACCGGACCGTGCAACTCCAACCTGCGCGTCGGGCTGATCGGCTGGAACGTCGCCGGTTTCGCCTGGGACTGCGACGATCTGTCCGTCTATCACAGCGATAGCGACGCCGGGGTGTCGGGACTGTGGTCGGCGCCCTGGACCGGCGACGTGCAGGTGCTGACGGTCGACCTGACGCGGGGACGGCGGCAGGCGAGCAGGGGCGAGTGCGCGGCCGCGGGCGATCATTTCTGGGAGGCGGAGACAAACCGGCTCTGGCTGCGGTCGGACGCTGATCCGAACGCGATGGAGATCGAGGTCGGCGTCCGGGACAAGCTCGTGAACCTCGGCCATACCGACGGGGTGACGATCCGCGACGTACAGTTCTCGCACTGCAACCACGCCGGCGACTCGGCGCTGGCGCTGGTGCTGCCGGCGGCCGGCGGGCTCTGGGACGGCATCGAGGTCTTCGCCTGCCGCTTTACCGGCGCGTTCTGCCAGGCGGACGGACGCGGTGATCCGCAACGCGCGGTTCGCCGACTGCGACAACCTCGGCCTCGACATCGACAGCGGCAGCGGCATCCTGGTGGAGGACTGCAGCTTCGAGAACTGCGGCTATGGCGGGATCTTTGCCGGCGCCCTGGTCCCGCCGATCGCGGCCTTCACCCTGCGGCGCTCGACGGTCAGCTGCGATCCGGCGCGGTTCTGCGCCAACGGCGTCCTGGTCGACAACGCCTCGAGCGGGCTCGTGGAGGACGTGACGATCACCGGGGCGCAGTACAACGGCCTCTACGTCAAGGGCAACAGCACCGGCGCTACCGGGGTCACCGCCCGGCGGGTGGCGACGTCCGGGGTGTTCAACGGCTACGGCTTCCACATCCAGCAGGATGGCGGCGCCGCCGTCGACGTGGCGCTGATCGACTGCACCGACAGCGGCAGCAACGCCCCGCTGCTGGTGGAGGGCGGCGCCACCGCCGAGATCACCGGCGGCAACCTGGGGTAGGCAGGCGCCGCCCTAGCGGCCGGACCGCGGCAGTTCGGCCTCCGGCGCCAGCCCGCGCAGCCAGGCGTCGAGCCCGGCCGCCTCGGCGGGGGTGAACCGCAGCCCGAGCTTGCTGCGGCGCCAGAGCACGTCGTCGGCGGTACGCGCCCATTCGCGGTCGCGCAACCAGCGGACCTCGCGCTCGGTCAGGTCCGCAGCCGAAGCAGGCGCCGAGATCCGCGGCCGTCCCGGCGCCGGCGAGCATCCCGGCGGCCTCGGTGCCGTAGCTGCGGATCAGCCGGCCGGCCCAGGCGGCATCGAGGAACGGAAACTCGCGCCGCAGCCCGGCCGTCAGCGCCGCGACGCCGTCCCAGGCGAAGTCGCCGCCCGGCAGCGGCGCGCCGGCGGTCCAGGGCTGGCCCATGGCCGGGAAATGCGCCTTGAGCTTGCCGAGAACCGCCTCGGCGAGGCGGCGATAGGTGGTGATCTTGCCGCCGAAGACGTCGACCACCGGCACGCCGTCCTCGGCGCTGAGCCTGATCACGTAGTCGCGCGTCGCCGCGGTCGCCGAAGAAGCGCCGTCGTCGTAGAGCGGCCGCACCCCGGAATAGGTCCAGACGATGTCGCCTTCCCCGACCGGCACCCGGAAGTACTCCGACGCCGCCTGCAGCAGATAGTCGCGCTCCTCGGGGGTGCAGGCCGCGGTGCCGGGCGGGCCGTCGTGCTCGACGTCGGTGGTGCCGATCAGGGTGAAGTCGGTCTCGTAGGGGATGGCGAAGACGACGCGGCCGTCGGATTGCTGGAAGATATAGGCCCTGTCGTGCTCGAACAGCCGGCGGGTGACGATGTGGCTGCCGCGCACCAGCCGCACCCCGTGCGCGGCCTTGCGGCCGAAGCCCTCGCGCATCACCGCTTCGACCCAGGGCCCGCCGGCGTTGACCACGGCACGGGCCAGGACCTCGCGCGGCGCGCCGGTGGTGACGTCCACCAGCCGCAGCCGCCAGCCGTCGCCGTCGCGTCCGGCGTGCTCGAAGCGGGTGCGGGTGAGGATCTTCGCGCCGCGGGCCGCGGCGTCGCGGGCGTTGAGCACCACGAGCCGCGAATCGTCCACCCAGCAGTCGGAGTACTCGAAGGCCCGGGTGAACCCGGGCTTCAGCGGCGCGCCCGCGGCGTCGCGCCTCAGGTCCAGGGTCCGGGTTGCGGGCA
This sequence comes from uncultured Alphaproteobacteria bacterium, assembly GCA_963847795.1. Taxonomy (GTDB): domain Bacteria; phylum Pseudomonadota; class Alphaproteobacteria; order Rhodobacterales; family Rhodobacteraceae; genus Amaricoccus. Next base: position 90,407 of record CAWKBH010000006.1, read on the forward strand.
GGATGCGGCGGCCGCCGAGATGGTCGTAGATCAGGAGCCCCAGCCGCAGCAGCCAGGCCGGGCGGAGCCCGGCGTGGTGCGGCAGCACGAAGCGCAGCGGCCGCGAGATGTGCGGCATGGCGCGGAGCAGCGTCTCGCGCTCGACCAGCGCCTCGCGCACCAGGCGGAACTCGTAGTATTCCAGATAGCGCAGCCCGCCGTGGAACAGCTTGGTCGAGGCCGAGGAGGTGGCCTGCGCCAGGTCGCCCTGCTCGCAGAGCAGCACCCGCAGCCCGCGCCCGGCGGCATCGCGGGCGACGCCGCAGCCGTTGATGCCGCCGCCGATGATCGCCAGGTCGAAGATCTCGCCGCTCCATGTCACGACGCCGCGCCGGCTGCGGCGTGATGGTCGGCGATCGCGACCTGGACCCCGGCCCGGGCGCAGGCCTCGGCGAAGGCCCGGGGCGGCGGCGCGTCGGTCACGAAGGCATGGATGTCGGAGACGTCGCAGATCCGGACCGGCGCGCTGCGCTCGAACTTCAGCCGGTCGCAGACCAGGATGGTGCGCCGCGCGTTCTCGACGATCGCCCGCGCCACCGCCACCTCGCGCATGTCGTAGTCGAGGATCGCCCCGTCCTCGTCGAGCGCCGAGGCGCCGATCACCGCGAAGTCCGCCTTGAAGCGGCGGATGAACGCCACCGCCTCGTCGCCGACGATCGCGCCGTCGGCCTGGCGCACGATGCCGCCGGCGAGGATCAGCTCCTTGTCGCGGGTGCCGGAGAGGATGCCGACCACGTTGAGGTTGTTGGTGATCACCACCAGGTCGCGCCGGTCGACCAGCGCGCGGGCGACCTCCTCGGTGGTGGTGCCGACGTTCACGATCACCGAGCAGCCGTCCGGGATCAGTTCGGCCGCGCGCATCCCGATGGCGTGCTTTTCCGGCGCGGCCACCTCCCGCCGCGCGGTATAGGCGACGTTCGCCACCCGCGCCGCCGGCACCGCGCCGCCATGGACCCGCGCCAGCAGCCCGTTCTGGCTCAGGTCGTTGAGATCGCGGCGGATCGTCTGCGTCGTCACCGCGAACTCGACCGCCAGCCCCTCGACCTCGACGCGGCCTTGCGACCGGGCGCGGTGCAGGATCTCCGTCTGCCGTTCACTGAGAAGCATGCCCGAGCGCCCGATTATGCCAGCGAACCGAAAATGGCAGCTTTCATGCGAAAGTCAAACTTTTCACTTGACCGGTTAACTATTTTCAAATGAACTACGAATGCGTGATGCCGGGCCACCGGTGCGCGCGTCTTACAGGGAGGAAGACATGCGTAAGCCCCTATTGTCGGCTGTCGCAGCGATTGCTCTGATCGCCGGCGCACCGGCGGCCTTCGCGGACATGGCCGCGGCCGAAAAGTGGATCAACGACGAGTTCCAGCCCTCGACGCTCAGCGTCGACGAGCAGAAGGCCGAGATGCAGTGGTTCATCGATGCCGCGCAGCCCTTCGCCGGCATGGAGATCAACGTGCTCTCGGAGGACATCCCGACGCACCACTACGAGGCCGAGGTGCTGGCCAAGGCCTTCGAGGAGATCACCGGCATCAAGGTCAACCACCAGATCCTCGGCGAAGGCGAGGTGGTGCAGGCGGTCCAGACCCAGATGCAGACCAACCGCAACCTCTATGACGGCTACATCAACGACAGCGACCTGATCGGCACGCACTCGCGGCTGCAGAGCGCGGTCAACCTGACCGACTGGATGGCGGGCGAGGGCAAGGACGTCACCAACCCCGGCCTCGACATCGACGACTTCATGGGGATCTCCTTCACCACCGGGCCGGACGGCAAGGTCTGGCAGCTGCCCGACCAGCAGTTCGCCAACCTCTACTGGTTCCGCGCCGACTGGTTCGCCGATCCCGACATCAAGGCGAAGTTCAAGGAGAAGTACGGCTACGAGCTCGGCGTGCCGGTCAACTGGTCGGCCTACGAGGACATCGCCGACTTCTTCACCAACGACGTCAAGGAAATCGACGGCGTCCGCATCTACGGCCACATGGACTACGGCAAGCGCGCGCCCGACCTCGGCTGGCGCATGACCGACGCCTGGTTCTCGATGGCCGGCGAGGCCGACCCCGGCATCCCGAACGGCCGCCCCGTCGACGAGTGGGGCATCCGCATGGAGAAGGACAGCTGCAACCCGGTCGGCGCCGCGGTCTCGCGCGGCGGCGGCACCAACAGCCCGGCCGCGGTCTACGCCGTGACCAAGTGGGACGAGTGGCTCCGGAAGTACGCGCCTCCGGGCGCCGCCGACCTCGACTTCTACCAGTCGCTGCCGTCGCTGGCGCAGGGCAACGTCGCCCAGCAGATCTTCTGGTACTCGGCCTTCACCGCCAACATGGTGGCGCCGAAGAGCGACGGGCAACAACACCGTCGACGCCGACGGCAACCCGCTCTGGCGGATGGCGCCCTCGCCGCACGGCCCGTACTGGAAGGAAGGCTCGCAGCGCGGCTACCAGGACGTCGGCTCCTGGACGCTGTTCAACTCGACCCCGGTCGACCGGCGCAAGGCGGCCTGGCTCTACGCCCAGTTCGTGACCTCCAAGACCGTCGACGTGAAGAAGAGCCAGGTCGGGCTGACCTTCATCCGCGACAGCACCGTGCGTGACAGCATCGTTCACCGAGCGCGCGCCCAAGCTCGGCGGCCTGATCGAGTTCTACCGCTCGCCCGACCGGGTGGCCTGGACGCCGACCGGCATCAACGTGCCCGACTATCCCAAGCTCGCCCAGCTGTTCTGGGAGAACATCGGCGACGTCAACTCCGGCGCCTTCACCGCCGCAGCAGGCGCTCGACCGGCTCGCCGAGCAGATGGACGACGTGATGGCCCGCATGCAGGCGGTGGACGAATCCAACAACGTCTACCACGGCTGCGGCCCGCGGCTGAACCCGGTGAGCGATCCGTCGAAGTGGCTGAGCGACGAGCACGCGCCGTGGGAGAAGCTCGACAACGAGAAGCCGCAGGGCGAGACCATCGCCTATGACGAGCTGATCAAGCGCTGGACCGAGAACCAGTAGCCGCGCCGACACCCGCCGGGCGCACGCGTCCTGCGCGCGCCCCGGCCCGGCCTTACGGTAGCGTCCGGGCGGACCGCGATGGATGCGCGAGTGCCCATGTCCCTGGAACTGAGAGGCATAACCAAGCGGGTCGGCGCCGAGACCCACCTCCACGAGACCAGCCTGACGCTGGCCGCCGAGGGCTTCAACGTGCTTCTGGGCGCAACCAACGCCGGCAAGACCACGCTGATCAAGCTGATGGCCGGGCTCGAGGCGCCGACCACCGGCCGCATCTTCTTCGACGGCCGCGACGTGACCGGGGTGATCCCGCGCAAGCGCAACGTCAGCCTGGTGCACCAGTTCTTCATCAACTACCCCAACCTCACCGTCTTCGAGAACATCGCCTCGCCGCTGCGGGTCGCCGGCGTGCCGCGGGCCGAGATCGAGCGGCGGGTCGGCGAGACCGCCGAGCTCCTGCACCTGACGCCGATGCTCGGCCGCCGGCCGCAGGAGCTCTCCGGCGGCCAGCAGCAGCGCACCGCGCTGGCCCGGGCGATCGTCAAGGACAGCCGAGCTGGTGCTGCTCGACGAGCCGCTGGCCAATCTCGACTACAAGCTGCGCGAGGAGCTGCGCGACCAGCTGCCGCAGCTCTTCGCCGGGCGCGGCGCCATCGTGGTCTACGCCACCTCCGAGCCCTCCGAGGCGCTGATGCTCGGCGGCCACACCGCGACGCTCAGCGCCGGCCGCGTCACCCAGTTCGGCCCGACCCAGGAGTGCTACCGCGCGCCCGGTCGACCTCACCACCGCGCGGGTCTTCTCCGACCCGCCGATCAACGCCGCGCCGGTCGAGAAGCGCGGCGGCGAGATCGTGCTCCTCGACGCGGTGCGCTGGCCGGCGGCGGGCGCCGCCGCCGCGATGCCCGACGGCGCCTATACCCTCGGGCTCCGGCCGCACTTCGTCGCGCCCCGGCGCAGCGCGCCCGAGCAGGTGCCGCTCGACGGCGTGGTGCAGATCACCGAGCTCTCCGGTTCCGAGAGCGTCGCGCATTTCGCCGTCGGCGACCGCACCTGGGTGGCGCAGTCGAACGGCGTCCATCCCTACCGGGTCGGCGCCAGCCACGACTTCTACCTCGACGTGGCGCACGGCCTCTATTTCGACCGCGAGACGGCCGGAGGGTCGCCTGATGGCGCAGGATCGAGCTTCAAGGCGCTGCGCCACAGCTACCTGGCCCATCCGCAGCGCCCGGACGACTATGCGCTGAAGGAGATCGACATCGACTGGCAGGACGGCGGCGCCTACGCGCTGCTCGGCCCCTCCGGCTGCGGCAAGTCGACGCTGCTCAACATCATCTCCGGGCTGATCGTGCCGAGCGAGGGCGAGTGCTGTTCGACGGCCGCGACGTGACCCGGCTGGCGCCGACCGAGCGCAACATCGCCCAGGTGTTCCAGTTCCCGGTGATCTACGACACGATGACCGTCTACGACAATCTCGCCTTCCCGCTGCGCAACCGCGGCGTCGCCGCCGCCGGCGGTCGACGCCCGGGTCCGCGCGATCGCCGAGATGCTCGAGCTCGACGACATGCTCGGCCGCCGCGCCGCCGGCCTGACCGCCGACGGCAAGCAGAAGATCTCGCATGGGCCGCGGCCTGGTGCGCGAGGACGTCAACGTCATCATGTTCGACGAGCCGCTGACCGTCATCGACCCGCACCTGAAGTGGAAGCTGCGCTCCAAGCTCAAGGAGCTGCACCAGCGGGTCGGCGCCACGATGATCTACGTCACCCACGACCAGACCGAGGCGCTGACCTTCGCCGACCAGGTGGTGGTGATGAACGAGGGCGAGGTGGTGCAGATCGGCTCGCCGGTCGACCTCTTCGAGCGCCCGGCGCACACCTTCGTCGGCCATTTCATCGGCTCGCCCGGCATGAACGTCCTGCCCTGCGAGATCCGCGACGGCGCCGCCTTCTTCGACGGCCGGCGGATCGAGACCGCGAACCGCGCCAGCGGCGCCGGGCGGCCGGAGATCGGCGTCCGCCCGGAATTCGTCACCCTGGCCGCCGCGGGCCTGCCCGCCGAGATCACCCGGGTCGCCGACGTCGGCCGCCACCGGGTGGTCGAGGCCCGCGCCGGCGGGCAGCCGGATCAATGCGCTCCTGCCCGAGGGCGAGCCGGTGGCGCTCGGCCCGGCGCACCTCGCCTTCGCGCCGGAGCAGACCCGGATCTACGAAGACGGCTGGCTGGCGGAGGCGGGCACGATGAGGACCGAGAACCCGAAGGCCTGGTGGTTCGTGCTGCCGGTAGTGCTGTTCGTCGCCTTCAACGCGCTGATCCCGCTGATGACGGTGGTCAACTATTCGGTGCAGGAGACCTTCGGCGACAACATCTTCCTCTGGACGGGCGTGCGGCTGGTTCGAGGAGGTGCTGCGGTCCGACCGCTTTCACGGCGCGCTGCGTGCGCAGCATCCTCTTCACCGTCGCTGGTGCTGCTGATCGAGGTGCCGCTCGGCCTCGCCATCGCGCTCGCGATGCCGCGCAAGGGGCCATGGGTCTCGGTCTGCCTGGTGCTGATGGCGCTGCCGCTCCTGATCCCGTGGAACGTGGTCGGCGCGATGTGGAACATCATGGCGCTGCCGGAGATCGGCCTCCTCGGCAAGTCGATGAACGCGCTCGGCATCCCGTTCAACTACACCCGCAACCCGGTCGCGGCCTGGTTCACCATCGTGCTGATGGACGTCTGGCACTGGACCTCGCTGGTGGTGCTGCTCTGCTACGCCGGCCTCGTCTCGATCCCCGACGCCTACTACCAGGCCGCCAAGATCGACGGCGCCCGGCCCTGGGCGGTCTTCCGCTACATCCAGCTGCCGAAGCTGCCGCTACGTGCTGACCATCGCGATTCTGCTGCGCTTCATGGACAGCTTCATGATCTACACCGAGGTCGTCGTCGTCACCGGCGGCGGACCCGGCAGCTCGACCACCTTCCTCTCGATCGACCTCGTCAAGACCGCCCTCGGCCAGTTCGACCTCGGCCCGGCGGCGGCGATGTCGCTGATCTATTTCCTGATCATCCTGCTCGCGAGCTGGCTCTTCTACACGCTGATGACGCGCAACGAGGCGAGGTGACGATGCGCAGCGCGCGCCCTGATCCCGATCGATCTACATCATCTTCCTGCTGCTGCCGATCTACTGGCTCCTGAACATGTCGTTCAAGACCACCAACGAGATCATCGGCGGCTTCACCCTCTGGCCGCACCATTTCACGCTGGCCAACTACCGCACGATCTTCACCGATCCGACCTGGTACATGGGCTACGTCGCCTCGATCGAGTACGTGGTGATCAACACCGTGCTGTCGGTGTCGGTGGCGCTGCCGGCGGCCTACGCCTTCTCGCGCTACCGCTTCCTCGGCGACAAGCATCTGTTCTTCTGGCTGCTGACCAACCGCATGGCGCCGCCGGCGGTCTTCGCGCTGCCGTTCTACCAGCTCTATTCCGCGGTCGGCCTCTTCGACACGCCCTGGGCCGTGGCGCTCGCCCACACGCTCTTCAACATCCCGCTCGCGGTCTGGATCCTCGAGGGCTTCATGTCGGGCGTGCCGAAGGAGCTCGACGAGACCGCCTACGTCGACGGCTATTCGTTCCCGCGCTTCTTCTTCCGGATCTTCATGCCGACGATCGCCGCCGGCATCGGCGTCGCCGCCTTCTTCTGCTTCATGTTCTCCTGGGTCGAGCTGCTGCTCGCCAAGACCCTGACCTCGGTCGACGCCAAGCCGATCGCCGCGCTGATGACCAAGACCGCCAGCACCTCCGGCTACCAGCTCGGCCTGCTCGCCGCCGCCGGGGCGCTGACCCTCATCCCCGGCGCGGTGGTGATCTGGTTCGTGCGCAACTACATCGCCAAGGGCTTCGCCCTGGGACGGGTCTGATGGACGCAGGGCTTCTCGCTCGGCTGGATGGCCTGGACCTGGCCGACGGCGGCCTTCTTCCTGTTCATCTTCGGCAGCCATCGCGCTGATGGGCCTGCTCGAATGGCGCGCATCCCGGCGGCAACCCGCGCCACGGCGTCTTCGGGCTCGACACCACCCGCGGCGACCGCCTGTTCATCTCGCTGCTCGGCTCGGCCTATATCTTCCTCGGCTGGCTCGCCTTCCTGCCGCCACCGCTCTGGGGCCCGCTGGCGCTGGCGCTGCTCTGGAGCGCGTTCGTGTTCTGGAAGGTCTGAACAGAAACCGGCGCCCAGGTCCGTCCGCCAGGGTCCAAGGAGCCGGCGGGGCCGGCCTGACAAGCGGCCGTTCTACTCGAGCCGCGAACCGGCGGGCACCGGGAGACCGCGGAGAAAAGCCGCTGCATCGACCGCGGCCCGCCCAGCGCGCTGCAGGGTAAGGAGCCGCACCCCCCCGTGCCCGCACGCCACCGTCAGCGTGTCGTCCAACACGGTCCCGGACGCGCCTCCACCCTCGGCAAGCTCGCTCAGCAGCAGCTTCACCCGCTCGCCGGCGATCTCGGTCCAGGCGCCCGGGGACGGCGCCAGCCCGCGGATCAGCCGGTCGACCTCGTCGGCCGGGCGGGTCCAGTCCACCCGCGCCTCGGCCTTGTCGATCTTGGCGGCGTAGCTGACGCCGGCCTCGGGCTGCGGCTCGGCCACCAGCCGGTCCAGGCCCTCCAGCGCCTCGACGATCAGCCGCCCGCCCAGCGCCGCCAGCCGGTCGTGCAGCGTGCCGCCGGTGTCCCGCGGCCCGATCGGGACCGCCTGGCGCAGCAGCACCGGGCCGGTGTCGAGCCCCGCCGCCATCGCCATGATCGAAATGCCCGTCTCGGCGTCACCGGCCAGCAGCGCGCGCTGGATCGGCGCCGCCCCGCGCCAGCGCGGCAGCAGCGAGGCGTGGATGTTGAGGCACCCCCGCGCCGGCGCCGCCAGCACCGCCGGCGGCAGGATCAGCCCGTAGGCCACCACCACCGCCACCTCGGCGCCGATCGCGGCGAAGGCCGCCTGCTCGGCCGGATCGCGCAAGCTCGGCCGGGCTGCGCACCGGCAGCCCCAGCGCCTCGGCCCGCGCCTGCACCGGGCTCGGCCGCGGCCGCTGGCCCCGGCCGCCGGGCCGCGGCGGCCGGGTGTAGACGCAGGCGACCTCGTGCCCCGCGGCGACCAGCGCCTCGAGCGCCGGCAGCGCGAACTCCGGCGTGCCCATGAAGATCAGCCGCATGGGAGCCCCCGGGACGGCGCGGGTCAGGCCCGCGCCTTTTCCTTCTTCAGCTTCTTCATCCGCGAGGTGATCATCGTGCGCTTCACCGCGCTCAGGTAGTCGATGAACAGCCGCCCCTTCAGGTGGTCGATCTCGTGCTGGGCGCAGACCGCCCAGCGGTCGCCGAACTCCTGCTCGCGGGTCGCGCCGTCCAGCCCCAGCCAGCGCACCCGCACCCGCTCCGGCCGGGTGACGTCCTCGTAGACCTCCGGGATCGACAGGCAGCCCTCCTCGCTGGTCTCGGTCTCCTCCGAGCTCCAGACGATCTCGGGATTGATCAGCACCATCGGCTGCGGCGGCTCGTCCTTGCCGGCGCAGTCCATCACGAAGACCTGGCGCATCACCCCGAGCTGCGTCGCCGCCAGCCCGATGCCGGGCGCGTCGTACATCGTCGCCAGCATGTCCGCGGCCAGTGCACGCACGCCGTCGTCGATCGCCGTCACCGGCTCGGCGGCCTTGCGCAGGCGCGGGTCAGGATGGATCAGGATCGGACGGATCGCCATTGCCGCGAGATAGGCGATGCGCCCGATCTTGACAAGTCAGGGCGCGGCGCGGGCCCACGGCCGCTCGCATCGCGCTAATTCCGTGGAGTCGAGACCCGGTTTGCGCTATGCTCGCATAACGCGCCAGGGGGGCCGTCCATGACATTCCTCGATAAGTATCCCAAGGGTCTCGCGGCGCTGTTCATGGTCGAGATGTGGGAGCGATTCAGCTACTACGGCATGCGCGCGCTCCTCGTGCTCTTCCTCATCGACAAGCTCGAGACCGGCGGGCTCGGCCTCGAGACCGCGCAGGCCGCCGCGATCTACGGCCTCTACACCGCCTCCGTCTACATCCTGGCCCTGCCCGGCGGCTGGATCGCCGACCGGCTCTGGGGCTGCAAGCGCGCGATCCTGGTCGGTGGCGTCGTGATCATGATCGGCCACATCCTGCTGGCGATCTCGGGCTCCACCGCCGCGATCTTCTACTTCGGCCTGGTCTGCATCGCCGTCGGGACCGGGCTTCTCAAGCCCAACATCTCGACCATGGTCGGCACCCTCTACGACAGGAACGACATCGGCGGCCGCGACGCCGGCTTCTCCTTCTTCTACATGGGCATCAACGTCGGCGCGATCCTCGGCGGCCTGATCGCCGGCTACCTCGGCGAGGTCTGGGGCTGGCACTGGGGCTTCGGCGCCGCCGCCGTCGCCATGGCCGCCGGGCTCGTCAACTTCGTCTACGCCAGCCGGAGCTCGCTCGCCGGCAAGGGCCTGCCGCCAGTGGCCCACCACCACCCCGACGCCGCCACCGGCAAGCGCGACCACATGTTCACCGGCATCATCGTCGGCGTCATCGTGCTGCTGCTGGCGATCGCCGCCCTGACCGGGCGGATCGACCTGACCACCGCCCAGGGTCTCGCCCAGGCGATGGGCATGGTAATCATCACCGTCGCGGTCGGCTTCTTCCTCAACATCTACCTCGCGGGCGATCTCACCGTCGCCGAGCAGCGCCGGATGATCGTGCTCGCCATCCTCTTCATCGGCGCGGCGCTGTTCTGGTCGGGCTTCGAGCAGGCCGGATCCTCGCTCAACATCTTCGCCAGCGACCTGACCCAGCGCCAGCTCGGCGCCTTCACCGTGCCGGCATCCTGGTTCCAGAACCTCAATCCGTTCTTCATCATCGTGCTGACCCCGGCCTTTGCTGCCTTCTGGATCTACGCCGAGAAGCGCTGGGTGATCCCGGTCTTCGTCAAGTTCGGCCTGGCGCTGATCCTGATGGGGCTCGGCTTCCTGCTGCTGGTCCCGGCGGCGCACATCGCCACCACCGGCGTGAAGGTGTCGCTGCTGTTCCTGGTCGGCACCTACTTCCTCCACACCGTCGCCGAGCTCCTGCTCAGCCCCGTCGGCCTCAGCACCTTCTCGCGGCTGGCGCCCGAGCGCTTCGTCAGCCAGATGATGGGCTTCTGGTTCGTCGCCGCCTCGCTCGGCAACCTGATGGCGGGCCTCCTCGCCGCGGGCATGGACACCGAGACCGCGGCGGGCCTGCCCGCCGCCTTCAACCGCATCTTCATGACCAGCGCCGGCTTCGGCGTCGTGCTCCTGCTGCTCGCCTGGCCGATGACCCGCTGGGCGCTCGGCGGCAGCGAGCGGGTTGAAGAACCGCTGCCGGCGCAGTAAGGCCCTCGCCTGACGCCCGGATCGCGACGATCCGGCGCACGGGGCGAGGGCTTCATGTTCGATTTCGACGAGATCATCGACCGCCGCGGCACCCACTGCAGCAAGTGGGACATGATGCAGCCGCTCTACGGCGTGTCGCCCGACGACGGCCTGGCGATGTGGGTCGCCGACATGGACTTCCGCCCGCCCGCCGCGGTCACCGAAGCGCTGCAGGCCGAGATCGACCACGGCGTTTACGGCTACTTCGGCGACGACCGCGCCTACAAGGCGGCGATCACCGGCTGGATGGCCCGCCGCCACGGCTGGCAGGTCGACCCCGCCGCCATCGCCACCACCCACGGCGTCGTCGCCGGCCTCGCGCTCTGCCTGCAGGCGTTCAGCGAACCGGGCGACGGCGTGATCCTGTTCTCGCCGGTCTACCACGCCTTCTACCGCATCCTCCGCGCCAACCACCGCGAGATCGTCGAATCGCCGCTGATCCAGCGCGACGGCCGCTACGTCATGGACCTCGACAGCCTGGCCGCCGCGCTCACCGGCCGCGAGCGCATCGTGGTGCTCTGCTCGCCGCACAACCCCGGCGGCCGGGTCTGGAGCCGGGACGAGCTGCGCGCGCTCGCCGAGTTCTGCGCCGCCCACGACCTGCTGCTCGTCTCCGACGAAATCCACCACGACCTGGTTCTGCCCGGCCACCGCCACCTGCCGATGCCGCTGGCGGCGCCCGAGATCCTCGACCGGCTGGTGATGCTGACCGCCCCGACCAAGACCTTCAACATCGCCGGCGCCCTGACCGGCAACGTCATCATCCCCGACGAGGCGCTGCGCCGGCGCTTCGCCGCCACCCACCTCGCCGCCGGCACCGGCCCGAACCGCTTCGGCGTGCTGATGGAGACCGCGGCCTATGCCCACGGCGACGCCTGGGTCGACGCGCTCTGCGAATACCTGGCCGGCAACGCCCGCCTGTTCGACGCCGGCGTCAACGCCATCCCGGGCTTCCGCTCGATGCCGCTGGAGGCCACCTACCTCGCCTGGGTCGACCTCGCCGGCACCGGCCTCTCGGCCGAGGACTTCACCGCCCGCGTCGAGCGCGAGGCCCGGATCGCCCCGAGCCACGGCACCGCCTTCGGCACCGGCGGCGAGAGCTTCCTGCGCTTCAACATCGCCACGCCGCGCGCCCGGGTCGAGGCGGCGGTGTCCCGGTTGCAGGAGGCCTTCGAAACGGTCCTGTAACGGTCAGACGAAATCGAAGTCGTGGGCGCCGAGCTCCCGCGGCAGCAGGTGCTCGACCACCACCGAGACGTCGGCGAAGCTCAGCACGCTGTCGTGGCCGCTGCGGTGGATCGCCAGAATCCTGCTTCCCGGAGAGCCCGGCGTCGATCTGGATGACGTCGACGCCGGCCTCGAAGTCCTTGACCCGGTTGCCCGACGAATCGCCCGGCTCGAAGTGGAAGACGTCGGCGCCGGGTCCGCCGTAGAGGACGTCCCGCCCCGGTCCCGGATCGAGGATAATCCCTGCCGCTGCCCCCGCGGAGCACGTCGTTGCCGCCATTGCCGTGCAGGTGGTCGGCGCCGCCGTCGCCGCTCAACCAGTCGTAACCCCACCCGCCGAAGAGACGATCGGCGCCGCCGCCGCCGTGGAGGCGATCGGCGCCGGTGTTGCCGACCAGCAGGTCGTTCCCGGCCTTGCCGATCAGCAGGTCGGCGCCGGCGCCCCCGTAGAGCCGGTCGTCGTTCAGTCGCCCGACCAGCGTGTCGGGGCCGGCGCCGCCGACCAGGTGCTGCTTGTTGTTCTCCGCCATCCAGGCCCGCAGCTCGCGGAAGACGTCCGCGGTGATGTAGGTCGCCGAATTCGGTAGTGGAGAGGACGCCGACCACATAGTCGCTGCCGTTCTCCTCGATCCAGAACGGCGAGCCGCTGCCGCCGTCCAGTCCTGGCCGGTATCGGCGACGTAGTCGTGGCGAATGGTCTGGCCGTCGTAGTATTCCCAGCCGAAGGCATGGATCATCTGCAAATCGAAGCCGGGCAACTGCGGCCCGCGCGGGTAGCCGGCGCTGTCGAGATAGATCGAGGTTCCCGGCTCCGCGGCATCGGCCTGGATGCTGAAATATCCCACGACCCTGCCGATCGGATCGGGATCATCGACGGTGATGAGCGCATAGTCATGCGTCACCTCGTCGTCGCTGATGTTGCCGTCGTGATCGGCATCGACCGCGTGGTAGCGGGTGCGCGAACCGTAGAACGGCTCAGGCGTGCTCGGGCCGAGGTTGAATCCGGGCTGAATCTCGATCGAGACGATCTTCTTGCCCGGCTGCGGCTCGACCATATGGGCCGAGGTCAGCACATCGTTGTTGCCGACGACCGAGCCGGTGCCGCGGATACTCGTCCCGTTGTCATAGCGAACCTCGACGTCGACGACGGCGCTGTACGGAAACTCGGTCGCATCCAATACCGGCGAATATCGTGACACTGTCGCTCGCGCCTCCGGACCGTCCCCGGCAGCCTAGCACGCAGGGGGCCACCTTCAACAGGGCGCGGACGCTCGCGTTGACGGCCCGACGCGCGGCGTCTTAGCTGGAGCGCACCATTTGATCGCATGCCCGCTGGAGGGACCCTCATGAGCTTCACCATCCCGCCGAGTCCGCCGGCCCGCCCCAATCGCTGCCAGCTCTTCGCGCCGGGCTCGCGCCCCGAGCTCTTCCCCAAGGCGGCCGCCTCCGCCGCCGACGTGATCAACCTCGACCTCGAGGACAGCGTGCCGCCCGCCGACAAGCCGGCGGCGCGGGCCAACGTCATCCGGGCGATCGACGCGGTCGACTGGGGCCGCAAGACCCTGTCGGTGCGGATCAACGGCCTCGATACGCCGTTCTGGTACCGCGACGTGGTCGAGATCCTCGAGGCGGCCGGCGAGCGCCTCGACCTCTTCATGATCCCCAAGGCCGGCAACGCCCGCGACCTCTACGCGGTCGACGCCCTGGTCAGCGCCATCGAGGCGGCCCGCGGACGCAAGAAGCGTCTCGGCCTCGAGGTGATCATCGAGACCGCGGCGGGCTTCGCCAACGTCAACGAGATTGCCGCCGCCTCGCCGCGCCTGCAGGCGATGAGCCTCGGCGCCGCCGACTTCGCCGCCTCGATGGGGATGCAGACCACCGGCATCGGCGGCACCCAGGACGGCTACTACATGCTGGCCCCGCGCGACACCGAGGGCGCGCGCGCGCCGGTCTGGGGCGACCCCTGGCACGGCGTCACCGCGGCGATCGTCGCCGCCTGCCGCGCCAACGGCGTGCTGCCGGTGGACGGCCCCTTCGGAGACTTCTCCGACAGCGACGGCTTCATCGCCCAGGCCCGGCGCAGCGCCACCCTCGGCATGGTCGGCAAATGGGCGATCCATCCCGCCCAGGTCGCGCTGGCCAACCAGGTCTTCACGCCCGCCGAGGCGCAGGTGGCAGAGGCACGGGCGATCGTCGCCGCGATGCAGGAGGCCGAGGCCAGGGGACAGGGCGCAGCCACCTACAAGGGACGGCTGATCGACCTCGCCTCGGTGCGCCAGGCCCGGGTGATCGTGGAGATGGCCGAACTCATCGCCGGCTGAGGCAAGCCGGGGCAGCGCCCGCGCCACCCCCCCCGTGTTGCAATCCCGGGGGCCGCGGTCAATATACGTGCCAGCCCACGGAGCGGTGCATGCAGAACTATCTCGACTTCGAAAAGGGCCTGGCCGAGATCGAGGGCAAGGCCGAGGAACTGCGCACGCTCGCGCGCAAGAACACCGAGGCGAACGTCGCCGACGAGGCCGCAGCGCTGGACCGCAAGGCCGCGACGCTGCTCGACGAACTCTACAAGAACCTCGACCCCTGGCGGAAGACGCTGGTGGCGCGCCACCCCGAGCGCCCGCACTGCCGGGACTACGTCGAGGCGCTGTTCCGCGAATGGACGCCGCTGGCCGGCGACCGCAATTTCTCCGACGACCACGCGGTGATGGGCGGCCTCGCCCGCTTCAACGACCGACCCGTCGTGGTGATCGGCCACGAGAAGGGCAACGACACCCGCTCGCGCATCGCCCGCAACTTCGGCATGGCCCGCCCGGAGGGCTACCGCAAGGCGATCCGGCTGATCGATCTCGGCGACCGCTTCGGCCTGCCGGTGATCACCCTGGTCGACACGCCCGGCGCTTATCCCGGCAAGGGCGCCGAGGAGCGCGGCCAGGCCGAGGCGATCGCGCGCTCCACCGAGAAATGCCTGCAGATCGGAGTCCCGCTGGTCTCGATTGTCATCGGCGAGGGCGGCTCGGGCGGCGCCGTGGCCTTCGCCACCGCCGACCGCATCGCCATGCTCGAGCACTCGATCTACTCGGTGATCTCGCCCGAGGGCTGCGCCTCGATCCTGTGGAAGGACGCCGAGAAGATGCGCGAGGCCGCCGAGGCGCTGCGCCTGACCGCCCAGGATCTGCTGGCGCTCGGGGTGATCGACCGGGTGGTGCCCGAGCCCAAGGGTGGGGCGCAGCGCGACAAGCCCGAGGCGATCGCCCGCGTCGGCAGCGCGCTGACGGAGCTCCTGACCGAGCTCGACGGCAAGAAGCCGGCCGACCTGCGCAAGGCCCGGCGCAAGAAGTTCCTGGAGATGGGGCAAAAGTCGCTGGTCGCCTGATAGGGCCTCCGGTTGATCGCTTCGGGTGAGGCGGCCTCCGCCCGATCGTTCGTAATGACGCGATCCGGTTCCGCCGTCCCGCCGGATTTGGCCGTCGGCAAATCCGGCCGCGACTTCCCTCCCAGGGGCAGTCGCAAGCGCGACCGCCAGGGCAGCCGCGCCCGGATTGGCACTGTCCGGGAGGCGTCACGCCCCTCGCCCTCCGCGCTGGCGCTCCGGGCGCGGCGCCTCATCCTGCGCGGCTGCGAAGCTCAGAGCAGCGTCGCCGCGCCGCGGTCGAGGTAGGTTTCGAGGAACTGCTCGATCCGCGGGTGGCGCGGCTTGCCGAAAACCTGCGCCGGGGCGCCGTCGACCAGCACCTTGCCGTGGTCGAGGAACACGATGCGCGAGGCGACCGAGGCGGCGAAGCCGATCTCGTGGGTGACCACCAGCATGGTGATGCCGGTGCCGGCGAGCTCGCGCATCACGTTCAGCACCTCCCCGGTCAGCTCGGGATCGAGCGAGGCTGTGGGTTCGTCGAAGAGCAGAATCTGCGGCTCCAGCGCCAGGGCGCGGGCGATCGCCACCCGCTGCTGCTGGCCGCCGGAAAGCTGGCTCGGGTAGTGTCCGGCGCGGTGGGCGAGGCCCACCCGCTCGAGCTCGGCCAGCGCGCGGGCCTCGGCCTCGCGGCGGCTCTTGCGCTGCACCCGCATCAGCGCCTCGGCGACGTTGCCGAGCGCGGTCATGTGCGGCCACAGGTTGAACTGCTGGAACACCATGCCGACATGGCTGCGCACGCTGCGGATCGCCGACGCCGGCAGCCGCACCCGGCCGCCGGCGGGACCGCGGGCGAAGCCCAGCGGCTCGCCGTCGATCTCGATCAGGCCGTCGGTCGCTTCCTCGAGAAAGGCGATGCAGCGCAGCAGCGTGCTCTTGCCCGAGCCCGAGGGCCCGATGATACAGGTGACCTCGCCGCGCGGCACCGCCAGCGAGATGCGGTCGAGCACCGGGGTGGACCCGAAGCTCTTGACCAGCTCGATGGTGCGCACCGCGGGGGTCATGCGAAGCGGTACTTGGCCAGCCGCGCCTCGGCATAGCGCCCCGCGGTGCCGCAGAGCTCGACCAGCCCCCAGTAGATCAGCGCCAGCACCGTGAAACCCTCGACGAAGGCGTAGTACTGGGTGCCGAGCGCGCTCACCGTCAGCGTCAGCTCCGGCACCGAGATGATCGACAGGATCGCGGTCTCCTTCAGCATCAGGATCGACATGTTCACCATCGCCGGCAGCACCAGCATCGTCATCTCCGGCAGGATGATCCGCCCCATGGTCTGGGCCGGGGTGAGGCCGACGCAATCCGCCGCTTCCAGGTGGCCCTTGGGGATCGCGTCGAAGCCGGCGCGCCAGAGCTCCGAATAGTACGCCGCGGCATAGATCGAGAGCGCCAGGATGCCGGCGGGAACGTTGTCGAGCGAGAGGCCGATGAACGGCCCGCCGTAGTAGAGCAGGAACACCTGCACCAGGAACGGCGTGCCGCGGATGATCTCCACCGGCACGAACAGGATCGCATCGACCGGCCGCGGCCCGTAGCGCCGGGCGACGGCGACGAGGAAGCCCAGGACCAGCCCCAGCCCGGCGCAGGCGACCCAGATCAGCAGGGTCACGCCGACCCCGCGCAGGATGTCGGGCAGAAAGCCCGCGACCAGGCCGAAGTCGAAGCTCACGTCCGCCCCCAGCTCAGCCGCGCCTCGAGCCCGCGCCCGAGCAGCGCCACCACGACGTTGATGCAGAGATAGATGAAGCCGGCCGCGGCGTAGAGCTGCAGCGGCCGGTAGGTCGAGGCGGCCGAGATCCTGCGCCATCCGGGTCAGCTCGATCACCCCCACCACCGAGACCAGCGACGAGGATTTCAGCATCATGATCCACTCGTTGATCAGCCCGGGCAGCGTCAGCTTGAAGGCGATCGGCAGCCGGATCCGGCGGAAGGTGTCGAAGCGCGACATGCCGGTCATGTCGGCGGCCTCGACCAGGCCGGTAGGGACGCCGGCGAAGCCGCCGCGCATGATCTCGGCCTGGTAGGCGGCGGTGCAGAGCGACATGCCGGCGATCGCCGCCACCTCGCTCGGCACGTCTAGGCCGATCCGCGGCAGCAGGTAGTAGATCAGCAGGAGCTGCACCAGCAGCGGCGTGCCCCGGAAGAAGGAAACGAAGAGCCGGCCCGCCCCGCGGGCGAGCCGGTTCGAGGACAGCATCCCGGCGCAGACCAGGATCGCCAGCAGGAAGCCGATGATCCCGATCGAGACCACGCTGAGCAGGACCGTCAGCCGCGCCGCCTCGACCAGGAGCCAGAACAGCTTCCAGGACATGCCCGCGGCGTCAGAACGCCGCTTCGCTCAGCTGGTCGGGGGTGTCGAAGGTGACGCCGAACCACTTCTGCTGCATCGCGGCCAGCCGGCCGTCTTTCTTCATCGCCAGGATGTCCGCGTCGATCGCGTCCATCAGGCTGGCGTAGTCGGCGTCCTTGCGGCCGGGGAAGCCGAAGTAGGTCTTGACCCCGAACGGCGGCTCGACCACCGCGAAGGTGTCGGGCCGCTGCTGCGCCACGTAGGCGATGTTCGGGAACGAGTTCGCCACCGCGACGATGCGGCCGGCCGCGAGGTCGGCATAGGCCTCGTTGAAGCTGACGTATTCCTTGGCCTCGATCGGGCTCGGCAGGGTCTTGGCGAATTCCTCGAGCTGCGCCAGCTGCGCCGTCGCCTTGCCGCTGCCCACCGCCTTGCCGGCGATGTCGGCGGGCTTCATCACGCTGTCGTCGCCCGCCTTCTTCAGGAGCGCGACCGTGGCCTCGGCGATCGGCACCGAGAAGCGGTAGCGCTCCATCCGCTCCTTGGTGATGGTCGCGGGGCCCGCCACCATGTCGAACTTGCCCGACTCCAGGCCCGGCAGCACGCCGTCCCAGGGCAGCGTCACCCACTCGATCTTGACGCCTAAGTCCTTGCCGAGCTCGGCGAAGAGATCGACGTTCAGCCCGACATGTTCGCCGGCGTCGATGAAGTCGAACGGCGCGAAGGCGGTCTCGGTGCCGACCTTCATCACCCCGGCCGCCTTGACCCGCGCCAGCGCGTCCTCGGCGTGGCCGGCGCCCGCCAGCGCCAGCGCAACGGCGGCGCCCATGACCGTCTTGAGGATCATCGTCATCGCATCCCTTTGTCTCTGGCAAGGTCCATCCGGCGGGCCCCTTCCCGGCCGGACGACGTGCATCTGCCTCGAAAATGGACGGCCGTTCCGGCGGTTTGTCAATCCTTCGCGTCGCGAGCGCGGCACTGCCCGCGGATCGGGCAGGCCGCTCAGGCGAGCTGATCGACCAGGTGCTCGACCAGCAGGTCGAAGACCGCGCGGCAGCGCGGGCTGGAGCGCAGGTCCTCGTGCATCACCACCCAGACCTGCAATTCCGGTGCGAAAGCCTGCGGCAGCACCCGGACCAGCTCGGGGTCGCGGTCGGCGATGCCGACCTGGCAGGCGCCGATGCCGAAGCCGGCCCGGATCGCGGCGAGCTGCGCGGCGTCGCTGCCGGCGCGCAGCGCGAAGGCGCTGCGGTCGAGCCAGGGGTAGGCGGCGGCGAAGGCGCGCAGCGCCGGGGTCTCGCGGTCGAAGCCGATGGCGTCGAAGCCGGCGATCTCGGCGACGTCGGCGGGCGTGCCGCAGCGCGCCAGGTAGTCGGCGCGGGCGAAGAGGCCGAGCTCGACGCTGCCGACCCGGCGCGCCACCAGCGCCGCCTGGGTCGGCGCCACCATGCGCACCGCGATGTCGGCGTCGCGGCGCAGCAGGTCCTCGACCTCGTTGGAGACCGCCAGCTCCAGGGCCAGCGCCGGGTGGCGGCGGCGGATCGCGGCGAGGATCGACGGCAGGCGCTCGACGCCGAACATCTCGCTGGCGGTGATGCGGACGCTGCCGCTGAGCGTGCCGTCCTCGGCCGCCACCGCCCGGCGCAGCGCCGCGGCGGTGGCAGCCAGCGCGTCGGCGTAGGGCAGCATCTGCCGCGCCACCTCGGTCGGATCCAGCCCGCGCTGCGAGCGCACGAAGAGCTTGCGGCCGAGCAGCGCCTCGAGCCCGTCGACATGCCGCGCCAGCGTCGGCTGGGTGAGACCGAGGGCGCGGGCGGCGCCGGACAGCGAGCCCTCCCGCGCGACGGCGCGGAAGCTGCGGTAGAGATCCCAGGACGGCTCCAGCTCGTTCATACATTTCCGTATATCAGCGCCACGGATTTGCGCAATTCCGTATTGAGCGTGGATGCCTTATCCAGGGTTCAGGACAAGCGATGGAGGAGATGGACATGGATAACCTCGAGAACGGCTCTGGTACTGGGCGCGACCGGCGGGATCGGCGGTGAGGTCGCCCGGACCCTGAAGGCGCGGGGCTGGCAGGTGCGGGCGCTGAACCGCAACCCGGACGCGGTCGCGGGGCGCGACGGCCTGGACTGGGTCGGCGGCGACGCGATGGATGCGGCCTCGGTGGCGGCGGCGGCCGAAGGCGTGGAGCTGATCGTGCACGCGGTGAACCCGCCGGGCTACCGCAACTGGGAGACGCTGGTGCTGCCGATGCTGGCGAGCACGATCGCCGCGGCGCGGGCGCAGGGCGCCCGGATCCTGCTGCCGGGCACGATCTACAACTACGGCCCCGACGCCTGGCCGCTGCTCAAGGAGGACGCGCCGCAGAACCCGCGCACGCGAAAGGGGGCGATCCGGGCCGAGATGGAGCGGCAGCTGCGCGCGGCGGCCGAGGCCGGGACCCGGGTCACCGTCGTGCGGGCCGGCGACTTCTTCGGCCCGCGGTCAGGCAACAACTGGTTCGCCCAGCTGGTCAAGCCCGGCCAGGCGCCGAAGGCGGTCAGCTACCCGGGCGCGCCGGGCGTCGGCCACCAGTGGGCCTACCTTCCGGACCTGGCCGAGACCATGGCGCGGCTGGTGGAGCGCGACGGCGACGCGGCCTTCGCGACCTACCACTTCGGCGGGCACTGGGATGCGGACGGGACGGAGATGATCGCGGCGATCCGGCGCGTCGTGGACCAGCCGCTGCCGGTCCGCCGCTTCCCCTGGCCGCTGGTCCGGCTGGGCGCGCCGGTGGTGCCGCTGTTCCGCGAGCTGATGGAGATGCGCTACCTCTGGCAGCAGCCGCTGCGGATGCCGAACGACCGCCTGGTCGCGGCGATCGGGCCGGAGCCGCACACCCCGCTCGACACCGCGGTGCGCACCACGCTCGCCGGCCTGGGCAGCCTGCCGGAGCCGGCGCTGCGCGCCGCGGCGTGAGCGCCGGCCGGCGCCGGCTTCAGATCGCCATCGTCATCCGCGCGCCGCGCACGGCGCGCCAGCCGATCCAGACGAAGACCGCCAGGCAGATCAGCTGGGCGATGGCGAAGGGCGGCTCGCTCCCGGTGGGGGCCAGGACATTGAGCGCGGGCACTTTCTGGAAGGCCTGGGCGATCAGCACGAAGACCAGGAGGTAGAGGCTGATCACCATGCCGCCGGCATAGATCGCCCGCCAGCGCCCGGCGAGCCCGAAGGCGTAGCGCCCGAGCAGCACCAGGATAAGGATCGCGATCGCGACGATGCCGGTACCGAAGGCGGGGGTGACGCCCCCGAACGGGAACAGGAACCCGGTGCCGGTGGCCAGGATCGCGGCGATGATGAAGGGCCCGGCCCAGGGCTGCGGGGCGGCGGGATGGAACAGCCCCCTGATCGCGAAGATCCCGAGCCCGATGGCGATGAAGCAGAGCAGCGTGTGGATGGTCGTTAGCATTGCGGGCGCGCTCCGAATTGCGGTCGCCGCCCCGAGCGGAGAACAGGCCGCAACGTCCCCCGGCGCGTCATCGCCGCGGTGCGGTAAATCCGGCCCGCTCCCGCCGCCGTCGAAGGCTACCAGCATCCGCCGGCCCAGGCTATCGGGAACGGCAGAACGCAATATGATACTGTCCCCGGCCGACCACTGCGGGGCCGCGCAGGACGAGACGCCGCGGACCGCAACAGCGGGGCGCCGGTGGCGCCCAGCGCGGTCCGCTCGCCCGGAGCGCCAGCGCGGAGGGCGACGGGCGTGCCGCGTCCCGGACAGTGCCATCCGGGCGCGGGCGCCCCGGGTGGCCGCGGTATCGCGGCCGCCCCCGGCAGGGGCGTCCGCGGCCGGATTTGGCGACGGCCAAATCCGGCGGGACGGCGAAACCGGACCGTGTCATTGCGAACCGATCGAGCGGAAGCCGCCTCACCCGCGCCAATTGCCCGAAGCAATCAGCCGGCGACAGTACGTTTTCGGCTCGAACAGCTCGGTTCACCTCGCAATTCCTAACTCATTTTTTAGCTTACGTGTTGTGCATGCGTTGTGCATGCCTTGTGTATGAGTGAATCCCTCCATGTGGCCGTCGACGCACGCCGAATCCGCTTCGGGCCGAGTCGGTCTGCCGGAGGGCGTATGAATGCCGCTCAGGTCTTCCCCGGCGACGGCAGCGAGACGCGGAAGGTGGAGCCGCGCGACCCGGTCTCCTCCAGCGCCAGGGTGCCGCCGTGCCCCTTGATCAGCTCCGCCGCGATAACCAGCCCCAGCCCGGATCCGCCCTGCCGCGCACTGCCGCGGAACGGCTGGAACATGTTCTCCCGCGCCTTCTGCGGCAGGCCCGGACCGGTGTCGACCACGCGGATCTCGCTGCGCCCGGCCTCCTCCGCAGCGGTCACCGTCACCGTGCCCGTGCCGCCCGAGGCCTCGATCGCCTGCGCGGCGTTGCGCACGAGGTTCGACAGCACCCGGAACAGCTGGTCCGCGTCCGCCCGCACCCTCAGGCCCTCCGGAACCGTCGCCACGAACTCGACGCAGGCCGCCGCCGCGGTCTGCCGCTCGTTCTCCAGCACCTCGGCGACCAGCGGCGCCAGCGCGAAGACCGCCGGCTGCGGCGGCAGCTCCTCGGCCTTGCCGAAGGTGAGCGTCCGTTCGCAGAGGTTGATCGCCCGCGCCAGCGAGCTCACCAGCTTTGGCGCCGTCCGCTTCACGCCCGGGTCCGAGCTCGCCTCAATCCGGTCGGCCAGGAGCTGCGCCGTGGTCAGCATGTTCCGCAGGTCGTGGCTGATCTTGGCCACCGCCCCGCCGAGCCCGGCCAGCCGGTCCTTCTGTCGGAGCGCCGCGGTCAGCTGCACCTCCAGGTCGTGCAGCGCCGTCTCCGCCTCGCGCAGCTCCCGCGGGCCGGGCTGCGGCGCGATGATCCGGCTGGCGTCCTCGGGATCGTCGCGGTAGGCCGACATGTGCTCCACCACCCGCCCGATCGGCCGCACGATCAGCCGCTGCACCGCCAGGAACAAGAGCGCCGCCGTCGCCAGCGAAATCGCCAGCGAAATATAAAGGATCCGCCGCCCCTGCTCGACCATCGCCACCCGCAGCGGCGCCTCGCGCATCGTCACCTCGACGTCGCCCCTGGCGCCCTGGTTGGTGTGGCCGATCACCCGGATGATCCGATCGTGGTGGGTCCAAAACACTCGCATCGCGTCCCGCATCAGCGTCATCCGGTCGGCGGTGGTCAGATCATAGGTCTCATCCACCGGCGCCGGGATCGGGCCCGACAGCACCAGTTCGCGCACGTCCTCCCGCCGGAGCACCACGTTGAGGACGTCGGCGGCGGTCAGCAGTTCGCTGTTGAGGTCCGGCGCTACCGTTTCGCCCGGCGGCGTCGCCAGCAGCGCCAGCGCCGCCAGCTGTCCCAACTCCAGCCGGCCCTGCAGGTAATCCACGCGAAACCGCGACATCGACGGCACGAAGATCAGCACCTCGGCGACCAGCACCACCAGGAGCGTCAGCCCCAGGAAGCGGCGGGAAAGGGTATTGAACATGCGCCGCCCACATCACGAAAACGTCAAGGAGTCTAGGCGCTGCCTCCGCCCCTCACAAGGCGTCGCCGCGGCGCAGCAAATCGCCGCCACCGAAGGGAGCTGGCCGCGCGAGGGAACGCGGCGAATTGACTTCCCGCCTGCGCCTGCCTAAAGACGGGCCTTCGAATTCGGGGGCGTCGAATCCGGGCAGGGGTCCGTGGCGCTCTCCCCGGGCGCAGGGTCCGGCACGACCAGGAGATCTGAGATGAAACGCACGTTCCAGCCGAGCAACCTCGTGCGCAAGCGCCGGCACGGCTTCCGCGCCCGCATGGCGACCAAGAACGGTCGGATCATCCTCAACCGCCGCCGGGCGCTCGGCCGCAAGCGCCTGTCGGCCTGACGCCGCCCGGCCGGTGGCCGCGCCGGCGGCTCCGCTGACGACCCTGACCCGCCGCGCCGATTTCCTCGCCGCGGCGCGGGCGCGCCGGCAGTCGCGGCCCGGACTGACGCTGCAGGCCCGGCGTCGCGATCCCGGCGAGGTCGCCGCGGCGGTCCGTGTGGGCTACACCTGCTCCAAAAGGCTCGGCAACGCCGTCGCCCGCAACCGCGCCAAGCGACGGTTGCGGGCGGCGGCGCGCGCCGTCGTTCCGTCCGCCGGCCGGCCGGGCTGGGACTACGTGCTGATCGGCCGTCCCGGCGAAACCGTCTCGCGGCCGTTCGCGCGGCTCTGCGACGACCTCGCTTCGGCGCTGCAGGCCCTGCACGCCACGGAGGCAGCGTGAGCGGCGCCCGGCTGGTGGTGTTCGACGTCGACGGAACCCTGATCGACAGCCAGCACCTGATCCTCGCGGCCATGGAGTTCGCCTTCACCGCCGCCGGTCACCCGCTGCCGGAGCGCGAGGCGGTGCTGTCGGTGGTCGGGCTGTCGCTGCCCGAGGCGATGGCGGCGCTCGCCTCCCACCTGCCCGAGCCCGAAACCCTCAGGCTCGCCAGCCACTACCGCGACAGTTTCCTCACGCAGCGGCAGACCGGCGGCGACGCGGCCGACGCGCCGCTGTTCCCCGGCGCCATGGCGGCGCTGCAGCGCCTTGCGGCCGCGCCGCAGACCCGGCTGGGGGTCGCCACCGGCAAGGCCCGGCGGGGGCTCGACCACGTCTTCGCGGTCCACGGCCTCGCGGGCTTCTTCGCGACGCTGCAGACCGCGGACGGGCACCCCTCCAAGCCGCATCCCTCGATGCTGCTGGCGGCGCTGGCCGAGACCGGCTGCGAGCCCCGCCACGCGGTGATGGTGGGCGATACCGAATTCGACATCGCGATGGGCCGCGCCGCCGGCATGGCCACGATCGGCGTCGCCTGGGGATATCATCCCCGCGCGCGGCTGCGGGCGGCCGGGGCGGACGCGATCATCGACAGCTTCGAGGCGCTGGACGCGGCGGTTGCCCGCCTCACCGGCCCCGGCGCGTGAGCTGGACGCCGCAACGGCGGTTCTGGCAGCGGGCCGAAGTGCGCCCCCGCGACGACGGCTTCGCGGTTGCGCTCGACGGCCGGCCGCTCCGCACCCCCGCCGGCGCGCCGCTGCTGCTGCCGACCGCGGCGCTGGCGGCGGCGGTCGCGGCGGAATGGCAGGCGCTGACGGCCGAGATCCTGCCCGAGCGTCTGCCCTTCACCCGCGCCGCCAACTCCGCGATCGATCGGGTGGCGCCGCAGCGGGCGGCCGTGGTCGAGGCGATCGCCGACTACGGCGGGACCGACCTGCTCTGCTACCGGGCCGAAGGGCCGGCGACGCTGGTAGCGCGCCAGGCTGCCGGCTGGGACCCCTGGCTGGAATGGGCGGCCCGCACGCTGTCGGCGCCGCTGCTGCCGGTCACCGGCGTGATGCACCGGGCCCAGCCGCCCGAGAGCCTCGCCGCGCTGCATGCCGCAGTGGCGGCCGAGGACGCGTTCGGGCTGGCCGCGCTGCACGAACTGGTGACGCTTTCGGGCTCGCTGGTGCTCGGTCTCGCCGTGGCGCGCGGCGCGCTGGACGCCGCCGCGGCATGGGAGCTGTCACGGCTCGACGAAACCTGGCAGGCTGAGCAGTGGGGCCTCGACTCCGACGCCGAGGCGGCCGTCGCGATCCGGCGGACGGCGTTCCTGCAGGCGCGGGATCTCTTGGCCCTGCTGAACGAGGGGCCGCCAAGCCGGTCAGTTGGTGAGAAATCCGGCAATGGCGGGCCTCCGTGGTAGCTACCGCACCCGCCGCGGCTTGACCTTTCCGTCTCAGCCCACAAAAGTGGCGCAGGGGCAGATGACAACGCCCTCAGAATAAAAATGCGGGCCAGTGGCCCCGAATGCTGCCTCGAACCGAGGCGGCCCGACAGGAAGTGGAGCAAATGAAAGCATCTCTCTTTTTCGGAACGGCGGCGGCCCTCGTTCTGGCG
The DNA here is from genome assembly GCA_963847795.1 of uncultured Alphaproteobacteria bacterium. Lineage (GTDB taxonomy): Bacteria > Pseudomonadota > Alphaproteobacteria > Rhodobacterales > Rhodobacteraceae > Amaricoccus. The sequence goes on from CAWKBH010000006.1 coordinate 115,695, forward strand.
GCCGGCGTCGCCTCTGCCTCGACCCTCGACGACGTCAAGGCGCGCGGCACGCTGAAATGCGGCGTCAACGAAGGACTCGCCGGCTTCGCGGCGCCCGACGCTTCGGGCAAGTGGTCGGGCTTCGACGTCGCCGTCTGCCGGGCGCTCGCCGCGGCGGTGCTGGGCGACCAGAGCAAAGTCGAGTTCACGCCGCTGACGGCCGAGACCCGGTTCACGGCCCTGGGCTCGGGCGAGGTCGATATCCTGTCGCGCAATACCACCTGGACCTTCACCCGCGACGTCGACCTCGGCTTCACCTTCGTCGGCGTCAACTACTATGATGGCCAGGGCTTCCTGGTGAAGAAGGATCTGGGCGTGACCTCGGCCAAGGAGCTCGACGGTGCCACCGTCTGCATCCAGACCGGCACCACCACCGAACTCAACCTCGCGGAATTCTTCACGACCAACAAGATCAGCTACCAGCCGGTGCCGCTGAAGACCCCGGCGGAAGCCGCGCAGCAGTTCCTGGCCGGCGCCTGCGACGTGTTCACAGACGACGCCTCGGCGCTGGCCTCCACCCGCTCGACCTTCGAGCATCCGGACGAGTACGTGATCCTGCCCGAGATCATCTCGAAGGAGCCGCTGGGGCCGCTGGTGCGCCAGGGCGACGACCAGTGGGCCGACATCGCGCGCTGGACGCTGAACGCGCTGATCGCTGCCGAGGAGTACGGGGTCACCAAGGACAACGTCGAGGAGATGAAGAAGTCCGACAACCCGGAGATCCGGCGTCTGGTCGGCGCCGAGGGCGATCTCGGCCAGAAGTTCGGCCTGGACAACGACTGGGCGGCGCGGGCGATCGCGGCCAACGGCAACTACGGCGAGATCTTCGCGACGTATCTCGGCGAGGGCACGCCGAGCGATATCGCCCGTGGCCTGAACGCGCTCTGGACGAACGGCGGGCTGCAGTATTCGCCGCCGTTCCGCTGATGGATCGCAGGGCCGACTAGCCGACGATCGACTTGGTGCCCGGCCCGCACCCGCGGAGCCGGGCACCCGCCAAACGGGGGTGAGCGACCATGACCAGCGTGGAAATGCCGACCGAACGGTTCCGGCTGAGCATGCTGCTTTACGACACGCGCTACCGGTCGCTGACCATCCAGGCGGTCGCGCTGATCGCGTTCATGCTGCTCGCGGCCTGGCTGGTCAACAACACGGTCCAGAACCTGTCCGCCCTCGGCAAGACCTTCAGCTTCAGCTTCCTCGGCTCGCGCGCCGGCTACGACATCAACCAGCACCTGATCCCCTACACCAACGACGACACCCACGCCCGGGCGGCGCTGGTGGGGATCCTGAACACCCTGCTGGTCGCCTTCCTCGGCTGCATCCTGGCCACGATCATCGGCGTGATCGTCGGAGTGCTGCGGCTTTCGCCGAACTGGCTGGTGGGGCGGCTGGCCGGCGCCTACGTCGACATCTTCCGCAACATCCCTGTGCTGCTCTGGATCTTCGCCTTCTATGCGGTGCTGACCGACATCGCGCCGGCGCCCACGGCCTTCCGCGGCGACAACGCCACGGCGCACATGCTCTTCGGTTCGATCGCCGTCACCAACCGCGGCCTCTACGTCCCCTGGCCGGTATTCCTGCCCGGCTGGCAGTTGGTCGCCGGCACCTTCATCGTGTCGCTGATCGCGATCATGCTCTTCGGCCGCTGGGCCAGGGCGCGGCAGGAGGCGACCGGCGAGATCCTGCCCACCTTCTGGATCAAGCTCGCGATCTTCTTCCTGCCGACGCTGCTCGTCGACCTGATCGTCGGTCACCCGATCGGGGTGGACTTCCCGGTGCTGCAGCGCTTCAACTTCCAGGGCGGCGGCTTCATCGACAAGTCGTTCATCGCGCTCTGGCTGGCGCTGTCGGTCTACACCGCGACCTACATCGCCGAGGCGGTGCGCTCCGGCATCCTCGCCGTGTCGCGCGGCCAGAGCGAGGCCGCCGGCGCCCTGGGACTGCGGCCGAACCGGGTCATGAACCTGGTGGTGCTGCCGCAGGCCCTCCGGGTCATCATCCCGCCGCTGATCTCGCAGTACCTGAACCTGACCAAGAACTCGTCGCTGGCGATCGCCGTCGGCTACATGGACGTGCGCGCCACTCTCGGCGGCATCACCATGAACCAGACCGGGCGCGAGCTCGAATGCATGCTGCTGCTGATGGGATTCTACCTGGTTCTCAGCCTGCTGATCTCCTCGGTACTCAACTGGTATAACGCGCGCGTCGCGCTGAAGGAGCGTTGAGATGGCCGACGTGAGCTTCGTCCGCACCGAGATGCTGGGGCCGGAGGCGCCGCCCGGCTCGCAGGTCGGCGTCGTCGGCTGGCTGCGGCACCGCCTGTTCTCGACCTGGCTCAACGCGCTGCTGACGCTGATCTCGATCGCGGTGATCTGGTGGCTGATCGCCCATCTCCTGCCCTGGTTCACGCATTCGGTCTGGAACGCGTCCTCGCTCGCCGACTGCCGTTCGATCATCAAGACGACCTGGGGCGAAGGCGCCGACGGCGCCTGCTTCGCGGTGATCCACGAGCGCTGGAAGCAGTTCCTGTTCGGCTTCTACCCGGTCGAGCTCTACTGGCGGCCGACGATCGCCTTCCTGCTGCTGCTGGTGGCGCTGGCGCCGGTGCTGGTGGCCGAGCTGCCGCGGCGGCTGGTCTGGTTCTCGGTGGCCTTCCCCGGCATCTGCTACTGGCTGCTCTGGGGCGGCTCGATCCTGGTCCCGGTGGCGATCTATGCCGGCTTCCTGGTCGGCATCCTGGTCTATCGCGCGATCGCAAGCTACTCGAACCTGCTCGCCATGATCGTCGCGGTGCTGGCGACGGTGATCTGGTGGCTCTATCTCGCCGGTCCGGTCGGCGGCGCGCTGGGCGGATTCCTGCCCTTCCTGTCGCTGACCCCGGTCCCGACCAAGCTCTTCGGCGGCTTCATGCTGTCGATCATCATCGGCATGACCGGCATCGCCTTCTCGCTGCCGCTCGGCATCCTGCTGGCGCTCGGGCGCCGGTCGGACATGTTCCTGGTCAAGACGCTCTGCGTCGGCTTCATCGAGTTCATCCGCGGCGTGCCGCTGATCACCCTGCTGCTGGTCGCCTCGTTCCTGCTCAACATCTTCCTGCCGCCCGGCACCAACTTCGACATCGTGCTGCGCGTCATCATCATGGTGACGCTGTTCTCGGCCGCCTACATGGCCGAGGTGATCCGCGGCGGACTGGCGGCGCTGCCGCGCGGCCAGTACGAGGGCGCCGACGCGCTCGGCCTCGACTACTGGAAATCGATGCGGCTGGTGGTCATGCCGCAGGCGCTGAAGATCTCGATCCCGTCGATCGTCGGCAACTTCATCAGCCTGTTCAAGGACACCACGCTGGTGGCGATCATCGGCCTTCTGGACCCGATCGGGCTCATCACCTCGATCCGCGCCGATGCGAACTGGAACGGCATCGTCTGGGAGCTTTACGGCTTCGTGGCGCTCCTGTTCTTCATCTGCTGCTACGGCATGTCGCAATATTCCCAGTATCTCGAGCGCAAGCTGCGCACCGATCACCGCTAGAAGGGACGCACCCAATGGCCGAAGTCCATCCCGTCGACGCTTCCCAGCTCGAGCATGTCGATCCCAACAGGCTCAAGATCTCCGACGAACTCGCGGTCCAGATCATCGGCATGAACAAGTGGTACGGCCAGTTCCACGTGCTGCGCGACATCGACCTCACGGTCTACAAGGGCGAGCGCATCGTCATCGCCGGCCCGTCCGGGCTCGGGCAAGTCGACGCTGATCCGCTGCATCAACCGGCTGGAGGAGCACCAGAAGGGCAAGATCATCGTCGACGGCGTCGAGCTGACCTCCGACCTCAAGAACATCGACAAGGTGCGCTCCGAGGTCGGGATGGTGTTCCAGCACTTCAACCTGTTCCCGCACCTGACGATCCTGGAGAACTGCACCCTGGCGCCGATCTGGGTCCGCAAGACCCCCAAGAAGGAGGCCGAGGCCACGGCGATGGAATTCCTGCGCAAGGTCAAGATCCCCGAGCAGGCGAACAAGTACCCGGGCCAGCTCTCGGGCGGCCAGCAGCAGCGCGTGGCGATCGCCCGCAGCTTGTGCATGCGGCCCGAAGATCATGCTCTTCGACGAACCGACCTCGGCGCTCGACCCCGAGATGATCAAGGAGGTGCTCGACACGATGATCGAGCTCGCCGAGGAGGGCATGACCATGCTCTGCGTCACCCACGAGATGGGCTTCGCCCAGGCGGTGGCGAACCGGGTGATCTTCATGGACCAGGGCCAGATCGTCGAGCAGAACGAGCCCAAGGAGTTCTTCAACAACCCCAAGTCCGAGCGCACCAAGCTGTTCCTGAGCCAGATCCTCGGCCATTGAGCGTGCGCGTCGCGCGGAGTCGCACGCGTGCGACTCCGGCTATCGAGCGCAAACAGTTAGAGGGCTTTGCGGAGCCCCGACGGCTCAGAACCCGCCGCGGATCGCGTCCAGCGCCAGCAGCGCGCCGGTCGCGTCGGCGATCGCGTATTTCTCCGCTTCGCTCAGCCCGAGCTCCCAGGGCGCCCGCCCGGCGCGGCGCCTTCGCGCGAAGGCTTCGTCGCCGGCGACGATCACCGCCGAACGGTAGTCGTCCAGCATGGCGCCGAAGGCTTCGAGCCGGTCGCCGAGCGGCACCCCCGCCGCGACACGTCGCGCGATCTCCTCACAGGCCAGCAGCATGTCGCCGGCGAAATCGCCGAGGCTTCTCTGGTAGGCCTCGCCGCGGAAGAACTGGCACCGATCGGCGCTTCCCCGCTCCTGGTACGGCGCGCTCGGGCCGTCGCGGTCGAAATCGAGGTGCGGACCGCCCTCAGCGGCGGCCGGCGCCGCCAGCGATGCGGCAACCGCCAGCGCGGCGAGTCTGCCGCGGGCGATACGGAAAGCTGTGGACCGCATTTGCGCAGGACTCCATCGCCGTCTCGGCCGGCGCGGGACTTCGAGCCGGCCGATCGCCTATGATCTTGTCACAAAAGCGTTGCATTTGCAACCTAAGCGAGAGTCTATCATCGCAAGAATCGCTCTATGGCGAAGCGAATGCTTCAGTTGTGCGTGGCTGATAGTCGATCTTATCCGGTGGCAAGTCGGTCGGGCGGGAGCCGGTGCCGTTGACAGCTTTGCAGCGTCAACGGCAACCGTCGCACCCCGAACTCCACCTCGCCGCAACACCGAAACCGCGTTATAAGCAAAACCCGGCGAGGTCACCCCTCTCAACGAGGTAATGATCTAGGCGATTCTCCGCCTATCGCCAAGCACCCGCCGGCAATTGATTTGACACGTGACATTCCTGCCACGCTTCCGCGCTATCCGGCGCCGTCCGGGCTGCTGCGCCGGCCTTGCGGCGAAGGCGCCTCGCGCTCGGCGCGGGCCTGCCGCTGCTGCACCGCTGCGCGGTCGGCGCGCTCGACCAGATGCTCCAGCGCCTGATGCTTGCCGAGGCTCTGCACCGCCGCGGCGCGGGCCTCGCGGATGCCGCGCGGCGAGTTCGGCCCGGCGCCGCCGCGCCGCGCGGATGTGCTGGTCGGCCCAGGCCTGCCGCAGCCCCTGCTGCGCCAGCGGCAGCCCGGCGCCGCTCGGCCAGGTCGCGCGCGGCGGTGCCGGCGAGGGCGGCGATCTCGGCCTCGAGCCGCCGGTCCTCGGACACGAGGCCGTCCAGCCGGGCGAGGTCGCGGGCCTTGCGCGCCTCGATCAGCCCGGCGAGCCGGCGCAGCGCCTCCGGCGTCATGCCGGCCCCCGCTCGCGGGCGGCGCGGCGCACCCGGTCGGCGAAGCGGATGGCGGCGGCGACGGCGCGGTAGTGCTCGGGCGCGATCTCGCGGCCGATCTCGACCGCCGCGTGCAGCGCCCGCGCGGTCGGCGGGTCGCTGTGCACCGGCACCCCGGCGGTGCCGGCGACCTCGCGGATCCGGAGCGCCACCTCGCCTTCGCCCTTGGCGACGCAGACCGGCGCCGAGCCCCGGGCGCGCGACCATTTCAGCGCCACCGCGAAGTGGGTCGGGTTGACGATCACCACGTCGGCCTTGGGCACGTCGAGCAGCATCCGGTTGGTGGCGATGGCCTGGGCGCGGCTGCGCCGCTGCGCCTTCATGTGCGGGTCGCCCTCGGACTGCCGCGCCTCCTCGCGCAGATCCTGGAACGACATCCGCAGCCGGCGGGCGTGGTCGAAGCGCTGCCAGACCAGATCGACGCCGGCGATCGCCACCGCGATCAGCGCGGTGAGGGTCAGGAGCACGATCGAGCGACTGCATCATCATCGCGCCGAGCACCCGCCCCTCGGCGGTGGCGGCGCCGATCATCCGGTCGAGGTCGCGCGCCAGATAGAGAAAGAGCGCGGTGGCGACCGCGCCGAGCTTGACCGTCGCCTTGGCGAACTCGACCAGCCCGGCGGCGCCGAACTTGCGCCGGGCGTTGGCCGGCACCGACAGCCGCGACAGCTTCGGCTGCAGCTTGTCGCCGGAGAACGTCACCGCCTGCTGGGCGAAGAGGCTGACCAGGACCGCGCCGATCGGCACCAGGAAGATCGGCGCCAGCGCCGACAGCGCCTCGACCATGATCGCCCCCGAAAGCGCGGGGCCGCCGGGCCCGAGGATCATCCCGGTCAGCCGGTCGGGCTGGGCGACGAAGATCATCAGCACCGACGCCGCGTGCTGCAGCGCGAAGGCGCCGACGGTGGCCACCACCGCCAGCAGCGCCAGGTAGGTCGCCGCCGCGGTGACGTCGGCGGAGCGCGGGATGTCGCCCTTGCGCCGCGCCTCGGCCAGGCGTTGCGGCGTGGGGTCGAAGACCTTTTCGCCGCCGCCGCCGGCTTCCTCGCTCATTTCGGCAGCACCAGCGGGTCGGCCAGCGTCGCGTCGAGCCGCCCGCCCCAGAAGTGCAGGATCACCGGCGCCGCCAGCATCAGGATCAGGAGGCCGCCCGCGGTGATCGCCGGGGCGCCGATGAAGGCGACCATCAGCTGCGGCATCGCCCGGTTGATCGCGCCCAGCGCCAGGTTATAGGCGAAGGCCGCGATCACGAACGGGGCCGCCAGCGAGAAGCCCAGCGCGAACGCCTGGGCGACCCGCGCCGTGCCCCAGGCCGCGACGTCGGCGGCCGGCACCGGCAGGCCCATCGGCAGGATCTCGTAGGACCGCGCCATCGCCACGGCCGCCTTGACGTGCAGCCCGGAGGCGACCGCCAGGGTGACGCCCGCCAGCATCAGGATGTTGCCGATCGCCGGCATCGGGTCGGGCGCCACCCCGGCGCCGAAGATCTGCGCCAGCGCCGTCGACTGCGCCGCGATCGAGCCGGCGAGCTGCAGCGCGATCACCATCAGCCGGATCGCGAGGCCGAGCATCAGCCCGATCGAGACCTCGATGAGCAGCATGGCGAGGAACGGCCGCGCGGTGTCGGCCGTCACCAGCTCCGGCGCCAGCATCGGCCAGACCACCAGCGCGAAGGCGACGGTCAGCCCCAGCCGGACCCGGGCCGGGATCACCTGCTCGCCGAAGCCGGGCAGCAGCATCATCACCCCGCTGATCCGCGCGAAGACCAGCACGAAGCCGACCAGCCCGGCCTGGGTCATGTCCGTCAGCGCCGCGAGCCCGGCGAACATCAGGCCAGGCCCAGCACCGCGGGCCGGGCGCCGGTGCCGATCTCCTCGAAGCTGAGCACCGGGTTGCGGATGCCCTTGGCGGTGAGCACCGTGTGCAGGAACCGCCGCCGCTTGGTCGAGGTGACCACCGCCGGATAGCGGCCCTGCGTCCCGGCATGGGCGATGCGTTCGGCGACCGAATTCGCCAGCCGGTTGAACTCGGCCGGCGGCAGGGCGACGTCGACGATGCCGGCGCCCTCGGGCAGCTGGTAGGCCTGGAACATCTCCTCCCAGGACGGGTTCAGCTGGATCAGCGGCAGCGCGCCGTCGGCCTCCTGGATCTCGGCGACCAGCTGGAAGCCGATGCGGTGGCGAACGTGCTCGCAGAGCACCTCCGGGCTCGCCTGCGGCGAATGCGCCTCGGCGATCGCCTCGAAGATCAGCGGCAGGTTGCGGATCGACACCCGCTCCTCCAGCAGCAGCCGCAGCACCGCCTGCAGGGTGTCGATCGGCACCTTGTCGGGGATGAACTCCTCGAGCATCTTGCGGTTGGCCTCGGCGCGCTTGCTGTCGGTCAGCGAGGTGAACTCGTCGAGCAGCTTGCGCAGGCTGCGCCGGGTGAAGAGCCGGCCGAAGTTCGACTTGACGATCTCGAGCAGGTGCGTCGCCACCACCTCGGTCGGCGTGACCACCGACAGCCCCATCAGCGCCGCCTCCTCCTGCAGCCCGGGCGCGATCCAGCGGGCGGGCGCGCCGTAGACCGGCTCGGCGACCGAGCGCCCGACCGGGGCCGGCGCGTCCTCGTCGGGCAGCAGCACCAGCACCTGGTCGGTCTCGATGGCGCTGCGCGGCGACCTCGACGCCCTGGACGCGGATCGCGTAGGTGCCCGGCGGCAGGCCCGGATTGTCGGTCAGCCGGATCTCGGGCAGGATCAGCCCGAACTCGGTGGCGATGTGGTTGCGCATGTTGAGGATGCGCGCGTCGAGCCCGGTCGCCTCGTCCATCACCACCGGCACCAGGTTGGGCGCGAACTCCATGTGGATCTCGTCGACGTCGAGCAGATCGCCGAGCGATTTCTTCGACGGCGCCCTCGCCTCGGGCGAGGCCGCGGCGGCGGCCTCCGCCGCCTCGCGCAGCTTGGCCTGCCGCGCCAGCCAGGCCGCGAGCGCGAGGCTGGCGGCGCCGAGCAGGAACGGCACGAACGGCAGGCCCGGGATGAAGGCGAAGAGCGCCATCAGCACCGCCACGGTCGCCAGCGCGGTCGGGTAGCCGCCGAGCTGGCGGATCAGCGCCCGGTCGGTCGAGCCGACCAGCCCGCCCTTCGACAGCAGCATGGCGCTGGCGATCGAGATGATCACCGCCGGGATCTGGGTCACCAGCCCGTCGCCGACGGTCAGGATCGAATAGGTCTCGAAGGCGTCGCGGATCGGCATGCCGTGCACCAGCACGCCCATCGCGAGGCCCATCACCAGGTTGAGCAGCGTGATCAGCAGGCCCGCGACCGCGTCGCCCTTGACGAACTTCGAGGCGCCGTCGAGCGAGCCGAAGAAGGTGGTCTCCTCCTGCTCGATCCGCCGGCGCTCGCGCGCCTCGGCGTGGCTGATCGCGCCCGCCGCCATGTCGCTGTCGATGGCGAGCTGCTTGCCCGGCATGCCGTCGAGGGCGAAGCGCGCCCCGACCTCGGCCATGCGGCCGGCGCCCTTGGTGATGACGATGAAGTTGACGATCAGCAGCACGCCGAAGACGACGAGGCCGAGGAACACCGAGCCGCCCATGATGAACATGGCGAAGCCCTCGATCACGTGCCCGGCGGCGTGGGTGCCGGTGTGGCCCTGGCCGATGATCAGCTTGGTCGAGGAGACGTTCAGCGACAGCCGCAGCATCAGGCTGGCGAGCAGCACCGTCGGGAAGGCGGAGAAGTCCAGCGGCCGCTGGATGAAGAGCGTGATGGTGAAGATCAGGATCGCCAGCGCGAAGGAGCAGGCGAGCCCCATGTCCAGCACCCACGAGGGCATCGGCAGCACCATCATGGCGATGACCGCCATCAGCGCCATCGCCAGCAGCACCGTCGGCTGGTAGAGGCTGCGCAGGCTCAGATTCCATCAGAACAGGCCGCCCTTGGGCGGCGTGAACAGCGGCTTGCCCTGGGTCAGGAGCGGCGAGCCCTGGACCAGCAGCGCGCCCGCCGCCGGCACGAAGATCGCCCCGGCGATCGAGCCGTTGACCGCCGGCGGCGGCGGCCCGGCCGCCTGATCCGCTCGGCCATCTCGCGGCGCTGCGCCTCGCGCCGGGCCTGGCGCGAGCTCGGCGGCGCCTGCAGCGGCGCGGCCTCGGCGACCAGCGTCTCGTCCTCGGTCAGCGCGCCGGGCTCGAGCCCGGCCAGCAGCCGGTCGAAGCGCACGCCGGTAGTCCCGGGCGCAGCTCGGGGCTCAGCGAATGATAGGCCCCGGCGGCGGCCGACCAGCTGCCGCGCTCCTCGTAGAGCGTGCGCAGGAACTGCGCCGCATAGGTCGCGGTCCATTCCGGGTCGAACATCGCCTCGAGCGAAGGAAAGGCGTGCCCGTGCCAGCGGTAGTTGATCTGCACGCAGCCGACGTCGAAGCTGGTCCGCCCCTCGGCCAGGCTCTGGCGGGCGAAGGCCAGCGCCTCGTCGTGGCTGGCGAACCAGTAGCTCTTGCCCTCGCGGTTGATCGCCCAGGGCCAGGGGCGCAGCCGCCCGTTCTGGTGCCGCCCGGTCTCGGTCAGCGCCACCGCGTGCAGCACCTCGGGCGGCACCCCGCCGCGCCGCGCGCCCTTCAGGATCGCCTGCTCGCAGAGCGCCGCGGAATATTCCGGATCGGCCGCGAGCGCCGGCGCAGCAGGCACGAGGCCCGCGAGCGCGAACGCAAGGCACAGCCAGAGGCCGGACCGGGGCGACATGCTGGGCTTCTCCTCAGACCGCCGATGCTCCCGGTCTAGGCCCGGACCGTTACCAAGGGGTTAGCGCCGGCCTCGTGCCGAACCGCGACCTCGCGCGGATTCGGGCCCCTCCGGCATTTGACAATCCCGGCCGCGCCCCCATCCTCTGCGCCATGGAGCACACCCCCGACACCCTGACGACCTGGGCCACGCTGGCGGGCTTTCTCGCCGCGACCTTCATCGCCGGCGCCGCCGGCAGCCTGTTCCGGCCCGGCCCCTGGTACCGCGGCCTGCGCAAGCCCGGCTGGACCCCGCCCGACCGGCTGTTCCCGATCGCCTGGACCGCGCTCTACCTCGCCATGGCGATCGCGGCCTGGCGGGTGGCGCTCAGCCCGGCGCGTCTCGCGCCCGTCGGTGTCGCTTTCTGGTCCTGCCAGCTGCTGCTCAACGCCCTCTGGTCGCCGGTGGTCTTCGGACTGCGCCGCCTCGGCACCGGGGTCCTGGTGATCGGGCTGCTCTGGCTCGCAGTGGCGCTGACCGGCTGGCTGTTCTGGCAGGCCGTGCCGCTGGCGGGCTGGCTGATGCTGCCCTACCTCATCTGGGTCAGCTACGCCGGCGCCCTCAACCTGGCGGTCTGGCGGATGAACCCCGCGGCCGCGGCGATTCGCTGACCCCGGGGCCGCTTCATCGCCCGGGCCAGTCCGTCCCGCTGGCAAGCGCGGCGCGGATTCGGGGTCCGTGCTCGTCCAGCCGCGGCGGCGGCAGCTCGGCGGCGGTCTCGGCCTCGGAGAAGCGCAGCGGGCTGCGCGGGCTGACCGATCCGGCGATGTCCTGGACCAGCCCGCGCGCCAGCGCCTGCGGCTCGGCGAAGGCCTCGGCCACGGTGTTGATCGGTCCGGCCGGCACCCCGCCCGCGTCCATCGCCGCCACCACCTCGGCGCGCGGCAGCTCGGCCAGCCGCGCCGCCAGCGCCGCGACCAGCACCGCGCGGTTGTCGAGGCGGTCGCGGTTCGTCGCGAACCGGGCGTCGCGGTGCAGCGCCAGCCCGAGCCCCTCGCAGAGCCGCGCGAACTGGCCGTCGTTGCCGCAGGCGATCACCAAGGGCCCGTCCGCGGCCTCGAACACCTGGTAGGGCACGATGTTGGGGTGGGCGTTGCCCATGCGCCGCGGCGTCGCGCCGCCGATCAGGAAGTTGCCGGCCTGGTTCGCCAGCACCGCCAGCTGGGTGTCGAAGAGGCTGAGGTCGATCCACTGCCCGCGGCCGCTGCGGTCGCGCAGCCGGAGCGCCGCCAGCACCGCCACGGTGCCGTAGAGGCCGGTGAAGAGATCGGCATAGGCGACGCCGGGCTTCTGCGGCGGCCCGTCCGGGTCGCCGGTCAGGTCCATGATCCCGCCCATGGCCTGGATCACGAAGTCGTAGCCCGCCCGCCCCGACGCCGGCCCGTCCTGGCCGAACCCGGTCACCGAGGCGTAGATCAGCCCCGGGTTGCCGGCGGCGAGGCTCGGGTAGTCGAGCCCGAACTTCGCCAGCCCGCCGACCTTGAAGTTCTCCACCAGCACGTCGGCGGCCGCGGCCAGGCGTCGCACCCGCTCCAGGTCGGCCGGGTCGCGGAAGTCCAGCGCCACCGCGCGCTTGCCGCGGTTGCAGGCGTGAAAATAGGCGGCCGACCCGTCGGCGGCGAAGGGCGGCCCCCAGCCCCGGGTCTCGTCGCCGCCCGGCGCCTCGACCTTGATCACGTCGGCGCCGAGATCGGCCAGGGTCTGGCCGATCCACGGCCCGGCCAGCACCCGTGCCAGCTCGAGCACCCGCAGCCCGGCCAGTGGTCTTGAGGCCATGCCACCCTCCCTTCAGGGCATTCAGTCCGAGCCGCCGCCCGAGGTCAAGGCGCGCCACCCGGCCTTGCCTGCCGCTTCCGCCCGGCCTACATCGGGACGATGATAAATCCGCTCGAAATCTTCCGCAGGCGCGACCGCGTCACCGTCTTGCGCCTCGAGGGCGTGATCGGCAGCGGCGCGCGCTTCGGCGCGGCGGCCCTCACCGACGCCGGACTGGCGCCGCTGATCGAGGCGGCGTTCCGGCGCGGCCGGCCGCGGGCGGTGGCGCTGGCGATCAACTCCCCCGGCGGCAGCCCGGCGCAGTCGAGCCTGATCGCCGCCCGGATCCGCCGGCTGGCGGACGAGCTGGGCGTGCCGGTCCACGCCTTCGTCGAGGACGTGGCGGCGTCGGGCGGCTACTGGCTGGCGACGGCCGCCGACCGCATCCATCTCGACGCCAACAGCATCGTCGGCTCGATCGGGGTGATCTCGGCCTCCTTCGGCTTCCAGGATCTGCTGGCCCGGCATGGCATCGAGCGGCGGGTGCACACCGCCGGCGAGGACAAGAGCCTGCTCGACCCGTTCCGCCCCGAGCGCGCCGAGGACGTCGAGCGGCTGAAGCGGCTGCAGGCGCAGATCCACGGCAACTTCATCGCCCAGGTCAAGGCGCGGCGCGGCGCGCGGCTGAACGGTGCCGACCTCTTCACTGGCGAGATCTGGGTCGGGCAGGCCGGCGTCGACGCCGGTCTGGCCGACGGCATCGGCCACCTGGTGCCGGTCATGCGCTCGATCTTCGGCGAGAAGCTGCGCTTCACCGTGATCGCGCCGCGCCGGTCGCTGATCCGCCGCCTCGGCCTGCCCGGCGTCGGCGAGGCGCTGGATGCGGTCGAGGCCCGCGCGCTCTGGACCCGCTACGGGCTGCCGGCGCGCTGATGATCCGGATCGTCCTGGTCTTCCTGGTGGTAGTGCTGATCCTCGGCTGGATCGGCAAGTGGCGGCTGCCGCGGGTGCCGCAACGCCGTCCCGGACCGGCGGTGCAGTCGGCGCGCAAGTGCCCCGACTGCGACGCCTACGTGCTGGGCAGCCACCCCGAGCCCTGCGCCCGCGCCGATTGCCGCTTCCGCCGCTCGCCGGCGAGTGCGAACGCGTGATGACCGCCGACGCGGCCCTGGTGACCGGCGGCGCCCGGCGGATCGGCGCGGCGCTGGTGCGGCGGCTGGCGGCGCGCGGCGCCGACGTCGCGATCCACAGCCACGGCCACCGCGACGAGGCCGAGGCGCTGGCGGCGGAGCTGCGGGCCGGCGGGCGGCGGGCCGCGGTGCTGGAGGCGGACCTGCTCGACCGCACCGAGACCGCGGGGCTGGTGCCGGCGGCGGCGGCGGCGCTGGGTCGGCCGCTGAGCGTGCTGGTCAACAACGCCTCGATCTTCGAGCCCGACGGCATCGCCACCGCGACCTGGGAGAGCTGGGACCGCCACATCGGCTCGAACCTGCGCGCGCCGTTCGAGCTGATCCAGGCCTTCGCCGCCCAGGCCCCGAAGGCGGGGCGCGACCCGGCCGGCGAGCCGCTGGCCCGAGCCTCGGTGATCAACATGATCGACCAGCGGGTGCTGAAGCCGACGCCGGAGTTTGCAACCTATACGATAGCCAAGATGGGGCTCTGGGCGTTGACCCGCATCGCGGCGCAGGGGCTGGCGCCAGACGTGCGGGTGAACGGCATCGGGCCCGGCCCGACCGTCCGGGGCGCGCGCCAGTCGGAGGCGCACTTCGCCGCCCAGCGGGCCGCGACCATTCTCGGCCGCGGCTCCAACCCCGAGGAGATCGCCGCCGCGCTCGGCTTCCTCCTCGACGCACCGGGGCTGACCGGTCAGCTGATCTGCGTCGACGGCGGCCAGCACCTCGCCTGGAAGACCGCCGACGTGCTCGGTGTCGAATAGTCGCAGGGGGCGCGAGCGGCGGTCCGCGCGGCCCGGCGCTTGACTTTTCCACCCCGCGCGGCGCCGTCACAATTCCGTGTTGATTCTGTCAATGATTCCAGAAATTTACCAAGTCGCTTGCGAAATATGTCGCAATACCAATGCCTTACAATTTTGCCTAAAAAGCAGGCAAACCGGCAAACGCTCCTGATTTGCAGGGGAAAACCCGGCGGGTCCAAACTTTTCCCCCGAGTTGTCCACAGATATGGTGGACAGGTTTTCACTTGAAATCGGTTGCGGTTCCGGGCAGCGCGAAGGAGAATCAGTCATGGCCGAAGGCGGGCACGTGACCGACGACACGCAGGACGACAAGCGCGGCTTCGTGGAGGAAGGCGCCGCCGGCGGCTCGCCGCGCACCGGCCACCTGGTGATCCGCGACTATCTGCGCCGGCTCGACGACCGCCCGGGCGTCTATCGCATGCTCGACGCGCGCGGCGAAGTGCTCTACGTCGGCAAGGCCGGAAACCTGAAAAAGCGCGTTGCCGCCTACGCCAAGCCCTTCGGCCACAACTCGCGCATAGCGCGAATGATCGCGGCCACCGCGTCGATGATGTTCCTGACGACCGAGACCGAGACCGAGGCGCTGCTGCTCGAGCAGAACCTGATCAAGCAGCTCAAGCCGCGCTACAACGTGCTGCTGCGCGACGACAAGAGCTTCCCCAACATCCACGTCACCGCCGACCACGCCTTCCCGCGGATCGAGAAGCACCGCGGCCTGCGCAAGGATCCCGGCCGCTACTTCGGCCCCTTCGCCTCGGCGGGCAGCGTCAACCGCACCCTCAACCAGCTGCAGAAGGCGTTCCTGCTGCGCTCCTGCTCGGACCCGATGTTCGAGAGCCGCACCCGGCCCTGCCTGCTGCATCAGATCAGGCGCTGCAGCGCGCCCTGCGTCGGGCTGATCGGCGAGGCCGACTACGCGGCGCTGGTCGAGGACGCGGTGCTTTTCCTCACCGGCCGCTCGACCCGGGTGCAGGAGCAGCTCGCCGAGGCGATGAGCGCCGCCAGCGCCGCCATGGAGTTCGAGCGCGCCGCCGCGATCCGCGACCGCATCCGGGCGCTGACCAACGTGCAGGCCAACCAGGGCATCAACCCCGAGGGGGTCGAGGAGGCCGACGTGGTGGCGCTGCACCAGGAGGGCGGCCACGCCTGCGTCCAGGTCTTCTTCTTCCGCGCGCACCAGAACTGGGGCAACCGCGCCTATTTCCCGCGCACCGGCGGCGGCGCCGACCCGGGCGAGATCCTCGAGGCCTTCCTCGGCCAGTTCTACGGCAACAAGACCCCGCCGCGGCTGATCCTGGTCAGCCACGATCCCGACAACGCCGACCTGCTCGCCGAGGCGCTGAGCGGCCAGCTCGGCCGCAAGGTGACGATCGCCCGGCCGCAGCGCGGCGAGAAGGCCGGGCTGATCGAGCAGGCGGCACGCAACGCCCGCGAGGCGCTGGCCCGCCGGATGGCCGAGAGCGCCAGCCAGACCGCGCTGCTGGAGGGGCTGGCCGAGGCCTTCGGGCTGGACGGGCCGCCGGAGCGGATCGAGGTCTACGACAACAGCCACATCATGGGCACGAACGCCGTCGGCGGCATGATCGTCGCCGGCCCGGAAGGGTTCCTGAAGTCGCAGTACCGCAAGTTCAACATCCGCTCGACCGAGCTGACGCCGGGCGACGACTTCGGGATGATGCGCGAGGTGCTGACCCGGCGCTTCGCCCGGCTGGCCAAGGAGGATCCCGACCGGCAGTCCGACGCCTGGCCCGACCTGGTGCTGATCGACGGCGGCGCCGGGCAGGTGGCGGCGGCCTGCGCGGCGCTGCTCGAGCTCGGCATCGACGAGGTCACGGTGATCGGCGTCGCCAAGGGCGTCGACCGCGACGCCGGCAAGGAGGAGTTCCACCGCCCCGGCCAGCCGCCGCGCGCGCTCGGCCACCGCGACCCGGTGCTCTACTTCATCCAGCGGCTGCGCGACGAGGCCCACCGCTTCGCGATCGGCGCCCACCGCACCCGGCGCGCGGCGCAGACCCGCGCCACGCCGCTCGACGAAGTGCCCGGCGTCGGCGCCGCGCGCAAGCGCGCGCTGCTGGCGCATTTCGGCTCGGCCAAGGCGGTGACGCGGGCGGGGCTCGCCGACCTCAAGGCGGCGCCGGGCATCTCGGACACCCTGGCCGAGGCGATCTACGGCTTCTTCCATGGCGAGGGCTGAGGGAGTATATGGGCGCTGACGAGCCCTGGAGCTGGCACTTTCGATGCGCTGGACGATCCCGAACATTCTGACGGTGATGCGGCTGCTGGCGGCGCCGGGCGTGGCGCTGGCCTTCGCGCTGTTCGACCGGCCCTACGCGGACTGGATCGCCTTCACGCTCTTCATCCTGGCGGCGCTGACCGACTACGTCGACGGCTACCTGGCCCGGGCCTGGCAGCAGGAATCGAACTTCGGCCGCATGCTCGACCCGATCGCCGACAAGGCGATGGTGGTGATCGCCCTGGCGGTGATCATCGGCCTCTGGGGACCGAAGGCGCTGCTCCTGGTGCCGATCGCCTTCATCCTGCTGCGCGAGGTCTTCGTCTCGGGGCTGCGCGAGTTTCTCGGCAACAAGGCCGGCAAGCTCAAGGTGACCTGGCTCGCCAAGTGGAAGACCACGGCGCAGATGGTGGCGATCCCGGTGCTGCTGCTGGCCGGCGTCTTCGAGTGGGACCGCCGCCACGGCCAGTTCTGGTTCAGCAGCTGGTTTCACGACTGGGCCGGCTGGGTGCTGTCGAACGGCGGCCTGGTGCTGATCTGGGTCGCCGGGCTGCTGACGGTGCTGACCGGCTACGACTACCTGATGAAGGCGATGCCGTTCCTCAGGGACCGCAAGCGTTGACCCTGACGCTCCGCTATTTCGCCTGGCTGCGCGAGCGCGTCGGCGCGCCGTCCGAGACCCTGGAGACCGGCGCCGCCACCGTGGGCGAGCTGGTGGACGAGCTCCGCGCCCGCGACGATGCGCACGCGCTGGCCTTCGCCGATCTCGCCGCGGTGCGGGTGGCGGTGGACCAGGAACTGGCGGACCTTGCCGCCCCGCTCGGCGGCGTGCGCGAGGTGGCGTTCTTCCCGCCGATGACCGGAGGCTGAATGGCGGTCCGGGTGCAGCGCGAGGACTTCGATCTCGGCGCCGAGCTCGCGGCGCTGCGGGCCGGGCGCAGCGACCTCGGCGCCCTGGTCAGCTTCACCGGCCTGGTGCGCGACGGCGGCGGGCTGCGGGCGATGGAGCTCGAGCACTACCCCGGCATGACCGAGAAGGCGCTCGGCGCGATCGAGGCCGAGGCGCGGCGGCGCTGGCCGCTCGCGGCCTGCCTGATCGTCCACCGCTACGGCCGGCTGGCCCCGGGCGAGCAGATCATGATGGTCGCCACCGCCTCGGCGCACCGCCAGGCCGCCTTCGCCGCCGCGGAGTTCCTGATGGACTACCTGAAGTCGCGCGCGCCGTTCTGGAAGAAGGAAACCGGCGCCGCCGGCACGATCTGGGTCGCCGCGCGCGAGGAGGACAAGGCAGCGCTCGACCGCTGGGACGCCGACTGACCGGCGCGCTGCCGACGCCCGCGCCTGCGCCACCCGAAAGGTATTTCATACTGGCTTGAAATCTATCGGGCAGGAATCGGGGCCCCGCGGCAAAAGCCGCGGGGAGAAACGACTCTGCGGCCAAAGGGCCGCTCCTTGCTCTGCGGAAAACGCGCGCCCCGCGTTTTCCGAGCGCCGCCGGAGCGGGAGCCTCGCGCCCCGCCTCCGACGCCGGCGCTCAGAGCGGCGGTTGCAGCATCCGCCCCAGCACCCGCCCGCCCAGTATATGCACGTGCATGTGCGGCACTTCCTGCACCCCGGCGGCGCCCGAATTGACGATCAGCCGGTAGCCGGCCCCGCCGGCGTCCGGCGCCACGTCCAGCTCGGCGCAGAGCCGCGCCACCACCCGGGTGAAGTCGACGATCTCGGCCTCGCTCGCCTCGGCGCCGAAATGATCGTAGGTGACGTAGCGACCCTTGGGGATCACCAGCACATGCACCGGCGCCTGCGGACGGATGTCGCGGAACGCCAGGGTATGCTCGGTCTCCAGCACCGTCGCATTCGGGATCTCGCCGCGCAGGATGCGGGCGAAGACGTTCTGGTCGTCGTAGTCGTAGGGCATGGCTTCCTCCCGGCCGGCGGCGTCACGCCGCAAGGCAAAGAGCCAAAGCGCCCTCGGGTCAAGGCCATTGCGGTGCCGGCCCCCCGCGCCGGATCGATATCTAGCGCAGCTCGGCCCCCGCCCCTCCATATGCAGGGCATTCCCGATTGACAGAACCCCGGCCTTCGCGGAATCTGCCCGCCAGAAACAACGCGGGGCACCGCCCGTGCATTTCAGCCGCCTGCGCCTCTCGGGGTTCAAGAGCTTCGTCGACCCCACCGAGCTCGTCATCGCCCCGGGCCTGACCGGCGTGGTGGGCCCGAACGGCTGCGGCAAGTCGAACCTGCTCGAGGCCCTGCGCTGGGTGATGGGCGAGAACCGCCCCAGCGTGATGCGCGGCGACGGCATGGAGGACGTGATCTTCAACGGCTCCGGCGGCCGCCCGTCCCGGAACCACGCCGAGGTCACGCTGACGCTCGACAACCGCGCCCGCCGGGCGCCCGCCGGCTTCAACGAGGACGACGAGCTGCAGATCGTCCGCCGCATCACCCGCGACGCCGGCTCGGCCTATCGCGTGGGCGGCCGCGAGGCCCGCGCCCGCGACGTCGCCATGCTGTTCGCCGACGCCTCGACCGGAGCCCAGTCGCCGGCGCTGGTCCGCCAGGGCCAGATCGCCGAGCTGATCAACGCCCGCCCCAAGGCCCGCCGCCGGGTGCTGGAAGAGGCCGCCGGCATCTCCGGCCTCTACCAGCGCCGCCACGAGGCCGAGCTCAAGCTCAACGCCACCGAGGTCAACCTCGGCCGGGTCGGCGACGTGCTCGAGGCGCTGGAGGCCCAGCTCGCCGCCCTCGCCCGCCAGGCCCGCCAGGCGCAGCGCTACCGCGAGCTCGCCGAGGCGCTGCGCCGCGCCGAGGCACAGCTGGTCTGGCGGCACTGGCGCGACGCCGACGAGGCTCGCGCCGCTGCCACCGCGGCGCTGGTCGCGGCCACCCGCGCCGCCGGCGCCGCCCAGGCCGAGGCCGCGGCCGCCGCCCGGCTGCGCGCCGCGGCCGAGGAGGCGCTGCCGGCGCTGCGCGAGGAGGACGCGATCGCCGCCGCCCTGCTGCAGCGGCTGAGCATCGAGCGCGACCGGCTCGACGCCGAGGCCGAGGCCGCGACCCGGCAGGTCACGGCGCTCGAGGCCCAGCTCGCCCAGCTCGCCGCCGACCGCGAGCGCGAGGCCGCGCTCGACCGCGACGCGGTGGCGATGGCGGCCCGGCTCGCCGCGGAGGCCGCCGCGCTCGACGCCGAGGGCGCCGGGCACGCCGGCGCGCTCGCCGCGGCCCGCGCCGCAGCCGCCGAGGCCGGGGCCGCGCTCACCGCCGTCGAGGCCGAGTTCGACGCCGGCGCCGAGGCCGCGGCGCGGCTGGCCGCCGAGCATCAGGCCGCTGAGCGGCTGCTCGAGGACGCCCGCCGCCGCGCCGCCGAGAGCGCGCGCGGGCTTCAGGCCGCCGAGGCGGCACTCGCCGCCGCCGCCCGCGAGCTGGCAGCGGCCGAGGCGGCCCGCGGCGAAACCAGCCGCGCCGCCGCGACGGCGGCGGCCGCCGCCGCTGCCGCCGAGACCGATCTCGAATCCACCGAGGCCGCCGCCGCCGCTGCCCGCAGCGCCGAAGCCGCCGCGCGCAGCCGCCTCGCCGAGGCCGAAGGCGCCACCCGGGCGCTCGAGGCCGAGGCGGCCGGGCTGGAACGTCTGCTCGCTCGCCCCGCCGGCGGCGCCGCCCCGATCCTCGACGCCGTCAGCGTGGCGCCGGGCTTCGAAGCCGCGCTGGGCGCCGCGCTGGCCGACGAGCTGACGCTGCCGCTGCCCAGCTGGCAGGCGTTGCCGCCGTTCGACCCGGCCGCGCCGCTGCCGGACGGCGCCGCGCCGCTGGCGCCCCATGTCACCGCGCCGCCGGCACTGGCCCGGCGCCTCGCCGCGCTCGGGCTGGTCGATCGCGCCGACGGCGCTCGGCTCCAGGCCGGGCTCGTCCCTGGCCAGCGGCTGGTCAGCCGCGAGGGCGACCTCTGGCGCTGGGACGGCCTCGCGATCCCGGCCGGCGCCGCGCCCTCGGCCACCGCGCTGCGGCTGCAGCAGCGCAACCGCCTCGCCGAGCTCCGCGCCGCCATCGCCGCCGCCGCGGCCGAGCTCGCCGCCGCCCGCAGCGCCCGCGCCGCCGCTGCCGCCGCGCTCAGCGACGCCACGGCCGGCGAGACCGCCGCCCGCGCCGCCCGCAAGGCCGCCGAGCAGGCCGCTGCCGAAACCGCCCGGGCGGAGGCGCGCGCCGAGACCGGGTTCGAGGCCCTCGACGGCCGCGCGGCGGCGCTGCGCGCGGCCGTGGCCCGCCGCGCCGACGAGCTCGCCTCCGGCCGCAGCGCATTCGCCGAGGCGGAGACCGCCGCGGCGGCCCTCGCCGACCCGGCCGCGGCAAGGGCCGTGGTGGAGGCCGGGCGGCTCAGGGTCGAAGCCGCCCGCATCACCATGCTGACCCGTCGCGCCGAGGCCGACGAGCTCGACCGCGCCGGGACCGCCCGCGCCCGCCGGCTCGGCGAGATCGCCGCCGAGAGCGAAGGCTGGCGGAGCCCGCCGCACCTCGGCGACCGACCGCCTCGGCGATCTCGACCGCCGCGCCGCCGCCGCCGACGCGGCGCTGGCGGAGGCTCGCGCCCTGCCCCCGACGCTGGCCGCCCGCCGCGCCGAGCTTGCGGCCGCCGCCGCGGCGGCCGAAACCCGCCGCCGCGCCGCCGCCGATGCACTCGCCGGGGGCGAAACCGGGTTCCGCGGCCACGACGCCGCCGCGCGCGGCAGCGAACGCGCCGCCGGCGAGGCCCGCGAGGCCCGCGCCCGCACCGATGCCCTGGCCGAGGCCGCGGCAGCGGCCGCCGCCGCCGCCGCCGAGCGGCTCCAGGCCGAGACCGGCCGCAGCGCCGGCGACCTGCTCGCCGGTCTCGGCCTGACCGCCGAGGCGGTGCCGGCCGCGCCCGCGCTCGAGGCCGAGGTCGACCGGCTGCGCCGCGCCCGCGACGGCCTGGGCGCGGTCAACCTGCGCGCCGAGGAGGACGCCCGCGAGCTGCGCGAGGAAGCCGACACCCTGGCGCGCGAGCGCGACGACCTCGAGGAGGCGATCCGCAAGCTCCGCCACGGCATCGCCAACCTGAACCGCGAGGGCCGCGGGCGGCTGCTCGCCGCCTTCGACGAGGTCAACCGCAACTTCGGCGCGCTGTTCCGCCACCTCTTCGGCGGCGGCGAGGCCAACCTGGTGCTGGTCGAGAGCGACGACCCGCTGGAAGCAGGTCTCGAGATCATGTGCCAGCCCCCCGGCAAGAAGCTCTCCACGCTGTCGCTGCTCTCCGGCGGCGAGCAGACCCTGACCGCGCTGTCGCTGATCTTCGCGGTCTTCCTCGCGAACCCCTCGCCGATCTGCGTCCTCGACGAGGTCGACGCCCCGCTCGACGACGCCAACGTCACCCGCTTCTGCGACCTCCTCGACGAGATGGTCGCCCGCACCGACACCCGGTTCCTGATCATCACCCACCACGCGGTGACCATGGCGCGCATGGACCGCCTCTTCGGCGTCACCATGGCCGAGCAGGGCGTCAGCCAGCTGGTCTCCGTCGACCTCGCCGCCGCCGAGCGCATCGTCGAGCCCGCCGACCTGTAGCGCAGCCGTCGTTCCGGATCCCGGTCAGTTCGGTCGTTTGCTAACCTGGAGAGCAGTCGTCATGCGCCCACAGGCGCATGACCGGCAAAGCAACAATGCGCGCATCTGCGCGCACGATATGGCCGCAATGGCGGCCGCGCGGCGCCCGCCGCGCTGGTTCCCGACGCCGACGAAGCCATCGCCGGAGCCTCCTGGCGCCGCCGGCCACTCACGGATCCGCCCGATCCCCCGTGTCCGCGAGCACTTCCGAGACCATCCGCTCCAGCGCGTCGTAGTCCTCCGCGTCGAACCCGCCGACCCCCTGCAGCCAGATACCCGCCCCCCGCAGCGCCTCCGGAAGCACCCGGCAGGTCACCACCCGCCCGGCTCGTTCCTGGCCGACCAGCCCGGCCCGCGCCAGCACCCGGAGATGCTTCGAGACCGCCGCCAGCGACATCGCCTGCGGCGCCGCCAGTTCGCCCACGGTCCGGTCGCCCGCCAGCAGCGCCGTCAGCATCGCCCGGCGGGTCCGGTCGGCCAGCGCCGCGAAGATCAGGTCCAGATCCAGGTCGTCCGTCCGTGCCATCTGCGCCTCGTGGCGGCGCGGCGTGAGAAAGTCAACCGTCCGGTTGACCTTTTCCGCACTAAATGATCCCCGGACGCCGCCGCAACACCGATTCCCCGAACGGTACGAAAATCTCGAAACTTCAATACGTTGACTGGAACCCGCCGGCGCGGCTTGCCCTTGACAGCACCGAGCCCTTTCCGTTAACGCTTGGAAGCAGGTAAAGCCCGCGTGAGGAGAGGGGCGGGTGGCGGAAGAGCCCTTTGCCGACCGGCTGAAGCGGCTCGAGGAACGGATCGCCGCGGCGCGGGCCGGACGTGCCGAGCCGGGTCGGGGGCACCAGAAGGAGTTCACCCAGGGCTCGCTCGCCTGGCGCATGGTGATCGAGCTGGTCACGGGGATGCTCCTGGGGGTGGCGATCGGCTACGGGCTGGACGCGCTGTTCGGGACCCGGCCGGTCTTCCTGGTGGTGTTCGCGCTGCTGGGCTTCGCCGCCGGGGTGCGAACCATGCTCCGCACCGCCGCGGAGGTGAAGGGCGGACGGGGCGAGGCGGCGCTAATGCACGACCGGGACGACGCCGGAAACTGATACCGGCAACTGACGGGGGAACCGATGGCGGGCGAAGCAGGCGGCAGCGGGTTCAACATCCACCCGATGGAGCAGTTCGAGGTCCGGCCGCTGTTCGGCGGCGACGTTGTGCACTGGTACACGCCCACCAACGCGACGCTGTGGATGGCGCTGGCGGTGATCGGCATCAGCCTGCTGATGGCCTACGGCTCGCGCGGCCGGGCGCTGGTGCCGTCGCGGGCGCAGTCGCTGGCCGAGACGGTCTACGGCTTCGGCTACAAGATGATTGAGGACGTCGCGGGCAAGGAAGGCGCGCGGTACTTCCCCTACATCATGACGCTTTTCCTGTTCATCACCGGCTGCAACGTGCTGGCGCTGATCCCCGGCAGCTTCGCCTCGACCTCGCACGTGGCGGTGACCGGGATACTGGCGCTGGCGGTGTTCTTCTCGGTGACGGCGATCGGCTTTCTGAAGCACGGCATCGGCTTTCTCAAGCTGTTCTGGGTGGCGAGCGCGCCGACGCTGGCGCTCAGGATCATCCTCGGGGCGATCGAGGTGATCTCCTACTTCGTCCGGCCGCTCAGCCATTCCGTCCGACTTGCCGGCAACATGATGGCGGGTCACTCGGTGATCAAGGTGTTCGCCGGCTTCGCCGGTGCGCTCGGCGTCGGGGCCGTCCTGCCGATCCTGGCGATCACCGCCGTCTACGGGCTCGAGATCATGGTGGCCTTCATCCAGGCCTACGTCTTCGCGATCCTGACCTGCGTCTATCTCAACGATGCGCTGCACCCGGGCCACTGACGCCCGTCACCCGTTCCAACCCACCGAGGAGACCGATCATGGAAGGCAATATCGCGAACATGGGCCAGTACATCGGTGCGGGCCTCGCCTGCATCGGCATGGGCGGCGCCGGCATCGGCATCGGCCACGTGGCCGGCAACTTCCTGGCCGGCGCGCTGCGCAATCCGGCGGCGGCCGGCGAGCAGACCGCGACGCTCTTCATCGGCATCGCCTTCGCCGAGGCGCTGGGCATCTTCTCGTTCCTGGTCGCGCTGCTCCTGATGTTCGCGGTCTGACCGCGACGGACCTCGAGCCTGGCCGCGGGCCGGACCGGCCCGCCACGGACGGAGTGAGACCATGGCGGTAGAAACCCTGGGGGCGGAGAACCTGGCGCATGCCGAGTCCAGCGGCATGCCCCAGCTCGACCCGGCGATCTTTCCCAACCTGATCTTCTGGCTGATCGTGGCGATCGTCGTGCTCTACCTGGTGCTGAGCCGGGTCGCGCTGCCGCGGATCGGCACGGTGCTGGGCGAGCGCAGCGACGCGATCTCGAACGACATCGAGGAGGCGGCGCGGCTGAAGCGCCGGGCGGAGGAGGCCGAGGCGGCCTACAACGCCGCCCTGGCCC
This sequence comes from uncultured Alphaproteobacteria bacterium, assembly GCA_963847795.1. Lineage (GTDB taxonomy): Bacteria > Pseudomonadota > Alphaproteobacteria > Rhodobacterales > Rhodobacteraceae > Amaricoccus. Next base: position 140,332 of record CAWKBH010000006.1, read on the forward strand.
AGGCGCGCGACGAGGCGCACCGCATCACCGCCGAGACCAAGGCCCAGATCGACAAGGATCTGGCCACGCTGCTGGCCAAGGCGGACGCCGAGATCGCGGTGAAGACGGCTGGTTCCGAGAAGCGCATCGGCGAGATCCGCGAGAGCGCCGGGCGCAGCGTCGAAGAGGTGGCGCGCGCCACCGCGGCGGAGATCGTCAACGCGCTCATGCCGGAGGCCGCCGACACCCAGGCGGTCGACGACGCCGTCGCCAACCGGCTGAAGGGTTGAGCCCATGGGATTTCTCTACAACACCGAGCTTGTCGTCGCGATCGGCTTCCTGATCTTCGTCGGCATCCTGGTCTACTACGGGGTGCCGGGACTGCTCGGCCGCAAGCTCGACGAGCGGGCGGTTCGGATCAAGTCCGAGCTCGACGAGGCCCGCGCGCTGCGCGACGAGGCTCAGACTCTGCTGGCCGGCTACGAGCGCCGGCAGAAGGAGGTGCGCGCCCAGGCCGCCGACATCGTCACCGCCGCCCGCGCCGAGGCGGAGAAGGCCGCCGAGGCCGCCAAGGAGGAGATCCGCCGCTCGGTGGCCCGGCGGATGCACACCGCCACCGAGCAGATCGCCGCCGCCGAGCAGGCCGCCGTCCGCGAGATCAAGGACCGGGCCGTCGCCGTCGCCGTCGCCGCTGCCGGCGACGTGCTGCGCGAGCGGATGAAGGCCGCCGACGCGAACCGCCTGATCGATGCCGCGATCTCCGAGGTCGGCCAGAAGCTGCACTGAGCCCGCCGCCGCCGCGGGCGCCCGATTCCCAGGCGACGCGCGTCCGCGACTCACGCCGCGCTGGACGCCGCCGCCATGTTCCATCAGGATGGGAGACCGGCCGACGACGGCGCCCCGGCCGGTCTGGAGAAGGAACATGGTTGCCATCGAGGCCCGCAAGCAACAGCTCGAGACCCGGCTGCGCGAACTGAAGTCGCGGCTGGTCCGGATCGAGGACGAACTCGAACAGCCGGTCAGCGACAGCTTCGCCGAGCAGGCGGTCGAGCGCGAGGAGGAGGAGGTCCTCGAGGACCTCGGCGCCGCCGGCCTGCAGGAAGTGCGGATGATCGAGGCCGCGCTGAAGCGCATTTCAGCGGGCACTTATGGCATCTGCGTCAAGTGCGGCGACCCGATCGGCGAGGACCGGCTGGACGTCCTGCCGCAGACCCCGATGTGCCGGGACTGCGCCGCCGGCCGCTGAGGCTGCGCCGGGCGAGTGCTGGCCAACCTGCAAGGAGGGATCTTGATGTTCAGCCACGTCTCGGTCGGCACGCGCGACCTGGCGCGCGCCTCGCGCTTCTACGATGCCGCGCTCGGCGCGCTCGGCTACCGCCGCACCTTCACCGAGGATTTCGGCCACGCCTGGGGCCTCGCCTGGCCGACGTTCTGGGTGGCGCCGGCGCTCGAGGGCGAGGCCACCGCCGGCAACGGCGTCCACGTCGCCTTCATCGCCGCCTCCCGCGAGGACGTCGACCGCTTCCACGCCGCCGCGCTGGCCGAAGGCGGCAGCGACGCCGGCGCGCCGGGCCTCAGGCCCGACTACACGCCCGACTACTACGCCGCCTTCGTCCGCGATCCCGACGGCAACAAGCTCGAGGCGGTGCACCTGCCCCAGGTGCCCTCCCCGACCGCATGACGCCGCCGGGAAGGACCGCCGGCTCAGGCGGGCGCGGTCGGGGTGATGATGATCTCGACCCGGCGGTTCTGCGCCCGGCCGCCGGGCGTGTCGTTCGACGCGACCGGCTGGCTGTAGCCGCGGCCGACGGTCTGGACCCGCCCGCGCGCGACGCTGTTGTCGGTCAGGATCGCCGCGACGGCCCCGGCGCGCCGCTCGCTGAGCGCCTGGTTGTAGTCGGTCCGGCCGACGTTGTCGGTGTGGCCGACCACCAGCACGCTGGAATCTGGGTTGTCGCGCAGGCTGCGGGCGACGAAGGCGATCTCGTCGACATACTCGGGCGCGACGGCGGAGCTGCCGGTGTCGAAGGTGATCGATTCCGGCAGAGTCACCACCAGCTGGGTGCCGGTGTTGGTGACCGTCGCGCCGGAGCCGGACAGGCCCGCCTCGAGCTCGCGCTGCTGGCGGTCGAGCGAAGCGCCTACCGCCGCGCCGGCCATGCTGCCGAGGGCGCCGCCGACCAAAGTGCCCGTCCTGCCGCCGCCGTCGATCGCCCGGCCGATCACCGCGCCGGCGCCTGCGCCGAGCAGCCCGCCGGTGGCGGTGCTGTTGGCGCTGCCGTCAAGGTTGGTGCAGCCGGCGATAGCGGCCACGCCAAGGGAAAGGATCGCGATCCTGCTCGTCCGTCTCATCTCTGCCTCGCTGCGGTTTCTTGTTTTCCAGTGGCCGCTTCATAGCAAAGTTAACGAATCGGGGGAACGGCCTTTGTTCAGGCCGCCCCCTCGAAGCGCGCCGCCTCCCAGGCGAGCATCGCCCGCTTGACGTCGAGGCCCCAGTGGTAGCCGCCGAGCCCGCCCGCCTTGCGCAGCGCCCGGTGGCAGGGGATGATCCAGCTGACCGGGTTGCGCCCCACCGCGGTGCCGACGGCGCGCATCGCCGATGGGTGGCCGATCGCCCGGGCGATGTCGGAGTAGGTGGTGACATGGCCGCTCGGCACCTGCAGCAGCGCCTCCCAGACCTTGATCTGGAACGGCCCGCCCATCAGGTGCAGCCGGGTTTCGCCGCTGCCGCCGAAGGCCGCTTCCACCCAGGCCCGCAGCCGCTCCGGCGCCTCGACGAAATCCGCCTTCGGCCAGCGCGCCCGCAGGTCGGCCATCGCCGCCTCGCGGCCGGTCTCGGCGGCGAAGGCCAGGCCGCAGAGCCCGCGGTCGGTGCCCATCGCCAGCGCCGGGCCGAACGGGGTCTCGAACCAGCCCCAGGCGATCGTGAGCTCGGCGCCGCCGCGGGCGTACTCGCCCGGGCTCATCGCCTCCCAGCGCAGGAACAGGTCGTGCAGCCGGCTCGCGCCCGAAAGGCCGCTGGCATGCGCGGTGTCGAGCACGCTGTGCCGCTCGGCCGAGCAGCCGCTTGGCGTGGTCGAGCGCCAGGTACTGCTGGTAGCGCTTGGGGCTGACCCCGACCCACTGGCTGAAGACGCGCTGGAAATGCGCCGGGCTCAGGCCCACGCTGCCGGCGATCTCGTCGAGCGAGGCCTGCTCGGGGGCGCGGGCGGCGATGTTCTCGATGGCGCGGCCGATCACCGCGTAGTGGTAGGGTTCCGGTTGGCTCATGCTCGGTCTCGTCGTTGGCTTGGCCCCGAATGTACCGCAGCCGGCCGCCGGCACCACCCGGATCCTGCGGAAACGGGCTTGCGGCGGCCGCGCGCGCCGTGCCACGAGAGGCGATGCCCGAGCAGCTCGACTATGCGACGATTTCCGAGATATTCCGCCGGTTTCACGGCGCCGAGCCCGAGCCGAAGGGCGAGCTGCAGCATGTCAGCGCCTTCACCCTGCTGGTCGCCGTCGCGCTGTCGGCCCAGGCCACCGACCGCGGCGTGAACCGGGCCACCGAGGCGCTCTTCAAAGTCGCCGACACGCCGCAGAAGATGCTGGACGCTCGGCGAGGCCGGGCTGATCGAGCACATCAAGACCATCGGCCTCTTCAACAGCAAGGCCCGGCACATCATGAAGCTCTCGGCGATCCTGGTCGAGCGTTTCGGCGGCGAGGTGCCGTCGTCGCGGGCGGCGCTGGAAAGCCTGCCCGGGGTGGGGCGCAAGACCGCCAACGTGGTGCTGAACACCTGGTTCAGGCTGCCGGCGATGGCGGTCGACACCCATATCTTCCGCGTCGCCAACCGCACCGGCATCGCCCGCGGCCGCGACGTGCTGGCGGTGGAGCGGGCGCTGGAGGACCAGGTGCCGGCGCCCTGCCAGCTGCACGCCCACCACTGGCTGATCCTGCACGGCCGCTATGTCTGCACCGCGCGCAAGCCCGCCTGCCGGGCCTGCCTGATCCGGGACCTCTGTGCCTTCGAGGAGAAGAATCTGTGACCAAAGCTTACCAGGTCGTCGGGATCGGCAACGCCATCGTCGACGTGATCGCGCCGGTCGAGGACGCCTTCCTCGCCGCGAACGGCGTCGACAAGGGCATCATGCAGCTGATCGACACCGCCCGCGCGGTCGAGCTCTACGGCCGCATGGGGCCGGCGCGCGAGGTCTCCGGCGGCTCGGCGGCGAACACCGTCGCCGGGCTGGCGGCGCTCGGCGCGCGCACCGCCTACGTCGGCAAGGTCAAGGACGACCAGCTCGGCGCGATCTTCGCCCACGACCTGCGCGCCCAGGGCGCCGACTACGCCACGCCGCTGGCGCCGCGCGACCACGCCCACGAGACCGGCCGCTGCATGGTGCTGGTCAGCCCCGACGGCGAGCGCTCGATGAACACCTATCTCGGGGTCTCCGAGTTCCTGGCGCCGGACGACATCGACGAGGCCCAGATGGCGGCGGCGGAGTGGATCTTCCTCGAGGGCTACCGCTTCGACGGCCCCGACAGCATCGCCGCCTTCGCCAAGGCGGTGCGCGCGGCCAAGGGCGCCGGCGGCAAGGTCGGCATCACCCTCAGCGACCCGTTCTGCGTCGAGCGCCACCGCGACGAGTTCCTGCGGATGATCCGCGCCGACGTCGACCTCCTGGTCGCCAACGAGCACGAGCTGAAGTCGCTCTACCTGACCGACGACCTGGAGGCGGCGATGGCGCGCGCCGACGCCGAGGTGCCGCTGACCGCCTGCACGATCGGCGCGGGCGGAGCCTACGTGCTCGGCGGCGGCGACCGCGTGCACGCCCCGGCCACCAGAGGTGAAGCTGGTCGACGCCACCGGGGCCGGCGATCTCTTCGCCTCGGGCCTGCTGCACGGGCTGACCACCGGGCGCGACTGGCTGACCAGCGCGCGCATGGGCTGCCTCGCGGCGGGCGAGGTCATCAGCCACATCGGCGCCCGGCCCGAGGCCGACCTGCGCGCGCTCTTCGCCGCGGAGGGGCTGAGCTGAGCGCCGCCGCTCCCGGACCCGGCGGCGGTCGCGACCGCCTCCCGCGCGGGCAACGACCCGCGGCGGGGGATCGCGCTGATGATCCTGACCACGATGGTGTTCGCCAGCCAGGACGGCATGTCGCGGCACCTCGGCGCCCACTACAGCGTGATCACCGTGGTGATGATCCGCTACTGGTTCTTCGCCGCCTTCGTCATCGCCGTGGCGGCGGCGCAGAAAGGCGGCATCGCCCGGGTCGCCCGCACCGGCCAGCTCGGGCTGCAGGTCTTCCGCGGCGTGCTGCTGGCGGTGGAGATCTGCCTCACCGTGCTCTCCTTCGTGCTCCTCGGCCTGATCGGCACCCACGCGATTTTCGCGGTCTACCCGCTGCTGGTGGCGGCGCTGGCCGGTCCCGTCCTCGGCGAGTACGTCGGCTGGCGGCGCGGGCTCGCCATCGTCGTCGGGCTGCTCGGCGTGCTGGTGATCCTGCGGCCGGGCTTCCATGTCTTCAGCCCCGTCGCGCTGGTGCCGCTGGCCGGTGCGCTGATGTTCGCGCTCTATGCGCTGCTGACCCGGCTGGCCGCCCGCACCGACAGCGCCGAGACCAGCCTCTTCTACACCGGGGTGGCCGGGGCGGTGGCGATCACCTTGGTCGGCCCCTTCTTCTGGACGCCGATCCAGGGCTGGCAGGACTGGTTCTGGATGCTCACCCTCTGCGTGATGGGGGTGCTCGGGCACTTCCTGCTGATCAAGGCCTACGAGGTGGCCGAGGCAGGGACCATCCAGCCCTTCGCCTATTTCCAGCTGGTCTTCGTCGTGGTCATCGCGCTGGTGCTGTTCGGCGAGCGGCCGGACCGCTGGACGGTGGCCGGCGCCGCGATCATCCTCGCCGCCGGGCTCTACACCCTGTCCGGCAGGCGCGGCTCAGCCGGCCGGGCCGGTAGAGCGGTCCAGCGAAAAAACCGTCATTCCTCGCTGCTCCGCCCACCCGGGCGGAAACAGCGAAGCCGCCGGATCGCCGGGCATGAAGTCGATCGTATAGCCGAAGCCTGGCCGGTCCGGCAGCGGGCGACGCTCCACCGGGAGCAAGGCCTCCGCGGTGGGGCCGGTCGTGAACTGGATGGTGTACCCGAACCCGGGCCGGTCCGGCAGGGTCTCGCCTGCGAGCGCGGGCGGCGTGAGGACCGGGGCAGCGGTCGTCGCAATTGCGAGGCCCAGAAGGAACGCGGCACGACAACTTGGATGGCGCTTCATGGCTTTTCCCCCTCCGCTTGGTGCCTGAGCGTGAATCGCTGACCCGAGGATGATGCCGGAGAGCGGGCTCGACTGCTTCGGGGATACCTTGGCTTTGTCGCGGCGTTTGCCTGGGATTGTCGCGTGTTTGGCTTTCGCCGATCGTGCTAGGATCGTCGGCCAGGAGGCCGGAGCACCCGTGCTCTATTCCTTTGACGCATTCGTTTTGGACACCGACCGTCGCGAGCTGCGTCGTGGTGAGGAGCTTCTGTCGGTCGAGCCCAAGGTTTTCGATCTGCTGGTGTTCCTGATCGTCCGTCGCAGCAGGGTCGTCAGCAAGGACGAGTTGATCGCCGGAGTCTGGATGGGTCGGATCGTCTCGGACTCGGCGCTGACCAGCTGCATCAACGCCGCCCGGGTCGCGATCGGCGACAGCGGCAAGTCGCAGCGCTCGATCCGAACGATACCGCGCAAGGGGGTCCGCTTCGTCGGCAGCGTACGCGAGGGAAACGAGCCAGCAAGTCCGCAGCGATCAAGCGTCCCGGTGTCGTCACCTCTGCCCGCGCTTGCCCCGCTGGACAGACCCTCGGTGGCCGTCCTGCCGTTCGTGAGCCTCAGCGACGACAGTGCGCAGCAATACTTCGCCGATGGCCTCTCGGAGGACATCATCACGCGTCTGGCGCGGCTCGGGTGGCTCTTCGTGTCGGCACGGAACGCGTCCTTCACGTACCGAGGCACGGCGGTCGACGTCCGGCAGGTCGGCCGCGAGCTCGGAGTGCGCTACGTTCTGGGCGGGAGCGTCAGGCGGTCGGCCGAGCGTCTCCGAATAGGCGCGGAGCTCAGCGAGGCGTCGACCGGGCTCCGGGTCTGGGGCGCGCGATATGACGTTGACCTGGCTGACTTCTTTACGCTTCAGGACCAGATTGCCGAAAGCGTCATCGCAGCGATCGAGCCGCGGCTCTATGCGGCGGAGCATCAGCGCTTCCGGAGTCAGTCTCCCGACAGCCTGGACGCTTGGGGTTTCGTCATCAGGGCGATGCCCTACGTGTGGGACTGGGGATCCGAGCAGGAGATCGAGATCGCCCAGGCTCTGTTGAAGCGAGCCATCGGTATCGATCCCGACTATCCCCGCGCCAACAGTTTGCTTGCGTGGACCTGCGCGGCGCGCGCCCAGCTCGGATCGGACGAGGCGAGGGAAACCCTCGGCACCGCTCGCGGCATGGCGCAACGGGCGATCCAGCGCGATCCGGACGATCCGTGGACCCATTTTGCGGCCGGCTACGTCCACATGGTCTCGCGCGCCTTCGACCAGGCGGTACAGGAACTGACCGAAGCCATCGCCCTGAACCCCAGCCTCGCATTCGCTCATCTGGTCCTGGCAGCGACCTACGGCTATGGCGGCATGCCCGATGAAGGCCTGCGTCATTGTGAACTCGCGGCGCGGCTAAGCCCGCGCGACTTCACCCAAGCCCTCAATTTCTCGGTAACGGGGCTCTGCCACTTCATGGGCGCACGATTTGCCGAGGCGGTCGAATCGGAGCGTCGTGCGGTGGAGCTTCGGCCGCACTTCGGTAGCGCCTGGCGGACACTGGCCGCCGCCGCCGGAAAGGCCGGGACCCTGGAGGTGGCCAGGAACGCCCTGTCCGAGGCGAAGCGGCTTCATCCGGCGCTCTCCGTTGCGTGGGTCGAGAAGTATCACCCGATCACGCACGAGGGGGATCGTCTGACCTACATCGAGGGGCTTCGCGCAGCGGGTTTGGTGTAGATGCCGCGCGGGTTTGGGCCTACCCGGTCCGGTTGATGTCGGCGACCAGCTGCACCGGCTCGGCATGGCCGTGCAGCCGGGCGCGGTAGACGTGCAGCGCCTCGAGCACGCGCATCACGTAGTTGCGGGTCTCGGTGTAGGGGATCGAACTCGATCCAGGTCACCGCGTCCACATCGGGCGTGCGCGGGTCGCCGATGCTGGCGAGCCAGGCGTCGACCCGGCCGGGGCCGGCGTTGTAGGCCGCGGTGGCGAGCACGTAGGACCCGTCGTAGCGCCCGAGCATCCGGGCCAGGTATTCGGTGCCGAGGCGGGCGTTGTAGAACGGATCGGCGGTCAGCTTGCCGACGTCGTAGGGGACGCCGGCGGATTCGGCCATCCGTTCGGCCGTCGCCGGCATCAGCTGCATCAGCCCGCGCGCGCCGGCGTCGCTGGCGGCGTTGGTGTCGAGCTCGGATTCCTGGCGGGCGATCGCCATCGCGTACTCGGTCGGCACCGGCCAGCTGGCGCCGGCGATCGGGTGCAGCGGGTAGTACTGGTCGGGCAGGATGATGCCCTGGGCAGCCGCGTCCTTGGCGATGCGGATGCCGATCTCCGGCTGGCCGATGTCGATCGCCATCTGCGCCAGCGCGGCGCGGGTCGCCGGCGGCTCGTCCTCGGCCGCATGGCGGAAGAACTGCGAGGCCCGGCGCTCGTCGCCCGCGCGGTGCAGCAGGTAGGCCGCCCGCACCACCGGCCAGCGCCCGAAGGGCGCGGTGCGCCAGTCCGGCACCGGCTCGCCGCCGGCCAGGCGCGGGTCGGGCGGGCTGGCCAGCTTTTCGGCGGCGAGCTGGCCGTAGAAGGAGGTCTGGTACTGCGCGCCCGCCCGGAAGGCCTGCTGCGCCGCCTCCTTGTCGCCCAGCCGCTCGTTGGCGACCCCGAGCCAGTAGCCGGCGCGGCCGAGGCTGATCGGGGTCGCCACCAGCGACTGGAAGCGCTGGAAATGCGCCACCGCGCGCTTGGGGTCGTTCATCCGGGTCAGCGCGATGAAGCCGGCCACCCATTCCAAATCGGCGTAGTCGGCGCCGTCCTTGCCGAAGCTGCGGGACGCCAGGCGATAGGCGGCGGCGACATCGCCGTCCTCGAGCGCCTGGCGCGCCAGGTTGGCGCGGCGGTCCATCCACATCTCCGGCCTGCCCAGCGCCTTGGCGGAGGTCGACATCTCCAGCAGGTAGTCCTCGGCTTCCTGCCAGCGCCCCTTGCTCACCCGGTAGAGGTAGCGCTCGTAGGCCAGCCCGGGATCGTCCTTCAGCGCCTTCGGCACGGTGTTGATCAGGTACTGCAGGCCCTCGGCGTCGCGCCGGCAGGCGATGCGGGCCTGGGCCAGCCGCTGCCAGTCGGCATCGACCAGCGGCAGCATCGCCTCGGCCTCGGCGGTCAGGCCGCGCCACAGCAGCATGTCGAGCCGGGCCAGGTTCTCCGGCGTCACCGCCTTGCGCCAGTTCTGGAGCATCGCGCTGCGTTCCGAGCCGGTCAGCGAGAACGTGCGCCAGGCCCGCGCGATCTCCGCCGCCGCCTCGCCGTCGCGGCCGCTCGTGACCAGCGCGTCGGCGAGCCGGAGCGAGCCGGTGCCGGTGACCGGCTGCCGGCCGGCGAAGAAGGCGATCACCTCGGCCGGCGGCAGGCCCTCCGGCATCTGCCGCTCGCCGGCGCGGCGCAGGGTCTCCAGGCCCGGCCAGTCGGCGTGGCGCGCCAGGAAGCGGCCGTACTCCGCCCAGGTGCCGGCCCCGTCGCGCAGCCGGGTCCAGAGCACGATGTCGCTGGCGATGCCGCTGCCGCTGCGCCCCGCCAGCGCCGCGGCATCGGCCCAGTCGCCGGTCGCCGTGGCATCCAGCGCCCGGGCCAGCAGTTCGGCCTGGGCCTCGGTCTGGGCCTGCGCGGCCGGATAGAGGCCGAGCCAGAGTCCAGCCACGATCGGGGGCAGAGACAAGTGTCGTAAACGCATGCTCGGGCCTCGGCGAAGTGTTCTGGTTTGCCAAGACTATACCATAGCGTGTGCCCTGCGTCTCGATTCCTCGCGCTTGCGGCGGATGCATTTCGCTAATAGGTTACGCGCCGCTTTCCGGGGCTTTCTGACGGCCCGTTTTAGGTCCGGAGGACGCGTCGATGTTCAAAGGCTCCATTCCGGCACTCGTCACCCCGTTCCGCGACGGCGCGGTTGACGAGGCGGCGCTGATCGGCCTGGTGAACTGGCACGTGGCCGAGGGCAGCCACGGCATCGTCGCGGTCGGCACCACCGGCGAGACCCCGACGCTGAGCCACGAGGAGCACGAGCACTGCATCGAGGTGATCGTGAAAACCGCCGCCGGCCGCATCCCGGTAATCGCCGGCGCCGGCTCGAACAACACCGACGAATCGGTCCGCCTGATGCGATTCGCCGCCAGGATCGGCGCCGACGCCGCCCTGGTGGTCACGCCCTACTACAACAAGCCCAGCCAGCGCGGGCTCTACCACCACTACCGCACCCTCCACGATGCGGTAGAACTGCCGATACTTATCTACAACATCCCGGGCCGGTCGGTGATCGACATGACACCGGCGACCATGGGCGAGCTGGCAAGGCTGCCGCGCATCATCGGGGTCAAGGACGCCACCGGCGACGTCACCCGGGTCTCCGACCAGCGGATCGCCTGCGGCGCCGACTTCCTGCAGCTCTCGGGCGAGGACGCCAGCGCGCTCGGCTTCAACGCCCATGGCGGCCGCGGCTGCATCAGCGTGGTGGCCAACATCGCGCCGCGGCTCTCGGCCGAGTTCCAGGAGGCGATGCTGGCCGGCGACTACGCCCGCGCCCTCGCCTACCAGGACCGGCTGATGCCGCTGCACCGCGCCTGCTTCGCCGAGCCGAATCCCGCGCCCACCAAGTACGCGCTGTCGCTGCTCGGCAAATGCAGCGACGAGGTGCGCTCGCCGATGGTTCCCATCGAGGAGCCGACCCGCGAGCGGATGCGAGCGGCGATGCGCCACGCGGGGCTGCTGAACTGAAGCGTCACCACGGGTAGGTGTCTGCCGCGGCAATTGAGGAAGCTGCCGGCGCCGGCGGGGGTCAGCGCCGCGATGATGCCGCGCATGGCGGTGACGCTTTCCTCCGGCGAGATCGAGGCGCCCGGCCCGCCCATGTCGGTGCGGACCCAGCCCGGGTTGATCACCGCGACGATGATGCCCGCGCGTCCTGGAGCTGGAAGGCGCGCGCCCGCATCGCCATGTTCAGCGCCGCCTTCGAGGTGCGGTACATGATCCACATCCCGAGCCGACATCGCCGATCGAGCCGATGCCGCTGGTGATCGCCATCGCCTTCGCGCCCTTCGCCGCGGCGAGCGCGGTCACGAAGGCGTCGAGCACCCGCACCGCGCCTAAGGTATTGACGTCGAGGACCCGGGCCCATCGCGGCATAGTCCAGACCCCCGGGCCATCGTCTGTCTGACCGATGATCCCGGCGCTGTTGATCAGGAGGTCGACCGGCGCCTCCGAGGCCGCGGCCGCCGCCTCGACCGAGCCGAGGTCGGTGACGTCCATCGCGACGGATCGCGACCTCGGGACCCAGGGCGCGGAGGTCTTCGGCGCCCGGCCTCAGGATCGCGGCAGGCGGCGAGCACCCGCCAGCCCTCGGCGGCGTACTGGCGCACGAATTCCCGGCCGAGCCCGCGGCTGGAGCTGGTGACGAGCACGGTGGGCATGGCGGCATCCTCCGCTGCGGTAGCGCCAATATGATAGGGCGCGGCGGGCTCGTCTGGACAGGTGCGGGCGCCTCGGATAAGAGCGGCGGGACCATGGCCAAGGACGAAAGACCGCAGAAGATCGTCGCCGAGAACCGGCGGGCCCGGCACGACTACTTCATCGAGGACGACCTCGAGGCCGGGATCGCGCTCGAGGGCTCGGAGGTGAAGAGCCTGCGCAGCGGCAAGGCCAACATCGCCGAGAGCTACGCCTCGGTCGAGGGCGGCGAGCTCTGGCTGATCAACGGCTACATCCCGGCCTATTCCCAGGCCAAGAGCTTCGGCCACGAGGAGCGGCGGCGGCGCAAGCTCCTGGTCAGCCGGCGCGAGCTGGCGCGGCTCTGGCAGAACACCGCGCGCGAGGGCATGACCATCGTGCCGCTGAAGCTCTACTTCAACGACCGCGGCCGGGCCAAGCTGCTGCTCGGCATCGCCAAGGGCAAGAAGCAGGCCGACAAGCGCGCCACCGCCGCCAAGCGCGACTGGGAGCGCCAGCGCGCCCGGCTGCTGCGCGAGCGCGGCTAGCCGTCTCGCGGCCGCAACACCCGGCGCAGGAACCGGGTCCCGGCGATCGGCGTCGCGTAATAGGCCGGCATCGGCTCGAAGCCGAGCCTGGCGTAGAGGCCGAGGGCGCCGGTCATCGTCGGCAGGGTGTCGAGCCGGATCTCGCGGTAGCCGATCGCTTCCGCCGCTTCGATCACCCGTTGCACCAGCCGCACGCCCAGCCCGAAGCCCCGCGCTTCCGGCGCGACGTAGAGACGCTTCATCTCGCCGACGGCAGGGTTCGATCGGACGCAAGGCCACGCATCCCACGGCGCGCCCGCCCGCGTCCCGCGCCAGCAGCAGCACGCCCGCGGGCGCCGCGTATCGGCCCGGCATCTCCGCCAGTTCGGCATCGAAGTCCTGATAGGCGAGGTCGACGTCGAGCGATGCCGCATAGGCCCGGAACAGCCCGATCGTCGCTGCGAGGTCGTCGGCGCTGCGGACGACGCCGATCCTGTGCGCGATCATCCCTCCGTGAGGTTCACGGCCAAGAACTCCAGCGTGCGCGACCAGGCCAGCTCCGCCGCCGCGGCGTCGTAGCGCGGCGTGGTGTCGTTGTGGAAGCCGTGGTTGACGCCGGGATAGACATAGGCCTCGTAGCGCTTGCCGTGCGCCTTCAGTGCGGCCTCGTAGTCCGGCCAGCCCTTGTTGATGTTGGTGTCCAGCCCGGCGTAGTGCAGCAACAGCGGGGCCTGGATCGCCGGCACGTCGGCGGTGGCCGGCTGGCGGCCGTAGAACGGCACCGCGGCGGCCATCTCCGGGAAGTGCACCGCCAGAGCGTTGGCGACCCCGCCGCCGTAGCAGAAGCCGATCGCACCGACCCGGCCGTTCGAATCCGGATGGTCGAGCAGGAAGTGGAAGCCGGCAAAGAAATCCGCCAGCAGCCTGGCGGGGTCGAGGCTCGCCTGCATTTCGCGCCCCTTGTCGTCGGTTCCGGGATAGCCGCCGAGCGAGCTCAGCCCGTCCGGGCCGAGCGCCAGGTAGCCCGCCTTGGCCACCCGCCGCACCACGTCCTCGATGTAGGGGTTGAGCCCGCGGTTCTCGTGCACCACCAGCACCGCCGGCAGCGGTCCGGTCGCGTCGGCGGGCCGGGCCATCAACCCGCGGATCGTCCCGGTCCCCTCGGGCGAGGCGTATTCCGCCGTCTCGGTGCGGATCGCCGGATCGTCCGGCGCCACCTGCGCCGCCAGCGCGTAGTTCGGCTGCAGGCTCTCCAGCACCGCCGCAGCGGTCGCGCCGCCGAACGTGAACTTCGCGGCGCGGTCGAGGAAGTCGCGCTTGGACATCCGGCCATGGACGTAGCCGTCGTAGAGCTCCAGGATCCGCTGGTCGAAGTCGCTCGCCTTCATGCGTTGCATCCTGCGCTCCCCCCTCGGCTGTTGGCACCGGCCGAAGTCTAGCGGCCAATCGCCGCACCGCGCGTTCACAATTGCCGTGAGCGCGGCGTCGCCGGAACCCCCTGCCGCGGTCGGCGGGATTCTGCCGCATTAACGATCCGGTATCCTTGAACTTGCGTTTCATTTGTAGCGAAGCGATCATTTTGCAGGGAAACGGGGGGGTTGGTCATGTTTCCATTCATCGAGGAACGCGTCGCCTACGGCCGGTCCATCCGCCAGCGGGCCGCCTGCCTGCTCGAGGCGCACGGGTCGATGGCCGAGCTCGAGGCGCTGAATGCGGCGCGCGAGCCCGGCCTCGCCGAGGCGGAGCGCTCGTTCTGGGAGGCGGTGGCGGCGCGCGTCGCCCGCCACCTCGGGCATTCGGACTTCGTGCCGGTGCTCTGACACGCCGTCTGCGTCGCCGGATCCCGGCGGCGCAGCGCAGCACTCCGGCGGTTTCGCACCTCCGGGCGCCAACGGCGCCGGCCGGTCCGACCAAGCTGCCGGCCCGCATCCGGCAGGCGACGGACGCCCCGCCGCGGGAGACTTCCCTCCCTCGAACCGCTGCGGATCGTCCACTCCGGCGAGTTCTCCGGCATTATGCATCAAAGGCACCAGGCGTTAGGGGGCCGATGTAGCGGCGCGCCGTGCGGGCGCTGGTGCTAGCCCGGATTATGCACCACAAGCTGGCGGGCGTGGATCAAGCCTCTGATCTGACGTAGAGTTTTGGTTATCGACGCCGAAACTCCCAGATCGGAAGGACCGCGCCCGCCATGGTCGACACTACACCGCTCCTGCCTGGGCTGTCACCTGTGGGCGGCAAGGCCGTGGCCGCGCGTTTCGACGGCGGGGCGCTGTCTTCGGACGCCGGGCTTCTGGCGCTGCGGGAGGTGGAGCGGCGGCTCGATGTGGCGGGGCGGCTGGCGGCGTGCGTCGACGATCCGCGTGATCCGGCGCGCACCCGTGCACAGCGTCGCGGACATCGTGCGCTTCCGGATGCTGATGATCGCGGCGGGCTACGAGGACGGCATCGACGCCAACGCCCTGCGCGCCGACCCGGTGTTCAAGATGGCGCTCGAGCGGCTGCCGGGGGAGCGCGACCTCTGCTCGCAGTCCACCGTCAGCCGCCTGGAGAACCTGCCCGACCGGCGGATGCTGCTGAAGATGGGCCGCGCCATGGTCGGGCTCTACTGCGCCTCGTTCGCCCAGGTCCCGAAGCGGATCACCCTCGACATCGACGACACCTTCGATGCGGTGCATGGCGGCCAGCAGCTGCGGCTGTTCAACGCCCACTACGACGACTACGGCTTCCAGCCGATCGTGGTGTTCGACGGCGCCGGCCGGTTCGTCGCGGCGGTGCTGCGCCCGGCGAAGCGGCCGAAGGGCCGCGAGATCGCCGCGCACCTGCGTCGCCTGATCCGGCGCGATCCGCGAGCACTGGCCGCGGGTGGAGATCCTGCTGCGCGGCGACGGGCACTACTGCGCGCCCGAGGTGCTCGACCTCTGCCGGGCGCAGGGCGTCGACTTCATCCTCGGCCTGCCGACCACCAGCGTGCTGCGCCGCCACGTCGCCGCGCTCGAGGCGTCCACCACGGCGCGCGCCGCGGCCGCCGAGGGCGCCACCGTCCGCCGGTTCAAGGAGTTCCACGACGCCGCCGCATCCTGGAGCCGCGTCGAGCGCATCGTCGCCCGCGTCGAGGCCGGCCCGCGCGGCTGCGACACCCGCTTCGTCGTCACCAGCCTGACCAGGGGCGCCGGCAAGGCGATCTACGAGAAGCTCTACTGCGCCCGCGGCCAGGCCGAGAACCACATCAAGGCCTGGAAGGCCCACCTCGCCGCCGACCGCACCTCCTGCACCAGCGCCGCCGCCAACCAGCTGCGCCTGTTCCTGCACGCCGGCGCCTACTGGCTGATGTGGACCTTGCGCGCCGCGCTGCCGCGCCGATCGCCCTGGCGGCGCGCCCAGTTCGACACCCTGCGCCTGCGCCTCATCAAGATCGCCGCCCGCGTCGTCGAGATGAAGACCCGGATCACCGTCCATCTGCCGAGCGCATGCCCCGCCGCGCCCATCATGCGCCTGCTGCTCGAGCGGCTCCCGCGCATGGCGCCGATCTGACGACCGCGCCGACCGACGTCCCCGCCCGCCCATCAACCGCAACCTCAGAGCCCAACACCCCCCGCGCCGGGGAGCCCAGCGCGTCCGTCATCATAGGGCACGAGCGTACTACACCGCGAAAACCGGCCACGCCCGCCGTCTGCACTCGTCTTCGTGCATAATCCGGGCTAACGAGGCGCTTCCGATTGCCAGGACCACTATGGCCGCAAAGACTGTACTCCAATCGCGGTGAGGCATTGCTTCCGGTCCGCTTCCGGTCCGGAGCCGCATGAGGTCGTCGTGGAAGACGACGTCCATGACCCATTGGAGGCGGTTCTCGATGCCCCAGTGGGCGCGCACGGCGGCGGCGAAGGCCGGGGCCGAGAGCGGGGCGGACGAGAGGTAGTAGCGGCGGGCGATGCTGGTCTTGCCGTCGCGCTCGACCTCGGCCTCGACCATGCCGATCATCGCGAGGTCCGGGAAGCGCCATTCTCCGGGGAAGCGCCGGCCAGGTTTGTCATCTGTGGCGAGCCAGCCTGTGTCGTGGCTGACGAAGGCGCGGCGGACCTCGATGCGGCCGTGGTCGCCGTCGGTGGTCTGGTGGCTGGCGAGGCCGCCTTGGGGGGCGGTGTCGAAGACGCGCCGCACCTCCTCGGCGAGCGCCGGCCAGTTGTCCTTGAGCGCGAGCAGATAGTCGGCGCCCCTGGCCCGGATCGCCTTCGCGATCCCGGTCTGGCAGCCCATGGCGTCGATGGTGACGAGCGCGCCTTCCAGCTCGAGGCGCTCGAGGAGCCGCGGTATCGCAATGATCTCGTTGGACTTCTCCGCCACGGCCTCCTGGCCGAGCACCAGCCGCTGCCGGCTCGCCCAGGCCGAGACCAGATGCAGCGGGTCGCTCCCCTTCGCCCGCGCCCGCCGCGAGGTCTTCCCGTCGATCGCCACGAGGTCGGGCGCGCTCTCGCGCAGGCTCTCCACCCAGGCGGTGAAGCAGTCGGCGAAGAGGCCCGCAGGCAGCGCGTTCATCACGTCGTTCAGGGTGTCGTGCGAGGCGATGCCGCGCGCGAAGGGCAGCAACCGGCGCAGAAACTCCAGCTTGCGCTGGCCCCACCGCGCGATCTCGACGAAGTCCTCCGCTCCGCCAAGCGTCCCGCAGAGCACGACAAGCAGGATCTCGGGCAGCGGATAGACCACCTTCCACGCCTGTCGCGAATCCTCAACCGCAGAAAAATGCTCGATGAACGCCTTGCCCGACATGGATGACCTCGCTGCTTCGAGGCCCCCCACGAATCACAGCAAGTCCCATGCCGGAATCCCCCTTCGCTTCAAACGATCGCCCTGCGTCACGGACGCGCGCAAGCGGCACGACAGCACAGGTCTGCTCGCGCGCCGCCGCTGCGAAAACCGCTTGCATGGCCCGGCGTCCTGCCTCAGGAACGGCGCCGGTCCGAAAAGAGGCGCCAGCCGGCATGAACGCGACGATCCCAGCCTGGGTAGACGGCCGGCTGGCCCCGGTCGACAAGCTCGAGGTGCACCGCCGGGGCCTGCGGCATCCGGCGGTCTCGGTGTTCCTGCTCGACGGCGACCGCACGCTGATCCAGCGCCGGGCGCTGGCCAAGTACCACACCCCCGGCCTCTGGGCGAACGCCTGTTGCACCCACCCGCACTGGGGCGAGGAGGCCGCTGCCTGCGCCGCGCGCCGCCTGCGCGAGGAACTCGGCGTCGATGGCCTGGTGCTGGTCCACCGCGACCGGATCGACTATCGCGCCCCGGTCGGCGGCGGGCTGGTCGAGGACGAGCGCGTCGAGCTCTTCACCGCGGCGGCCGACGCCGGCGCGCCGCTGGCGCCCGACCCCGCCGAGGTCATGGACACCCGCTGGATCGGGCTGCCGGCGCTGCGCGGCGAGATCGCGGCGCAGCCGCAGGCCTTCACGCCGTGGCTCCGGATCTATCTCGCCGAGCATGCCGACCGGCTGTTCGGTCGCGCCGCCTGATGCCGGTGGCAGAGCGCGACCTGGGGCGGCTGCTGGCCGGGCTGGCGCCGCGGCTCGACCCGGACCCCTGGGTCTTCGTCGTCCTGCCTTCGGTGCCGCAGGGCCTTGCGCCGCTGATGACCTTCCGCGAGGCCGAGGGACAGACCTGCATCCTGCCGCCCGCCGAGGCGCGGCGGCTCGGCCGGCCGGACGGCCCGGTGTTCCGCCGGATCACCCTCACCGTGCATTCCAGCCTCGAAGGGGTCGGCCTGACCGCGGCGGTGGCCGGCGCGCTGGCGGCGAGGGGCATCAGCGCCAACGTGGTTGCGGCGTTCCACCACGACCACGTCTTCGCCCCCGCGGACCGCGCTGAGGATGCGCTGGACTGCCTGGAACGGCTTTGCGTCGGCTGATTCAGGCGCCCGCGGCGTCGCGGAAGGCCGGCAGCGCGCGTTCGATCATCTCGGCAGTGGCGGTCAGCGAGATGCGGAAGTCCCCGGGGCGCTCGAAGAGCGTGCCGGGCATCACGAAGACGTCGCGCTCGGCCAGCGCGTCGGCGAAGCGCACGGCGTCGCCGCCGGGGGCCCCGCCCCAGAGATAGAACGTGCCTTCGGGGCGGACCATCCGGTAGCCCCACTGCTCCAGCGCGCCGAGCATGCGGTCGCGCCGTTCGGTCAGCGCAGCGATGTCGATCGAGACGTCCTCCAGCGCCGCCACCGCGTACTGCATCACCGCGTCGGGAAAGGTCCAGCCCAGCGCCATCTGGCAGGGCATGAGTGCGTCTCGCAGCGCGGCGCGCTCCGCCGCCGGCAGCAGCGGCGACAGCGCCAGGTAGCCCAGCCGCTGGCCCGGCGCCAGCAGAACCTTGCCGTAGCTGTAGTCGATCAGGGTCCAGGGATAGACCGCCGCCGGGCTGGTGAAGCCGTTGCCGTCGAATCGGATGCGTCGGTAGGGCTCGTCGGACAGCAGCCAGATCCGGGCGCCGATGCGTTTCGAGGCGGCCTCGAGCAGGTCGGCCAGCCCCTGCAGCTCGGCGCGGGAATAGATCCGCCCGGTCGGGTTGTGCGGTGAGTTCACCACTACCATCCGGGTGCGCGGGGTGATCGCCGCGTCGATCGCGGCGAGATCGAGGTCGAAGCTCGGCGGCGCCAGCGCCACCTTGACCGGCAACAGGTCGGCAGCGCGCAGCATCGGCGCATAGCAGAACCAGCCCGGCAGCGGGATCAGCACCTCGGCGCCGACGTCCATCACCAGTCGGAAGGCGAGCGCGATCGCGCCGAAGGCGCCCTGGGTCATCGCGATGTCCTCGGGGTCGAAGGCGATCCCGAGCTCGCGGCTGAGCGCCCGGGCGACGACCTCGCGCGGTTCCGCCTCGCTGCTCTTGTAGGCGAACCAGTCCTGGCGCAGCGGCTCGATGCTGGTGCGAAGCGCGGCGACGAGGCCGGGCAACGGCATCTCGTGGGGGTTGCCGAAGGTGAAATCGCAGGCGTCGGGCCGGTCGGCGCCGCGCAGCTTGGCCGATTCGAAGTAGGCGCGGACCATCGCGAATTCGGCCGCGACCGATCGGGCGCGCCCCGAGACGTGCTCCATGTTCTCCCCCGCATTGCTCTGACGGAGCATAGCATGCGGCCGGCGCGGCTGTGTCGGTGATTTGTATCAACGGCCGCAGCGGCCGATCTGCGTCGATTGTCCGGCCGACCGTCCGTTCGAGTGAGAAGCCTCGCAAGACACTGAAATGGCGCTATTTTCTGCGTATGGACTCCGTATGGAACGCATATGAAATCCGTATGGGCGTTTTCGGCTTTGCGGCAGGGGTCAGGTGTCGCGGCCGCGTCGGTGATTTACACGTGCCGGGGCGGCGGGCATCCTTCGCCGTCGCTGCCGGAGGAGCCGATGGATGCCGTCACCCTCACCTATTACGGCCTGGTCTGCGGGCTGCTCAGCCTCGCCTCGCCGCGACTGACCAGGGGCGGGCTCCGCTTCGCCGTGGGGGTCGTCGTCGGCCTGGTCGCCGCCGGCGTGCTGCCGGCGCTCCGGCACGCCGCCGGCCTCTGACCCGGGTCTTGCCGATCCGCCGGCGGACCGCGATGCAAAATCCGCGTCAGTCGGCGAAGAAGCCGGGACCGGCGCGGCGCCGCAGCACCGCGGCGGCTTCGGCGCCCAGCGTCTCGGCATCGGCGATCCCGCCGCGGAGCTCGTGGGCAAGGCATTCCGAACCGTCAGGCCGCAGGATCTCGCCGCGCAGCCGCAGCCGGCCGCCATCGAGCTCGGCCAGACCGGCGATCGGGGTCTGGCACGAGCCGTCGAGCCCGGCGAGAAAGGCCCGCTCCGCCGCCAGCCGGCGTCCGCTAGCGGCATCGTGGATCGCCGCCAGCAGTGCAGCGACCCGGTCGTCGTCGCGGCGCTGCTCGATGCCGATGATCCCCTGCGCCAGCGCCGGCAGCATGTCCTCGGGCTCGATCGGGCAGCGCGCGACCTCGGCCAGCCCGAGCCGATGCAGCCCCGCCATCGCCAGGAAGGTCGCGGCCGCCACCCCCTCTTCGAGCTTGCGCAGGCGGGTGCCGACGCTGCCGCGGAACTCGACCACCGCCAGGTCGGGCCGGCGGTGCCGCAGCTGGGCGCGACGGCGCAGGCTCGAGGTGCCGACGACGCTGCCGGCCGGGAGACCGGCGAGGGTGGCGCTGCCGCGGCTGACGAAGGCGTCGCGCGGGTCCTCGCGCGGCAGGCAGCAGCCGATGACCAGCCCGTCGGGCTGCAGCGTCGGCATGTCCTTCATCGAGTGCACGGCGAGGTCGATCTCGCCCGCGGCCAGCGCCTGCTCGATCTCGCGGGTGAACAGCCCCTTGCCGCCGAGCTGCGACAGCGGCCGGTCCTGCACCCGGTCGCCGGTGGTCCGGATCACCACGATCGCGAAGGCCGCCTGCGGCAGCCCGTGCGCCGCCATCAGCCGGTCGCGGGCCTCGCCGGCCTGGGCCAGCGCCAGCGGGCTGCCGCGGGTGCCGATGCGCAGCGGGCGGTCGGGATCGGGCAGGGCGGGGGGCATGCGGCGGGGTTTCCTTTCCGGGGCCGATCTGTAAGGTCGCGGCGGCACGGCTGCAAGCCGGTGAGGCGGTGACGGATGGGCGACGACAGGCCGATGATGCGGGCGCTGCGCGGCGAGACGCTGCCGGTGCCGCCGGTCTGGATGATGCGCCAGGCCGGGCGCTACCTGCCGGAATACCGGGCGGTACGGGCGCGGGCGGGCAGCTTCCTCGAGCTCTGCTACACCCCCGAGCTTGCCGCTGACGTGACGATGCAGCCGATCCGCCGCTTCGGCTTCGACGCGGCGATCCTGTTTGCCGACATCCTGCTGGTGCCGCACGCCCTCGGCGCCAACCTCGTCTTCGTCGAAGGCGAAGGCCCGCGGCTATCGACGGTGACGACGCGCGCCGACCTCGATCGCCTCGCCCCCGCCGAGGCCGTGCACGCCACCCTGGCGCCGGTCTATGAGACCGTGCGCCGGGTCCGCGCCGGGCTGCCGGCGGCGGTGCCGCTGATCGGCTTCGCCGGCGCCCCCTGGACCGTCGCCACCTACATGATCGCCGGCCGCGGCACCCCGGACCAGGGCCCCGCCCGCGAACTGGCCTGGCGCGATCCGGGGGCCTTCGAGGCGCTGATGCAACGCATCGAGGCGGCGACGATCGCCTATCTCCTCGCCCAGATCGAGGCTGGCGCCGAGGTGATCAAGCTCTTCGACAGCTGGGCCGGCGCCCTGCCCGGACCGCTCTTCGAGCGCTATGCCATCGCCCCGGTCCGGCGCATCACCGCCGCGTTGCGGGCGGCGCACCCGGAGGTGCCGGTGATCGGCTTCCCGCGCGGCGCCGGCGCCGGCTACGCCGGGTTCGCGGCGGCGGCCGGGGTGCAGGCGCTGGCGCTCGACACCTCCGTCGACCCGGAATGGGCGGCCCGCGAGCTGCAGCCACGCCTCTGCGTCCAGGGCAACCTCGACCCGCTGCTTGCTGGTGGTCGGCGGCGAGGCGCTGGTGCGCGAGACCCGGCGCACCGTCGCGGCCTTCGCCGGCGGCCCGCACATCTTCAACCTCGGCCACGGCATCACCCCGGAGGCCGATCCGGCGCATGTCGAGGCGATGCTGCGGGCGATCCGCGGCTGAACCGGCTCAGTCGGGCGACATCATCCCGGAGAGGTTCAGCACCAGCACGCCCGCCAGGATCAGGCCGATGCCGACCACCCCCGGCTGGTCGAGCCGCTGGCCGAAGCCGATCCAGCCGACGCCGACGATCAGCACCACCCCAGCTCCGACCAGATCGCATAGACGATCCCCATCGGCATCGTCCGGAAGGTGAACGAGATCAGCACCAGCGCCGCCGCCCGGCGGTGCTCATTACATCGAGTCGGAGAAGGCGTTCACGATCACCACCCCGACGACGATCAGGCCGAGGCCGAGCACGGCGGGCGCGTCCAGGCGCTGGCCGAAGCCCAGCCAGCCCACGGTCGAGATCAGCACGATCCCGAGGCCCGACCAGATCGCGTAGGCGATGCCCATCGGGATGGTGCGGAAGGTGAAGGCGAGGCCGAGGATCGCGCCGCTGTAGAAGACGGCCACGATCAGGCTCGGGATCGCCCGGGTGAACTGCTGGCTGGCGAGCAGGGCGGACGTGCCGATGATCTCGCAGACGATCGAGGCGAACAGAATGACGTAGGCAGTGGACAACGACATCGGGACCTCCTGCGCGCCTTTAGATACGCGCATTCCGGAAGTACCGCCAAGACAGCTCGGCCGCAAGGAGAGTCGCGTTCGCTTCCCGAATCGAGCTCTACTTCGGCCGGGCGGGGCGGGAGGCAAATCCGGATGTATTATCAGGAATTTGGGCGATGCACTGGACATGCACGACGCATGCACAACCCGTATGCGTAGTAAAAAAGTCGGGATTGAATGGTTGATGGCGGGCTGGCGGGGTCAGTGCTGCTTTTCGATGCCGACGAAGGCGAACATGCGCGAGACCCGCACCGCCACGGCTTCGCGGAAATACTGCTCGGCCTCGGTCAGGTCCGGCGCGCGCGCCGCGGTCCAGGCGGCGGCCTCGGCGAGGCGGCCGCGCGTCTCCACGGTGGTGATGGCGCGCTCCCGGATCGCGCGCCCGAGCGCGATCCGCTCGTCAAGACGTTCAAGAAGCATCGCCGTCCCCTGTCGCTCCGCGGGTCAGGATGCCAGCCGATCCGCGGCCGGACAACGAGAGCATTATGAAGGGGTTAACGATAGAGCAAGATATCGCCGCCACGGGCTGCAGCCGCCCCGACCGGAGTGACTTACGCCCAGCTTCTCGAGCGCTTGGCTGCAGGGGAATCGCTTGAAGGTCATCAGCGGGTTTGGGTGAGGGCGGCGAGGAGATAGTCGTCGTCCCATCCGAGGGTCTTTCGGCGGACCTTGAGGCTGGCCTTGTCCGGGATGTCTTTGACGATGTTGAGGGCGGCGTGGCGGATGGTGGCCATGTTGGCCGGTCCGCTTCCGGTCCGGAGCCGCATCAGGTCGTCGTGGAAGACGACGTCCATGACCCAGTGGAGGCGGTTCTCGATGCCCCAGTGGGCGCGCACGGCGGCGGCGAAGGCCGGGGCCGAGAGCGGGGCGGACGAGAGGTAGTAGCGGCGGGCGATGCTGGTCTTGCCGTCGCGCTCGACCTCGGCCTCGACCATGCCGATCATCGCGAGGTCCGGGAAGCGCCATTCTCCGGGGAAGCGCCGGCCAGGTTTGTCATCTGTGGCGAGCCAGCCTGTGTCGTGGCTGACGAAGGCGCGGCGGACCTCGATGCGGCCGTGGTCGCCGTCGGTGGTCTGGTGGCTGGCGAGGCCGCCTTGGGGGGCGGTGTCGAAGACGCGCCGCACCTCCTCGGCGAGCGCCGGCCAGTTGTCCTTGAGCGCGAGCAGATAGTCGGCGCCCCTGGCCCGGATCGCCTTCGCGATCGCGGTCTGGCAGCCCATGGCGTCGATGGTGACAAGCGCGCCTTCCAGCTCGAGTCGCTCGAGGAGCCGCGGTATCGCAATGATCTCGTTGGACTTCTCCGCCACGGCCTCCTGGCCGAGCACCAGCCGCTGCCGGCTCGCCCAGGCCGAGACCAGATGCAGCGGGTCGCTCCCCTTCGCCCGCGCCCGCCGCGAGGTCTTCCCGTCGATCGCCACGAGGTCGGGCGCGCTCTCGCGCAGGCTCTCCACCCAGGCGGTGAAGCAGTCGGCGAAGAGGCCCGCAGGCAGCGCGTTCATCACGTCGTTCAGGGTGTCGTGCGACGCGATGCCGCGCGCGAAGGGCAGCAACCGGCGCAGAAACTCCAGCTGCGCTGGCCCCACCGCGCGATCTCGACGAAGTCCTCCGCTCCGCCAAGCGTCGCGCAGAGCACGACAAGCAGGATCTCGGGCAGCGGATAGACCACCTTCCACGCCTGTCGCGAATCCTCAACCGCAGAAAAATGCTCGATGAACGCCTTGCCCGACATGGATGACCTCGCTGCTTCGAGGCCCCCCACGAATCACAGCAAGTCCCATGCCGGAATCCCCCTTCGCTTCAAACGATCGCCCTGGTCCGTGACGGGCCAAAGGTTGACTTTTGCGCCCGAGTGCGGGATCGAACGAAAAAGGGGTGCGCCGGCGGGGGTCGCTGGAGGCGAAGGACACTGCGATGGATTTTGACGTCCTGTTCCGACGGCAGCTCGAGGCACTCCGCAACGACGGCAACTACCGGGTCTTCGCCGAGCTCGAGCGGGTGAGCGGCGAGTTTCCGCGAGCACGGCGCTATGTAGACGACCGACCGTCGGACGTCACGGTTTGGTGCTCGAACGATTACCTGGGCATGGGCCAGCATCCGGCGGTCATCGCGGCGATGCACGAGGCGATCGACCGCTGCGGCGCCGGCGCCGGCGGCACTCGCAACATATCCGGCACCACCCACGACCATGTGCTGCTCGAGCGCGAGATCGCCGACCTGCACGGCAAGCCGGCGGCGCTGCTCTTCACCTCGGGCTACGTGGCGAACTGGGCCTCGCTCGGCACCCTGGGCGCCCGGCTGCCGGGCTGCGTGATCCTCTCGGACGCCGAGAACCACGCCAGCATGATCGAGGGCATCCGGCACGCCCGCTGCGAGAAGCGGATCTGGAAGCACAACGACCCGGAGGACCTCGACCGCCAGCTGGCGGCGCTCGATCCCGGAGCGGCCCCGGATCGTGGCCTTCGAGAGCGTCTACTCGATGGACGGCGACATCGCGCCGGTCCGCGAGATCCTCGAGGTCGCCGAGGCGCATGGCGCCATGAGCTATCTCGACGAGGTGCACGGCGTTGGCCTCTACGGGCCGCGCGGCGGCGGCGTGGCCGAGGCGCAGGGCGTGATGGACCGGGTGACGCTGATCGAGGGCACGCTCGGCAAGGCCTTCGGCGTGGTCGGCGGCTATATCGCGGGGTCGGCGGCGCTGATCGACTTCGTCCGCAGCTTTGCCTCGGGCTTCATCTTCACCACCGCACTGCCGCCGGCGATCGCCGCCGGGGCGCGGGCGAGCATCCGGCATCTGAAGACCAGCGACGCCGAGCGCCGGCGCCAGCGCGCGATGGTGATGAAGCTGCGCGCCCGGCTGGACGCGCTCGGCATCCCGCACCTGCCGAACCCCGGCCACATCGTGCCGGTGATGGTCAAGGACCCGGTGAAGTGCAAGATGCTGTCGGACATCCTGCTCGACAGCTATGGCATCTACGTCCAGCCGATCAACTACCCCACCGTGGCCAAGGGCCAGGAGCGGCTGCGCTTCACGCCCTCGCCGCTGCACAGCGACGCCGACCTCGAGCACCTGGTGCGGGCGCTGTCGGCACTCTGGAGCCACTGCGCCCTGTCGCGGGCGGTGGCCTGACGGGCAGGTTCACGCCGCCGCGATTCCCGGCATTGCAATTCCCGACTTAAGTTGTCAGGTTAAGGGCGCCCCTGCAGACAGGACGCGATGATGCCCGCCATGCCGCCTGCTGCCCCCAGCGCCCCCACCCCGACCAGGCTGGGCCAATGATCGTCTGCTCCTGCTCCCGGATCACCGACCGCGAGATCCTGAGCGCGATCGAGTGGATGCGCGCTGCCGATCCGCATACGCTGATCACGCCCGGCAAGATCTACCGCGCACTGGGGAAGTCGGCGGAATGCGGCGGCTGCATCCCGCTCTTCATTGAAAACATGCGCCGGAGCGATAAGCTGCGCGTACCGTCGGACCGGCGCGGGCCGCGCAGAGAGCCAGAGGAGGGGACGGACGATGCAGGGCGACAAGGGGGTGATCGACTACCTCAACAAGGGGCTGCGCAGCGAGCTGACTGCGGTCAGCCAGTACTGGCTGCACTATCGCCTCCAGGATAACTGGGGCTACGGCCGCCTGGCCGCGAAGTCGCGCAAGGAGAGCATCGAGGAGATGAACCACGCCGACAAGCTGATCGACCGCATCATCTTTCTCGAGGGCCATCCCAACCTGCAGACCCTCGACCCGCTCCGGATCGGCGAGAGCCCGCGCGAGACGCTGGACTGCGACCTCGCGGCCGAGCAAGACGCCCGGGCGCTCTATGCCGAGGCGCGCGAATACTGCCTCAAGGTCGGCGACTACGTCTCGATGGCCCTGTTCGAGGAGCTTCTGGCCGACGAGGAAGGCCACATCGACTATCTCGAGACCCAGGTCGACCTGGTCGGGCGCATCGGCGAGCAGAACTGGGGCCAGCTGAACGCCCTGCCGACCGACGAGATCGAGTAAGGCGGTTACGTCCGATGCCGGGCGGACCAAGGGCAGGCGCGAAGAGGCGGGGCGGATCACGACCATGAAGGCGCGGATCAAGTGGGTCGAGGACCGGACGTTCGTCGGCGCCTCCGGCAGCGGGCATCAGGTGGTTCTCGGCACAGCGTTCGGCGAGGAAGGCCGGTCGCCGGGGCCGAGCCCGATGGAGCTGGTGCTGATCGGTACCGGCGGGTGCTCGGCCTGGGATGTCGTGCACATCCTCGCCAAGGGCCGGACCCCCGTCGAGGACTGCGTGGTCGAGCTGGAAGCGGAACGGGCCACCGTCGAGCCGCGGGTCTTCACCCGCATCCACATGCATTTCGTGGTCCGGGGAAGGGGCGTGGCGCCGGACAAGGTCGCGCGCGCCATCGAGCTTTCGGTCACGAAGTACTGCTCGGCCTCGGCGATGCTGGCGGCCACTGCCGTCATCACCCATGACTTCGAGGTGGTGGATACCGCCGCCAGCGTGGCGGGTTAGCTTTGGGTGCGCCGCCGAGGCCGAAGATGACGGGACCGCGGGTCGCATTGCTCGTCCTGGGGCTCCTGGCGCTCATCGCTGCGCCGGCGGCGGCGCAGGAGCCGCAGCTGGTGCGGATGGGAACCGGCAACGTCGCCGGGGTCTACTTTCCGGTCGGCGTGGCGCTCTGCCGGCTGGCCAACCAGCACCGGCGCGAGACCGGCCTGCGCTGCGCGGCGCAGCCTTCGGCGGGCTCGGTGGCGAACATCGACGGCCTGCGCGGCGGCACGCTCGACCTGGCCCTGGTTCAGTCGGACACCCAGGCCGAGGCGCTGGCCGGCACCGGCGAATTCGCGGCGGCCGGAGCGTTTCCGGATCTGCGCGCGGTGATGGCGCTCTACCCCGAGCCCCTGACCATCGTGGCGCGGGCCGACGCCGGGATCGCAGGGGTCGAGGATCTGGCGGGCAAGCGCGTCGCGCTCGGCGCCGAGGGCTCGGGGACCCGGACGCTCGCCGATGCGCTGATCGGCGCGCTCGGCTGGACGCCCGCGAGCTTCGGCGCGACACCCGACCTGACGCCGGACCACCTGAGCCGGGCGCTGTGCGCGGGCGAGATCGACGCCTTCTTCTACGCGGTCGGGCATCCGGCGCAGGTGATCCAGGAGGCGACCACAGGCTGCGACGCGGTCCTGGTCGACGCCGCAGGCCCCGCGGTCGACGAGATGGTCGCCGCGCACCCCTACTACGTCACCGCCACCATCCCGGGCGGTCTCTACCGCGGGACCGCGCACCCGGTCAGAACCTTCGGCGTGGTCGCGACGCTGGTCACCCGGGCCGACGTCGCCGACGCGGTCGTCGGCGGCCTGGTGCAGGCGGTGTTCGCGGATTTCGAGATGCTGAAGGGCCTCGACCCGGTCCTCGCCGGGCTCGACCCGCCGGCGATGGCCCGGGAAGGGCTGGCCGCGCCGCTGCATCCCGCGGCGGCCGCCTACTACCGCGAACGCGGCTGGATCGAGTAGCCGGCGCGGCCGCTCAACCGCCGCGATTCCAGGCGCTTGCGCCGGCTCAGGGCCGCCGAGAAGGCGTTTGACAAGCCGTTGGGGGGGATGGAAGGGTTGGGGCGCCGCGCCAGAGGCGGGAATCGCCGACTGCCCCGACCGCGGCGGGGGATGGGGTCGAGGACGTGACCGGGGACGACATCCCCGGGCACGATTGTCGTCGGCAGGAGGCCAGGGCCACCACTGCAGTAGGGTCACCATGTATCTCGGCATCGACATCGGTACCTCCTCGGTCAAGACGGTCCTGTTCGACCGCGATCAGCGCCTGGTCGGCCAGGCCAGCCAGGCGCTCCGGGTGAGCCGTCCGCATCCCGGCTGGTCCGAGCAGGACCCGGAGGACTGGTGGCGCGCGGTCGAGGGGACCATCGGCACTCTCGCCCGCGAGCACGGCCTGGGCGAGCTGCGCGGCATCGGCCTCTCCGGGCAGATGCACGGGGCGGTCTGCCTCGACCACGACGACCGGGTGCTGCGCCCGGCGATCCTCTGGAATGACGGCCGGGCGATGGCCGAGTGCGCAGAGATCGAGGCGGCCTTCCCGCGCGCCCGCGAGGTCGCCGGCAACATCGCCATGCCGGGCTTCACCGCGCCGAAGATCGCCTGGCTGCGCAAGCACGAGCCCGAGGTCTACCAGCACATCGACGTCGTGCTCCTGCCCAAGGACTACGTGCGGCTGCGCCTGACCGGCCACCACGTCTCCGAGATGTCGGACGCCTCCGGCACCTTCTGGCTCGACGTGGCGGCGCGGGACTGGTCGGACGACCTGCTCGAGGCGACCGGCCTGTCGCGCAGCCAGATGCCGCGGCTGGTCGAAGGCAGCGAGCCCTCGGGCGAGCTCTCGCCCGAGCTGGCCCAGCGCTGGGGCACGACCGGCCCGGTGGTGGTGGCGGGCGGTGCCGGCGACAACGCCGCGGCCGCCTGCGGCGTCGGGGTGGTGCGGCCGGGCACCGCCTTCGTCTCGCTCGGGACCTCGGGGGTGCTCTTCGTCTCGAACGCCGCCTTCTCGCCGAACACCCACGGCGCGGTGCACGCCTTCTGCCACGCCATTCCCGACACCTGGCACCAGATGGGGGTGATCCTGTCGGCCTCCGACAGCCTGGAGTGGCTGGCGCGCATCGCCGGCCGCAAGGCCGCGGACCTCGCGGCCGCGGTCGGCGCGGTCGCGGCGCCGTCCGACGTCACCTTCCTGCCGTACCTCTCCGGCGAGCGCACCCCGCACAACGACGCCTCCGCCCGGGGCGCCTTCACCGGCCTCTCGCAGTCGGACGACCTGCGCGACCTGACCCAGGCGGTGCTCGAGGGCGTGGCCTACGCCTTCGCCGACTGCCAGCGCGTGCTGAAGGACGCCGGCACCGACTTCGCCAGCGCGCTGGCGGTCGGCGGCGGCGCGCGCTCGGAGACCTGGCTGAAGATCATCGCCAGCGTGCTCGACCGGCCGCTGCAGCTGGCCGCCGACAGCGACGTCGGCGCCGCGCTCGGGGCGGCGCGGCTGGCGATCTGCGCCGCCGAGGGCGCCGACCCGGCGGAAGTCTGCACCGCCCCCGAGATCGTGCGGACCATCGAGCCCGACCCGGCACTGGTGCCCCGCTACCGCGACGGCTACGCCCGCTACCGCGCGCTCTATCCCGCGCTGAAGGAGACCTGAGGCATGAGCACGTTCTTCGAAGGCATCGAGCCGGTCCCGTTCAAGGGGCCCGACAGCGACGATCCGCTGGCCTTCCGCTTCTACGAGCCCGACCGGATGGTGCTGGGCAAGCGGATGGAGGACCAGCTGCGGATGGCGATCTGCTACTGGCACTCCTTCGCCTGGCCGGGCAGCGATCCGTTCGGCGGCCAGACCTTCGAGCGGCCCTGGTTCGACGCCGGCATGTCGGCGGCGCGGCTGAAGGCCGAGACGGCCTTCGAGATGTTCACGCTGCTCGGCGCGAAGTTCTTCACCTTCCACGACCGCGACGTCGCGCCCGAGGGCAAGAGCCTCGGCGAATCCAACCGCAACGTGCGCGAGGTCGCCGACTTCTTCGCCCGGCGCATGGAGGAGACCGGGATCCAGCTGCTCTGGGGCACCGCCAACCTGTTCTCAAACCGCCGCTTCATGGCCGGCGCCGCCACCAACCCCGACCCGGACGTCTTCGCCTACTCCGCGGCGCAGGTGAAGGCGGCGATGGACGTGACCCACGACCTCAAGGGCGCGAACTACGTGCTCTGGGGCGGCCGCGAGGGCTACGAGACGCTGCTCAACACCGACCTGAAGCAGGAGCTCGACCACATGGGGCGCTTCCTCGCCATGGTGGTCGACTACAAGCACAAGATCGGCTTCCCCGGCGCCATCCTGATCGAGCCGAAGCCGCAGGAGCCGACCAAGCACCAGTACGACTACGACGTCGCCACCGTGTTCGGCTTCCTGCAGCGCTTCGGGCTGGAGAAGGAGGTCAAGGTCAACATCGAGGTCGGCCACGCCTTCCTGGCCGGCCATTCCTTCGAGCACGAGATCGCCACCGCGGTGGCGCTCGGGATCTTCGGCAGCATCGACGCCAACCGCAACGACCTGCAGTCCGGCTGGGACACCGACCAGTTCCCGAACAACGTGCCCGAGACCGCGCTGGCGATGTACCACATCCTGAAGGGCGGCGGCTTCACCACCGGCGGGGTCAACTTCGATTCCAAGCTCCGCCGCCAATCCCTCGACCCTGAGGATCTGATCGCCGCGCACATCGGCGGCATGGACGTCTGCGCCCGCGGGCTGCTGGCGGCGGCGGCGATGATCGAGGACGGCGGGCTCGATGCCATGCTGACCGAGCGCTACGCCGGCTGGGACGATCCCGCCGCGAAGGCGATGCTCGCGAGCGACCTCGCCACGATCGCCGAGCGGGTGGATCGCGAGGGTCTGGAGCCGCAGCCGCGCTCGGGCCGGCAGGAGAAACTGGAGAACTGGGTCAATCGCTTCGTCTGAAAGGCCACCCGGAACCTTCCACGTGATGCCTGCGTTGACGGTCAAGGCCGCCCGGGGCACGTCTTCCGGGACCATGACGGTATTTTGAGAGGAACTCGAACATGGCGACCACCCGGAAGGAAGATATCGAAGAAGCGGCGGCCGAGGTGGCCGAGCCGCTGGCGGCGCAGATCTCGGCGCTGCGCGCCGATCTGTCCGAGCTCGGGTCGCTGGTCGCCCGGATCGGCAAGGACCGGGCCAAGGGCCTGAAGTCGGCGGCCGGCGCGACCGCGTCCGAAGGCTACGCCAAGGGCGAGGCGGCCTACGATGTTGTCCTTGCCGAACTGGAGTCGCTCGAGGAGGAGCTGGCCGCGGCCACCCGCCGCAGGCCCTTCGCCTCGCTGGGGCTGGCGACGCTGTTCGGATTCCTGCTCGGCGTCTTCTTCCGGCGCTGAGCATGGCGCGCCTGTTTGCGACGGTCTCGCGGGTCGCACAGGCGCGCTTGCGCCGGCTGGGCCGCCGGGCGGCGCTGCGCGGCACGCTGGCTGCCGGCTGCGTGCTGGCGGCGCTGCTCTGCCTCGGCTTCGCGCTGGCCGCTGCGACCGCGGCCCTCGCCGACCGGGTGGGATTGATAAACGCCCTGGCGATCATGGCGGCCGGGGCGCTGCTGCTGCTTCTGATCCTGCTCGCCGCGCTGGCGATCGAGGCGCGGCGCCACCGCCGCCGGGCGGCTCAGCTCGCCAGCCTCGACCGCCAGATGTTCAGGGCAGCGGCGCTGTCGATGGTGCCCGAGCGGGCGCCCTCGCGGCCGGTCGCCGGGCTGGCCCTCGTGGCGCTCGGCGCGTTTCTGGTGCTGGCCCGGCGCAAGGGCGAGGACTGAGGGAGGAACGACATGCTCCGGATCAGCGACGACGAGGTCCACGACTGCTTCGTGCTCGAACCCTCGGGCAAACTGACGGAGGCCGATTTCGAGGCGCTCGCCAAACGCTTCGATGCCCGCGTCGCCGCCGGCAGCCCGGTGCCGAATCTGGTGGTCCATGCCCGGGACTTTCCCGGCTGGGCCGATTTCGGGGCGTTGTTCGCACATGTCGGATTCATCCGCGACCACCGGCAGCAGATCGAGAAGATCGCGCTGGTCTCGGATTCGCGCGTGCTCGACCTCGGGCCCAAGGTCGCCCGCCACTTCGTCGCCGCCGAGATCCGGCATTTCCCGGAAGATGCCCTGGCGGCGGCGCTCGACTGGGTCGCCGAGCCCCGGGACCGGACCAGCCACGTCAGCGTCATGGCGGATCTGCCCGACGACGTGGTCGGCCTCTCGGTGCACGGCGTGGTCAGCGCCCGCGACTACGCCGAGACCATCGTGCCATTGGTCGAGGCCAAGCTACGCGACCACGACAAGATCCGGCTGCTCTACCGGATCGGCCCCGAGTTCGAGCGCTTCACCGCCGGAGCGGTCTGGCGCGACACCCGCCTCGGCATGCTGCACCTGACCCGTTTCAGCAGGGTGGCGGTGGTCACCGACATCGATTGGATCCGCCAGGCGATGCGCCTCTTCGCGCCGCTGATCCCGGGCGAGGTGCACGCCTTCGCCGACCGCGAACTGGCGGAGGCCCGGACCTGGGTGACGGCCAAATGACGGCAGGCTGGTCGACGGGCCCGCTGGGGACGCGTGCCCGTCAGCCGGTCTGGTGCCGGGCGACCCACTCCGCATACGGCATGCCGTAGAAGATCTCACGCGCCGCGTCCTTGTCGATCGCGATGCCGCGCGCCTCGGCCGCTTCCTGGTACCAGCGGCTCAGGCAGTTGCGGCAGAACCCCGCCAGGTTCATCAGGTCGATGTTCTGCACGTCGGTCCGCTCCCGAAGATGATCGCGTAGGGCGCGGTAGGCTGCGGCCTCCAGCTCGGTTCGGGTGTTGTCATCCATCGGGAATCTCCTCGATCACCTGCCGCAAGATGGGGGCGAGCCGCGCCGCCCACAAGCGCTGGTCGGCGGGCGTGGCGATCAGGTCCTGGCGCAGTTCGATCAGCACGTGCGCCAGCCCGTTCCCGGTGCCGTGGCGACTCATGGTGTCACCCTCGAGCTGGCCGGAATAGGGCTGGTTGTCGCCGACGCAGAGCCCCTCTGCCCGCAGTCGCGCGATCAGCGGCAGCGCAATCCGCCCGTCGTGGTGCCAGAGCACGCCGACCTGCCAGGGCCGCGGCGGCCGCCCCCTCAGCTGTGGCGTGTAGGAATGTATCGAGACCAGCGCCGGAGGCCCGTCGGCCGCCGCCAGCCGGTCGATCGCGGCGGCGATCGCCGCGTGGTACGGCCGGTGGTAGGCCGCCAGCCGCCGCGCCACCTCCGCCTCGCTCACCTGCCGGTTCGCGCCGATGATGGTGCCGTCGTAGAGCCGCATCACCAGCGTCGGGTCGTCCTCGCCCCGGTTGGGGTCGATCACCAGCCGTGAGAACCGCGTCAGCACCGCCGGCGCCCCGAGCAGCCGCGCCAGCTCCAGCGTCACCGCGCGGGCCCCGATGTCGTAGGCGATGTGCCGCTGCATCTCTTCCGGCGGCAGGCCGAGGCTGCCGCCGCCCACCTCCGGCGGCACGATGTTGGTGGCGTGGTCGCAGAGCAGCAGCAGCCGCCCGCCGCCGTCGATTTCCTCATGGGCCGCCGCCCGGGTCATGCATCCGCTCCCGCTCTCGTCGCGCGCCCAACGATAAGGCCGGGCCCCGCCGCAGGCCAGCCCGGACGCAGGCGATCCCGAGCGGCCCGGAGCGGCTTTCCCTGCCCCCTCGCGCTGCGCTAGGTTCGGCCCCATGCCGGAGGGGGACGAGACACTGATGTCGACCGACACTGCCCGACGGCGCTCGCGCCTGGACTGGCTGCTGCACGAAACCTTCGAGGCCAGCATCCTGCTCAAGGGTGCCTTCGCCCTGCTCGAGGTCGCCGGCGGCGTGCTGCTGTGGCTGGTCGGCGCCAACGCCTTCCTCGAGCTGGTCTCCTGGCTGACCCAGGCCGAGGTGGCCGAGGATCCGAAGGACTGGATCGCGACCTCGCTCCTGCACTGGGCCCAGGGTTTTTCCCTTGCGACCCAGCACTTCTACGCCCTCTATCTCTTCAGCCACGGGGCGGTGAAGCTGGTCCTCGTCGCCGGGCTGCTCCGCGGCGCCCGCTGGGCCTATCCGGCGGCGCTGGCGGTGATGACCGCGTTTGTCGCCTATCAGCTCTACCGCTTCAGCTACACCCGCTCCTTCGGCCTGATCTGGCTCTCGATCTTCGATGTCTTCCTGATCACGCTGATCGCACGCGAATGGCGCCGCACCGCCGCCGCCGGCAGCGAAGCGCCGAGCTGACCGCCGCCGCGGCCAATCATTTGGACAGAATCGCGCTTCTGTGAGAGCCTGTTACCGGTGCCGGGGTGAGGCACGGGCCTAGTTCGGGCACGTGGAGTACTTGGGGGGTCGGTTCGAATGAAGCGTGGCGCGGTTCTCTCGGCTTTGGCCGCCGCCGGGGCGGCTTCCGCCATGCCATCCGGCAAGGCCGCCGCAGGGACGGCGACCTACTACTACGTCGGCGCCCCAGCGTTGGTCTCGAACGTGCGGAATCCGGAGGAACGGCCGGTCATCAACACCGGCACCGTGACGATCGACCGATCGAAGCTGCCGGCCGGCTTCGATCTCGCAAACGCGACGATCTCGTACACTCCCTACGCGGACGATCCGCCGGAGTTCTTCGAGGCGGTGAAGTGGGATTTTGCGCTGGGCATGGGTTCGGAGGAAGCCAGCTTCCGGCTGCGCTTCGACGCCGCGTCCGAGATCACGGACTGGGGCTTCGATTCCGCGGTCAATCACACCTTCACCGAGATGACCCTGTTCGACATCGGGCGCCTTGGGGAAAAATACTACAATACCTACGAAGACTACAACGCTGCGAACTGGATGAGTGCCTACCTGAAAGGCCTCGGCTACGCCGAAGGAACCGCCGATTACCAGAGCCTCTACTGCGGCAGCTGGGCCGGTCCCGACCAGCACTGCGACGATCTCGGTCAGGCCGCACCGGCATGGAACCAAGTATTCCGCACCGATAGCGGCGGGCAGTGGTTCAAGGACGATCCGACCGCCTTCGCCCGCCAGGTCGAGATCAACACCGGGCTCGCGGCGCTGAACCCGCCGAAGAGCTACTTCGACATCCCGCCGGCACCAACGCCGGTGCCGCTGCCGGCACCGCTCGCCCTGATCGGCGTCGCCATGCTCGGGCTGCGCCGGCTTGGCGGCAAGGGAAAACCCGGCGCTGACTGAGCGGCAGAGCGCCTCCGCCCCGCCCGGACGCGCGGGCTCACTTCGGCAGGTCCGGGCAGACCACCGGCGCCCGCGCGGCGCGGTAGCTTCGGCTCAGGCTCTCGCCGCCGGGGTCGATCACCAGCGCCATCTCGTCCCGCCCCGCCATGGCGACCTCGGCGCGCAGGTTGCGGCCGTCCTCCTCCCAGACCAGCGTCGCGCCCTCGACCCAGCGCCAGGGCGCCAGGCGCCAGGTCTCGACGCAGCTCGTCATCACCAGCGTTCCGTCCGACAGGAAAGCCCGGAGCGTGCCAAGTGGCGCGTCCGGGTCCGCATCGATCCAGACCCGATCCTCGACCAGCTCCGCCATGCCCTTGTTGCCCGATCCCGGCATGACGGGTGACGGCAGGCCGACGCGCGCGCAGCCCGCCAGGGCCGTCGCGATCAGCAGCGCCGGCCTCAGCAAGCCAGCGCCCGGTCGATCAGCCCGCGGCGGTCGAGCGTCCCCGGCCAGGCCCCCGCGGTCCGGCCGCCCTCGCCGGCGACCCGGGTGGCGAGGTAGGCCTCCGACGCCGGCTCCACCTCGCCCTGCAGCAGCACCGCCGCCGCCAGCAGGGTCGCCAGCCGCTCCACGTACCAGCGGGCCTCGGCTTCCGCCGCCGGTTCCGGCCAGCGGGCCAGCAGCGCGTCCATCCCGGCGTCGAAGCGCGGGCTCAGCCCGCGCGCGCCGTCCAGTTCCTGCCACAGCCGCTCCCGCGCCGGCGCGTCCCGCGCCAGCGTCCGGAGCACGTCGAGGCAGATCACGTTGCCCGAGCCTTCCCAGATCGAGTTCAGCGGCGCCTCGCGGTAGAAGAGCGGCATCGGCCCCTCCTCGACGTAGCCGCCGCCGCCGAGGCACTCCATCGCCTCGTAGATCGCCTGCGGGCAGCGCTTGTTGTTGAGGAACTTCGCCAGCGCCACGGCGATCCGCGCGAAGGCCCGGTCACCCTCGTCGAAGGCCCGGGCCACCCGCAGCCCCAGCGCCACCGCGCTCTCGACCTCGAGTGCGAGGTCCGCCAGCACCGAGCCCATCAGCGGCTGGTCGATCAGCCGCTTCTGGAAGGCGCGCCGCTCCGTGCACCACCAGAGCGCCTCGCTCAATGCCGCGCGCATCAGCCCG
The DNA here is from genome assembly GCA_963847795.1 of uncultured Alphaproteobacteria bacterium. Classification (GTDB taxonomy): domain Bacteria; phylum Pseudomonadota; class Alphaproteobacteria; order Rhodobacterales; family Rhodobacteraceae; genus Amaricoccus. The sequence continues at coordinate 176,683 of CAWKBH010000006.1, forward strand.
GCCGGCGCCATCGCGGTGTCGAGACGGGTGTGATGCACCATCTCGATGATGGTATGCACGCCGGCGCCCTCCTCGCCCAGCGCGTGGGCGAAGGCGCCATGATACTCGATCTCCGCCGAAGCGTTGGCCCGGTTGCCGAGCTTGTCCTTGAGCCGCACCAGCTGGATGGCATTGCGCTCGCCCTCGGGCGTCCAGCGCGGCACCATGAAGCAGGTCAGCCCGCCCGGCGCCTGCGCCAGCGTCAGGAACGCGTCCGACATCGGCGCCGAGCAGAACCACTTGTGCCCGACCAGCCGCCAGCCGTCGCCGTCGCGGGTGGCGCGGGAGGTGTTGGCGCGGACATCGGAGCCGCCCTGCTTCTCGGTCATCGCCATGCCGATCGTCGCCCCGGCCTTTTCCGCCGCCGGCCGCGAGGCGGCGTCGTAGACCCCCGACAGCAGACGGGGCCGCCAGGCCGCGGCCAGCGCCGCGTCGGCGGCGAGCGCGGGGACCGCGGCGTAGGTCATGGTCATCGGGCAGCAGACCCCGGGCTCGACCTGGCTTAGCATGTAGACCATCGCGGCATGGGCCGCGTGCCCGCCGGCGCCGCCGGTCCAGGCCACCGCGGGATATCCGGCCCCGATGCCGAAGCCCATCAGCGCGTGATAGGCGGGATGGAACGTCACCTCGTCGATCCGCCGGCCGCCGCGGTCGAAGACCCTGAGTTCCGGCGGGAAGCGGTTCGCCAGCCGGCCCGCCGCCCGCATCTCCTCAGTGCCGGCCCCGGCGCCGAAGCCGGCGAGCAGGTCCGACCGCGCCGCGGCGCCTGCCCGCGCCATCGCTTCGCGCAGCGGCCGGTCGCCGGCCCAGAGATCGAGGTCGCCACGCTCCGGCGGCTGGTTCGCGACGACGTGGGTCTCGAGCTCGGTCCTGGGTCGCAACGTCGCCATCGAACCTCCTGCGGCAGGCCGGAGCACAATAGCCTCAACCCGTCAGCGGCCTTGCGGTGAATGCCAGAACCGGAAAAGGCGCCGCTAGCCGCCCGTCCGGGTCGCCGCGGGGGCCGCGCCGGGCAGGGAAACCTGGAGGGTGAAGCTGGCATCGCCGTTCTTGCGCGCGGCGGTTCGGGAGAGCAGCACCCGGATGGAATAGTCGCCCGCCGCGGCCAGCGTGCCTTCGAAGTGCTTGCCCTGGCGCGCTCCGGAAAACACCATGTGCCCGGTATCGCCCGGTCCCAGCACGTCGAAGAAGATGTCGGGACTGTCGGAGTCGAGGGTCACGTCGACGCTCTGGCTCTCGGCCGCCGCGATTCCGTAGACGACGCTGTCCGGACCGGTGACGTGGCCCTCCAGCGTCGCCGTGGTCTCGCCCGGTGGGAACTCGACCGGGATGGTGCGGACGTTTTCCTGCGTCTGGGCAACGCCCGGTTCCGCGAGGACGGCGAAGGCCGCAACCGCAGCGGCGGCGAGGACGAAGATGGCTCTGGGCATGATTGGCCTCACCTTCATGGACGCCCCGCCGCCTGCCGCGGTCAGGGCTTGTGCTGCTCTTCGAGGATCTGGGTGATCTCGCGCCGGATCAGCTTGCGCAGGTTGCGGCTGATCCGGTCGCCGAGCTCGCCCTGCAACTCCTCGCGCACGATGGAATTGATCAGATCCCGCAGCGATTCCTCGTCGAGGATCGGCGCCTGGCCCGGCGCCCGCGGCGGCACCTCCAGGCCTTCAGCCAGCACTTCGCCCGAGCGGGGCGCCCGCTCGCGGTCGACCCGCATCTCCGGCGTCAGCATCAGCACCGTGTCGCCTTCGCCAGCGCCGGCGGCCCGGGCCTCGGTCTCGGCGGAGACCAGCGCCCGGATCGAGGCCAGAACCTCTGCCAGCGATTCAGGCTCGCCCACCGCCCGCGTGTCCTTGTCCGGCTGTTCGGACCTTCCGGCCACTAGTTCTGCTCCCAGCGCGCCCGGATGCGGTCGACGGCGGAGGTGTCGTAGCCCCCGGCCGGTCCCCTGCGGACCCTGGTGAAGTTCACGTCGGGATCGTAGGTCGGGATCCCGAGCTTCAGGTGCTCGACGGTCAGCAGCCCCATCGACCGCAACAGGCCGTAGGCCGCCAAATATTCGTCGCGGACCGAATTGACGATCTCGGCCTCCGCCTGCAGCCGCTCCTGGTCGGCGTCGAGCACGTCGAGGGTCGAGCGCGCGCCCAGGCGGGCTTCCTCGGCCACGCCCTCGGCGGCGATGCGGGCGGCGTCCGCCTGCTCGCGCCGCGCGACGCTGGTTGCCCGCGCCACCATCAGCTGGGACCAGGCCTGCGCCACCGACTGGGTAACCGAGCGGCCGGTGTCCTGCAGTTCGAAGCGCCGCTGGTCGAGCACCGCCTGCGCCTGGCGCACCAGGCTGTCGTTCCGCCCACCGGTGTAGAGCGGCATCGAGCCCTCGAAGCCGACCTGCCCGAAGGTGTTGCCGTCCCAGGCCGCCCGCTGGTTGTCGCGCTGCCCCCCTGCCGAAGCGGTCACGCTCAGCGAAGGTCCCTTGGCCGCCATCGCCCGGTCGAAGTCATAGACCGCCACCCGCTCGTTGAACTGAGCGGCGACGATCAGCGGGTTGCGCTGGATGCCGATGCCGGTGGCTTCGTCCAGGGTCTTCGGCACCGCCGGCAGCGGCGGCAGTCGATCCAGCTTGCCCGGCAGCGTGCCGACGGCGGCCTTGTAGGCCTGGCGCGAGATCTCGAGCGCGCCCTCGGCGGCAGCCAGCTGCGAGCGCGAGGCCGCAAGCCGGGACTGGCTCTGGCTAACGTCGGTGCGGGTTACCTCGCCGACGTCGAAGCGGTTCTGGGTAGCGCTCAGCGTCTCGTTCAGGCGGTCGACGTCGTTGTTCGCAAGGCGGACGAATTCCTCGTCGCGGCGCACGTCTACATAGGCCTGGACAGCATTGAACAGCACCAGCTGTTCCACGTCCTTCAACTGGGCGCGGCCCGCGGCTACGCCGTTGCGCGCCGCCTCGATCGCCGCCTTGGTCTGGCCGTTGTCGAAGAGCAGCAGCGACGCGTTCAGCGACGCTTGGATGCTGTCGACCTGCGAGTTGAAGTCCTCGGCGGTGGTTCCAGTCGACCCGCCGATGCTCGCACCGATCTGCGGCCGTCGCGCCGCCCGCGCCTGCGGTACCCCCTCGTCGAGGCCGCGTAAGGCAGCGCGGTTCGACTCGAGCAGCGGGCTGGTCTGGTAGGCCTTGACCAGGGCGTCCGCCAGGCTCTCGGCCCCGGCGGGACCCGTGCTCCCGAGCGCCAGCGTCGCCGCAAGAGTTCCCGACAGCAGAAGTGATTTCAAACCTTGCCTGTACATCGCAATCCTCGGGCGCTGCTCGGCCCACTGGCCCGTTATCCGGGCTTCCGGTTTCACTATCGGGTGCATCGGCTCAAAATTCAAACGCTTTCGTCGCGGCAAAGCCCGGAAGCACCGGGGCCGTTGCATCGAAGATACGCCGCCAGACGATGTCCTGACCGCTGCGCAGGCCCAGCCTGGCATGGCCCCGGGTCCCGTCGACGAAGATCGCCGCGATCCGCCCGCCCGGCTTCAGCTGGCCGGCGATGGCATCCGGCAGGGTCTCGATCGCGCCTTCGACCAGGATCGCGTCGAACGGACCGTGCTCGGGCACGCCGGCGGCCAGCGGACCGGTCTGCACCACGGCGTTGTCGACCGAATGCGCCCCGAGCAGCGCCTCGGCCTCCGCCGCCATCGCCGCGTCCGCCTCCAGCGCGACCACCGCCTCGGCCATCCGCGCCAGCACCGCGGTGGAATAGCCGAGCCCGCAGCCGAGATCGAGCACCAGGTCCTTCGGCCCGACGTTCAGCGCGTCGAGCAGCTTGGCGAACACCCGCGGGTCGAGCAGCACCCGTCCCGGCGCCAGCGGCACGTGCTCGCCCAGATAGGCCACCGGCCGCAACGCCTGGGGGACGAAGTCCTCGCGCGGGACGGCGAGCATGGCCGCAATGATCGGGTATCGCGTCACATCCGAGGGCCGGACCTGGCGGTCCACCATCGCCTCGCGGGCGGCGGCGTAGTCGATCATGGGCAACCCCTCCCGGCGGGACCGTTCGCCTCAGGCAATGGCATATTGCCCCCCGCGGGGCAACGCGGCAAGCCCGCGGTTTCCCGCGGTTTCATGCCTTGCCTGCATCCGGCAGCATTGCTAGAGGGAGAGCTGGCTTGCGGGGCGACGTGGCGGAGTGGTGACGCAGCGGATTGCAAATCCGTCCACACCGGTTCGATTCCGGTCGTCGCCTCCACAAATCCACATGCCGGCCGCGGCCCGAAGGCCGCTCCTCGACCCGAACGCGGCCCCTCCGACCCTTTGGGACCGACGGCGAGGCCCTGCCCGATCGCCCGCAACGCGGCGGTGGCGTTCGGCACCGGATGCGGCGGATGCGCATAAGGTCAGGTCGTGCTACGATCAGTGCGACACGAAAGCGATTCGGATATTCCGGCCGTTCGATTTTCCTGGGCGGCAATAGTTGAAGCAAATGCGATTTCGCCGCCCGATTCGGCGCCGCTTGACCTTAATGCTCGCTCGTTCTCTGGTTCAGGAGGCCTGTCATGGGGAAGACTTCGGCTTCAGTTCCCGATCCGGCGCAACCGCCGGAGCCGGCGGGCCGCCGCCGCGCGACGGTCGCGGTGACCGTGCGGCACGGCGACCTGCGCCACGCCGCCTTCCCGGTGATGGTCGGTCATTATATCGGCGACACCATCGCCGGAACCGAGAAGATCCTCGACAAGGCCCAGGACGGCCGGATCAGCCGGCGTCGGGCCCGCGGGCTGCATCCGGGCGCGATCGGGACTTACGACGTCTATCTGGACCGCAGTTACAGACGGGTCAGCGGTGTCATCGTCGGCCTCGGATCGGTGGCGAACCTCACCCGGGGCGAATTGATCCGGACGGCGCGCACCGGTCTGGTGGCCCTCGCCGACCTGATGCAGCAGCTCGACTACGCTCCCGAGCAGCGCGGGCGGCCGCGGCGTTTCCACCGTGCTGGTCGGCAGCGGCGGTGGCGTGGTCTCGCTCGGCGACAGCATCGTCGCGATCCTGACGGCCATGCGCCAGGCGAACGAAATTCTCGGCGAGCAAGGCTTCCGGCAGCTCGAGATCGTCGAGGCCGTCGAGCAGAAGGCGATCTCCGCCTGGCACACGCTCCGGCGCCTTCTCGCGGCCGACGATCGCGACTCCGACTTCCGGCTCGACGGCGGCGTGCAGCCGGGCAAGGGCGGCTGGCGTCAGATCGGCCCGGACGCCGAGCGCGATTGGTTCACGACCGTGACCATCCAGGGCGAGAAGCAGGAGGGCGTGGAGGACTCCGAGGACACCCTGCGCTACCAGGTGGTGGGCAACTTCGCCCGCGCCGATGCGCGGATCGTCGGCATGCGCCGGCAGGTGGTCGAGGGTTTTGCCCGCCGCCTCGCCGCCACCTATGTCGACGACAGCGAGTTCTCGGCCGGCCGCACCCTCTTCGAACTGCTCTGGCCGCGGGAGCTGAAGAACCACAGCCCCGACGACCGCAGCATCCGCCTGGTGCTCGACACCGCCGCCGCCGCGCTGCCCTGGGAGATGCTCGACGACAGGCGCCCCGACCTGAACATGGAGGGGGCCCAGATCGATCTCCGCCCGGTGGCGGTTCGGATCAAGCTGGTGCGGCAGCTGATCGACAACGATCCCGGACCGGTCCAGAAGCGCTCGGGCGACGGCCGGCGCGCCCTCGTGGTCGGCGACCCCCGCGGAGGGACCACCGACGAGCGGTTCCAGGCGCTGCCGGGAGCGGTCGCCGAGGCCAGGCGGGTCAAGGAGCTCCTCGAAGCCGATGGCTACACCGTCGAGCTCCTGCTCGACGACGCGACGCCGGAGAAGGTGATGAGCCGTCTGCTCGGCGGATCATGGGACGTGATCCATTTCGCCACCCACGGCGTCGTCGACTTTGCCGCCGATGACAGCGACGAGCAGCGCACCGGCATCGTGATCGGCGGCAATCCGATCCAGATCATCGATGCCGAGTTGCTCGGCCAGCTGCCGACGACGCCGGACCTGGTGTTCGTCAACTGCTGCCTGCTCGGCAAGGTCGACAGGGATAAGGACAAGGAGTTCCTCCGCCAGGACCGGCCGAAGCTCGCGAGCGGGGTGGCGGTGCAGCTGATCAGGATGGGCGTGCAGGCGGTCGTCGCGGCTGGCTGGGAAGTCGACGACACGGTCGCCGGAACCTTCGCCCACCGGTTCTACACCGGCATGCTATCGGGCGCGACCTTCGGCACTGCGACCTTCGACGCCCGAAACGATGCCTTCGAGCAGAACCAGCGCAGCAGCACCTGGGGTGCCTACCAGTGCTACGGCGATCCCGACTTCCGGCTGCCGGACGTGTCCGGGGAAAACGGCCACGAGGAGGCTCCGGTCTTCGCCACGCCGTCGGAGGCGCTGGCGCGGATCGAGCGGGCCGTGGCGGAGATCGACGCCGCGGGCAGCGTAGGCCCGACGGACAAGGCCGAGCTGGAAGCGCTGCGCAAGGCGATCGACGACCATGGCTGGCTGGCCCGCGGCGATATCAAGGCGGCGCTCGGCAGCGCCTACGCCAAGCTCCGCGAGACGGACCTGGCGATCAAGAGCTACACCGGCGCCGCCGTCGACGAGGAGGGGGCGGTGTCGATCCACGGGATCGAGGAGCTGTTCAGGCTGATGGCCGATCCCGGCGAGGCACCGCCCTCCGACGCCACAGGCCCGATCCTCAAGTCGATCGAAAAGATCAAGGGACTGAATGACGTCTGCGGCGCCACGGCCGCGCGCTACCGGCTGATCGGCATCTGCCACGAGCGGATCGCTCGCCTCAGCGACAATGCCGGTCGCGACGTCGCGCTGGCCGCGGCGGAGGACGCCTACAGTGCGGCCGCAAAGCTGGGCGAGAAGAGCCCGGCCGCGGCCGAGGCGCGGGCCCGCGCCCTGATCGACGGCGTCGTTCTGGCGATCCGGGGCGACGATCTCGCCGCCGCGCAGGATCGGGCGCGCGAGTTCGGAAGCACGCTGCCGGACCAGGCCTGCACCCAGGGCCAGGCCAAGTTGCTCGAGCTGATCGCCGACGGCGTTCTGAGCGGCAGCGAAACCCAGGAGATCGTCGACGTCTTCAACGGATCGGAGACGCGGCCCCGCGAGGTCCGGGCCGTGATCGAGATCATCCAGTGGGTCCGGCAGATGCTTGACGATCGAAAGGACCCGAGACTGAAGCGACTGACGTCGGCGCTCGAAAAAACCGAGCGCAGGCTCACGGCCGATGCCTGATACTGTCTCCGGCTGATCGCTTCGGGGCTGCGCAGGATGAGGCGCCGCGGACCGCAACAGCGGGGCGCCGGTGGCGCGCCGCGCGGTCCGCTCGCCCGGAGCGCCAGCGCGGAGGGCGAGGGGCGTGCCGCGTCCCCTGACAGTGCCATCCGGGCGTGGCTGCCCTGGCGGTCGCGCTTGCGCGACTGCCCCTGGGAGGGCAGTCGCGGCCGGATTTGCCGATCGGTCAAATCCGGCGGGACCGCTGAACTGGATCGCATCATTGCGAACCGGGCGGAAGCCGCCTCGTATCATATCACCCGCGCCAATTGCCCGAAGCAAGGTGAAGGTTCCGGCTCGGAGCTGTGAGCTTCCTGCCTTCGACGTCGAAATCACACCTTGCGCCGGTTGAAGATGTCGTCCAGCCCGCCGATGCGGAACCAGCGGTAGCCGTAGGCTTCCAGCAGCACGTTGTGGCGGCCGTTCGCATCTGCCTCGCTGTGGTTGTCGCTGAGCAGGTTCACCAGCCGCTCGCCCGCGCTCGCATCGGCGCCGGTGCGGAAGAACACCTCGCGGGCACCCTCGGCGAGGTTGTGCAGGAACAGCACCCGGCCGCCCTGCCAGTCGTAGTGGATCGCCAGCACCGCCGGGTCGCCGACCTCGAGGACCGTGAAGTCGCCGAGCCCGACCTCGGGGATTTCCTTGCGCATGCGGATGATCCGCTCGAACCAGTTGAGCAGCGCCTCCGGCTCGCGGCGCTGCACCGCAACGTTGAGGTGCTGGTAGCCGTAGGGACCGCCCGAGATCACCGGCAGCACCGGCCGCTCACCGCGGGTGAAGCCGCCGTGCGGCTCGTCGGTCCATTGCATCGGGGTGCGGGCGCAGAGCCGCTCGGGCAGCGACAGGTCGTCGCCCATGCCGATCTCGTCGCCGTAGCGGATGACCGGGGTGCCGGGCAGTGTGAAGAGCAGGCTGTTGGCGAGCTCGATCCGGCGCCGGTCGCCGTTCAGCATCGGCGCCAGGCGGCGGCGGATGCCGCGGTCGTAGAGCTGCATCTCCGGCTCCGGACCGAAGGCGGCGAACACCTTCTGGCGCTGCGCCGGGCTGAGCCTGCCGAGGTCGAGCTCGTCGTGGTTCCGCAGATGCAGCGCCCACTGGGCGATCGAGGGGATCTCGCGGGTATGCTCCACCGCCCGCGCCAGCGGCGCCGCCTTGCCGGTGGCCAGCGCCAGGAACAGGTGCTGGTTGACGTGGAAGTTGAACATCATCTGCATCCGGTCGCCGTCGTCGCCGAAGAAGCGCAGGTTCTCCCTGGGCGGCACGTTGGCCTCGGCCAGCAGCACGGTATTGCCGCGGCGCCACTGCACGAACTCGCGGAACTCGCGCAGGAAATCGTAGAGCGGGGTGTCCCTGCCGGTCGCCGGGTCGATCCGGGCGATCAGGAACGGCACCGCGTCCATCCGGAAGCCGGCCACGCCGAGCTGGGTCCAGAAGCCCATGATCTTCAGGATCTCGGCTCGCACCAGCGGGTTGTCGATGTTGAGATCGGGCTGGAAGTGGTAGAAGCGGTGGAAATAGTACTTCCGCGCCGTTTCGTCCCAGCTCCAGGTGGTCTTCTGCACGCCGGGAAAGACGATGCCTTTCTCCGCGTCCGGCGGCCGCTTGTCGGCCCAGACGTACCAGTCGTGGTAGGGCGCATCCTCGCCCTGGCGGGCGGAGCGAAACCACGGGTGCTGGTCCGAGGTGTGGTTGACCACGAGATCCATGATCACGCCGATGCCCCGGGCATTGGCGCCGTGAGTGAAGGCGACGAAGTCGCCGAGCGTGCCGTAGCGCGGATCGACCCCGTAGTAGTCGGAGACGTCGTAGCCGTCGTCCTTGCGCGGCGAGGGTTGGAACGGCATCAGCCAGATCGCGGTGACGCCGAGCCCCTGCAGATAGTCGAGCCGCACCGAAAGGCCCTCGAAATCGCCGACGCCGTCGCCGTCGGAGTCCATGAAGGTCTCGATCGAGCAGCAGTAGATGACGGCGTTCTTGTACCAGCGGTCGTTGGTCATGCGACAATGCTAGCGCGGCCTTCGGTCCAAGGCGAGGAGCTTCGGCCCGGCGGTTGACCGCGGTGCGCCGGCGGGGCAGGCTCTATCGGCGGCAAAGGGAGAGGTGCCATGCGCAGGACGATCGGCTTCGTGCAGGTGCTCCTGATTATCGCCGGGCTCGGGGGCGTCGCCGCGCCGGGGGCGGCGGACGAAGTCCACCGGGCGCGGGTCTCGTTCCCGGCGGGGACGACCGGGACCACGGTGTCGGGCAGAATCAAGGGCTATGACAGCGCCGAATATCTGGTCGGCGCCGGCGCCGGCCAGACCATGCGCGTGCACATGAACGTGGACAACGGCGCGTCCTACTTCAACGTCTTCGCCCCGGGCGCGAAGCCGGGCGCGAGCGAGGCGATGTTCATCGGCTCGACCTCGGGGTCCGATTTCGAGGCCAAGCTGAAGCAGGACGGCGACTACCTGATCCAGGTCTACATCATGCGCAGCGGCGCCCGGCGCGGCGAGACCGCGAACTACCACCTCGAGGTCTCGGTGACCGGAGGCTCGACGGCCGAGGCCGCCCCGGCGCCGGACTTCGCCGACGGCATGTCCGGCGGGCCGGACTTCTGGCAGGTCACCGGTCTCTCGGCCGGCGACACCCTGAACCTGCGCGCCGAACCCTCGGCCCGCGCCAAGGTGCTCGGCAGCTTCGGCATGGACACCGCGCTGCGCAACCGCGGCTGCCGGATGGCCGGAGGCCAGCGCTGGTGCCAGGTGGAGAACCAGAGCGGCGCGCTCGGCGGCTGGGTCGCCGGGCGCTACCTGCGCGAGGCCGGGCCCGAGGCCTACGCGGCGGCGAGCGCAGGCGACGCCACGGTCGCCGGCACCGGCTTCAACGCCACCGGCACGGTTCCCTGCACGGCCGGCGGCGGCCAGCCGACCACGCAATGCGCCTTCGGCGTCACCCGCCAGGTCGACGGCAACGCCACCGTCCTGGTCACCCTGCAGGACGGGCGCAAGCGGGCGATCTTCTTCCAGGGCGGCAGGCCGACGGGCTTCGAACGCAGCGCCGCGGACGGCGACGCGGGGCTCGAAGCCAGCCGGGACAGCGATCTCAACCTGATCCGCATCGGGTCCGAGCGCTACGAGATCCCGGACGTGGTGGTCTCCGGTGACTGATCCGGGCGGTGGCGGCCGGCAGCGGGCTCAGCGGTAGAGTACCGCCCGCCGGTAGGCCCGCCGGTCGACGCCGGCGAAGCTGACCGGGGTCAGCGGCATGCCGATGATGTCGATGAAGACCGACACGTCCTCGCCGAGCACCGGCATGTCGCCGTCGATGATCTTCACGGTATAGACGAGGTCGTCGCCATCGAGCGCCGGGTCCTGCAGCACCGCCACGGTCTGGTGCAGCTTGCCGTCCTCGAGGATCGAGATGTCGGCGTTGGGCGGGTCGGAGAGGAAGCTGTCCTTGCCGTCGCTCCAGAACGGCACGAAGTCCGCGGTCTTCATGTTGCCGGCGATGCGCTCGGGCCGGTCGGAGAAGAACAGCGTCACCGGGCTGGCGCCGCGCAGGGTCAGCCGGTTCTGGTCGGCGTCGAACGCCATCGCCTTGGCGGTCTGCACGAACAGGAAGTCGGCGCTTGCGGCGGCGCCGGCGGTCTGCGCCGCGGCAGTCCGCGCCAGCGCCAGCGCCGAGGCCAGCGCCGCGGTGCCCTGGAGCACGTGGCGTCGCGACGGCAGGACGCGCTCCGCCTCCGCCGCTGCTCTCATCCTGTCAGACATCGATCCGTCTCCTTGCGTGGGGTGCGTGCGGCGGCGCGGGCGCGCCGGCGGCCGCTGCACTCCTAACCCCGACTCGGCGGCCCGGCGTTTGCTTTCTGCGCCAAAATGTGCGCTGCTGGCGGCCTTGTGTCCGCTCCCCCGGGAGGTCTCAGCCTTGATCCGCGCCCTGCCGCTGATCCGCGCCGGGTCGATCGTGCCGTTCGTGAAGTGGCTGCGCGCCGAAGGCCGTCCGGTCGAGGGGCGGCTGCGGACCGCCCGGCTCGGGCCGGTCGCCTGGGCCGATCCCGAGCGGCCGATCCCGCTGGTGAGCGCGCTGTCGTTCCTGCGCGAGGCGGCGGCGCGCGAGGGGCTGCCGGATCTCGGCTGCCGGGTGGTCGGCGCCGCCAGCATCGGCGACCTCGGCATCCTCGGCCGGGCGGCGCTGGCCGGCCCGACGCCGCGCGAGGGCACGCGCCGGGTGGCCCGCGCGATGCCCTCCTACTGCACCCACGAGCGCATCACCCTGGTCGAGCGGCCCGGCCGGAGCCGGGTGCTGGTCGCCTTCGCGATGCCGGTGCACCAGGAGGCGCTGCACATCGCGCACCAGTACACCGCGGCGCTGATCCAGTCGCTGTGCCTGGCGACCGGCTGGAGCGGGCCTGCCTTCGGACGGGTCGAGATGCCGCCGCATCCCGTGGCCGGGATCGAGCATCTCCGGCCGTGGTTCGGCGACGGGCTGGTGGCGGCGCCGCACCCGATCCTCGCGCTCGAGATCGCCGACGCCGTGTTCGACCGGCCGCTGCGGTCACCGCTGCCGGAGGCCGCGGCCGAGGCGGTCTCGCGGCCGGCGCTGACCGATGCCGGCGGTATCGCCGCCACCGCCCGGGTCCTGGTCGGACTGATGCTCGAGGACGGGGTCCCGGTGGCGCGCGACCTCGCCGAGGCCGCCGGGATCACGCTGCGCACGCTGCAGCGGCGCCTCGCCGAGGAAGCCACCAGCTTCAGCGCGGTGCTCGACGCGGCCCGCCGGGACCGGGCGCTGGCCGCGCTGGGTGACGGCAGCGTGCCGATCAGGGACCTCGCCGCCGACCTGGGGTTTTCCGACCAGGCCTGCCTGACCCGGGCGGTGCGGCGCTGGACCGGCTCGACCCCGGGCAAGCTGCGCCACGCCGGCCGCTGACCCGGCCTGCCGGCCGCCACGTGCGACGCCCCGGCGTTTCAGCCAGGAATCATTCCACCGGCTCGATCTCGCTCGGGCGCCATTCCTTGCTGAAGAACGACGGCAGCGGGCTGTAGAGGCGCAGGATGGTGAACCAGCCCTTCTTCGGGTCGGTCTGGATCCAGTTGCCGCGGCCGACGCCCTCGGGCTGGGTGGGGCCGAAATACACCGTGGTCGAGCCGTCCGCGGCGGCCTCGGCCGCGGGCGAGGGATAGCCCTGGCTGCCGGCACGCGGGTACTTCTGCGGCGTCTGCAGCATCGAGCGGGTCTGGTTGTCGTAGACCGTGAACGACCAGAACGCGCGCGCCGGAATGTCCTTGGGCAGCGTCACCTTGTAGGTCTTCGCGCCGTCGAACTGGTCGCCTTTCGCATCGAGGAAGCCCATCAGGTACTGCGAGCCGACGCCGGGGATCCGCATGATCATGCCCGGCGAGTCGAGCGTATAGCCGTAGTAGAAGGCCGTCCGCGAATCGAGCGTGCGCGCGCCGGTCGGCGGCAACGGCTTGAACATCCCGTCCTCGAAGGCCGGCGGCGGGGTCTCGAAGAAGGCGCCGCCCTCGCAGAGCATGCTGCGCCCAATGCGAGCCTCGGGATAGTAGGCCCAGTCCGGGATGCTGGAGGCGAAGCGCCAGTTGCAGCGACCGCCCCGCGGCGTTGCCGACCGCCGCGGCGTCGGCCAGGATCTTCTTCATCCGCGCGTCCGGCGCGAACTCCTTGCCCTTGACGATGCCGATCGCGGCGAGCTGGCCGGCAGAGCTCGACGTCGTAGCTGGTCGCCGGCTCGGCCTGGACGTTGGCGTCAATCATGTCGAAGAAGCCGGCGTCGCTGGGCGGGATGGTGTTGAAGGCGAGGCCGGTGCCCTCGACGAACTTCGTCTCGGGTATCTTCGGCTCGCCGGCGAGCCGCACCGCGCCGGTCAGCGCCTCGGCGATGCTGGTGCCGAAGCTGCCCGGCACGTAGGGGTAGATCTTCAGGTTGCGCCTTGACGTTCTGCGACCGCCGGCTTCGGGTCGTTGTCGACCAGGTAGGCGCGGGCGGCGTAGAGGATGTGGTCGGTCTTGGAATGGGCGACGAAGTAGCCGCCTTCGGGCAGCGGTCCGTCATAGCCGGGCGGCACGATCAGGTACTTGCCGCCGAGGCCGCGGTCGGGGCCGGGACCGCCGATGTCGACGATCCAGTTGAACCACATGTCGTTGATCGTGCCGACCGCGTCGGACGGCTGCTCGATCACCATCGGCCCGTTCGTGAGGTCGATCACCGAAAGGTAGTAGACGGTGTCGGCGTTGGCGGTCAGGAACAGCGAGCTCGCGTCCATGAGTTCGGAGAAGATGATGACGTCGTTCGGCCTTCGCGGCAATGCCCTCGACGCCCTTGCGGATCGCGTAGGCCGAGGCGCCACGGAAGCTGTTGTTGTAGACCGCGAGCGCGTTGGCGAAGTCCATCGCGTCGTAGACCTTCGAGCGCGGTCGCCGCCTCCGGCGCGCCGTCCTTGAAGTTCAGGGTGCCGATGGCGGTCTCGATGCTGTCGGGCGCCCCAAGCGACTTGATGGTCGCGTCGGATACCTGGGCGAAGGCAGCGATCGGCATGGCAACGACGAGCGCGAACGCGCCGGCGGTAGTAAGTCGCAACATTGATAGACTCTCCCTGGCCAACGGCCGGCAGCCGGGCCGTCTTACGATCCCCTCTGCGCGCGGCGGCGGCAGGGAGCGGCGAGGATAGTCGTGCCCCTGCCGGGAGTCTCGCGGAAAAGCGCCGCGCCCCCGCGACTTCACGGAATTCGCGTTGCTTCAAGGCCTTGACCGAATCTTTACCAAAGCGGGGCAGGTTGCCGCCCGAGCGTGCTGCGGCGCGCGGAATCGCAGAACGCGGGAGACGAGACATGGACCTTGCCGGTTACGTGGCCCTGACGCGCCAGTCGGGCCTGGCCAAGGAACTCCAGTCGGTCGCGAACAACATCGCGAACCTCTCCACCACCGGTTACCGCCGCGAGAACGTGATCTTCGCCGAAGAGGTCGAGGCGCTGCCCGTCGAAGGCGGCAGCGTGTCGATGACCGAGGCGCGGGGCCGCTACACCGATGACCTGCAGGGTGCGCTGCAGCAGACCGGCGGCACCCTGGACCTCGCCATCGAGGGCGACGGCTATTTCACGGTGATGACGCCGCAGGGCGAACGGCTGACCCGCGCCGGCGCCTTCACCCGCAACGCCGACGGCGTCGTCGTCAACATGGACGGCCATCCGCTGCTCGACGAGGGCGGCGGCGAGATCACCATCCCGTTCGAGGCCAAGCAGATTGCGGTCTCGGCCGACGGCACGCTCTCGGTCGACGGCGCGCCGGCCGCGCGCGTCGGCCTGGTGGACGTCGCCGACCAGACCAAGCTCTTCCGCGAGGCCGGCGTGCTCTTCCGCGCCGACGGCGGCACCGAGCCGGTCGAGGACGGCCGGGTGCTGCAGGGCTTCCTCGAGCAGTCGAACGTCAACCCGGTGGCCGAGATGGCGCGCATGGTCGAGGTGCAGCGCGCCTACGAGTACGGCCAGAAGCTGATGGACCAGGAAGACGAGCGCATCCGCAAGGTGGTGAACACCCTCGGCCAGCAGGCCTGAGCGGGCGAGTTTTAGGAGAGTATCATGCGTGCACTGAACATCGCGGCGACCGGCATGGCCGCCCAGAACATGCGGGTCGAGGTGATCTCGCACAACCTCGCCAACATGAACACCACCGCCTACAACGCCCGCCGGGCCGAGTTCTCCGACCTGCTCTACCAGCAGATCCGCCGCCCCGGCACCATCAACTCCGCCGACGGCACGGTGCTGCCCGCCGGCGTCCAGCTCGGCCTCGGCGTGCGCGCCGCGGCGGTGTCGATGCAGGTCGAGCAGGGGGCGCTGACCGCCACCGGCGGCTCGCTGGATCTCGCGATCGACGGCCAGGGCTATCTCGAGGTGACGCTGCCGAGCGGCGACCCGGCCTATACCCGGGACGGCGCGCTCAAGCGCAACGGCGACGGGCTGATCGTCACCTCCGACGGCTATGCGGTGGTGCCCGACATCACCATCCCCGAGGACGCCCGCCAGATCACCATCAACGCCGACGGCGAGGTCTACGCCTATTTCGACGGCCAGACCCAGGCGCAGCTGCTCGGCCAGTTCAGCCTGACCAGCTTCTCCAACGAGAAGGGTCTGGAGGCGCTGGGCTCCAACCTCTACCGCGAGACCGAGGCCTCGGGCGCGGCCAACACCGGCGGCGCCGGCGAGGACGGCCGCGGCACCTTCCGCCAGGGCTATCTCGAGAACTCCAGCGTCGATGCGGTCAGCGAGATCACCGGGCTGATCGAGGCCCAGCGCGGCTACGAGCTCAACGCCAAGGTCATCACCGCCGCCGACCAGATGCTGGCGGCCACCACGCAGATCCGCTGACCCATGGCGCGCGCGACCGCCCTCTTCCTGATCCTCGTGGCGGTGCTGAGCGCCGGCGCGGTCTTCGCCCAGTCGGTGACGCCGGTGCACGCGATCCGCAGCCAGACCGTGCTGCAGGCCGAGGACCTGGCGCTCGACGAGGAAGCGGTGCCGGGCGGCGTCGCCTCGATCGAGGCCGCGGTCGGCCAGGAGGCCAAGGTGGCGCTCTACCCCGGCCGGCCGATCCTGACGAGCCAGCTCAGCGCGCCCGGCGCTGGTCGAGCGCAACGCCGTGGTGCGCATGTCCTACGCCAGCGGCAGCCTGCACATCGTCACCCAGGGTCGCGCGCTCGACCGCGCCGCCGCCGGCGAGCCGGTGCGGGTGATGAACCTCGCCTCCAAGCAGACCGTGACCGGCACCGTCGCGGCGGACGGCAGCGTGGAGGTCGGACAGTGAAGCCGCTCATTCCCCTCGCGATCGCCCTGGCGCTGGCCGGCTGCGGCATCGGCCAGATCGGCCAGCCGCCGGAGATGACCTCGATCGGCCGGGCCGAGAACGGCGCGCCGCCGATCCTGACCAACGAGCGCGCGGCGCTGGCGGTGCCGCCGCCGCAGCCGGCGCGCTTCGCCTACCAGCAGGGCTCGCTCTGGAACACCGGCCCCACCGGGCTCTGGGGCGACAAGCGGGCGAAGAACCTCGGCGACATCCTGACCGTCGCCATCGAGATCGACGACCAGGCGGAGATGAAGAACACCACCACCCGCACCCGCCAGGGCAGCGAGGACGCCTCGATCGGCGGCTTCCTCGGCGCGGCCAACGTGCTGCCGCCGGGGGCGATGAAGCTCAACCCGAACCTGCAGATCGGCTCGCAGTCGGACTTCAGCGGCGACGGCTCGGTCAAGCGCAACGAGAAGCTGACGCTTCGTGTGGCCGCCACCGTGGTCGAGGTGCTGCCCAACGGCCACCTGGTGATCCAGGGCGACCAGGAGGTGCGGGTGAACTTCGAGCTGCGCGACCTGCAGGTGACCGGCATCGTCCGGCCCGAGGACATCTCGCGCTACAACGAGGTGCCCTACGACCGCATCGCCGGCGCGCGCATCTCCTACGGCGGGCGGGGCCAGATCTCCAGCGCCCAGCAGCCGCGCTACGGCCAGCAGGCCGTGGACAAGCTGATGCCGTACTGAAGGACCCGCGCGGATGAAGAAGCTGCTCCCGCTGGTGATCGCGCTCGTCGGCCTCGGGGCCGGCGTCGGCGCCGGCCTGGCGCTGAAGCCCGCGCCGGAACCGGCCGCGCTCGCCTGCGCCGAACCGGCGCCGACGGCGGCCGCGATCGACGAGCCGGCGGCAGGGGCGGCAGCCACGGGCACGCGGAGGCTGACGCCGCGCCGGCGGACGCGACCGCCGAGGCGCCGATGGCCGCGGCGGCGCCCTGCGCCCCGGCGACGACCGATCCGTTCGCGCCCGCGGCGCCGAGCGAGAGCAAGCCGGCGGCGGAACTCGCCTACGTGCCGATGGACAAGCCCTTCGTGGTGCCGGTGTTCGCCGGCGAGAAGGTGGTGGCGATGGTCGTGGTGTCGCTCTCGGTGGAAACCGACACCGAGGCGGCGCGCACCGTCGAGGCGGTCAAGCCGCGGCTGCGCGACAGTTTCCTCAAGGTGATGTTCCGCCACGCCAATTCCGGCGGCTTCGACGGCAGCTTCACCACCGGACGCAAGATGGACGACCTGAAATCCGCACTGCTCCAGGCCGCCCGCGAGGTGATGGCCGAGACCCCGGTCGAGGACATCCTGATCACCGAGATCGCCCGCCAGGACAGCTGAGGCTCCCGCGCCGGCCCCTGCGCGGCACGCCGCCGCCCAGGGCGCGCCCGGGTTGCACCCTCCGGACTCGCTTGTTACACCCCCCGCGCCGGCAATCGACGGGGGAAAGACGATGGGTTTGCGTGCACTCCGGCTGATCCTGCTCGTCCCGCTGCTCCTGGCCGCGCTCTGGCTGGCGGTGCCGCCGGCCGGCGCCCAGGACGCCCCGGCGCCCGAAGCCAACGCTCCGGCGGCCGAAGCCGCCGCGCCGGTGTTCGACCCGGCCCTGACCGATCCGTCGATCGACACTTCCGAGCTGTCGCTGCGGCTGATCCCGCTGACCCAGGAAGACCTGGCGGCGCTGGCCGCGAAGTGGCTCGATATCGTCAAGGCCAAGACCGAAGAGGTCGTGGCCCAGCAGATTCTCATCAACCAGAGCGAAGGCAGCCGTCGAGGACGCGGCACGCGAGAAGCTCAACCAGCTCACCGAGGACCGGCGGGCGCTGTTCGAAAAGTACTCGACCGTGATCGACAGCTGGGAAAAGAAGGGCGGCGACCCGGCCGCCATCGCCACCTTCCGAGCCTATCGCAACTCGATCATCGTCGAGGAGACCCGCGCGGCGGACTGGAAGACGCTCGCCGGCCAGGCGATGAACTGGGTCACTGACCAGAACGGCGGGGTGCGGCTCGGCATCCGCATCGCGGTGATCGTGGTCTCGTTCATCGCGCTGCTTGCGGTGGCGCGGATCGTGCGGCGGATCTCCCGGCGCTGGGTGACCCACATCCCGAATCTCTCCAAGCTCCTGCAGGCCTTCGTGGTGGTGCTGATCTACTGGCTGGTGATCGCCTTCGGGCTGATGGTCGTCCTCTCCGCCCTCGGCGTCGACATCACCCCGGTCTTCGCCCTGATCGGCGGCGCCTCGTTCATCATGGCCTTCGCGCTGCAAGACACCCTCGGCAACCTCGCCTCCGGGCTGATGATCATGATCAACCGGCCGTTCGACGAAGGCGACTACGTCGACATCGGCGGGGTCGCCGGCACGGTAAAGGCGGTCTCGATCGTCTCGACCACGGTGACGACGCCGGACAACCAGGTGATCGTGGTGCCGAACTCCAAGGTCTGGGGCAACGTCATCACCAACGTCACCGCCAGCGAGACCCGGCGGGTCGACCTCAGCTTCGGCATCTCCTACGAGGATTCGATCGAGAAGGCGCAGCGGGTGATCGAGGAGACGGTCGCCGCTCACCCGCTGGTGCTGAAGGAGCCCGAGCCGGTGATCCGGGTCAACGAGCTCGCCGACAGCTCGGTGAACTTCATCTGCCGGCCCTGGGCCAAGAGCTCCGACTACTGGGCGGTCTACTGGGACCTGCTGCGGCAGGTGAAGGAGAACTTCGACGCCGCCGGCATCTCGATCCCCTACCCGCAGCAGGACCTGCACGTGCGGGTGCCGCCCGGCGCCGCCGCGCACCCGGCCCTGGCGGCCGCGGCCGCCGGCAAGCCGGCCGGCGCGCCGGACTTCGCCACCGGCGACGCCGGCCACCGCGACGATGACGACGACGAAACCGCCTGACAATCAGGCCGTGCGCTTCAGCATCGCGATGCGCACGAACAGCCGCTCGACCAGCGCCGCTCCGGGCAGCGGCCGGCCGGAGCGCAGCATCAGCTCGGCCTCCACGATCAGCAGCAGCGCCTTCTCCAGCTCGCGCGGCCCGAGCGCGCGGGCCTGCGCCGCCATCCGCGCCTTGCGCGGCCCGAAGACCGGGGGCCGTGCGCGTGCCAGCGCCGCCTCCGGTCCTTCGGGGGCGCAGGCCGCGGCGTGGAGCGTGCGGAAATAGCGCCCGGCGGCGATGGTCAGCCCGGTCGGGCTGCCGCCGCGGCCGCCGATGCCGCGGAAGGCCGCGGCCAGCCGCCCGGCCTCGCCGTCCGCGGCCAGGGCGAGCACCGCGTCGATCTCCGCCTCGCCCGCCGGCGGCGCGCAGGCCGCGAGGTCGGCCGCCGCCAGCGGCGCCGGGTCGCCGCGCTTGTAGAGCGCGAGCTTGCCCAGGAACTGGGCGAAATCGCCGGGGTCGAGCCCGCGCGCCAGCGCCTCGAGCTCGCCCATGATCTCGCGGTCCGGCCGCGCCAGCCCGGCCGCGGCCAGCGCCGCCTCGATCTCGTCGCGGCCGGGCGGGTCGGCGTAGATGCCGATCGCCACCGCGTTCCGCGCCGCCTCGAAGGCCTTGCGCAGCGCGCTGCCGGCGCCGAGCCCGCCCGCCGTCACCACGATGCGCGCATCGCCGGGCTGCCAGTCCTCCAGCGCCGCCCGCAGCGCCGCCGCCGCCGCGTCGGCCGCGTCCTCGACCAGCACCACGCTCGGGCCGGCGAAGAAGCCCACCGCCTTGATCGCGTCGATCAGCGCCGCCGGGTCGCGGCGCAGCTCGGCCCCGGCGATCCGGGTCAGCCGCATCTCCGCCGCCCCCTCGGGGCCGATCAGCGCCTCGACCAGCGCCGCGCGCTTCAGCGCCACCCGCATCGCGTCGGCACCGTAGAGCAGCATGCCCGCGGGCTGCGGGTCGGGCCGGGCGAGGTATCGCGCCGCGTCGCGGCCCGCAAGCTTCACGTCCAGTCCCCGGAGGCCAGCGCCAGCCGCTGCAGGATCCGGTCGGCCAGCAGCACCGCCAGCCTCTCCTCGGCGTCCTGCTGTGCCGACAGGGCGGCGAAGGCGACCGAGATGTCGGATGCCGGCGCGTTGTAGCCGGTGAGCGCCCGGACCTCGCCGCTGAGCACCGCGGGCCCGCCGGCCAGCGGCACCAGGCGGTAGCTGGCGGTCCCGAGCACGTCGAAGCGGGTGGTGGCGTTCTGCTGGGTCAGCGCCACGCCGGTCTGCTGCAGCTTCAGCGTCACCTCCAGCCGGTGGGTCGGCGTCGCCGCCGGCCCGAGCCGCCCGGTCAGCTGCTCGCGCAGCGCGAAGCCCGGCGCGCCCGGGATCACCGCCACGTCGACCCGCCCGGCCATCCGCGCCGCCGGGGCGCCGGTGCCGTAGAGCGGGGTGAAGCCGCAGGCCGCGACCAGCGCCGCCGCGGCCGCCGCCCGCAGGACGGCGCGCCGGCCGCGAGGCTCACACCACCACATTCACGATCCGGTCGGGCACCACGATCAGCCGCCGCGGCGTGGCGCCGTTCAGCGCCCGGATCACGCCGGGATCCCTCAGCACCAGCGCCTCGATCGCGGCGGCGTCGAGGCCGGCCGGCACCGACACCTCGGCCCGCCGCTTGCCGTTGACCTGCACCGGCATGGTCACGCTCGCCTCGACCAGCTGCTCGGGGTCCGCCTCGGGCCACGGCGCGGCCGCAACCAGGCCCCGGCCGCCCAGCGTCGCCCAGACCTCTTCGGCGAGGTGCGGCGTCATCGGCGCCATCAGCTGCGCCAGCGTCCGCAGCGCCGCGCGCCGGGCCGGCGCCGCCTCCGGCGCGGTCGCCCGGCCGATCGCCGCGGTCAGCTCGTAGAGCCGGGCGATCGCCTTGTTGAAGGCGAAGCCCTCGATGTCGGCGGTGACGTCCCGGATCGCCCGGTGCGTGGCCCGGATCAGCGGCAGCGCCGCCTCGGACGCCGAGCCGGCCTCATCGCCGGCGCCCGCGGCTTCGCTCGGCCAGCCGCCAGACCCGGGCGAGGTGGCGATGCGCGGCCTCGGCGCCGGCGGCGGTCCACTCCACGTCGCGCTCGGGCGGGCTGTCGGACAGCACGAACCAGCGCGCGGTGTCGGCGCCGTAGCGGGCGATGATGTCGCTGGGGTCGACGACGTTCTTCTTCGACTTCGACATCTTGACCTGCGGCCCGATCTCGACCGGGGTGCCGTCGGCCAGCCGGGCCCCGCTCTCGTCGCGCTCGACCTCGCGCGGCTCGCGCCAGACCTGGCGGCCGTCGGGACCGCGGGTCCAGTAGGTCTCGTGCGTCACCATGCCCTGGGTGAACAGCGCGTCGAACGGCTCGATCGCCTTCATCGGCAGGTGGCCGGTGCGCTGCATCGCCCGGGCGAAGAAGCGCGAGTAGAGCAGGTGCAGGATCGCGTGCTCGACGCCGCCGATGTACTGGTCGACGTTCATCCAGTAGTCGGCGTCCGGCATGCTGGTGGGCGCGGGCGCGTGCGGCGCGGTGAAGCGGGCGAAGTACCAGCTCGAATCCACGAAGGTGTCCATGGTGTCGGTCTCGCGCCGGGCGTCGCCGCCGCAGACCGGACAGGCGACCTGCGCCCAGGTCGGGTGATGCTCCAGCGCGTTGCCGGGCCGCTCGAAGCTCACGTCCTCGGGCAGCCGCACCGGCAGGTTCTCCCGCGCCTCGGGCACCGTGCCGCAGGCCGGGCAGTGGATCACCGGGATCGGGCAGCCCCAGTAGCGCTGGCGGCTCAGGCCCCAGTCGCGCAGGCGGAATTTCGTCACCCCCTCGCCGGCGCCCATCGCCTCGATGCGGGCGATCACCTCGGCCTTGGCCGCCTCGACCCCCATCCCGTCGAGGAAGCGCGAGTTGACCATCCGGCCGTCCTCGAGAAAGGCGATGTCGCCGATCGCGTAGGGCGCGCCGTCGGGCGAGACCACCGGCACCACCTCCAGCCCGTACTTCCGCGCGAAGTCCAGATCGCGCTGATCGTGGGCCGGACAGCCGAAGATCGCCCCGGTGCCGTAGTCCATCAGGATGAAGTTGGCGATGTAGACCGGCAGCTCCCAGCCGGGGTCGAAGGGATGGATCACCCGGATCCCGGTGTCGAGGCCGCGCTTCTCGGCGGTCTCGATCTCGGCCTCGCTGGTGCCCATGTGCCGGCACTCGGCGACGAAGGCCGCGACCGCGGGGTCGCCCTCCAGCGCCCGGGCCAGCGGGTGGTCGGGCGCGATCGCGGCGAAGCTGGCGCCGAAGAGGGTGTCGGGCCGGGTGGTGAAGACCTCGAGCGCCTCGAACCCCGCCGGCGCGCCGCGGGTGGCGAAGCGGAACTGCAGCCCGCGGCTCTTGCCGATCCAGTTGCGCTGCATCGTGCGCACCTTCTCCGGCCAGGCGTCGAGCCCGTCGATGGCCTCGAGCAGCTCCTCGGCCATGTCGGTGATGCGGAAGAACCACTGGGTCAGCTCGCGCCGCTCCACCGGCGCGCCGGAGCGCCAGCCCTTGCCGTCGATCACCTGCTCGTTGGCGAGCACGGTCAGGTCGACCGGGTCCCAGTTCACCACCGCGGCCTTGCGCGCCACCAGCCCGGCCTCGAAGCATGTCGAGAAACAGCGCCTGCTGCTGGCCGTAGTATTCCGGGTCGCAGGTGGCGAACTCGCGGCTCCAGTCGATCGACAGGCCCATCAGCTTCATCTGCGCCCGCATGGCGTCGATGTTGCGGTAGGTCCAGGCGCCGGCGGGGATGCCCTGCTCCATGGCCGCGTTCTCGGCCGGCAGGCCGAAGGCATCCCAGCCCATCGGGTGCAGCACGTTGAAACCGCGAGCGTTCTTGTAGCGCGCCACCAAGTCGCCCATGGCGTAGTTGCGCACATGCCCCATGTGGATCCGCCCCGACGGATACGGGAACATCTCCAGCACATAGTACTTCGGCCGCGCCTCGTCGCGCACCGAGCGGAAGATCCCGGCGGCGTCCCAGGCGGCTTGCCATTTCGGCTCGATCTCGCCGGCGTCGTAACGCGACATGGCTCTCTCCCGGCTCGGGCGGCGGCCTACTGGGCGCCGGCCTGGGCGATGCGCAACTGCCGCGCCCGGGTCAGGATCGCGTCCTCGAGCGCCCGGTTCTCGGCGTCGCCGACCGCCACCGCGCGCCCGCCGGCCTGGCGGAATGCCGGCGACCTTCAGCGCGTTGGCGTCGAGCGCGGGATTGCTGATGTAGACGGTGACCCGGTACGGGCCGGAGCCCGCCACGCTGCCCCAGCCGGTCACCAGCAGCCCCGAGAACGGATCGGCCGCCTCCAGCGGCAGGAAGTCCAGCACGTCCAGCGAGGCCTGCCAGAGATAGCGGTTAACCGCCACCTGGCGGTCGGCGTTGCCCCGGTTGCGGAACAGGTCGAAGATGCTCTCGTCGCTGATCTCGTTCTCGGCGGCGCGCCGTTCCTGCGCCTTCTGCTTCTGCAGTCCCGCATCGCCGTTGCAGGCGGCGAGCGCACCCAGCAGGCCGACGGACAGGCAGAATTCGCGCATCTTTATCACGGGCCGGCCGGGTCCTCTGGCATCCTCGGCGGTGTGTAAAGTGAACCCCGGCGCCGGGCAAGTGCAAAGCTGACTGCGCCTCCGGGGTCACTGTGGCAAAGCTGCATCATTGTTTGACGCAAAGTCGAGGCGTCCCGCCATTTGCTTGACCAGTGTCGGGTCGATGAGTGATGAAACCCTCACTTGGTCCGGATCACCCGGATTTGAGATGGGTTTCAAAAAAGAAACACGAGGAAAAGCGATGAAAAACGTACTCTTCGCAACCACCGCTGCCGGCGCACTGCTGGTCGGTGGAATCGCCTCGGCCCAGGGGATCGCGCTCTTCGGCGACGCCCGGTTGGGTCTCGGCTACAACATCGACAACGACGGCCAGCTGCTCCACGACAGCAGCGGCAACGCGCCCGACGACTTCCGTGCGATCTCGCGCGTCCGCTTCGGCGTCAACATGACCGGTGAGACCGACAGCGGCATCACCTTCGGCGCCACGATCCGCGCCGACAACGCGGTCGGCGGCAAGGGCGGCGTCAACAACAACGGCCAGACCGACGGCAGCGTGTTCGTGTCGGGCAGCTGGGGCACCCTGACCATGGGTGACACCAACGCCGCCGACGAGCAGTGGGTCGGCGACGTTCCCGGTGACTTCTCGCTCACCGGCCTCGGCAACCCGGACGAGACGCTGTTCATCTCGAACGGCGGCGGCTTCGGCAGCGACTCCAACGGCTTCGCCAGCAACGCCCTGGCCCGGCCGACCATCCGCTACGACTTCGACATCGCCGGGTTCGGCATCTCGCTGTCGTCCAACCGCGACCTGACCGACGTGGGCGTCGGCGCCGGCTACTCCGCCGACTTCGGCGGCGGCAGCTGGTCGATCGGCGCCGGCTACTACGACTTCAGCAGCTTCGACGTGACCAACACCGCGAATGTGCCGGTTCCGATCGTCGACCTCAACGGCAACCCGGTGATCGATCCCGCCACCGGCAATCCGGCGGTGACCATCGTGGCCGGCGTCCCGGTGACGGTTACGGCACCGGCTGGCCATCAGTGGTCGGTCGGCCTGAAGGGGACCTACGACCAGTTCGCCTTCGGCACGACCTACGTCAACGCCGATGGCGACGGGCCCTCGTCGTTCGAGAGCCTGCTGATCGGCGGCTCGTTCGGCTGGGACGCGTTCACGGTCGGCGCCTACTACGGCAATTACCTCAGCGCGAACGGCCCGGTGCTCGGGAATCGCGACGGCGACCAGACCTACGGCCTGACCGCCCAGTACGATCTCGGCGGCGGCGCGATGGTGATGACCGGCGTGCGTCAGACCTACGACTACCAGACCGCCAATGGCAACGGCGCGGTTGTCGGCGACTTCGGTATCTCGATGGCGTTCTGATCCCGGTCAACGGGACGGTGAGAGGGGAAAGGCGGGCTTCGGCCCGCCTTTTTCTTTGCCTTTCTCCGCTTGCCGGCCGCTCTTTTCCCGCGCGTCGACCGCCGCTAAGCTCGCTCCGGCCTCGCCAGGGAGCTCTGTCCGCTATGCCGCTCGAAGCCGTTCGATCCCGGATCACCGCCGCCCTGGCCCGCGCCGGGCGCCCGGCGGACGCGGTCACCCTGGTCGCCGTCTCCAAGCTCCAGCCGCTCGAGCGGGTCGCGCGCCGTGCTGGCCGCGGGCCAGCGGGTCTTCGGCGAGAACCGGGTGCAGGAGGCCGAGGCGAAATGGCCCGAACTCAGCGCCGCCTTTCCCGGCGTCGAGCTGCACCTGGTCGGCCCGCTGCAGACCAACAAGCTCGCCCGGGCGCTGGAGCTCTTCGCCGCCATCCACAGCCTCGACCGCGACCGGCTGGCGCGGCGGCTGGCCGACGCGGTGCAGGCCCGCGGCGCCTGCCCGACGCTCTTCGTCCAGGTCAACACCGGCCGCGAGCCGCAGAAGGCCGGCGTCGACCCCGACGGGCTCGAGGCCCTGCTGGCGGCCTGCCGCGGCGGCTACCAGCTGCCGATCTTCGGGCTGATGGTCATTCCGCCCGTCGACGCCGACCCGGTCCCGCATTTCGAGACTCTGCGCGACGCTCGCCGCCCGGCACGGCCTCGCGGGCCTCTCCATGGGCATGAGCGACGACTTCGAGCAGGCCATCGCCTGCGGCGCCACCCACGTCCGGGTCGGCTCGGCGCTGTTCGGGGCGCGGGACACCGCGACCTGAGGGTCGTCACGGAACCTTCACTTTCCTCCGTTGCGGCGGCGGATAATACCAGGGGCGCGGCCGCGCGGCCGCCATCCGGAGCGCAACGATGGGCGAGACCGATCCCGAAGGCATGGACTGGCTGGCGGCCGAGCTCGCCGACACCCTCGACGAGGACTACGAGCTGGAGATCTCCGAGCCCGCGCTCTCGCTGGAGATCCGCCGGATCTACCGCCGCAGCCATCCGCCCAGCATCGACCGCGCCACCTATTTCCGCCAGCTGCTGACGCTGCAGGCGGAGCTGATCAAGCTGCAGGACTGGGTGTCCTACACCGGCGAGAAGATCGTGGTGATCTTCGAGGGCCGCGACAGCGCCGGCAAGGGCGGGGTGATCAAGCGCATCACCCAGCGGCTGAACCCGCGGGTCGCCCGCGTCGTGGCGCTGCCGGCGCCCAACGACCGCGAGAAGACCCAGTGGTATTTCCAGCGCTACACCCCGCACCTGCCCGCCGGCGGCGAGATCGTGCTCTTCGACCGCTCCTGGTACAACCGCTCCGGGGTCGAGCGGGTGATGGGCTTCGCCAGCGAGGATGAGGTCGAGCAGTTCTTCCGCGACGTGCCCGAGTTCGAGCGGATGCTGGTCCGCTCCGGGATCCGGCTGATCAAGTACTGGTTCTCGATCACCGACGAGGAGCAGCAGATGCGGTTCCTGATGCGGATCCACGATCCGCTCAAGCAGTGGAAGCTGTCGCCGATGGACCTGCAGTCGCGCATCCGCTGGGAGGCCTACACCAAGGCCAAGGAAGACACCTTCGCCCGCACCAACATCCCCGAGGCGCCCTGGTACATCGTCGAGGCCACCGACAAGAAGCGCGCCCGCCTCAACTGCATCGATCACCTGCTGGCGCAGATCCCCTACACCGAGGTCCCGCACGAAGAGGTCACCCTGCCCGAGCGCGTCTTCAACCCCAACTACGAGCGCAAGGTGCTGCCCCCGGAGCTCTACGTCCCGTCGAAGTACTGAGACTCAGTTCGCTTCCCGGTCAGGCGATGACGCGCGCCGGTCCAGGCGGCGCTCCTCCCCGCCGCAAAGCCAAAAACGCCCATACGGATTCCTGTACCTGAGACTCAGCCGTGCTCTAATTCGGTTGCGGCGCTCGGCGGTCGGACGGCTTCCTGGTCCGCGTCGCTTGCGGGGGCATGCCCCCGCAAGCGACGGGCGGCCGTCAAATGGCCCGGTCCCCGGGCGCCGGGATGTTCGATCCGGACAGTCGGTTGATCGCCGCTTCGGCGGCCGGTCGCGTACAGGACAGGACCCACATGCTCGCTCCCGCTCCCCTCGCCGGCGTCGATGTCGGCAAGCACTTCCTCGACCTCGGCTTCGATCCCGCCGCGAAACCGCTGCGGTTCGGTAACGACGCCGCCGGCATC
Organism: uncultured Alphaproteobacteria bacterium; assembly: GCA_963847795.1. GTDB lineage: Bacteria > Pseudomonadota > Alphaproteobacteria > Rhodobacterales > Rhodobacteraceae > Amaricoccus. Next base: position 203,906 of record CAWKBH010000006.1, read on the forward strand.
GCCGCGCTCGCCGAGGCGCTGCGACGCCGGGGTGCCCCCGGCGTCGCCATCGAGGCGATGCGGCTGTTTAGTAGTTAGGTCATCGCTGACTTGCGTCAGTTCACGCTTTCCCCCCGCCGAGGGGCGCATCGCCAAGACCGACCGGCTGGACGCCGGCCTCATCGCGCGCTTTGCTCGCACCATGCCCGACCGCCTCCGCCCCGCGCCGGAACCGCAAGCCCTTGCGCTCAAGGCGCTTTCCACCCGCCGCCGCCAGCTCACCGAGTTCATCGCCATCGAGAAGACCCGCCTCGCCCAGGCCTTCGACGCGGGCATCGCCGCCAGCCACCGCGCGGTGATCGCGGCGCTGAAGGCCGCCTGCGCCGAGGTCGAGCGCCAGCTCGAGGCGGCGATCGCCGCCGATCCCGCCCTCGCCCGCAGGCGCGAGATCCTGGTCTCGATGCCCGGCATCGCCGGGCGCATCGCCTCGGTGGTCCTCGCCGACATGCCCGAGCTGGGACGCCTCGACAAGAAGACCGCGGCCAGCCTCGCCGGCATGGCGCCGCATCCGGACCAGAGCGGCCCCCGGCCGGGCCGCAACGCCATCTCGGGCGGCAGGCCCTGCCTCACCACGGCCTTCTACATGGCCGGCATGGTCGCCGCCCGCTGCGACCCCCGCTTCAAGGCCACCTACCGCGCCATGCGCGCCGCCGGCAAACCGCCCAAGCTCGCCATCGTCGCCACCGGCCGACGCCTCGTCGTGATCGCCAATGCGCTCATCCGGGAGAACATCACTTTCCCCGAAAGCAGGTTCGCTTAGTAACTCGCAATACAGTCGCCATATGCGTTCCATACGGAGTCCATACGCAGAAAATCACGGCATTTCAGGGTCTTGCGACAGTCTAAAAGGCGAAGGCCCGTTGCGCCGGGCGCGGCGGCGCGAGGCGCACGCCTTCGAGTTCGAGCATCCGGGCCTTGGCCGCCGAGCCGCCCGGGGCGGAGAAGCCGCCGAGCTTGCCGCCGGCCGCCAGCACGCGGTGGCAGGGGATGATCAGCGCCACCGGGTTTCGCGCCATCGCCTGTCCGACATCGCGAGCCGCCTCCGGCCCGGCGCCCAGCGCCTTCGCCAGGGCGCCGTAGGTCGTGGTCCGTCCCCAGCCGATCTGGCGCGCGGCCGCATAGATCCGCTCGAAGAACGCGTCCTGCTCGCCGAGATCGAGCGCGACGTCGGAAAAGTCTACCTCCTCGCCCGCGAAATAGCGCCGCACCGCCGCGACGATTCCGGCGATCGCCGGCGTCGGCGCCCCCGGCTCGGCAGCGGGCAGCCGGCGCAGCAGCGCCCGTTCGGACGCTTCCGGGCGCTTCGCCGGCAACTGGAACCGAACGACGCCCCGCGGGCTCCAGGCGATGCCGCAGAAGCCCGCCGCAGTCTCGAAGATGAAATAGCGATGCGGAGCCTGGGCCATCGCACAGCCCTCCCGTTGCGACCCTGTGGTGAAAATCGGCCGAGGGAACCCCGAATTCAACCCGATTCCTGCGCAACCGGGTCGAACGCTTCCGATCCGCACCTAGCCGCTGCCGGCCTGACGCCGCGTCTCGACGCTGGTCGGCCCGACCCACCAGTCCCTGGCCGCGACCTCCTCGAAGACCACCCAGACATCGTTCTTGCCGAGGCCCGTGTTCTCGGCGATTGCCTCGACGATCGCTTCCGCGATCCGCGCCTTCTTTCCGGCCGGATCGTCGGCGATCACTTCGCGCACCAGTCTGACGTTCACGAACGGCATGGCGTCACTCCCCTAGCTGCCCGCCCTCTTGCCGCCGGCGGCGGTGATGACGCCGACGATGATCAGCCCGGTCAGCACCAGTCGCAGGCCGGCGCTGACGTAGAAGGTATTGAGCATGGTGAGCAGCAGCACCATGAACAGGGCCGCGCCCCAGATGCCCGGCACGTTCGCCTTGCCGCCGGTGACCGAGGTGCCGCCGATCACCACCACGGCGATCGAGCTCAGCAGGTACTCGTTGCCGATGTCGACGCTGGCGCCGCGGAAGTAGCCGGCGAGCAGCGCGCCGTTGATGCCGCCGAGCGCGCCCGACAGCACGTAGGTGATGAGCCGCACCCGCTCGACCGCGATGCCGGCGAGCCAGGCGGCGCGGCGGTTCTGCCCGATCGCCAGCACCGAACGGCCCCAGACCGTGCGGCGCAGCGCCACGTCGGCGACGATGGCGAAGGCCACGACGGCGACGGCCAGGATCGGGATGCCGAGGAGCCGGATGTTGGTGAAGTCGGCGAAGCCCGGCGGCGGCTTGATCTGCAGGCCGCGGCCGTAGCTGATGTCGATGGAGAGGATCACGAAGCTCGCCGACAGGGTGGCGATGATCGGCGGGATCAGCAGCAGCCGGATCAGCAGGTAGTTGGCGAGGCCGATCGCCGCGCCGCTGGCGAGCGCCGCCGCCAGCCCGAGCAGGATCAGGCCGTCGTCGCCGCCCATGGTCTTCATCGCCACGGCGCTGGCGAGGCCGATATTGGCCGGCAGCGACAGGTCGACGTTGCCCGGCCCGAGGCTGACCACGAACATCTGGCCGATGCCGACGATCACGGTGAAGACGGCGAGCGACAGCGCCGCGGTCAGCATGCCGCCGGCGCCGGTGCCGCCGGTGAAGATCACGGCGGCGAGCCAGAGCGCCAGCGCCCCGAGGTAGGACCAGATCCAGGGCTTGCCCAGCAGCCGCGCCATGTCAGGCGCCCCGGCGGGCGATCAGCGCCCGCGCCGCCAGCACGACGATCAGGATGACGCCGTTGGCGCCGGTCTGCCAGTCGGGCGGGATGTGCATGAAGGTGAGCAGCGGCGAGGCGGCGAGCGCCAGCGTCAGCGCGCCGATCACCGCGCCGACCGGCGAGACCCGGCCGCCGACGAACTCGCCGCCGCCGAGGATGACGCCGGCGATCGAGAGCAGCGTGTAGCCGTTGCCGATGTTGGCGTCGGCCGAGGTGGTGATGCCGATCAGCGCCATGCCGGAGAGGACGCCGAAGAGGCCGGCAAGGCCGAACATCGCGATCTTGGTCCAGAGGATCGACCAGCCGGCGCGGCCGATCGCCTGGGCGTTGCCGCCGGTGCCGCGCAGCACCGCGCCCCAGGAGCTGCGCATCAGCCCGAGATGGACCACCAGCGCGATGAGCGAGCGCCGCGACGATCGGGAACGGCACGAAGGGCGGCTTCAGGCCCATCAGGCCGAGCAGCCAGTCGGGCGCCTTGCCGCCGGGCTTCGGCAGCAGAAGGATCGCGAGCCCCTGCCAGACGAAGCTCATGCCGAGCGTCACCACGATCGACGGCAGCTGGCGCAGGTGGATCAGCGCCCCGAGCCCGGCATAGACCCCGATCGCGGCGATCAGCACCGCCGTGCCGACGAGCGGGACGTCGTGCAGCCAGGTGGCGGTGACGCAGCCGACGAAGCCGACGAAGGGGCCGATGGAGAGGTCGAGCTCGTTCACGGTGATCACGAACATCTGGGCGATGGTGGCCAGCGCGATCGGGATCGCCAGGTTCAGCATCAGCGTGAAGCCGAAGTAGCTGATGGCCCGCGGGTTCAGCCAGGCGATGGCGGCCAGGATGATCGCCAGCGACAGGCCCGGCAAGCAGCGTGCGCAAGAGCCGCGCGGTCCGCAGCGGGCGCCGGGCCGGCGCCGCCGGGGTCGAGGCCGCGGTCACGGCGCCGCCTCCTCGAACGAGGACTGGATGACGCGCTGCTCGGTCAGCTCGTCGCGGTCGAGCTCGGCGACGATGCGGCCGTTGCGGAAGACGTAGGTGCGGTCGCAGTTGCCGAGCTCCTCGGTCTCGGTGGTGTACCAGAGGAAGGTGCGGCCGCGCCGCGCCTCCTCGCGGATCAGCTCGTAGACCTCGAGCTTGGTGCCGACGTCGACCCCGCGCATCGGGTCGTCCATCAGGATGATGCGCGCGTCCGAGCCCAGCGCCCGGGCGAAGAGCGTCTTCTGCTGGTTGCCGCCGGAGAGCGACAGGATGTTGTTGGCGAGATCGGGGGTGCGGATGCCGATGCGCTGCTGCCAGGCGCGCGGCGAGCTCCGCCTCGAGCTCGGCGGAGACGAAGGGGCCGCGCCGGAGCCGCGCCAGCGAGCGGACGCCGATGTTGTCGGCGATCGACCAGAGCGGGAAGATGCCGTCGGTCTGGCGGTCGCCCGGCACCAGCGCCACCGGCGCGGCGACGGTGACGCCGGCGGTCCGCGCCGAGGCGGCCTCGAAGATCCTGAGCAGCAGCCGGGTCTGGCCGTGGCCGGCGAGGCCGGCGAGCCCGACGATCTCGCCCTCGCGCGCCACCAGCTCGGCGCCGCCGGCCTGGCCGGCCGGGCGGGCCTGCACCATCACCGGCCCGCCGACCCGCGCCGCCGCCTCGGTCCGGGCGGGCGCGTGGCCGGCCGCGCCGCCCATGGTGGCGACCAGCCGGTCGCGGTCGAAGCTGGCGGCGGCGTCGCTGGCGACGACCTTGCCGTCGCGCATGACCACGATGCGGTCGGCGGTGCCGAGGACCTCGCCGAGCAGGTGCGAGATCAGGATGCAGCTCTGCCCCTCGGCAACGCTGCGGCGCACGAAGGCGAGGAGCTGGCCGGCGGCGTGGGCGTCGAGCGAGGAGGTCGGCTCGTCGAGGATGACGAGCTGCAGCGGCTCGTCGGTGACGGTGAAGGCCCGCGCCACCTCGACCATCTGCCGGCGCCCGATCGAGAGGTCCCCCACCACGTCGCCCGGGTCGATGCCGTGGCCGGGGAAGATCGCATCGAGCTTGTCGCCGATCAGCGCCGACGCCCGCCTGGTCCAGCCGAACCCCTTCAGCGCGAAATGGCTGATGCGGGTGTTTTCGGCGACGGTCAGGTTCGGGCAGAGCGAAAGCTCCTGGAAGACGCAGCGGATGCCCTGGCGATGGGCGCGCTGCACGGAATAGGCCGGCTCCGGCCTGCCGTTGACGGCGATGCGGCCGCTGTCGGGCGCGGTGGTGCCGGCCAGCACGTGCATGAGGGTCGACTTGCCGGCGCCATTGTGGCCGACCAGCCCGACGCATTCGCGCGGGCGCACGCGGAAGTCGACGCCGCCGAGGGCCCGGACGGCGCCGTAGTGCTTCTCGACGCCGCCGAGCTCGATGATGTCGGTGGGCGCGCCGGGCATGGCGGCGGTCAGGCCCTCGTGCCCGGCGCGTCGCAGAGGCTCACTTCAGGTTGGCTTTGATCGCCGCCAGCGCCTCTTCCTGGGTGTACTCGTGGCTGGCGACGCCGCCGGTCTCGATGGTGGGCAGCGCCGCCTCGAAGTCGTCCTGGGTGAAGGCGAGGTAGGGGACGAGCAGGTCGTGCGGGATGTCGGTGCGGCCGTCGAGCACCTGCTGCGCGACCCAGAAGGCCAGCGTCGAGACGCCCGGCGCGATCGAGGCCGACCAGGTGGTGTAGCCGTCCTTGTCCTTCTGCTCCTTCCACCAGGCGAGCTCGTCCTGGCGGTTGCCCATGATGATGGTCGGGCGCGGCTTGCCGGCGGCGGCGAAGGCCTGCGCCGCGCCGTAGCCGTCGCCGCCCTGGTCGACGATGCCGACGATGTCGGGCAGCGAGGGCAGCACGGTGGTCACCGCCTTCTGCGCCGTGGTCTGGTCCCAGTTGCCGGTGACCGAGTTCACGATCTTGAACTCGGGATGCGCGGCGACGCCCTCCTCGATGCCTTTGTGGATGGCGTCGTCGATCGAGGTGCCGGCGAGGCCGCGGATCTCGAGCAGGTTCCCGCCGTCGGGCTGGAACGTCGCCATCTGCTCGACCTCCTGCTTGCCCATGTCCTCGAAGTCGACGACCACGCGGTAGGCGCAGGGCTCGGTGACGATGCCGTCGAAGGAGACCACGACGATGCCGGCGTCGCAGGCCTGCTTGACGGCGCCGTTCAGCGCGTCCGGCGAGGCGGCGTTGATGACGATGGCGTTGTAGCCCTGCAGGATCAGGTTCTGGATCTGCGCCGCCTGGGTCGGCACCTCCTGGTCGGCGGTGGTGAAGACGTCGGCGGCGGCGACGATGCCGTCGGCGACCGCCTTCTTGGTGACGGCGTCGTAGCTCTTCAGCATCGCCTGGCGCCAGGAGTTGCCGGCGTAGTTGTTGGAGAAGGCGATGCGGCTGCTGGACGTATCGGCATAAGCGGCACCGGCGGCGAGAACGGCCGCCACCGCACCCGGAACGAGCGATAGCTTCATGTTGGTTCCTCCCATGCGGGCCGGCCGCGTTCCAGCGCTGCCGCTACCCACGGAGCGAGGCTTGCACGAAGCCTCCGTCGCGGTCAATGCGATGGAGACCGGAACTGGCGTTGTCGATGGCGGTCGTCGCGCGCGGTTGGATCAGGCTATGTTATTGAAAAGATGAGACATTCCTATCCGCGTTAACTCGAAATCAAGGTGTGCGGGACCCAACGGCGGCCGCCTAGCGCGCACCCTTCTCCTGCCAGAGCCGGAAGCCGCCGGCGAAGGCGTTCTCGTTGTCGCCGAGGCGCGCCTTCGGTGGCAGCTCCTTCAGCTTCTCGGCGTTGCCGCCGCCGAGCACCACGTAGTCGGGCTCCAGCGCGGCGGTCAGCTTCTCCACCACCCTGGCGACCTCTGCGCGCCACTTCTTCTTGCCGGCGCGCTTCAGCCCGGAGCGGCCGACGTAGTCCTCGTAGGTCCGACCCTTCCTGTAGGGCAGATGCGCGAGTTCCATCGGCTCGAGGATGCCGTCGACGATCATCGCCGAGCCGAGCCCGGTGCCGAGGCCGAGGAACAGCATCCGGCCGCCCTCGTAGCTGCCGAGCGCCTGCATCGCCGCGTCGTTGACGATCCGGACCGGGCAGCCGAAAGCCTTGCGGAAGTCGAAGCCGACCCAGCCGGTGCCGAGGTTGTGCGGCTCGGTGAGCGGGCGGCCGTGCACCACCGGGCCCGGATAGCCCATCGCGACCACGTCGTAGCGCCAGTCGCGGGTCAGCTCCCGGATCTTCGCCACCATGGCGGCGGGGGTGAGATCCGGCCCGGAGGCGAATTCGCGCTTCTCCGATTTCGGGCTGAGCATCACCTTGACGTGGGTGCCCCCCACGTCGACCGCCAGCACCCGGCGCGGGCGCGCGGGCCGCCGGGGCGCGGGCTTTGCGGCCGGGCTCATGATGCGGCCGGCACCGGCGGCAGCACCGGGGCGTGCCAGCCGCCACTGGCCGCGGCCATCGGCTCGGCCTCCGGCGGACCCCAGGACCCCTGCGCGTAGCGATGCACCGGCGTGCGGGCGCGGAGCACCGGGTCGACGATCCGCCACTGCGGCCTCGGCGCTGTCCTGGCGCGAGAACAGCGTCGGGTCGCCCTTCATCGCGTCGCCGATCAGCCGTTCATAGGCGTCCATCTCGTCGGCCCCCTGGTGCATGACGTTGAGCTCGACCTCGCCACCGGCCATCGCCTCGCCCGGCGCCTTTGCCCGGGCGCCGAGCGCGATCACCACGTTGGGGCCGAGCTGGAAGCGGAAGTGGTTGGGATGCCCGGTCTTGTCGGCTCGGAAGATGTTGAGCGGCGGCCGCCGCAGTTCGACGATCACCTCGGTGGCCGTCACCGGCAGGCACTTGCCGGCGCGGACCAGGAACGGTACGCCGTGCCAGCGCCAGGAATCGACGTGCAGGTGCACCGCGGCGAAGGTCTCGACCTGCGAGTCCGCGGCGACGCCCGGCTCGCCGCGGTAGCCGTCGAACTGGCCGCGCACCACCTCCGACGCGGTGAGCGGCCGGATCGAGTTGAAGACCTTCACCTTCTCGTCGCGCATGAAGCCGCTCTCGGTGCCGACCGGGCACTCCATGGCCAGGATCGCGACCACCTGCAGCAGGTGGTTCTGGATCACGTCCCGGATGCAGCCGACCTCGTCGTAGAAGGCGCCGCGCCCGGCGACGCCGAATTCCTCGGCCATGGTGATCTGCACGCTCTGCACCCAGTGGCGGTTCCAGACCGGTTCGAGGAAGGAATTGGCGAAGCGGAAGTAGAGCAGGTTCTGCACCGGCTCCTTGCCGAGGTAGTGGTCGATGCGGAAGATCGCGTTCTCGTGGAAGACCTTGTGCAAGCGTTCGGTCGAGGGCCCGGGCGGAGGCGAGGTCCCGCCCGAACGGCTTCTCCACCACCACCCGGGCGCCCGCGTCGAGGCCGGCGGCGCCGAGGCCCTTGATGACCGTCGGGAACATGCTGGGCGGAATGGCGAGGTAGTGCAGCGGCCGCTTCGCGTCCGGCAGCGCGGCGCGCAGGCGCTGGAAGGTCGTGGCGTCGTTGTAGTCGCCGTCGACGTATTTCAGCTGCGCCAGCAACCGGGTGGCGACGCCCGCGTCGAAACCGGCGAGCTTGCTGACCGCGTCGTGCGCCCGGGCCTTGAAGCCGTCGAGGCTGAGGCCGGAGCGGGCCACGCCCACCACCGGCACGTCGAGATGGCCCCGGCGGCACATGGCGTAGAGCGCGGGAAAGATCTTCTTGCGGGCGAGATCGCCGCTCGCTCCGAAGAGGACCAGCGCGTCCGAGCGGACCGGTTCGGTCATCGTTGGTCTCCCTGCTACTGGCCCGCGGCCTTCTCCTGGTGGCCGCCGAACTCGCGGCGCATGGCCGAGAGCAGCTTGTCGGCGAAGTCGGCCTCGCCGCGCGAGGCGAAGCGCTCGTAGAGCGCCGCGCTCAGCACCGGTGCCGGCACCCCCTCGTCGATCGCCGCCCGGATCGTCCAGCGCCCCTCGCCGGAATCGGAGACGCGTCCCTCGAGCGCCGCGAGGTCGGGGTCGCGGCATAGCGCGTCGGCGGTCAGGTCGAGCAGCCAGGAGGCGATGACGCTGCCGCGGCGCCAGACCTCGGCAACCGACGCGATGTCGAGGTCGTAGCGGTAGGCTTCCGGGTCCTGCAGCGGCGCGGTCTCGGCATCCGCGGCCTGGGGCTTCGAGCCGACGTTGGCGTGGCGCAGCACGTTCAGGCCCTCGGCATAAGCGGCCATGATGCCGTACTCGATGCCGTTGTGCACCATCTTGACGAAATGACCCGCGCCGCTCGGACCGCAGTGCAGGTAGCCGTGCTCGGCCGTGCCTGCCTTGCCGGCACGCGCCGGCGTGCGCGGCGCCGCGTCGGTGCCGGGCGCGAGCGCGGCGAAGATCGGGTCGAGCCGCGCCACCGGGGCCGGCTCGCCGCCGATCATCTGGCTGAAGCCGCGCTCGAGGCCGAAGATGCCGCCGCTGGTGCCGACGTCGACGTAGTGGATGCCCCTGGGGGCCAGCGCCTTCGCCCGGGCGATGTCGCGCCGGTAGTAGGAGTTGCCGCCGTCGATCAGCACGTCGTCCGGCTCGAGCAGCGGGCCGAGCGCGTCGATGGTCTTCTCGACGACCGCCGCCGGCAGCATCATCCAGACCGCGCGCGGCGGCGTGAGCTTGGCGACCAGGTCGGCGAGCGAGCTGGCGCCGGCGGCGCCCTCGCCGGCGAGGGCGGCGACGCTGTCGGGCCGGACGTCGTAGACCACGCAGGTGTGGCCGGCGCGCATCAGCCGGCGGGTGATGTTGGCGCCCATCCGGCCCAGCCCGACGATGGCAATCTGCATCCCCCTCTCCTCCCCGAATCCGATTCTCCCCGACCGCACTCCACCGAGGACCGGCCGTCAAGCCTCATCGGGCCGGCGCGGCGGCGTTCAGGCGCCGGGGAGGGAGCGGTGCTCGTGCTTGGGCATCCCGGCCAGCAGCTCGGCCGTGCGCGCGCCGGCCTCGCGAAGATGGGCGGCGGCGGCGGTCGGCTTGTCGAGCGCGGGCTTTCGGTCCCAGAGGACGATGGCCGACATCCCCTTCTGCCGCTCGCTTTGCATCACCTTCCCGGCGACGGCTGAAAACAAGCTGTCGGTGCAGTCGGAGCAGGCGTTCGCGTAGGGGATCAGCAGCTTGTAGGCATCCGCGATCAGCTGCCGGGCGAGCTCCCGCCCGTCGTGGATGCCGTATTCGTCCGGTTCGCTGGCATAGCCGAGCTCGATCACGGCCGCTCTCCATCGTTCAGAGCCCCGGGGGGCCGCGCGAACCTAGCCGCCGACAATTTGGAAAGGGTTAATGCGCCCTCTGGCGGATCGACTCGGCCTGAAACGGATTCCGCGTGCGTCGACGGTCACATGGCGGGATTCACTCATGCACAGGGCATGCACAACATATGCACAGAGCGTATGCCAAGGAAACGAGTCAGGAATTGCGGCGGCCGGTATCGCGCGAAACGCGGGTGATGGCGCATGCTGCGGAATAGGGCGGACAAGCGGCGCTGCGCTCCGTAGTCTCGGGAATCGCAAGCCGGCCGCGAGCCGGCGGATCAAGAAACGAACGGAGGAAACCGATGTCGGACGATCTCAAGCGCGACGCGCTCGCCTACCACGCCGCGGAACCGGCCGGGAAGCTGCAGATCCTGCCGACCAAGCCGATGGCGACCCAGCGCGACCTCGCTCTGGCCTACAGCCCCGGCGTCGCCTATGCCTGCGAGGCGATCGCCGAGGATCCGGCGACCGCCGCGCTCTACACCGGGCGCAGCAACACGGTGGCGGTGATCACCAACGGCACCGCGGTGCTCGGGCTCGGCAATATCGGCGCGCTGGCCTCCAAGCCGGTGATGGAAGGCAAGGCGGCGCTGTTCAAGAAGTTCTCCGGCATCGACACCGTCGATCTCGAGGTGGACGAGACCGGGGTCGACGCCTTCGTCGAGGCGGTGGCGCGGCTCGAGCCCAGCTTCGGCGGCATCAACCTGGAGGACATCAGCGCACCGGCCTGCTTCGAGATCGAGAAGCGGCTGAAGGCGCGGATGAAGATCCCCGTCTTCCACGACGACCAGCACGGCACCGCCATCGTCACCGCCGCCGGCATCCTCAACGGCCTCGAGGTGGTCGGCAAGTCGATCGGCGAGGTGAGGATCGCCTGCAACGGCGCCGGCGCCGCGGCCATCGCCTGCCTGGATCTGCTGGTCAGCTTCGGCGCGTCCAAGGACAACATCCTGGTCTGCGACCGCAAGGGCGTCATCCACGCCGACCGCACCGACCTCGACCAGTACAAGGGGGCCTACGCTGCGCGCACGAGCAAGCGCACCCTCGCGGAAGCGATCGATGGCGCCGACGTCTTTCTCGGGCTATCTGCGGCCAACTCGGTAAGCGCCGAGATGGTGGCCTTGATGGCGGCGAAGCCGCTGATCTTTGCCATGGCGAACCCCAACCCCGAAATCCGGCCCGAGGTGGTGCGCTCGGTCCGCGACGACGCCATCGTCGCGACCGGCCGGTCGGACTATCCCAACCAGGTCAACAACGTCCTCTGCTTCCCCTTCATCTTCCGCGGCGCGCTCGATTGCGGCGCGACCGAGATCAACGAAGCGATGAAGCGCGCCTGCGCCGAGGCGATCGCGAAGATGGCGCGCGCCGAGGCCTCGGACGTGGTGCTCGCCGCCTACGGGGCCGAGAGCCTGCGCTTCGGCCCGGACTACATCATCCCCAAACCCTTCGACCCGCGGCTGATCCTCGAGATCGCGCCCATTGTGGCGCAGGCGGCGATGGACAGCGGGGTCGCCACCCGCCCGATCACCGACATGGCGGCCTACCGCGAGCGGCTGCAGAGCTTCGTCTTCCGGTCGGGCCTGCTTGATGAAGCCGGTCTTCGACCAGGCCGCCCGCGCGCCGCAGCGCGTGGTCTATGCCGAGGGAGAGGCCGAGCGCGTCCTGCATGCCGCCCAGCAGGCCGCGAGCCTGGGAATCGCCCGCCCGATCGTCGTCGGCGACACCGGCCGCATCGAGGCGCGCATCCGCGAACTCGGCCTGACGCTCAAGCCGGGGACCGACGTCGAGATCGTCGATCCTGCGCGGATCGACGCCGAACGCTACGCGGCCGAACTGCACCGGCGGGTCGGGCGCCTCGGGGTGTCGACGCGCGAAGCGCTGCGGGGCGTGCGGAACGATCCGACCGTCCTGGCCTGCTTGCTTCTGGCGCAGGGCGAGGCCGACGCGGCGATCTGCGGCTCGGGTGGCCGATTCGGACATCACTTGACGCGGCTCGAGGGCATCATCGGACGCAAACCCGGGGTCCGCTCGCTCTCGACCCTCAGCGCGCTGGTGTTGCCGCAGGGCACGATCTTTATCGCCGACGCCTACGTCGCGCTCGACCCGAGCGCGGAGGAAATCGCGGACCTGACCGAGCTCGCCGCCCAGACGATGCGCCGGATGGGAGTCGTGCCGCGCGCTGCGTTGGTCAGCCACGCCAACTTCGGCGACCGGCGCAGCGCCTCGTCGCACAAGATGCGCCGAGCGGTCGAGCTCCTGCGCGAACGCGGCCCCGATTTCGAGGTCGACGGCGAGATGCACGCCGACACCGCCCTGGACCCGCGCCTGCGGGCCCGCGCCTATGCGCATTCCCCGCTCACCGGCCCGGCGAACCTGCTGATCATGCCGAACGCCGATGCCGCGCACATCGCGCTCAACCTGCTGAAGGTCCTCGGTGGCGGCGTGTCCGTCGGTCCGATCCTGATGGGCGCGGCCCGGCCGGCGCATATCGCCTCGCAGTCGGTCACCGTCCGCGGCGTCCTGAACCTGACCGCCATCGCGGTGGTGGAGGCCCAGGCCGCATCGCGCGGCGAGGTCCGTGCCGCCGCCGAATAGGCCGCAGGCCTTACTCGAGCGCCGCCAGCGCCGCGAGCATGCCCTCGCGGGTCGGCGCCGGGGCAATGCGGCGGGCGCCCGGCTCGGGAGCGTCGAGCGCCGCGTCGGCGGCGGCGCTGAGGGCGACGGCGGTGACGGGCGCGAGATCCCAGCCGGCGGCGCGGGCCTCGGCGGCGAAGAGCGCGGCGGTGCGCGGCGAGAACAGGGCCAGCACCTCGGCGCGGCCGCGCGCGAGGAGGTCGCGGGCTTCGTCGGGCAGCGGCAGCGGAACCTGGTCGTAGATCTCGGCCGCCCGCGCCGGCACCCCGAGCGCGGCCAGCCGCTCGGTGAGCGCACCGGCGGCGTGGCGGCCGCGCAGGTGCAGGAAGTGGCCGGCCCCGGGGCGGAAGGCGGCGGCGACGAGCGCCGCGAGGGCGGCGACGTCGCCGTCGGCGGAGCGGGCGGCGAAGCCGGCGCGGCGGGCGGCGGCGGCGGTCATCGCGCCGACGCAGAAGGCGGGCAGGCTGCGGTCGTCGGTCCGGGCGGCGAACTGGTCGACGCCGTTGGCGGAGGTGAAGATCAGGCCCTGGGCACCGGCGAGATCGAGCGGCGCCGGCAGCGGCACGATCTCGATGAGCGGGGCCAGCACCGGGCGGAACCTCCCCGGCAGGCGGGCGGCGACGGCGGCGGCGAAGGCTTCGGATTGCGGCCGCGGCCGGGTGAGGAGCAGGGTGCGGCGGGTCGGCCATGCTCGGTTCCGTCGCGGGCCGGCGTTGCGCGGCAGCCGGGCGCGGTGTTACCTGCGGGCCGCGCCCGGCGCAATCGTAAGAGGCGAGATGCAGCGCGACCGCGTCATCCTCGGGATCGAGAGCAGCTGCGACGACACCGCCGCCGCGGTGGTGCGCGCGCGCCCGGGCCGGCCGGTGGGCGCGATCCTCGCCTCCGAGGTGATCGGGCAGGACGCGCTGCACGGCGCCTATCGGCGGGGTGGTGCCGGAGATCGCCGCCCGCGCCCATGCCGAGCGGCTGGACCTGGTGACGGCGGCGGCGCTGCAGCGGGCCGGGCTCGGGCTCGGCGATCTCGACGCGGTGGCGGTGACCGCGGGGCCGGGGCTGATCGGCGGGGTGCTGGCCGGGGTGATGTTCGCCAAGGGGCTGGCGGCGGGGCGCGGCCTGCCGCTCTGGGGCGTCAACCACCTGGCCGGGCCACGCGCTGACGCCGCGGCTGGTCGAGGACGTGGCGTTTCCCTACCTGGTGCTGCTGGTCTCCGGCGGGCACTGCCAGTTCCTGGCGGTCGAGGGACCCGAGCGGTTCCGCCGGCTCGGCGGCACCATCGACGATGCGCCGGGCGAGGCCTTCGACAAGGTGGCGAAGCTGCTGGGTCTGGGGCAGCCGGGCGGGCCGGCGGTGGAGGCGGAGGCGGCGGCGGGCGATCCGCGACGCTTCGGCTTTCCGCGTCCGCTGCTCGACCGGGAGGGCTGCGACCTGTCGTTCTCGGGGCTGAAGACCGCGGTGCGGCGGGCGCGCGACCGGCTGGTCGAGGCGCAGGGCGGCCTCACCCGCGCCGACCGGGCCGATCTCTGCGCCGGCGTTCCAGGCGGCGGTGGCCGAGGTGCTGGCGGAGAAGACCCGGCGCGCCTGCGCCGGGTTCCGGGACGGCCGTTCCGGGGTCGCGGCCGGTGCTGGCGGTGGCCGGCGGCGTTGCGGCGAACCGGCGCGATCCGCGCGGCGCTGGCCGCGGTGGCGGACGGCGGAGGGCTGCGCCTTCCTGGCGCCGCCGCTGGCGCTCTGCACCGACAACGGCGCGATGATCGCCTGGGCGGCGGCGGAGCGGATGGCGGTCTCGGCGCCGGACGGGCTGGGCCTGTCGGCGCGGCCGCGCTGGCCGCTCGACGCGGCGGCGGCGCCGCTGCTCGGCGCCGGGCGCAAGGGGGCGAAGGCATGATCGCGGTGATCGGCGCCGGGGCCTTCGGCACGGCGCTCGCGGTGGCGCAGGCGGTCGAGGGGCGCGAGGTGCGGCTCTGGGGCCGCGACGGCGCGGCGATGGCGGCGGCCGAGCGCAGCCGCGAGGCGGCGCGGCTGCCCGGGGTGCCGGCTGCCGCCGGGCCTGCGCTGCGTCGTCGGACCTCGCGCGGGCTGGCCGGTGCGGCGGCGGCGTCTGCTGGTGCTGCCGGCGCAGGCGACGGAGGGGTTTCTCGCCGCGCATGCCGCCGAGCTGCCGCCGGCGCCGCTGGTGCTCTGCGCCAAGGGGATCGATGCGCCGCGGCCTGCGGCTGCAGACCGAGATCGCCGGCGGCGCAGGCGCCGGGGCACGCGCTGGCGGCGCTGACCGGACCGGGCTTCGCCGGCGAGATCGCCCGCGGGCTGCCGACGGCGCTGACGCTCGCCTGCGCCGATCCCGAGGCGCGGGCCGCGCGCTGCAGGCGGGGCTGGCGACGCGGCGGCTGCGGCTCTACCTCACCGACGACCTGGCCGGGGCGCAACTGGGCGGGGCGCTGAAGAACGTCGTCGCGATCGCCTGCGGCATGGTCGAGGGCGCCGGGCTCGGCGCCTCGGCGCGGGCGGCGCTGATGACCCGGGGCTTCGCCGAGATCACCCGGCTGGCGGTGGCGATGGGGGCGCGGCCCGAGACGCTGGCCGGGCTGTCGGGGCTCGGGCGACCTGTCGCTGACCTGCAACTCGGGGCAGTCGCGCAACTTCGCGCTCGGCCGCGCGCTCGGGGCCGGCGCGGCGCGGCCCGGCGGGACGGTCGAGGGGGTTGCGACGGCGCGCGCCGCCTGTCAGCTTGGCGCGGCGCACGGGGTCGAGCTGCCGATCGCGGCGGCGGTGGCGGACGTGCTGGAGGGGGCGACCACGCTCGCGCGGGGCGATGGAGGCGCTGCTGGCCCGGCCGCTGCGCGAGGAGTGAGGGAGGCGGGCATGAACCACTGGCTCTTCAAGTCCGAGGCCGAGACCTGGAGCTGGGACGACCAGGTCGCCAAGGGCGATGCCGGGCAGGAATGGGACGGGGTGCGCAACTTCCAGGCGCGCAACAACATGAAGGCGATGCGAGCGGGGCGACCTGGGCTTCTTCTACCACTCCGGCGACATCAAGCGCGGTGGTCGGCGTGGTCGAGGTGATCGCCGAGGCGCATCCCGACAGCACCGCCGACGATCCGCGCTGGCAATGCGTCGACATCCGGGCGGTGGCCCCGTTCCCGCAGCCGGTGACGCTCGAGGCGATCAAGGGCGACGCGCGGCTGGCGGAGATGGTGCTGGTGAAGAACTCGCGGCTGTCGGTGCAGCCGGTCAGCGCGGACGAGTGGCGGATGGTCTGCGCGCTGGGCGGCTACCGACGCCTGACGGCCGCGAAAAGGGAGGTCGGGAGAGCCCTCCCCTCAAAGGACCCTCCCGACCCCGCGCATGCGGGTGCTGGACCCCAATCCGCGGGATGCACCGCGCGGCTGGAGAGCGAACGGACCCCACTCCGTCCGGACTCCGTGCAACTGCCGCTTGCGATGTCCCCGCCGACCCGCACGACCCCTCCAGGTTCAGGGAACCCTCGGGTTGCAACGTCGCGAATGGCTTGGAGGTCGATGGGGAGAGGGGGCGTTTCTGCCGCGGCCATCGATGGGTCAGATATGCCGGAACCCGGGCCGCCGGTCAACTTCGGAATGCCCGGCTTTCAACGTGAACCGGAGGTAAACGGGAAATCTGGCGTCGGCCGGCGAGGGCGGGATTCGGCTCAATTTCAAAGGTTAACGCGAAAAACTTAGATGCACATCTCATGCACAATCCATGCACATCGCATGCACCTCCCCGTGCACGCAGTGGCGAAGGTTAACAGTTCACCGCGCCCCCTCCACCCGCGCCAGCGCCGCCACCAGCCGATCCAACAGCGCCGGCGGGTAGCGCTCCGTCCGCGCGAACCCCTCGACGGTGAACGCCGGCTCCACGTCGAGGAGCCGGCGCATCGCCGCCGCCGCGGCGTCGGGCTCGCCGAGGTTGACGTGGGCCACGGCCAGGTAGGCGTAGGGCACGCTGAAGGCCGGGTTGGCCTGGATCGTCAGCCGCGCGTAGGCCGCCGCCTCCTCGAAGCGCCCGGCAAAGAGCCCGGCCACCGCCAGCGCGCAGAACGGATGGTAGCTGAGCGGGTCGTCGAGCGGGCTCAGCCGCAGCGCCTTGCGCGCATGCGCGACCGCCCGCTCGTCGCGCCCGCAGTGCGACGCGATGAGCGCGCTGAACCCGTAGGTGAGCGCCGAGTTGGGGTTGATCGCCAGCGCCCGGTCGAACACGACCAGCGCCGCGTCGTGGTCCCCGGTCAGGTTGCCGCGAACGAAGGCGCCGATGCTCATCGCCTGCGGATCGCCGGCGTTGACCCCGAGCACCACCTCGGCGTGCGCCAGCGCCGCGGCGCGGTCCGCCGGGTCGAGCCCGCCGCGGAAATACCGCTGCTCGTGAAGCCAGGCGGCGTAGCCGTGCGCCGGCAGCAGCCCGGGATCGAGCTCGAGCGCCGTCCGGAGCAGCCGCAGCGCCTCGTCGGTGCCGCCGACCTTGTTGGTCAGCACCTGCGGCACCGCCCGCAGGTAGAGGTCGTAGGCGTCGAGCCGGCCGGGCGCGCTTGCGCTCCGCCCGGGCGATCTCCGCCCGGCGCAGCGACGGCTCGAGCACGCCCGACGATCTGCTCGGTCAGCTCGTCCTGCAGCTCGAAGACGTCCTCGGCCGTCCCCTCGAACCGGCCGGCCCAGATCTCGGCCGCGGTCGCGCCGTCGATCAGGTGGGCGTTGATGCGCAGCCGCGGGCCCGCCCGCCGCACGCTGCCGTCGAGCAGGTACCGCACCCCGAGCTCCGCCGCGATCCGCCGCACGTCCGTCGCCTGGCCGCGATAGGCGAAGGACGAGTTGCGGGCGATGACGAACAGCCCCGGCAGCCGCGAGAGCCCGGTGATCACCTCCTCGGCCAGCCCGTCGACGAAGTGGCTCTCGACCCCGCCCCCGGTCGCGAACGGCAGGACCGCGATCGAGGAGCCGCCCGGCGCCGTCGCGCGATCGTCCGGCAGGTTCAGCCGGTAGCCGCGCCGCGAGACCGTCTGCAGGAGGCTCCGGTCGTCGTCGCCGAGCGCCCGGCGGATGGCATGGATGCACTGCACCAGGCTGTCGTCGGTCACCGCCACCCCGAACCAGACCGCCTCGTGCAGCTCGGCCTTGCTCACCAGCCGGTTGGCGTTGGCGATCAGGTAGCGCAGCGTGGCGAACGACTGCGGCCGCAGCAGCGCCGTGCCGCCATCGGGCCGGCGAAGCGTATCGCCCTCGAGATCCACCTCGATGCCGTTGATGACGACATTGCCCGGCAGCGACGAGTCCATCCCGGAGCGACACGACTGAACCGATCCCCGGCGCGGACTCTAGCACGAACCGCGGCGCGACCGCCGAAATTTCGCCGAACGATCGGAAGACTCGCGATCCTCGCCGCGCAGGTGCTGCTTAATTCCTCGGCTTCGTCTTCCACGCCCGCGCCGAGCGTGCCGCAGCGCGGAATGCCGTCGCCCCGGCCGGATGAGGCCTGGCCGCGGCGCCGGTGCACCGCCGCGCGAGACGCGCCGGCGGTGCCTTGTCGTCAGTAGCGGTAGTGCTCGGGCTTGAACGGGCCCTGCGGCCGGGACGCCGATGTAGTCGGCCTGATCGGGGCGCAGCTCGGTCAGCTTCACGCCGATGCGGGCGAGGTGCAGGCGCGCGACCTTCTCGTCGAGGTGCTTGGGCAGGGTGTAGACCTTGTTCTCGTACTGGTCGCCCTTGGTCCAGAGCTCGATCTGCGCCAGCGTCTGGTTGGTGAAGCTCGCCGACATCACGAAGGACGGGTGGCCGGTGGCGTTGCCGAGGTTCAGGAGCCGGCCCTGGCACAGCAGGATGATGCGCTTGCCGTCGGGGAAGTGGATCATGTCGACCTGGTCCTTGATGTTGGTCCACTTCAGGTTCTTGAGCGCCGCGACCTGGATCTCGTTGTCGAAGTGGCCGATGTTGCCGACGATCGCCATGTCCTTCATCGCCCGCATGTCGTCGAGGGTGATGACGTCCTTGTTGCCGGTGGCGGTGACGAAGATGTCGGCCCTGGGCGCCGCGTCGGCGAGGGTGCGCGACCTCGAAGCCGTCCATCGCCGCCTGCAGCGCGCAGATCGGGTCGACCTCGGTGACCATCACCCGGGCGCCGGCGCCGCGCAGCGAGGCGGCCGAGCCCTTGCCGACGTCGCCGTAGCCGAGCACCAGCGCGGTCTTGCCGGCCATCATCGTGTCGGTGCCGCGGCGGATGCCGTCGACCAGCGATTCCTTGCAGCCGTACTTGTTGTCGAACTTGGACTTGGTGACGCTGTCGTTGACGTTGATCGCCGGGAACGGCAGGCGGCCCTTCTCCATCAGCTGGTAGAGGCGGTGCACGCCGGTGGTGGTCTCCTCGGAGACGCCGCGGATCAGGTGGCGCTGCTTCACGAACCAGCCGGGCGACTCGGCTTCATGCGCTTCCTGATCTGGGCGAAGAAGTATTCGGCCTCCTCGCTGTCGGGGTTGGCGATCAGCGTCGGTCTCGCCTTCCTCGACCCGGGCGCCGGTGAGGATGTACATCGTCGCGTCGCCGCCGTCGTCGAGGATCATGTTGGCGCCGCCGCTCGAAGCCGAAGATGCGGTCGGTGTAGGTCCAGTAGTCCTCGAGGGTCTCGCCCTTGACGGCGAAGACCGGCACGCCGGCGGCGGCGATGGCGGCCGCGGCGTGGTCCTGGGTGGAGTAGATGTTGCACGAGGCCCAGCGGACCGTCGGCGCCGAGCGCGACCAGGGTCTCGATCAGCACCGCGGTCTGGATCGTCATGTGCAGCGAGCCGGCGATGCGGGCGCCCTTCAGCGGCTGGCTCGCGCCGAACTCGGCGCGCAGCGCCATCAGGCCGGGCATCTCGGTCTCGGCGATCTCGATTTCCTTGCGGCCGTAATCGGCCAGCGCGAGGTCCTTGACGACGTAATCGGTGCTCATGCGTAACAAACTCCGCGAAGGCCCTCGGGCCCGGTTCCAGGGGCCACTTAGCAAGAAGGGCCTCGCTCGACAACCACGCTTGTCGCCGTTAGAAGCCGAAGGTCCCGTGCCGGAGGATGCTTATGGCTGTATCGTTAAGCGCCACATCCCCCGGCCGGTTCGACCGGGCGGTGGTCTTCGCCTGCGACGCCAACTATGCGAAGTACGCCTCGATGGCGGCCGCGCAGATCGCGACGCTTGTTCCGGATCGCAAGTTCGACATCTGCATCTGCTCGCTCGACGAGATCCCGCCGGTTCCGGGACTGGCGGGGCATGGGTTCCGTCACTGCCGCATCGACACCGGCGGAATTCTCAAGGGGCTGGGGCTCGACGCGCGGCGCACCGAGGCGAGCTACCTCCGCCTCGCGCTGCCGGCGGCCTTCGCCGGGGCGTATCGGCGGCTCCTCTACCTCGACTCCGACGTCTTCGTTCAGCGGGGCGATTTCGGCGCCCTGCTGGATGTCGACATCGGCCCGCACCCCCTGGCTGCGGTGCGGGACAACACCCAGTGGCGCACGCCCGGGCGGCGGCCGGAGTCGTTTCGCCGCCTCGGCCTGGCTGCGGCGCCCTGCTTCAACAGCGGCGTGCTGCTGATCGACGTCGCGGCGTTCAACGAGCAGGAGGTGCTGGAGCGCTGCCTGGCCTTTGCGGCCAGCCACCCGCCGGCGCAGATCGGGCTGGACCAGGACCTGATCAACGCGGTTCTGCATGGCGGCTGGGCAGAACTGTCGCCGCGCTGGAACTGGCAGTATACTTGGGCGTCGCGGCTGTTCGAGGCGATGGAGGACGCGAACATCGTGCACTTCATCGGCCGGCGGAAGCCCTGGAACCACGACGGCGGCGAGTTCCCGCTGCGGTTCCGCCGCGCCTATCGGGCGTTCATGGCCGAGCACTTTCCGGACCGGCCGGTCGGGCCGGACGGCACGCCGCCGCACGGCAACCCGGCGTTCCTGCGGCGGATGCTGGTCAAGCACCTGCTGTCGGTCGGCAAGACCTGCGCCTATCTCGACCGCTTCCCGGACGACCTGACGGTGATCCGGTGAGGCGCGAATAAGTCATTGACATCATCGATGGCTGCTGCGGGTGGCCAGGAGGCTTGAGGTGGCGGCACGGGCGTGGCAGCGGATGCTTTCGGGGCGGCGGCTGGACCTGCTGGACCCCTCGCCGCTCGACGTCGAGATCGAGGACATCGCCCACGGCCTGGCGTTCGTGGCGCGCTGGAACGGGCAGACGCGGGGCGAGCATCCCTACTCGGTGGCCGAGCATTCGCTGCTGGTGGAGGAGCTGTACGGCCGGATCGTGCCGAAGCCGGAGGCACGGTGGCGGCTGGCGGCGCTGCTACATGATGCGCCCGAGTATGTGATCGGGGACATGATCTCGCCGGTGAAGGCGGAGGTGGGGCCGGGCTACGCGGCGATGGACGCGCGGCTGGCGCGGGCGGTGCACGTGCGCTTCGGGCTGCCGGCGGAGCTGCCGGCGGCGGTAAAGGCGCAGATCAAGCGGGCGGACCGGATCTCGGCCTGGCTCGAGGCGGTGCAGCTCGCGGGGTTCGCCGCGGCGGAGGCGAACCGGTTCTTCGGGGTGCCGAAGGTCGAGGGGCTGGGCGAGATCGCGATCCGGCTGCGGCCGCCGGCGGAGGTGCGGGCGGATTTCCTGGAGCGGCACGCGGCGCTCTGCAAGGCCTTGCCGTAGCGGGATTTTGTCCCGTCTGGACGGCTATGGAACGCATCTGGAACGCGTATGTAGACTGAAATCGATTACCGCGGCTTGCCCGATGCGGCGCCACGGCGGCATGCTGACCGCGCGGGGAGCAGGGCCGATGTTCAACGCTCGCAGCGACCGGATCGCCGACGCCGTGCGCCTGCTGGCGGCGGGCGTGCGCGGTCGCGGCCGACCCGACGCTGCTGTCGGCGCTGAAGGCGGCGCCCTCGGCCTACGACACGCTGAAGAAGCTCGCCGCGGCGCCGCCGGCGAGCGTCGGGCGGCTGGCGGAGACGCTGGCCGGCGAGGCGCGGGCGGTGTTCGCGGCGACGCGCGACCTGCCGCACGACGCGGACGTGCTCTACGTGCAGATGGTCGAGATCGGCATGGTCGGGGCGCCGGAGATCGTCGCCGCAGGGCATGGACGCCGGGGCGGTGACCGAGGCGATGCTCGGCAAGCTGACCGACCCGGAGCACCGGAGCGGGCCGATGCTGGCGCTGTTCCGGGCGCTGACGGTGCCGGCGCTGGCGCGGCTGCTCGCCGACAAGAGCGTTCGCGGCGGACCTGACGCCGGCCTTCATGCAGGGGATGCTGGGCGGGATCGCCGACGTCTCGGCCAAGCTCGACGACATCGCCGGGCAGTCGCGGGACACGCTGGAGGCGCTGGCGCTGCGGTTCGGCGAGCCGGAGCCGGAGGCGATGGGGCTCGACGCGCTGAAGGGCTTCCTGATCGAGAAGGCGAAGGACTACCGGCGGCTGGAGGCGCAGGTGCGGGCGCTCGAAGACCGCGAGGGGCGGATCGCCAACCTGAAGGCGGCGGCGGAGGACGCGGTCCGCGCGCTGCGGCTCGACGAGGCGAAGGCGCTGATCCGCGACGCCATCGCGGTGCAGCGGTCGGAGCGGACGCTGCAGGCGCTGCGCGACGACGCGGCGCTGGTCGAGACCGAGGCCGGGATCGCGCTGCTCGAGAACGACGCCGACGAGGCGTTCCGGCTGCTGTCGGGGGCGGCGGAGGCGTTCGCGCCGTTCGATCCGAGGAGGCCTTCCGCCGCCGCGGCGAGTACTGCAGCGGCTCTGCGAGCATGGCCTGCGCTACGGCGGCACGGCCTCGCGCGGGCGATGATCTGGCGTGGCCTCGCGGCGCTCGACGAGGCGGCGCAGCCTGACTGGGCGACGGCGCAGAACGATCTCGGCAACGCGCTGCGGCGCAGGGCGAGCGGGTCGGCGGTGAGGCGGGGGCGGGGCTGCTCGGCGAGGCGGTGGCGGCCTATCGCGCGGCGCTGCGGGTCTGGACCGAGGCGGCGCACCCGGTGGACTGGGCGAGGACGCAGAACAACCTCGGCAACGCGCTGCGGGCGCAGGGCGCGCGGGTCGGCGGGGAGGCGGGGGCGGGGCTGCTCGGCGAGGCGGTGGCGGCCTACCGCGCCGCGCTGCGGGTCCGGACCGAGGCGGCGCATCCGGTGGACTGGGCGACGACGCAGAACAACCTCGGCAACGCGCTGCGGACGCAGGGCGAACGGGTCGGCGGGGAGGCGGGGGCGGGGCTGCTCGGCGAGGCGGTGGCGGCCTACCGCGCCGCGCTGCGGGTCTGTACCGAGGCGGCGCACCCGGTGGCCTGGGCGATGACGCAGAACAACCTCGGCACCGCGCTGCGGACGCAGGGCGAGCGGGTCGGCGGGGAGGCGGGGGCGGGGCTGCTCGGCGAGGCGGTGGCGGCCTACCGCGCCGCGCTGCGGGTCCGGACCGAGGCGGCGCACCGGTGGACTGGGCGATGACGCAGAACAACCTCGGCATCGCGCTGTCGGACGCAGGGCGAGCGGGTCGGCGGGGAGGCGGGGGCGGGGCTGCTCGGCGAGGCGGTGGCGGCCTACCGCGCCGCGCTGAGGGTCTACACCGAGGCGGCGCATCCGGTGGCCTGGGCGATGACGCAGAACAACCTCGGCGCCGCGCTGCAGGCGCAGGGCGAGCGGGTCGGCGGGCGAGGCGGGGGCGGGGCTGCTCGGCGAGGCGGTGGCGGCCTACCGCGCCGCGCTGCGGGTCCGGACCGAGGCGGCGCACCCGGTGGACTGGGCGGGGACGCAGAACAACCTCGGCGCCGCGCTGGGGGCGCAGGGCGCGCGGTCGGCGGGGAGGCGGGGGCGGGGCTGCTCGGCGAGGCGGTGGCGGCCTACCGCGCCGCGCTGCGGGTCCGGACCGAGGCGGCGCACCCGGTGGACTGGGCGAGGACGATGGAGAACCTGGGGCTGGCGCACGAGGCGCTGGCGGAGGTCGGCGACGCGGCGAACGGGAGGCGGCGCTGGCAGAGGCGGCGGCCGTGCTTCGAGGCGGCGCTGCGGGTCTTTGATCCGCGAGCACATGCCCTTCGACCACGAGAAGGCGACCGCGGCGCTGGCGCGGGTGCGGGGGAAGCTGGGGCGCGGAGGGGATTCGGCTTGACGCAAGGCGAGTGCTACCCCACGTAAGGCCGCAACAACGCACACGGCTGCGTGACGGAGAGAGATGTCGATGGACCTGAAAGCCCCGCCCCCGAGCCCGATCAAGGACGCCACCGAGGCGACCTTCATGGCCGACGTGATCGAGGCCTCGAACGAGGTGCCGGTGATCGTCGATTTCTGGGCGCCGTGGTGCGGGCCGTGCAAGACGCTGACCCCGGCGCTGGAGAAGGCGGTGACCGAGGCCAAGGGCAAGGTCGGCTGGTCAAGGTCGACGTCGACCAGAACCAGCGGATCGCGGCGCAGATGCGGGTGCAGTCGATCCCGGCGGTCTTCGGCTTCGTCGGCGGGCAGCCGGTGGACGGGTTTCTGGGCGCGCAGACGCCGGCGCAGGTCAAGGCCTTCGTCGACCGGCTGATCGCGATGTCGGGCGGCAACGACGGGCTCGAGGAGGCGCTGGGAGCGGCCGAGGAGATGCTGGCCGAGGGCGCGGCGGCGGATGCGGCGCAGACCTTCGCGGCGATCCTGACCGAGGACGAGGGCAACGTCGCGGCGCTGGCCGGGCTGGCGCGCGCGCACCTGGCGCTGGGCGAGATCGAGCGGGCGCGCGAGATCCTGGCGCTGGCGCCGAAGGGCAAGGAAGGCGATGCGGCGCTCGCGGCGGCGCGGGCGCAGATCGAGCTGGCCGAGGCCAGCGCCGAGGTCGGCGAGACCGCCGAGCTGGCGGCGGCGGTCGAGCGCGACCCCGACGACAACCAGGCGCGCTACGACCTGGCGCTGGCGCTGGTGGGCAAGGGCGACCAGGCCGGGGCGATCGAGGTGCTGCTGGAGCTGTTCCGGCGCGACCGGGAGTGGAACGAGGGCGCCGCCAAGACCCAGCTCTTCAAGCTGTTCGACAGCCTGGGGCCGAAGCACGAGGCGGTGCTGAAGGGGCGCAGGCGGCTCAGCTCGATGATCTTCGCCTGAGCCCGCATGGGAGGGCAGATGGGCAGAAAGTTCAGTCTCGCCGACCTGCCGGAGACGATTCCGATCTTCCCGCTGCCCGGCGCGCTGCTGCTGCCCCGCGCCCGCCTGCCGCTGAACATCTTCGAGCCGCGCTACCTGGCGATGCTGGAGGACACGCTGAAGACGCCGCACCGGCTGATCGGCATGATCCAGCCGCTGGTGATGCCCGAGGACCGGACCGAGGCGAGCGCGGAGGCGCGGCTGCACCATATCGGCTGCGCCGGGCGGGTGACGGCGTTCCAGGAGACCGAGGACGGGCGCTACCTGATCACCCTGTCGGGGACCAGCCGGTTCCGGCTCGGCGAGATGCAGGACGGCTTCGCGCCGTACCTCAGGGCGCGGGTGGACTGGACCAGCTTCGAGCGCGACCTCGGCCGCTCGGAGAAGGACCCCGAGTTCGACCGGCCGGGGTTTTTGTCGGTGCTGGCGCGGTTCTTCGACACCGCGCAGCTGAGCTCGGACTGGGACAGCCTGAAGGATGCCGAGGTCGAGCTGCTGGTCAACTCGCTGTCGATCCTGTGCCCGTTCGACCCGGAGGAGAAGCAGGCGCTGCTGGAGGCGCCGACGCTGGCCAACCGGCGCGAGACCCTGGTGACGCTGATGGAGTTCGCGCTGCGCTCGAGCGGCGACGAAGGGGCGATGCAGTGAGCGAGGAGGCGTCCGCGGCCGTTGACGGAACCGGGGCTGACCGACCGGCGGATGCTGGAATTCCTGGTCTGCCCGGTGACCCGCGGCCGGCTGGTCTACGACGCGGCGCGGCAGGAGCTGGTCTCGGCCGGCGCCGGGCTGGCGTTCCCGATCCAGAACGGCATCCCGGTGATGGTGATCGACGAGGCGCGGCAGCTGGAGGAGTGAGCGCTCATCCTGGTGGCTGGCTGATCGCTTCGGGGCCGCGCAGGATGAGGCGCCGCGGACCGCAACAGCGGGGCGCCGGTGGCGCGCCGCGCGGTCCGCTCGCCCGGAGCGCCAGCGCGGAGGGCGAGGGGCGTGCCGTGTCCCCGGACCGTGCCATCCGGGCGCGGCTGCCCTGGCGGTCGCGCTTGCGCGACTGCCCCTGGGAGGGCAGTCGCGGCCGGATTTGCCGACGGCCAAATCCGGCGGGACGGCGGAACGGGACCGCGTCATTGCGAACCGGCGGAGCCGCCTCACCGTCGCCAATTGCCCGAAGCAATCAACCGGAGATCGCCTCAGGTGGTGCGCGGCAGCACGGTGTAGACCCGGCCGATGTAGCCGGCGAACTCGGCGATCCAGGTTTTCAGGAACTCGGCGGTGGTGTCGTCGGTGACCTCGCCGTCGTCGGTGATCAGGCCCGGCTTGAACTGGATGTAGGCCTCGATCGCGGTCATCTGCGGCGAGTTGCAGAAGCTGAGCACGCCGCGGAGGCTCTGCTGCGCCAGCGCGGTGCCGATCATCCCGGGCGAGGTGCCGATCACCGCGGAGGGCTTGCGGGCGAAGGAGTTCTTGCCGTAGGGCCGGCTGGCCCAGTCGATGGCGTTCTTCAGCCCGCCGGGGATCGAGCGGTTGTATTCGGGCGTCACGAACAGCACCGCGTCGACGGCGGCCAGCGCGGCCTTGAAGGCGGTGGCGGCGGGCGGGTAGGCGGCGTCGTAGTCGTAGCTGTAGAGCGGCAGGTCGCGGAACGGGATCTCGGTCATCTCGAGCTCCGACGGGGCGAGGCGGACGAGCGCCTTGGCGAGCTTGCGGTTGATCGAGGCGGTGGCGAGGCTTCCGATCAGGTAGCCGACCTTGTAGGTGGTCATGGGGGAGGCTCCTCTGCGGCGGCGGGCGGAGAGCCGCCCGGCCCGCGAGTATCGCCCGATTCGGGGCTCGCCGTCCCCCCTGGCCGCGGCGATCGGGCAGCGCGTCGCGGCAGGCCGGCCGGACTGCCGCGACGCCGGGGTCAGTTGCGGTCGCCCTTGCGGGTGAGGTTGCGGGCGAGCTTGGTCTGCATCTCCTCGATCTGGTCGGGCAGGAGCACGGTGTCCTCGATCGACAGGCCGAGGTCGGAGGGCGACATGATGTTGTCGGCCTGGCCGTCGCCGGTCTTGTGGCTGAGGCCGAGGTAGTGGCCGAGCTCGTGCGCCAGGGTGCGGGCGATCTGCGCGATCGAGCGGTCCTGCATCTCGACGATCACCACCTTGCCCCACCAGGGCATCTTCGCCTGGCCGTAGGCGTCCGCGAGCGTGTTGCAGAGCACGATGTCGACTTCGCCGGGGTTCTTCCAGGCGCCGGGGAAGTGGCCGGTCTCGGCCTTCTTGAGGTCGAACTTCTTCGGGTTCTCGCGGCAGGTGAAGCAGGCGACCGACAGCTCGATCATCGCCTTCTGGCCGGCGAAGAAGCTGTTGGCGAGCAGCACCGCCTTGCCGAAGTCGTTCTCGACCGCGTCCGCGTCGGCGGCGCCGCCCGGCATCCTGCCGTTCGAGGTGACGATGTTGACGTTGAGATCGAGGCCGAACGGGGTCACCCGGACCGAGGTCACCGAGTTGCCCTTGAACAGCTCGCCGCCCTGCGAGAGCTTGCCGAGGCTCTCCATCCTGCGGACGCCGCGGAAGTACATCACCCCGCCCTTCCAGTCCTCCTTGTTGAACATCACGATGGCGTCGGCGTCGGCGCTCATGATGACGGAGGAGGGGTTGTTGCCGAGGGTGGTGTCCTTGAGCGAGCGGTAGTTCCGCATGATCGCCAGAGATTTTCCCTTCCAATCCTTGTCCTGATAAAGCGTCGTGGTCATAGGGGACTCCTTTGAAATGCCTGCTGCAAAAGTGCCGGTAATGCCGGACTGCGGCCGCGGCCGCGCAATCGCCTTACGCCGCCGGGCGTGACACCGGCGTGATCGCGGTCTCGAGGCAGCGTGACAGGGCGCCAGGCTCAGCCCGGCAGGCCGACCAGATAGTCGACGACCGCCCGGGCCTCGGGGCCGTTCCAGTCGGCGCCGCCGAGCATGCGGGCGATCTCGTTGCCGTCGCGGTCGAGCACGACCGTGACCGGCAGCCCGGGCACCTCCATGCCGCGGGCGAGCGCGCTCTTGGGGTCGAGGAAGGTCGAGAGCGAGCCGATGCCGGCCTCGGCGGTGAAGGCGGCGATGGCGTCGAGGCTGTTGGGGCCGGTGGCGATCGGGATCACCGCGAAGTCGTCGCCGCCGCGGTCGCGCTCCAGCGCGTCGAGCGCCGGCATCTCTTTGCGGCAGGGCGCGCACCAGGTGGCCCAGAAGTTGACCAGGCGGATGCGGCCGTCGGAGGCGGCCAGCGTGGTCTCCTGGCCGCGCAGGTCGGTGAAGGCGGTGTCGGGGGCCGCGACCGGGGCGTCGAGGATCACCAGCTTGCGCATGTCGCCGGTCTTCAGCGCCGCGAGCCCCGCGCGCGCGTCCGCGTCGAGGCCGGCGGCGAGGGCCGGGTTTGCGAAGGCGGCGAGCGCGGCGTATAGCAGGGCCGGCGCGGCGATCCGGATGGGCGGGATGAACGACAAGAGCGATTCCAATGCGATGTGGGGCGGCCGCTTCGCCGCCGGGCCGGACGCGGTGATGCAGGCGATCAATGTCTCGATCGGCTTCGACCGGCGTCTGGCGGCCCAGGACATCGAGGCGAGCCGCGCCCATGCCGCCATGCTCGGCGCCACGGGCATCATCAGTGATACCGACGCGACGGCGATCCGGGAAGGCCTGCTCACGGTGTTGTCAGAGATCGAGGCCGGAAACTTTCCCTTCAACACCGCGCTCGAGGACATCCACATGAACGTGGAGAGTCGGTTGAAGGCGCTGATCGGCGAGCCGGCGGGGCGGCTGCACACCGCGCGGTCGCGCAACGACCAGGTGGCGACCGACTTCCGGCTCTGGGTGCGCGGGCAATGCGACGCGGCGGTGGCCGGGATCGAGGCGCTGATGCGGGCGCTGGTGGCGCAGGCCGAGGCCGGCGCCGAACTGGTGATGCCGGGGTTCACGCATCTGCAGGTGGCGCAGCCGGTGACCTGGGGGCACCACATGCTGGCCTATGTCGAGATGCTGGACCGCGACCGCGGCCGGTTCCGCGACGCCCGGGCGCGGCTGAACGAGAGCCCGCTGGGGGCGGCGGCGCTGGCCGGCACCAGCTTTCCGATCGACCGGGAGATGACCGCGGCGGCGCTGGGGTTCGACCGGCCGATGGCCAATTCGCTCGACGCGGTCAGCGACCGCGACTTCGCCCTGGAGTTCCTGGCGGCGGCGGCGATCTGCGCCACGCATCTCAGCCGCTTCGCCGAGGAGCTGGTGATCTGGTCCTCGGCGCAGTTCCGCTTCGTGGCGCTCAGCGACCGTTTCTCCACCGGCTCCTCGATCATGCCGCAGAAGAAGAACCCCGACGCTGCCGAGCTGGTCCGGGCCAAGGTCGGGCGGATCACCGGGGCGCTGGTGGCGCTGCTCACGGTGATGAAGGGGCTGCCGCTGGCCTATTCCAAGGACATGCAGGAGGACAAGGAGCAGGTGTTCGACGCCGCGGATGCGCTGATGCTGGCGCTGGCGGCGATGACCGGCATGGTCGGCGACCTGGCGCCGGACGCCGAGCGGCTGCGGCAGGCCGCGGGGGCGGGGTTCGCGACGGCGACCGACCTCGCCGACTGGCTGGTGCGCCGGCTGGGGCTGCCGTTCCGCGAGGCGCACCACGTGACCGGGGCGCTGGTGAAGCAGGCGGAGGCGAAGGGCGTGGATCTGGGCGGCCTGACGCTCGAGGAGATGCAGGCCGAGCACCCGGGCATCCTACCGGAAGTTTACCAAATCTTAGGAGTGGACAACTCTGTGGCGAGTCGTGCAAGCTATGGTGGCACGGCGCCCGTTCAGGTGATCGCGCAGGTACAGCGCTGGCGGGAGGCTCTCGGGTGAGCGGCCGAACCTGGCGCCGGATCGGTTTCTGCCTGGCGCTGGCGGCGCTGGCGGCTTGCGGCATCAAGGGCGAGCCAGTGGCGCCCGACAAGGCCACGAACCGGTCCGCCGGACCCTGAGGCGGCGGCGGAGCGGGCGCGCGGCGGCATCGGCAACCCAGCGGAAAGGCTTCCCCATGCTCCACGCCTCCCAGCGCAGCCTCATTGCCCTGACCATGGCCCTCGCGTTCGGCGCGCTCTCGCCGGCGCTGGCCGACGGGCCGGTGCTCCTGACCGTCACCGGCGACATCGCCGATCCCAACCGCGGGCCGCTCGACCCGGACTACGACAAGCTCTTCATCTTCAACGAGGTGAGCTTCGACAAGGCCAAGGAATTCGACCTCGTCGACGCTGGAGAAGCTGCCGCAGGCGGTGGTGCATGCCGACTTTCCCAAGGGCGGCGCCGCGACCGAGTTCACCGGGCCGCTGCTGAAGGACGTGCTGGCGGCGGCGGGCGCGAGAGGCAACACGGTGACGGTGCAGGCGATGGACGGCTATGCCGTCGAGGTGCCGATGCAGGAGATGGTCGACAAGGGCGCGGTGGTGGCGCTGGCGCGCGACGGCAAGCCGCTCGGCATCGGCAGCTTCGGGCCGACGCAGATCGTCTTCCCGCGCACCGACCGGCCGGAGCTCGCCGACATGCCGGACGACTGGTGGATCTGGTCGATCTACCACATCGACGTGGAGTGAGCGGGCGCGGCTGGCGCCGCGCGGCGGCCTTTGCCGCCACAAGGAGCGCGCGGTGCGCGCAAGTCTTTTGCTCGGTGCGCGCGTGATCGCGCGCACCCGACTGCTCTCCAGGTAAGCTAGCCTGTATGAACGCCAAGTGGGTGCGCCCGGAGGGCCTGGTGAGCAGGCTTGAGTCGGCGCGCGGTGCGGGCTAGGGAGCGACGACAGTCAGGGACCCGGGCCGCGCTCCCATGGATCATTTCACCTATCGCGGCGGCGTGCTTCATGCCGAGGAGGTGCCGCTGCCGGAGATCGCGGCGGCGGTGGGCACGCCGGTCTATGTCTATTCCGCCGCGACCCTGGCCCGGCACTACCGGGTGTTCCGGGAGGCGCTGGCGGGGATGGACCATCTGGTCTGCTACGCGGTCAAGGCCAATTCGAACCTGGCCGTGCTGGCGTTTCTCGGCGCGCTCGGCGCCGGGATGGACGTGGTCTCGGAGGGCGAGTACCGCCGCGCCAGGGCGGCCGGGGTGCCGGGCGGGCGGATCGTGTTCTCGGGCGTCGGCAAGACCCGGGGCGAGATGCGGCTGGCGCTGGCAAACGGCATCCGGCAGTTCAACGTCG
Organism: uncultured Alphaproteobacteria bacterium; assembly: GCA_963847795.1. Taxonomy (GTDB): domain Bacteria; phylum Pseudomonadota; class Alphaproteobacteria; order Rhodobacterales; family Rhodobacteraceae; genus Amaricoccus. The sequence continues at coordinate 234,863 of CAWKBH010000006.1, forward strand.
AGTCCGAGCCCGAGCTCGAGGCGCTGAGCGAGGTGGCGGCGGCGATGGGCGCGGTCGCGCCGGTGGCGATCCGGGTGAATCCCGACGTCGACGCGCGGACCCACGAGAAGATCGCCACCGGCAAGGCGGAGAACAAGTTCGGCGTGCCGATCGGCCGGGCGCGGGAGGTCTATGCCCGGGCGGCGGCGCTGCCGGGCATCGAGGTGGTCGGCATCGACGTCCATATCGGCAGCCAGCTGACCGAGCTCGCGCCCTACGAGGCGGCGTTTACCAAGCTGGCGGAGCTGACAGCGGTGTTGAGGGCGGACGGGCACGCGATCCGGCGGCTCGATCTCGGCGGCGGGCTCGGGATTCCTTACCGGCGCTCGAACCAGGCGCCGCCGTTGCCGTTCGACTACGGCGAGGTGGTGCGGCGGACCGTCGGGCATCTCGGCTGCGAGATCGAGATCGAGCCGGGGCGGCTGATCGCCGGCAACGCCGGGCTGCTGCTGGCGCGGGTGATCTGGCGCAAGCGCGGCGAGGGGCGGGACTTCCTGATCCTCGACGCGGCGATGAACGACCTGATCCGGCCGGCGATGTACGAGGCCTGGCACGACATCGTGCCGGTGGCCGAGCCGCCGGCGGGGGTGGAGCTGACGCACGTCGACGTGGTCGGGCCGGTCTGCGAGACCGGCGACACCTTCGCGCGAGCCCGGCCGCTGCCGCCGCTGATCGCGGGCGATCTGGTGGCGTTCCGCTCGGCGGGGGCCTACGGGGCGGTGATGGCCTCGGAATACAACTCACGGCCGCTGGTGCCGGAGGTGCTGGTGGCGGGGGATCACTTCGACGTGGTGCGGGCGCGACCGAGCTTTGACGAAATGCTGAACCGGGATACCATTCCCGACTGGATCGGACAGGCGCCCTGAGGCTCGAGGAGTGACCGTGGCGGGACCGGGAAAGCGGAGCGGATGACCGACGAGCGGCGCGCCGGGCGCGGAGCCGAGCCGCTGGCGCGGGTGATCCGCCGCAGCCGCGCCGCGATGGCGCTGGAATCCTTCACCCGGGCGTTCTGGCCGCTGGGCTCGGCGCTGGCGGCGCTCTGGGCGGCGCTGGCCTTCGGGCTGGCCGAGATCACAACCCGGGTGCAGTTCCTGGCGCTGGCGGGCGTGGCCGGGCTGGGGCTGCTGGCGCTGCTGGTGATCGGTATCAGGCGGTTCCGCTGGCCGAGCGAAGCCGCGGCCCGGGCCCGGGTCGACGCGACGCTGCCCGGGCAGCCGCTGGCGACGCTGCGCGACACACCGGCGCTGGGCCGCGACGATCCCGGGGCGCAGGCGGTCTGGGCCGCGCACCTGGCGCGGATGCGGCGGCTGGCGGCGACGGCGCGGCCGGTGCGGGCCGACCTGAGGCTCGCCGGCCGCGACCCCTGGGCGCTGCGGCTGATGGCGCTGGTGCTGGCGATCGCCGCGGGCTTCTTCGCGCGGGACCGCGGCATCGAGTCGGTCGCCGCGGCGCTGCAGCCGGCGCCCGGAACGGCGGTCGCGGCCGGCCCGAGCTTCGAGGGCTGGGCCGAGCCGCCCGCCTATACCGGGCGGCCGACGCTCTACCTGCCGGAGGTCTCCGGCGACGCCCCGGTGGCGGTGCCCGAGGGCACCAAGGTCACGCTCCGGGTCTACGGCGCGCCGGAGCGGTTCGACCTGAACGAGACGGTTTCCGGCGGACCGTCCGCCAAGCTGGCCGAGGCCGCGCCCGGCATCGGCTCGGCGGAGTTCCCGGTCGGGGCCAGCGGCTCGGTGACGCTGCGGCGGGGCGGCACCCCGCTCGCGGCCTGGAGCTTCGTGATGGAGCCCGACCAGCCGCCCGAGATCGCGATGACCGGGACGCTCGAGCGGGCGCCGACCGGCGAGACCCGGCTGGCCTACGAGGCGCACGACGATCACGGCATCGCCGGGGCGCGGGCCGAGATCACGCTCGACCTCGCAAAGGTCGACCGGCGCTACGGGCTGGCGGCGCCGCCCCAGCCGCAGCCGCCGCTGGTCGCCGACCTGCCACTGCCGCTGTCGGGCAAGAGCAAGGAGATCAGCGAGACCCTGGTCGAGGACTTCTCCAAGCATCCCTTCGCCGGCCTGCCGGTGACGGTGCGGCTGGTGGCCGAGGACGCGACCGGCCAGACCGGCAGCAGCGAGCCGGTGTCGGCGGTGCTGCCGATGCGGCGGTTCTACGACCCGCTGGCGCTGGCCCTTGTCGAGCAGCGGCGGGACCTGATGTGGTCGACGGCGAACGGGCGGCGGGTGACCCAGGTGCTCCGGGCGGTGACCTACCATCCCGAGGCCAGCTTCGACAGTCCGCGCGCCTACCTGGTGGTGCGGACCGCGATCCGCCGGCTGGCGCGGGCGGTGCAGGACGACGACGTGGCCGCGGTGCAGGGCGAGATCGCCGAGGCGCTGTGGCAGGCGGCAGTCGAGATCGAGGACGGCGATCTCGGCGACGCTGCGCAGCGGCTGGCCAAGGCCCGCGAACGGCTGGAGCAGGCGCTGAAGAACGGCGCCAGCGACGAGGAGGTCGCCCGGCTGATGGACGACCTGCGCCAGGCGACGCGCGACTACATGAACCAGATGGCGCAGGACGCGATCAAGCGCGGCGACCAGCAGCAGGCGCAGATCCCGCCGGGCCAGACCGTGACCCAGGACCAGATCCAGCAGCTGATGGACCGGATCCAGGAGCTGAGCGAGCAGGGCCGCAAGGCCGAGGCCGAGGCGCTGCTGAAGATGCTGCAGCAGATGCTCGACAACATGCAGATGATGCTCGGCGACCAGAACGGCGGGCCGGGCGAGAACGGCCAGGCGCCAGCAGTCGATGCAGGGGCTGGCCGACGCGCTGCGCGAGCAGCAGGGGCTGGCCGACGACAGCTTCCAGCAGCTCCAGCGCGAGTTCCGCCGCAACCGCTCGGCGCAGCAGAACCAGGGGACCGACGGCGGCCAGGGCCAGGCCGAGGAGAACGGCCAGGGAGACCCGCAGGCCCTCGCCGACCGCCAGGAGGCGCTGCGCAAGCTGATGCAGGATCTGGAGAACGGGCTGCCCGGCGCCGCCGGCGACGCGGCGCGGCAGGCCCTGCGCGACGCCGAGCGCAACATGGGCGCGGCCCGCGACGGGCTGCGCGACGGCGACACCCCCGGGGCGCTCGACCGCCAGTCGGAGGCGATCGACAACCTGCGCGAGGGCATGCGCCAGATGGGCGACGACCTGCGCCGGGCCGAAAGCACCCGCGGCGGCGAGCAGGGCCAGACCGGCGGCGAGGCGGCCGCCGAGAACGGGCGCGATCCGCTCGGCAGGCCGCTCGGCGCCCGCGGCGGCATCGGCAGCAACCAGAACATGCTGCCCGAGGGCGACAGCGCGGCGCGGGCACGGGCGCTCCTCGACGAGATCCGCCGCCGCTCGGGCGATCTCGGCCGGCCGAAGCTCGAGCTGGACTACCTGCACCGGCTGCTGGACCTGTTCTAGCCAGGCGCCGACAGCCCCACGCCGGGTTGCGCCCGGTGCCCGGGCAGCGCGCCGGACACTCGCCGCCGAAATTTCATTTGTTCTCAAGCGTCCTTTCATGCACTGGTTTGGAGATGCGGCCTCGCCGGGACTCGCAGGGGAGGACCCATGTCAAGCGACCCCTATTCCCCCACCCTGGACAGCTATCCCTTCAAGACGCGTCCGCTGGGCGACGAGTGGCTCGTGATCCCCAATCCGGACGGCCTGCAGCTGACGGTGGGGGACGGCTTTCTCAACTATGGTGTGGCGGGCCTGCAAAAGGAGAATCAGTGGACGTGGGTCCAGATCGCCAAAGGGTACACTGCCTCGCAGGGTCTCGTGGTTTCATTTGCCATCCGCGCCAATAAGATTCAAGGCGATGAGGTGAAATTCACCATCGGGCCTGACCTGTCCGGCAAAGAAGGCAAGGTAATTTTGCGATTTACAGAAGGTGGTGAGCAAGTTAACTATGTAGATTATTACAACAATGCCTTCGAAAACTTAGGCGCCAGTGCGATACGGGCCGACGGGCAGTGGCACAGCATCCTATATTTGATGGGCCCCGCATCGATCAATAAGGGCCTCATCGAGAGTCGCAACCCGCCGTTTTTCAAGCTCTGGGAGGACCAGACGGAGATCTTCACGTGGCGCCCCGGGAGCAACGCCGGCGGCGAACTCCTCGGGAATTACCTCTCCGACTGGGTGCAACCATGTTTCTCGATGCAGGTATTGACGGTCGGCGCGAGCGTTTCGCTGGACCTGAGCGACGTGCTGATAGTCCACGGCACCCGCGACATCTATCCTTGGCTCGAAGGCACCTACTGAACTTTGCCCCGAGTTCGGATAGCATCCGAGCCCTGTGCGCCGCGGCAGTCTATCCGCCGCTGAGGTCCTGGCGGAGCGGGGCGAGCCGCTGCTCGATCTGGTCGCGCCAGCCGTCGACGGTGCTTCCGTAGCTCTCGAGCGCGGGCGCGGCGGCCGGGACCCGGGCCGCGATCGCGTCCCGGTAGAGATAGGCACCCAGCGCCAGCAGGCCCAGCAGCAGCGCGAGCAACATGCCGCGCCAGAAGCGGCCGGACTGGGGAGCGGTCGCGGCCGCCGTCAGCACCGAGGTCTCGGCGCCCAGTTCCAGCCGCGGCGCCGATCGGGGCGGCGGCGGAGCCGGAGCTTCGGCCAGCGGTCCGGGCCGCGGCACCGCCGGCCGCTCGGCCGGCTTGTCCGGCCCGCTGCGCCGGGGCGGCGCGACCGGCTCCGGCACCGGCGGCGGCGCGCTCGGCTCCGGCTCCGGAGGCGGCGCCAGGTCGGCCGGCTCGGAGACTTCCTCGGGCACGGTCACGGCGTCGGCGCGGGGAGCCGGGTCGGGGACCGCCACCGGGCGCGGCCGCGGCGACCAGGTCTCGAGCCGGCTCAGGATCTGATCCTCGCTGAACTCGGCGCGGGGGCCGCCGCGCACGAACCAGCGGGTGTGGCAGACCGTGCACTGCACGTGCCGGCCGGCGGTCGGAAGCATGCCTTCGGGGACTTGATACTCGGCGCCGCAGTTCGGACAGGTCAGGCGCATCGCCACCTCGGTCGGGGCCGGCCGAAGCGGCCGAATCGGTTGCCTCCCTTCTAGCGGCGGCATCCGGGCATTCCAAGCCGGCGGCCCGCATCGGGGCGCCGCAGCGCCGTTGCGCCGCGCCGCGGGGTCTGTATAACTCGCGCGACAGGCGACGGAGAGCAGCCGGTGATCGAATTCGAGGAGGCGGGTTTCAGCCACGGCCGCACCGCCGTGCTGCGCGAGGTGACGCTGACGCTGGACCCCGGGTCGTTCCATTTCCTGACCGGGGCCTCGGGGACGGGCAAGACGACGCTGGTCCGCCTCGCCTGCCTGGACCTGCTGCCGACCGAGGGGCGGATCCGGCATTTCGGCCACGCCATCGCCCGCGAATGATCGTAATGCGATTGCAGCCCTGCGCCGGGCGGTGGGCGTGGTGCAGCAGCACTGCGCGTTTCTCGACCACCTGCCGCTGGGGGAGAACATCACCCTGCCGCTCGAGGTTTCCGGCGCCGCCTCCGCGACCCGGGACGGGGATCTGCGGGCGCTGCTCGACTGGGTCGGCCTCGGCGACCGGGCGGCGGCGCGGCCGCCGGAGCTTTCGGGCGGCGAGCGCCAGCGGGCGGCGCTGGCGCGGGCGGTGATCCTGAACCCGGAGGTGATCCTCGCCGACGAGCCGACCGGCCACAGCGACTGGGAGGCGGCGCTGGGGCTGCTGGCGCTGCTGGTCGAGCTGAACCGCATGGGCAAGACCGTGCTGGTGGCCACCCACGATCCGAACCTGGTCCGGGCGGCGGAGACCTGGGTCTCGGCGGGGATGCTGCGGCTGGACCGAGGGCCGGGTGCGGCCGGCGGAGGCGGTGGTCTGATGCGGCTGGCCGGGCTGCTGGGCTACCTGCGCGGCGGCACCGCGGCGGACCGGGTGGTGCCGCCCGGCGGGGTGCCGGCGCGGACGGCGGGCTTCCTCGCGGCGGTGCTGGCATTCTTCGCGGTCCTGGCGCTGGCGCTGGCGCTGGCGGCGGGACGGCTGGCCGCCTCCTGGGCGGGAGCGAGCGGCGACACCGCCACCCTGCAGGTCATCGCCCCGGACGACGAGATCGAGGCCCAGGCGCGCGCGGCGCTGAACGTGCTGAAGTCGACCCCCGGGGTGCGCTCGGTGCGCATGGTCGACCTCGCCGAGCAGGAGAAGCTGCTCGAGCCCTGGTTCGGCCCGGACATCCCGATGGAGAGCCTGCCGCTGCCGCTGCTGATCGAGGTGGCGACCGACCGCAGCCGGCTGGACCCCGACAGCCTGGTGCTGCGGCTCGGGGCCGAGGCGCCGGGCGCGGTGTTCGACGACCACGAGGCCTGGCGCCGGCCGCTCATCGTCACCGCCGAGCGGCTGCGGCGCTTCGGGTTCGCCAGCCTCGGGCTGCATGGCGCTGGCGCTCGCCGCGGGGCTGGGGCTGGCGGCCCGGGCGGCGATCGCGGCGAACCGGCCGGTGCTCGGGACGCTGCGGCTGGTCGGCGCCCGCGACGGCTTCATCACCCGCGCCTTCACCCGCCGGCTGACCCTCGGGACCGCCGCCGGGGCGCTGGCCGGCACCGCGGCGGCGATGCTGCTGCTCGGCCTGCTGCCGCCGGCGAGCGAGCAGGGGTTCTTCCTGGTCGGCGTCGGGCTGGTCGGCTGGCACTGGCTGCTGCCGCTGGCGATCCCGCCGGGCGCAGGGCTGATCGCCTGGCTCGCCGGCCGGCGGGCCACGCTGCGCCAGCTGCGGCTCCGGAGCTGAAGGGAGGCGCCGATGCTCCTGGTGCGCTCGGTCGTCTTCGACGCGCTGCTCTACACGCTGATGGGGGTGATGGGCATCCTCGGGGCGCCGCTGGCGCTCTGGTCGGTCGACGGCGCCTACCGGGTGATCAAGGCCTATTGCCGGGTGGTGTTCTGGCTGCTCCGGGCGCTCTGCGGCCTCAACGTCGAGATCCGCGGCGCGGTGCCGACAGGCGAGGTCCTGGTCTGCGCCAAGCATCAGTCGTTCCTCGACATCATGATGATCGCGCTGGCGCTGCCGCGGGCCAAGTTCGTGATGAAGAAGGAGCTGCGCTGGGCGCCGGTGCTCGGGCTCTATGCGCTCCGGATCGGCTCGACGCCGGTAGCGCGGGGTGCGCGCTCGAAGGCGATGAAGGAGATGGTGGACCACGCCGGGCGGGCCACCGAGCCGCGCCAGCTGGTGATCTATCCGCAGGGCACCCGGGTGGCGCCGGGGGCGCGGCCGCCGTTCAAGATCGGCGCCGGGGTGCTCTACGACCGGCTGGGCACGCCCTGCGTGCCGGTGGCGACCAATGCCGGGGTGTTCTGGGGACGGCGCAGCGCCTACCGGCGGCCGGGGACCGCGGTGGTGGAGTTCCTCGAGCCGATCGCACCGGGCCTGCCGATCGCGGCCTTCATGGCGCGGGTCGAGAACCTGGTCGAAGACGCTTCGGACCGGCTGATGCGCGAGGGCGGCTTCGAGCCGGGGCCGCGGACCGTCAAGGCCGCCGAGGTCCGGGGCTGATCCAGTCGCCGGGCGATCCGCACGCCCGGAGCGCCAGCGCGGAGGGCGAGAGGCGGCCGCCTGGACGGGCGCGTAATCGTGCCGCGCCTGCCCGGCTGGCGCGGAAGCGCGCCTGCCCGGGCGGGCGGGCGCGGCACGATTTGGCGACGGACAAATCGTGCGGGATCGCGGGAAGCGATTCGCCTCTCCCGCGCGGGCTACGCCGGCACCAGCGCTTCGAGCTCGGGCAGGAGCACCACGCTTTCCTGCTCGTTGGGATCGGTCCGCGCGATCACCGCGACGCAGGGGCGGTCCGACACGTTCGCCGGCAGGTGCGGCATGCCGGCGGGGATGTAGAGCATGTCGCCCTCGCCGACCACCATGCGGTTCTGCAGCCGGTCGCCGTACCACATCACCGATTCGCCGCTGATGACGTAGATCGCCGTCTCGTGGCCCTCGTGCAGGTGCGCCTTCGCCCGGTCGCCGGGCTGGATGGTCAAGAGCACCATGCAGATGCCCCGCGCCCCGGCGCTCTCGGCCGAGATGCCGCCGGCATAGGCGAACCCCTGCTTGCCGGCATAAGTCGCGCCGGCGCGGAACAGCCGGCAGGTGGGGGCGTCGTCGGCCATGGCAGTCCTCCTGCGATTTCCGGCGATTGTCCCGCAGCGGTCGGGGGAGATGCAACAATAATGCGTGACCTCGCCGGGGCACCGCCCAGGCTGGCGGGGCGCAGCGGGTGATCGTGGCGATGCTGCACGCGGCGCGCGGCGCGCCGAAGATCGTGCCGGAATGCACGCTGCCGCTGACCGCGGCGCGGCGGGTGAACCTGGTGGTGACCGAGATGGCGGTGATCGAGCCGACCGAGGCCGGGCTGCTGCTGCGCGAGCGCGGGCCGGGGGTTTCGGTCGAGGCGATCGTTGCCGCGACGGCGGCCCGGCTGATCGTGAGCGGCGAGGTGGCGGAAATGCCGCTGGCCTGAGGCGGGTGCCGCGGGATTGCGCCGGTGCGGCGCTTCACTTACATCGGCGGGACCCGTTGCCCCGGAGTGCCGCTTGCGATGCGCCTGACCCAGTATTTCCTGCCGATCCTGCGCGAGACCCCGGCCGAGGCGCAGATCGCCAGCCACCGGCTGATGCTGCGCGCCGGGATGATCCGCCAGGCGCAGGCCGGAATCTATTCCTGGCTGCCGCTCGGCTACAGGGTGCTCAGGCGGATCGAGCGATCGTGCACGAGGAGCAGCAGCGCGCCGGGCACATCCCGCTGCTGATGCCGACGCTGCAGTCGGCGGATCTCTGGCGCGAGAGCGGGCGCTACGACGACTACGGCGCCGAGATGCTGCGGATCAAGGACCGCCACCAGCGCGACATGCTCTACGGGCCGACCAACGAGGAGCTGATCACCGACATCTTCCGCTCGGCGATCGGCAGCTACAAGGACCTGCCGCTGACGCTCTACCACATCCAGTGGAAGTTCCGCGACGAGGTGCGGCCGCGGTTCGGGGTGATGCGCGGCCGCGAGTTCCTGATGAAGGACGGCTACAACTTCGACCTGACCAAGGACGACGCGCTGCACGCCTACAACCGGCACATGGTCGAGCTACATCCGCACCTACGAGCGGATGGGGCTGAAGGCGATCCCGATGCGGGCGGACGCGGGCGCGATCGGCGGCGACTATACCCACGAGTTCCTGGTGCTGGCCGCCGACCGGCGAGAGCCAGGTCTACTACGACCGCGCGGTGACCGACCTGACGCTGGGCGACCGGGAGATCGACTTCGCCGACCGCGGTCAGGTCGAGCGAGATCGTCGCGACATGGACCGGCGCCTTACGCCCGCACCGAGGAACGCCACGAACCGGACGCCTTCGCGGCGGTGCCCGAGGAGCGTCGGGTCGAAGGCCGGGGCATCGAGGTCGGGCAGATCTTCTACTTCGGCACCAAGTATTCCGAGCCGATGAAGGCGCTGGTGACCAACGAGGCCGGCGAGCGGGTGCCGGTGCACATGGGCTCGCACGGCATCGGCGTCTCGCGGCTGGTGGGCGCGATCATCGAGGCGAGCCACGACGACAAGGGCATCGTCTGGCCCGAGGGGGTGACGCCGTTCGACGTCGGGATCGTCAACCTCAAGCAGGGCGACGCGGCGGCGGACGGGGCCTGCGCGGCGCTCTATGCCGGGCTCAAGCGCGTCGGCCTCGACCCGCTCTACGACGACCGCGACGAACGGGCGGGGGCGAAGTTCGCGACGATGGACCTGATCGGGCTGCCGTGGCGGATCACGGTCGGGCCGCGCGGGCTGGCCGCCGGCAAGGTCGAGCTGACCTCGCGGCGCAGCGGCGCGAGCGAGGAGATGTCGCCCGAGGCGGCGGTGGCGCGCTGCGCCGAGATCTACGCCGGGCGTTGAGCGGTCCGGCGTCGCCGGCCCGGCCGGGAGACGGTCGCCGCCACGCCCGGAGACGCAGATGACCAGGCCGACGCGGCCCTTCGCGGGTTTCGAGTGGCAGATCGCCTGGCGCTACCTGCGGGCGCGCCGCCGCGAGGGCGGCATCTCGGTGATCGCCTGGTATGCGCTGGTCGGGCGTGATGCTCGGGGTGGCGACGCTGATCGTCGTGCAGGCGGTGATGATCGGCTTTCGCGAGGAGTTCACCGACCGCATCCTCGGGGCGAACGCCCATGTCACCGTCTACTACACCAGCGAGCCCGACGCCGAACGGCACGCCGAGCGCGGCTGATCGACGACTACGACGCGCTGACGGCGCGGCTGGCGGCGGTGCCCGGGGTGACCCACGCGGCGCCGCTGGTCCGCGGCCAGGTGATGATCGCGGCCAACGGCCGGGCCTCGGGGGTCGAGGTGATCGGCGAGCGGCTGGCGGACCTTCAGACCGTGCCGCTGGTCGAGCACCCGGAGACCGCGGCGGGGGATCTCGGCGCGGCTCGGCGACGGCGTCGCCATCGGCAGCGGGCGTGGCGCGCGACCTCGGGGTCGGGCGTCGGCGACGTGGTCAGCCTGATCTCGCCGCAGGGCATGGACACGCCCTTCGGCACCCAGCCGCGGGTCAACGACTACCCGGTGGTCTACGTCTTCGGGGTCGGGCGCTACGACATCGACAAGACCCGGGTCTACCTGCCCTTCGCCGAGGCGCAGAGCTTCTTCGACCGCGAGGGCGCCGCGGACGAGATCGAGGTGATGGTGACAGGACCCCGACCAGCGTCGAGGCGCTCGCGCCCGGCGCTGGCCGCGGCGGCCGGGCCGCGGGCGCTGCTCTGGACCTGGCGCGACGCCTCCGGCGCGTTCCTGTCGGCGCTCGACACCGAGCGGCGGGTGATGTTCATCATCCTGTCGCATGGTGGTGCTGATCGCGGCGCTCAACATCATCTCCGGGCTGGTGATGCTGGTGAAGAACAAGGGCCGCGACATCGGCATCCTGCGCACCGTCGGGCTGACCCAGGGCTCGATCATGCGGGTCTTCTTCCTCTGCGGCTCGCTGATCGGGGTGGTCGGCACGCTGCTCGGGCGTGATCCTCGGCTGCCTCTTCGTCTATTTCATCCACGACATCCAGGCGGTGGTGGAGTGGTTCGCCGGCGGCTCGATCTGGAACCCCGAGATCCGCTATCTCACCGAGATCCCGGCGCGGCTGCAGGCCCTGGGACGTGCTGGCGGTGGCGGGGCTGGCGCTGGGGCTGTCGTTCCTGATCACCATCGTGCCGGCGCGCAACGCCGCCCGGCTCGAACCCGGTCGAGGCGCTGCGCTATGAGTGAGGTGCTGGGCCTCGAGGCGGTGGCCAAGGTCTACAACCCCGGCACGCCGGCCGCGGTGGAGGTGCTGGACGGCGCCAGCCTCGACGCTCGGCGGCCGGCGAGGTGGTGGCGCTGGTGGCGCCGTCCGGCGCCGGCAAGTCGACGCTCCTGCACATCGCGGGGCTGCTCGACGTCCCGACCGCGGGGCGTGGTGCGGCTGCATCGGGCAGCCGACCGCCGGGCTCGGCGATCTCGCCCGCACCCGGCTGCGGCGCGAGGCGGTCGGGTTCGTCTACCAGTTCCACCACCTGCTGCCGGAGTTCTCGGCGCTGGAGAACGTGGCGCTGCCGCAGCGCGCCGCCGGCGCCGGGCGGGCGGCGGCCGAGGCGCGGGCGCGCGACCTCCTCGGCGAGGTCGGGCTGGCGCACCGGCTGACCCACCGGCCGGCGGAGCTCTCGGGCGGCGAGCAGCAGCGGGTGGCCTTCGCCCGGGCGCTGGCGAACCGGCCGCGGCTGCTGCTGGCCGACGAGCCCACCGGCAACCTCGACCCGGAGACCTCGGCCCGGGTGTTCGGGGTGCTGCTGGCGCTGGTGCGCGACACCGGGCTGGCGGCGCTGATCGCCACCCACAACCCCGAGCTGGCCGCGCAGATGGACCGGGTGCTGCGGCTCGAGGCCGGGCGGGTCATCGACGCCGCCGAAGCGGAACGGGTGCCGCCGCCGCTGCGCCGGCGCGAGCCCTGACCGCCGCCGCACTGGCTTTCGCCCGCTCCAGGCCATATATCAGCGCCCGGACCTGGAGGGGACATGCAGGAACGCGAGCGATTTCCCGGCTGGCACGGCACGACCATCGTCGCCGTGCGCAAGGGCGGCAAGGTGGTGGTGGCCGGCGACGGCCAGGTCAGCCTCGGCCAGACCGTGATCAAGGGCTCGGCGCGCAAGGTGCGGCGGATCAATCCCGGCGGCGTGCCGGTGGTCTGCGGCTTCGCCGGCTCGACCGCCGACGCCTTCACCCTGCTCGAGCGGCTGGAGAAGAAGCTCGAGGCGGCGCCCGGCCAGCTCCAGCGCGCCGCGGTCGAGTTGGCCAAGGACTGGCGCACCGACAAGTACCTGCGCAACCTCGAGGCGATGCTGATCGTCACCGACGGCGCCGAGCTGCTGGTGATCACCGGTGCCGGCGACGTGCTGGAGCCCGAGCACGACGTCACCGCCATCGGCTCCGGCGGCAACTATGCCCTCGCCGCCGCCCGCGGGCTCTACGACAGTGACCTCGACGCCGAGGCCATCGCCCGGCGCGCCATGGCGATCGCGGCCGAAATCTGCGTCTACACCAACGGCAACGTCACCGTGGAGCGGCTTCCCGACTAGGGCTGTGCGTCTCCGGCGCCGGGCCGTGTCGGATCAGCCCCGGGTCATCAGCACCGCGCCGAGCGCGATCAGGGCTACCGCGAACCATTGGGTGCGCGACAGCTGCTCGCCGAGGAAGGCCGCGCCGAACAGGGCCACCAGCACCACGCTTAGCTTGTCCACCGGGGCGACCCGGCTGGCGTCGCCGAGCTTGAGCGCCCGGAAGTAGCAGAGCCACGACGCGCCTGTGCCGAGCCCGGAGAGGGTGAGGAAGACCAGGCTGCGGCCGGAGATCGCGCCGAGCGGCTGCCACTGCCCGGTCGCGGCGACGATCACGGACAGGGCGGCGAGCACGACGATGGTGCGCAGGAAGGTCGCGAAGTCGGAATTGACGTTCTCGACCCCGACCTTGGCGAAGATCGCGGTCAGCGCCGCGAAGGCCGCCGAGAGCACGGCCCAGAGCTGCCACGAGGAGAGGAGGGAGCGCATCGGTTCGTCGGGCCTCCTTACCGAGCGACAGTAGCGGCCTGCCGGCGGTCGGCAAGCAGGATTTGCGCCGCCGGGCCGGGGCGGGCATTGTTCGCGCTGCATCGGCGGATCGGGGAGAGGCGGCGTGGCTGAGGGGACGGACCGGCACGGCATCTTCGCGGGCGACGATCCCTTCGCGATCGCGCGGGCCTGGCTTGCCGAGGCGGAGGCGGCGGAGCCGAACGACCCGGGTGCCATCGCGCTGGCGACCGTGGACGCGACCGGGCTGCCCAACGTCCGGATGGTGCTGCTGAAGGAGATCGAGGCGGCCGCCTTCGTCTTCTACACCAACTACGAGAGCGTGAAGGCGGCCGAGCTCGAGGCCTCGGGCAAGGCGGCGTTCGTGATTCACTGGAAGAGCCTGCGCCGTCAGCTCAGGGCGCGGGGGACGGTGACGCGCGAGGACGGGCCGCAGGCCGACGCCTACTACCGCTCGCGGAGCCTGCCGAGCCGGCTCGGCGCCTGGGCTTCGGCGCAGTCGCGGCCGCTGAAAAGCCGGGCGGCGCTGATGGTCGAGGTGGCCAAGGTCACCGCGCTGAAAGGGCTCGATCCGCGCGCGGCCGCCGTTCTGGGGCGGCTATCGCTTGGTGCCGCAGGAGATCGAGTTCTGGGCCGACGGCGCGCACCGGCTGCACGACCGGTTCCGCTGGACGCGCCCGGACCCCGGGTCGGCGTGGTCGGTGGTGCGGCTGAGCCCCTGAAAGGCGTCTGGACACGGGCGCGGGTCCGACGCCAGAATGGGCCGACGCGGAAACCTGGAGGGGGTCGATGAGCGGACTGGGCTGGCTGAGTTTTCTGATCGTGGGGCTGATCGCCGGCTGGGTCGCCGAGAAGGTGATGAAGCGGGACCATGGTTTGATCATGAACCTGGTGGTGGGCGTGGTCGGCGCCTATCTCGGCGCGATCCTGTTCCGGCTGCTGGGTCTGACCTCGACGGGCTTCGTCGGGGCGCTGGTGGTCGCCATCGTCGGATCGGTGGTGTTGCTCGCCATCGTCGGCGCGGTGCGCGGGCGGGGCTGACCCGGCCGCTCAGGTGCCGAAGACCGACCAGCCGGTGCGCCGGGCGAGCAGCTCCAGGGCGTGCGAGCCGAGGAGCGAATTGCCGACGGCGTTGAGCCCCGGCGACCAGACGGCGATGGCGGCACGCCCCGGCGCGATGGCGAGGATGCCGCCGCCGACGCCGCTCTTGCCGGGCAGCCCGACCCGGTAGGCGAAGTCGCCCGAGCCGTCGTAGTGGCCGCAGGTCAGCATCAGCGCGTTGATCCGGCGGGCGCGGGCGGAGTGCACCACCGAACGGCCGGTCAGCGGGTTGCGGCCGCCGGCGGCGAGGAACAGACCGGCGCGGGCGAGCTGGCGGCAGCTCATCGCGATGGCGCAGTGGTGGAAATAGACGCCGAGCACCTGGTCGACCGGATGCTGCAGCCGGCCGAAGGAGCGGATGAACTGCGCCAGCGCGTAGTTGCGGGCGCCGGTGGCGGTCTCGGAGCGGGCGACCTCGGCGTCGATGCCGATCTGCTCGTCGTCGGCGAGGAAGCGCAGGAAGCGCAGGATCTCGCCGATCGCCTCGCGTGGGGAGTGACCGGCGAGCACGAGGTCTGTGACGACGATGGCGCCGGCGTTGATGAAGGGATTGCGCGGCCGACCCTCCTCGAGCTCGAGCTGGCTGATCGAGTTGAAGGCCGAGCCCGAGGGCTCGCGGCCGACGTGGGTCCAGAGGCCCTCGCCGTGCCGGCCGAGGGCGAGGGTGAGCAGGAAGACCTTGGAGATGCTCTGGATCGAGAACGCCTCGTCGCTGTCGCCGGCGGTGTGCTGGCTGCCGTCGAGGGTGACGACGGCGAGGCCGAAGCGGCGCGGATCGACGTGGGCGAGCTGCGGGATGTAGTCGGCGGGCTTGCCGGCGCCGAAGCGCGGTTCCAGCTCGGCATGGATCTCGTCGACGATCGCCTGCAGGTCAGGCTGGGGTTCGGGCGGCATCGGTCGGCTCCTCGCGTCGCGGGGTCGCGCAGTTTCGCGCGTCGCGGAGCCGCAGGCAATCGCCGATGCCGGCGCGGGGCCCGGCGGCATCGGCTGGTTACCGGATTTGCGTCAGATCGCCGCCGGGCCGGCGTTCGAAGCTTGCGGCACACGGTTTCGGGAGCAGGCGAATATTGGGCGCGGCGCCCCCTGTCAATGCGGTCGCGCCCGTGTTAGGCGGCGGGCGAAAGCGAAGGGATCGCGGCATGCCGGTACTGACCGCCGAGGGACAACGGATCGTCGCCGACGTTGCGTCGCGCCACGGCGTCGGCGCGGCCACGGCCGAGGCATTGCTGGCGGCGCTGGTGATGGGCGGCGGCAGCCAGGCGCAGTTCGACATCCCCGAGCTCGGCGGCATGGGCCAGTGGTCGCGCGGCGGCATGGTCATGGTCGGCGACATGTTCAACAACGCCCTCAAGGCCCGGGTCGACGCGCTCTGCAACGAACTGGCTGGGCTGGTAGGCAGCGCCGGCACCTTCGCGCCGGTGCAGTCGCAGCGGCAGGGCGGCGGGGCGAGCCTGTTCGTCCCCGGCACCGGCGCGGGCGGCGCCTGGTGGCCGGCGGAGCTGGGCAGTCCGGCCTCGGCCGGGGCGCAGAACGACATGCGCTACGCGTTCTTTCCGGCGGCGCGGCGGCTGGCGATCGGGGTCGGCGGGAAGGTGACCGTCTACGACACCGGCGAGCACCAGCTGAGCGGGTTCTCGCAGCAGCAGTCCGGCGACCGCTCGCTCACCTTCACCGGCCAGCACGGGCCGGTGCGGGTGGCCGACCTCCCGGTGGTGCCGGCCCCGGACGCCGGGCCGGCGCCCGGGGCGGCTCCGGCGCCGGCTGCGCCGCGGGCGGTCCCGGCGGCGTGATCCGGCGCCCGCGGCGCCAGCCGTCGGAGGACGTCTTCGGCAAGCTCGAGCGGCTGGCCGACCTGCACGCCCGCGGCATCGTCACGGCGGAGGAGTTCGAGGCGAAGAAATCCGAGCTTCTGGCCCGGCTCTGACGGCGGCCGGGTGGGCGTGGCCGGGCGGTTGTGCTCTAGCCGCTAACGTCTGGCAGGGATTGGACAATCTCAGGTTGACTAAAGGCAATTCGCGGACTGTCGGGGAAATTTCACGGTTGCGTTAACACCTGAAACCGCTACCCTTGGTGGCAACGGGCGCCGGTTCGGGGCCCGTGGCGGCGCCTGGTAAATGTTGGATGTAGGATGGCGCCTCTCCGCGCCGGTGAGGTCGGAAAGTTCCGCGACATGGTTGTCCGTGGTCATGTGAAATGGTTCGACACGACGAAGGGCTACGGCTTTGTCGTGAGCACGGACGGCGAAGGCGATATCCTGCTGCACAGCAACGTGCTGCGGGCATTCGGCTTTACGTCGGTCGCGGAAGGCGCCGAGATCGTGCTGCGGGTGCAGGTCACCGAGCGGGGCCGCCAGGCCGTCGAGGTGATGGACATCGTGCCGACGGCGCCGTCCCCGGCCAGCCCGCTCCCCGCCGCGCTGCCCGAAACCGAGGCCGCCGGACCGCTGGAGCCGGCGCGGGTGAAGTGGTTCGACCGGGTCAAGGGCTTCGGATTCGTCAATATCTATGGCCGCCCCGAGGACGTGTTCCTGCACATGGAGACGCTCCGCCAGTACGGCTACGGCGAGGTGGTGGCCGGCGATGTGCTCGCGGTGCGAGTAACCGCGGGGCCGCGCGGGCCGATGGTCTACGAGGTGCGCAGCTGGGACTACGTGGTGCGCTTGCGGATGTCGGGCGATGCGGTGGGCTGACAGGCTGCGCCGGCTGGTGCTGGCGGCGGCCTGCGCGACGCCGCTTGCGGCGGCGGCTGCCGACTGCGCGCCGGACGTGGCCGACCTGCGCGACGCCGACACCACGCTGCGCTTCCACGTCGAGGTCATGGACACCCCCGAGGAGCGCGAGCACGGGCTGATGTTCCGCGAGAGCCTGCCGAAGTTCTCCGGCATGCTCTTCGTCTACGAGACGCCGCAGCCGGTGGCGTTCTGGATGAAGAACACGCTGATCCCGCTCGACATGCTGTTCTTCGACCCGGCCGGCCGGCTGACCCGAATCAAGAGCCAGGCCCAGCCGCTGGACGAAACGCCGGTCATCGGCGGCGACAACGTGCAGTACGTGCTGGAAATCAACGGCGGGCTGGCGCAGTCGCTCGGCATCGACCTCGGCGCCGAACTGCGCAGTCCGGCCGTGAAGGATGCGGCCTGGAGCTGTGCCGGCTAGCGTGACGCCCGGTGTGGCCCGCCGTCACGCCGGGCCCTTTCAGGGATTTCGGAGGACGCCGCAGGTGGTCGAGGGTCCGGTCGCGCATGGCTGGATGCGGATCTTCCCGCAACGGCGGCCGCCGCTGTCGCGCGCGCTGCTGGTGGCCGCGAGCTGCCTGGGGGCGGCGACGCTCGGGCGCGTGGCCATCGATCCGCTGGTCGCCGGCGTGCCGTTCATCACCTACTTTCCGGCGGTGGTGGTCGCGGGCGTGCTGGGCGGATCGGTCGCCGGGGTGGTGACGCTGATCCTCGGGGCGGCGATCGCGGGCTACGTCTGGCTGCCGCCCGACTTCGCCTTCGCGCTCTCCACCCAGTCGCTGGTGGCGCTCGCGGTGTTCCTGCTGGTGGGCGCGATGCTGGTGGTGCTGGTGCACTTCCTGCTGGCCCTGGTCGAGCTGGTGCGCGAGGCGCAGGGACGGGCCGAGCTGATTGCCCAGGAGATGCACCACCGCATCGCCAACGTGCTGGGCGTGGTGCAGTCGATCTCGCGGCTGACGGCGCGCAACGCGCCGGACGTGGAGACCTATCAGGCCCGGTTCGAGGCGCGGCTGAGCGCGCTCGGCAGCGCCCAGAGCCTGGCCCGGGCCGATCCCGACCTGCCGACCGACCTGCACCGGCTGCTGCAGGAGGTGCTGCGGCCGTTCGATCTCGGCCGGATCGAGCTCTCCGGGCCGCTGGCGGGGGCCGGTCAGAAGGATGGCTCGATGCTGGCGCTGCTGGTCCACGAACTGGCGACCAACGCGGTGAAGTACGGGGCGCTGTCGGTGGCGGACGGCCGGGTGGCGCTGCGCTGGACGCTGGAGGCGGGCGCCGTGCGGCTGGACTGGCGCGAGGCCGGCGGGCCGCCGGTCACCGCCCCCTCGCGCAGCGGGTTCGGCTCGCGGCTGGCGCAGGCGGCCTTCGCCGCCGACGGCGCGGTCGCGATCGACTACGCGCCCGAGGGCGTGCGCTGCACCCTGCAGTTCCCGAACCTGGCGCCACCCCGCCCCGCGAGCCGCCGACCGGCGGGCCGTGTGGGGCCGGCGGGGTGAGGCTTTGGGCTTTCGCCGCAGGCCTCGCTGCGCTAGAGGCTGGGCAGTCGGGGCGTGGCGCAGCCTGGTAGCGCGGCGGTTTTGGGTACCGCAGGTCGCTGGTTCGAATCCAGTCGCCCCGACCAGTGGTGGGCGCGCGTCGCTCTACATGACGACTGCCCGGTCGAGTGAGGAGATCGCAAGACCCTGAAATGCCGTGATTTTCTGCGTATGGACTCCGTATGGAACGCATATGGCGACTGTATTGCGAGTCAAGAAGCGAACCTGCTTTCGGCGAAAGTGATGTTCTCCCGGATGAGCGCATTGGCGATCACGACGAGGCGTCGGCCGGTGGCGACGATGGCGAGCTTGGGCGGTTTGCCGGCGGCGCGCATGGCGCGGTAGGTGGCCTTGAAGCGGGGGTCGCAGCGGGCGGCGACCATGCCGGCCATGTAGAAGGCCGTGGTGAGGCAGGGCCTGCCGCCCGAGATGGCGTTGCGGCCCGGCCGGGGGCCGCTCTGGTCCGGATGCGGCGCCATGCCGGCGAGGCTGGCCGCGGTCTTCTTGTCGAGGCGTCCCGGGGCACCCCGGCGTCGCAGCGCCTCGGCGAGCGCGGCGATGCCGGCGGCGTCGTTGCCGAACCGCAGCGGTCTCGCGGCGGGATCGAAGCCGAGGTCGAGGAAGTGCTTGCCGACATCGACGCCTGAGGGGAGCGGGAGCGAGCATGTGGGTCCTGTCCTGTACGCGACCGGCCGCCGACGCGGCGATCAACCGACTGTCCGGATCGAACATCCCGGCGCCCGGGGACCGGGCCATTTGACGGCCGCGCGTCGCTTGCGGGGGCATGCCCCCGCAAGCGACGCGGACCAGGAAAGCCGTCCGACCGCCGAGCGCCGCAACCGCATCAGAGCACGGCTGAGTCTCAGGTACAGGATTCCGTATGGGCATTTTCGACCTTGCGGCCGGCGTCAGGTGCCGCGGCCGCTGGTATCGCGGAGGGTCCACGCAGGATGAGGCGCCGCGGACCGCTCTGAGCGGGGCGCCAGTGGCAACTGTAGTCGCGGATGGTCAGTTGAGGGCGGCGTCGAAGTCGCGGGGTGAGCGCTCCATGGCGTTGAGGACGACGAGAAGCTTGCGCGCCGTGGCGATGATCGCCTGCTTCGCGGTCTTGCCGGCGGCTTCGAGGCGATCGCGGAAGGCCTTGAACCGTGGCGCGTAGCGGGAGGCCTGCAGCGCGGCCAGGTAGAGCATCGCCCGCAGGACCGGCCGTCCTCCGCGGATGGTGCGCGGCCCCCGGCGTCTGCCGCTGTCGTTGGCGACCGGGGCGAGCCCGGCGAGCGCCGCGATTTCCCGTCGGTCGAGTTTGCCGAGCTCCGCCGCTTCCGCAAGCAGCGTGGCGGCGACCGTCGGCCCGATCCCGGGCGCGGTCTGCAGGCGCCGCGCGGTCGCCGCGAGGGCGGGATCGGCAGCGATGAGCGCGGCGATCTCCGCCTCGAAGCGGGCGATGCGCCGGTCGAGGCCGCGGATCGACGCGGCGATGTCGGCCCTGACGATCGCGGCGGCGGCCTGTTGCAGGCGGGTGCGCTCCTGCTTGCGCATCTCGACGAGCTGACGCCGGCGCGCCGCCAGCGCCTGAAGGGCGCGGCGCGCCGGCTCGGGCGGCCCGGCGGGCGCGAGGTCGAGCCGCCGACCCATCTCGGCGAGCATGGCCGCGTCTATGCGGTCGGTCTTGGCGGCGAGCCCCATGGCCCGCGCGAAGGCCCTTGCCCGGGCCGGGTTCACCCGGGCATGGGCCGCGCCGGCGGCTTCCAGCGCCGCCCGGAGCGGCGCGTCGTAGCCGCCGCAGGCCTCGAAGACCACCAGCGCCCCGGCCTTGGCGGCGGCGCGGGCGAAGGCGCGGAGCGCCTTCGGCTCGGCGGGGATCCTGCGGGACGGCAGGTCCGGTTCGGCGACATCGATCCAGTCCTTGGCAACGTCGACGCCGATCACAAAGCGTGTCATCATAGTTCCTCTTCCTGTCAATGCGGGGTCTGTGGTGCAGCCCCGGTCAACTGTTCAGGTTGAATGCCGGCAAGCGGGCGGCTCCCAGGCCACTGGACGGGGTCAGAGCCTCCGGACGCGCCACGGGATGCCGCCCGCTCCATCACCATAGCACAGCACCACTAGACAGGCGCGCCGCGCGGTCCGCTCGCCTTGAGCGCCAGCGCGGAGGGCGAGGGGCGTGCCGCGTCCCCGGACAGTGCCAATCCGGGCGCGGCTGCCCTGGCGGATCGCGTCATTGCGAACCGATCGGGCGGAAGCCGCCTCACCCGCGGTCGCTGGTGTCAGAGCCGGCCCGACGCCGGCCTACTCGGAGGCGAGCGCGGTCGCGCCCGCCGGCCGGTCGGCGGGCCGGAGCAGGCGGTCGCGCAGCGAGGCGTAGATCGCCGGGTCGCGGACCAGCGTCGGGACCAGCATCGCGGCGAAGCAGGCGGCGAGCATCGGCAGCAGCATCTCGACGCTGGCGGTCATCTCGGTGACCAGCACGATCCCCGTCAGCGGGGCCCGCACCACCCCGGCGAAGAGCGCTGCCATGCCGACCACGGCGAAGCCCTCGGGCTGGATCCCGAGGCCGGGAAACACCCGTTCGCAGGCCAGTCCGAAGCCGAGGCCGAGTTCGGCTCCGAGGAACAAGAGCGGCGCGAACAGGCCGCCCGGGGTGCCGGCGGCGTAGGAGACCGACCCCAGCACGAGCCGGAGCAGGAACACCGCCGGGATCACCGCCAGCGCCTCGGCCCCCAGCAGCGCGCGCTGGGTGATCGGATCGCCGCCGCCGACCAGATCGGGGGCGAACCAGGCCAAGAGGCCGACGGCGCCGCCGACCAGCGCGGCGCGCAGCTCGACCGGTCGGTCGGCGAAGCGGTCGGCCAGGTCGAGCGTCGCCAGCAGGGTGCGGTTGTAGAGGACGGCCGTCGCCCCGGCGAGCAGGCCGAAGACGAAGTAGATCGGCTTCTGCGTCGCGCTGGCGTAGGCGATCGCCCCGAGGTGAAAGTCCGGCGCGTCGCCGATCAAGAGCCGCGCCACCGCGATCGCGCTCGCCGACGCCCCGAGCGCGACGATGGCGATCCGGGGCTCGAAGCGCCGCACCAGTTCCTCCAGCACGAACACCGCCCCGGCGATCGGCGCGTTGAAGGCGGTGGCGAGGCCTGCGCCGGCACCTGCCGCGATCAGCACCCGGCAGTCGGGCCAGTCGCGCCGAGACACCCGGCCGATCAGGTGGGCGATGCTCGCCCCCATCTGGATGCTCGGACCCTCGCGCCCCAGCGCCAGGCCCGATCCGATCGCCAGCAGGCCGCCGAGGAACTTGACCGGCAGCAGCCGGAACGGCGCCGGCGGCAGCGCACCGTCGATCACCGCCTCGACGTGCGGGATGCCGCTGCCCGAGGCCTGCGGCGCGACGCGGCGGACAAGCCAGGCCGCGAGCATCGCCCCGGCCGCGCAGGCCGCGACGAGCGTCATCAGGCCGACCGGGCCCTGGCCGTGGGCCCAGCCGACCAGCAGGTTGCGCAGGCGGTCGGCCTGCTCCAGCGAGAGCCGGAACACCGCGCCGACCAGGCCCGCCGCCGCCCCGACGACCGGAGCCAGCAGCGCCAGCATCAGCAGGCTGCGCGATCCGCGCGCCTCGGCGGTAGGCCCGGATCCAGGGGTCATGGGAAGCCTGCTTCGGTTGAGGACGGGTCGCCGGCGGAATCTCGGCGGCAGGTTTAAACGGCAGGGCCGCGGACGTCCACGCCGCGTGCCGGGCATCGGCGCGGTTCCGCTTGATCGGGCCCGCGGTTTCCTGTCAGCTTCGGGCGCGATCCCGGGCCGCGGGGAGCGGCCGCGCTGAAGTGGAAGCTTCCATGGCCATCACGCTCTACGACGTCACCATCCCGGTCTTCCGCCGCGGGCTCGGCAACCTGGCCGCGGTGCTGGAGAAAGGCCGCGCCTTCGCCGAGGCGGAGGGGCTCGATGCCGCCGACCTGCTCGCGGCGCGGCTGGCGCCCGACATGCTGACGCTCGCCGGGCAGGTGCAGCGCGCCAGCGACACCGCCAAGTTCGCCGCGGTGCGGATCGGCGGGGTCGAGAACGTCCGGTTCGCCGACGAGGAGAAGAGCTTCGCCGAGCTTCAGGACCGGATCGCGCGGACGCAGGCGTTCCTGGAGGCGGTGCCGCGGGCGGCGATCGACGACAACGCCGAGGCGACGATCTCCGCCAACATCGGCCGGACGCCGATGACGATCGCCGCGCGCGACTATGCGCTGAGCTTCGCGCTGCCGAACTTCTTCTTCCACGTCACCACCGCCTACGACCTGCTGCGCCACCGCGGGGTCGCGCTCGGCAAGACCGACTTCATCGGCCCGCTCGGCGCCCCCTGAGCCGGGGGCTTGACCCTCGGCCATTTTCCATCCATATACCATCCACACGGATGGAGGATGTGAATGACGGACAACGTGCGACAGCTTCGCGACCGCGGGGTCGACACCGAGAAGATCACCATCAACCTCGGCTACGTCGATCTCGGGCGCATCGATCTGATGGTGCAGGAGGGGTTCTACTCCAACCGCAGCGACTTCATCCGCACCGCGATCCGCAACCAGCTGACGCGGCATTCCGAGGAGGTGTCGCGGTCGATGGACCGGCACACGCTCGAGCTGGGGCTGCGCGACTTCGGCGTCGCCGACCTGGAGGCGGTGCGGGCGGCGGGCCAGCGGCTGCACGTCAAGGTGGTGGGCCTGGTCCGCATCGCCCCCGAGGTGACGCCGGAGCTGGCGCTGGCGACGATCGGCTCGCTGACCGTGCTCGGGGCGCTGCAGGCGACCCCAGAGATCAAGGCCGCGCTGGCCGCAAGGATCGGATAGAAGGAAACACGACATGAACGACGATTTCGTCGCGGAGATGCTCCGCGCGACCGGCTCGGTGCGGGCCGGCGACCTGGCGGGAGCGACCGCCCTGATCCAGGACGCCCTCGCGGGCAGGACGCGCGCGCCCGGCGCCGCGGCGCCCCGCCGGCCGGACGGCGACGAGCCGTCGCGGCGGTTCCCGGGCCGCCGCCTGCGGAAGTCGCTGGGCGAGGTGCTGCGGACCCTGAGGGCGGGGCGCCGCAGCCTCGGGCTCGACGGCAGGGCCCGGGGCGAGGCCTGGACGCCGCAGGTCCCGGAGCTGCCCCTGCCCGCGGGGGCCGAGTTCCGCGACCTCAACTACGCCGGAGCGGCCGGCGGCCGGCGCTACCGGCTCTATGTTCCGGCCAGCGCCACGGAAGGGCTCGAGGGCCTGGTGGTGATGCTGCACGGCTGCACCCAGAGCCCCGAGGACTTCGCCGCCGGCACCGGGATGAACGCCCTGGCCGAAGCGCACCGGCTGCTCGTCGCCTATCCGGCGCAGACGCGCGGCGACAATTCCATGGCCTGCTGGAACTGGTTCCGCCCAGGCGACCAGGCCCGCGGCGCCGGCGAGCCGGCGATCATCGCCGGGCTGACCGAGCGGATCCGCGACGAGTTCGGGGTCTCCCGCGACCGGGTCTTCGTCGCCGGGCTCTCGGCCGGCGGCGCGATGGCGGCGATCCTGGCCGAGACCTATCCCGAGCTCTACGCCGCGGTCGGCATCCATTCCGGCCTCGCCCACGGCTCGGCCAACGACGTGGTCTCGGCCTTCGCCGCGATGCGCGGCCAGGGCGGGATCGAGCCGGCGCCGACCGCGGCGGCGGGCGGAATCCGGCGGGCCGCGGCTGATCGTCTTCCACGGCAGCGCCGACACCACTGTGCATCCGGCCAACGCCGCGCGGATCGTCGCCAGCCAGCGCGGCACGGCGCGGACCGCGCGGTCCGAGCACGCGGCGGCGGGCGAGACCCGCGGCTACACCCGCATGGTGGCGGACCGCGACGACGGCAGCCGCGGGCTGGAGTGCTGGATCGTCGACGGCGCCGCCCATGCCTGGTCGGGAGGCCAGCCGAGCGGGTCCTACACCGATCCCAGGGGCCCCGACGCCTCGGCGGAGATGGTGCGGTTCTTCCTCGACGCGCAGGCAAGGGGCTGAGGGGGAGGCCGGAAAGTTGAGCGGCCCTTTGGCCGCAGAGTCTTTCTCCCCGCGGCTTTGGCCGCGGGGCCCCGATTCCTGCCCGATAGATTTCAAGCCAGTATGAATACCGTTCGGGCGGTGCGGGCGGGGGCGGTCGCGCCCTGAAATGCCGACGGGGCGCCGGTGAGGGCGCCCCGTCGGGGTGGCTTCAGGCCGGGCGGGCCTTACTCGGCGTCGAAGATCACCGGCTCCGCGGGTTCGTCCACCGCCAGCGCGGCGGCGGCCTCTTCGCGGCGGTCGGCGATGATCTTGGCGTCCCGCTCGGTGGCGATGTGCTTGATCGAGTGGGTGGCGCCGCCGGTGCCGGCCGGGATCAGCCGGCCGACGATCACGTTCTCCTTCAGCCCCACCAGCCGGTCGCGCTTGCCCTGGGTCGCGGCCTCGGTCAGCACCCGCGTCGTCTCCTGGAAGGAGGCGGCGGAGATGAACGAGCGGGTCTGCAGGCTCGCCTTGGTGATGCCGAGCAGGATCGGGGCGCCCTTGGCGGGCTCGAAGCCCTTGGCGACCGCCTTCTCGTTCTCCTCGTCGAACTCGATCTTGTCGACCTGCTCGCCCTTCAGCAGCGTGGTGCCGCCGGAACTCCGAGATCTCCCACTTCTGCAGCATCTGCCGGACGATCACCTCGATGTGCTTGTCGTTGATCTTCACGCCCTGCAGCCGGTAGACCTCCTGCACCTCCTCGATCAGGTAGTCGGCCAGCGCCTCGATCCCGAGGATGGCGAGGATGTCATGGGGCGCGGGGTTGCCGTCCATGATGTACTCGCCCTTCTGGATGAAGTCGCCTTCCTGCACCGGGATGTGCTTGCCCTTGGGCACCATGTACTCGATCGCCTCGGCGTTCTCGTCCATCGGCTGGATGGTGATCCGGCGCTTGTTCTTGAAGTCCTTGCCGAAGTGCACGTGGCCGGAGATCTCGGCGATGATCGCGTGGTCCTTGGGCCGCCGCGCCTCGAACAGCTCCGCCACCCGCGGCAGGCCGCCGGTGATGTCCTTGGTCTTGGCGCCCTCGCGCGGGATGCGCGCGATGACGTCGCCGGGCCGCAGCTCCTGGCCGTCCTCGACCGAGAGGATGGCGTCGACCGACATGGCGTGGACCTCGGGGTTGCCGTTGTCCAGCCGCACCGGCTCGCCGGTCTCGGGGTCCATGACGATGACCTCGGGCTTGAGGTCGTTGCCGCGCGGGCGCGGCGCGCCAGTCGGAGACGATCTTCTGGCTGATGCCGGTGGCGTCGTCCATCTCCTCGCGGACCGAGAAGCCCGCGGTGAGATCGACGAACTTCGCCACGCCCGGCTTCTCGGCGATGATCGGCAGGGTGTAGGGATCCCATTCCGCCAGCTTGTCGCCGCGGCCGACCTTCGCCCCTTCGCGGGCGAGGAGCTTGGTGCCGTAGCCGAGCTTGTGCACCGCCCGGTCGACGCCGTTCTCGTCGACGATGGCGATCTCCATGGTGCGCGCCATGGTGATCTGGTCGCCGTCGGCGTTGGTCAGCAGGCTCGCGCCGCGGAACTGCAGCGTGCCCTCCTGGCTCGCCTCGAGGAACGACTGCGAGCCGCCCTGGGCGATGCCGCCGATGTGGAAGGTCCGCATCGTCAGCTGGGTGCCGGGCTCGCCGATCGACTGGGCGGCGATGATGCCGACCGCCTCGCCGGGGTTCACCTTGGTGCCGCGGGCGAGATCGCGCCCGTAGCACTGGGCGCAGATGCCGTCCTCGGCCTCGCAGGTGAGCGGCGAGCGGATTTGCATCTCCAGAATGCCCGCGGCCTCGATCAGGTCGGCGTCGCGCTCGTCGATGAGATCGCCGCGGCGGAAGATCACCTCGTAGGTCTTGGGGTCGAGCACGTCCTCCGCCGCGACGCGGCCGAGGATGCGCTCGGCGAGCGAGGCCACGATCTCGCCGTCGGAGATGGCGGCGCGCGCGGTGATCGAGCGGTCGGTGCCGCAGTCGTCGATCTTGACGATGCAGTCCTGCGCCACGTCCACCAGGCGGCGGGTGAGATAGCCCGAGTTCGCGGTCTTCAGCGCGGTGTCGGCGAGGCCCTTGCGGGCGCCGTGGGTCGAGTTGAAGTACTCGAGCACGGTCAGGCCTTCCTTGAAGTTCGACACGATCGGCGTCTCGATGATCTCGCCCGAGGGCTTGGCCATCAGGCCGCGCATGCCGCCGAGCTGCTTCATCTGCGCCGGCGAGCCGCGGGCGCCGGAGTGGCGACATCATGTAGACCGAGTTCGGCTCGAGCTCGCGGCCGGCGTCGTCCTTCCGGACCGCCGAGATCTCGCCCATCATCGCCTCGGCGACATCGTCGGAGGACTTGGACCAGGCGTCGACCACCTTGTTGTACTTCTCGCCCTGGGTGATCAGGCCGTCCATGTACTGCTGCTCGAACTCCTTCACCTGGTCGCGGGTGGCGTTGACGATGTCCCACTTGTTGTCGGGGATGACCATGTCGTCCTTGCCGAACGAGATGCCGGCCCGGAACGCCTCGGTGAAGCCGAGCCCCATGATCTGGTCGCAGAAGATCACGATTCCTTCTGGCCGCAGTGGCGGTAGACGGTGTCGATGACCTCGCCGACCTCCTTCTTGCGCAGGAGCCGGTTGACGATGTCGAACGGGGTCTTGAAGTTCTTCGGCAGCAGCGTGCCGAGCCTGAGCCGGCCGGGCGTGGTCTCGAACCGCTTCATCACCGAGTTGCCGGTCTCGTCGATCTGCTCGATGCGGGCGGTGATCTTGGAGTGCAGGTTGACGATCCCGGCGTGCAGCGCGTGGTCGACCTCCTCGATCGAGCCGAAGACCATGCCCTCGCCGGGCTGGCCGTCGCGGGCGATCGACAGGTAGTAGAGGCCGAGGATCATGTCCTGCGACGGCACGATGATCGGCTTGCCGTTGGCGGGGCTCAGCACGTTGTTGGTCGACATCATCAGCACGCGCGCTTCCAGCTGGGCCTCGAGGCTCAGCGGCACGTGCACGGCCATCTGGTCGCCGTCGAAGTCGGCGTTGAACGCGGCGCAGACCAGCGGGTGCAGCTGGATCGCCTTGCCCTCGATCAGCACCGGCTCGAAGGCCTGGATGCCGAGGCGGTGCAGCGTCGGCGCGCGGTTCAAGCAGCACCGGGTGCTCGCGGATCACCTCGTCGAGGATGTCCCAGACCTCCGGGCGCTCCTTCTCGACCAGCTTCTTCGCCTGCTTGACGGTCGAGCTCAGGCCCTTGGCGTCGAGCCGCGAGTAGATGAACGGCTTGAAGAGCTCGAGCGCCATCTTCTTCGGCAGGCCGCACTGGTGCAGCTTCAGCTCCGGGCCGGTCACGATCACCGAGCGGCCGGAGAAGTCGACGCGCTTGCCGAGCAGGTTCTGCCGGAACCGGCCCTGCTTGCCCTTGAGCATGTCGGAGAGCGACTTCAGCGGCCGCTTGTTGGTGCCGGTGATGACCCGGCCGCGGCGGCCGTTGTCGAAGAGCGCGTCGACCAACTCCTGCAGCATCCGCTTCTCGTTGCGGATGATGATGTCGGGCGCGCGCAGCTCGATCAGCCGCTTCAGGCGGTTGTTGCGGTTGATGACGCGGCGGTAGAGGTCGTTGAGGTCGGACGTGGCGAAGCGGCCGCCGTCGAGCGGGACCAGCGGGCGCAGCTCGGGCGGGATCACCGGGATGACGGTCAGGACCATCCACTCGGGGCGGTTGCCGCACTCGCGGAAGCTCTCGACCAGCTTCAGCCGCTTGATGATCTTCTTCGGCTTCAGCTCGCCGGTGGCCTCGGCGAGATCGGCGCGCAGCTGCTCGGCCTCGGCGTCGAGGTCGATGGCGGCCAGCATCTCGCGGATCGCCTCGGCGCCGATGCCGGCGCGGAAGGCGTCCTCGCCGAACTGGTCCTGCTTGTCGAGGAACTCCTCCTCGTTCAGCAGCTGGCCGTGCTTGAGGTCGGTCAGGCCCGGCTCGACCACCACGTACTGCTCGAAGTAGAGGATGCGCTCGAGATCGCGCAGGGTCATGTCGAGCATCAGGCCGATGCGCGACGGCAGCGACTTCAGGAACCAGATGTGCGCCACCGGCGAGGCGAGCTCGATGTGGCCCATGCGCTCGCGCCGGACCTTCTGCAGCGTCACCTCGACGCCGCACTTCTCGCAGACCACGCCGCGGTACTTCATCCGCTTGTACTTGCCGCACAGGCACTCGTAGTCCTTGATCGGACCGAAGATGCGGGCGCAGAACAGGCCGTCCCGCTCCGGCTTGAACGTGCGGTAGTTGATGGTCTCGGGCTTCTTGATCTCGCCGTAGGACCAGCTCGAGGATCCGCTCCGGGCTCGCCAGCGAGATCTTGATCTCGTCGAAGGTGCGCAGCGGCTGGACCGGGGCGAACGGGTTGGTGATTTCCTGGTTCATTGGGAATACCTCAATCGCGTGACAGGGGAGGTGAGGGGCGCGCGGCGCGCCCTCACTCCGCTTCCGAGTCCAGAAGCTCGATGTTGAGGCCGAGCGAGCGGATCTCCTTGACCAGGACGTTGAACAATTCCGGCACGCCGGCCTCGAAGTTGTCCTCGCCCTTGACGATCAACTCGTAGACCTTGGTCCGGCCGGCGACGTCGTCCGATTTCACGGTGAGCATCTCCTGCAAGGTATAGGCCGCGCCGTAGGCTTCAAGGGCCCAGACCTCCATCTCGCCGAACCGCTGCCCGCCGAACTGCGCCTTGCCGCCCAGCGGCTGCTGGGTGACGAGGCTGTACGGCCCGGTGGAGCGCGCGTGGATCTTGTCGTCCACCAGGTGGTGCAGCTTCAGCAGGTACTTCACGCCGACCGTCACCGGCCGGGTGAACTGCTCGCCGGAGCGGCCGTCGAAGACGATCGACTGGCCCGAGGTGTCGAAGCCCGCCCGCTGCAGCGCGTCGTTCACGTCGGCCTCCTTGGCGCCGTCGAAGACCGGCGTCGCGATCGGCACGCCGGCGGTGACGTTGCCGGAGACCTCGAGGAACTCCTCGGTTGGCAGATCGGCGATCGCCGCGTTGTAGACTTCCTCGCCGTAGGCGACCTTCATCGCCTCCTTGAGCGGCGTCAGGTCGCCCTTGTGGCGATACTCCTGCAGGCCGGCGTCGATCGCCATGCCGAGGCCGCGCGCGGCCCAGCCCATGTGGGTCTCGAGGATCTGGCCGACGTTCATCCGGCTCGGCACGCCGAGCGGGTTCAGCACGAAGTCGACCGGGGTGCCGTCGGCGAGGAACGGCATGTCCTCCTGCGGCACCACCTTGGAGATCACGCCCTTGTTGCCGTGGCGGCCGGCCATCTTGTCGCCGGGCTGCAGCTTGCGCTTCACCGCGATGAAGACCTTGACCATCTTCATCACGCCCGGCGGCAGGTCGTCGCCGCGGCGGACCTTCTCGACCTTGTCCTCGAACCGGCGCTCGAGCGCCTGCTTCTGCAGCTCGAACTGGCCG
The DNA here is from genome assembly GCA_963847795.1 of uncultured Alphaproteobacteria bacterium. Lineage (GTDB taxonomy): Bacteria > Pseudomonadota > Alphaproteobacteria > Rhodobacterales > Rhodobacteraceae > Amaricoccus. Next base: position 264,814 of record CAWKBH010000006.1, read on the forward strand.
TGCAGCGCCTCCTGGCTCTGGGCGTCGGCGTCCTCGCCGAGGGCGAGCTGCCACCACTGGCCGCGCGACAGCGTGCCGAGCAGGTCCTCGGTGATCTCCGAGCCGGCCTTGACGCCCTTGGGACCCTTGACCGCGGTCTTGCCGAGGATGAGCTCGCGCAGGCGCGAGTAGATGTTGCGCTCGAGGATCGCCAGCTCGTCGTCGCGGTCGCGGCTCAGGCGCTCGACTTCCTCGCGCTCGATCTGCAGCGCGCGCTCGTCCTTGTCGACGCCGTGGCGGTTGAAGACCCGCACCTCCACCACCGTGCCGTAGTCGCCCGGCGGCAGACGCAAGCGAGGTGTCGCGGACGTCGGACGCCTTCTCGCCGAAGATGGCGCGGAGGAGCTTTTCCTCCGGGCGTCATCGGGCTCTCACCCTTGGGGGTGATCTTGCCCACCAGGATGTCGGCCGGCCCGACCTCGGCGCCGATGTAGACGATGCCCGCCTCGTCGAGGTTGCGCAGCGCCTCCTCGCCGACGTTGGGGATGTCGCGGGTGATCTCCTCCGGCCCGAGCTTGGTGTCGCGGGCGGCGACCTCGAACTCCTCGATGTGGATCGAGGTGAAGACGTCGTCCTTCACGATCCGCTCGGAGATCAGGATCGAGTCCTCGTAGTTGTAGCCGTTCCACGGCATGAACGCGACGAGCACGTTCTTGCCCAGCGCCAGCTCGCCGAGATCGGTCGAGGGGCCGTCGGCGATGAACTCGCCGCGGGTCACCGTGTCGCCCACCTTCACCAGCGGGCGCTGGTTGATGCAGGTGTTCTGGTTCGAGCGCTGGAACTTGCGCAGCCGGTAGATGTCGACGCCGGGATCGCCCGGGGCCACGTCCTCGGTGGCGCGGACCACGATGCGCATGGCGTCGACCTGGTCGACGACGCCGGCGCGCTTGGCGGTGATCGCCGCGCCCGAGTCGCGGGCGACGATCTCCTCGATGCCGGTGCCGACGAACGGCGCCTCGGCGCGCAGCAGCGGCACCGCCTGGCGCTGCATGTTCGAGCCCATCAGCGCCCGGTTGGCGTCGTCGTTCTCCAGGAACGGGATCAGCGAGGCGGCGACCGAGACGAGCTGCTTCGGGCTCACGTCGATCAGGTCGACGTTGCCCGGCGGGTTCAGCATGAAGTCGCCGCCCTTGCGGGTGGAGACGAGATCGTTGAGGAACCTGCCGTTCTCGTCGAGGTTGGCGTTGGCCTGGGCGATGGTGTGGCGCATCTCCTCGGTCGCCGACATGTACTGGACCTCGTCGGTGACCTGGCCGTCCCGGACGTGCCGGTAGGGGGTCTCGATGAAGCCGTACTTGTTGACGCGCGCGAAGCTCGCGAGCGAGTTGATCAGGCCGATGTTCGGGCCTTCGGGCGTCTCGATCGGGCACATCCGGCCGTAGTGGGTCGGGTGCACGTCGCGGACCTCGAAGCCGGCGCGCTCGCGGGTCAGGCCGCCCGGGCCGAGCGCCGAGAGGCGCCGCTTGTGGGTGACCTCGGAGAGCGGGTTGGTCTGGTCCATGAACTGGCTGAGCTGCGACGAGCCGAAGAACTCGCGCACCGCCGCCGCCGCGGGCTTGGCGTTGATCAGATCCTGCGGCATCACCGTGTCGATCTCGACCGAGGACATGCGCTCGCGGATCGCGCGCTCCATGCGCGAGCAGGCCGACGCGGTACTGGTTCTCCATCAGCTCGCCCACCGAGCGCACCCGGCGGTTGCCGAGGTGGTCGATGTCGTCGATCTCGCCCTTGCCGTCGCGCAGGTCCACCAGCGCCTTGATGCAGGCGATGATGTCCTCGTTGCGGAGCGTGCGCATGGTGTCGGGCGCGTCGAGGTCGAGGCGCATGTTCATCTTCACCCGGCCGACCGCCGAGAGGTCGTAGCGCTCGGGGTCGAAGAACAGCGAGCGGAACATGCTGTCGGCGGCATCCACCGTCGGCGGCTCGCCCGGGCGCATCACCCGGTAGATGTCCATGAGCGCCTGGTCGCGGTTCATGTTCTTGTCCGCGGCCATGGTGTTGCGGATGTAGGCGCCCACGGTGATGTTGTCGACGTCGAGCGTCGGGATCTCGGTGACGCCGTTGTCGAGCAGCACCTTCAGCGTGCCGCCGGTGACGTCGCCGGTCTTGGCGTCGATGTCCCAGGTCAGCTCGTCGCCGGCCTCGGCCCAGATCAGGCCGGTCTCCTCGTTGATGATGTCGCGCGCGGCGAAGCGGCCGACGACGGCGTCGAACGGCACCAGCACCTCGGCGATGTCGCCCTGGTCCTGCCACTCCTTGACCATGCGCGGCGTGATCTTCTTGCCGGCCTCGGCGATGACCTCGCCGGTGGCGGCGTTCACCAGGTCGTGGGTCGGCTTGGTGCCGCGCAGCCGCTCCGGGAAGAAGCGAGTGGCCCAGGAGTTGCCTTCCTTGCGGAAGGTCACGGTGTCGTAATAGGCCGCCATGATCGCGTCCTGGTCCATGCCGAGGGCATAGAGCAGGGTCGTCACCGGCAGCTTGCGGCGGCGGTCGATGCGGGCGAAGACGATGTCCTTGGCGTCGAACTCGAAGTCGAGCCAGGAGCCGCGGTAGGGGATGACGCGGCTGGTGAAGAGCAGCTTGCCCGAGGAATGGGTCTTGCCCTTGTCGTGGTCGAAGAAGACGCCGGGCGAGCGGTGCATCTGGGAAACGATGACCCGCTCGGTGCCGTTGACGATGAAGGTGCCGTTGGGCGTCATCAGGGGCATGTCGCCCATGTAGACGTCCTGCTCCTTGATGTCCTTGACGCTGCGCGCGCCGGTCTCCTCGTCGACTTCGAAGACGATCAGCCGCAGGGTGACCTTCAGCGGCGCGGCATAGGTCATGTCGCGCTGCATGCACTCGTCGACGTCGTACTTCGGCGGCTCGAGCTCGTACTTGACGAACTCGAGCACGGCGGTCTCGTTGAAGTCCTTGATCGGGAAGACCGACTGGAACGTGCCCTTGATGCCCTCGCCGTCCAGCGGCACGTCCTGGTCGCCGGAGTTCAGGAACAGGTCGTAGCTCGACTTCTGCACCTCGATGAGGTTCGGCATTTCCGCGACTTCGCGGATCTTGCCGTAGAACTTGCGAATGCGCTTGTGACCGGAATGCCGCTGAGCCATGCTCGATACCTCTTGACTGCATGCGAGCCGCCCGGCGGGGAACGGGTGCCTCGGCTGTGCCGGACGCGTCTGGCCCAATGCTTGTGCGACTTCCCAGATCGCACACCCGGACCGATCCTGCGTCTTTCGCGGCACCCGCGCGCGGGTGCCCCAAGAGACGCACGAAACTGGACCCGCGAAGCCGCGGATCCAGCTCTGTCTCGTTAACGCAACCGTCGGTTGCGTTCAAGCTCACTTCAGCTCGACTTCCGCACCGGCGGCGACGAGCTTCTTCTGGATCTCCTCGGCCTCGGCCTTGGAGACGCCTTCCTTGACGGCCTTGCCGCCGGCCTCGACCAGGTCCTTGGCCTCCTTGAGGCCGAGCCCGGTGATCGCGCGGACCTCCTTGATGACGTTGATCTTCTGGGCGCCGGCCGCCTTCAGGATCACGTCGAACTCGGTCTGCTCCTCGGCGGCCTCGGCGGGCGCAGCCCCCGCGGCCGGACCCGCGGCCATCATCACCGCGCCGCCGGCGGCGGGCTCGATGCCGTACTCGTCCTTGAGGATTTTCTTCAGCTCGGCGGCCTCGAGCAGGGTCAGCCCCACGATCTCTTCCGCAAGTTTCTTCAGGTCAGCCATGTTGTCAGGTTCCAATCAGATAGGGTGTGAGGTCCGGTGTGGCAAGGTCTGCCCCACGCAGGCTGTTCCGGTTGCGTCTCAAGCCGCCGCGCGCTCCTCGATGGTGGTGAGGATGCCCGCGATATTCGCGGCAGGCGCGCCAATCGCCGAGACCAGCTCGCCCGCCGGAGCCCCGATGGTCGCCACGATCGAAGCGATCAGCTCCTCCCGCGACGGCATCGAGGCCACGGCCTTCACGCCGGCCTCGTCGAGCGGTGTCGCCCCCATGGCCCCGCCGAGGACAACAAGCTTCCTGTTGACCTTGGTGAAGTCGTCCACGGCCTTCGCCGCGGCGACCGGGTCCTCGGAATAGGCGAGCACCGTCATGCCCGTCAGCAGATCCCCCATCCTGGCTCCGGGGGTCCCCTGCAGGGCGATCTTGGCGAGCCTGTTCTTGGCGACGCGGACCCCGCCCCCGGCCTGCTTCATCCGCAGGCGGAAGTCCGTCATCTCGGCAACCGAAAGGCCCTCGTAGTGCGCGACCACGACGACACCAGAGTCCGCGAAGATCTGGCCGAGTTCGGCGACCACAGCTTCTTTCTGGGCTCTATCCACAGTGTGCTCCAAGTTTGGCGGTCAGGGCTGTCAGCCCGTCCCGCCGGCTCAGTTTCGCCGGTTGCCCGGCGTCTCGGGTCCGCTTCGGGTCCCGCCAAAACCGCCCGGGGGTTGCCCCCGACCCGTCCTGATCGTGCCCCGTCTCAGGCAGGATTTCCGGGCACTCGCGTCCCACCCACCGTCTCGGACAGTCCGGGCGTCGCCGCCCGCAGCCCCGGCGTCGCCGCCGGGGATCTCGTCGTCTCCTACTCGGCCACCGCGCTGGCGACGTCCACCGTCACGCCCGGCCCCATCGTGCTCGAGAGCGCGATCTGCTTGAGATACGTGCCCTTGGCGCCCGAGGGCTTGGCCCGGTTCACCGCCTGCACGAAGGCCTTGACGTTCTCCACCAGCTTCTCCGGCGGGAACGAGGCCTTGCCGATGCCGCCGTGGATCACCCCGGCCTTCTCGACCTTGAACTGGACCTCGCCGCCCTTGGCGTTCTTCACCGCCTGGGCCACGTCCATCGTCACGGTGCCGACCTTGGGGTTCGGCATCAGGTTGCGCGGGCCGAGGATCTTTCCCAGCCGGCCGACGATCGGCATCATGTCCGGCGTGGCGATGGCGCGGTCGAACTCGATCTTGCCGCCCTGGATCGTCTCCATCAGGTCCTCGGCGCCGACGATGTCGGCCCCGGCGGCCTGCGCCTCCTCGGCCTTGGCGCCGCGCGCGAAGACGGCGACCCGGACGGTCTTGCCGGTGCCGTTCGGCAGGCTGACCACGCCGCGGACCATCTGGTCGGCGTGGCGCGGGATCGACGCCGAGGTTCATCGCGATCTCGAGCGTCTCGTCGAACTTCGCGGTGGCGTTGGCCTTGATCAGCGCCACGGCCTCGGCGACGGGCAGGTTCGACTTGCCCGCGACGGCCTTGCGGGCGGCGGCGGTGCGCTTTGCGAGCTTTGCCATGATCAGCCCTTTACCTCGATGCCCATCGACCGGGCGGAGCCGGCGATGATCAGCATCGCGGCCTCGATGTCGTTGGCGTTCAGATCCTTCATCTTGGTCTCGGCGATCTCGCGCACCTGGGCCAGCGTCACCGAGCCGGCGCTGTCCTTGCCCGGCGCCTTCGACGCCGACTTCAGCCCCGCGGCCTTCTTCAGCAGGAACGACGCCGGCGGCGTCTTGATCTCCATCTGGAAGGACTTGTCGGTGAAATAGGTGATGATGACCGGCGTCGGCTGGCCGGCCTCCATCTCCTGGGTCCGGGCGTTGAACGCCTTGCAGAACTCCATGATGTTGATGCCGCGCTGGCCCAGCGCCGGGCCCACGGGCGGCGAGGGGTTCGCCTTGCCGGCGGGAACCTGCAGCTTCAGCTGCCCCGCAACCTTCTTGGCCATGCCGGCCTCCTTCTCTCTCCATTCCGCCGGGACGCGTCCCGAGCGGGGTTACAGGGCCGTGGTCGGGTCCGGGCGGCGCGCCGCCTGACCTCCCACGGGCTTGCTCACGCGGTCTTGGAGACCTGCGCGAATTCCAGCTCGACCGGGGTGGCCCGGCCGAAGATCGACACCGAGACCTTGACCCGGCTCGCAGCCTGGTCGACTTCCTCGACCATCCCCGAGAAGCCCTCGAACGGGCCGTCGGTGACGTTGACCTGCTCGCCGGTCTGGAAGGTGATGATCGAGCGCGGCCGCTCCTGGCCCTCGACCACCTGGTTCAGGATCCGGGCCACTTCGTCGTCCTTCATCGGCGACGGCCTGCCCTGCGGCCCGAGGAAGCCGGTGACGCGGTTGATCGAGTTGATCAGGTGGTAGGCGCGGTCGGTCATCTCCATCTTGACCAGCACGTAGCCGGGCATGAACCGCTTCTCGGTCTGCACCTTCTTGCCGCGGCGGATCTCGATGACCTCCTCGGTCGGCACCATCACGTCGGCGATCTCGTCGCCGAGGCCCTGCTGGGCCGCGGCGTCCTTGATCGCCTCGGCGACCTTCTTCTCGAAGTTCGAGAGCACGCTCACCGAATACCAGCGCATCGCCATGTTCTTGTCCGTTACCCCAATCTTCGGCCGGTGCGCCCCGCCCGCGGTCTTGTTGGCGCGCGCTCGGTGGCACGCAATGAAAACGGGCGCGCAACCGAATCGGCGCGCGCCGCAGTCGTCCGAGAAGCGCCCGCATAGCGCCGCCGCCGCGGAGGTTCAAGAGCTTATGTTTCAGGACGCGAACTTGAGGATGGTCTCGAGCCCGAAACGGATCAGCAGGTCGATGCTGAAGAAGAACGCCGCGAACAGCGACGCCATGATCATCACCATCACCGTGGTCAGGCCGGTTTCCCGCCGCGTCGGCCAAACCACCTTGGCGGTCTCGGCGCGGACCTGCTGGATGAACTGCAGCGGGTTGGTGCGGGCCATCGGGCGGATCCCCTCGCATTCGGACGCCTGCACCTAAGCCACCCGCCCTTGCTTTGCAAGAGCGCGTCACCGCCCGTTCACCGCCCGTATGCCTTGACGGGCTTGCGTCGGGGGTCATCTGGCCTCCCGGGACGACAAGAGGACTCCATGGCCGAACACGTCCACCCCGACGGCCTGCCGACCCCGGGCCGCTACTTCGCGATTCTCGCCATCGGCATCGGCATCGTCATGGCGGTGCTGGACGGAACCGTGGTGAACGTGGCCCTGCCGAGCATCGCCCGGCAGATAGGCGCGACGCCGGCGGCCTCGGTCTGGGTCATCAACGCCTATCAGCTCGTGATCGTGGCGACGCTTTTGCCCCTCGCGGCGCTGGGCGAGCTTGTCGGCTACCGGCGGGTCTATCTGGCCGGCCTCATCCTCTTCACGCTCGGCTCGTTGGCCTGCGCGCTCTCGGGAAGCTTGCCGACGCTGGTGGCGGCGCGCGTCCTGCAGGGCCTCGGCGGCAGCGCGATCATGAGCATGAACGGCGCGCTGGTGCGCCACACCTATCCCGATTCCAGCCTCGGGCGCGGTCTGGGACTGAACGCGCTGATCGTCTCGCTGGCCGCGGCGGTGGCGCCCTCGCTGGCGTCGGGGATCCTTGCCGTCGGACCCTGGCCCTGGCTCTTCGCGGTCAACGTGCCCTTCGGCATCCTCAACGTCTGGCTCGCCTTTCGCTTCCTGCCGCATTCGGACCGCTCGAGCCGCCGGTTCGACTATCTCAGCGCTGCGCTGAACGCGCTGATGTTCGGCCTCTTCTTCGTCGGCGTTGATTCCATCAGCCGCGGCGGCGGCGCGGTCGTCGCCACAGCCGAGCTCACCGTCGCCGTACTGTCCGGCGTTCTGCTGTTCCGGCGCGGCGCGCGAACCGCCGCGCCGCTGATCCCGGTCGATCTGCTGCGGAACCCGGTCTTCGCCCTGTCGGTCGCGGCCTCGGTCTGCGCCTTTGCCACCTTCATCATCGCGTTCGTGGCCTTGCCGTTCTACTTCCAGAGCGTGCTCGGCCGCGATCAGGTCGAAACCGGCCTGCTGATGACGCCCTGGCCGGTGGCGCTCGGCCTGATGGCGCCGCTGGCCGGATGGCTGTCCGACCGGGTCTCGGCGGGCCTCCTGGGCGGCTTCGGCATGGTGCTGCTCGCGGTCGGCATGGCCTTGCTCAGCCGGCTTTCCGTGGAATCCGGCGCGCTCTCCATCGCCTGGCATGTCGGCCTCTGCGGTCTCGGCTTCGGCCTCTTCCAGACACCGAACAATCGCGTCATGCTCTCCGCCGCCCCCCGCGCCCGATCGGGCGCCGCCGGCGGCATGCTCGCGCTGGCCCGGCTGCTGGGCATGACCGGGGGCGCGACGGTGACGGCGCTGCTCTTTCACTTCGTGCCCGGCAAGGCCGAACCCGTCAGCCTGATGGCCGGAACCGCCTTCGCCGTCGCCGCGGCCGTCGCCAGCCTGTCCCGGCTCGCCGGGGGCAAGCCCTCGGCGCGTGACGAAGCGGAAGAGCGCGATCTGGCTACGCCTTTCCGGCGTTAGCCGATAAATCCCGACTGTTTTACTATGCATACGGGTCGTGCATGGAAATGCATACGGGTTGTGCATGCTGGCAGGGGCGATAGGATTCGAACCTACGACCCTCGGTTTTGGAGACCGATGCTCTACCAACTGAGCTACACCCCTAGCGGGCCGGCATGCGGCTGCTGGGATATGTCTTAAGTCCCAAACCTGCAAGCGGATATTGCGCCGCCTCCGCGCCCCGCGCAGCCATAGAAAGAATACCCCCACCGGATCAATGGATTAGGTCTCCAGCTCAGCGCCGCACCCAGAGGTTCCGCCAGCCGTTGCGCTGGGCCGGGGCGATGCCCGAGCCCACCGGCCACTTCCGCAGCCCCCCGGGCTCGAGCAGCGCCACCTCGGCGCCCTGCAGCACCACGCAGGACAGGATCCCGGTCCGCACCGCGCCGGTATCGACCGCAATCCGGTTCGGATGATGCTCCACCATCGGCACAATAGTATGCCCGTGCACCACCTTGAATCCGAAGTCCTCGCTGGAGTTCAGGAACGGCTCGCGGATCCAGATCAGGTCGTCCCGGGTCTGCTTGGCCAGCGGCACTCCCGGCCGGATTCCGGCATGGACGAAGAGGTAGCGGCCGATCCTGACCTTGAGCGCACAGGCGTCGAGAAAGGCCATGTGTGCGGCGGGAAACGCCGCGGCGAAGGCGTCCCGCGTCTTCGTCGGGTTAGCCGCGGTGGCATTCGGCACGCCATAGGATGCCAGCGTGGCGTTGCCGCCCATGTTGTCGGCCAGCCAATGATAGGTCCGGTCGTACCACTGGGGGTCGTGCAGGTATTCGCGGACATAGCTGTCGTGGTTGCCGAGCAGGAAGCTCGTCGGCAGCGGAGACGCCTTGAGCGCGATCAGCGCCTCGATAACGCCGCGGCTCTCAGGGCCGCGGTCGATGTAGTCGCCGAGCAGGATTACCAGGGGCCGTGGATGCGGCCGGCGGGCGAGGTCGCCGCGGATGCGATCGAGCATCGCGTTGAGCAGGTCGAGCCGGCCATGGACGTCGCCGATGGCGTAGAGGCGCCGGCCGTCGGTGTCGTCGCGCATCGGTTCGCTTCCTGCAGGTCGCTTGCACTATGCCCGAGGCGAGCGTGCTGTCCAGACCAACGGCCCTCACGGGTTGCTGGAGGGTGCCGAGATAGGCGATAAGCGCCAGTATCCGGCGGTGAAGGCACGCGATGAGAAAACGAAAACGGGCGCCGCGGCGCCCGTTCCGAGGCGGTATCTCGCGTCTTTACTCGATGATCTTCGACACGACGCCGGCGCCGACGGTGCGGCCGCCTTCGCGGATGGCGAAGCGGAGCTTCTCCTCCATGGCGATGGGCGAGATCAGCGTGACCTCGAACTTCAGGTTGTCGCCCGGCATCACCATCTCGGTGCCGCGTGGGCAGCGCCACGGTGCCGGTGACGTCGGTGGTGCGGAAGTAGAACTGCGGCCGGTAGTTGGCGAAGAACGGGGTGTGCCGGCCGCCCTCCTCCTTGGTCAGGATGTAGGCCTCGGCCTCGAACTTGGTGTGCGGCTTCACCGAGCCCGGCTTGCAGATCACCTGGCCGCGCTCGACGCCGTCGCGGTCGACGCCGCGCAAGAGCAGCCCGACGTTGTCGCCGGCCTGGCCCTGGTCGAGGAGCTTCCGGAACATCTCGACGCCGGTGCAGGTGGTCTTCTTGTTCGGCCGGATGCCGACGATCTCGATCTCCTCGCCGACCTTGACCACGCCGCGCTCGATGCGGCCCGGTGGCCACGGTGCCGCGGCCGGAGATCGAAAACACGTCCTCGACGGGCATCAGGAACGGCTGGTCGACCGGGCGGTCCGGGGTCGGGATGTAGGCGTCGACCGCTTCCAGGAGCTTGCGCACCGACTGCTCGCCGATCTCGGGATCGCGGTCCTCGAGCGCGGCCAGCGCCGAGCCGGTGATGATCGGGATGTCGTCGCCGGGGAAGTCGTAGGAGGTGAGAAGCTCGCGCACCTCGAGCTCGACCAGCTCCAGCAGCTCGGGGTCGTCGACCTGGTCGATCTTGTTGAGATAGACCACCATCGCCGGCACGCCGACCTGCTTGGCCAGGAGGATGTGCTCGCGGGTCTGCGGCATCGGGCCGTCGGCGGCGGAGACCACCAGGATCGCGCCGTCCATCTGCGCCGCGCCGGTGATCATGTTCTTCACGTAGTCGGCGTGGCCAGGGCAGTCGACGTGGGCGTAGTGGCGCGCCTTGGTCTCGTACTCGACGTGCGCGGTGGAGATGGTGATGCCGCGCGCCTTCTCCTCGGGCGCCGCGTCGATCTGGTCGTAGGCCTTGTACTCGCCGAAGTACTTGGTGATCGCCGCGGTCAGCGACGTCTTGCCGTGATCGACATGCCCGATCGTGCCGATGTTCACGTGCGGCTTCGTGCGCTCAAACTTTGCCTTCGCCATGTCGCCTTTTCCTGATCTGGCATGGACCGCGGCGCGGCCCTGGTCTGCGATGGGCGCCCGGATAGTGGCAATCACCTGAAAACGCAAGCGGCCAGGTGGCTGCGCCGGGCGCGGGCGACCGCCGCCGCCGTGCGCGTATATATGGAGTGGACCGGTGTCGTCGGTCTCCGCACGCGACGGCGGCTTCTTGCGGTTGCCCAGCGGGGCCGTCCGGTGAGAAACATGGTGGGCCGCCGCCCCCGGGGAGGGGAAAATCCGGTGTTCTCGACAGTGGGTTGGCCGGCAGCCGGTTTTTCCCGGCGCCGCGGGCGTTCGCGGTTGACAATGCCTTGCGGCGGGCCTAGGTTCCGCGCGCTCCAAGGAGGGGTGTGCCCCTTCGCGAACAGCCTTGAACTGGCGGTCACAACTCGGGCGCATGCCCCAGTCCTCTGGAATTTCGCCGCGACGGAACCGATGGCGGTCCCGGACGCGGCATTTTTGGCATTCCTGCGCGAGGCCGCGCGGGGTGCCCGAGACGGAAACGGTTGAGACGAGGGTTGAGACTCGAATGCCAACGATCCAGCAGCTGATCCGCAACCCGCGGCAGCCGAGAGTGAGCCGATCGAAGTCGATGCATCTGCAGGGCAGCCCGCAGAAGCGCGGCGTCTGCACGCGCGTCTACACCACCACGCCGAAGAAGCCGAACTCGGCCATGCGCAAGGTGGCGAAGGTCAGGCTGACCAACGGCTTCGAGGTGATCAGCTACATCCCCGGCGAGAGCCACAACCTGCAGGAGCACTCGGTGGTGCTGATCCGCGGCGGCCGGGTGAAGGACCTGCCCGGCGTGCGCTACCACATCCTGCGCGGCGTGCTCGACACCCAGGGCGTGAAGAACCGCAAGCAGCGCCGGTCGAAGTACGGCGCGAAGCGGCCGAAGTGAGGAACTGAGAAATGTCCCGACGTCACAGCGCCGAGCGGCGCGAGATCCTGCCGGACGCAAAGTTCGGCGACAAGGTCGTCACCAAGTTCATGAACAATCTGATGCACGCCGGCAAGAAGTCGGTGGCCGAGGGCATCGTCTACGGCGCGCTGGCGCGGGTGGAGCAGAAGCTGCGCAAGGCGCCGGTCGAGGTGTTCCACGAGGCATTGGAGAACGTGAAGCCCTCGGTGGAGGTGCGCTCGCGCCGGGTCGGCGGCGCCACCTACCAGGTCCCCGTGGAGGTGCGCCCGGAGCGGCGCGAGGCGCTGGCGATCCGCTGGCTGATCAAGGCCTCCCGCGCCCGCAACGAGCACACCATGGAGGAGCGCCTCGCCGGCGAGCTGCTCGACGCCGCCAGCATGCGCGGCTCGGCGGTGAAGAAGCGCGAAGACACCCACAAGATGGCGGATGCCAACAAGGCGTTCAGCCACTACCGCTGGTAACGGCCGAAAGCAGGACGAGTACGATGCCCCGCGATTATCCTCTCGAACGCTACCGCAACTTCGGGATCATGGCGCATATCGACGCCGGCAAGACCACGACCACGGAGCGGATCCTCTACTACACCGGCAAGTCGCACAAGATGGGCGAAGTGCACGATGGTGCTGCGACCATGGACTGGATGGAGCAGGAGCAGGAGCGCGGCATCACCATCACCTCGGCGGCGACCACCACCTTCTGGGAGCGCACCGAGGACGGGGTCTCGACCGACAGCCCGAAGTACCGCTTCAACATCATCGACACCCCCGGCCACGTCGATTTCACCATCGAGGTCGAGCGCTCGCTCGCCGTGCTCGACGGCGCGGTCTGCGTGCTCGACGCCAATGCCGGGGTGGAGCCGCAGACCGAGACGGTCTGGCGCCAGGCCGACCGCTATCACGTGCCGCGCATCGTCTTCGTCAACAAGATGGACAAGATCGGCGCCGACTTCTTCAACTGCGTTCGGATGATCAAGGACCGGACCGGGGCGACGCCTTGTCCCATCCAGTTGCCGATCGGCGCCGAGACGGCGCTCGAGGGCCATATCGACCTCGTCACCATGGAAGAATGGACCTGGAGCGGCGACGATCTCGGCGCGACGTGGACCCGCCAGCCGATCCGCGCCGGGCTGGCCGAGCAGGCTGCGAAGATGCGGTCGGAGATGATCGAGCTCGCCGTCGAGATGGATGACGACGTGATGGAGGCCTATCTCGAGGGCGAGGAGCCCGATGTCGAGACGCTGCGCCGCCTGATCCGCAAGGGCACGCTGGGCATGAAGTTCGTCCCCGTCCTCTGCGGCTCGGCCTTCAAGAACAAGGGCGTCCAGCCGATGCTGAACGGCGTGGTCGACTTCCTGCCGAGCCCGCTCGACGTGCCGCCCTACATGGGCTTCCTGCCCGGCGACGAGACCGAGACCCGCAACATCGCCCGCTCGGCCGACGACAAGCAGCCCTTCGCCGGCCTCGCCTTCAAGATCATGAATGACCCCTTCGTCGGCTCGCTGACCTTCACCCGGATCTACTCCGGGACAATCAAGAAGGGCGATCAGCTGATGAACTCCACCAAGGAGAAGCGCGAGCGCGTCGGTCGCATGATGATGATGCACGCGATCGCCCGCGAGGAGATCGACGAGGCGTTCGCCGGCGACATCATCGCGCTGGCGGGGCTGAAGGACACCACGACCGGGGACACGCTCTGCGATCCGCAGAAGCCGGTGGTGCTGGAGACGATGACCTTCCCGGAGCCGGTGATCGAGATCGCCATCGAGCCCAAGACCAAGAACGACCAGGAGAAGATGAGCCAGGGCCTGCAGCGGCTCGCGGCCGAGGATCCGAGCTTCCGGGTGGAGACCGACATCGAGAGCGGCCAGACCATCATGCGTGGCATGGGCGAACTGCATCTCGACATCCTGGTCGACCGGCTGAAGCGCGAGTTCAAGGTCGAGGCCAACATCGGCGCGCCGCAGGTGGCCTATCGCGAGACGATCAGCCGCAAGGCCGAGATCGACTACACCCACAAGAAGCAGACCGGCGGCTCGGGCCAGTTCGCCCGCATCAAGCTGGTGATCGAGCCGACCGAGCCGGGCGAGGGCTACTCGTTCGAGAGCAAGATCGTCGGCGGCACGGTGCCGAAGGAATACATCCCCGGCGTCGAGAAGGGCATCAAGTCGGTGATGGATTCCGGCCCTTTAGCCGGCTTCCCGGTGATCGACTTCAAGGTGGCGCTGGTCGACGGCGCCTACCACGACGTCGACAGCTCGGTGCTCGCCTTCGAGATCGCGTCGCGGGCGGCGATGCGCGACGGGCTGAAGAAGGCCGGCGCCAAGCTGCTCGAGCCGATCATGAAGGTCGAGGTGGTGACGCCGGAGGACTACACCGGCGGCATCATCGGCGATCTCACCAGCCGGCGCGGCCACGTGCAGGGCCAGGACACCCGCGGCAACGCCAACGCCATCACCGCGATGGTGCCGCTGGCCAACATGTTCGGCTACATCAACACCCTGCGCTCGATGTCGTCGGGACGGGCGAACTTCACCATGCAGTTCGACCACTACGACGCGGTGCCGCAGAACATTTCGGACGAGATCCAGGCGAAGTTCGCCTGACAGGAACAAGACGGGTCACGGCCCGAGGGACGATAGGAGGCCAGGATGGCGAAGGCAAAGTTTGAGCGCACGAAGCCGCACGTGAACATCGGCACGATCGGGCATGTCGATCACGGCAAGACGTCGCTGACCGCGGCGATCACCAAGTACTTCGGCGAGTACAAGGCCTACGACCAGATCGACGCGGCGCCCGAGGAGAAGGCGCGCGGCATCACCATCTCCACCGCGCACGTCGAGTACGAGACCAAGGCGCGCCACTACGCCCACGTCGACTGCCCGGGCCACGCCGACTACGTGAAGAACATGATCACCGGCGCGGCGCAGATGGACGGCGCGATCCTGGTGGTCTCCGCCGCCGACGGCCCGATGCCGCAGACCCGCGAGCACATCCTCCTGGCCAAGCAGGTCGGCGTGCCGGCGATGGTGGTCTATCTCAACAAGATCGACCAGGTCGACGACCCCGAGCTGCTGGAGCTGGTCGAGCTCGAGGTGCGCGAGCTGCTCACCTCCTACGACTTCCCCGGCGACGACATCCCGATCATCACCGGCTCGGCGCTGGCCGCGCTCGAGGACCGCGATCCCGAGATCGGCGAGCAGTCGGTGCGCAAGCTCCTGGAAGCGGTCGACGCCTACATCCCGACCCCGGACCGCCCGGTCGACCAGCCGTTCCTGATGCCCGTCGAGGACGTGTTCTCGATCTCCGGCCGCGGCACCGTGGCCACGGGCCGCATCGAGCGCGGCGTGGTCAAGGTCGGCGAGGAGATCGAGATCGTCGGCATCCGGCCGAACAAGAAGACCACCTGCACCGGCGTCGAGATGTTCCGCAAGCTGCTCGACCAGGGCCAGGCCGGCGACAACGTCGGGCTGCTCTGCTGCGCGGCGTCGACCGCGACGGGCGTCGAGCGCGGCCAGGTGATCTGCAAGCCGGGCAGCGTGAAGCCGCACACCAAGTTCGAGGCCGAGGCCTACATCCTGACCAAGGAGGAGGGCGGCCGGCACACGCCGTTCTTCGCCAACTACCGGCCGCAGTTCTACTTCCGCACCACCGACGTCACCGGCACGGTTGCCCTTCCGAGCGGCACCGAGATGGTGATGCCCGGCGACAACCTGAAGTTCGAGGTCACGCTGATCTCGCCGATCGCCATGGAGGAGAAGCTCCGCTTCGCCATCCGCGAAGGCGGCCGCACCGTCGGCGCCGGCGTCGTGTCGAAGATCATCGAGTAAGGACGAGCGCCATGACTGGTCAGAACATCCGCATCCGGCTGAAGGCGTTCGACTACCGGGTGCTCGACGCCAGCACGGCGGAGATCGTCAACACCGCCAAGCGGACCGGCGCGCGGGTGCGCGGGCCGATCCCGCTGCCAAACAAGATCGAGAAGTTCACCGTGCTGCGCGGCCCGCATATCGACAAGAAAAGCCGCGAGCAGTTCGAGATCCGCACCCACAAGCGGCTGCTCGACATCGTCGACCCGACGCCGCAGACCGTGGACGCGCTGATGAAGCTCGACCTCGCGGCCGGTGTCGACGTGGAAATCAAGCTCTGAGGATCGAGAGAGATGCGTTCCGGAGTGTTAGCAAAGAAGCTGGGGATGACCCGGCTGTTCCTGGAGGACGGGCGGCAGGTGCCGGTGACCGTGCTCCACATGGAAAACGTGCAGGTCGTCGCGCAGCGGACCGGTGAGAAGGACGGCTACACCGCCGTCCAGCTCGGCGCCGGCGCGGCCAAGGCCAAGCGCACCACGCAGGCGATGCGCGGCCATTTCGCCGCGGCCAAGGTCGAGCCTAAGCGCAAGCTGGCCGAGTTCCGCGTCAGTCCCGACAACCTGATCGAGGTGGGGGAGGAAATCACCGCCGACCACTATTTCGCAGGCCAGTTCGTGGATATCGCGGGCACGTCGATCGGCAAGGGCTTTGCCGGCGGCATGAAGCGGCACAACTTCGGCGGCCTCCGGGCCTCGCATGGCGTGTCGGTCAGCCACCGGTCGCACGGCTCCACCGGCCAGTGCCAGGATCCGGGCAAGATCTTCAAGGGCAAGAAGATGGCCGGCCACATGGGCTCCGTCCGGGTGACCACCCAGAACCTGCAGGTCGTCCGCACCGACAGCGAGCGCGGCCTGATCATGGTCAAGGGCGCGGTACCGGGGTCCAAGGGCGGCTGGGTCACCATCAAGGATGCGGTCAAGAAGGCCACGCCCGACAACGTGATCCTGCCGGCGGCGCTGCGGTCCGCCGCTGCCGCCGCCCACGCCGCCGCCGAGAAGGCCGCGGCCGAAGCCGCCGCCGCCGAGGCCGAGGCGCTGAAAGCGCAGCAGGAGGCCGAGCAGGCCGCCATCGAAGCCGCCGAGCTCGAAGCGGCCAAGGCGGCCGAGGCGGAGAAGGCCGGCCTCGCCGGCGAGGCCCCCGAAGCCGGACAAGCCCCCGAGGAAGGGAGCGACGAGAAATGAAACTCGACGTGATTTCGCTCGACGCGACCCCGGCGGGGTCGATCGAGCTCGACGACGCGATCTTCGGGCTGGAGCCGCGCGCCGACATCCTGCACCGGATGGTGCGCTGGCAGCTGGCCAAGCGCCAGGCCGGCACCCACTCGGTGCTGGGCAAGTCGGACGTGAGCTACTCGACCAAGAAGATCTATCGCCAGAAGGGAACCGGCGGCGCCCGGCACGGCTCGCGCAAGGCGCCGACCTTCCGCCACGGCGGCACCTACAAGGGGCCGACGCCGCGCAGCCACGCCCATGACCTGACCAAGAAGTTCCGCGCCCTCGGCCTTCGCCATGCGCTGTCGGCCAAGGCGACCGCGGGCGAGCTGGTGGTGCTGGACGCGGCGGCGCTCTCCGAGGGCAAGACCAAGGCGCTGGCCCAGGCCATCAAGGGGCTGGGCTGGAAGCGGGTGCTGGTGATCGACGGCGCCGAGGTGAACGCGAACTTTGCCCGGGCCGCCCGCAACATCGAGGACTTCGACGTGCTGCCGAGCCTCGGCGCCAACGTCTACGACATCCTGCGCCGCGACACGCTGGTCATCACCAAGGCGGGCGTGGAAGCGCTGGAGGCGCGACTGAAATGAGCGTGAAGCCCGAACTCTACGACTTGATCCGCAAGCCGATCATCACCGAGAAGGCCACCATGGCGTCCGAACACGGCGGCGTGGTCTTCGAGGTGTCGATGGACGCGACCAAGCCGCAGATCAAGGAAGCGATCGAGACCTTGTTCAACGTCAAGGTGAAGGCGGTTAACACCACCATCACCAAGGGCAAGGTGAAGAAGTTCAAGGGTCGCCCGGGTCGGCGGCGCGACGTGAAGAAGGCCTACGTGACGCTCGTCGAGGGCAACACCATCGACGTGACCACCGGGCTGTAACGAGACAAAGCGGAAGACAGCAAGACATGGCGTTAAAAACCTACAAGCCGACGACGCCGGGCCAGCGCGGGCTGGTTCTGATCGACCGTTCCGAGCTGTGGAAGGGCCGTCCGGTCAAGTCCCTCACCGAGGGTCTCACCGGCAAGGGCGGCCGCAACAACGCCGGACGGATCACCATGCGCCGACGCGGCGGCGGGGTGAAGCGGCTCTACCGCGTGGTGGATTTCCGGCGGGCCAAGCTCGACGTGCCGGCCAAGGTGATCCGTATCGAGTACGACCCGAACCGGACGGCGTTCATCGCGCTGATCGGCTATGCCGATGGCGAGCAGGCCTACATCCTGGCGCCGCAGCGGCTTGCCGCGGGCGATACGGTGATCGCAGCTGCCAAGGCCGACATCAAGCCGGGCAACGCCATGCCCTTCACCTCGATGCCGATCGGCACGATCGTGCACAACGTCGAGATGAAGGCCGGCAAGGGCGGGCAGATCGCACGTTCGGCCGGGACCTATGCCCAGTTCGTCGGCCGCGACGGCGGCTACGCGCAGATCCGGCTCTCCTCGGGCGAACTGCGGCTGGTGCGCCAGGAATGCATGGCCACGGTCGGCGCGGTGTCGAACCCGGACAACTCGAATCAGAACTTCGGCAAGGCCGGACGCATGCGGCTCAAGGGCCACCGGCCCAAGGTCCGCGGCGTGGTGATGAACCCGATCGACCACCCCCACGGCGGCGGCGAGGGCCGCACCAGCGGCGGCCGGCATCCGGTCAGCCCCTGGGGCAAGCCCACCAAGGGCGCGCGCACGCGGTCGAACAAGGCGACGGGCAAGTACATCCTGCGCTCGCGCCATCTCAAGAAGAACAAGCGGTAAGGAGCCTTCCCATGTCACGTTCCGTCTGGAAGGGCCCCTTCGTTGACGCCCACGTCCTGAAGAAGGCCGAGAAATCGCGCGAGTCCGGCCGCAACGAGGTGATCAGGATCTGGTCGCGACGCTCGACCATATTGCCCCAGTTCGTGGGGCTGACCTTTGGCGTCTACAACGGCAAGAAGCACATCCCGGTCAACGTCTCCGAGGACATGATCGGCCAGAAATTCGGCGAGTACAGCCCGACCCGGACCTATTACGGGCATTCGGCCGACAAGAAAGCGAAGCGGAAGTAGCCATGGGCAAGGACAAGAACCCCCGCCGCGTCGCGGACAACGAGGCGATGGCGGTGAGCCGGATGCTGAAGACCAGCCCGCAGAAGCTGAACCTGGTCGCGGCGATGATCCGCAACAAGCCGGTGGAGAAGGCGCTGAGCGACCTGACCTTCTCCAAGAAGCGGGTCAGCGACGACGTGAAGAAGACGCTGCAGTCGGCGATCGCCAACGCGGAGAACAACCACGGTCTCGATGTCGACGAGCTGATCGTGGCCGAGTGCTTCGTCGGCAAGAACATGGTGCTGAAGCGCGGGCATCCGCGGGCACGCGGCCGCTTCGGCAAGATCCTGAAGCCGTTCAGCCAGGTGACGGTGAAGGTGCGGCAGGCAGCGGCAGAGGAGACGGCCTGATGGGTCAGAAAATCAATCCGATCGGGCTGCGTCTGCAGGTCAACCGCACTTGGGACAGTCGCTGGTTCGCCGACGGCGAGGACTACGGCAAGTTGCTGCACGAGGATTTGGCGATCCGCGAGTTCATCAAGAAGAACGCGGCGCAGGCGGGCATCAGCCGGGTGGTGATCGAGCGCCCGCACCGCAAGTGCCGGGTGACGATCCACGCCGCGCGGCCGGGCGTGATCATCGGCAAGAAGGGTGCCGACATCGAGGTGCTGCGCCAGAAGCTGGCGCAGTTCACCAAGTCGGAGCTGCACCTCAACATCGTCGAGGTGCGCAAGCCCGAGATCGACGCGGCGCTGGTCGGCGAGAACATTGCCCAGCAGCTCGAGCGGCGGGTCAGCTTCCGCCGGGCGATGAAGCGGGCGGTGCAGAACGCCATGCGCATGGGCGCGCTCGGCATCCGGATCAACGTGGGCGGCCGCCTCGGCGGTGCCGAGATCGCCCGGGTCGAGTGGTACCGCGAGGGCCGGGTGCCGCTGCACACGCTGCGCGCCGACATCGACTACGCGCTCTGCGAGGCCAAGACCGCCTACGGGATCATCGGGATCAAGGTCTGGATCTTCAAGGGCGAGATCATGGAGCACGATCCGCAGGCCCGCGACCGCCGCCAGACCGAATTGCAGGAAGGGGCCGGCTCGCGTCCGCAGCGCTCGCGCTGAGGCCCTGACCGCCCGGGAGAAGAATAATGCTTTCACCGAAGCGCACCAAATTCCGCAAGCAGTTCAAGGGCCGCATCCACGGCGAGGCCAAGGGCGGAACCGAGCTCAACTTCGGCCACTTCGGCCTGAAGGCGACCGAGCCGGACCGCGTGACCGCCCGCCAGATCGAGGCCGCCCGCCGGGCCCTGACCCGGCACATGAAGCGCCAGGGCCGGGTCTGGATCCGCATCTTCCCCGACGTGCCGGTATCGAAGAAACCGACCGAGGTGCGCATGGGCAAGGGCAAGGGCTCGGTCGAGTTCTGGGCCGCGAAAGTGAAGCCCGGTCGCATCATGTTCGAGATTGACGGCGTCGGCGAGGATGTGGCAAAGGAGGCCCTCCGGTTGGCAGCGATGAAGCTGCCGATCAAGTGCCGCTTTATCGCACGCGAAGACTGGTGAGCGAGGCCCCTGGGGATACCGGGGCCGTCGCTCGCTTGAATTGGAACAGCGTCGGGGCTGGCCCCGATAGCTTCTGATGAAGGGAATGGGGCCATGAAAGCGGCCGATCTGCGGGACAAGACGCCCGACCAGCTGCGCGAGAGCCTCGCCAGCCTGAAGAAGGAGTCCTTCAACCTGCGCTTCCAGCAGGCGACGGGCCAGCTCGAGAACACCTCCCGCATGCAGGTCGTCCGTCGCGACGCCGCGCGGGTCAAGACCGTCCTGAACCAGAAGGCCGCAGCGGCGGCGGGGGAAGCCTGAGATGCCGAAGCGAGTCCTGACCGGCACCGTGACCAGCGACAAGGGCGAGCAGACGGTCACCGTCCTCGTCGAGCGCCGCTTCACCCACCCGGTGATGAAGAAGACCGTGCGCCGGACCAAGAAGTACCACGCGCACGACGCGCAGAACCAGTTCAAGGTCGGCGACACCGTTCGCATCATCGAGTGCGCGCCGATCTCGAAGACCAAGCGCTGGGAAGTGATGGCGGAGAACGCCGAGGCGTGAACCTCCACCCCAGCTTGTCGAAACCGCGGGGCGCGTCTCCGCAGGTCGGGAGTAGAACCAAATGATCCAGATGCAGACCAATCTGGATGTCGCTGACAACTCCGGCGCCCGCCGGGTTCAGTGCATCAAGGTCCTGGGCGGCTCCAAGCGAAAGTACGCCTCCGTGGGCGACATCATCGTGGTGACGGTGAAGGAAGCCATCCCGCGCGGCCGCGTCAAGAAGGGCGACGTCCGCAAGGCCGTGGTGGTCAGGACCGCCAAGGAAGTGCGCCGCGAGGACGGCACCGCGATCCGCTTCGACCGCAACGCCGCGGTGATCCTCGGCAACAACAACGAGCCGGTCGGCACCCGCATCTTCGGGCCGGTGGTGCGCGAGCTGCGCTCGAAGAACTTCATGAAGATCATCTCGCTGGCGCCGGAGGTGCTCTGATGGCCGCGAAGCTGAAAAAGGGCGACAAGGTCGTGGTGCTCGCCGGCAAGGACAAGGGCAAGAAGGGTGACATTACCCGGGTGATGCCCAAGGACAACAAGGCGATCGTCGGCGGCGTGAACGTGGCGATCCGTCATACCAAGCAGACCCAGTCCAGCCAGGGCGGCCGTATCGCCAGGGAGATGCCGATCGAGCTCTCCAACCTGGCGCTGGTCGATCCCAAGACCGGCGAGGCCACCCGCGTCGGCTTCCGCATCGAGAACGGGGAGAAGGTCCGCTACGCCAAGAAGTCGGGGGAGACGATCAATGGCTGACTACACGCCCCGCCTGCGCGCGCAGTACAAGGACAAGATCCGCGCCGCGCTCAAGGAAGAGTTCGGCTACAAGAACGACATGCAGATCCCTCGGCTCGACAAGATCGTGCTGAACATGGGGGTCGGCGAGGCGGTCTCCGACACCAAGAAGGTGCGCGCCGCTGCCGAGGATCTGGCGACCATCGCCGGCCAGAAACCGGTCATCACCAAGGCCAAGAAGTCGATCGCCGGCTTCAAGGTCCGCGAGGAGATGCCGCTCGGCGTCAAGGTGACCCTGCGCCGCGACAAGATGTACGAGTTTCTCGACCGGCTGGTGACCGTGGCGATGCCGCGGGTCCGCGACTTCCGCGGCTCCAACCCCAAGAGCTTCGACGGCCGCGGCAACTACGCGCTGGGCCTCAAGGAGCACATCGTCTTCCCCGAGGTCAACTTCGACAAGATCGAGCAGGTCTGGGGCATGGACATCGTCATCTGCACCACGGCCAAGACCGACGCCGAGGCGAAGGCGCTGTTGAAACACTTCAACCTGCCCTTCACGGCCTGAGCGCGGAGAGAGAGAACATGGCAAAGACCAGCATGATCGAACGCCAGAAGCGGCGCGAGGCCCTGGTGGCGAAGTACGCCGCCCGCCGCGCCGCGCTGAAGGACATTGCAAAGAACGACAGCCTGTCGATGGAGGAGCGCTTCAAGGCGCGCCTGAAGCTCGCCGAGCTGCCGCGCAATTCGTCGGCGACCCGGCTGCACAACCGCTGCCTGGTGACCGGGCGGCCGCGGTCCTACTACCGCAAGCTGCGCATGTCGCGCATCGCGCTCCGCGATCTCGCCTCCAAGGGCCAGATCCCGGGCATGGTCAAGTCGAGCTGGTGAGGGGAGCCGAGATATGTCGATGAACGATCCCCTGGGTGACATGCTCACCCGCATCCGCAACGCCTCGATGCGCGGCAAGTCCACCGTCCGCACCCCGTCCTCGAAGATCCGCCGCTGGGTGCTCGAGGTGCTGCAGGCCGAGGGCTACATCCGCGGCTTCTCCGAGGTCACCGAGGCCGGGCATCCGGAACTCGAGATCTCGCTTAAGTATTTCGACGGCGCCCCGGTGATCCGCGAGTTGCGCCGCGTCTCCACCCCCGGCCGCCGGGTCTATTCCGGCGTCAAGGAGATCCCGCAGGTCCGCCAGGGCCTCGGCGTCGCCATAGTCTCCACGCCCAAGGGCGTGATGTCCGATGCCCAGGCCCGCACCGCCAATGTCGGCGGTGAGGTCCTGTGCACCGTGTTCTGAGGAGGGGCAGATGTCTCGCATTGGCAAGAGGCCGGTCGACCTGCCGGGGGGCGTGACCGCCACCGTCTCGGGGCAGACCGTGGAGGTGAAGGGGCCGAAAGGCAACCGTGCCTTCACCGCGACCGACGACGTGACCCTTGCGCTCGAGGACGGCGCGGTGACGGTGACCCCGCGCGGCACCTCCAAGCGCGCCCGCCAGCAGTGGGGGATGTCGCGTACCCAAGTTGCGAATCTGGTCGCCGGCGTCACCACCGGCTTCCGCAGGGAAATGGAGATCACCGGCGTCGGCTACCGGGCCGCAGCGCAGGGCCGGATCCTGAAGCTGTCGCTCGGCTACAGCCACGACATCGATTTCCCGATCCCCGAGGGGGTGACGGTGACGACGCCGAAGCCCACCGAGATCGTGGTCGAGGGCATCGACCAGCAGGTGGTGGGCCAGGTGGCGGCCAATATCCGCGAGTGGCGCAAACCCGAGCCCTACAAGGGCAAGGGCATCAGGTACAAGGACGAGTTCATCTTCCGCAAGGAAGGCAAGAAGAAGTAGGAGCGCAACCCATGGCGAACAGCAAACGCGACCTGTTCCAGAAGCGCCGCCTGCGCGTCCGGAACAAGCTCAGGGCGATGGCCAACGGCCGTCCGCGCCTCAGCGTGCATCGGTCCTCGAAGAACCTTTCGGTCCAGGTGATCGACGATGCGCAGGGCCGGACCCTCGCCGCCGCCTCGACACTGGAGGCGGGGCTGGGGTTCAAGGGCAAGAACAACAAGGAAGCGGCGGCCAAGGTCGGTGCCGAGATCGCCGCGCGGGCCAAGGCCGCGGGCGTCGAGGAAGTCTACTTCGACCGCGGCGGCTTTCTTTTCCACGGCAAGGTCAAGGCCCTTGCGGATGCCGCCCGCGAGGGCGGCCTGAAGTTCTAGGGGTTAGAGACATGGCAAGAGAACCGAGAGGCGGCGGCCGGGATCGTCGCGACCGCGACGAGAACCCGGAGTTCCAGGATCGCCTGGTCGCGATTAACCGCGTTTCCAAGACGGTCAAGGGCGGCAAGCGCTTCGGCTTCGCGGCGCTCGTCGTCGTCGGCGACCAGAAGGGCCGCGTCGGTTATGGCAAGGGCAAGGCCCGCGAGGTGCCCGAGGCGATCCGCAAGGCGACCGAGCAGGCCAAGCGACAGATGGTCCGCATCCCATTGCGCGAGGGTCGGACGCTGCACCACGACATCAACGGCCGCCACGGCGCCGGCAAGGTGGTGATGCGCTCCGCGCCCGCCGGCACCGGCATCATCGCCGGCGGCCCGATGCGCGCGGTCTTCGAGATGCTCGGCGTGCACGACGTGGTGGCGAAGTCGCTGGGGTCGCAGAACCCGTACAACATGATCCGCGCCACCATCGACGGACTGCAGCAGGAGACGAGCCCGCGGCTCGTCGCCCAACGCCGGGGCAAGAAGGTCGCCGACATCCTGCCCAAGGGCCCGGATGCTCCGGCCGAAGCCGTGGCGGAGGCCTGAGCATGGCCAAGACCATCGTCGTCAAGCAGATCGGCTCGCCGATCCGCCGCCCGGCCGTCCAGCGCGCCACCCTGGTCGGCCTCGGCCTGAACAAGATGCACAAGACCCGGGAGCTGCCCGATACCCCCTCGATCCGGGGCATGGTCGCGGCGATCCCGCATCTCGCGAAAATCGTGGAGGAGCGCGGCTAAGCGCTTCCACCTTGCCGCGGCGGGCGCGTCCCGCCGCGGTCTTTAGTTCACGCCGTGGTCGGGGGCCCGTGACGCTCCGCTCCCGTATCCGGCCAGAGGAGTCAGCGTCATGAAACTGCACGAACTGCACGACAATCCCGGCGCCGCCCGCAGGAAGAAGCGCGTCGCCCGCGGCCCCGGATCGGGCAAGGGCAAGACCGCCGGCCGCGGCATCAAGGGCCAGAAGTCCCGCTCGGGCGTGGCGCTGAACGCCTACGAAGGCGGCCAGATGCCGCTCTACATGCGCCTGCCCAAGCGCGGCTTCACCAACATCCACGCCAAGTCCTTCGCGGTGATCAACCTCGGCCTGCTGCAGAAGTTCATCGACGCCGGCAAGATCGACGCCGCGGCCGAGATCACCGAGGACGCGCTGGTGGCCAGCGGCCTCGTGCGCCGCAAGCTCGACGGCGTCCGGCTGCTCGGCAAGGGCGCGCTGACCGCGAAGGTCACAATGAGCATCGCCGGCGCGTCGAAGTCGGCCATCGAGGCGGTCGAGAAGGCCGGCGGGACCATCACGCTGACGGCACCGGTTCAGGCCGAGGCGGCGGCGGATTGAGCCTTGTCGCCGCCCGTCCGCGGGCTTAAGTCAGACGGGAATTCGCGCCGCCGTGCCCGACGGGGCCCGGCGGCGCAGGTTATTGGAGGGCCTAGATGGCATCGGCAGCTGAACAGATGGCGGCCAACCTCAGCTGGAGCACCTTCGGCAAGGCCAAGGACCTTCAGAGCCGCATCCTCTTCGCGCTGGGCCTGCTGATCGTCTACCGCATCGGCACCTACATCCCGGTGCCCGGCGTCGACGCGGTGCGGCTGCAGCAGTTCTTCGAGCAGCAGAGCGCCGGCCTCGGCGGCATGCTCAACATGTTCACCGGCGGCGCCGTGGGGCGGATGGCGATCTTCTCGCTGGGCATCATGCCCTACATCTCGTCCTCGATCATCGTCCAGCTGCTGTCCTCGATGGTCCCGAGCCTCGCCGCCCTGAAGAAGGAAGGCGAATCCGGCCGCAAGAAGATCAACCAGTATACCCGCTACGGCACCGTGTTCCTGGCGAGCTTCCAGGCCTACGGCCTCGCGATCGGCATCGAGGCCGAGAACATGGCCCACGATCCCGGCTGGTTCTTCCGCCTTGGCGTCATCGTCACCCTGGTCGGCGGCACGATGTTTCTGATGTGGCTCGGCGAGCAGATCACCTCGCGCGGCATCGGAAACGGCATCTCGCTCATTATCTTCACCGGCATCGTCGCCCAGATGCCCGGCGCGCTCGCCCGCTTCTTTACCCAAGGGCGGACCGGGGCGATCAGCCCAGCGGTGATCATCGGCGTGCTGATCATGGTGGTGCTCGTGGTCGGCTTCGTAGTCTTCATGGAGCGCGCGCTGCGCAAGATCCATATCCAGTATCCCAAGCGCCAGGTCGGTCTGAAGATCTACGGCGGCGAGAGCTCGAACCTGCCGGTCAAGGTCAACCCCGCCGGCGTGATCCCGGCGGTCTTCGCCTCGTCGCTCCTGCTGCTGCCGGCGACCATCACCACCTTCTCCGGATCCAGCACGGGTTTCACGTCCGGAATAATGAGCTACATCGCCGCCTACATGGGCCGCGGCCAGCCGCTGCACATGCTGTTCTTCGGCCTCCTGGTGGTGTTCTTCACCTACTTCTACACCGCCAACGTCGCCTTCAAGTCCGACGACGTCGCCGACAACCTCAAGAAGCAGGGCGGCTTCATCCCTGGCATCCGGCCGGGGCAGAAGACCATCGAGTACCTCGACTACGTGGTCACCCGCATCCTGGTGGTGGGCTCGGGCTACCTCGCTGCGGTCTGCCTGCTGCCCGAGGTGCTGATCTCCAAGCTTTCCATCCCGTTCTACTTCGGCGGCACTTCCCTTCTGATCGTGGTGTCCGTAACAATGGACACCATCACGCAGATCCAGTCCCACATGCTCGCGCATCAATACGAGGGGCTGATCGAAAAATCACGCCTGCGCGGCAAGGGACGGGGTAAACCGAGGCGATGAACATCATTCTGCTGGGCCCGCCAGGAGCGGGCAAGGGGACCCAGGCGCGCCTGCTGGTCGACGGCCACGGGCTGGTGCAGCTTTCCACCGGCGACATGCTGCGGGCGGCAAAGTCCTCCGGAACCGAGATGGGCAAGCGGGTCGCCGAGGTCATGGCCCGCGGCGACCTGGTCACCGACGACATCGTGATAGGCCTGATCGCCGAGCAGCTCGACGGCGACGCCGGCAGGCACGGCCTGATCTTCGACGGCTTCCCGCGCACCCTGGCCCAGGCCGACGCGCTGGAGGCGCTGATGGCGGCCAAGGGCAAGTTCCTCGATGCGGTGATCGAGATGCGCGTCGAGGACGAGGAGCTGGTGCAGCGCATCGCCGGGCGCTTCACCTGCGGGACCTGCGGCGAGGTCTATCACGACACCAGCAAGCCCCCCGCGCAGGCCGGGGTCTGCGACAAGTGCGGCGGCGGCGATTTCGTGCGCCGCGCCGACGACAACGCCGAGGCGGTGCGGGTGCGGCTGATGGCGTACTACCGCCAGACCGCCCCGCTGATCGGCTACTACCATGCCAAGGGCAAGCTCCGCTCGGTCAACGGCCTCGACGCGATCGACACGATATCCGGCGAGATCAAAACCCTGCTCGGCCTTTGAAAATCGACGCTTCCGCCCTTGACCCCACCGGGCGCATTCCTATACTCCGCGCTTCTCTTCACGGAGAGTCGTCCCTTGCGCATTTAAACTCGGGGGGACGCGGGATGCTCGGACCCAGGGACATGGGTTTCGGAAGCCTGCCGAACGCATCGGCGGGCTATGGCTTTTGGACGGGGGTCTCGGGGCAGGCCCGGATGAACGGAGCAAGACCTTGGCGCGCATAGCTGGCGTAAACATTCCTACCAACAAGCGCGTCGAGATCGCGCTCACCTACATCCACGGCATCGGCCGCACCAGGGCGCAGGAGATGACCCAGTCGCTCGGTATCGCCGAGAACCGCCGCGTCAACGACCTGACCGACGCCGAGGTGCTGAAGATCCGCGAATACATCGACGCCAACCTGACCGTCGAGGGCGACCTGCGCCGCGAGACCCAGATGAACATCAAGCGGCTGATGGACCTCGGCTGCTACCGCGGCCTGCGCCACCGCCGTGGCCTGCCGGTGCGCGGCCAGCGGACCCACACCAACGCCCGCACGCGCAAAGGCCCCGCCAAGGCCATCGCCGGCAAGAAGAAGTAAGGAGACCAACGATGGCCCGCGAGAAGGCGCGCGTTAAGCGCAAGGAGCGCAAGAACATCTCGACCGGCGTCTGCCACGTCAACGCCAGCTTCAACAACACCAAGATCCTGATCGCCGACGCCCAGGGCAACGCGATCGCCTGGTCCTCCGCCGGCACCATGGGCTTCAAGGGCTCGCGCAAGTCGACGCCTTACGCCGCCCAGATGGCAGCCGAGGACGCCGGCAAGAAGGCGCAGGAGCACGGCGTGCGCACGCTCGAGGTCGAGGTGCAGGGTCCCGGCTCCGGCCGCGAGAGCGCGCTGCGCGCCCTCGGCGCCGTGGGCTTCCAGATTACCGCGATCCGCGACGTGACGCCGATCGCCCACAACGGCTGCCGTCCGCCCAAGCGCCGGCGCGTCTGACCGACATGGATAGCCTGGTCGCCGGTCCTCGAGGGCAGGCGGCCGATTTATTCGATCTACCTCGGGCGTTCGCCGGCCAGCGGGATCAGCCGGCGGACAGGAATGGAGGGCCAATGATGATGATCCACAAGAACTGGCAGGAGCTGATCCGGCCGACGGCGCTTGAGATCAAGACCGGCGCCGACCCGCACCGCCAGGCCACCGCCGTCGCCGAGCCGCTGGAGCGCGGCTTCGGCCTGACGCTCGGCAACGCGTTGCGCCGGGTGCTGCTCAGCTCGCTCCAGGGCGCGGCGATCACCTCGGTGCAGATCGACGGCGTGCTGCACGAGTTCTCCTCCGTGCCCGGCGTCCGCGAAGACGTCACCGATATCGTGCTGAACCTCAAGGGCGTCGCGGTGAAGATGGAGGTCGAAGGGCCGAAGCGTCTCGAGATCCGCGCCACCGGCCCCGGCGTGGTCACCGCGGGCGACATCTCGACGACCAACGGCATCGAGATCCTCAACCGCGACCACGTGCTGCTGCACCTCGACGACGGCGCCTCGGTCTACATGGAGCTGACCGTCGAGCAGGGCAAAGGCTACGTCCCCGCCGACAAGAACCGCCCCGAGGACGCGCCGATCGGCCTGATCTCGGTCGATGCGCTGTTCTCGCCGATCAAGAAGGTCAGCTACAAGGTCGAGCCGACCCGCGAGGGCCAGGTGCTCGACTACGACAAGCTGACGCTGCAGCTCGAGACCGACGGCTCGGTGAAACCCGAGGACGCGATCGCCTATGCCGCGCGTATCCTGCAGGACCAGCTCTCGGTGTTCGTGAACTTTGAGGAGCCGAGCTCGGGCGTGCGCTCAGACGAGCAGGAAGACCTCGAGTTTAACCCGCTGCTCCTGAAGAAGGTCGACGAGCTCGAGCTCTCGGTGCGCTCGGCCAACTGCCTGAAGAACGACAACATCGTCTACATCGGCGACCTGATCCAGAAGACCGAGGCGGAGATGCTGCGGACGCCCAACTTCGGCCGCAAGTCGCTGAACGAGATCAAGGAGGTGCTGACCGGCATGGGCCTGCACCTCGGCATGGAGATCGTGGACTGGCCGCCGGAGAACATCGAGGACCTGGCCAAGAAGTACGAGGACCAGTTCTGACATTGCGGGGAGCCTTAGGGCTCCCCCGGATATGGGCAATCCTGCCCCAAGGAGCGCGGCCCGCGCGAGGGACCGCCGGACAAAGCATAAAGGACTGAAGCAATGCGCCACGGAAGCGGCTACCGCAAGCTCAACCGCACCCACGAGCACCGCAAGGCGATGTTCGCCAACATGGCCTCGAGCCTGATCGAGCACGAGCAGATCAAGACCACCCTGCCCAAGGCGAAGGAGATGAAGCGGATCATCGACAAGCTGATCACGCTGGGCAAGCGCGGCGATCTGCACGCCCGCCGGCTCGCCGCCTCCGAGCTGAAGCAGGACGGCGCGGTCGCCAAGCTGTTCGCCACCCTCGGGCCCCGCTACAAGGAGCGCCAGGGCGGCTATTCCCGCGTGCTCAAGGCCGGCTTCCGTTACGGCGACATGGCGCCGATGGCGATCATCGAGCTGGTCGACCGCGACCCGACCGCCAAGGGCGCCGGCGACAAGGCCCGCGTCGCCGCCGAGGAAGCCGCCGCCGCCGAGTAGCGCCCGTCTCGGGAACTGCCCGCCAGGGCCGGTTGACTTGGACCAGCGCCCGGTTAGCGCCGGCGGGAGCTTTCCTAGATATCAACGGGTTCACCGGTGGGGCATGCCTGCGACTCGGTGCGTGCGCCGGCCCCCGCCCCGCGGTAATGTCCCTCTATGGCCGACCTCTTCGATCCCAACCCCAGCGATGCCGCGGCAGCCGCCGCGCCGGGGGCGCCGCGCCCGCTCGCGGACCGCCTGCGGCCAGGCCGGCTGGAAGAGGTGGTCGGCCAGGACCACCTGCTCGGGCCAGACGGCCCGCTCGGCCGGATGCTCGCCGAGGGCAAGCTCGGCTCCATCGTGTTCTGGGGTCCGCCCGGCGTCGGCAAGACCACGATCGCCCGGCTGCTCGCCGACGCCACCGACCTCGCCTTCGTCCAGATCAGCGCCATCTTCACCGGCGTCGCCGATCTCAAGAAGATCTTCGAGGCCGCGCGCCTGCGCCGGACCAACGGCCGCGGCACCCTGCTCTTCGTCGACGAGATCCACCGCTTCAACAAGGCCCAGCAGGACGCCTTCCTGCCGCTGATGGAGGACGGCACCATCGTGCTGGTCGGGGCCACCACCGAGAACCCTTCCTTCGAGCTCAACTCCGCGCTGCTGTCGCGCGCCCGGGTCCTGACCCTCCGCCGGCTCGGCGCGGCGGACCTCGAGCGGCTGCTGGAGCGGGCGGAGGCCGATCTCGCTCGCCCGTTGCCGCTGACCCCGGAGGCGCGCCGCGCGCTGATCGAGATGGCCGACGGCGACGGCCGCGCGATCTTCAACCTCGTCGAGCAGATCGCCGGCGACCGCGGCCCGTCGCTCGATGCCGCGCAGCTGGCGCAGCGCCTGACCCGCCGCGCGGCGCTGTTCGACAAGTCGGGCGACAGCCACTACAACCTGATCTCCGCGCTGCACAAGTCGGTGCGCGGCTCCGACCCCGACGCCGCGCTCTACTGGCTGGCCCGGATGCTGAAGGGCGGCGAGGATCCGCGCTATCTCGCCCGCCGGATCACCCGCATGGCGGTCGAGGACATCGGCCTCGCCGACCCGGCCGCGCAGCGCCTCTGCCTCGACGCCTGGGCGACCTACGAGCGGCTGGGCTCGCCGGAAGGCGAGCTCGCCCTGGCCGAGGCGGTGATCTACCTCGCCCTCGCCCCGAAGTCGAACGCGGCCTACCGCGCCTTCGCCGGTGCGCTCGCCGCCGCCGAGCGCACCGGCTCGCTGACGCCGCCCAAGCACATCCTGAACGCGCCGACCCGCTGGATGAAATCGGAGGGGTTCGGCGCGGGTTACGTCTACGATCACGACACCGAATCGGGCTTCTCCGGCCAGGACTACTTTCCGCCGGGCATGGAGCGCGAACGCTTCTACGATCCCGGAGGCCGCGGTTTCGAACACGAGCTCCGCGAAAGACTTTTGTCATTTGCTGCCGAGCGCGCTAGGAAAGAGTAGTCGGGGTCCGAGTGGCCCCAGCCGCCCCGAGGCCGTCCCGAAGGGCCGAGACAGGGAACGGATACAATCGTCGCAGCCGATAAGAAGCATGAGCGTAGCGTGCTGCAGTTGGTCTATGTCAGTTCGGCGGCGCCCGCACTGACGCCAGCGGATCTGGAGGCCATTGCTGCCGTCTCGCGCGCGCGCAACGAATCAGCGGGGCTGACCGGGCTGCTGCTGCACCAGGGCGGATCGTTCTACGGCGTGCTCGAGGGCCCGCAGCAGCGGGTGTTCCAGCGCATGGAGAGGATCATCACCGACCGGCGCCACGCTGACCTCCGAATCCTGCGTGAGGAGGCGGTCGCGAACCGGCGCTTTGAGAACTGGAGTTTCGGTTCCTTGCCCCGCTCCTTGCCCCGTTCCGGCGGTCCGGTGCGCCCGGAAGACTTCATCTGGAGCCTGTCGCGCCGGCTTTAGTCCGTTTGGCCGTAAAAACAAGCTGCTCGCATGACGATTTTGTTACGTGCGCCGTTGACTTCGCGTATCGTTTTGGTTTGATGGAAAACAACAAATCGATCGGCGGGGAAGAAATGTACGGGCCAGACGGCGACGATGACCTGGTGGAGTTTTGCTTTGTGTCGCAGGTGGCGCCGGATCTCCCGGCCGCCGTGTTCCTGAGGCTCGCACGCCAGTCCTGGAGCTTCAATACCCGAATGGGCCTCAGCGGCGAGTTGCGTCTGCAGGATGGCCGCTTCGTGGAGGCCATCGAAGGCCGCTGCGAGGTCGTCCAGGCGCTCGCGGCCCGCATCCTGGCCGATCCACGCCACGGTTCGATCCGCATTGCCGCGTTCCGGCGGCTTGCGGTTCGTCGGCATGCGGGCTGGACCGTCAGCGGTTTCGATCTCGCCGGACCGGCGGCGGACACCGTCGGCCGGGCGGCGAACCTGCAGTTCATTCCCGACTGGAGGCGCCCGGCGGCGGCGATGCGCGCGGCGGTTCCCGGCGTCGGTGCCTTGTCGGTCTGACACGGGCCCGCCGGCCTTCCAGCGGCTTGACATTCCACCGGACGCGGGGCCTTAGAGGTCCATTGTGACCGCGACAAGCCGCAGCGATTTCAATTGCCCGAGGATGGAACTCCGGCGGCCGGCCAGGCCATGAGCGGCGTCAGCCGGATCACCGTCGACGCCGAGGAGGCCGACCAGCGGCTCGACCGGTGGTTGCGCCGGCGTTATCCGCAGGTGGCGCAGGGACGGATCGAGCGCATGTGCCGCAAGGGCGAGATCCGGGTCGACGGCGGCCGGGTCCGGCCGGCGACCCGGCTGGAGCCCGGTCAGGTCGTGCGCCTGCCGCCGATCCCCGACGAGACGCCGCCGGCCGCGGCCGCGGAGCCGGCGATCAGTGAGGCGGAGGCGGCGATGATCCGGGGCTGCGTGATCTGGCGCGATGACGACGTGATCGCGCTGAACAAGCCGCCCGGATTGGCGGTGCAGGGCGGCTCGGGGCAGCGGCGGCATGTGGACGGGCTGGCCGAGGCGCTGCGCTTCGAGCGGCCGGACAAGCCGCGGCTGGTGCACCGACTGGACCGGGATACCTCGGGGGTGCTGTTGCTCGCCCGCAGCGTGCGGGCGGCGGCGGGGCTGGCGCGGGCCTTCCAGGTCCGGACCACGTCCAAGATCTACTGGGCGGCGGTGGCCGGGGCGCCCTCGCCGCGCCTGGGCACGATCCGCTACGGGCTGGTCAAGGCGGCGGGGCACGGCGCCGGCGGCGAGGGCGAGAAGATGCTGGTCGTGCCGCCGGAACGGATCGCTGCCACCGAGGGCGCGAAGCGGGCGACCACCGACTACGCGGTGATCGAGGCGGCGGCCAGCCGGGCGGCCTGGGTGGCGCTGCGCCCGGTGACCGGGCGAACCCACCAGCTGCGGGCGCATATGGCGGCGATCGGCCATCCCATTGTCGGAGATGGGAAATACGGCGGCAGCGGCCAGGAGAACCTGGGCCAGGGCTGGGGGGCGCAGCTCGGCGGCGGGATCAGCCGCAAGCTGCACCTGCACGCCCGCTCGATCAGCCTGACCCACCCGGTGACCGGCGAGCGGCTGACGCTGACGGCGCCGTTGCCCGAGCACATGGCGCGGACCTGGGAGCTGTTCGGCTGGCGGCCGCAGGACGCGCCGGCGGACCCGTTCGAGGACCGGGAATGAGTCCGGCGGCGCGGCTGCTGGCGCTGCCGGTGCGGGGCTACCGGCTGGTGCTCTCGCCCTGGGTGGGGCACGGCTGCCGGTTCCAGCCGACCTGCTCGGCCTATGCGCTGGAGGCGCTGGAGCGGCACGGCGCCGTCCGGGGCGGCTGGCTGGCGCTCAGACGGATCGCGCGGTGCCATCCCTGGGGCAGTTCGGGCATCGACAACGTGCCGGAAGAGTAACTGTCTGGAAAGACTTAGGAATGCGAGTTGCTGGCATGCACGGCGCATGCACAATCCATGCACAAGGTGTATGCGCGGGATCGAGGGTTGACGGGCGGCCGGGATCCGGCAGCGCATTGTGGTGCGCCGCGGCGGCGGCTATGGATCGGCGATGCTCGACCAGAACGACGATATTCATCCGCTGTTCTCCGGCGCGCCCGACAGCACCGAGTTCCGCAAGCTGCGCAAGCGGATCGTCCGGCTGACCCGCGAGGCGATCGAGACCTATGGCATGGCCAGGGAGGGCGCGCGCTGGCTGGTCTGCCTCTCGGGCGGCAAGGACAGCTATACCCTGCTGGCGGCGCTGATCGAGCTCAAATGGCGCGGGCTGCTGCCGATCGATCTGCTGGCCTGCAACCTCGACCAGGGCCAGCCGGGGTTCCCGGCAACGGTGCTGCCGGAGTTCCTGGCCCGGATGGGCGTGCCGCACCGGATCGAGTACCGCGACACCTATTCGCTGGTGGTGGAAAAGGTGCCGGCGACCAAGACCTATTGCGCGCTCTGCTCGCGGCTGCGCCGCGGCCATCTCTATCGCATCGCCCGCGAGGAGGGCTGCGCCGCGATCGTGCTCGGGCATCATCGCGACGACGTCATCGAGACCTTCCTGCTGAACCTCTTCTTCGGCGGCAAGCTGGCGGCGATGCCGCCGAAGCTCATGAACGACGCCGGCGACGTCGAGGTGCTGCGGCCGCTGGCCCACGTGGCCGAAGCGGACTGCGAGCGCTTCGCCCGGGCGATGGGCTACCCGATCATCCCCTGCGACCTCTGCGGCAGCCAGGACGGGCTGCAGCGCCGGCAGATCAAGCGCATGGTCGACGACTGGGAAGTCCGGAGCCCCGGCCGCCGGCAGATGCTGTTCCGGGCGCTGACCCGGGTGAACCCCAGCCACCTGCTCGACCCCGCGCTGTTCGATTTCCGGAACCTCTGAGGCCGGCGTTTTCCGAACAAGCAAGAACATTGCGCGGCCCTTTGGCCGCAGAGTCGGTTCTCCCCGCGGCTCTGGCCGCGGGGCCCCGAATTCCTGCCCGATAGATTTCAAGCCAGTATGAAAACCTTGGGGGCAGCGCGGATGTGGGCGGTGCGTGCGGCGGGGTGGATCTGCGGCGGATTGCGGAAAACTTCGTCTCGAATGCCGGGGAGATCGCGGCGGCGGATCCGCGCGACTTAACCATTGCTGAGGCCGCCGCGGCTAGCGTGGCGCGCCATGAACAGCGAGCCTCACGCCTCGTCCAGTGCCGCACCGGACCGCCTCTTCGCGCGGGCGACCGCGCTTTTGCTCTGCGCCGGGCTGGGGATCGTGATCGCCGCGCACGCGGTGCTCGACCGCGCCCAGGCCCGGCAGGCCCGCGGGTCCGAGCTGGCGATGCTGGCCGCCGGCGAGGCGGCGGCGGCGCGCGAGGTGCTGGTCGCGCTCGACCGGCTCGCGACCCTGCCCGAGGGCGATGCGGATCGCACCGCCGCGACCAGGCTCAGCTGGGACCTCGACCGGCTGATGGCGCTGGAGGAGCGCCGGCTGGCGCTGACCCCGGGCATGACCGACCCGCGGACCGCGGACAAGGGCGCGCTCGGCGAGCTCGCAGAGGCGGCCCGGGCGCTCGCGGCCGGCGGGCCGGCGGGCGCCTCCGCGGCGGAGCTGCAGGCGCGCCTCGAGGGCCGGCTGCTGCCGCAGCTCGACCTGATCGCAACCCGCAGCCGCAGCGCCGCCGACGACGCCCGGCTGGACGGCCGCTGGGTCCTGCTCGGCTCGCTGATCCTGCACGTCCTCGCCGGCCTGCTGCTGTTCGGCGCCGTGCTGCAGCCGACGCGGCGCCGGATCGACGCCTGGATGGCGCGGACCGCGGAGGAGCATCGCGAGAACCGCTTCCGGATGCTGCACGACCCGCTGACCGGGATGCCGAACGCCGCCTATTTCCAGGCCTACCTGGCCCGGCTGGCCGGCGCCACCGACCGGGAGGCGGGCCAGACCGCGGTGCTCCGGGTCGACCTCGACCGCTTCATGGTGCTGCGCGAGGCCCTCGGGGCGCGGAGCTGCGACGAGGTGCTGCGGATCGCGGCGCGGCGGATCCGCAAGGCGATGCGCGCCGGCGACTTCGCCGCCTATCTCGGCCAGGACGACTTCGTCGTGGTCGCGAGCGCGCTCGACGATGCCAACGACGCGGCGATGATCGCCGCCCGGGTGCAGGCCGCGCTCGGCAAGCCGTTCTCGATCAGCGGCGGGGCGCGGCGGCTGAGCTGCGGCATCGGCGTGACCCTGCTGTCGGACGACCGGCCCGAGGCCGAGCGGGCGCTGGCCAACGCCGAGATCGCGCTGGCCGAAGCCCAGGCGGCTGGCCCCGGCAACGTGCGCTATTTCCGCGAGGGCATGCGGCTCGAGGTCGAACGCCGCGAGGCGCTGTTCGCCGAGCTGCTGAGCGGCCTCGACGCCGGCCAGATCCTGCCGCACTTCCAGCCGCAGGTCGAGGTCGCGACCGGCGCCTTCTGCGGCTTCGAGGCGCTGGTCCGCTGGCAGCATCCGCTGCACGGGCTGCTGGAACCGGAAGCCTTCCTCGATTTCGCCGAGCAGACCGACCTGACCGAGCGGATCGGCGAACTGGTGCTCAGCCGCTCGCTGGAGGCGCTGAAGGCCTGGGACGCCGCCGGCCTCGCGGTGCCGCGGGTCGGCGTCAACTTCGCGCTGGCCCAGCTCGGCGACCCGCGGCTGATCGAGAAGATCAAGTGGGAGACCGAGCGCTTCGGGATCGACCCCGAGCGCATCGCCATCGAGGTGCTGGAGACGGTGCTGATCAGGAACGATGCCGAGCTGGTGGTGCGCAACCTGCGCGGCCTCGCCTCGGCCGGCTTCCACGTCGAGCTCGACGACTTCGGCACCGGCCACGCCTCGATCGCCAACCTGCGCCGCTTCATGGTCAACCGGATCAAGATCGACAGGAGCTTCATCGCCGACATCGAGGTGAGCGAGGAGCAGCAGACGCTGACCGCCTCGATGATCGCCATGGCGCATGCGCTCGGCATCGGCACCCTCGCGGAGGGGGTCGAGACCGAGGCGGCGCTGGCGATGCTCGAACGCCTGGGCTGCGACCAGGCCCAGGGATACCTGGTGGCGCGGCCGATGTCGCTGGCGGAAACCCTGCTCTGGCTGGGTGCGCGCGGGGCCGATCCGCAAGGTCAGGCGCGCCGCGGCGGGGCCCCCGGAGCCGACCCGAATACACCTTGACCTTTCGGTCCTGCGGCTGTTGAACCCCGTCAGATCTGTCCGAAGTCTGACCGGAGTCGCTGCATGGATGACCAGAGCCGGAATCTGATCCTCGCGACCGCGCTCAGTTTCCTGGTGATCCTCGGCTGGTTCCTGCTCGGCCCGCTGCTGTTCCCCAACGCCTTCCCGCCGCCGAGCGAGGCGACGGCGTCGAAGCCGCCGGAGGCGGCGACCCAGGGCGCCGGCACCGCCGCGCCGCCGGCTGCCGGCACCCCGGCCGCCGGCACGCCCGCGGCCACCCCGGCGCTGGCCGCGGCGGCGCCGATGAGCCGTGCCGCCGCGCTGGCCAAGACCGAGCGGCTGCCGATCAAGACCGCCCGGCTCGCCGGCTCGCTGTCGCTGGAGGGCGGGCGGATCGACGACCTGCAGCTGACCGACTACACGGTGTCGGTCGACAAGGGCTCGCCGATCGTCACCCTGCTGACCCCGGCCGGGGCGCCGGAGGCCTACTACGCCCTCTACGGCTGGGCCCCGGCGGGCAACCTCGCGCCCGACGCGGTGCCGGGGCCGTCGACGCGCTGGACGGTGGAGAGCGGCGGGACCCTGACCGAGACCACGCCGGTCAAGCTGAAATGGGACAACGGCGCCGGCCTGATCTTCCGCCGCACCATCGCCGTCGACGACAACTACATGTTCACCGTCACCCAGTCGGTCGAGAACCAGACCGGCGCCGAGGTGCGGCTGCAGCCCTACGGCATCATCGCCCGCCACGGCAAGCCCTCGAACCTGCAGAACTTCTACATCCTGCACGAGGGCGTGGTGATGGTGCACGACGGCCAGCTGGAGGAGACCAAGTACGACAAGGTCCGCGCCCTGCCGTTCGACCCGGCCGAGAACGCCAACGCCGAGACCATCAAGGTCGACACCGACGGCTGGATCGGCTTCACCGATCACTACTGGATGTCGACGCTGGTGCCGCCGGCCGGGCAGGCCTTCACCGCGGTCACCAAGTACACCGAGGCCAGCGACACCTACCAGACCGACGCGCGGCTGCCGGCCGTGACGGTGCCGGCCGGGGGCAGCTCGGAAGCCTCGACCTATCTCTTCGCCGGGGCCAAGGAATGGGCGACGATCCGGGCCTACCAGGACGAGAAGCATATCGACCGCTTCGTGGATTCGATCGACTGGGGCTGGTTCTTCTTTCTGACCAAGCCGATCTTCCGGGTGCTGCACGAGATGCACAAGCTGATCGGCAACATGGGCGTGGCGATCATCGGCCTGACGCTGATCATCAAGCTGCTGCTGTTCCCGCTGGCCTACAAGTCCTACGTCTCGATGTCGAAGATGAAGAAGCTGCAGCCGGAGATGGAGAAGATCAAGGAGCGGGTCGGCGACGACCGGATGAAGCAGCAGCAGGAGATCATGGCGCTCTACAAGCGCGAGCGGGTGAACCCGGCCGCCGGCTGCCTGCCGATCTTTCTGCAGATCCCGATCTTCTTCTCGCTCTACAAGGTGATCTTCGTCACCATCGAGCTGCGGCAGGCGCCGTTCTTCGGCTGGATCCGCGATCTCAGCGCGCCGGACCCGACCTCGGTGCTGAACCTGTTCGGGCTCTTGCCCTTCGCGGCGCCGGCGGTGACCAGTCCGTTGCACATCCTGTCGATCGGCGTCTGGCCGATCGTGCTCGGCGTCTCGATGTACCTGCAGCAGAAGCTGAACCCGACGCCCACCGACAAGACCCAGGCGATGATCTTCACCTGGATGCCGTGGTTCTTCATGTTCATGCTCGGACGGTTCGCCAGCGGCCTGGTGATCTACTGGGTGGCGAACAACACCATCACCTTCGGCCAGCAATACACCATCATGCGCAGCCAGGGCGTGCAGCCGAACGTGCTCGGCAACATCCTGGCGCCGCTGAAGAAGCTGCGAAAGGCGGGCTAGTGCAGGCCCGCGTCGGCGATCTCTGGCGCCACCCGATCAAGGGCCACGGCGTCGAGGCGGTCGCGGCGGTGACGCTGGCGGCGGGCGCGACCATGCCCTGGGACCGGGTCTGGGCGATCGCCCACGAGGCGGCGCGGGTGGCGCCCGGCTCCGCCGACTGGGCGCCGAGCGCGAATTTCTGCCGGGGCGCGAAGTCGCCGGAGCTGATGGCGATCCGGGCCGAGGTGGACGAGGCCGCCGGGCGGGTGCGGTTGAGCCATCCGCGGCGGGAACCGATCGCGGTCGATCCGGACGACCCGAGGGACGCGGCGCGGCTGCTCGGCTGGGTGACCGCGCTGACGGATCCGGGGCGGGCGCGGCCGGCATTCGTGCTGCGGGCGCGGGTCGGGATGACCGACAGCGCCTTTCCCTCGATCTCGATCCTGAACCACGCCAGCCTGCAGGCGCTGGGCGCGCGGCTGGGCAAGCCGCTGGCGATGGAGCGGTTTCGCGGCAACGTCTGGCTGCAGGGCCTCGCGCCCTTCGCCGAGTTCGACCTGGTCGGCCGCGAGGTCCGGCTGGGCGGCGCGGTGCTGCAGGTGCGCGAGCGGATCAGCCGCTGCGTGGCGACGACGGTCGATCCGGCGACCGGGGTCAGCGATGCCGACACGCTGGGCGGGCTGGAGGCCGGCTGGGGCCACCGGGACTTCGGGGTCTACGCCGAGGTGATCGAGGGCGGGCGGGTCGCCGTCGGCGACCTGGCGGTCGCGGCGTGAAGCCGGGCTTCGCCGTCGCGCCCGAGCCGGATGCCGAGGCCCTGGAGCGGGGGCGAAAGCTCTTCGCCGGGGCTTGCGACTTCGTCAAGGGCGTGGTGGCGATGGACGGCCTGCCGCCGGCCGACCGCACCGAGGTCTGCTTCGCCGGCCGCTCCAACGTCGGCAAGTCCAGCCTGATCAACGCCCTGACCGGACGCAGGACGCTGGCCCGCGCCTCGAACACGCCGGGGCGCACCCAGGAGATCAACTTCTTCGCTCTGGGGCCCCGGCACTACCTCGTCGACCTGCCCGGGTACGGCTTCGCCGAGGCGCCGAAGCCGGTGGTCGAGCGCTGGCAGGCGCTGCTGCGCGCCTACCTGGCCGGCCGACCGACCCTGCGCCGGGCGTTCCTGCTGATCGACGCGCGCCACGGCCTGAAGCCGGTCGACGCCGAGATCATGGGGCTGCTGGATCGCGCGGCGGTCAGCTTCCAGGTGGTGCTGACCAAGGCGGACAAGCCGGGGGCAGAAGCGCTGGCGGCGACGCTGGCCGCGGTCGGCGACGGGCTCGCCCGCCATCCCGCGGCGTTCCCGGAACTGCTCGTCACCTCGAGCCAGACCGGCCTGGGTCTGGAAGCCCTGCGCGCCGCCATCGCCGGGATCGGCTGACGTGAGACGCCGCGGGGCACGCCCCCGGCAGCAGATGCGCCCCGGATCGCAGCAGCGGGGCGCCGGTGGCGCGCCGCGCGATCCGGTCGCCCGGAGCGCGCAAGCGCGGAGGGCGCGGGGCGTCGGGCATCACCGTCTCGATTTGTCGACGGACAAATCGATGAAGTGAATGCGGAGTTCGCACGCCGATCACCCGGGGATCGCATTCAGCCGGATCAGGCCCGGTCCCAGCCGGCCCAGCGGACCCAGGCGCCGTGGTAGTCCACCCGGCCGAGCCGGCGGGTCTCGCCGCCGGGCCAGAGGGTCAGGGTGATCGCCGCGCCGGGTTCCTGGCCGTCGCCTTCCATCCGCAGCCAGGCCAGCGGTGCCGCAAGGCTGGCACGGGCGCCGGCGGCGTCGAGGCTGGCGCGGGCGCGGGCCTGGACCTCGGCGGGCAGGTATTGCCAGAAGATCGAGTGATAGACCACGTGCGCCCGGCCGGGCCGCGGCGTGGCGAGCCGGGCGGCGAGCCAGTCGGGCGCGTCGGCCCTCTCGACCCGGACGGCATTGGCGCGGGCGATCTCGATCGCCGCGGCCATCCGGGCCTTGCGGGCGACCTGGTCGGCCCAGACGAAGGAAAGCAGCCGCGACCGGTCCGCTTCGCGGGCCAGGTCCGGCGGCGACAGATCGCAGCCGGCGCGCTCGGCGACCCGAGCCGGCGGCAGCGGCGGCGGCGGACCCTGCCAGTCGGGCTCGATCCTGACCGGTGAGGCCGGATCGCCCCACCCCGCCGCGCCGAAGCGGTAGGCGAAGCGGTCCCAGCTCAGGTTCAGCCCGGCGCTGGCCCCGAGCTCGGAGATCACGAGCGGCAGCCCGAAGCGCGCGGCCACGGTCAGGAAGCCGGGGCAGAGCGCGGCGCTGCGCTGGGGCTCGTTGGTCTGGGGCGGGCCGTCGAGCCGGCGCAGGATCGCGGCCGCGTGCGCGACGAACGCCGCGGCGACCGCGGCCCAGAGCGCGTCGTCGGAGACCGCCTCGTGGTCCGGCGGGTAGACCGCGGCGAGGCCGGCGTCGCGGCCCTCGATCACCAGCCCGTGCAAGGCGCCGGCCAGCCGCAGCGGCAGCGCGTCGGCCCGGCCGCCCGGATCGCCGGTCCAGCCGAGGACCCGGTCCGCCACCGGGTCGCCGGGCGCCAGCCGCTCGGCGAGCAGCCGGCAGAGCCGGCCGGTGAAGGGCGAGCCCATCGCGGTGCAGACCTCGCCCTGGGCGCGGAAGGCCTCGCGGACGCGGCTCACCGGAAGCGATCCACCAGCTTCTGCAGCACGCTGCGCGCGTCTGCGGGCTCGGGCGCTTGCGTGGCCGCAGGCTCGGGGGCGGATTGGGGCGCGGGCGCCCGCGCCGGCGCCTTCGGTTTCGGCGGCGGCAGGTGCTGGGCGACCGCGTTCATGAAACCGGCGCTGTCGTTCGCGGCGAGCGCCGGCGCGCCTTCGGCGACGCCGCGCAGCAGGTCGTCGAGCCAGTCGGCGTCGGCCTTGGCGAAGTCGCCCAGGACGTAGTTGGTGACCAGCCGCTTGTCGCCGGGATGGCCGATCCCGAGCCGCACCCGGGTGAAGTCGGGGCCGATATGGGCGTCGATCGAGCGCAGGCCGTTGTGGCCGGCATGCCCGCCGCCGGTCTTGACCCGGACCCGGCCGGGGGCGAGATCGAGCTCGTCGTGGAAGACCACCACGTCGGGCGGCTCGAGCTTGTAGAAACTGAGCGCCGCGCGAACGGCGTCGCCGGAGAGGTTCATGAAGGTGCCGGGCTTGAGCAGCAGCACCTTCTCCCCGCCGAGCCTGCCCTCGGCGAGCTGGCCGTGAAACTTCGCGCGCCAGGGCGCGAAGCCGTGCGCTGCGGCGATGGCGTCCGCGGCCATGAAGCCGATGTTGTGCCGGTTTCCGGCATGGCCCGGCCCCGGATTGCCCAGCCCGACGAAAAGCTTCATGAGCCCCCCGGGAACCTGGCGCTGCTGCCCGGCGAGATCAGCCCTCCGCTTCCTCGGCCTCGGCCTCGGTCTCCTCGGAGCGCAGGCCGGAGGGCGCCTGGATGTTGGCGATCACGAAGTCGCGGTCGGCGATCGTCGGCTGGGTGCCGGCGGGCAGCGCGACGTTCGAGATGTGGATGGTGTCGTTGATCTCGGTGCCGGTGAGGTCGACGATCAGGCTCACCGGGATGTCGTTGGCGTTGACCATCAGCTCGACCTCGGGGCGCACCTCGGTCAGCACGCCGCCGCGCTTCAGGCCCGGGGACTTGTCGCGGTTGATGTACTCGACCGGGATGTAGAGCGCGATCCGCGACTTCTCGCTGAGGCGCAGGAAGTCGACATGGGTCGGCAGGTCCTTGACCACGTCGCGCTGCACGCTGCGGCAGATCACGGCGTTGTCAGCGCCGTCGACCTTGACGTTGATCATGGTCGACAGGAAGCGCCCCGCCTTCAGCTGCTTGATCAGCGTGTTGAACCGGATGCTGATCGGCTGCGGCTCGGCGCCGCCGCCGTAGATCACGCCGGGTACGAATCCTTCGCGACGTGCGCTGCGGGCGGCCCCCTTGCCGACCCCTGCGCGCGCCACGGCTTCGAGAACTGGTGTCTCAGCCATGTGGCATCTCCTGAGTTTCGACGCGCGGGCTTCCTCCAAGGGTGCAAGACCGCGCGGCGCGTCCTTAGGCGATCCCGGGCGGAAAGGGAAGCGGATTCCGGCGTAGGGCCAGGGCTATCGCATTTGGCCGATGATGGTTCTCGCGAAGGCGTCGGACCATCCTGCTCGCTTGCGTTTGCGGCTGACGGACATTCTCGGCCTGGCCTTGTTGATGAGGTTGAGGGTGAGGCG
Organism: uncultured Alphaproteobacteria bacterium; assembly: GCA_963847795.1. Lineage (GTDB taxonomy): Bacteria > Pseudomonadota > Alphaproteobacteria > Rhodobacterales > Rhodobacteraceae > Amaricoccus. Next base: position 308,015 of record CAWKBH010000006.1, read on the forward strand.
GCGGAGGATGGCGAGGTTCTCGGGTCCGTTGTCGCGTCGGTTGCGGGCGCGGTCCTCGTCGAAGCTGACGTCGAGCACCCAGTGGCGGCTGTTCTCGATCGCCCAGTGGCCGCGGACGGCGCGGGCGAAGCGCTCGGGAGTGAGCGGCGCCGAGGAGAGATAGTAGCGGACCGATCGGCTGGTACGGCCGTCGAGACAGCGTTCCGCCTCGACGCAGGCGAGGGTCGCGAGGCCGGGGAGGCGTGGCTCTCCGGCATAGCGGCGGTCGGAGAAAAGCCAGTCCACGTCATGCGTTACCCGGTGGCGGCGGGTCTCGATCCGGCCGTGGTCGGCGTCGGTGGTCTCGAACGCCGCAAGCGGCGCCGGTGGATCGGCGAAGAAGGCTTCGACCTCGCGCAGCATGGCGGGGCGGTTGGCCTTCAGCGCGAAGAGATCGTCGCCGCCCTGCGCGCGCACGACCTCTGCCGTGGCGGCCTGGGCGTGGATCGCATCCCCGGTCACCAGCATGCCACCCAGGGCCAGCGTTCCGAGCAGGGCGCGGGCAGCGAGGATCTCGCTGCCGCCTTCGGCGACGGCAGCTTGCGCGATGGCGATCCGCGCGCCGGTGCCGAAGGCGGTGACCACATGCAGCGCCGAGCGGCCCGCCGCCCGGTCGAACGAGCGCCGCAGCGTCTTGCCGTCGATGGCGAGCACCCCGTCGCCGCCGGCGCCGAGGTCGTCGAGGAAGGCTTCGAAGGCCTGCCCGAAGGCTGCCGGGTCGAGCAGGCGGAAGATGCGGCTGAAGGTGTCGTGGCTCGGCAAGCCATTCTCCAGCTTGAGGAATTCCCGGAGCAGCGTCTCCCGGTCCTCGGCAAACTCGGCAAAGTCGACGCAACTCTCCGCGCCGCAGACCGACGCCACCAACGCGATCCCCAGAATGTCGAGCAACTCGTGCCGCTGCGCATTCCCACGCCGCGGATCGCGGATCTCTCCAAGCCTGTCCATCAGCGACAACGTCAGCTCCTCTCTTCGGGAGCAAACGGAAGAATCCACATCAGTCTGAAAGGAAAGCCCTATTCTTCAAGTGCGATTCCCCTGGGCGTAGGGCGGCGCGGTACCGCCGGCCGGGAAGCGCTTCGCGGGGGCGGCATTGATTCCGCCGGCCTTGCGGCTAAGCTGCAGACGATCACTCGAGGCCCGGAGGACCCGCCATGCCGCAACGCCTGCATCTCGTGTTCGGCGGCGAGCTGGTCGACCCCCAGCGCTCCGAGTTCCGCAACGTCGAGGAGATCGACATCGTCGGGATCTTTCCCGACTACGCGACGGCATACGCGGCCTGGAAATCCCGTGCCCAGGCGACGGTGGACAACGCCCACACCCGCTATTTCATCGCCCACCTGCACCGGCTGCGCGACGAGGAGCGGGCTGGGGGACCGACCGAAGAGCTGCGCTAGGCCGGCAGGCCGACGGTGCGCGGGCCAAGATGACCGAAACCAGGCCGCGCTCGCTGCTGCTCGGGCTCTATCTCGCGGCCTCGCGGCGCGGCGCCGGCGTGGCGCGGCGGGCGCTGGAACGGCGGCAGGCGGCAGGCAAGGAGGACGCGGCGCGGCTGCCCGAGCGGATGGGCGAGGCGGGCCTGCCGCGGCCCGAGGGGCAGCTGGTCTGGCTGCACGCCGCGAGCGTGGGCGAAGCCGCGTCGCTCCTGGAGATGCTGCGCCGGCTGACCCAGGCCCGGCCGCAGCTGACCTGCCTCGTCACCACCGGCACCCGGACCTCGGCGCTGTTCCTGGCCGACCGGCTGCCGGAGAACTGCCTGCACCAGTTCGCGCCGGTGGACGTGGTGCCCTGGGTCCGGCGGTTCCTCGAGCACTGGCGGCCCGACGTCGCGGTCTGGACCGAGAGCGAGCTCTGGCCGGCGATGCTCTGCGAGGCAGACGCCCGCGGCATCCCGATGCTGCTGATCAACGCCCGGATCTCGAACCGCAGCTTCCGGCACTGGCAGCTCATGCCGGGGATGGCGCGGGCGCTGCTGGCGCGGTTCCGGCGGATCCTGGCGCAGGACGATCTGGCGGGGGAGCAGCTGATCGCGCTCGGCGCCGATCCGGCGCTGCTGACGGTCGAAGGCTCGCTGAAGGAGGGGGCGGCGCCGCTGCCGTACGTCGAGAGCGAGCGGGTCCGGATCGCCCGCGCGCTGACCGGGCGGCCGGTCTGGCTCGCCGCCTCGACCCACCCCGGCGAGGAGGAGATCGCGCTCGGCGCCCATGTCAGCGCGCGCCGGGCCTTGCCGATGCTGGCGATGATCCTCGCGCCGCGGCACCCGCAGCGCGGCGACGAGCTGGCGGCGATGCTGCGCGGCGCCGGCCTGCAGGTGGCGCAGCGCTCGAAGGGCGAGCCGATCGGCGCCGATACGGACGTCTATCTCGCCGACACCCTGGGCGAGATGGGGCTCTGGTACCGCATCGCCGCGGTCAGCTTCGTCGGCGGCTCGCTGGTCGAGGTCGGCGGCCACAATCCGTTCGAGCCGGCGCTGCTGGGCAGCGCCATCCTCTACGGCCCACACGTGCGCAATTTCGCCGACGGCTACCGGCGGCTGGCCGAAGCGGGCGCCGCGGTGATGGTGCGCTCGGAGGCCGAACTCGGCGCGGCGCTGGTCGAGACCATGGCCCCCGACCGCGCCGCGGCGATGGCCGCCGCCGCCTGGGCCGCCTGCAGCGAGGGCGCCGAGGTCACCGACACCGTGCTGGAGGCGATCGGCGCGTTGCTCGACGGCGGCGGCTGATGCGGGCGCCGGTCTTCTGGTCGAACCCGCCGGCGCGTCCGGGCCTCGTGGCGCGGCTGCTGGCGCCGGCGGCGTGGATCTGGACCTGGGCGGTGCGGCGGCGGCTCGGGCGGCCGGGGGCGACGCGGCTCGGAGTGCCGGTGATCTGCGTCGGCAATCTGACCGCCGGCGGCACCGGCAAGACCCCGACGGTGATCGCGCTGGTGCAGCGGCTGCGCGCGCGAGGCCAGGCGGTCGGCGTGGTGTCGCGCGGGCACGGCGGCAGCCTCGTCGGTCCGCTGCAGGTCGAGGAGCGCCGGCACACCGCGGCCGAGGTCGGCGACGAGCCGCTGCTGCTGGCGGCCTTCGCCCCGGTCTGGGTCGCCCGTGACCGCGCCGCCGCGGGCCGGGCCGCCGAGGCGGCCGGCGCGACGGTGGTGGTGATGGACGACGGGCTGCAGAATCCGGCGCTGGCCAAGGATCTCTCGGTCGTGGTGGTGGACGCGGAGCTGGGCTTCGGCAACGGCCGGGTGATGCCCGCGGGCCCGCTGCGCGAGCCGGTCGGGGACGGGCTGGCGCGGGCCGACCTGGTCCTGCTGATCGGCGCGCCGGCGGCACGGGCCCGCTTTCGCCGCGACTGGCCGGCGGCCGCGGCGCTGCCCGGGCTCGCCGGCGCGCTCGAGCCGCTGGCGACCGGCATGGACTGGCGCGGTCTGCGCGCGCTGGCCTTTGCCGGGATCGGCCGCCCGGAGAAGTTCTTCGCGAGCCTGCGCGCGCTCGGGGCCGAGCTGGTGGCGACGCGCAGCTTCGCCGACCACGCGCCCTACGACAGCCGTCTGCTGGCGCGGCTCGCCGCGGGCGCCCGGGCCAAGGGGGCGGCGCTCGTTACCACCGAGAAGGACGCCGCGCGCCTGCCCGCGGCCTTCCGGGCCAACGTGCTGGTGTTGCCGGTCCGACTGGAGCTCGACGACTGGGCCCCCCTCGACGCCGCGTTAGAGCGTCTGGGGCTCGGCGCCGCGGAGCCGGGATGATGTCCTGGTCCTTGGCCGCCGGGGTGGCGGGCGCGGGCCGTTCACCTCGAGCGCGAATAGCGGGCGGCGGCGGGCGGCAGTCTGCGCTAGGATGGCTGCAGCGCTCGCCGGATGGAGGATGCCATGCAGATCGGCTGCCCCAGGGAGATCAAGGCCCAGGAATACCGGGTCGGCCTGACGCCGACCGCGGCGCGCGAGGCGATCGCCCACGGCCACCGGGTGCTGGTGGAGACCGGGGCCGGGGTCGGCTCGGGCTTCTCCGACGCCGCCTATGCCGCGACGGGGGCGGAGATCGCCGCCACCGCCGAGGAGGTGTTCGCGCGGTCCGAGTTGGTGGTGAAGGTGAAGGAGCCGCAGGCGGTCGAGCGGGCGCGGCTGCGCGCGGGGCAGATCCTCTTCACCTACCTGCACCTGGCGCCGGATCCGGAGCAGACCCGCGACCTGCTCGCCTCGGGGGTCACCGCGATCGCCTACGAGACCGTCACCGACCGCGCCGGCGGGCTGCCGCTGCTGGCACCGATGTCGGAGGTGGCGGGCAAGCTCGCGCCGCAGGTCGGGGCCTGGACGCTGCAGAAGGCCAACGGCGGCCGCGGCGTGCTGATGGGCGGCGTGCCCGGGGTGGCGCCGGCGCGGGTGGCGGTGATCGGCGGCGGGGTGGTCGGCACGCACGCGGCGCGGATCGCCGCCGGCATGGGGGCGGAGGTGGTGGTGCTCGACATGTCGCTGCCGCGGCTCAGGCACCTGGACGAGACCTTCGGCGGGCTGATCCGCACCCGGCACGCGTCGAAGGCCGAGACCGAGGCGGTGGTGGCCGAGGCGGACCTGGTGATCGGGGCGGTACTGATCCCGGGCGCGGCGGCGCCGAAACTGGTCAGCCGGGCGCAGCTGGCGACGATGCAGCCCGGGGCCGCGATCGTCGACGTGGCGATCGACCAGGGTGGCTGCTTCGAGACCTCGCGGCCGACGACGCACGAGGACCCGGTCTACGAGGTGGACGGGGTGATGCACTACTGCGTGGCGAACATGCCCGGGGCGGTGGCGCGGACCTCGACGCTGGCGCTCGGCAACGCGACGATGCCGTTCCTGCTGGCGCTGGCCGACAAGGGCTGGCGGCGGGCCTGCACGGACGACCCGCACCTGCTGGCGGGGCTGAACGTGCATGCGGGGCATCTCACCTATGCCGCGGTAGGGCGGGCGCTGGGGATCGACGTGCTCTCCGCGAAGCTGGCGCTGAAGAAGTAGCCGGGCCGGGCGCGACACCGCACCCGGCGGGGAGGCGCGTGCCCGGGCTCGTTTGCTTCTCGGGGATCGTTCCGGAGGAGTTGCCTTGGCTGCGCCCGCCGCCGGTCCGATGCCGCCGTGCGGACGTTGCGGGCGGTGCACGAACTTTCGATGGACAGGCTGGCCCCGAATCGGATATGTTCTCAAAGTACTGAGCCAATTACGGCATGCGGCGGCGCCGCGACCTTCGAAACTAAAATAATATCTGCTTTGCGCAGACTTGCGCATACATTCTCGCCATTTATTCGGAGACTATATCATGGCTGACATCGACCTCAAGAAAGTCGAGGCGTTTCGCAAGCAGTTCAACGACGTGATCGGACAAGCGATCGTGGATGGACTGCTGGATCCAACGCAGGCGCCGGACGTTCCCGGTGTCGGGATTCACGGCAAGGGCGGAAACTATTTCCAGACCGGCGGAGACTACACGCAGTCCACCGGCGGCGAACATCGGCAGAGCGGCGGCGGCGGCTACGCTCAGTCGATCGAGAAGTTCGAATAACGCCCCGACGTTCCTCCCGGAGCAGTATCATGGAACCTGTCCGGACCAGCCGGGTGCCGCGAATTGGCACCCTGCAGGTCGTATTCAAGATCGTCGAGCGCTGCAACATTAATTGCAGCTACTGTTATTACTTCAACATGGGCGAGACATCCCCCCTGTCGCGACCGGCACGGGTCGCGCCGGAGACGGTTCGCCGCATTGCCGGTTGGCTTGCCGAGGGCTGTCGCGACCTCGGGATTCCCAATGTCCTGATCTCGTTACACGGCGGCGAGCCGATGATGATCCGCCCGCAGGCGGTATCGAGCTTGTGCGCAACCCTGCGCGCGGCGCTCGAGCCGGACATCGGCGTCGGGTTCATCATCCAGACGAACGGCACGATCCTGACCGACGCCTGGCTCGACGTGCTCGCCGAGCACCGGATCAACATCGGGGTAAGCATCGACGGAGACCGGACGGCGAACGACCGGTTCCGGCTCGACTTTCGCGGCAGATCCACGTTCGACCGGGTCGAGCGGAACCTGCGGCGGCTGATGGACTGGGCCAGTGACGACCCCGTGCGACGCCCGTCGACCATCTCGGTGGTCGACTGGCGCAACGACTACGGCGCCGTCTACCGGTATCTGCGCGGTCTGGGCGTGAGGCAGATGAGCTTCCTGCTGCCCGACCGCAATGCCGACCACCGTTTCGCCGGCGGTGAAACCGCGCGCCGCTACGGCAGGTGCCTGTCTGAGGTCTACGACGCTTGGCTCGAAGAGGACGATCCGACGGTGAGCGTCCGGCAGATCCGCGAGTTTCTGCATCATTTCCGGGCGCATCGCGAACCTCCGCGCCCGGCGGATCCGGATTTCGTGCCGTACCAGATTGTCGTGATGCAGAGCGATGGGACGGTCTCTGTGAACGATTCCTACATCCCGGCGCTGGAATGGTACCGGGAGGCTCCGTCGCGGCACGTCGACCAGGTCTCCTTGCGCGCATTTCTTGAGCAGCCGGTCTTCGCCGAGATCGAGCGGGCGATCCGCCGCCCGGCCGCGCGCTGCCAAGCCTGCGAGTGGCTCGGGATTTGCGGTGGGGGCGACCTCGAAAACCGGTTCTCACAGGCGAACGGATTCGACAATGCCTCGGCATATTGCGAGGGCTACCAGTCCTTCTTCGAGAAGGCCTGCGGCCGGCTGCTGGCCGCAGGCTATCCGGCCGAGACCATGCTTTCGCGGTTGGAGGCGACGCTGCCATAGCCGCTCAGGCCCGCCGGCGCCGCACCGCGCTCATCACCGCGGCGACGACCGAACGCGGGACGCCCTGCGCGGTCCCCTGCGCCGCGGTCCGATCCGGCCGCGCGCTGAAGAACGGGACGTCGGGAGGCGACCAGCCCAGCGCCGCATACTCGCCGCTGGCCGGGTCCTGGACGTAGTCGCCGCGGTAGCCGCCGCCGGCGATCCGCTCGAGCGCGTCCGCGAGCGTGTCGACCTCCTCGCGGGTGTTGTAGGCGCCGAAGCTCACCCGGACCATGCCGGGAATGGCGCTGCGATCGCCGGCCGCCATGCAGGCGGCGACCTGCGCCAGCTCGCCCTGCGTCAGTCCCAGCAGGTGCGCGAGATAGGGGTGGGCACAGAAGCAGCCGTTGCGCACGCCGATGCCGAACTCGGTCGCGAGCACCGCGGCGACGAGGTCGTGCGGCAGCGCGGAGGTTGAAGGCGATCACGCCCAGGCGCTCGGCCGCCCGCTCCGGATCGGCGTCGCCGTAGATGCGCAGGCCCTCGACGCGCGCCAGGCGCCGCAGCGCATGGGCGGTGAGCGCCGCCTCGTGGCGGGCGATCCGCTCCATGCCGATGGCCTGCAGCGATCGCATCGCCGCCGCCAGCGCCACCGCGCCGACCACGTTCGGCGATCCCGCCTCGTCGCGATCGGGGGTGCGGGCCCAGTCGACGCTGTCGAGCGAGACGAAGTCGATGGTGCCGCCACCGCGGTATTCGGGCGCGCCGCGGTCGAAGGTGTCGCGTCGGCCGATCAGGGCGCCGGTGCCGAAGGGGGCGTACATCTTGTGCGCCGAGAGGGTCACGTAGTCGAGATGCGCCGGATCGTCGAGCGCGCCGATGGCGATGGGCCTGTGCGGCGCGAGCTGAGCGCAATCGACCATGATCTGCGCTCCGGCCGCGTGCGCCTTCACGGCCAGGCCGTGGACATCGGCCATGTAGCCGGTGACGTTGGAGCCGCCGCTCACGGCGACCAGCCTGACCCGCCCGGCATGGCGGCTGAGCAACCGGTCGAGGTCGGACAGCGTCCAGCCGGCCGGTCGCGTCGAGGGCGATGTGCGCCACATGCGCCCGCGGCCGCCAGGGCAGGTCGTTGCTGTGGTGCTCCAGCCCCGAGACCAGCACCACGTCGTCGGGGGCAAGGGCCAGGCGAAACGACAGCTTGTTGATGGCTTCGGTGGCGTTCTTGCCGAAGATGACGACGTGATCGCGTTGGTTCGCGCCGACGAACTGCGCCACGATCTGCCGGGCATCCTCGTAGGCCCGGGTGGCGACGCGGCTCTTGAAACCGGTGCCGCGATGCACCGAGGCGTACCACTCCATGAACTGGTTGACCGTGCCCAGCACCTCGTCGAGCACCGGCGTGCTGGCGGCGTTGTCCAGGTTGATGTAGCGCCGCACCGATCCGTCGAGCACGGGCACGCAGCGGTCGATGCCGACGATCCGCCGACGGACCGCGGGGTCCCGGCCGCAGGTCGCTCATGTCCATCGGCATCCTCCCGCTCGGCTCTCGTATACGTTGCGTGAACCCGCCGGAAGCGGGACCATTTCAAATAGCGAGGGCGATGTCGCAAACCGCGTTTCAGAACGCCCGAGGGGCCGTTGCGTCCGCAGAGGCTCCCGCATCATGACAACATCTTGGCCACGAATCGGATTGGAGAGAGCGACTTCAATCCGATAGGTGTGTGCCATCCTCCAAAATCAACTTTTCTTTGCAAATACATCATCACTTCATTAACAGCGATGACGCGCAGCTAATCCCTTATAGCACAATCTGGCGAATATATGGCCGAAATACTGACAGAAATATGCGGGTTTTCCTGATCCGCCGCCTGCGCAGCGGCAGATCCCGCAGCCCATGCGCGGTCCGGTTTCGGGACCGCAACCTCCCGGCGGCATGACTCCAGCGAGTGAGCCGCGGCGCTGCGGGCTCGGCCAGGTTTCGGGTGCCACGCGAGGTGGCGGTCGGGCACGGTGCATCGCAAGGCGGCTCGGCAGGGCAAGAGACTGGCCAGCAAGATTGCAATCGGGCCAATTTCAAAATCCGTTCTCCCTGCACATCAATCGCATAGACGGGCGTCCGCACGCGGATGGGCCGAGCGGCCGCTGGCGGCCCGGATCCTTTGCGGCCGGGCAGTTGTGAATTGCCGGCGGCTGCCTATCTTGGGCCGAGTCCTCGACGGCCGGGGAGCAGGAGGATGACCGGATGACCGACCTGACCCCGCGCGAGATCGTCTCCGAGCTCGACCGCTTCATCATCGGCCAGAACGACGCCAAGCGCGCCGTGGCGGTGGCGCTGCAGGAACCGCTGGCGGCGCAAGCAGCTGCCCGACGACATCCGCGACGAGGTCTATCCCAAGAACATCCTGATGATCGGCCCCACCGGCGTCGGCAAGACCGAGATCTCGCGCCGGCTGGCGAAGCTCGCCCGGGCGCCGTTCCTCAAGGTCGAGGCCACCAAGTTCACCGAGGTCGGCTACGTCGGCCGCGACGTCGAGCAGATCGTGCGGGATCTCGTCGACGCCGCCATCGTGATGGTGCGCGAGGACATGCGCGAGCGGGTCAAGGCCCGCGCCCACGAGGCCGCCGAGAACCGCGTCATCGACGCGCTGGCCGGCGACGGCTCGCGCGACCAGACCCGCGAGATGTTCCGCAAGAAGCTCCGCAGCGGCGAGCTCGACGACAAGGAGATCGAGCTCGAGGTCGCCGACACCTCGAGCCCGTTCCCGATGATGGAGATCCCCGGCCAGCCCGGCATGGGCATGGGCGCGCTGAACCTCGGCGACATCTTCGGCAAGGCCTTCGGCGGCGGCCGCAAGGTCCGCCGCCGCATGGCGGTCGCCGCCTCCTACGAGCTCCTGATCACCGAGGAGGCCGACAAGCTGCTCGACCAGGAGACGGTGACCCGCGAGGCGATCAACGCCGTCGAGCAGAACGGCATCGTCTTCATCGACGAGATCGACAAGGTCTGCGCCCGCGCCGAGACCCGCGGCGCCGACGTCAGCCGCGAAGGGGTGCAGCGCGACCTGCTGCCGCTGATCGAGGGCACCACGGTCTCGACCAAGCACGGGCCGGTGCAGACCGACCATATCCTGTTCATCGCCTCCGGCGCCTTCTCGGTCGCCAAGCCGTCGGACCTCCTGCCCGAGCTGCAGGGCCGGCTGCCGATCCGGGTCGAGCTCAGGGCGCTGACCGAGGCCGACTTCGTTCGCATCCTGACCGAGACCGACAACGCGCTGACCCGCCAGTATTCGGCGCTGATGCAGACCGAGAAGGTCGCGGTCGACTTCAGCGCCGACGGCATCGCCGCGCTGGCCCGGATCGCCGCGGAGGTGAACCGGGCGGTGGAGAACATCGGCGCCCGCCGGCTGCACACGGTGCTGGAGCGGGTGTTCGAGGACCTGAGCTTCACCGCGCCCGACCGCCCGGGCGACGCCGTCACCGTCGATGCCGACTTCGTCGAAAAGCACCTGGGCGAGCTCAGCCGCTCGGCGGACCTCAGCCGCTACGTGCTCTGAACCGGGCGTCAGGCGTGCGCGTGCCCCCGCCGGCAGCTCGCGGCCGACGCCGGCGGCGCGGCGGGCCGCGCGATCGAGCATCGGCATCGCCGCGGCCAGAACCAGGGTGACCGATCCGCACATGCTCCAGAGCAGGAGCGCCACGATCACCCCCCATCCCAGCGCCAGCGCCGTAACGGCGGTGGACACGCCGACCAGGGTGGCCGCGAACAGGCAGGCGACGAGTCGTGGGTTCAAGCGGCGTCCTCCAGTTGCCGCAATTCAGCGGCTTGTCCGCTAACAAATCGTAAAATTCGCTCCGCGTAAACCATAATTCTAGCTCTGGTTGAATGATGGGCACTTCCGGCCGGTGCGGACCTCGCCGACATGGCCAGAAACCCGGCAAAAAGGGCGATTCGTAAGCGAGGCCTGCCCGCAGAGTGTGCAGCCGCGACCGCACGTCCACGGCCTCACTACCATGACGCGAAGAGTCCGCAAGGCTTTGATCGGACGGATTCGGCCCTCCGGCGAGGCGGGCTGGCGAATCGGTTGGTTGTCCCTGTCGTCGCCCGCACCTCCGGGGCGGAATCCCGGCCCTCAGGCCTGGCTACTCGGAATGCGAGCGGTATCCCACCGCTGCGCCCGAGCTTCCGCCGAGGGCCATCAGGCGCGCGAGGCGCTGCATCGCGGCGATGCCCGCCGCCGGCCCGAGCGCCATCGCCGCCAGCGTCCACGGCCAGCCGATCGCCGCCGCCACCGAGGGCACCGCCTGCACCGTGAAGAAGGTGAGGGTGAAGCCGATCGCGGTCTGCAGCGTCATCAGGCTGCCGGCGCGCTCGGCCGGCACCGCGTCCGCCACCAGCGCCGAGAACTGGGCCGAGTCCGGCACCACCGCCGCGCCCCAGAGCAGCACCAGCACCACCGCCAGCCAGACCGGGCCGCCGAAGGCGAGCGCGGTCGCCACCGCGGCGCTGCCGCTGATCGCCATCGCCCCGCCCGCGACCTGCGCCTTGCCGATGCGGTCGGCGAGCCATCCCGCCGGCACGCACATCAGTCCGCCGAGCGCGATGGCCGCGAAGGTCAGCAGCCGCGCGGCGTCCACCGCCCCGCTGCCCAGCGGCCCGGCGAAGGCCGCCTGCTCGGCCGCGCCGATCCAGGCCCAGAAGGCGTAGAGCTCCCACATGTGGCCGAAATAGCCGAGGAAGGCGAGCCGCACCCGCCGGTTGCTCCAGGCCAGCGCCAGCGCGCCCGGATCGAAGCCGGGGGCGCGGCGCGTGGTGCGGCCCGAGCCCGGCCCCCAGCGACAGCCCCGCCCCGAGCGCGGCCAGGACCGAGGCGGCCGCAACGGTCGCGCGCCAGTCGGCGCCGCCGAGAAGCGCCAGCAGGTGCGGCAGCGACGAGCCGACCGCGATCGCGCCGACCAGCAGCCCGACCAGCAGGCCGCGGTCGCGCAAGCCCCAGCCGACGACGATCTTCATCCCCACCGGATAGACCCCGGCCAGACAGGCGCCGGTCAGCCCGCGCAGCAGCACCTGCACCGCGCCGCCGGTGGGCGCGGCGAGGAGCAGCGCGTTCGCCGCCGCTGCGAGCAGCGCCGAGGCCGCGAGCACCCGGCGCGGGTCGTAGCGGTCCGCGGTGCCGTGGATCGCCAGCAGCAGCGCGCCGGCGACGAAGCCGATCTGCACCGCGCTCGACAGCGCCGCGGCGCGCCCCGGCGTCAGCCCGGCCTCGGCGATCATCTCGGGCAGGATCGCGGCGGAGACGAACCAGAGGCACATCGCCAGCACCTGGGCCAGCGCCACCAGCGCCACGCTCCGGGACTTGCCCGCCGCCATCGCGTCAGAGCTCCGGCAACAGCCGCGCCAGCAGCGCCGCGATCTTCACCCCCGCCGCCTCGGCATGGGCCAGCACCTGCTCGATGGTGTCGGGCTGCTGGTCCGGCCCGCCGCCGGCGTCGTTGGTGATCGCCGAGAGGCCGAGCACCCGCAGCCCGGCATGCACCGCCGCGATCACCTCGATCACCGTGGACATGCCGACCGCGTCGGCGCCGGCCGCGCGCAGAAACCGCCGCTCCGCCGAGGTCTCCAGCGACGGCCCGGCGACGCCGGCATAGATCCCGTAGCGCAGCGCGCACGCCCGCCGCCTCGGCCGCCCGCCGGGCCGCCGCGCGCAGGGCCGGATCGTAGGCGCGCGACATGTCGGGAAAGCGCAGGCCGATGCGCGCGTCGTTCGGCCCGGTCAGCGGGTTGGCGCCGGTGAAGTTCAGGTGGTCCTCGATCAGCATCACCTCGCCCGGCGCGAACTCGGGGTTGAGCGCGCCGGCGGCATTGGTCACCACCAGCAGCCGCGGCCCCAGCCGCCCGAGCAGCCGCACCGCCAGCGCGATCTCCGCTGCGGCCCAGCCCTCGTAGAGGTGCAGGCGGCCCTGCATCAGCGCCACGCGGCGACCGAACAGCCGGCCGATCACCAGCCGCCCGGCATGCCCGGGCGCGGTCGAGACCGGAAAGCCGGCGATCTCGCCATAGGGGATCGCCACCGCCTCCTCGACCGCGTCCGCCAGTCCGCCCAGGCCGGAGCCGAGGATCAGCGCCACCTCGGCCGGCGCCCCGGCCCGGGCGGCGACCGAGGCGAGCGCGGCCTCCAGCCGGTCCGGGCTCACGCGCCGATGCTCGCGGCGATGCGCGGCACCAGCGCCTCGACCTCGGCCAGGACGTCGGCCAGATCCAGCCCGGTCAGCACCCCGTCGCGCACCACCCGCCGCCCGCCGACGAAGACCTGCCGCACGTCGGACTTGGCGCAGGAGAAGACCAGATGGGTCAGCGGATCGAACAGCGGCACCGCGTGCGGCCGCTTCAGGTCGATCAGGATCATGTCGGCGAGCTTGCCCGGCTCCAGCGAGCCCAGCCGGTCCGCCGCGCCCAGCGCCGCCGCTGCATCGAGCGTCACCATCCGCAGCGCCTGCGCCGTCGTCACCGCCGTCGCCGTCAGGCTCGAGGCGCGATGCAGCGTCGCCGCCAGCCGCAGCGCCATCCACATGTCGAGGTCGTTCCCCGAGATCGCGCCGTCGGTGCCGAGCGTCACCCGCACCCCGGCCGCCAGCATCTCGGGGATCCGGGCGATGCCGCTGGCGAGCTTCAGGTTCGACATCGGGTTGTGCGCGACGGTCGCGTCGGTGCGCGCCAGGATCTCGATCTCCTCGTCGTCGAGCCAGACGCAGTGCGCCAGCACCGTGCGCGCGTCGAGTAGGCCCAGGTGGTCCAGATGCCGGATCACCGGCCGGCCGTACCGTGCCTCGATGTCGGCCCGCTCGGCCCGGGTCTCGGCGGCATGGGTGCAGAAGAGCCCGCCCTGCTCCGCCGCCAGCCGCTTGGCCGCGCCCAGGCTCTCAGGCCCCACGGTATAGGCGCCGTGCGGAAAGCTGCCCGGCAGCACGTCGTCGGCTCCGGCGAACTCGGCGAAGAAGCTCTCCGCGTCGGCCAGCCGGTCCTCCCCGGTCCGGCCGTCCATCCCGCGCCCGTCGAAGAAGATGCCCCCGGTCGAAACCCGGAGCCCGACCGCCCGCGCCGCGGCCACGGTCTCGCGCGGGTGCCAGAACATGTCCATCACCGTGGTGACGCCGCCGAGCAGCAGCTCGGCGAAGCCCAGCGTCGCGCCGAGCCGCACCGTGTCGCGGCTCAGGATCGCCCCCTCGGCCTTCCAGACCGTCTGCAGCCAGGGTTCCAGCGGCAGATCCTCGACCAGCCCCCGGAACAGGCTGTCCGCGGCATGGCAATGGGTGTTGATCAGCCCCGGCATCAGCAGCATGCCGCGCCCGTCCACCACCTCTGCCGCGCCGGCGCCGATCTGCGCGGCCGGCCCGACCCGGGTGATCCGCCCGCCCGCGACCTCGACCGCCCCGTCCCGAATCACCGTCCCGGCGGCGTCGCCGGTCACCACGATTGCATTGCTGATGATAAGCTCGGGCGTCATCGCGGCGGAACCCCTGCGGCCTCGTCAGGCCTTGCACGCAGGCGCCGCCGCTGTCAACCGAACCGCCGGCCCGGAAAGGACACCCCACCATGCCGCCCGACTGGCTGATCCCCGGCCCCTTCCCGGCCGAGTTCCCCACCGACGAGCGCTGCGCCATCACCGAGCTTCTAAACCTGCCGCAGAGCCCCGACGCCTCGCTGGCGCTCGCCCGCGTCGCCCCGGGGGTGACGACCCGGCTGCACGCGGTGCGCGGCACCGTCGAGCGCTATCTGATCCTGAGCGGAGAGGGCAGGGTGGAGGTGGACGGGGTCTGGGCGGCGGTCGGCCCCGGTGACCGGGTGATCATCCCGGCCGGCGCGCCGCAGCGGATCGCCAACACCGGCCGCGACGAGCTCAGCTTCTATTGCCTCTGCACCCCGCGGTTCCGGCCGGAGGCCTACCGAGACCTGGAGCCGGGCTGATGGCGACGCCGGGCCGCGACGCGGACGACAGCCGGCGGCGCGAGGGCGCCGATCAGCGCCAGCGATCCGAAAGCGGCGACGGCGAGCCAGAAGATTTCGGTGGTCATTGGACTGTTCCCGAAGTTGCAGTTTGATAATGCCGCTGGCAGGCCTGCGGTTCCAGCGCCCGCCGGCTCAGGGCGAGGTTCCGCCGATCGCCCGGGTGATCCGGTCGGCGGCGGCCCGCACGCCGGCCCCGAGATCGGCGCCGGCCCGGGCCATCCGCACCATCGGCCCCGAGATCGAGACCCCGGCGACCGCCTCGCGGAACTCGTTGAAGATCGGCGCGGCGATGCAGCGCATCCCCTCGGTGCGTTCCTCGTCGTCCATCGCCCAGCCGCGTGCCCGGATCGCCGCGAGCTCGTCCCGGAGCCGCGCCGGATCGGTGATGGTCCGGGCCGTGAAGGCGGCGAGCCCCTGCTCGCGCACGATCCGCTCGACGGCCTCGTCGGGCAGGTAGGCCAGGAGCGCCTTGCCGATGCCGCTGGCGTGGATCGGCCCGCGCGTTCCGGGCCGGAAGAAGGCGCGGATCGGCTCGTGGGTCTCGACCTGGCTGATGAACACCACCTGCCCGCCGTCGGCGATGGCGAGGTTCGCGGTCTCGCCGGTCGCCGCCATCAGCTCGCGCATCACCGCCCGCGCCTGCTCGACCAGGCTGGTGCGCCCGAGAAACGCGCTGCCGATCCGGAACGCCTCCTGCCCGACGAACCAGAGCTGGGTCGCCGACTGCACCTCGACGATGCCGTGCCCCTCGAAGGTCGAGAGCACCCGGTAGACCGTCGCCGGCGCCTGCCCGGTCGCCTCGGCCAGCTCGGTCAGCGACATCCCCTCGCCGTCCGCGAGCACCTTCAGGATCGCCAGCGCCCGGTCCAGCGCCTGGATCGTGGTCTGCTCCGGTGCGGCGTTGAAGGCGCGCGGCCGCCCGCGCGAGCGTTTCTGGCTGCTGTCCATCGGCCCTTGACCGGGGTTGCTCGTCGCGCCGGACCATGCCGCAAGCCGCGGCGCCGCACCAGACTTCCGTCACGAACTGGTGATGCCTGTAATACCCCGCCGGCTGGCGACGAACTGGCAGGTATGCTGGAACAGCCGAAGAATTGGATGCCGGTCAAACGACCCCTCGCAGGAGTTCGCCCGTGATCGACCGCCGCTCGCTGATCGCATTGCCGGTGCTCGCCGCCTTGGCGACGCTCGGACCCTCCGTCGCCCGGGCCGCCGCGCCGCGCGCGGTCGCCTTCGACCAGGACGCCTACGCCGCGGCCCTCGCGGCGGGGACGCCGATGCTGGTCGAGATCACGGCGAGCTGGTGCCCGACCTGCCACGCCCAGCAGGCGGTCTTCGGCGACCTGCTGCAGAAGCCCCGCTTCGCCGATCTGCTGATCCTCGACATCGACTTCGATTCGCAGAAGAAGCTGGTGCGCGCGTTCGGCGCCCGGCAGCAGAGCACGCTCATCGTCTATTCCGGCGGCAGGGAGGTCGCCCGCAGCGTCGGTGAGACCCGCCCGGCCAGGCTCGAAGCCCTGCTCGACGCCGCCTACTGAGCGCCGGTGCTGACCAGCCTCGCCTTCGCCCTGCTCGCCGGCCTGGTCTCGACGCTCTCGCCCTGCGTTCTGCCGCTCATCCCCATCGTGCTCGCCACCGCCGCCAGCCAGCACCGCTTCGGGCCGGCGGCGCTGGCGGCCGGCCTCGCGCTCGCCTTCACCGCGGTCGGCCTGTTCGTCGCGACCGTGGGCTTCGCCATCGGCCTCGACGCCGGCGTCTTTCGCACCGGCGGCGGCCTGCTCCTGCTCGCCCTCGGCCTCGTCCTCATGCTGCCGGCGTTGCAGGCCCGGGTCGCCACCGCCGCCGGTCCAGCCGGCAGCTGGACCGACCGGCGGCTCGGCGGCGTCGCCGGCACCGGCCTCGGCGGCCAGTTCGCCGTCGGGCTGCTGCTCGGCGCGATCTGGTCGCCCTGCGTCGGCCCGACCCTCGGCGCCGCCTCGCTGATGGCCGCCCGCGGTGAGAACCTTGGCCAGGTGGCGCTGACTATGCTCGCCTTCGGCGTCGGCGCCGCCGTCCCGCTGCTGCTGATCGGCCGGCTCTCGCGCGAGGCCCTGCTGCGCTGGCGCGGCCGGATGCTGTCCGCCGGCGCGCAGGGCAGGCGGCTCCTCGGCGCCGGCCTGATCCTGGTCGGCCTGCTGATCCTGACCGGTCTCGACCGGCGGGCCGAAACCGGCCTCGTCGCGGTTTCGCCCGCCTGGCTCACCGAACTCACCACCGGATTCTGAGCTGCGCCGGCAGAATTCTTTTGCCGGCGGCAAGCGCGTTTCCATGGCGAAAAATCATTCCCGGCGCGAAAACAGCGCTCTAGGTGGCCTTTTCAAGTTTTGAAAAACTATTTCAAAAAAATTGCCGCCCGCGACGCCCGCTGCTATACCGCTCGGCAACGACAAACGGAGGCAACGCCCATGTCCAGCCAGAACCCCGTCTTCATCCCCGGCCCGACCAATATCCCCGAGCGGCTGCGCCACGCGGTCAACGTCCCCACGATCGACCACCGCTCGGCAAGCTTCGGCGTCATGTTCAAGCCGCTGTTCGCGGGTGTGAAGGACGTGCTGAAGATGAAGTCCGGCGAGGTCATCATCTTCCCGGCCACCGGCACCGCCGGCTGGGAAGCGGCGATCTCGAACACGCTCTCGCCGGGCGACAAGGTTCTGGCCTGCCGGCACGGCATGTTCTCGCACCGCTGGATCGACATGTGCAAGCGCCACGGCCTCGACGTCGTCCAGCTGAACGCGCCCTGGGGCGCCGGCGCGCCGGCGGCCGAGTTCGAGGCGGCGCTGCAGGCCGACAAGGACCACGCGATCAAGGCGGTGCTCGTCACCCACAACGAGACCGCCACCGGCGTGCGCAGCGACGTCGCCGCGGTCCGCCGCGCCATGGACGCCGCGAAGCACCCGGCGCTGCTGCTGGTCGACGGCGTCAGCTCGATCGCCTGCATGGACTTCCGCATGGAAGAGTGGGGCGTCGACATCGCCATCACCGGCAGCCAGAAGGGCTTCATGCTGCCCACCGGCCTCGCCATCGTCGGGGTCAGCCCCAAGGCGCTCGAGGCGATGGAGACAGCGAAGCTGCCGCGCTGCTTCCTCGACTTCCGCGACATGCTCAACACCAACCCCAAGGGCGGCTATCCCTACACGCCCCCGGTCAACCTGCTCTTCGGCCTCGGCGAATCGCTGAAGATGCTCGAGGAGGAGGGGCTCGAGAACGTCTTCGGCCGCCACCGCCGCCTGGCCGAGGGTATCCGCCGCGCCGTCGCCGCCTGGGGCCTGAAGCTCTGCGCCCGCTCGCCCGAGCTCTACTCCGAGACGGTCAGCGCCATCGTGACGCCCGAGGGCTTCGACAGCACCCGGATCGTCACCCACGCGGCCGACAAGTACGGCGTCGCCTTCGGCGTCGGCCTCGGCGAGGTCGCGGGCAAGGTGTTCCGCATCGGCCATCTCGGCAGCCTGACCGACGTCATGGCGCTCAGCGGCATCGCCACCGCCGAGATGGTGATGGCCGACCTCGGGCTCGACGTCCGGCTTGGCAGCGGCGTCGCCGCGGCGCAGGAATACTATCGCAGCACCGCCGAGACCGGGCTGAAGCAAGTCGCCTGAGGGGGGACGCCATGAACGTCGAGACCGCGGACCAGCTCTATATCCCGACCTACGCCGACGTGCAGGCCGCCCACGAGCGGGTGAAGCCGTGGATCCACCGCACGCCGATCCTGACCTCGCGCATGCTCAACGAGCTCAGCGGCGCCGAGCTGTTCTTCAAGTGCGAGAACCTGCAGAAGGCCGGCGCATTCAAGGTCCGCGGCGCCTGCAACGCCGTGTTCGGCCTCTCCGAGGAAAAGGCGAAGAAGGGGGTCGCGACGCATTCCAGCGGCAACCACGCGCTGTCGCTGAGCTACGCCGCCGGCCGCCGGGGCATCCCCTGCCACGTGGTGATGCCCCGCACGGCGCCGCAGGCCAAGAAGGACGCGGTGAAGGGCTACGGCGGGGTGATCACCGAATGCGAGCCCTCGACCTCCTCGCGCGAGGAGGTCTTCGCCAAGGTGCAGGCCGAGACCGGCGCCGACTTCGTGCACCCTTACAACGACGAGCGGGTGATCGCCGGCCAGGGCACCTGCTCCAAGGAGATCATCGAGGAGCTCGGCCAGCTCGACGCCGTGGTCGCCCCGATCGGCGGCGGCGGCATGATCTCCGGCACCTGCCTGACGCTCTCCAGCCTCGCGCCGCAGACCAGGATCTACGCCGCCGAGCCGGAGGCGGCCGACGACGCCTACCAGTCCTTCAAGCAGGGCCACATCGTCGCCTACGACGCCCCGGTGACCGTGGCGGACGGGCTGAAGGTGCCGCTCAAGGAGCGGACCTGGCACTTCGTCTCCACCTACGTCACCGACATCCTGACCGCGACCGAGCAGGAGATCATCGACGCCATGCGCCTGACCTGGGCACGCATGAAGATCGTGATGGAGCCGTCCTCGGCGGTGCCGCTGGCGACGATCCTGAAGAACCGCGACGTCTTCGCCGGCAAGCGCGTCGGCGTCATCATCACCGGCGGCAACGTCGATCTCGACAAGCTGCCCTGGCTCAAGTGAGGGGAGAGAAATGACCAAGCACGAGACCATCGCCGAGGCCGAGGTCGGCTACGACATCCCCGCGGCCATCGGCATGGCCTATGAGGACATCCAGACGCCCTGCCTGATCCTCGACCTCGACGCGCTCGAGCGCAACGTGAAGAAGCTGGGCGACTACGCCCGCGCCCACAACATGCGCCACCGCGCCCACGGCAAGATGCACAAGTCGGTCGACGTGCTGAAGCTGCAGATGGAGATGGGCGGCGCCATCGGCGTCTGCTGCCAGAAGGTTTCCGAGGCCGAGGTCTTCGCCCGCGCCGGCATCAAGGACATCCTGGTATCGAACGAGGTCCGCGACCCGGCCAAGATCGACATGCTCGCCCGGATGCCCAGGCACGGCGGCCGGGTCATCGTCTGCGTCGACGACGTGGCCAACGTCGCCGACCTCTCGGCGGCGGCTGAGAAGCACGGCACGACGCTCGATGTCTTCGTCGAGATCGACTGCGGCGCCGGCCGCTGCGGCGTTACCACCACCGAAGCCGTGGTCGAGATCGCCAAGGCCGTCGCCGCCGCCCCCGGCCTCAACTTCCTCGGCATCCAGGCCTACCAGGGCGCGATGCAGCACCTCGACAGCTACGAGGACCGCAAGGCCAAGCTCGACGCCGCCGTCGCCCAGGTAAAGGCCGCCACCGATGCGCTGACGGCCGCCGGCCTCGAGCCGGAGCTCGTCTCCGGCGGCGGCACCGGCAGCTACTACTTCGAGAGCAATTCCGGCGTCTACAACGAGCTGCAGTGCGGCAGCTACGCCTTCATGGACGCTGACTACGGCCGCATCCACGACAAGGACGGCAACCGCATCGACCACGGCGAATGGGAGAACGCGCTCTTCATCCTCACCTCGGTTATGAGCCACGCCAAGCCTCACCTCGCGGTCTGCGACGCCGGCCTGAAGGCCCAGTCCGTCGACAGCGGGCTCCCCTTCGTCTACGGCCGCACGGACGTGAAGTACATCAAGTGCTCCGACGAGCACGGGGTGATCGAGGACAAGGACGGCGTGCTGAAGATCAACGAGAAGCTGAAGCTGGTCCCCGGCCACTGCGACCCGACCTGCAACGTCCATGACTGGTACGTCGGTGTGCGCAACGGCAAGGTCGAAGCGCTCTGGCCGGTCTCGGCCCGCGGCAAGGCCTACTGACCGGCGCCCCCCGGTTTCATACAGGTTTGCTAACCTGGAGAGCAGTCGTGATGCGCCAACAGGCGCATCACCAGCAAAAAGACCTGCGCGCACCGCGCGCACCTTCGACGGCGGCAACAGCCGCCCGCGGCGACAGCCGCGCCACCGCTCTGACAGCCGGGAGGCCCGCCATGTTCATCGTTCCCGAAGAAGCCTGCCCGCGCCTGCTCGACCTCGACGCCGCCTTCGACGCGGTCGAGGCGGTCTTCGCCGCCATGGCCCGCGGCGACGCCTACAACTTCCCGGTAGTCCGCGAGGCGATCGGCCACGCCGACGCGCTCTACGGCTTCAAGGGCGGCTTCGACCGCGCCGGCCAGACCCTCGGCGTCAAGGCCGGCGGCTACTGGCCGCACAACCTCGAGCGCGGCCTCGGCGGCAACCACCAGTCCACGGTGTTCCTGTTCGACCCCGACACCGGTCGCGCCAGCGCCATGGTCGGCGGCAACTACCTGACCGCCGCCCGCACCGCCGCTTCCTCGGCCGTCTCGATCAAGCACCTCGCCCGGCTCGACTCCAGGGTGCTCGGCATGGTCGGCGCCGGCCACCAGTCCGCCTTCCAGATGCGCGCCGCCGCCACCCAGCGCGATTTCGAGCGCGTCGTCGGCTGGAACCTCCACCCCGAAATGCTCTCCCGCCTCGCGGACACCGCCCGCGATATCGGCCTGCCCTTCGAGGCGGTCGACCTCGACCGCCTCGGCGCCGAGGCCGACGTCATCATCACCATCACCTCCAGCTTCGACCCGATCGTGATGAAGGACCACGTGAAGCCCGGGACGCATCTCGCCTGCATGGGCACCGACACCAAGGGCAAGCAGGAAGTCGAGGCCGCGCTGCTGGCCGCCGCCTCGGTCTTCACCGACGAGGTCGCCCAGTCGATCTCGATCGGCGAGGCCCAGCACGCCATCGCCGCCGGCCTGATCGAAGAGGCCGCAATCACCTCGATCGGCGCCGTGATCAACGGCACCCATCCCGGCCGCCGCTCCGCCGAGGAGATCACCCTCTTCGACGGCACCGGCGTCGGCCTGCAGGACCTCGCCGTCGCCGCCAAGGTCGTCGAACTCGCCCGTGCCGCCGGCACCGCCACCGAAGTCGCGATCTGACCGCCGGCCGGCTTGGCGCCCGGCTCCGCGCCTTGGTGTTCGACGGCCGTTCGGCCGCCCGACGGTCCAGTCACGATGCCGAGACGGCGGATCCCCGCCGGAACCGACCGCGTACCCGGGGCATTTCCACAGTAAATCCAATCTCTGTGGAGACCCCCATGGCAAGCACGACCCGCGCATCCATCGTCGACCCCCGAACCCCGGACCCCCACGAGCACGGCTTCGGCTACTGGTGGTCGCTGATCTTCGGGATCGTGCTGATCGTGCTCGGGCTCGCGCTCGCCGGTGGCGGCGGCTGGCTGATCGTGCTCGGCGGCAGCTGGTACTACCTGATCGCGGGGTTGGGGCTGATGCTCGCCGGCGGGCTGATGACCGGCCAGCGCCGCTCGGCCGCGCTGGTCTACGCCGTGGTCTGGCTCTTCACCCTGCTCTGGGCGCTCTGGGAAGTCGGCCTGGACGGCTGGGGCCTGGTGCCGCGCCTGGTCGCTCCGACTGTGCTGATGCTGCTGGTCCTGCTGACGATCCCCGCCCTGCACCGCCGGCTGATCCCGGCTACGGTCGCGGCGCTCATCGCCTGCGCTGCCGCTATGAGCGGACTTCCCGTGCCCGCCGCTCGCGCCCAGCAGGCAGCCGATGCCGTCCCGGCCGCCGTCCCGACCAAACCCGCGGCCGATGCCGTCCAGGCCGCCGTTCCGACCAAGCCCGCCGCAGACGCCGTCAAGGCTGCGGTCCCGACGGTCCCCCCGGCCGACGCCGTCCCGGCCGCGGTCCCCACCACGCCGGCGCCCGGCGCCGCCGAGGTCGCGGCCGCCGCGCCCGCGCCCTCCGACTCCACGGCACGCGAGGTGCCGCGGGCGAAGCCGCTCGAGCCCGGCCGCGACTGGCCGGTCTACGGCGGCTCGGACGCGGCGATGCGCTACTCGCCGCTCGACCAGATCACTCCGGCCAACGTCGGCCGGCTGCAGCAGGTCTGGACCTACCACACCGGCGACCTGCCCGACGCCGCCGCCAAGGGCAAGTACTCGCCCGAGAACACGCCGCTCAAGGTCGGCGACACCCTCTACGCCTGCTCGGCCAAGAACATCGCCATCGCCATCGACGCCGCCACCGGCAAGGAGAACTGGCGCTACGACCCGCAGGTCTCCGACGACGCCATCCCCTACGGCGCCACCTGCCGCGGCGTGGCCTACTACGCCGACCCCGCCGCCGCGCCCGACGCCCCCTGCGCCACCCGCATCCTCGACGGCACCCTGGACGCCCGGCTGATCGCCATCGATGCCGAAACCGGCAAGCTCTGCCAGGGCTTCGGCGACAGCGGCACCGTTGATCTCAATCAGGGCATCGGCTTCACCGTCCCCGGCTGGTACGCCCTGACCGCGCCCCCCACCATCGTCCGCGGCATCGCCGTGGTCGGCGCGCAGGTCAAGGACGGCCAGGCCGAGGACGCCCCCTCGGGCGTCATCCGCGGCTACGACGCCGTCACCGGCAAGCTCGCCTGGGCCTGGGACATGGGCGCCCCCGACCGCAGCGGCGCCCCAACGGGCGAGGACACCTATACCCGCGGCACGCCCAACATGTGGACCGCGGCCGCCGGCGACGAGGATCTCGGCTACGTCTACGTGCCGCTCGGCAACTCCGCCGTCGACTACTACGGCGGCAACCGCAAGGACTTCGAGAACCAGTTCAGTTCGTCGCTCGTCGCCATCGACGTCACCACCGGCAAGCCGGTCTGGCACTTCCAGACCGTGCACTACGACCTCTGGGACTACGACCTCGGCTCGCAGGTCAGCCTCGTCGACCTGCCCACCGACAGCGGCAAGGTGCCCGCGGTGATCCTGCCGAGCAAGCAGGGCCAGATCTACGTCCTCGACCGCCGCACCGGCAAATCGCTGTTCCCGGTCGAGGAGCGGCCGGTGCCGCAGACCGGCACCGAGGCCGACGCGCTGTCGCCGACCCAGCCCTACAGCGGCTACGCCCATCTCGACCAGCCGAAGCTGACCGAGCGCGACATGTGGGGCATGAGCCCGCTCGACCAGCTCTGGTGCCGCATCCAGTTCCGCCGCGCACGCTACCAGGGCGAATTCACCGCGCCCTCCGCCGACAAGCCCTATATCGAGTATCCCGGCTACAATGGCGGCTCGGACTGGGGCAGCGTCGCGGTCGACCCCGAGCGCGGCATCCTGGTCGCCAACTACAACGACACCGCCAACTTCAACCAGCTCGTCCCGCGGGCCAAGGCCGACGCCGAGGGCATCAAGCCGATCTACGAGGGCGGCAACCCCAAGAGCGTCGGCGAGGCCGGCGCCCAGGCCGGCGCGCCCTACGCCATCTCGGTCAATGCCGGCTGGCGCGTCCCCGGTACCGGGCTGCTCTGCACCGAGCCGCCCTACGGCCATATCCGCGCCATCGACCTCGCCACCGGGAAGACCCTCTGGGACCACCCGCTCGGCAGCGCCGAGAAGAACGGCCCCTTCGGCATCCCCTCGATGCTGCCGCTGACCATCGGCACGCCGAACAACGGCGGCCCGCTGGTGACCAAGGGCGGGCTGATCTTCGTCGCGGCGACCACCGACCAGAAGTTCCGGGCCTTCGACATCGAGACCGGCAAGCAGGTCTGGGAGACAGACCTCCCGGCCGGCGGCCAGACCACGCCCTTGAGTTACGAGGTCGATGGCAGGCAGTACGTGGCCATCGCCCCGGGCGGCCACCATTTCATGGAGACCCCGGTCGGCGACCAGATCATCGCCTACGCGCTGCCCAACGGCTGACCGGCACCGTGGCTATCGCCTCACCGCACGCCGGGCAGCTTCAGCCCGGCGTTGCGCGCGTAGACCTTGGCCACCGCGGCATCGTCCTCGCCGCCCAGCCCCGATCCGGACGCGGCGAGGAACTGCTGCAGCGCCGCCGCCGTCAGCGGCGCCGCGAACTTCGCCCGCCGCGCGATCTCCAGCACGATCCCCAAATCCTTCGGCCAGATATCGACCGAGCTGCGCGGCGTGTAGTCGCCTTCGACCACGTGCGGCGCCCGGTTCTCCAGCATCCAGCTGGTCCCGGCGCACTTGCTGATCACCTCGACGAACTTTTCCGGCGTCACCCCCTGGGTCATGCCGAAGGTCAGCGCCTCGGCCATCGCGGCGATGTGCACGCCCGCCAGCAGTTGGTTCACCGCCTTCATCGCCGAGCCGGCGCCCGCCTCGTCGCCCAGCTCGAACACCGTGGCGGCGATCGCCTCCAGCACCGGCCGCGCCGCCGCGAAAGCATCGGGGCTGCCCGAGGCCATCACCGACAACCCGCCCTCGGCCGCCTTGACCGAGCCGCCGGAGATCGGCGCATCGAGATAGAGCAGCCCGGCCTCGCCGCAGCGCCGCGCCATCTCCCGCGCGAAATCCGGCGCCACCGTCGCGCACGCCACCACCACGGCGCCCGGCCGCAGCATCCCCGCGAGCCCGGTCGCGCCGAACAGCACCGCCTCGGTCTGTGCCGCGTTCAGCACCACGACCACCACCGCATCGAGCCCGCCCGCGACCTCCGCCAGCTCGCCCGCCGCGCCGCCCGCATCCCGGAACCGCTGCACCTGCGCCGCGACCACGTCGAAGCCGTGGGTCCGGTGCCCCGCCCGCAGGATCGACGCCGCGATGCCGAAGCCCATCGAGCCGAGCCCGACCACCCCGACCTTCCGCCCTTCAGCCATTCCGAAGCCCCTTCTCCCCGCGCCGCCCCCCGGTTATGGACGGCGGGCCGCGCCAATCCATGTTAGCCACCTGAGCGCGCGATGCACCGACGATCCGCAGCATACCCGGGGACGCCCCGCTGACCCAGAGCCTCGACATCCCCGCCCATGCCTGGCGCCGCGAGATCGACGGCCTGCGCGCGGTCGCCGTGCTGCCGGTGATCCTGTTCCACGCCGGCTTCGCCGCCTTCGCTGGCGGCTACCTCGGCGTCGACGTCTTCTTCGTGATCTCCGGCTACCTGATCGGCGGCATCCTGATCCGCGACCTCGCCGCCGGCCGCTTCTCGATCGCCCGCTTCTACGAGCGCCGCGCCCGTCGCATCCTGCCGGCCCTGGTAGTGGTGCTGCTGGCCTGCATCCCCTTCGCCCTGGCCTGGATGTCGCCCCTCGCGCTCCGCGATTTCGCCCGCAGCTTCGTCGCCACCGCGCTCTCGGTCTCGAACCTGCTCTTCTGGCAGCAGCTCGACTATTTCGGCCCCGATGCCGACCTGCTGCCGCTGCTCCACACCTGGAGCCTCGGCATCGAGGAGCAGTTCTACCTGATCTTCCCCCTGGCGCTGGCGGCGCTCTGGCGCTGGCGCCGGGCGCGGCTCTTGCCGGTCCTGGCGATCGCCGGCGCCGCCAGCCTCGCGCTGGCCGCCCGCGCCGCCGGCACGAGCCCCACCGCCGGCTTCTTCCTGCTGCCGTTCCGCGCCTGGGAGCTCCTGCTCGGCGCCGGCCTCGCCGTGCCGCTGGCCGGCGCCACCCTCCGGCCCGCCGCCAGCGGCCCGCTCGCCCTGGTCGGTCTCGGCGCGATCGTCGCCGCGATGGCCGCCGTGCCGCTCGGCCTGCTGCCCGGCATCCTGCCGGTCGTGCTGGCTGCCCTCGGCACTGCGCTGGTCATCGGCTTCGCCCGCCCCGGCGGCCTCGCCCAGCGCCTCCTCGCCAGCCCGGCCCCGGTCGGCATCGGCCTGATCAGCTACAGCGCCTATCTCTGGCACCAGCCGCTGCTCGCCTTCGCCCGCCTCCGCTTCGGCGAGCGCATCGACCCCCTCGTGCTCCTCGCCCTCGGCGGCGCCGCGCTGCTCCTGGCCTGGCCGACCTGGGCCTTCGTCGAGCGCCCGTTCCGCCGCCCCGGCGCCGCCGCGCCCCGCCGCCCCCTCGCCGTCGCCGCCGCGGCCCTGGCGGCCCTGGTCGCCCTCGGCAGCGTCGGCATCCTCACCGACGGCCTGGCCGGGCGCAAATCCCCCGCGGTCCGCGCCATCCTCGCCGCGGCCACCGACACCAACCCGCACCGCGACGCCTGCAAGACCGGGCTCACCGACGCGAACCCGGTCCACCCGGTCGCCGCCTGCCTGCTCGACGGCACGCTGCCGGGCGTCGCCTTCTACGGCGACAGCCACGCCGACGCCTTGCAGGGCGGCCTCTGGCCGCTGGCCGAACGGGCCGGCTTCCGCTTCTATTCCGTCACCCGCAGCGCCTGCCCGCCGGTGCCGGGCCTGACCCGCACCGGCGCCGCCGCCTCGCCCGGCCTGCGACGCCTTCGTCCGCGACCTCGAGGCCTACGTCCGCCGCGGCGGCTTCGACGTCGTCGTCCTCGCCGCCCGCTGGGCCTCCGGCGCCGTCTCCACCGGCTTCGACAACGGCGAGGGCGGCTACGAGGGCCCGCCGGCCGACCTCCTGGTGCCCATCGGCGCCGCTCCGGCCAGCCCCGCCGACCGCGAGGCCGCGGTCATCGCCCGCTACGTTGCCGGCATCGAGCACCTGCTCGACGCCGGCCTGCGCGTCGTCCTCGTCTACCCGATCCCCGAGGCCGGCTGGAACGTCCCCGAGGAGCTCGCCCGCCGCCGCGAGAGATCCGCCGACCCGGTCCAGCTCAGCACCAGCCTCGCCGCCTACCTCGACCGCCAGCGGGGCATCCTCGCCGCCTTCGACGCCATCGACAGCCCCGACCTTTTCCGCGTCCGCCCGGCCGACCGGCTCTGCGACCGCGACCTGCCCGGCCGCTGCATCGACAACTTCGGCGACCACCCGCTCTACTTCGACGACAACCACCTGAACGTGTTCGGCGCCGGCCTGATCGCCCCGGCGATCATCGACGCGATCGACGCGGCACGCCGCTCCGTACCCACCCGCGAAGCGCGCCACCGCCCCGGCAGCGCCCTCGACTGAAGCCATCCGCACCCTAAGCCGTCAGGAATGAGGAATGACCCGTGATTGAAGCACTCGACGCGATCGAGGTCGTCACGCTCTTCGTCGAAGACCTGCGGGCAGCCAGGGCCTTCTACGCAAGTGTCTTCGGCCGGACCTTCGTCTACGAGGACGAGGTTTCGGCGGTGATGGCCCTCGGCAACACGATGATCAACCTGCTGCAGGCGGACCGGGCACACGAGCTGCTCGCGCCCTCGGCCATCGGGTCGCCCGGCGCTGGCGTACGACAACTCTTCACCGTCAGGGTTGCGGATGCCGATGCCGTCTGCGCCGATCTCGCGCGGCATGGGGTGACGCTGCTCAACGGCCCGCTCGACCGTCCCTGGGGACGGCGCACCGCCGCCTTCGCCGATCCGGACGGCCACGTCTGGGAGATCGCCCAGGACCTGTCCGAGGCAAGCTAGCTAGACTCCTGCGCGCCGTTCCAGGCGACCGGCGCGGCGGCAAATCGAACATCGCGCCTGGATGTGGTGACGCGATTCGGTTCCGCCGTCCCGCCGGATTTGGCCGTCGGCAAATCCGGCCGCGGACGCCCCTGCCGGGGGCGGCCGCGATCCCGCGGCCACCCGGGGCGCCCGCGCCCGGATGGCACTGTCCGGAACGCGGCACGCCTCTCGCCCTCCGCGCTGGCGCTCCGGGCGAGCGGACCGCGCGGCGCGCCACCGGCGCCCCGCTCTTGCGGTCCGCGGCGCCTCATCCTGCGCGGCCCCTGGCGACAGTATGACGCGCTGGCGTGCGGCGTTTTACAATCCCGGGCGGGAAGCGGTAAGCTCGCCGCAAGAAGGACCAAGGAGGGAACCCCCGATGTCGGACTCGCTGCACGAACCCTCGCCCGAGATCGTCGCCCGCGCGCATGTGGACGCCGACAGATACCTCGCAATGTACGAGGCCTCGGTCACCGATCCGGACGCCTTCTGGGGCGAACACGGCCGCCGGCTCGACTGGATCCGGCCCTACAGCCGGGTCAAGCACACCTCCTTCGACTACCACAACGTCGCGATCAAGTGGTTCGAGGACGGCCGGCTGAACGTCTCCGCCAATTGCATCGACCGCCACCTCGGAACCCGCGGCGAGCAGACCGCGATCATCTGGGAAAGCGACGACCCCAACCACAGCGAGCGCATCAGCTATCGCCAGCTCTACGAGCAGGTCTCCAAGTTCGGCAACGTGCTGCACTCGCTCGGCGTGAAGAAAGGCGACCGCGTCGTCCTCTACCTGCCGATGATCCCGCAGGCCGCCTACGCCATGCTGGCCTGCGCCCGCATCGGCGCCATCCATTCGGTGGTCTTCGCCGGCTTCTCCGCCGACGCCCTGCGCTCGCGCATCGTGGATTCCGGGGCGAAGCTCCTGATCACCGCCGACGAGGCCCCGCGCGGCGGCCGCCGCACCCCGCTGAAGGCCAACGCCGACAAGGCGCTCGCCGCACTTCCCGGCGTCCGCCAGCTGGTGGTCCGCCGCACCGGCGGCGACGTGCCCTGGGACCCGGAGCGCGACGTCTGGCTGCACGAGGAGATGGAGCGGGTCTCCGACCACTGCGAGCCGGTGGCGATGGGCGCCGAGGACCCGCTCTTCATCCTCTACACCTCGGGCAGCACGGGCCAGCCCAAGGGGGTGGTGCACACCACCGGCGGCTACCTCGTCTACGCCGCGATGACGCACGAGCTGGTCTTCGACTACCACCCGGGCGACATCTACTGGTGCACCGCCGACGTGGGCTGGGTGACCGGCCACAGCTACATCGTCTACGGGCCGCTGGCGAACGGCGCCACCACGCTGATGTTCGAGGGCGTGCCCACCTGGCCCGACGCCTCGCGGTTCTGGCAGGTCTGTCGAGAAGCACAAGGTCAACATCTTCTACACCGCGCCCACCGCGATCCGGGCGCTGATGGGCCAGGGCCGGGAATGGGTCGACAAGGCCGATCTCTCCTCCCTGCGCATCCTCGGCAGCGTCGGCGAGCCGATCAACCCCGAGGCCTGGAACTGGTACGACGAGGTCGTCGGCCACGGCCGCTGCCCGATCGTCGACACCTGGTGGCAGACCGAGACCGGCGGCATCCTGATCACGCCGCTGCCGGGCGCGACCGCGACCAAGCCCGGCTCCGCCACCAAGCCGTTCTTCGGGGTGCAGCCGGTAGTGCTCGACGCCCAGACCGGCGCCGAGATCGCCCGGATGGAATGCGAGGGCGTGCTCGCCATCGCCGACAGCTGGCCCGGCCAGATGCGCACCATCTTCGGCGACCACCAGCGCTTCGTGGACACCTACTTCAGCCAGTACAAGGGCTACTACTTCACCGGCGACGGCTGCCGGCGCGACGCCGACGGCGACTACTGGATCACCGGCCGGGTCGACGACGTGATCAACGTCTCCGGCCACCGCATGGGCACCGCAGAGGTCGAAAGCGCCCTGGTCGCCCACCCCAAGGTCTCCGAGGCCGCCGTCGTCGGCTACCCGCACCCGATCAAGGGCCAGGGCATCTACGCCTACGTCACCCTGATGGCCGGCGAGGAGTACACCGACGCGCTCCGCAAGGAGCTCGTCGCCTGGGTCCGCACCGAGATCGGCCCGATCGCCTCGCCCGACCTGATCCAATGGGCGCCGGGCCTGCCCAAGACCCGCTCCGGCAAGATCATGCGCCGCATCCTGCGCAAGATCGCCGAGAACGACTACGGCGCCCTCGGCGACACCTCGACCCTGGCCGATCCGGGCGTCGTCGACGACCTCGTCGAGAACCGCATGAACCGCAAGTAACGGCCCGCAGGTGCCCGCGGACCGGGCACCTGCAACCGCCTAGGTGTTGGCCGCATACTCCCACGCGCCCGTCTTCAGCAGGTTCCCGGGGTCATGCTTCTGCTTCAGGGCGCGCAGGCGCTTCATGGTCTCTGCCGGGAACACCCCCAGCATGTCCGCATCGCCTTCAGGCACGGCGTTGTTGAGGTAGCTGGTCACCCGGAAGCGGCCGAGCGCCGCCACCAGCGAGTCGCACCAAGCCTTGCTCGCCGCACGCTGTCCGGCGTCATCGTCCGGCCAGCTGATGATGGCACTACACCAAAGGCGTCCCTTGCGGGCGGCGAAGGAAGTGGCGGCCGGATCGACCCTCCCAACCGCTCCATTGACCTCAAAGAAGAGAAGGAACGTCGAAAGCTTCGAGGCCCATTCCGGCGTCTCGCTCCAGTGCTTCACCGCCGCGTCAGCTATGGCGTTCACCGCGCGCGGGTCGCTGGGATCCCAGTCGATGACGACGCCTTTATCCCAGTAGTTGGCTGTCGAACGGTACGGTCGCGTCCAGCGCAGCCTGAAGGGCGGTGTATGGCAGCTGTGTATCCTGCCGCACCAGCGCCCCGCCCCCGAACGCGGCGAGTTCGTCGCACGTGGCCTTGGCGGCGACTTCCGTCTCACCGACGATCAGCGGGACCACTGCACATACGGGATGACCGTCCGGGGAGTGCAGGAACGCGAACTGGAGCGTTTCCCGGTCGCTGCGGTCGGGCTGCGCGATCCGTGCCAACCAGGCGGTCATCACGTCCTTCGCCTTGTCGGCCGGCCACAGGATCGGGGCGCTGCGGATGATGCCGTGGTTGGGCATCTCGCGCAGGCGCACCACGAACTCGGTGACGATGCCGAAGCTGGCCCCGTTGCCGCGCATGCCCCAGAAGAGCTCGGGGTCGCTGGCCTCGTCGACGCGGACGACCTCGCCGGCGGCGGTGACCATCTCGTAGCCGACGATGCTGTCGACCACCGGCCCCAGCCAGCGGCTCAGATGGCCGAGGCCGCCCCCGAGGGCGACGCCGGCGAAGCCGGTATGCGAGACCGAGCCGGTGACGCAGACCAGATCGTGGAGGGCCGTCTCGTGGTCGACGTCGCCGCCGTCGGCACCGGCCTGGATGAAGGCCAGCTTCTTCTGCGGGGTCGACCCGGACCGCCGTCATCCGCATCAGGTCGATCACGACGGCGTCGTCGGCCATGCCGTAGGGCGAATGCGCGCCCTTTCCGCGCACGGCGATCGGGATGTTGTTCGTGCGGCAGTAGTTCACCGTCGTCACGATGTCGCGCACGCCGGACACGATGGCAAAGCCCAGCGGCTTCGCCCGCACGTTCAGGTCGTGGTTCCAGCCCCGGAAGCGCGCGGCCGCGAAATCGTCGGCGTCCTCCCGGGTGACAAGCTGTCCGCGCAGGGCGGCCTTGAGGCCGTCCAGTGGATTGGTCAACATGATGTTTATCCTCCCCTGGATCCGTAGTCCCCGAACCCTACTCCGGTTCCGCCCCCCGCGATACGCCGTTGCTGCTGCCGCCGCCGATGCCGCTCAGCCCCGAAATCCCAAGTCCCTTTGACTTCAGACACTTCCCCAACGTCCCCAGCGTCCGGCCGCCCGCCAAGGCCGAGCGCGCCTTCCCCTTGCCAAAGCCCGGCCCGCCGTGCTTGCCTGAGGCGCCCCTGCACCCAGCCCGGAGACGCCCCATGTCCGCACCGATCCAGAGCCTCGGCCTCGCCCTCGTCCTGGCGCTCGGGGCCTGCGCCGAGCTGAAGACGGCCGGCAAGGCGCCCGGTGCCGGAACCTGCCCCGCCGACGCCCACCAGGACTGGGTCGGCAAGCGCGTGGACGTCCTCAACGACGTCGACCTCCCCGAGGGCACCCGCGTGCTCTTCCCGACCACGCCCACCACCAGCGACTTCCGCGCCGACCGCCTGAACGTCAGCGTCGGCAAGGGCGACATCATCGCCCGCGTCTACTGCGGCTGACCGCCGAGCCTGCGGCGCCAGCAGCAGCGGCACCAGCCCCAGCGGCGCCAGCAGCGCCAGCGCCGCCGGCAGCCCGACCGCGTGCGCCAGCGCCCCGATCAGCGGCGGCCCGATCAGGAACGCGGTGAACGCCACCAGCGCCAGGGTCGCCACGTTGCGCTCCGGCCGCGGCCCCGGCACCTGGCCCACCATCGACATCGTCAGCGGATAGATGTTGCCGCAGCCGATCCCGACCAGCGCCGCCGCCGGCAGCGACATCCAGAGCCCCGGCGCCAGCCCGAAGCCCAGGATCCCTGCGCCCATCAGCAGCCCCGAGCGCAAGATCACCGGCCGCGGCCCGAACTGCTCGGCCAGCCGGTCGCCGGCAAGCCGCGTCACCGCCATCGCCAGCGCGAACACCCCGAAGGTCAGCGCGGTCACGAACGGCCCGGCCCCCTTCCACTCGCGCATCAGCAGCGCCGACCACTCCATCATCGCCCCCTCGACCAGCAGCGCCCCGATCGGCACCAGGCACATCAGCAGGAGCGCAGTGCTCGGCAGCGTGAATCCGGCCTTCGCCGGCTCCCGCTCCGGCTCCGGCTCCGGATCGTCGGCGATCAGCCGCAGCCCGAAGAAGATCGTCGCCGCCGCGAACAGCGGCTGCAGCAGCAGCTGCTGGGTCAGGAAGCTCGTGCCGCGCTCGGCGAAGGCGCCGCCGATCAGCGAGCCGGCCACGGTGCCGAAGCTCCAGAAGGCGTGGCAGCGGGTCATGATCCGCCGCCCCAGCACCCGCTCGGTCTGGCTGGCCTTGGCGTTCATCGACACCTCGATGGTGGCGATCGTCAGCCCGCAGAGGAACAGGCTCAGGCCCAGCACCAGCGCGTTCGGCGCCAGCGCCGGCCCGGTGAAGCTGATCAGGAACACCGAGCCGCCGCCGACCACGGTGGCGCGCAGCCCGAGGCGCCGGATGATCCGCCCGACGCTCAGGAACCCCAGCATCGTCCCCGCCGGCATCCCGAACAGGCAGAACGCGAGCGTCAGCACGTCGAGCCCCAACGCCTCCTTTACGTCCGGAATCCGCGGAAACCACACCGACAGCCCCAGCGCGTTCAGCGCAAAGACCATCTGCAGTGCGAAGAGGCGCGCGCGCTCGGCGGACATGGCGGGAAATCCGGGTAGACTGGACCCCGCCACCTAACCCGGATGCCCCCGCGGGTCCAGAGGCGGCCGGCTACTTGGTCGGTGCCTCCGCGCTCAAGAGCACCCCGACCAACGCGGCCTGGCTGCGCACGCCGGTGCGGTCGAACATCCGCTGCAGGTGGGTCTTCACCGTGTTGACGCTCACGCCCAGCCGCTCCGATGCGGCGACGAGCTCGTGGCCGTCGACGATCAGCCGCGCCAGCCGGACTTGAGCCGGCGAGAGGCAATAGATCGCGCCCGCCAGCTCGATCCGCCGTTCCACCCGCAGCGTGTCGTCGAAGGACACCAGCGCCCTGGCGTCCTCCAGCACCACCCAGCAGTAGAGCGGCACCGCGGCGGCGTCCTCGCCGAGCGGCACCGCCCGCGCCTGGCTCGCCGCGAGCCGGGGCGGCACATGGGTCTTCAGCTCATCGAAGGCCCAGCCCACCGCCGCGCGCAACGCCGCATCGCGGTCGCGCCGCCGCGCCCGCAGTCGTCCCGCAGCCACGATCAGCCCCGGGTGGTCGCGGATTCGCAGCTCGGCCTGCCGGTTCATCCACAGCACCCTGGCGTCGCCGTCGACCTCGATCAGCGGGCAGGTGGCGTGCTCGACCGTGCCCTGCATCAGCACCAGGCAGCCGATCTTCCAGGCGCCGTCGATCCGCTGGAAGATCTTCAGCTCGTGCGCCAGGCCGGCCATCTCGAAGTCGTCGCCGGTATCGCTGCCGATCAGGTCGTAGCTGACCCAGGCCATGTCACCGTTGACGACGATGTTGACCCGTTCCCAGCGAAGCCGCTCCGCCAGGTCGTAGTGCTGTGTGAACCGCGCCATCTGGCGCTCGAGCCGCGCGCCGATCGCGTCCCAGCCCTCGTCCACCCGCGTCCCGAGCGACGCGAACGCGGTCATCAGCCGGGTCTGCGGCGAATGCACCCAATGCTGCGCCTGGGCCGGGAAATCCCGGCGCATCCAGGCGGCGGTCTCGGCCTTCAGCACCGCCATGATCTCGGCCTTGTCGGCTTCGCCGCCGTCCATCCCGCTGCCTCCGAAGGACAGCGGCAGCATAGCATGGGCGCGGATCCGGTGCATGGCGCCTCAGACCTGGGCTATTCCGAGCAGCAGCAGAACCACGCCCGCGGTCGTGGCCAGCGAGCCCAGCAGCCGCAGGCCGGGACGCGGCAGGACCGGCCGGGCGCGCCAGTATTGCGCTTCCGCACGGGCATCTCTCCCGGGGCGGCGCCGGGCGGCAAGGTTCGCAGCGACCAGACTCGTGAAATCCATGGCTCCCTCCGCTTGGGGTGTTTCGCTGCGAGGCATCCTGCCACGCATCGTGCCCGTCGCCTGTCATGCGCGCGGATGACAGCGGACTCAACTCTCGCCGGCCGGAATGTGAACATAAGGAGAACAATCGAGTCGCCCATGCCGTCCCGCCGCATCCTCTCCCTCTGGTTCCCCCGCCTCGCCGCCGAACGGGTGCTGCGCGCCGAGCCGCAGCTCGCCGAGCAGCCGCTGGCGGTGGTGGCCGAGCTCCGCGGGGCGCTGCACCTCGCCAGCCTCAGCGCCGCGGCCACGGCGGCGGGCCTGCGCCGCGGCATGGCGCTCGGCGACGCCCGGGCGATCTGCCCCGGCCTCGTCACCCGGCCCGAGGATCCGCCGCGCAGCGCCGCCTTCCTCGCGGCGCTGCGGCGCTGGGCCGGCCGGTTCAGCCCCTGGGTGGCCGAGGAGGACGGCGAGGCGCTGCTCATCGACATCACCGGCTGCGCCCATCTCTTCGGCGGCGAGGCCGGGCTCGCGGCGCAGGTCGAGGCCGAGGCAGCGGGCTTCGGCCTCTCGCTCCGGCTCGGCCTCGCCGACACCCCGGGCGCGGCCTGGGCGGTGGCGCGCTTCGCCGGCGCCGGGGCCGGCGCGCCGCACAGCGGCGACGCCATCGACCAGGAGGCCCGCGCCACCCGCTCGCGCGCCCGCAAGCGCCGCTGGGAGCGCGGCGGCGCCCCACCGCCCGGGGCCGTCCTGCCGGCCGGCCTGCTCCGCATCGTGCCGCCGGGCGAGACCCTCGCCCATATCGGTCCGCTGCCGGTGGCAGCGCTCCGGCTCGGCCCCGCCGAGGTCGCGGCGCTGCAGGGGCTCGGCCTCAGGCGGATCGCCGAAGTGGCGGCGCTCGGCCGCGCCCAGCTCGCCCGGCGGATCGGCCCGGCGGTGACGCGGCGGCTCGATCAGGCGCTCGGCCGCGCCCCCGAGCCGGTCTCGCCGGCGCGGCCGCCCCACGTCTTCGCGCTGCGCCTGACCTTCCCCGACCCGATCGGGCTCGAGGCGGACGTGCTGGCCGGCATCGACCGGCTGCTGCCGCCGCTCTGCGCCCGGCTCGCCGCCGCCGGCCAGGGCGCGCGGCGGTTGCGGCTGACGCTGATCCGCAGCGACGGCAAGACCGAAGGGCGCGAGGTCGGGCTCGCCCGCCCCGCCGACCGGCCGGAGGCGATCCGGCCGCTCCTGGCGCTGAAGCTCGGCGCGGTCGACGCCGGCTTCGGCATCGAGGTCCTCCGGCTCGAGGCCCTGGCGGTCGAGCCGCTGGCGGCGCGCCAGCACCGCGGCCAGCTCGCGGTGAGCGCCGACGCCGCCGCGCGACAGGCCGGCGGCGGCGAGGCCGAGGGCATGGCGGACCTGCTGGGCCGGATCGGTACCCGGCTCGGGCTCGAGGCGCTGATCCGCCTGCACCCCGCCGACAGCCACATCCCCGAGAAGAGCGCCACCGAGATGGCGGCCGCCTTCAGCGCCCCGGCCGCCGGCTGGCCTCCGGCGGCGGCGCCCCGCCCGGTGCTGATCTTCCCCCCCGAGCCGCTGACCCCGCAGGACGACGCCACCCCCCCCGACCGCTTCGTCTGGCGCCGCCGCCCCCGCCGCCGCGCCGCCGCCTTCGGCCCCGAGCGCATCGCCCCGGAATGGTGGCTC
Organism: uncultured Alphaproteobacteria bacterium; assembly: GCA_963847795.1. GTDB lineage: Bacteria > Pseudomonadota > Alphaproteobacteria > Rhodobacterales > Rhodobacteraceae > Amaricoccus. Next base: position 344,477 of record CAWKBH010000006.1, read on the forward strand.
GACGACCCCGCCTGGCGCTCCGGCCCGCGCGACTACTGGCGGGTCGAGACCGAGGAGGGCACGCGGCTCTGGATCTACGAGGCCAAGGGCGGCGAGCTCTCCCCCGGCTGGTTCGCCCAGGGGCTGTTCGCATGACCCGGCGCCGCCGCGCCGACCTCCCTTCCCTTGCCTTCGCGAGTCGGGCCGGGGTCAAGGGCCGCGGCACGCGGCGGGCGTCAGCCCGCTTGCCCTTGACGCCGGTCCGACTCGCAGCCCCACAATGGGAGAGGCGCCTCGAGGAAGCAGCCGCTTCCTCAGGCGCCTCCCCAGCAGATTCTTCCTTCGGCCAAAACCCACGCCGACCTCCCGGCGGCGGCGCGGGCGGAACCGCGAAACCCGCGGAACCCCGATGCGCCGCCTCCGCCGGCCGCGCCGGCGGCCGGCTACCGACCCGGCGCTTCGTCTATGCGCATGCACGGGCGCCCGTGCATATTCCGTGCATGGCTTGTGCATGGATTGTGCATGCGCAAAGCGAGCTCAGCTCGCGTTCGGGCCGCGCAGCACCCGGATCGCCTCGCGCACCTGGCGCCACTGCTCGGCGGTCTCGCTGTCGCCCTTGGCGGCGCAGTCCTTGGCCTTCTGCGCCGCCTCGTACTCCGCCCGGTCGCCGTGCGCCGAGTAGAGCTGGCGGGCATAGTCGTCGATCTGGACGATGCTCATCGATTTCCTCCTTCGGTTTTCCCGGATCATAGCACGCCGGTCCGGATTGGACACCCTCGGCAAGCTATCGCCCGCCGCCCCGAAAGGTTCCCCGCCTTTGCGCGCCAGCGGCGGAACCAGCGATCGAATCGAAACGAGATCAACGCGATGGCGGATGTCTTCGCGCCCCCACCCCGCGCCTGCCCCGCCTGAGAGCCGTGCCGCCATGGCCTTCGCCGAGCTCTCGATCACCTCGAATTTCACCTTCCTGACCGGCGGCAGCCACCCGCAGGAATACGCGATCCGCGCGCACGAGCTCGGCCTGCCCGCCTTCGCCATCGCCGACCGCAACTCGGTCGCCGGCCTGGTCCGCGCCCACCAGGAGCTGCGCGAGATCGCCCGCGCCGGCGCCACCGCGGTCCCGCGGCTGATGCCCGCCGCCCGCCTCTGCCTGGCCGAAGGCCCCGAGCTCACCGCCCTGCCGCGCCACCGCGCCGGCTGGGCCCGCCTCTGCCGCCTGCTCACCCTCGGCGCCCGCCGCGCCCCCAAGGGCGCCTGCCTGCTCCACCCCGAGGACCTGGTCGACCTCGACGACCTCCACCTGCTCCTGCACCCGCCCCCCGGCCGCGGCCTGCGCGGCTGGCTGCCGCAGGCCCGCGCCATCGCCCGCCGCCACCCGCACGCCCACCTGCTGGCGAGCCCCCGCTACGACGGCCAGGATGCGCCCCGCCTCGACCGCGCCGCCCGTCTCGCCGCCGACCTCGACTTGCCGCTGGTCGCCTCCGCCGAGCCGATGATGCACCACGGTTCCCGCCGCCGGCTGGTGGACGTCCTGACCTGCATCCGCGAGGGTTGCCGGATCGACGCCATCGGCCGCGCCGCGCTCGCCAATGCCGAGCGGCGGCTGCGCTCGGAGGCCGAGATGCTGCGGCTCTTCGCCGGCCATGAGGCGGCGGTGCACCGCGCCGGCGAGATCGCCGCGGACTGCCGCTTCCGCCTCGACGAGCTGGCCTACGAATACCCCCGCGAGGTCTGGGACGGCGAGGATCCGCAGGCCCGGCTCGAGCGCCTGACCGCGAAAGGCCTGAAATGGCGCTATCCGTTCGGGGTGCCGGAGAAGGCCGCAGCCCAGGCCGCCCACGAGCTCGCGCTGATCGGCCGGCTGAACTACGCCCCCTACTTCCTCACCGTCAGCGACGTGGTCGACTTCGCCCGCGGCCAGGGCATCCTCTGCCAGGGCCGCGGCTCGGCGGCGAACTCGGTGGTCTGCTTCGCCCTCGGCGTCACCTCGGTCTCGCCCGAGGTCGGCACCATGGTCTTCGAGCGCTTCGTCTCGGAGGCGCGCGACGAGCCCCCCGACATCGACGTCGACTTCGAGCACGAGCGCCGCGAGGAGGTGATCCAGTACATCTACAGCCGCTACGGCCGCCACCGGGCCGGCATCTGCGCCACCGTGATCCACTACCGCGGCAAGCGGGCGGTGCGCGAGGTCGGCACCGCGATGGGGCTCAGCCGCGACACCGTGGCGGCGCTGTCGAGCCAGATCTGGGGCTGGAGCACCGCCAGCCTGCCCGGCGAGCGCATCGCCGAGCTGGGGCTCGACCCGAGCGATCGCCGCCTCAAGCTGACCATGGACCTGGTCGAGGAGATCATCGGCTTTCCCCGCCACCTCAGCCAGCACGTCGGCGGCTTCGTCATCACCGAGGGCCGGCTGGACGAGCTGGTTCCGGTCGAGAACGCGGCGATGGAGGACCGCACCGTCATCTGCTGGGACAAGGACGACATCGACGCGCTGGGCATCCTCAAGGTCGACGTGCTGGCGCTCGGCATGCTGTCGTGCATCCGCAAGGGCTTCGACCTGCTCGCCCAGCACCACGGCACCCGCTACACGCTCGCGACGCTGCCGTCGGAGGACCCGACGGTCTACGACATGCTCTGCCGGGCCGATTCGCTCGGCGTCTTCCAGGTCGAGAGCCGGGCGCAGATGAACTTCCTGCCGCGCCTCAGGCCGCGCTGCTTCTACGACCTGGTGATCGAGGTGGCGATCGTGCGGCCCGGGCCGATCCAGGGCGACATGGTGCATCCCTACCTGCGCCGCCGCCGCGGCGAGGAGAAGGTCGAGTTCCCCTCCGACGCGCTGGGCGCCGTGCTGGGCAAGACCCTCGGCGTGCCGCTCTTCCAGGAGCAGGCGATGCAGATCGCCATCATCGGCGCCGGCTTCTCGCCGGAGGAGGCCGACCGGCTGCGCCGGGCGCTCGCCACCTTCAAGAAGACCGGCACCATCCACACCTTCCGCGAGCGCTTCCTCGCCGGCATGGCGGCGAACGGCTATCCGGCGGAGTTCGCCGAGCGCTGCTTCAGCCAGATCGAGGGCTTCGGCGAATACGGCTTTCCCGAGAGCCACGCCGCGAGCTTCGCGCTCCTGGTCTACGCCTCGGCCTGGCTCAAGTGCCACCACCCGGCGGTCTTCGCCTGCGCGCTGCTGAACTCCCAGCCGATGGGCTTCTACGCCCCGGCCCAGATCGTGCGCGACGCCCGGGCGCACGGAGTGGTGGTGCGGCCGGTCTGCATCAACGCCAGCTACTGGGACAACGTGCTGGAGCCGGACGGCGGCGGCGGGCTGGCGCTGCGGCTGGGGTTCCGCCAGATCAAGGCGATGCGCGAGGACGACGCCGACTGGATCGCCGCGGCCCGCGGCAACGGCTACCGCGACGTCGGCGGGGTCTGGCGCCGGGCCGGGACCCCGCCGCGGCTGCTCGCGCTGCTGGCCGAGGCGGACGCCTTCGCGAGCCTGGGCCTCAGCCGTCGCGAGGCGCTCTGGCAGGTGAGGGCGAATCGGCGGCGAGACCCCGCTGCCGCTCTTCGCCGGGCTCGAGGGCGAAGCGGACGAGGGGCCGGTGGTGCTGCCGCCGATGACGCTGGGCGAGGAGATCGTCGCCGACTACACCGCGCTGCGGCTCACCCTCCGCGCCCATCCGATGGCGCTGCTGCGCCACCGGTTGACGCCGCCCGGCTGACGGGCGTTTCACAACCGACGTGACCAGACCTGCGACGGCAAGAAAGGCGAACGTTATCATGCGAGTCACCCGTGGCACAGCCCTGCAGCCCGATAGGTGGCACCGGTCGAACCCCGCTCGACAGCAGGCCCGGGTTGCGGCTAGCTGCGCCTCGGAGGTGAGAGATGCCCGACCAGCCGCCCATCCTGTTTCTGCACGGCGCCTTCGCCGGCCCCGACATCTGGACGCGCTTCGTCGCGCCCTGGTTCGCCTCCCGCGGCCATCGCGTGGCGGTGCCGAGGCTCTCGGGACCCATCGCGGGACCGACCGCGCGGCTCCGCGACTACGTGGCCAGGGCCGCGGCCGCGGCCGATGCGCTGGAGGCGCCTCCCGTGGTGATCGGCCATTCGCTCGGCGGGCTGGTCGCCCAGCACCTCGCCGTCCGGCGGCGGGTCGCGGGCGTGGTGCTTGGTCGGCTCGCCCGGGCCGGCGGGCCTCGGGCCTTCGCTCTGGCAGCTCTCGGCCCGCGCGCCGGACGTGCTGGCGACGCTCCTGGTCGCGCAGGCCGGCGGCGGCGCGCTGATCGGTATCGACGCGGTCCGCCGAGCGCTCTTTACCGAGAGCGTGCCCGACGACTGGATCGCCGCGGTGGCGCCTCGGCCGGACCGTGAGAGCCCGCTGGCGCTGCTCGACGGGCTGACCTGGGACCTGCCGGCCTGGTTTCTCGCGCGCCGGACACCGACGCTGGCGCTGCTCGGCGACCACGACCCATTCGTCCCGATCACCGACCTCTGGGCGATCGCGCTCACCTACGCGGCCGAGACCGAGCTGATGCGCGGCTTCGGCCACGGCATGCCGATCGATCCGCACTGGAAGAGCCTGGCCTGGCGGATCAACGTCTGGTTCGACGAGCGCCGGATCGGGGTGGCGCAAGCAGTGCGTCCGCCGCGCAACACTCCCGACGGCCTGCGCCCCTGAGTGAATGAATCCTGTCGCGCTAGTGCCTGAAATCGGCTAGCGACTCACTTGAATTAACAAATCTGACGGCGGGGGCGGTCGACCGGGGGGCATGCGAGGTTCCGATATCGCCTTGGGCTGGCACGAGATCGGCGTGGCCACGGTCGCCGCAACGGCGCTCAGCCTGTTGCTTTGCCTCGCGCTGATCGCCACCCGCCACTGGCATGGCCGCTTCAGCAATGATGGGCCGAGCGGCATCCAGAAGTTCCACAAGGTGCCGACACCGCGGATCGGCGGGCTGGCGCTGGCGCTGGCCTATGCCCTTCTCTGGCCGGCGCTGCCCGAGGGCCTGCGCCCGGCCTGGGCGCTGATCGGGCTGGCCGGGCTGCCGGCGCTGCTCGCCGGGCTCGGGGAGGACCTGACGCGACGGGTCGGCGTGCGCTACCGGCTGCTGGCAACCATGGGCGCCGGCGTGATCTTCGCGCTCCTGACCGGCTACACCATGCACCAGGTCGACCTGCCGGGCGTGGACTGGCTGCTGTCCTTCTCCGTTCTCGCGGTGCTCTTCACCGGCTTCGCCATGGGCGGGGTCGCCAACGCGATCAACATCATCGACGGGTTCAACGGCCTGGCGTCGGGGTCGCTGATCATCATGTTCGCGACCTTCGCCTTCGTGGCGCACCAGGTCGGCGACGACCTGGTCTTCGCCCTGGCGGTGCTCTACGGCGCGCTGGTGACCGGCTTCTTCCTGGTGAACTTTCCGCTCGGCAAGATCTTTCTCGGCGACGGCGGGGCCTATTTTGCCGGGTTCCTGCTGGCCGCGCTCGGGGTGCTGCTGCCGATGCGCAACCCGGAGACCTCGGCCTGGACCGCGATCCTGATCTGCGCCTACCCGGTGATCGAGACGCTGGCCTCGATGCGGCGCAAGTCGCGGCGCAACGGCCACAGCATCGGCCAGCCCGACCGGGTGCATTTCCACATGCTGGCGCACCGGCGTTATGCCCGCAGGATCGTGAGGGCGCGCGGGCCGCTCCACCTGCGCAATCCCGCCACCAGCGTCGTCACCTGGCCGCTGCCGCTGCTGACCGCGGTCTTCGCGGCGACCGCCTGGGAGAGCGCGCTGGCCAGCGCGTTCTTCTTCTTCGTGACGGTCTTCATCTACGGCCAGCTCTACCGGGTGATGTCGCTGAACGCGCCGCGCCTGCCGCTCGGGCTCGCGCGGCTGCTCTGAGCGGGAGTCCGCGTAATCTTTAGTTCAATGACCGGGCGATCCGCCCCTGCCGGGCCCCGCGGCCCTGTTGTGAACCCTGCTCAATGTGCATATTCACGCGATCGAGCGGGCGAATCAAAAATGAATGATCAGGAAGTCCGGACGTTCCACGTCGGAGTCATCATGGATGGCAACGGCCGCTGGGCCGAAGCGCGTGGGATGGGACGTGTCGCCGGGCATGCCCGCGGCGCACGGCGGGTATCGGAAATAGTCAGGGCCTGCCCGGATCTCGGCGTCACGCACCTGACGCTCTACGCCTTCTCCACCGAGAACTGGCGCCGGCCGCTCGACGAGGTCGAGGGGCTGATGCGGATCTTCCGCCAGTACATCACGATCAAGATGGACGGCCTGCAACGCCACGACGTGCGGGTCCGGTTCATCGGGATGCGCCATCGCGTGCCGGCGCGGCTGCGCGAGCTGATGGAGGCGCTGGAGTGGCGCACCCGGGAGTGCCGGGGTCTGAACCTGTCCATCGCCATCGACTACGGCGGGCGCGACGAGCTGACCCGCGCGGTCCGGCTGCTGTCAGAGCAGGTCGCCTCTGGCGCCCTGCCGCCGGCGGCGATCTCGGAGGCGGTGCTGGCGGCGGCGCTGGACACCGACGGCCTGCCCGACCCGGACTTCATCATCCGGACCTCGGGAGAGCAGCGGATCTCCAACTTCCTGCTCTGGCAAGGCGCCTATGCCGAGTACGACTTCCCGGATCTGGCCTGGCCCGACTTCACGGTCGCCGCCTTTGCGGAAGCGCTGGAGGGCTACCGCCTGCGCTCGCGCCGTTTCGGCGTGGTTCCCGAGGAGCTGGTCCGGGCGCTTTCGAAGCCATAGATTGGCGGCGGCGCGAGCCGCGGCCATCGGCGGCGAGGAGACTCGCAAGTCACTGAAACGTCGTGATTTTCCGCGTATGGACTCCGTATGGAACGCATGTGGAATCCATATGGGCGTTTTCGGCTTTGTGGCAGGAGTCGGGCGCCGGGGCCGCTGGTATTAACCCTTGCGAAACACCCGGCCGTTGGGTCATGTCGGACTCCGGGGCCGGCGCGGCGCGGCGGCGCGAGATCGGGGGAATTGGTCGATGTTTCTGGTCTGCGGCGAAGCATTGTTCGACTTCTTCCTCGAGAGCGAGACCGGGCCGGCGGCGGCGACCTATGCGGCCCGCGCCGGCGGCTCGCCCTTCAACGTGGCGATCGGGCTCTCGCGGCTCGGCCAGGCCTCCGGGCTGCTGACCGGGCTTTCGCGCGACCTGCTCGGGCAACGGCTTTCCCAGGTGCTGGCGGCGGAGGGCGTGTCGACTGCCTATGCCATCGCCACCGACCGGCCGACGACGGTGAGCCTCGTCGGCCTCGATACCGCGGGGGTGCCGGCGTATCAGTTCTACGACAACGGCTCGGCCGATACCGGGGTGCGGGAGGCCGACCTGCCGGCGCTGGGGCCGGAGATCGTGGGCCTGCATTTCGGCTCCTACTCGCTGGCGGCGGCACCGGTGGCCGACGCCTTCGCGGCGCTGGCGCAGGCGAACGCCGGACGGTTCATCTCCCTCGATCCGAATGTGCGCCCGACCGTCGAGCCCGACATGGACGTCTGGCGGTCCAGGCTGGCGGTGCTGATGCCGCTGGCGACCCTGGTCAAGATCAGCGCCGAGGACCTGGCGCTGCTGCGGCCGGGGGTCAGCGGCGAGACGTTTGCGGCGGAGCTGACCGGCCTCGGGGTGGGTCTCGTCGTGGTCACCGACGGCGACGAGGCGGCGGCAGGCTGGACAAGGGCCGGGCTTCATGCCACGGCGAAACCACCACGCGTCAAAGTCATCGACACCGTCGGCGCCGGCGACACCTTCCAGGCGGCGCTGCTGGCGCGGCTCCTGCGCGATCCGGGCGGACCGACGGCGGCGCTGGACGGGTTGGACGAGGCCGGGCTGAGGCGGCTTATCGACTATGCCGCGCGGGCCGCGGCAATCACCTGCTCGCGACGCGGCGCCGATCTGCCGCGGTTCGCGGAACTGGCCGATTGAAGGACTAGAGCCGATGGTTTCAACCGTCATTCCCGTACAGCCGTTCGACCTGGTGATCTTCGGCGCCACCGGCGACCTGTCGCACCGCAAGATCCTGCCGAGCCTGTTCCGCCGCCTCGCGGTCCACCAGATGCCGTCGGGCTCGCGGGTGATCGGCGCGGCGCGCTCGAAGATGACCAAGGCGGAGTTCCGCAAGACGGTGCGCAATTCGCTGACCCAGTACGTCGAGCCGAAGCTGCTGAAACCGGAACTGGCCGAGGAGTTCCTGAACTGCGTCGACTACGTGGCGATCGATGCCACCGGCGAGAGCGGCTGGACGCAGCTGGCCAAGAAGGTCGACGAGAAGCCGGACCACATCCGCGCCTTCTACCTCTCGGTCGCCCCCGGGCTGTTCGCGCCGATTGCGCACCGGCTGTCCCAGGCCGGGATCGCCACGCCGTCGAGCCGGATCGTGGTTGAGAAGCCGCTGGGGCACGATCTCGCCTCGGCGCGGGCGCTGAATGCCGAGCTGGCCAAGCATTTCGCCGAGCAGCAGGTCTACCGGATCGACCACTATCTGGGCAAGGAGACGGTGCAGAACCTGATGGCGATCCGCTTCGCCAACGCGCTGTTCGAGCCGCTTTGGAACTCGCACTACGTCGAGCAGGTGCAGATCACCGTCGCCGAATCGATCGGGGTCGCCGGACGGGGCGCCTATTACGACAAGTCCGGCGCCATGCGGGACATGGTGCAGAACCACATGATGCAGCTCCTGTGCCTGACCGCGATGGAGCCGCCGTCGAAATTCGATCCCGACGCGGTGCGCGACGAGAAGCTGAAGGTGATCCGGGCGCTCGATCCGCTGAAGCCGAGCGATACCGTGCGCGGCCAGTACCGGGCGAACGGCAAGGACGGCAGCTATCTCGACCACGTCGGCAACCCCGCGAGCCGGACCGAGAGCTTCGTCGCGTTCCGGGCGCACATCGCGAACTGGCGCTGGTCGGGGACGCCGTTCTACCTCAGGACCGGCAAGAAGCTGTCGGCGCGGCTCAGCGAGATCTGCGTGATCTTCAAGCACCCGCCGCACACGATCTTTCCCCAGGTCGACGCGCTGCGCGGCAACGCCTTGATCATCCGGCTGCAGCCGAACGAGGGGATCATGCTGCGGGTCGCGATCAAGGACCCGGGGCCGGGCGGCATGCGGCTGATCGAGGTGCCGCTCGACATGACCTTCGCCCGGTCGCTCGGGCCCGAGGCCACCGAGATGCCGGAGGCCTACGAACGGCTGATCATGGACGTGATCCGCGGCAACCAGACGCTGTTCATGCGCGGCGACGAGGTGGAGGCGGCCTGGGAGTGGACCGATCCGATCATCCAGGCCTGGGACGAGAGCGGGTCGCGGCCGCTGCCCTACGACGCCGGCAGCGCCGGACCGATCGACGCCTACAAGCTGACCGGCTCGGACGGGCACCTCTGGCGCGAGATCGCCACATGATCGAGGTGGCGCGGCAGGCCTATCCGGACCGGGACACGCTGATGCGCGACCTGGCCGAACTGGTGGCCGATCAGCTGCGCGCTGCCCATGCGGGCAAGGGACGGGCGACCCTGGCGGTGCCGGGCGGGACCACGCCGGGCCCGTTTTTAAGCGCGCTGTCGGAGGCCGATCTCGCCTGGGCCGACGTCAGCGTGCTGCCGACCGACGAGCGGCTGGTCTCCGAGCAGAGCCCGCGCTCGAACGCCCGGCTGATCCGCGAGACGCTGCTGCAGAACGCCGCCGCGGTGGCGAACCTGGTGCCGTTGCACGAGCCGCTGCTGGGCAACCTGACCGCACGGGTCGAGGCCGCTTTGCCGATCGACGTGCTGGTGCTCGGCATGGGAGCGGACATGCACACCGCTTCGCTGTTTCCCGGAGCGCCCGAGCTCGCGGCCGCGTTGGCCGAGGACGCGCCGGTGCTGATGAAGGTCACCCCGCCCGGGCAGCCCGAGGCGCGGCTGACGCTGACCGCGCCGACTTTGCGCGCGGCCGCAGTGATCCATATCCTGATCACCGGGGCCGAGAAGCTGGCGGCGCTGGAGACCGCGCTGGCTGACGGGCCCGTCGCCGAGGCGCCGGTGCGCGCGGTGCTGACCGCGCCCTGCCCGGTGACCGTGCACTACGCCGACTGAGGGGGAGCCATGAGCCTGAACGCCACCGTCGCCCGCGTCACCGAGCGCATCGTCGCCCGCTCGGCGCCGGTCAGGCGGCCCTATCTCGACCGGATGCGCCGGGCGCGCGACGAGGGGCCGAGCCGGGCGCACCTCGCCTGCGGCAACCAGGCGCACGCCTACGCGGCGATGACCGACGCCGACAAGGCGGTGCTGATGGCCGAGAGCGCCGGCAACCTCGGGATCGTCACCGCCTACAACGACATGCTGTCGGCGCACCAGCCGTTCGAGACCTACCCGGCGCTGATCCGCAGGGCGGTGCGCGAGGTCGGCGGCACCGCGCAGGTGGCCGGCGGCGTGCCGGCGATGTGCGACGGGGTGACCCAGGGCCAGCCCGGGATGGAGCTGAGCCTGTTCTCGCGTGACGTGATCGCGATGGCGGCGGGGATCGCGCTCAGCCACAACGTGTTCGATGCCACGGTGTATCTCGGGGTCTGCGACAAGATCGTGCCCGGCCTGGTGATCGCGGCCGCGACCTTCGGGCACCTGCCGGCGGTGTTCCTGCCGGCCGGGCCGATGACCAGCGGCATCACCAACGACGCCAAGGCCAAGGTCCGCCAGCAGTTCGCCACCGGCGAGGTCGGGCGCGACAAGCTGATGGAAGCCGAGATGGCCTCCTACCACGGGCCGGGGACCTGCACCTTCTACGGCACCGCGAACACCAACCAGATGCTGATGGAGTTCATGGGGCTGCACCTGCCGGGCGCGAGCTTCGTGAACCCGGGCACGCCGCTGCGCGAAGCGCTGACCGTCGAGGGGGCGAAGCGGGCGCTGGCGATCTCGGCGCTGGGCAACCAGTACACGCCGACCTGCGACGTGCTGGACGAGCGGGCTTTCGTGAACGGCATCGTCGGGCTGAACGCGACGGGGGGCTCGACCAACCTCCTGATCCACCTGATCGCGATGGCGCGGGCGGCGGGCGTGCTGCTCGACTGGGAGGACTTCGCCGAGCTCTCGGACGTGACGCCGCTGATGGCGCGGGTCTATCCCAACGGACTGGCGGACGTGAACCATTTCCACGCCGCGGGCGGCCTGGGGTTCCTGATCGGCGAGCTGCTCGGCTGCGGGCTGCTGCATCCCGACACGCGCACGGTCGCCGGCGAGGGGCTGGCGCGCTACACCCAGGAGCCGAAGGTGATCGACGGGGCGCTGGTGTGGAGCGAGGGCGCGGGCGCCACGCTGAACGACAAGATCGTCCGCCCCGCCGCCGATCCGTTCGCCCCCACCGGCGGCACCCGGCGGCTCAAGGGCAACCTCGGCACCGGGGTGATGAAGGTCTCGGCGGTGGCGCCGGAGCGCCACGTGGTCGAGGCCCCGGTGCGGGTGTTCCAGGACCAGGAGGAGGTGAAGCGCGCCTTCCGCGCCGGCGAGTTCACCGGCGACACCGTGGTGGTGGTGCGCTTCCAGGGGCCGAAGGCGAACGGCATGCCGGAGCTGCACAGCCTGACGCCGGTGCTGGCGGTGCTGCAGGACCGCGGGCTGAAGGTGGCGCTGGTCACCGACGGGCGGATGTCCGGGGCGAGCGGCAAGGTGCCCTCGGCGATCCACGTCAGCCCGGAGGCGCTGGACGGCGGGCCGTTGTCGCAGCTGCACGACGGCGACCTGGTGCGGGTGGATGCGGTGGCCGGCACGCTCGACGTGCTGACGCCCGGGGTGCTGCAGCGGCCGAAGGTGCGGCCGGACCTGGTGGCGAACGGCTACGGGGTCGGGCGCGAGCTGTTCGGGGTTTTCCGCAACCATGTCGGACCGGCGGAGGCGGGGGCCACGCCGTTCTTCTGATTGAAACCAGGGAGGGTGCAGCGATGACCCCGAAGGACGCCTCGACCTACGCCCGCGAGATCTGCGCGCTGGCGCCGGTGATCCCGGTGCTGGTGGTGCGCGACGCCGCCCACGCCAGGCCGCTGGCCGAGGCGCTGGTCGCCGGGGGGCTGCCGGTCCTGGAGGTGACGCTGCGCACGCCGGCCGCCCTGGAAGTGATCCGGGCGATGGCCGGGGTCGCCGGCGGCGTGGTGGGTGCGGGCACGCTGCTGACGCCCGAGGACGTGAAGAACGCCAAGGCGGCGGGGGCGCAGTTCGGGGTCTCGCCCGGGATCACCGACGCGCTGGTCGCCGCCTGCGAGGCCGAGGAGCTGCCGCTGCTCGGCGGCACCGCCACGGTTTCGGAAGCGATGCGGATGCTGGAGCGCGGCTACGAGGTCTGCAAGTTCTTCCCTGCCGAGGCCAATGGCGGGGTGCCGTCGCTGAAGGCGTTCGCCGGGCCGCTGCCGCAGGTGAGCTTCTGCCCCACGGGCGGGGTGACGCCGAAGAACGCGCCGGACTACCTGGCGCTGCCGAACGTGCTCTGCGTCGGCGGCTCGTGGGTGGCCGAGGCCGGGCTGCTCCGGGACGGACGCTGGGACGAGGTCGAGAGGCTGGCCCGCGACGCCAGCAAGCTGAAAGGGTGACGGCGATGGGGGAGGCGATATGGCAGGCGCTGGCGGAAGCCGGCAAGGCCGCCGAGGGACGGCGGATCACCGCGCTCTTCGAGCGCAATCCCGACCGGTTCCGCGAGTTCTCGGTTTCGCTCGGGGACATGCTGCTCGACTTCAGCAAGACCAACATCGACGCCCAGGCGCTGACGCTGCTGATCCAGCTGGCGGAGAGCTGCGGCGTGCCGGAGCGGCGGGACGCGATGTTCAACGGCCTGCCGATCAACGTGACCGAAGGCCGCTCGGTGCTGCACATCGCCCTGCGCAATCGCTCGAACCGGCCGATCCTGGTCGACGGCAAGAACGTGATGCCGGAAGTGAACGACGTGCTGGCGCGGATGGGCGCCTTCGCCACCGGCATCCGCAAGGGCACGATCGCCGCATCCGACGGCAAGCCGTTCACCGACATCGTCAACATCGGCATCGGCGGCAGCGACCTCGGGCCGGTGATGGCGACGCTGGCGCTGGCGCCCTACCACGACGGGCCGCGGGCGCATTTCGTCTCGAACGTCGACGGCGCGCACATCCACGACGTCCTCGCAGGGGCTCGATCCGGCGCGGACGCTGGTGATCGTCGCCTCCAAGACCTTCACCACCATCGAGACCATGACCAACGCCCGCACCGCGCAGGTCTGGCTGCGGGCGGCGCTGCAGGAGCAAGGCGGACGGGCACTTCGCGGCGGTCTCGACCGCGCTCGACAAGACCGCGGCGTTCGGGATCGACCCCGAGCGGGTGTTCGGGTTCTGGGACTGGGTCGGCGGGCGCTATTCGGTCTGGGGCGCGGTCGGGCTGCCGGTGATGATCGCCGTCGGGCCGGAGCGGTTCGGCGAGTTCCTGACCGGCGCCTTCGAGATGGACCGCCACTTCGCCGAGGCGCCGCTGCCGCAGAACATGCCGGTGCTGCTGGGGCTGATCGGCATCTGGCACCGCAATATCTGCGGCTACGCCTCGCGCGCGGTGCTGCCCTACGACCAGCGGCTGCTGCGGCTGCCGGCCTACCTGCAGCAGCTCGACATGGAATTGAACGGCAAGCGCGTCACCCTCGACGGCAGCCCGGTCGCCACCGCCACCGGCCCGGTGGTCTGGGGCGAGCCCGGCACCAACGGCCAGCACGCCTTCTACCAGCTGATCCACCAGGGCACCAACGTCATCCCCTGCGAGTTCATGGTGGCGGCCTACGGCCACGAGCCGGCGCTGGAGCACCACCACGAGCTGCTGCTGGCCAACTGCCTGGCCCAGTCCGAGGCGCTGATGAAGGGCCGCACGCTGGAGGAGGCGCGGGCGACGGTCAAGGACCCCAAGCTGGCGCCGCACAAGGTCTTCCCCGGCAACCGGCCGTCGACGACGCTGATCTATCCGACGCTCGACCCGGCGACGCTGGGGCGGATCGTCGCGCTCTACGAGCACCGGGTGTTCGTGGAAGGGGTGATCTGGGGGATCAACAGCTTCGACCAGTGGGGAGTCGAGCTCGGCAAGGAGCTGGCGACCGCGCTGCTGCCGCTGGTGCAGGCGGGGACCGGGTTCGGGGGCAAGGACGGCTCCACCGCCGGGCTCCTCGAGAGGATTACCGAGCTCAGGGGCTGACGGCGCCCGAGCGCTCCACCACCACGGTGCACCGCGCGTGCCGGACCACCCGCGCGGCGGTCGAGCCGAGGAAGAAGTCGGTGTAGTCGGGCCGGTGCGAGCCCAGCACGATCGCGTCGGCGCCGATGCGGGCGGCTTCCTCGAGAATCTCGGTGCTGGGCGCGCCCTGCCGCAGCACCACCTGGCCTTCGAGGCCTTCGCGTCGGGCCATCGCGTTCAGCCGCTCCTGCGCCTGCGCCCGGTTCGCCGTCGAGGATGTCCTCGGGAATCTGGGACACGACGAAGGTCGGGATCGGTTCGAGCACGGTCAGGAGCGTGATGCGGCCATCCTTGCCGGCAAGATGCCGGGCCACGGCCAGAATGCGCGGCACGACCTCGCCATGGCCGGGGTCGATCGGCACGAGAATGTTCTTGAACAAGTTCGGTCCTCCCGGTTAGGTCGGCCCGATCATGGACGGCGGCGCGGGCAGCGGCATTGATTTGGATCAGATCCCGGCCGGGCTGCGGCTCGTGCAGGCCGACAAGCAGCTCCTGGTCCTGGACAAGCCCTCGGGCCTGCTGAGCGTGCCGGCCAAGCCTCCCGGTCCGGCCGATTGCCTGGAGGCGCGGGTGCGCGCCGAATTTCCCGAGGCGCTGCTGGTGCACCGGCTGGACCGCGACACCTCCGGGGTGATGGTGTTCGCGCGGACCCGGCTGGCCCAGCGCCATCTCAACTGGCAGTTCGAGCGGCGGCAGGTGGCGAAGACCTACGTGGCGCGGGTGGCGGGCACGGTCGCGGGCGAGGCCGGGCGGATCGAGCTGCCGCTGATCTGCGACTGGCCGAACCGGCCGAAGCAGATGGTCTGCCATGCCCGCGGCAAGCCGGCGCGGACCGACTGGCGGGTGCTGGCGCGCGAGGGCGGCGCCACGCGGCTGGAGTTGCGGCCGCTGACCGGGCGCAGCCACCAGCTCCGGGTGCATCTCGCCGCCCTCGGCCATCCGATCCTGGGCGATCCGTTCTACGGCGACCCGGCGGCTGCCGACCGGATGCAGCTGCACGCCGCCCGGATCGGCTTCCGCCACCCCGACGGCGGCTCCTGGGTCGAGTTCGTGGCGGAGGTGCCCTTCTGATGGCCGGGAGCGCGCTCAGGGTGCGGGTCACCGGGCGAGTGCAGGGCGTCTGGTACCGCGGCTGGACGGTCGCGGAGGCAGAGCGGCGCGGGCTGCGCGGCTGGGTCCGCAACGAGGCGGACGGGTCGGTCGTCGCGGTGCTCGTCGGCCCCGCCGCGGCGGTTTCGGCGATGGTCGAGGCGATGTGGCAGGGACCGCCGGACGCCCGGGTGGCGGGCGTCAGCGTCGAGAACGCCGACGACGTCCCGGGCTGCACGGGCTTCGAGGTCCGGCGCTAGCTAACGGTTCACAGCCAGGCCGCGCCGCGCACGCCGGAGCTGTCGCCGTGGACGTTCTGGACCAGGCGGGTGTTGAACTTGTCGCCGAAGACATGTGGCTGGATCAGCGGCGGCACGGTGTCGTAGAGGCGGGTGACGTTGGAGAGGCCGCCGCCGAGGACGATCACGTCGGGGTCGAGGATGTTGACGATCACCGCGAGGGAGCGGCCGAGGCGGTCCTCGTAGCGGCGCAGCGTCTCCTCGGCGACGGCGTCGCCGGCAGCGGCGAGGTCGACGATCTGCCCCGATTTCGGGGCGTCCTCGACCGGGATGCCCTTGCGGCGGGCGAAGTCGGCGGCGAGGTTCGGGCCCGACAGCCAGGCCTCGGTGTGGCCGGCGATGCCGCAGGAGCAGAGCGGGCCGGGACGTTCGTCGTCGAGCGGGGTCGGTAGCGGGACATGGCCCCATTCGCCGCCGATGGCGTTGATGCCCTCGATCAGCCGGCCGTGGGCGACGATGCCGCCGCCGACCCCGGTGCCGAGGATGGCGCCGAACACCACATGCGCGCCGGCGCCGGCGCCGTCGACCGCCTCGGACAGGGCGAAGCAGTTGGCATCGTTGGCGATTTTCACCGGCCGGTCCAGCGCGGCCGTGAGATCGCCGCGCAGGTCGTGGCCGTGCAGCCAGGTGGAATTGCCCATGCTGACCCGGCCGGTGTGGCGGTCGACCGAGCCCGGCACGCCGATGCCGACGGTCTCGATGCGGGCGCCGGCCCGGGCCTCGAGCTGTTCCATCAGGCCGCGGATGGCGCGGATGCCGCCGTCGTAGTCGAAGCGCGGGGTCGGGACGCGGGCGCGGGCGCGCTCGCTGCCGTCGGGGCCGAGCACGATGCCCTCGATCTTGGTGCCGCCGTAGTCGAGCCCCAGCCGCATCGCACCCTCCCCGGTTTCGGCCCAGTATTAGGGAGTGGCCGGGGTTTGCGCAACCGGGACGGCGGATCGGCCGCAAGCCGCTGATATTAGTGCGATTTTGTGAGTATGGGAAGCGTATGGAACGCGTATGGGACGCGTCTGTACGATTTCGCCTGATCGGCGGAGGCCGGGAGATCCGGCCTCCGCCTCCGGCCCGCCTACTGGGCGGCGCCGCTGTTGAGTTGCTCCATCACGTTCGCCTCGATCTGGTCGAGCGAGAAGCTCGCCGCCCCCTGCGCCGGCGGGTAGTCCTTGAAGGTCGAGAGGAAGTTCGCAGCGTAGGCCTGCGCCGGAACCAGCAGATAGGCGTGGGTGAAGAGCCAGTCCCAGTAGGTGTTCGAGGTGATGTCCGCGCGTTCGTAGGGATCCGCGCGCAGATCGAACATCTTCGGCAGCCGCAGCTTGGTGAAGGGTTCGGCCCAGATCTGCAGAGTGCCCTGCTGACGCTGCTCCTCGAAGACGAGCTTCCAGTTCTGGTAGCGCAGCCCGACGATGTCGTTGTCGTCGTTGAAGTAGAAGAAGCTTTCGCGGGCGCTCTTGTCGCTCTTGCCGGTCAGGTAGGCGAGCTGGTCGTAGCCGTCGAGGTGGTTCTTGTACTCCTTGCCCTGGATCGTCGCGCCGTCGAGGAGCTGCTGGGTGATGTCGGGGTTGCCGGCGGCGTCGAGCAGCGTCGGGAACCAGTCGAGCCCGGAGAAGATGCCGTTCACCCAGGTGCCCGGCTCGATGTGGCCGGGCCAGCGGATCAGCGCCGGCACGCGGTAGGCGCCTTCCCAGTTGGTGTTCTTCTCGGAACGGAACGGCGTGGTGCCGGCGTCGGGCCAGGTGTTCTGGTGCGGGCCGTTGTCGGTCGTGTAGATGACGATGGTGTTGTCGGCGATGCCCTGCTTGTCGAGGTCATCGAGGATGGTGCCGATCACCTTGTCGGTCTCGACCATGCCGTCGGCGTACTCGGTGGGCGCGGTCAGGCCCGGCGGGCTGCGGTGCGCCTCCTGGACGTGGGTGCGGGCATGCATCCGGGTGGTGTTCATCCAGACGAAGAACGGCGTCTTGGCGTCGACCTGGCGGTTGATGAAGTCGATGGCGGCTGCCGAGGTCTCGTCGTCGACGGTCTCCATCCGCTTGCGGGTCAGCGGGCCGGTGTCTTCGATCTTCTGCGTGCCGTCGGCGTTCGCCCAGGAGTGGATCACGCCGCGCGGGCCGAACTTCTTGCGGAAGGCCGGGTCCTGCGGGTAGTTGCGGTCCTCCGGCTCTTCCTCGGCGTTGAGGTGGTAGAGGTTGCCGAAGAACTCGTCGAAGCCGTGGTTGGTGGGCAGGAACTCGTCCTTGTCGCCGAGGTGGTTCTTGCCGAACTGGCCGGTGGCGTAGCCGAGGTCCTTGAGCGCCGAGGCCATGGTGGCGTCGGAGGCCTGGAGGCCGAGGTCGGCGCCGGGGAGCCCGACCTTGGACATGCCGGTACGCAGCGTCACCTGGCCGGTGATGAAGGTCGAGCGGCCGGCGGTGCAGCTCTGCTCGGCGTAGTAATCGGTGAAGGCCGCGCCTTCCTTGCCGATGCGGTCGATGTTGGGCGTGTGGTAGCCCATCAGCCCCTGCGAGTAGATCGACAGATTCGTCTGGCCGATGTCGTCGCCGAAGATCACCAGGATGTTGGGCTTCTGGGCTGCGTCCTGCGCCCAGGCGCCTCCGTAGACCGACGCCGACAAGATCAGCGCCGCGCCTAGTGCCTTGATCATCTCATCCTCCCCAAAAATGGTCCGGCCTTGCAGACCCTATCATGCGGTAACGCGAAAGCGAGGCAGGGATTGTTCCCGAGGGAACAGAGTGCCACCATGTGGCATGCGAACCTGGCCCATGACCGAGCAGGATGTCGCGGTGGTGACGCGAGACGGCTGGCTCTCGCGCCAGCCCGAGGCGTTCCGCGCCGAAGTGCTGCGCCGGGCGCTGGTCGAGGTCTACGAGCCGGGCGAGGCCTTCTACCACATCGGCGACCCGCCCGGCGGCGTCTACGGCCTGGTCTGGGGGCTGATAACGATCACCTCGGCGCCGGGCTCGGCGATGGCACGGGTGATCCACCTCGGCGCGCCGGGCATGTGGACCGGCGAGGCGCCGTACATGATCGGCTGCCCGCGGCTGGTCTCGCTCCGGGCCGCGACCGGATGCCGCGCGCTGCACCTGCCGCTCGAGGCGATGGAGGCGATGACCGCTGCCGACCCGCGGGCGGCGCGGAGCTTCGGGCAGATCCCGCTGATGAGCATAACGACGCTGCTCAGGATGGTGCACGACCTCCTGATCAAGGACCCCGACCGGCGCATCGGGGCGGTGCTGCTGCGCATCGACGCCGGCGGTCCGATCCCGCTGGCGCAGGCGGAGATCGGCGACATGGCCTGTGCCACCCGCAAGCAGGTGAACTTCGCGCTGCGCCGCTTCGCCACCTCCGGCTGGCTCACGACCGCCTACCGCTCAGTGACGATCACCGACCTGCCGGCGCTCGCCGCCTTCGTCGCCGACGGCGAGGAGGGGTGACGGGTGGGTCGGCGCCTCGGGGGCGAGCCAACGGAACCGGGGGGTTTTCGCCCGCCGAGTCGATGCTTAAGATCGCCCGCCGACGGGCGGCGCCGAGGTCGACGAGGTCATGTTCTGGAAGCTGCCGGCGCTGGGCAAGATCAGCAAGATCGGCATCGTGCCGCCCGAACCCGAGCCCGGGCGCGAGGGCGTGGCGGTCGCGCTGATCGTCAGGAACGAGGCGCGGCACATCGGCGAGTGGGCGGCGTTCCACCTGCGCGCCGGGGTGCGGCGGTTCCTGATCTACGACAACGGCAGCAGCGACGGCACGATAGGGATCCTGCGCGAGGTGCTGCCGGAAGCGGCGCGCACCATCGTGCGGTGGCGGCAGGTATTCAGCGACGCCTGGCTGGGGCGGGAGATCCACAACCAGGTGCTGGCCTATGCCCATGCCGCGTCGAACTTCGGCGGGGCGTTCCGCTGGATGGCGTTCATCGACGCCGACGAGTTCCTGGTGCCGAAGCAGGCGGCCAGCATTCCCGAGGCGCTGGCGCATCTCGGCGAAGCGCGGAACCTGTCGCTGCCCTGGCACATGTTCGGGCGGTCGGGGCACCTCGAGCCGCCCGAGGGCGGGGTGCTGCGGAATTATCTGCGGCGGGCGCGCGATCCGATGAGCGAGGTGCGCGGGGTGAGGGCGTTCAAGGTGCTGGTCGATCCCTGCCACCTGACGGCGGTGCGGGTCCACTCGATGGAGACCGATGGCAGCGCCGCAACGGTGAACGACCGCGGCGAGGCGGCGGCGGAGAAGGAGCGGGCGCGGCCGGGGTTCTATTCGGCCGAGCATCTGCAGCTCAACCACTACTATACCCGGTCGGAGGCCGAGCTCGCGGCCAAGATCGGGCGCGGGCCGAACCTGGTGGCGAAGTCGCCGGAGTACGCGCGCAAGGTGCGGCGGACGGTGGCCAACATCGAGGCCGACGAGGTTGAAGACCGGGCGGCGCTCGACTATCTGGCGCGGATCGGGTGGGAGCCATGCGAACCGAGCTGATCGTCTCGACCTATGAAAGCCCGCGGGCGCTGGTTCTGTGCCTGACCTCGGTCGCCTGCCAGACCGTGCTGCCCGACAGCATCGCCATCGCCGACGACGGCTCGGGGCCGGAGACGGCGGCGGCGATCGCGGCCTTCGCGGCGGCGCATCCCGAGCTGGCCGTCCGCCATGTCTGGCACGAGGACCGCGGCTTCGAGAAGGCGGCGATCCTGAACAAGGCGATCGCGAGCTCCGACGGCCGAGTTCCTGGTCTTCATCGACGGCGACGTGCTGATCCATCCCGACTTCATCGCGCGCCACCTGGCGCTGGCGCGGCCGGGGCGGTTCTCGACCGGCAGCCTGATCCGGCTGGACGCGGCGGCGACGGCGATCGTCACGCCCGAGCTGATCGCGAGCGGCGCGGTGTTCGACCGGGGCTGGCTGCGCGCGCACCGTGCGATCGACCGCTTCGGCACCTGGCTGAAGACCATGCCGTTCCCGCTGCCGGTGATGGCGTTCCTCGACCGGGCGACGCCGGTGCAGCGGGCGCTCTGCGGGGCGAACGCGTCGATGTTCCGCGCCGACGCGCTGCGGGTCAACGGCTTCGACGAGACGATCAAGTACGGCGGCGGCGACAAGGAGTTCGGGGTGCGGCTGAGCAACGCCGGCGTCGCCGGGCAGCACCTGCGCTACACCGCGCCGCTGGTGCATCTGGACCACCCGCGCGGCTACCGCGACGAGGCGAAGATCCGGCAGCACAAGGCGAGGATCGAGGAGGTGCGGCGGGCGCGGCGGTCCTGGACCGCGGCGGGGATCGAAAAGCGGGAAGAACTGGCGCGGTGATCGCGGCAGCGGGCGTGGCGTCCGACGCTGTCGCACGGCCGATGCGGGCGCTCGCGCCTGAGCCCGCCGGACGCCGGCGCGGCAGGGCGAGACGCGTCCGCGTCGCCGGCCGGGCGCGCACCGGGCCGCATTCACTCGGCGGATTTGGCGGAGCGAGGCGCGCCCGCGCCTGCCTGCCCCTGGCACGGCGCGTTCCGCGCCGCTCAGGCATGGCGCGTCGCGGATTACGCGACGGCCCCGGGACGGGCCCCCAGCCTGCGCGCTCCGCGCTTCGGCCGACGACCCGCGCGAGGCAGTGCTCGCTGCGCGGGTTGGGGAACCTTCCGCATCGTCCGCTCGGCGTCGCTGTCGGGTCAGAAGGTCAACCGGAGGCGTCCGGGAGCCCGGTGGCGCCGGCGGCGCGGATCATCGCTTCGAGCCGGGCGTGCAGCTTGCGGAACTCGAGGCGGTCGACCGCGGTCTGGCGCGCCGCCGCGGCGAGGCGGGCAGCGCGGGCGGGGTCGGCGAGGACGCCGCGGAGCGCCGCGGCGAAGCCGGCCGCGTCGTTCTCGTCGACCAGCACGCCGTTGACGTCGGTCTCGACCACTTCGGGGATGCCGGCGTGGCGGGTGGAGACGACGACGGCGCCACAGGCCATCGCCTCCTGGATCGAGGTCGGCAGGCCTTCGGTGTTGCCCTCGGCGTCGGTGACCGAATGCTGCACGAAGACCGCGGCGCGGGCGATACGGTCGCGCACGAAGGCGTGGTCCCTAAGGCCGTGGAAGATCACCCGGTCGGCGAGGCCGAGAGCGCGGGCGCGCGCCTCGGCCTCGGGGCGCAGCTCGCCCTCGCCGATGATCTCCAGCCGGTGCTCGGGGAAATCGGGCGCGGCGGCGGCGAAGGCGTCGATGGTGACCAGCGGCGCCTTCTTGGCGACGATGCGGCCGACGGCGAGGATCAGGTGCGGGTCCTTTTCGCCGGGGCGGAACAGCTCGGTGTCGACCCCGGTGGGGATCACCGCGCTGTTGGGGTGGCGGATGCCGTGGGCGGCGAGGTTGTCGATCAGCGACTGCGAGACCGCGACGAGGCCGGCGAACCGCGGCACCGCGGCGCGGTAGCGCTTGACGATCCGGGGCGAGCGCAGCCGCTTGGAGGCGTCGAAGCCGCGGAAGTAGACGAAGACCGGCAGGCCGAGCGCCTGGCCGACCGGGGCGAGGTTGGCGCCGATGTGGCCGAACTCGGCGACGATCGCCCGGGTGTCGTGGGCGCGCAGGAAGGCTTCGAGGGCGCGGCGGCGGCGGCCGAAGGGCACGCCCGAGCAGGTGAAGCGCAGGCTCTGGACGCCGTTGCCGATCAGCCGCTCGACGCCCAGCAGCGGCCCGCTCACCTCGCTCTGGATGAAGGTCGGCCGGGTCGGCTCGAAGCCGGGCTCGCGGCGCTCGGCGAGCACCACCGTGCGGCCGCCGAACAGCATGGCGATGTGCCGGCGCACCCCGGTCTCGGTCGCCTTGCCGAGGATGCCGGTGGCGATGGCGATTGTGTCAGGGGAGGAAGATGACATCGGCCTGCTGTCCGTTGCGAATTGGATCGAGGTCGGTGAGGCGGTCGGCGCTGGTGCCGTCGAAGGCTACGACGCTGCGGAAGTGGCGGGCGCCGGTTTCCGTCAGGAAGGCGAGCGCATCGGGGGGAAGAAGCGCGGGGGTAACTTCGAGGCACATGCCGCGGCAATGCCGCGCGAGGAAGGCCTCACCGCCGCGCAGAATCTCGGCCTCGAAGCCTTCGGCGTCGATCCAGAGCAGGCCGGGGCGATCCGGGGCGATGGCGTCGAGGGTGCGGGTCTCGACGGTCGTTGTCCCGTGTCCGAAATCGCGGACCATCGAATGGCGGCCGGTGCTGGCGGGGTTGAGGAAGATCTCCCGCACTTCCGCCTGGGCACCGAGTGCGACCGGGAGCAGCTTGAGCGCGCAGGTCGCGGCGATCTGGCGGAGGTTTTCCTCGAGCAGCGCGAAGTTCGAAGGGACCGGCTCGCAGGCGGTGAGGTCGCGGAAGCCGGCACGGTGGGCGTTGAGGCAAGTGGTGCCGATATTGGCGCCAATATTGATGAAGGCGAGGGAATGGTCGGGGAAACAGGCGGCAAAGCGGTCGAAGAGCTCACACTGGAAGCTGCCTTGCGCCAGCACGCCTTCGGTGATGCTGCGGCCGTTGACGTCGAGCCGGACGCTCCAGGTGTCGAGATAGGGCGCCGTCAGCGTGGTGATCCCGAAGCGGCGGGCAAGGGTGAGGAAGGCGGCCGGAGCGAGGTCGGTACCGTCGAGGGCGCGGGCGAGGTGCTTCGCCCGCTTCTGCGGCTGTATGAGGGCGAGGAGCAGGGCCCGGGAGGGGGTCATGGCGTTCCTGGATCGGTGCCGCCTTCGCTGACCCATGACACCTCGCCGTGGTGCAGGACCTTCCTGATCCTGCGCGCCTCGCGCCAGTCGCGGCCGATGTCCTCGATCAGCGGGCCGCCCTCCGCGCCCCATAGCATCCTGCACCTGAAGGGCGACTGGAGGGCCACGAGCGGCTTGTTCAATCCGTGGAGGATCTGCTTTTCGGGGTCGAGGCGCGGGTTCAACAGGGCTCCGAAGCGGTTGGCCAGTCCGGCGGCGATGAACCGGGGACTGGTGCCGTAGCCGTTGAACATCTTCCGTTTGATCGTCACGCCCAGGAACTTCACCTTTTGCGTGCGGATGGCGTATTCGCTCTCCTGCGGTTTGCGAGCTCTTTGCGCCGGGGCGATCATCCCCACGTCCTTCAGCATCAGCGGCAGGATCATCGCAGGTGTGATGTCCTCGAGGGCGATCCAGTCGTCCTCCAGGTGAAAGACAGGAAGCTCGCCGGTCTGCTGCCAGACAGTCTTGACCGCCTGCCCGAAGCCCGGCTTCGCGGGGCGGTTGATCGCCACGCGTTCGAAGGTCTGCCGCAGCAGGGCTTCGCACTCGTCGCCCTCCGAGGCGTCGCCCCAGATCGGATCGATGTTCGCAAAAAGCGTCCGGACCGAGAAATGCCGGAACAACCGCTCGGAGAACGAGGCGAGGGTCCTGCCCAGGACGTCTGGCCGGCACCCTGCGACCAGGGCCACATCGATTTCCGGCTTGCTGATCATGGCAACCCAACTCCCGTCCGAAACTTCTCCGGGCCAGGAGTGGCCCGGAGAAGGATCTCGGGATCAGGCGTTCTCCTTGATCTCCGCCCCGGTCTCCTGGTCGATGGCCTTCATCGACAGGCGCACCTTGCCGCGCTCGTCGAAGCCCATGAGCTTGACCTTCACCGACTGGCCTTCCTGCAGCAGGTCCTTCGGGTGGCTGACCCGCTCGTTGGAGAGCTGGCTGACATGGACCAGGCCGTCGCGCTTGCCGAAGAAGTTCACGAAGGCGCCGAAATCCATGATCTTGACCACCTTGCCGGTGTAGACCCGGCCGACCTCGGGCTCGTCGACGATGGCGCCGATCAGCTCGCGGGCCTTCTCGATCGCCGCCGAGTTGGCCGAGGCGATCTTGATGGTGCCGTCGTCGTTGATGTCGACCTTGGCGCCCGATTCCTCGACGATGGAGCGGATCACCTTGCCGCCCGAGCCGATCACTTCGCGGATCTTGTCGACGGCGATCTGCATGGTCTCGATGCGCGGGGCGTGGGCGGAGAACTCCGACCGGCCGGCGGTGAGCGCGTTGGCCATCTCGCCGAGGATGTGCATCCGGCCGTCCTTCGCCTGGGCGAGGGCCTGCTCCATGATCGCGGGCGTGATGCCGGCGACCTTGATGTCCATCTGCAGGCTGGTGATGCCGTTCTCGGTGCCGGCGACCTTGAAGTCCATGTCGCCGAGGTGGTCCTCGTCGCCGAGGATGTCGGTCAGCACCGCGAACCTGTCGCCCTCGAGGATCAGGCCCATGGCGACGCCGGCCACGGCGGCCTTCAGCGGCACGCCGGCGTCCATCATGCTGAGCGAGCCGCCGCAGACGGTGGCCATCGAGGAGGAGCCGTTCGAACTCGGTGATCTCCGAGACGACGCGGATGGTGTAGGGGAAGTCGGTC
This sequence comes from uncultured Alphaproteobacteria bacterium, assembly GCA_963847795.1. GTDB lineage: Bacteria > Pseudomonadota > Alphaproteobacteria > Rhodobacterales > Rhodobacteraceae > Amaricoccus. The sequence continues at coordinate 369,374 of CAWKBH010000006.1, forward strand.
GCCGCCGGCAGCACCGCCTGCAGCGCCCGCCAGGCCAGCTTGCCGTGGCCGATCTCGCGGCGGCCCGGCGAGCCCATGCGGCCGGCCTCGCCGACCGAGTAGGGCGGGAAGTTGTAGTGCAGCAGGAAGTTGGTGCGGTAGCTGCCGTGCAGCGCGTCGATCAGCTGCTCGTCGTCGCCGGTGCCGAGCGTGGTGACGACCAGGCCCTGGGTCTCGCCGCGGGTGAAGAGCGCCGAGCCGTGGGTGCGGGGCAGGATGCCGACCTCGGAGACGATCGGGCGGACGGTGGTCAGGTCCCGGCCGTCGATGCGGCGGCCGTCGTTGAGGATGTCCCAGCGGACGACTTCGGATTCGAGCTTCTTGATGCAGGCGTCGAGGTTGGCGATCGGCGAGTTCTTCCTCGGTCAGCGCGGCCTTGATGGTCGTCCTTGGCGGCGGAGACGGCGTTCTGGCGCTCGAGCTTGTCGCGGATGGCGAAGGCGGCGCGCATCGGCTGCTCGCCGGCGCCCTTCACCTTGGCGTAGAGATCGGCATAGTCGGGCGCGGCGAAGGCGAACGGCTCCTTGGCGGCGGTCTCGGCCATGTCGATGATCATGTCGATCACCGGCTGCATCTGCTCGTGGCCGAACTTGACCGCGCCGAGCATCTCGGTCTCCGAGAGCTCGTAGGCCTCGGACTCGACCATCATCACCGCGTCCTTGGTGCCGGCGACGATCAGGTCGAGCCGCTGCTCGGGGTTCTCGCGCAGCTTCTCCATGTCGTCGACGGCCGGGTTCAGCACGTAGGCGCCGTCGACGAAGCCGACGCGGGCGCAGCCGATCGGGCCGAGGAACGGCGCGCCGCGAAAGGGTGAGGGCGGCGGAGGCGGCGATCATGCCGACCACGTCGGGGTCGTTCTCCATGTCGTAGGAGAGCACGGTGACCACGACCTGGGTCTCGTTCTTGAAGCCCTCGACGAACAGCGGCCGGATCGGGCGGTCGATCAGGCGGGAGGTCAGGACCTCCTTCTCGGAGGGACGGCCCTCGCGCTTGAAGAAGCCGCCGGGGATCTTGCCGGCGGAATAGGTCTTTTCCTGGTAGTGCACGGTCAGCGGGAAGAAATCGAAGCCCTGCTTCGGCTTCTTCTCGTAGACGACGGTGGCGAGCACGCTGGTCTCGCCGTAGGTGGCGACGACGGCGGCGTCGGCCTGCCGGGCGATCTTGCCGGTTTCGAGGGTGAGCGTGTCATGGCCCCACTCGATCGACTTCCTGACGATGTTGAACATATCTCTTCCTTCGTATCGGCGAGGGACCCCCTGGTCCGGCGCCGTGCAACGCGAGGCTGAGCCCGCGGACCCCGTTGCTTCACATGGGGGGCGATCCCTCGGGGTCGGAGGGGCCCGGCGGACATGGGTGGTTTTCGGGACGATCCCGGCGCACCGCCCGGCGCCAAAGCGACGGGCGCGCCCGCGAGGGGCGCGCCCGGTCAGTCAGCGGCGGATGCCGAGCCGGCCGATCAGCGACTGATAGCGGCTCTCGTCCTTGTTCTTGACGTAATCGAGCAGCTTGCGGCGCTGCGAGACCATCTTGAGCAGGCCGCGGCGGGAATGGTTGTCCTTGCCGTGGGTCTTGAAATGCTCGGTCAGGGTGTTGATGCGGCTGGTCAGGATCGCGACCTGCACCTCGGGCGAGCCGGTGTCGCCGGGCTTGGTGGCGTAGTCCTTGATCAGCGCTTCCTTCACGTCGGGCGTGATCGACATCGGGCGTTCCTTCTCAAAGCGTTGCGTGACCGGTCTTCTCGCGCGGCCGCGGCCGGGATGTCGTCCAGCGGGGTCGGGAAAAGGCGGGCGGCGGAACGCCAAGTCCCGCCAGCGCGGCCGCTATACCGGGTTTCGCCGGGATTGAAAAGGCCGGAAAATCCGCGCCGTCACGGCCGGCGGTGCGCGAGCAGGCGGGCGACGAGCACCTGCACCGGCTCGTCGCGCTGGTTGAGGGTCTCGCTCCGGACGGTGATGAAGCCGCGCTCGGGGCGCGAGCGCGAGGGCGTGATCTTTTCGACGACGCTGACCACCCGCAGGACGTCGCCGGGGCGCGTCGGGCGCGGCCAGCTGATCTCGCCGCCGGCGCCGATCACCCCGCCGGCGATCGGGATCCCGCCCTCCACCAGCAGCCGCATGGTCAGAGCCGCGGTGTGCCAGCCGCTGGCGGCCAGCCCGTCGAAGAACGTCCCCGCGGCAGTCGCCTCGTCGAGGTGGAACGGCTGCGGGTCGAACGCCGCCGCGAAGGCCTTGATGTCGGCGGCGCCGATCGCGCGGCTGGCGCTCTCGAACCGCTGCCCCTCGTGGAAGTCCTCGAGCCAGAGCCGCGCCGGTGCCTCGTTGGCCATCGGTCCCTCTCCCATTGGTGGCCCTGCGGCCGCCGTATTGCCGACTCTAGCCGGCGCGCGGGCCGCCGTCACGCTGGCGTCACGCTCGAACCACGGCGGCCGGGCGAAACTCGGCCGGCGGTCGGGAGAGAGGGGAACCCGATCGCGAGAGCAGGCATTTTATCGAAGGAGGGGAGATACCATGCCGATCTTTGCCATTGATACCGCAACCACCCATGTCGGCCGCGAACGCCGCGGCGGCAGGATCACCGAGACCCGCACCCTGGAGGTCGAGGGCCAGGGTGCCAACGGCGGGCGCAACCATGCCCGCTTCGTCTTCGGCTCGAACCGCGTGGCGTCGGTGGTCGGCTACCTGACCCAGGCCGGGGCGCGGGGCATTTCGCTGGTCGGCTGGCTGCCGGCGGCCGAATTCGAGGCCTATCGCGACATCCTCGCCGCGGGCGGGCCGCTGCAGGTCCACTACGAGACCCGCGACGGCGGCGCCGGCTACCTGCGCCGGGTCGGGCTCGGTCGGGCCGGTGCGGCGCTGGTGGCGGCGCTGGGCCGCCGGCCGACGCAACCGGGCGGCGGCGGGCAGCGGTCGCCGGCGCGGGCCTTCGCGATGCCGCTCTGAGCCCGCGGGCGCGCGGTCAGCGCTCGGGTTCCACGGCGCCGCGGGCTTCGAGCCAGGTGGCGACCAGCCAGCAGCCGAGCGCCCAGGCGGCGCCGGCGGTCCAGCCGGCCAGCACGTCGGTCGGCCAGTGCACGCCGAGATAGATCCGGCTGATGCCGATCGCGAGCGTGAGCAGGACCGCGAGGCTGAGGACGTAGGCCTTGAGCGCGCCCGTCGGCTGCACCCGGGCGACGAGCACGGCGAGCGTCAGGTAGGTGACCGCGGACATCATCGAATGCCCGGAGGGGAAGCTCGCGGTATAGACCTCCACCGCGTGCGGGACGATGTCGGGGCGGGGGCGGTCGAAGCCGTATTTGGCGAGCGAGCTCAGCACCTGGCCGCCGGCGACCGCGATCAGCACCAGCCACATCGACCGGCGGTTGCCCTGCAGCCAGAGAAAGCCGGCGACGGCGAGCGTCACCGAGGTCAGGACGGCGAAGCCGCCGAGCGCGGTGACGTCGCGGCCGAGTTCCTGGACCCAGGCGGGGCCGAGCGGGTGCGTTAGGTCGGCCGGATTGCGCAGCGCGAGCAGGATCTCGGTGTCGAAGGCATGGGTCGCCCCCTCGCGCACCTCCTCGGCCAGGCCCACGAAAGCCCAGACGCAGGCGGCGATGATCAGCAGCCCCGCCAGGATCCGCGGCTCGATCCGGGCGACGAAGCGCGAGGCCGCGGCCCGGCCCGACCTCAGCATCGGCCAGGCCGGTCGAGCACGAAGACGCGCGAGGGGTGCAGCGCGCCGCCGCGCCAGGTGCCCACCGCCAGCGGCAGACCGTCGCGGCTGGCCCAGGCCGTGGCGCCCTCGCCGAGGCCGGCCGGGGCCGGCAGCGGCATGGCGTTGCCGTTCAAGAGGCGCGCGGCGGCCGCGACCGGGCAGGCGATCTCCGGCAGCCCGCCGAGCGCCGCCTGCAGCGGCAGCAGCCGCGCCTCGAGCGCCGGGCTGCGGGCCTCGGCCAGCAGCGTCGGCCAGTCCAGCGCCGTCTCGAGGCTGAAGGGGCCGGACCAGAGCCGGCGCAGTTCGGCGACGTGGCCGAGGCAGCCGAGCCGTTCGCCGAGGTCGCGGGCGATGCTGCGCACGTAGCCGCCCTTGCCGCAGGTCATCTCGAAGACGGCGCTGTCGGGGTCGGGCGTGGCGACCAGTTCGAGCCGCTCGACGTGAAGCGGGCGGGCGGCGAGGTCGGGAGAGCTGCCGGCGCGGGCCAGCGCATAGGCGCGGCGGCCCTCGACCTTGACCGCCGAGACCTGCGGCGGCACCTGCAGGATGTCGCCGGTGAAGGCCGGCAGCGCGGCGCGGATCGCCGCCGGGTCGGGGCGCTCGGCCGAGGTGGCCAGCACCGCGCCCTCGGCGTCGTCGCTGGCGGTCGCGGCGCCCCAGCGCACGGTGAAGCGGTAGGCCTTGCGGGCGTCGGCGACGAAGGGGACGGTCTTGGTCGCCTCGCCGAAGGCTATGGCGAGCAGGCCGGTGGCGGCCGGGTCGAGGGTGCCGGCATGGCCGGCCTTGGCGGCGTCGAGCGCCCACTTCGCCTTGGCGACCACCGCGGCCGAGGAGAGGCCGGCGGGCTTGTCGAGGATCAGCCAGCCATGCACCGGCCGGCCGCGGGGGCGGCGGGGCATGGTCGGGCTCAGTCCTCGAGGTCGCGCCGGACCGGCGGCGAGCGCAGGATCTCGCGGGTGCGGTCCATCTGGTCGAAGCGGGTGTCGGGCTGGAAGGCGAGCTCGGGCGAGAACTTCAGGTCGATCCGGTCGGTGACCAGCCGCCTGAGCTCGACGCGGTTGCGGCCGAGCGCCTTGACCACGCCCGCGGTGTTGACCCCGCCGAGCGGCAGCACGAAGGCGGTGGCGTGCCGCAGGTCCGGCGAGACCCGCACCTCGGCCACGGTCACCGAGACCTGGTCGAGCTCGGGGTCGTGCACCTCGCCGCGGGCGAGGATCTCCGACAGCGCCCGGCGGATCACCTCGCCGACGCGGAGCTGGCGCTGGCTGGGGGTGCCGCCGGAGAGGGGTCTTGTCTTTGCCATCCGGCTCACATCCTATCGCGGGCAGGCGGTGTCAAGGGGATCGGGCGGATGGCGGACGAGGTCGGGATCGCGGTGGTCGGCGCCTCCGGCCGGATGGGACGGATGCTGGTCAGGGCGGTGGGCGAGACCCCCGGCGCGCGGCTGAGCGGCGCCACCGAGCGGCCCGGCCACCCCTGGATCGGCCGCGACCTCGGTGAGGCGATGGGCGGCGCGTCGCTGGGCGTCGTGGTCGAGGACGACCCGCTGGAGGTGTTCGCGCGGAGCCAGGCGGTGCTCGACTTCACCGCGCCGGAGGCGACGGTGCTGCACGCCGGACTCGCCGCGCAGGCGCGGCTGGTGCACGTGATCGGCACCACCGGGCTCGAGCGGGAGCACCTGGAGCGGCTGGCGGCGGCGGCGCGGCATGCGGTGATCGTGCGGGCCGGCAACATGAGCGTCGGCGTGAACCTGCTGACGGTGCTGGCCCGGCGGGTGGCGGCGGTTCTCGGGCCCGACTACGACATCGAGATCGTCGAGATGCACCACCGCGGCAAGGTCGATGCGCCCTCGGGCACGGCGCTGATGCTGGGCGAGGCGGCGGCGGCCGGGCGGCGGGTCAACCTGGCCGATGTCGCCGAGCGCGGCCGCGACGGCGTCACCGGAGCGCGGGCCGAGGGCGCCATCGGCTTCGCCAGCCTGCGCGGCGGCGACGTGGTCGGCGAGCACGAGGTGATCTTCGCCGGCCCGGGCGAGCGGGTGGTGCTGAAGCACGTCGCCAGCGACCGCATGCTGTTCGCCCGCGGCGCGATCCGCGCCGCGCTCTGGGGCCAGGCGCAGGAGCCGGGTCAGTACAACATGATCGACGTGCTCGGCCTGCGCGACCAGTCGGCCGAGGTGCCAGACCGCTGAGCGCCTGGCGCGTCTTTCCGGTATCATACTGGCAGAATTCCTATCGGGCAGGCCAGGGGCCCCGGCCACAGCCGGGGAGAACAAAAACTTCCGGCCAACGGGCCGGCCCGCTGCCTTCGGCCTCGCGTTCCGCCCGCGGGCTGCGGGGCCGCGGCGGCGCCAGCCGACGCCGGAGCGGCGATCGGGCGATCGGGATCCGACCGCCCGCCCTTGTCCTGCGGCGCGTTCGCCGCTATGCGGGAGCTCGAACGCACTCCCCCGGGACGGCAGATGAGCACCAGCGATCCGCAGCTTCTGGTCTCGACCGACTGGCTGGCCGCGCACCTCAGCGCGCCGGACCTGCGGATTCTCGACGCCAGCTGGCACATGCCGGATTCGGGGCGCCACGCCCGCGCCGAGTTCGAGGCCGCCCACATCCCCGGCGCCCGGTTCTTCGACATCGACGCGATCTCGGACGACCAGTCGAGCCTGCCGCACATGGCGCCACCGGTGGAGAAGTTCGTCTCCCGGATGCGCGCGATGGGCATCGGCGACGGCCACCGGGTGGTGGTCTACGACAGCGCGGGGATCTTCAGCGCGCCGCGGGTGTGGTGGCTGTTCCGGCTGTTCGGCAAGACCGACGTGGCGGTGCTCGACGGCGGGCTGCCGAAGTGGCGGGCCGAGGGCCGCCCGGTCGAGGACGGCGTGCCGATCCTGCGCGACCGGCACTTCACCGCCCGTCGCAACGCCGGCCTGGTCCGCGACGTGACCCAGGTCGCGGCCACCGCCAAGCTCGGGGACGCCCAGATCGTCGATGCCCGCTCCGCCGCCCGGTTCCGCGGCGAGGCGCCCGAGCCGCGGCCGGGGCTGCGCTCGGGGCACATGCCGGGGGCGATGAACGTGCCCTACGGCAGCCTGCTCAACGCCGACGGCACCATGAAGGACACCGAGGATCTGCGCGCCGTCTTCACCGCCGCCGGCGTCGACGTGGCCCGACCGGTTATCACCACCTGCGGTTCCGGGATCTCGGCCGCGGTCCTCAGCCTGGCGCTGGAAAGCCTCGGCAACCGCGCCCATGCGCTCTACGACGGCTCCTGGGCCGAGTGGGGCGCCTATCCCGACCTCAGGGTCGAGCAGGGATGAGACCGGCGCGATGAGACACCGGGCCGGCGAGCGGATCGACTGCGTGGTGACCTACCTGGAGATGGTCGCCCGCCCCGGCTTTCCGCGCCCGCACCTGCCGCCCGGGCCGGTGTCGGCGCTGATCGGCGCCGAACGGCCGCCCGTCTGGTATTTCCTCGATCTCTACGACGCGGTCGGCCGCGACTACGAGTGGATCGACCAGCACGAGCGCCCTGCCCCCGAGGTCGAGGCCTTCCTTCACGACCCGGCGGTGACGCTCTACAGCTTCATGCGCGACGGCTGGCCGCACGGCTTCTTCGTGCTCGACTGCCGCGCGCCGGGACGCTGCGACCTGGCCTATTTCGGGCTGGTGCCCGAGGCGATCGGCCGCGGCCTCGGCACCTTCCTGCTGCAGACCGCCCTGCACATGGCCTGGGACCGGCCGGGCACGACCCGAGTGAGCGTCAACACCAACTCGCTCGACCACCCCCGGGCGCTGCCGCTCTACCAGAAGGCCGGCTTCGAGCCGGTGCGGCGCGAGACCCGGCGCCGGGTGCTGCGCCGCGACCACGACATGATCGACGCGTGACAGGAGGGGAAGAGATGTTCGAGACGCTGAAGCCGACGCCGCCGGACAAGATCATCGAGCTGATGAGCATCTTCCGCGCCGACCCCAGGGCCGACAAGGTCGATCTCGGCGTCGGCGTCTACAAGGACGCCGCGGGCCGCACCCCGGTGATGCGCGCGGTCAAGGCGGCCGAGGCGCGGCTGCTGCAGGAGCAGGACACCAAGGCCTATGTCGGGCTCTGGGGCGATCTGGGGTTCGTGCAGGCGATGGCCGATCTGGCCCTCGGCAACTCGGTGCCCGCGGAACGGCTGGCCGGCGCCCAGACGCCCGGCGGCACCGGCGCGATCCGCCAGCTCTTCGAGCTGATCCGCCGGGCGAACCCGGCGGCGACGGTCTGGATATCCGACCCGACCTGGCCGAACCACCCGGCGATCCTGAAATATCTCGGGATCCCGGCCCGGACCTACCGCTACTTCGACGCGGCGAGCCGCGGCGTCGATTTCGCCGGCATGATGGCCGACCTGGCCGAGCTCAAGGCCGGCGACGTGCTGCTGCTGCACGGCTGCTGCCACAACCCGACCGGCGCCAACCTCGACCTCGGCGCAGTGGCGCGAGCTGACCGATGCCGTGCTCGGCAGCGGCGCGGTGCCGATGATCGACCTCGCCTACCAGGGCTTCGGCGACGGGCTGGAGGCGGACGTCGCCGGCCTGCGGCAGATGGCCGCGGCCGTGCCCGAGCTGATGCTGGCGGCGAGCTGCTCGAAGAACTTCGGGCTCTACCGCGACCGGGTCGGCGCCGCCTTCGTGCTGTCGGCCGACGCGGCGACGGCCGAGCTCGCCCGCGCCAACCTCGGCTCGCTGAACCGGCTGAACTTCTCCTTCCCGCCCGACCACGGCGCCAAGGTGGTGGCGATCATCCTGGGCGATCCGGAGCTCAAGGCCGACTGGATGGCCGAGCTCGAGGACATGCGGCTCGGCATGCTCGAACTGCGCCAGGGCCTCGCCGACGCGCTGCGCCGCGAGACCAACTCCGACCGCTTCGACTTCGTGGCCAGGCACCGCGGCATGTTCTCGCTGCTCGGCGCCAGCCCCGAGCAGGTGGCGGCGCTGCGCCGCGACCACGGGATCTATCTCGTCGGCGACAGCCGGGTGAACGTGGCCGGCCTGCCGGCCAAGGGGCTCGACCGGCTGGCCAGGGCGCTGGTCTCCGTCGGCGCCTGAGGCGCGGCTGCCGCCGATCGCGTCGCTTTGCCGCCCAGGGCGCGTACTCATAAACGCCGCATCTGCGTGACGTCTGCTTAGCGCCAGCAGCGATCGTCCGGCTGAGCTATCTCAGTAGCCGTATCGGGGTTCATTGCTGCCAGACCGCCTTTTCCATGCGTCGGTTCCAGGGAATGCTGGTCGCAGGAGTGATCGTCGTTCTATCGTCGTCCACAAGGCTCTGATAGAGACGACCGTGAATGTCCGTGTAGTAGGCAACAATGCGATTGGGATTGTGCCCCATCCATGGCAGATCAATTTCCGCTTCTCGCCCTAGTGGGTAGATCCTCGTCGATCTGTCCACACATTTGCTTCACTATTGGCATAAGCGACCGCGGGATCAATCGCTGGGCCATTGCCAACATTCCGCACCGACCAACCTTCTTTATTGTCGTAGATGAAGACGAGTGCCGGCTCTACGGAAGTGCGCTGCGTCACCGTAGAAAAATGGAGTGAGCTCACAAGCGCCGCTCCCGCGACGATGATCGATACGAGCGGCAACCACTTAAGCAGCCGTGACATGTTGGAGATCGTATACCTGCTGCCCAATCAGGTGCAACTCGCCGTGACCGCTTGGGGGCCGAAAGCGGACGTCCGGCGCCACAGTCTATGAGTACACGCCCTAGGAGCTGTGGACACTTACCGTATCCACAGGACAATGGCGGCGATTGTGACCACGGCGAGGAAGTTTCTGGCCGTCTTCTCGTATCGGGTAGCGACCCGTCGGAACTGCTTGAGCTTGGAGAAGCAGCACTCGATCAAGGAGCGCATCGCGTAGAGATGCTCGTCGAGTGCATGCCTCCGGCGCGCGAGGGATTGTTCGGGATCACGGCCAAGGCGCCCTTCTCGGCGATCGCCTCGCGGATGGCGTCGCTGTCGTAGGCGGTGTCGGCCATCACGACCTCGGCGGGGAGGTCGGCGATCAAGGCTTCCGCCTGCGGCGCGTCGCCCTTCTGGCCGCGGTCAGCGCGAAGCGCACCGGGCAGCCGAGGCCACGCACCGCCAGGTGGATCTTGGTGCTCAGGCCACCGCGGGAACGGCCGATGGCCTGATCGTCAGACCCCCTTTTTCGCCCCGGCGCATGCTGGTGGGCGCGGACGATGGTCGAGTCGACGATCAGGTATTCGAAGTCCGGGTCATCCGACATCGCCTCGAAGATCCGCCACCAGACGCCCTTCCGGCTCCAGCGGCTGAACCGCCGGAAGACGCTGTTCCAAGGGCCGAAGCCCTCCGGAAGATCGCGCCACGGCACCCCGGTGCGCACGACCCACAGCACCGCCTCGACAAACATCCGGTTGTCGCGGCCGCTGCTTCCCCGCGTCCGCTCGTCCCCGATGATGTGCGGCGCGATCCGCTCCCACTGACGGTCGCTCAAGACAAGGCGAATTCCCAACGCTGCCTCCTCCATGGAGACAACCTTAAATCACGTCCCGCTTGAAACGGGAATCCCTAAAGTCCACAGCTCCTAGTGCAGGTGGCCGTCGAGATCGTAGCGGCCGCCCTCGCGCAGGGCGCCGAACATCTCGGCGACCTCGGGGTGGTCGACCGGCTCGCCCGAGTCGTCGCTGACCAGGTTCTGCTCGGAGACGTAGGCCACGTAGTAGGAGGTCTCGTTCTCGGCCAGCAGGTGATAGAACGGCTGGTCCTTGCGCGGCCGGCTGTCCTCGGGGATCGATTCCCACCACTCGTTGGTGTTGTTGAAGGCGGGGTCGACGTCGAAGACGACGCCCCGGAACGGGTGGACGCGATGCCGCACCACCTGACCCAGAGCGAACTTGGCCGAGACCCGCAACATTCCCCGCAAACCCGAATAATCCGTCACGGAACCATAATAGAGGGCGGTTGACATTCTGTCCACAGGACGGGAGAGGCTTTGGTGCTGCACTGCGGCAAAACTGTCGCACCGGGGAGGCGGGCATGAGGCTGATCCTGGAAGTCGCCCAGATCGTGGCCCCGGTGTTCCTGCTGGCGGCCATCGGCTTCGGCTGGGTGCGGCGGGGCTGGAGCTACGACGGCGAGTTCGTCACCCGGCTGTCGATGACACTGTCGATCCCCTGCCTGATCTTCATGGCGCTGGTGCGCTCGGACGTCGATCCGCGGCTGCTGCGCGACACCGTGCTGGCGGCGGTGGTGGCCTACGTCGCGGTCGGCGGGATCGTCTGGGCGCTGCTGCGCGGGCTCGATCTCGACATGGCGACGTACTGGGCGCCGATCACCTTCGGCAACACCGGCAACCTCGGCCTGCCGATCGCGCTCTTCGCCTTCGGCCAGGCGGGGTTCGACTTCGCGGTGGTGATCTTCGCGGTGATGGCGATCTTCAGCTTCACCTTCGGGGTCTGGGTGGTGGCCGGCGGCGGCAACCCGGTCAGCGCCATCCGCGAGCCGCTGGTCTGGGGCACGGTGCTGGGGTCGCTGTTCCTGGCGCTCGGCTGGAGCGTGCCGCCCTGGATCGGCGCGACGCTCGACCTGGTCGGCCAGATGGCGATCCCGCTGATGCTGATCACGCTCGGCGTCGCCATCGCCCGGCTGCAGCCGCGCGCGCTCGGCCGGGCGCTCTGGCTCTGCCTCGCCAAGCTCGCGATCTGCACCGCGGTGCCGCTGGCGGTGGGCCTGATCTTCGGCCTGCCGAAGCTGACGCTGGGGGTGCTGGTGCTGCAGGTCTCGACCCCGGTCGCGGTCACCTCCTACATGCTGGCCGCCAAATACCGGGCCCGGCCCGACGAGGTCGCCGGGCTGGTCGTGGTCTCGACGCTGGTGTCGGTCGCGGCGATTCCGTTGCTTTTGGCCTTTTTTATCTGAGCTTTTGCTTGGCATAGGCTGCCCGAGGTGGCAGTATCGCCTCACGACGTGCGGCAAGACACGCGAGCAGTTTGAGATGAAGGCAGGTCAGGCACGCGGGCTCCGGCTCGTTCTACTAGCATTTTGTGCGCTTCTCGGGGCATGCTCCGGGCACGACAAACCGCCGAGCACGGTGGTCGATGCCTGCCGCATGCAGAGCGAGCGGCCACAGTGGTTCGCGGCGATGCGGCGCACCGAGCAGCGCTGGGGCGTGCCGGTGTCGCTGCAGCTGGCCACCATCGCCCGCGAATCGAGCTTCCGCAACGACGCCCGGCCGACCAAGCACGTCGGCAGCGGCATCTTCTCGCGCGACGTGCCGCTGTCCAGCGCCTACGGCTATTCGCAGGCGATCGACGGCACCTGGGACGGCTACCTGCGCGACACCGGCCGGCGCCGCGCCGACCGCAGCGACTTCGCCGACTCGTCGGATTTCATCGGCTGGTACATGAGCTCCAACAGCCGGGTGAACGGCGTGCCGCTGCACGACGCCTACAACCAGTACCTCGCCTATCACGAGGGCAAGGCCGGCTTCGCCCACGGCAGCTACCGCGACAAGGCCTGGCTGCCGGGCGTCGCCCGCGACGTCGAGGCCTGGTCGGCACTCTACGCGCAGCAGTTGCAGAGCTGTCCGGTCCGGCGCTGACGGTTGACGATCGGCCAAGGCGCCTTCTAACGTCGCGCTCCCTGGAAACAGTCGGGGCGCGAAATGGACCGTCTCACCGAAATGGAAGCCTTCGTGCAGGTGGTCGACCACGGCGGCTTCACCGACGCGGCGCGCAAGATGGGGCTGTCGAAGTCGGCGGTCTCCAAGCACGTCTCGGCGCTCGAGGCGCGGCTGGCGGTGCGGCTCTTGAACCGCACCACCCGGCGGGTCAGCCCCACCGAGGTCGGGCTCGCCTACTACGACCGGGCGCGCTCGGTGCTGGCCGAGGCCGGCGAGGCCGACAGCATGGTGACGGCGATGCAGGCGACGCCGAAGGGGTCGCTCCGCATCTCGGCCCCGGTGAACTTCGGGATCACCCAGGTGTCGCCGGCGGTGGCGAAATTCCTCTGCGCCTATCCCGAGGTCGACATCAACATGGTGCTCGACGACCGCTTCGTGGAGCTGGTGGCCGAGGGCTTCGATCTGGCGATCCGCATCGGCACGCTGGCCGACAGCGCGCTGAAGGCGCGGAAGCTGGCGGAGGCGCGCGGCCTGATCGCCGCGGCGCCGTCCTACCTGGCGGCGATGGGCACGCCGCAGAGCATCGACGAGCTGAGCGAGCATCGGCTGCTGCACTATTCCCAGCTTTCCAGCGGCAACTTCTGGCGGCTGCGCGGGCCTTCGGGCGAGGAGCGCCAGATCCGGGTCGGCGGCCGGCTGACGGTGAACAACGGCGAGGCGCTGATGAAGGCGGCCGAGGCCGGGCTCGGCATCGCCCAGGTGCCGTCCTTCATGCTGGGCGACGCGCTGGAGGCCGGGCGGCTGGTCGAGGTGCTCACCGACCGGGCGCCGGATCTGCTCGGCATCTACGCGGTCTATCCGCAGGGGCGCTTCCCGCAGCCGAAGCTCAGGGCGTTCATCGATTTCCTGGCCGAACACTTCAAGGGCATGGGGCCGGACCACTGGCCGCAGTGAGGCCCGTGCGTGCGTTGCCGTCCGGCCCGATGGCCCCCTCGCGTCAGGTCCGACGCTCGATTTCGGCGCCGACGATCCGGTCCGGGGTGACGAAGTAGATCTCGACCGGGGGCGATACCGGCCGGAGATTGTCGCCCACCAGCACCCCGGTGAGCATCGCCCGGTACTTGACCAGCGGCGCCGCGCTGAAGTTCTTGCCGATGGCCACCGGATTGTCGACCTCGTACTGCAGAAGATCGACATAGGTGCAGACGACGGCGGCTTCGTTGGTAAGCTCGACGGCCGCGTGTGGGGACAGGCCCAGGCCGATATGGGCCAGCGTGCGGTCGATCTGCTCCTCGCTGTTGCAGAACAGGCCCTGGAGCCGGAGCGGCTGGTCGCTCGCCGAGGCAGGTCCCTGAAGGATCAGTGTGAGACAAGCGGCAAGCGCGAGGGTGGTGATCGTCGCGCGCGGGGTCGGTCTGTATTCCATGTCGCACCTCGGATCTGATGTGCGGCACATCATAGCAGCCCACCCGCGGGCAAGTGGCGAACGACGGGCGATCGTTTGGCGAAATTTCAGCGAAACTTGTGCTCAACAAAGCGGACTGCCGGTGGGCCGATTGCCGCGAGGGGGCTACCGCGCCTGGGCGTGATATTCGGGGTTCGGGCGCATGTCGATCGCGCTGGCCATTCGGTTGGACATGTTGAAGAACGACGCGACCGCGGCGATGTCCCAGATGTCGCGGTCGCTGAAGCCGTGGGCGCGCAGGGCGGCGCGATGCGGCTCCTCGATGCTGGCGCTGGCGCTGGTCATCAGCACGGCGAAGTCGAGCATGGCGCGCTGGCGCGGCTCGAGCGGGGCGACGCGGTAGTTCATCGCCAGCGCCTCGCCGAGCGCGGGGTCGCCGGAGAGCTGGCGGACGGCGGCGCCGTGGGCGACCAGGCAGTAGAAGCAGCGGTTCTCGGCGGAGACGGCGACGGCGATCATCTCGCGCTCGAGCTTGCTGAGCTTCGAGGGGCCGAGCATCAGGTCGTTGTACATCGCCGCGAAGGCGTCGAGCTTGGCGATGTCGTGGGCGTAGGCGCGCAGCACGTTCGGCACCAGCCCGAGCTTCTCCACGCACTTGTCGAAATAGGCCTGGGTCGCCTCCGGCAGCGGATCGACCGGCGGCAGGTCGAGGGCGGTGGGCTGGGTCATCGGGCGTCTCCCTCCGGGGCGATGCGGTAGTGATAGGCGCCGACCTCGGCCATGCCCAGCCCGGCGTAGAGCGCCCGGGCGGGGGTGTTGGCGCCGGTCACCGCCAGCGCCAGGGTTTGTGCCCCGCGGGCCGCGCCCCAGGCCGCGGCGAAGCGGGTCATGCGGGCGCCGAGGCCGCGGCGGCGGGCGACCTCGGCGATCTCCAGCGCATGCAGCATCGCCACGACGCCGTGCAGGGCCACGAATGCGCAGCCGGCGGGCCGGTCGCCGAGCCGGCCGAGCAGCCAGGTCCGCGGCTGCGGCGCCCGTGCCATCACCGCCAGACGCGCCGGCCCGACGCCACCGGCGGCCCAGGTCTCGGCCATGCAGGCGAGCGGCGCCTCGCAGGGAATGGCGGAAAGGCCGCCCGCCGCCGCCAGCCCGGCCGCGGGCAGCCGCGACGAGCACGGTGGGATCGCACGAGGCGTAACCGCGGGCGGCGAGCAGGGCGTCGAGGGCGTCCTCGCCGGGACGGATCATGAAGCGCGGGCGCTGGCCCCAGGCGCGCAGGGCGGACGCCGCCTCGGCCGGGTCGGCGAGCGGGCCGTCGAGGGTCGCGGCGGAGACGCGGTTGCCGCCGCCGGCACCGCGACGCAGGGTCCAGGGGCCGAGGCGCCGGGTCTCGGCGGCGGGCCAGGTGGCCGCGAGCGCGGCGAGCAGCGGCCCGAGGTCAGCCGGCATCGTCGGGATGGCCGGTCGCGGCGAAGCCGCCGCCGACCACCCGGGCGGCGGTCGCCGCCGGGTCGGGGCGCTCGGTGCGGGCGAGGATCGCGGCGGCGAAGCCGTCGGCGCTGTCCTGCGGCCGGAAGCCGATATGCGCGGCGTGGGCGTTGGAGACCGCCGCCTGCGCATTGGCGGAGGTGCCGTAGATCACCGAGAAGCCGACCCGCGGCGCGGTCAGCGCCGCCTCGACCAGCCGCACGCAGTCGGCGAAGCTGAGCCAGGACCAGAGCATCCGCCGATCCTGCGGCTCCTCGAAGCAGGAACAGATGCGCAGCATCACGCTCTCCAGCCCGAACTTGTCCCAGTAGAGGCTGGCGAGATCCTCGGTGAAGGTCTTGGTCAGGCCGTAGAAGGTGTCGGGCCGGTGCATCACGCGGGTGTCGGGCACCGCCTCGACCGGGTGGAAGCCGACGGCATGGATCGAGCTGGCGTAGATCACCCGGCGGCAGCCGTGGCGCCGCGCGCCCTCGAAGACGTGGTAGGCGGCGGGCAGGGTATCGGCGACGATCTCCTCGAAGCTCTGCTCGCGGGGGTGGCCGGCGAAGTGCACGATGGCGTCGCAGTCGCGGGTCACCTCCAGCGCCGCGGCCTTGTCGGCGAGGTCGCAGCGGACGATCTCCTCGTGCGGCGCGGGGTCGCCGAGGTCGCGGATGTCGGCCAGCCGGATGCGGTCGGCGAGATGGCTCAGGCCGCTGCGCAGGTGGCTGCCGAGGCTGCCGGCGGCGCCGGTGATCAGGATGCGGCGGTAGTCGGGCATGGCTATCCCTTCAGGGCGGCGGCGCGGATGGCGCTGAGGGTCTGGTGGGGGGTCAGGCTTTCGGTGTCGATGACGAGCTCGAGCACGCCGCCGGTGCGACTGGCGAGCGCCCGGGCGAAGGCGGCGGGGAAGTCGGCGGTGCGGGTGACGCGCTCGGCGTGGGTGCCGTAGGCGGCGGCCAGCGCCACGAAGTCGGGGTTGACGATATCGGTGAAGCTGACCCGGCCGGGATAGCTGCGCTCCTGGTGCATGCGGATGGTGCCGTAGCTGCGGTTGTTGACGATCAGCACGATCGGCCAGGCGTCGGCCTGCAGCGCGCAGCCGAGCTCCTGGCCGGTCATCTGGAAGTCGCCGTCGCCGGCGATGGCGACCACGGTGCTCGCAGGGCGGGCGATCTTGGCGGCGATCGCCGCCGGCACGCCGTAACCCATGGCGCCGGACTGCGGGGCGAGCAGGCGCTGGCCGCCGCGATAGGCGAAGTGCTTGTTGGTCCAGGTCGCGAAGTTGCCGGCGCCGTTGGTCAGGATCGCGTCGGCCGGCAGCACCGCCTGCAGGTGGCGCACCACCTCGCCGAGGTCGAGATCGCCGGGCTGCGGCGGCGTCGCCAGGCTCGCCTGCCAGTCGGCGTGCGCGGCCTCGGTGCGCGCCGCCCGGGCCTCGGCGCCGGCGAGGCGCATCGCGGCGAGCGCCGGCATCAGCCGATCGGGATGGGCGCAGACGGCGAGGTCGGCGGTGAAGATCTTGTTCAGCTCGGCGTCCGAGGCGTGGACGTGGATCAGCGTCGCAGCCATGCGCGGGATCGCGAAGAGGCTGTAGCCGTCGGTGAGGATTTCGCCGAAGCGCAGGCCCACCGCCAGGATCACGTCGGCCTCGCGCAGCAGCGCCCGGACGCCGGGGGTCTTGGCCAGCCCGGCGTCGCCGGCGTAGCTGGGGCTCGCGTTGTCGAGCAGGTCCTGGTCGCGGAAGCCGACGACGCACCGGCAGGCGGTTGGCCTCGGCGAAGGCGCGCAGCCCGGCGCGGCCGGCCTCGCCCCAGCCGCCGCCGCCCGCGAGCAGCAGCGGGGCCCGGGCCGCCTCGAGCCGGCGGGCGATTTCGGCGAGGTCCTCGGGCGCAGGCGCGGCCTTCGGCACCCGCACCGCCGGCCCGGCGACCGCGGCGGTCTGGCTCGTCAGCATGTCCTCGGGCAGCGCGATCACCACCGGGCCGGGGCGCCCGGTCTGCGCGATGGCGAAGGCCCGGCCGACGATCTCGGGGATGCGGTCGGCGTCGTCGATCTCGACCGCCCATTTCGCCAGCGTGCCGAAGACGGCGCGGTAGTCGACCTCCTGGAACGCCTCGCGGCCGCGCATGGCCCTCCCGATCTGGCCGACGAAGAGCAGCATCGGCGAGCTGTCCTGCATCGCGGTATGCACGCCGATCGCGGCGTTGCTGGCGCCGGGACCGCGGGTGACGAAGGCGATGCCGGGCTTGCCGGTCAGCTTGCCCCAGGCCGCGGCCATGAAGCCGGCGCCGCCTTCGTGGCGGTTGGGGATCATGCGGATGCGGTCGGGGACGTCGTGGAGCGCGTCGAGCACCGCGAGATAGCTCTCGCCCGGCACGCCGAAGGCGGTGGTCACCCCCTGCGCCAGCAGGCAGTCGACCAGCAGGCGGGCGCCGGTGGCGGTTGCGGCCATGTCATTCTCCCTCGGGCGACAGCACCACCTTCGGCGGGGGATGTAAACGGGTGGCCCCGGTGCGGCGGCAGCCTGCCGCGCCCGGGCACGCGCGAGGTCAGATCGAGTAGCGCAGGATCGCCGCGAGGGTGCCGCCGCCGGGGATGTCGGCGCGGCGGGCGGCGACGACGGTGGCGCCGGAGAGAAGCGCGCGGCCGGCGATCTCGTCGACGACGCCGTAGGTTGCGGCGCTGGGGCCGTCGGCGAAGGTGATGGCGCCGTCGGTGTCCGAGACGGTGCCGTACTCGGCGTCGTCCATGTCGACGATCAGCGTGTCGACGGCGCCGTAGGTGGCGGCGCGCGCGGCCCGGGCGACGTCGGTCGTGGCGCGGTCGTCGCCGGCGCGGGTGGCGTAGAGGTCGGCGAGCTTGCGGATTTGGGCGGCGTAGATGTCGTCGAGGATGCCGCGGGCGGCGGCGGCGAGCTCGTGGTCGGGGGTGTGGTCGGCGCTGCCGGGGATGGTCTCGGCGGCGGTGTGCGGATAGGTGGAAACCGTGCGGTAGATCGAGGCGAGCGGCTCGGCGGCGGCGACGATCAGCGGCGGCTCCTTGCCGGCGAGGACCGGGCGCAGCGCCTGGTCGACGGTGCGGGCGTAGCGGTGGAGCATGGCGCTCTCGCTGGTCGACTCGCCGCTGGTCATCCCGGCGCGGTTCTCGGTGTGGCTGCGCTTGCCGAGGGCCTCGCTGAAGTTCTTCGGCAGCCCGGGGACCTTCACGTCGTGGGGCGGCAGGTCGGGGAGATCTCGATCAGGCGGCAGGCGCCGACGCTCAGCGCGAGCACGTAGGCGTTGTGCGGGAAGGTGATGGCGCGCAGGAGCGGCTTCAGGTGCGCCCGGTCGGAGACCTCGACCCGGTTCTGCAGGCGGTTCGGCAGGCGGAAGGTGACGAGGCGGCCGTCGAGGGCGAAGATCGCGAGGCTGTTGGCCTGCAGCGCCCAGAACTCGTCGTCGTCGATGACCGCGCCGACCTGTTCCTCGATCGGCCAGATGCTGCGCTTCGGGGTGCCCGCCGCCTCCATCTGCTCGACCGCCGCCTTCAGCAGGTTCTTGAGCTCGATGCGGCCGATCTGGGCGTGCTCGGTCACCGGCGTGGTCTCGAGGTAGATCGAGACGGTGGGGGTGCCGCGATGGGCCACGAGCTTCTCGATCTCGGCGCGGGTGGGCAGATCGATGTGCAGCATGGACGGGTCCTCCGGGTCATGGAATGCCGCCCCTACATAGCCGTCCGCCCGGCCTGGTGGAAAGCCGGCGCCGCATACGCAGTTTCCCGGATCAGCGGGCGCGGGCGGAATTCTCGACGGTGCGGATGAAGACGTCGTGGTCGGCGCAGAGCTGGGTCACCGACTTCGGCGGGGCGATGTCGGTGAAGAAGCCGTCGAGGTCGGCGAGCGAGGCGATGCGGACCGGGGCGGCCATCGGAACTTGGTGTGGTCGGCGACCAGGTAGCTCTTGCGGGCGTTCTTGATGATCGCCTGGGCCACCCGCACCTCGCGGAAGTCGTAGTCGAGGAGCGAGCCGTCGGGGTCGACCGCGGCGGAGCTGATGATGGCGTAGTCGACCTTGAACTGGCCGATGAACTCGGCGGTGACGTCGCCGACCAGCGCGCCGTCGGCCCGGCGCAGGATGCCGCCGGCGACGATCACCTCGGAGTTGGGACTGGTGGCGAGGATGTTGGCGACGTTGAGGTTGTTGGTGATCACCATCAGGTTGCGGTGCTTGAGCAGCGCGCGGGCCACCGCCTCGGTGGTGGTGCCGATGTTCATGAAGATCGAGACGCCGTCGGGGATCTGCTCGGCGACCAGCCGGGCAATCGCGTCCTTCTCCTGGCTCGCCAGGCTGCGGCGGTCCTCGTAGCCGAGCGCGATCACGCCGGAGGGGACCATCGCGCCGCCGTGGACGCGGGTGAGCTGGCCGACGTCGCAGAGCTCGCCAAGGTCGCGGCGGATGGTCTGGGCGGTGACGTTGAAGTGCGCGGCCAGGCCTTCGACCGTGACCTTGCCGGCGTCGCGGGCGATGGTCAGGATCTCGGAATGGCGGAAGTTCTGGGCCATGCGGGCGCTTCGTCAGTGGACCGGAACGTTCTAGACGGTGGTTTTGCCGCTGGCAAGCGCACGCAAGATCCTTGCGCGGCCGGTGGTGACGCCGGTCGAAAACGCCCGTATCAAGGCGGGAGCCGCCGGCAAGCGCGGCAGCGGGAGGAAGACCGATGTCCCACGTCCTGGCCATCGACCAAGGCACCACTTCCAGCCGGGCGATCGTGTTCGACGCCGACCTGCGGCTGGTCGCGAGCGCGCAGGAGGAGTTCCCGCAGCACTTCCCGCAGTCGGGCTGGGTCGAGCACGATCCCGACGACATCTGGTCGAGCGTGGCCGGCACCTGCCGCGGCGCGATCGAGCGCGCCGGGCTGAAGCCGGCCGACATCGCCGCCATCGGCATCACCAACCAGCGCGAGACCACGCTGGTCTGGGAGCGCGACAGCGGCCGGCCGCTCGGCCGCGCCATCGTCTGGCAGGACCGCCGCACCGCGCCGCTCTGCGCCGAGCTGCGCGCCGCCGGGCACGAGGCGATGATCACCGAGCGCACCGGGCTGCTGCTCGACCCCTATTTCTCCGGCACCAAGCTGAAATGGCTGCTCGACGCCCATCCCGGCGCCCGCGAGCGGGCGCGGCGCGGGGAGCTGCTGTTCGGCACCGTGGACAGCTATCTGATCTGGAAGCTGACCGGCGGGGTCGGCGCATGTCACCGACGCCACCAACGCGGCGCGGACGCTGCTCTACAACATCCGGCTGGGTGCCTGGGACCCCGAGATCTGCGCGGCTGCTCGACGTGCCGCTGGAGATGCTGCCCGAGGTGCGCGACTGCGCCGCCGAGTTCGGCAGCACCCGCGCCGACCTCTTCGGCCGCGAGATCCCGATCCTCGGCGTCGCCGGCGACCAGCAGGCGGCGACGGTGGGGCAGGCCTGCTTCGCGCCCGGCATGCTGAAATCGACCTACGGCACCGGCTGCTTCGCGGTGCTCAACACCGGCGACACGCCGGTGGCGAGCCGCAACCGGCTGCTGACCACCATCGCCTACCAGCTCGACGGCGTGCCCACCTATGCGCTGGAGGGCTCGATCTTCATCGCCGGGGCGGTGGTGCAGTGGCTGCGCGACGGGCTGAAGATCATCCGCAGCGCCGTCGGAGACCCAGGCGCTGGCCGAGGCCGCCGATCCGGCGCAGCGGCTCTACCTGGTGCCGGCCTTCACCGGCCTCGGCGCGCCCTACTGGGACCCCGACTGCCGCGGCGCCATCTTCGGGCTGACCCGGAACTCCGGGCCGGCGGAGTTCGCGCGGGCGGCGCTTGAGAGCGTCGCCTACCAGACCCGGGACCTCCTGGAGGCGATGCGGGCCGATTGGCCCGAAGCCGGCGACACCGTGCTGCGGGTCGACGGCGGCATGACCGCGAACGACTGGGTGCTGCAGGGGCTGGCCGATACCCTCGGCGCGCCGGTGGACCGGCCGAAGGTTCTGGAGACCACCGCGCTCGGGGCGGCATGGCTTGCGGGTTCGCGCGCGGGGCTGTATCCGGGTCGGGCCGAATTTGCGCGCAGCTGGGCGCTCGACCGCCGGTTCGAGCCGGTGATGGAGGCCGAGGTGCGCGAGGAGCGGTACGCGGGCTGGCGCGACGCGGTGCGCCGGACGCTGACGAGACAGTCCTGAAGGCGGGGGAAGTGCCATGGCGGTCAAGGTTGCAATCAACGGCTTCGGGCGGATCGGGCGCAACGTGCTGCGCTCCATCGTCGAATCGGGTCGCGAAGATATCGAGGTGATCGCGCTCAACGACCTCGGCCCGGTCGAGACCAACGCCCACCTGATGCGCTACGACAGCGTGCACGGGCGCTTCCCGGGCACCGTCACCGTCGAGGGCAACACCATCGACGTCGGCCGCGGGCCGATCCGGGTGACCGCCGAGCGCGACCCCAAGGCCCTGCCCTGGCGGGACGTCGACATCGCGCTGGAATGCACCGGCATCTTCACCGACCGGGCGAAGGCGGCGCTGCACCTGGAGAACGGCTCCAAGCGGGTGATCGTCTCGGCGCCGTCGAGCGGGGCGGACAAGACCATCGTCTTCGGCGTCAACCACAAGGCGCTGACCAGGGACGATCTGGTGATCTCGAACGCCTCCTGCACCACCAACTGCCTGGCGCCGGTGGCCTACGTGCTCAACAACGCCATCGGGATCGACAAGGGCTTCATGACCACGATCCACAGCTACACCGGCGACCAGCCGACGCTCGACACCATGCACAAGGATCTCTACCGCGCCCGCGCCGCGGCGCTGAGCATGATCCCGACCTCGACCGGCGCCGCCAAGGCGGTGGGCCTGGTGATGCCCGAACTCAACGGCAAGCTCGACGGCGTGGCGATCCGGGTGCCGACCCCGAACGTCTCGGTGGTCGACTTCAAGTTCATCGCCGCCCGCGCCACCTCGGTCGAGGAGATCAACGCCGCGATCCGGGCCGCCGCCGAGGGCGAGCTCGACGGCATCCTCGGCTTCACCACCGAGAAGCTGGTCTCGCACGATTTCAACCACGACAGCCATTCCTCGATCTTCCACATGGACCAGACCAAGGTGATGGACGGCACCTTCTGCCGGGTGCTGAGCTGGTACGACAACGAGTGGGGCTTCTCGAGCCGCATGGCCGACACCGCCGTCGCCTTCGGCAAGCTGATCTGAGGCGTTTCGCCGCCGCGGCCGCAACCGGCCGCGGCGCGATGCCCCTGTGATTGCGTCCCGGATCGCGTTAAGAGTTTACGCGAACGACAGCGAGAGGTCTGCCCGGCGCAATGACCATCGAACCGTCCGTCGCCCCTGATCCGGACCCCCGACAGTTCCGCCAGCGTCCGGCCCCCGGCGCGGCCGCGGCGCCGGGGCCCGTGCCCGAGGGGCTGGACTGGGTGTCGCTGCTGCCGAGCGCGGCGGCGCCGGGTTTCGTCTACCTGGCCGGGGCCTGCCGCGGCATCGCGGTCGGCGGCGGCGGGCGCGACCTGGCGGAGGCCGGGGCGCGGCTCGGCGGCGAGGCCGCCGAGGTGCTGGCCCAGACCGCCGCACCGTTGCCCTGCGCCGATCCCGGCGACCGCGCGATCGATGCGATCTGGACCGGCGCGCCGGCGCCGCTCCGGGTGGCGGCGCGCAGCCTGGCCACCGGCCGCGGCGTCGGCGTCCCGGCGGCGGCGATTTTCCTCTCCGGGTGCGCCGTGGCCGAACGGTTGCCGGAGGCGCCGCCGTCGAGCCTGGGCCTGGCGGCGGGAGCCGACCGCTCCGCGGCCCGGCTGGCGGGACTGCTCGAGCTGATCGAGCGCGACGCGGCGGCGGGCTGGTGGTGCGAGGGAGCCCGTCCGCACCAGCTCGACGCCGCGCTGGCGGCCGGCGCCGCGGCGGACGTGGCGCGGCTGCGGTCCGGGGCGGGCGAGCCGCGGGCGACCGGGTTCCTGGCGCTGGCGTCGCCGACCGGGGTGCCGGTGGTCTGCGCGATCTCGCAGGATGCGACGGGCGGCGGGCTGGCTGTCGGGCTCAAGGCGGCGCTCGATCCGGGCGCGGCGGCGGCGGGGGCGCTGCTGGAGCTCCTGCAGATGGAACTGGCGCTGGAAATGGCCCGGCACCGCGCCGCGCGGGAGGCGACCGCGCCGGGGGACCGCGGGCCGCTGGCGCGGGCGGCGCTGGCGACCGCGGATTTCGCCGCCTTCGCGGGCCTGCCGCCGCAGCCGGCCGCGACCGACCCCGGCCAGGACTTCGACGGCATGGCCGACCGGCTGGCCCGGCAGGGTCTCGCGGTGACGGTCGCCGACCTGCCGCAGCCGCCCGGCGGCCTCGCGGTGGCCAAGGTCTTCGCCCCGGGACTGCGGCCGCTGCCGGGCCGGACCCGGCCGGCCTGGCCGGGGACGCCGGGGGCGCACGCACCGCTGATGTGACGCGCATGAAGCACGAAGCGATCACCATCACCACCGGCTCGGCCACGCGCCTGGTCATCGCCGGCCGGGAGCGCGCCGATCTCCAGCCGCAAGTCGATGGCGATGCTGGTCTACATCGCGCTGCAGCCCGACCAGGTCGAGAGCCGCGAGCGCATCGCCGCCCGGCTCTGGAGCGACAGCGGTCCCGACCACGCCCGCGCCGCGCTGCGCCAGAGCCTGCGCCGGCTGATCCTCGACCTCGGCCCCGAAGGCGACCTGGTCGAGGCCGACCGCACGGCGATCCGACTGACCCGGCCGGTATCGCTCGATATCGTCGAGGCAAGGCTCGAGGCCGACCGGGGAATTGCCCCGCGGCTGCTGGCCGACCAGGCGGTCGACCTGTCGCGCATCTTCGCCGACTTCGAGGACATCGACCGGGAGTTCAACCTCTGGATCGCGGTCCAGCGCGAACGGCTGATCTCGCAGCTGATCGGCAAGCTCGAAGCCGCGCTTGCCGCCGCCCGCACCGAGCTCGACAGCCTCGCCTTCGCCGAGGCGCTGACCCGGGTCGACCCGACCCACGAGGGCGCCTGCCGGGCGGCGATGGCGGCGCATATGGCGCTGGGCGACACCGCCCAGGCGATGCGCTGCTACGAGCGGCTCTGGCAGGCGCTGGACGAGGATCTCGACGTCGAGCCGTCGGAGAAGACCCAGGCGCTCTACGTCGCGATCAAGCAGGGCCAGCTCCAGCCCGGGCTGCCCGCCACCCCGGCCCAGGACCTGCTGGCGCCGATCGCCATCGTGGTCGAGCCGGCCCAGGCGCTCGACCTGCCGCGCTCGTTCGGCTACTTCGGTGCGATCTTCCGCGACGAGATGATGGGGGCGCTGGCCCGCTTCCGCGACTGGCTGGTGATCGACGGCGAGCAGGGCAGCGCCACGCCCGCGGCCTACCGCGCTTACACTCTCCGGATCAGCCTGCACGGCCGCGACGACAGCATCATCGTGGCGATGCGGCTGGTCGACCAGGCCGACGGCCACCTGGTCTGGTCCGAGCGGCAGACCGCGACGCTCGAAGGTATGCCGGCGCTGCACCGGACGGCGCTGCGCAACCTCGCGGTGGCGCTGAACGTGCATCTCTCGGCGCCGCGGCTGCTCTCGGCGCGCGAGATCGCCAGCCCGATGGGGCGCAAGTACGAGCTCTGGATGCAGGCGCAGGCGCTGATGGGCGAATGGCGCGCCGAGAGCGAGGAGCGCGCCGAGGCGATCCTGCGCGACCTGATCGCGACCACCCCGGACTTCGCCCCGGCCATGGTGGCGCTGGCGCAGATCCTGCACGCGCGGCCGATCGTCTTTCCCGGCCGGAAGCGGACGCCGGCGGGGCTCGAGGAATCGCTGGCGCTGACCTCGCGGGCGGTCAACCTCGACCCGCTGGACTCCCGCACCCATCTCTGTCGCGCCTGGTCACACGCCATCGCCGGCACGCACGCGGCGGCGCTGAGCCATCTCGACCTGGCGCTCGACCTCAACGAGAACGACCCCTGGACGATCATCTCGGCGGCGCTGGGCTTCGCCTTCGGCGGCGAGGTCGAGCGGGCGCGGGATCTGGTGGCCCAGGCGGGGGCGCTGGGCATGCGCTATTCCCGCGCCGCCCAGGGCTACGTGGCGACGGCCTCCTACCTGGTCGGCGACTACGCCGGCGCCGCCGCCGCCGCCGAGGTGGCGGGGGACGCGATCATCAACCTGCCGGCCTGGCAGGCGGCGAGCCTGGTGCACCTGGGCGATCTCCCCGCGGCCGGGCGGGCGATGGCCCGGTTCCTCGACCTGGCGCTCCCGGCATGGTCGGGCCCGCCGCATCCGACCGAGATCGACGCCGTCGAACTGGTTCATGAGCTGCTTCCCGATCCGCTCCGAGGAAGTGCGCGCCGAGCTCCGGGCGAGCCTGATGGCGGCGCTGGACGAAACCCGCCGGCGCTCCTAGACCGGCTGACTCGCGCCGGCCGGCTTGAAGCCCCGCGCATTTCCTAGAATTGCGTGCCCTGCTCCATTGCCACTTCGGCGAGAAGGCTCTCCTTGTCACGGAAAATCGTAGCGGCGGCCAGCAGGCGCCCCTGGCGCTTGAAGCGAACCAGGCAGTCCCGGGCCTGGATGTCGCCCTCGACCGAGAGCTCGTCCCAGCTCTGAGCGTGCCCGACATAGTTGATCTGCACGTCGTAGTGCTGGCTCCAGAAGAAAGGCACGGCGGTGAATTCTTCCCCGACCCCGAGCATGTTGAGTGCGGCGGTCTGCCCCTGGCGCTCGGCAACCACCCAGTGCTCAACGCGAATGCGCTCGCCGCTTCGTGCGTCGGGCCAGCGCGCAATATCGCCGGCCGCGAATATCCCTGGCACGCTCGTTTCGAGGTGGGCGTCGACCTGGACACCGTGGTCGACCAAGAGCCCGGCCCGCTCGGCGATCTCGCACCGGGGGCGTACGCCGATGCCGACGACCACGAGATCCGCCGCAAGGGAGCCGCCGCCGCTGAGCGTGACCGTCTCGCCGTCGATGGCGCTCGCCGTGTCCCGAAGATGAAAGACAACACCGTTCGCCTCATGGAGCGCCCTGACGAATTCGCCCAGCTCCCTGCCGAGGATGCGCTCCATCGGACGTTCCTCCGGCGCCACCACGTGCACCTCGATGCCGCGCGCCCGCAACGAGGCCGCCACTTCCAGTCCGATGAAGCTCGCGCCAAGCACGACCGCCCGTCGCGCCGTCTCCGCGCGTTGGATGATGGCCCGGCTGTCGGCCAGCGAGCGGAGCGTGAAGACATGGGGCTGGTCGGCGCCGGGGATCGTCAGGCGTACCGGCTCGGCGCCGGTGGCAAGCAGCAGTCGGTCGTAGGGCACCGTGCCGCCATCGGCCAGTGCAACCGCGCGCGACCGCACGTCGATGCCAGTGACGCGCGCGCCGAGGCGCAGCTCGATGCCGTTCTTCGCGAAGAAGCTCTCCCGCCTCAGCGGGAGCCAGTCTTCCGGCGCGTTCCCGGCAAGATAGTCCTTGGAGAGATTTGGCCGGTCTACCGGCGGCGCCGCGTCAGCGCTCAGCATGACGATGCCGCCCTCGAACCGTTCGCGTCGCAGCCTTTCCGCCGCGGCGAACCCGGCGGCGCCGCCGCCGACAATGACGATGCGGTCGGGAGAACCTGAAACGTGGCGGGCGGGAGCCTCCGGTTTCGGCCTTGCCAGCTTCTCTCCCACGAAAATCCTGCCGTCTCGTTGCTCGACCGACCAGCGCGCGAGAGGGCTGAGGGCGGGGGCGCGCAGCGCTTCGCCCGTCCGCAGGTCAAAGCAGGCGTGGTGCCACGGGCACCGGACGGTGTTCCCCACGACGAGGCCGTCGACGAGCGGGCCATGATAGTGCGTGCAGTGAGCGTCCAGCGCGAACACCTCGTCGCCGCGGCGCACAAGCAACACCTGCGCACCGGCGACGTCGCCGACCAGCTTGCCGCCGTCTTCCAGTTCGGCGAGAGCGATCCCCTGTCGGAGATCGGGGCCGCTTGGCGGTGTTTGCTCCTGAGCCATTCCTCGTTCTCCCTGGCGCCGGATAACTCCAATCGAAGCACTCAGGCGGAAAGCGTAGTCCATCGTAGGTCGCAGACAAAATGCATACGCGCCGTGCATAGGTTGTGCATGTTCTGTGCATCGCCCAGAACCCGGATTCGGCAAGAAAAAAAGGCGGCTGGACGAGCCAGCCGCCAAGGTGGTCAGGGAGGAAGCAACCGGACGCAACGGTTGCGGCGTGAGCCCGGGTGCCTCAGCGGCACTGGGCAATGGTGTAGTCGCCGACCCTAGCCAGCAGGGTGTCGAGCGGGGTCATCACCGGCCCGAAGCCGGGGCGGTAGAAGTCGGCGTAGAACTGCGGCAGCGGGTAGCGGCCGTCGCCCATCGGATCGGTCATCCGCTCCAGGCTCTCCTCGACCATCTCCCTGACCGGCAGGCGCAGGATCAGGTGGTCGAGGGTGCTCTGCACGAATTCCACGGTCTTGATCCGCTCGGGCACCACGGCGATGCCGTCGAGCTGGTCCCTGAGCGCGTCGACGTCCTTCGGCTGGGTGGCCGGGTCGGTCGCCCATTGGGCGACGAGCCGGCCCATCTCGATGTAGTCGGCCACGTCGATCCGCGAGATGGGCGGCTTGGCGACGGTGTGAGTGTCGAGCATAGCAGAACCTCCGGGAAGCGAATGGGACGCGGGAACCCCGGTCGGGGCCTCGTCGTCGGATGGGTGCAGGCGCGCGCCTTCGGCGAACTTGTAGTGCCGCTGCAGGAACCGGATCATCTCGGCCATGCAGTCGGGCGGGCGGTCGCGGAACACCGCGGCACGGGCGGCGTCGAGCGCGGGATCGCTCTCGGCAGCGGGCAGGGCCGCGGTCAGCGTCTCGCCCATGATGACGGAGCCGAGCGCGCCGAGCGACCTGCCGCCGCTGTCCGCCTCGGCCTCGAGCATGAGGTACAGCGTAAGCGGCGGGTCGGCCGCCAGCCGGTCGATCTCGTCCGGCTCCAGGCCGGTGTCGGCCAGCCAGTCGGCCAGCGCCCGGGTCCAGTTGGTCTCGTCCTGCGCAAAGCACCCCTCGAACAGGCGCGGCTCCGCCCGGGCGGCCCGGAAGATCAGCGATCTCACCGAGCGCAGCCCACCGCGCGTACAGGCAATCAGGTCGCGCAGGACGAGACCATCGGCGGACCCGTCCGTGTCCACCCCCATCCCGGTGGCGAAGGGACGCGCGATGTGCGGTCCCAGCGCCCGGGCCCGCTGGGGAACGGACGATCCGATGGCGAAGAAACGGGAGAAATCGACCAGCCAGTCCTCGGTCAGCGGCATGTCGTGCGGCCGCCCGGTGCTGGTCTGCCGGGCCAGGTTGCGCAGACCGGCAACCTGCAGCTGGTCGTTGAGGGCGTAGATCTCGCGTACCAGCCCGTGGCCCAGCCGGCCGACCCCGGCCATGAATTCGGCGGGGCTGCGGAACAGCTCGGCCGAGGCGAGACGGCGCGGTTCGGCGCTGGTGTAGCGGTCACGGAACCGCGGCAGCAGCCAGTTGCCGAGCACGTCGTGGCGGATCACGTCGCGATAGATGCCGCGGTTGATCCGGCAGGCGAGCGCGAAGGCCGCGTCGGCGGAGCGCGTCTCGATCAGGGTCGCGGCGATGGCGTTGTGCATCAGCACCCAGAGGGTCTGCGCCTGCCCGAGCAGCAGGTTGGAGTCGGAGAAGGTGTTCGGCACCAGCACCTCGGTCCGGGTCTCGACGGGCCGGGTGTCCAGGTTCGGGCAGGAGGTGCGCGGCAGGTCGCGCGCGGCACCCCAGGCCGGCGAGGTCGCGGTGGGGCGGGCGCGGCCGATCCGCAGCAGATGGCGCCCGGCGCCGGCTTCGTAGGGCACCTGATAGCAGAAGGCGTCGTGCTTGGGACCGTCGCCGTAGATCAGCCCGAGGTCGAGCAGGCTGGTGTCGGGCAGAGCGTCGCGGGTCGGGAAATCGAGGTCGTGCACCACGAACTGGGTCAGATAGGTGACGCCCGCGGGGATGTCGGACTTGGCGCGGGGACGGCGGGTGCGGCCGATCTTGCCGGCGATCTTCTGCAGGACGGCGCGGCCGGCGGCCGAGTCGGGATCTGCGATCGCGGCGAACAGGTCCTGCGGCCCCGGCACGCCGAAAAGGTTTCGGGCGGGGGCGAGAGCTTCGATGGTGTGCGGCATGTTTTTGCTCATTGGATGCGTCCGGTGTATGGTTAACAAATCACCCCACGCGTTACACGAGCGTGACTTCGAATCGTGCGGCCAGCGGCGCCCCCGTGAAATAATCGTCAAATCGTCGCAGAGAGGTGCCCAATCGGGGCCTGGACTGCGACCGAGTCGCGCGCAGCCCTCAATCCGCCCGTGGGCTGGCGTCCGAAGCCGAGCGTTCGTCGGCTTTCCGACGCCTGGCGAGCCGGGTTGCGGAGTTGACCAGCGCCACGTGCGAGAAAGCCTGGGGGAAGTTGCCGAGCTGGCGGCCGCGCGCGGGATCGTATTGCTCGGCCATCAGGCCGAGGTCGTTGCGCAGGTCCAGAAGGCGCTCGAAGAGCGCGCGAGCGTCATCGGTGCGGTCGAGCATGGCATAGGCATCCACCAGCCAGAAGCTGCAGGCGATGAAGGCCCCTTCGTCGCCCGACACGCCGTCATCGGTGCGGTCCGGGTCGTAGCGCCGCACCAGCCCGTCGGTCATCAGCTCGCGCTCGATCGCCGCCACGGTTCCGCGAAAACGCGGATCGTCAGCGGGCAGGAAGCCGAGCGTCGGCAGCAGCAGCAGGCTCGCGTCCAGTGCCGGCTCGCCATAGACCTGCACGAAACTGCCGCGGTCGGCATCGTAGCCGTTGGCGCAGACGTCGGCGTGGATCGCCGCGCGCAGCCGCTTCCAGCGCTCCGTCGGACCGGGCAGGCCAAGTTCCTCGGTGCTGCGGATGCAGCGATCGACGGCCACCCAGGCCATGGCCTTGGAATAGGTGAACTGGCGACGGTGGGAGCGAACCTCCCAGATGCCCTCGTCCGGCTCGTGCCAGACCGTCTCGAGGTGATCGACGAGGGCTCGCTGCAGGGCCCAGGCAGGCGCGCTTTCCGGCAGGCCGCCGGCGCGCGCCTGGTACAGCGCGTCCATCATCTCGCCGTAGACGTCGAGCTGCAGCTGGGCGTGCGCGGCGTTGCCGATCCGGACCGGCTGCGAGCCGAGGTAGCCCTTGAGCCAGGGCAACGTCCACTCGTGCAGCCGCCGCTCGCCGGCGAGGCCGTACATGATCTGGATCTGGTCCGGTCGCCCGGCGACCGCGCGCAGCAGCCAGTCGCGCCAGGCCTGCGCCTCGTCGTAGTAGCTGGCATCCATCAGCGCGATCAGGGTCAGCGTGGCGTCGCGGAGCCAGCAGTAGCGGTAGTCCCAGTTCCGCTCGCCGCCCGGCTGTTCGGGCAGCGAGGTCGTGGCCGCCGCGACGATGCCGCCGGTCGGGGCGTAGGTGAGCGCCTTGAGGGTGATCAGCGAGCGCCGGACCGCATCGCCGGCGGCGTCGCCCAGCACCTCGCGCACGCCGAGCGAGCGCTCGCAACGCTCCGACCATTCCCGCCAGGACGCCGTCGTCGCCTCCAGCGCCGCCTGCGGCTCGACCGGCGGCGGCGGCGGCAAGAACGACGAGCCGTAGGTCAGCACGAACGGCACTTCCTCGCCGGCCGCGACCTCGAAGCTGGCGATGGTGCGATGGTCCTCGCCACGCGTCTCGACCGGCGTGGTCAGCGTGGTCATGCTCGGACCGCCGATCGCCAGCAGCACCGGCCCGGCGTCGGTCTCGACCCGGCGCACCCAGGGCACGATGCTGCCGTAGCCGAAGCGCAGCACCAGTTCCATCCGCATCCGGACCCGACCGCGGCGGCCGCGGACCAGCCGGACCAGGTTGGAATTGCCGTCCCGCGGCATGAAGTCGACGAGCTCGACCTCGCCGCTCGCGGTGGCGAACCGGGTCTCCAGGACGGTCGTGCCCTCCCGGTAGCACCGCTCGGTCGCCTCGCCGCCCTCGGCCGGGCCGATCAGCCAGCGGCCGTCCTCGGCATCGCCGAGCAGGGCCGCGAATGTGCTGTCGGAGTCGAAACGCGGCCAGCAGAGCCAGTCGATCGAGCCGTCGCGCCCGACCAGCGCGGCAGTCTTGCAGTCGCCGATCAGCCCGTAGCTCTCGATCGGTTTGTTCACGCTGTCCTTCATGCCGCCTGACCCTAGTGTCGTTGGCCGGTCTCGCCAAGGCCGGCTCCCGTGCAACGCGCGTCCCAGCCGAAACGATGCGGATGCGGTGGCGACTTGCCGGCTGCGCTCGGGGCGAGCACCCTCTTGTCTCGCCGACGCTCCGGCTCAATATGCGGTATGGAACAAGGCACTGTGGATGGCGGCGGCCTCTGCCGCCCATCGGCGGGACACGTCGCCGGGCGGCGAGGCAAGCCGGTGCCGTTGCGACATAGGCGGAGGGACGGAACCGATGGCGGCGGCTGACGGCAGGGTCACCGACGGTCGGGCGTTCCTGTCCGGCGGCGGCGAGGCGGCCCGGATCATCGATGGCTTCGACTGGAGCGCCACGCCGCTCGGTCCGATCGACGGCTGGTCGCCGAGCCTGAAGGCCTCGCTCGGGCTGATCCTCGGCGCGTCGGTGCCGATCGTCACGCTCTGGGGCCAGGACGGCGTGATGATCTACAACGATGCCTATTCGCAGTTCGCGGGCAGCCGGCATCCGGAAATCTTCGGCATGAAGGTCCGCGAAGCCTGGCCGGAAGTGGCGGATTTCAACGACAACGTGATGAAGACCGGCCTCGCCGGCAGGACGCTGGGCTATCGTGACGAGGAACTGGTGCTCTGGCGCAACGGCCAGCCGGAACGGGTCTTCCTCAACCTCGACTATTCGCCGCTGCCCGACGAGACCGGCACTCCGGCCGGGGTGATGGCGATCGTCGTGGAGACGACGGCCAAGGTGCGGGCCGAACGCCGCCTGCAGGGCGAGGGCGAGCGGCTTCGCCAGATGTTCGACCAGGCTCCCGGCGTGATCGCGATGCTCGAAGGACCGGACCATGTCTTCACTATGGCGAACCGTGCCTATCTCGACCTGATCGGCCATCGCGAGATCATCGGCAAACCGCTCTACCAGGCGCTGCCCGAAACCGTGGACCAGGGCCTCGTCGACGTGCTCGACCGGGTCCGCCGCCGCGGCGAGCCCTATGTCGGCCGCGGCGTCCGACTGGCGCTGGAGCGCGCGCCCGGTGCCGCAGCGGAAGAGCGCTATCTCGACTTCGTCTATCAGCCGGTCAGCGGCGAGGACGGCAGCGCCACCGGCATCTTCGTGCAGGCGCACGACGTCACCGAGCAGAAGCGGGCCGAAATCGCGCTTCGCGAAAGCGAGGCGCGCTTCCGGCTGGTGGCCGAGAACGCTCCGGTCATGCTCTGGATGGGCGACCGGGTCGGCGGCTGCGTCTACCTGAACGCGGCCCAGCGGACGTTCTGGGGGGTCGAACCTGCGGACATCGCGGCATTCACCTGGGCAGACACCGTGCATCCCGACGACCGCGAGGCACTCAACCGGCCGTTCGAGAAGGCGATGGCGGAGCACCGCGCCTTCTCGGTCGAGAGCCGCCTGCGCCGGGCGGATGGAGCCTTCCGCCATGTCGTCACCAGCGCCCAGCCCCGTTTCGGGGCCGACGGGACGTTTCTGGGGATGATCGGCGTAAACGTCGACGTGACCGAGATCCGGGACGGTGAAGCGCAGCTCCGCGCCGAGGCCGAGCGATTAGCGACGCTCAACCGTACCGGCGCCGCCATCGCCGCCGAGCTCGACCTCAAGCACATCGTCGAGCTGGTCATCGATGCCTGCGTCTCGCTGACCGGAGCGCAGGTCGGCGCATTCTTCTACAACGTCCTCGACGACGAGGGCGCCCGGTATATGCTCTACGCGCTGTCCGGCGCCCGGCGGGAAGCGTTTGACGGCTTCCCGATGCCGCGGGCCACGGCGATCTTCCAGCCGACGTTCAGGGGCGAGGGCATCGTCCGCTCGGACGATGTTCTCAACGATCCGCGCTACGGGCTCAGCGAACCGTTCCGCGGCATGCCCGAGGGACATCCGCCGGTGCGCAGCTACCTCGCCGTGCCGGTTGCATCGCGGTCGGGCGAGGTGATCGGAGGGCTGTTCTTCGGCCACGCCGAGACCGGGGTCTTCGGAAGCCGGCATGAGGAGATCGTCGCGGGTATCGCCGGCCAGGCGGCGACCGCCATCGACAACGCGCGGCTGCTTGAAGAGGCCGAGCGCGAACTCGCCGAGCGACGGCGGGCCGAGGCGGCGCTGCAGGCGCTGAACGAGACGCTCGAGCAGCGGGTCGCCGACGCGGTCGCTGAGCAGTCACGGGCCGAGGAG
Source organism: uncultured Alphaproteobacteria bacterium (assembly GCA_963847795.1). Taxonomy (GTDB): domain Bacteria; phylum Pseudomonadota; class Alphaproteobacteria; order Rhodobacterales; family Rhodobacteraceae; genus Amaricoccus. Next base: position 402,950 of record CAWKBH010000006.1, read on the forward strand.
GCTCTGCGCCAGGCGCAGAAGATGGAGGCGATCGGCAAGCTGACCGGCGGGATCGCGCACGACTTCAACAATCTCCTGCAGGTGATCTCGGGCAACCTGCAACTCCTCGCCCGCGACGTCGCCGGTCACGAGCGCGCCGAGGCCCGCATCGCAAACGCTCTGGTCGGGGTTGGCCAGGGCTCCAAGCTCGCCAGCCAGCTCCTGGCGTTCAGCCGCCGCCAGCCACTGGAGCCCAAGGTGCTGAACGTCGGCCGGCTGGTGACCGGCATGGACGAGATGCTGCGCCGAACCATCGGTGACGGGATCGAGGTCGAGACTGTGGTAGCCGGCGGCCTCTGGAACAGCCTGATCGACCCGACACGCCTCGAGATGGCGGTCCTGAACCTCGCGCTGAACGGCCGCGACGCCATGGGTGGCAACGGCAGGCTCACCGTCGAGGTCGGCAATGCCTTTCTCGACGATGGCTACTCCCGCGCCCACAGCGACGTGCGGCCCGGCCAGTACGTGGTGCTGGCGGTCACCGACACCGGCAGCGGCATCGCTCGCGAGATCTTGGACCAAGTGTTCGAGCCGTTCTTCTCGACCAAGCCGCAGGGTCAGGGCACCGGCCTCGGCCTGTCCATGGTCTACGGCTTCGTCAAGCAGTCCGGCGGGCACGTGAAGATCTACAGCGAGCCGGCGCAGGGAACCACGGTCAAGCTCTACCTGCCGCGGATCGACCGGAGCGAGGACCTGCCGACCTCGGTCGTCGCCGGCCCGGCCGCCGGCGGCACCGAAACGGTCCTTGTCGCCGAGGACGACGACGGCGTGCGCGCCACCGTGGTCGAAATGCTTTCCGACCTCGGCTACCGGGTGCTGACAGCCAGTGATGCCGCAAGTGCGCTGCACGTGATCGAGAGCGGCATCCCGATCGACGTGCTCTTCACCGACGTGGTGATGCCCGGCAAGCTGCGCAGCCCGGAACTGGCGCGGATGGCGCGCGCACGGCTGCCCGGGCTCGCCGTGCTCTTTACCTCGGGCTATACCGAGAACGCCATCGTGCACGACGGCCGCCTCGACCCCGGGCTCGAGCTCCTGTCCAAACCCTACACGCGCGATGCGCTGGCGCGAAAGCTGCGCGCCGTCCTCGCCGGGGCGGCCGGACCGCGGGCCGCGGCCGACGGCGCGGCGCAGGACGCGGCGTTGAGCGTGTTGCTTTGCGAGGACGATGCCCTGATCCGGCTGAACACCGCCGATCTGCTGCGCGACGCCGGGATGACGGTGATCGAGGCCGGCTCGGGAGCCGAGGCGCTGGCGGCCCTGAAAGAGCGGCGGCCGGATGTCTTCGTCATCGACGTGGGACTGCCGGACATGTCCGGGGTCGAGCTGGCGGGACGGATCCGGGCGATCGTGCCCGAGGCCCCGGTTGTCTTCGCCACCGGCCACGCCGAGCTGCCCGAGGCCAAGGGCATGGCGAGGGTCGAGACTGTCCGCAAGCCCTACGCCGAGGAAGACCTGCGGGCCAGCATCGAGCGCCTGTCCCGCCGCCGCGGCACCGCGCGCTAGGCCGACCGTGCGCCCGCCGCCTCTGACGTGCGTCGGCAAGGCACATTGCTGCGAAGACCGCCGGACGTAGGGTAAGGACCGCGGTTCGCGTGTTTTCGCGAGTTAGATGAAACCAAGGCGCCCGTCGCGCGTTCGCCGAGGGAAGCCTGCGGGGGACAGTTGGCGCAGATCTTCTCACCCTCGGCCGACCTGCGGTTGCGCTTGTTCATGGCGTTGGCGGTGGTGGCCGTAGTCGGCGCCGGCCTTGTCGCGGGCGGCTACGTCCAGTCGAGTTACGCCACCTTGGCCGGTTGGGTGGTCGACCAGCCGGTACCGTTCAGCCACCAGCACCACGTCGGCGGCCTCGGCCTCGACTGCCGCTACTGTCACGCTGGCGTCGAGGTCAGCGCCCAGGCCGGCCTCCCCGCCACCGAGGTCTGCATGACCTGTCATTCCCAGCTCTGGACCGGGGCCGCGATGCTCGCGCCGGTGCGCGACAGCCTCGCCAACGGCACGCCGCTGCGCTGGAACCGGGTGGCCCGCCTGCCCGACTACGTCTATTTCAACCACTCGATCCACATCGACCGCGGGGTGCCCTGCGTCGAATGCCACGGTCGCGTCGACCGGATGCCGCTGATGGCGCGCGCCAAGCCCTTCCAGATGGGCTGGTGCCTCGACTGCCACCGCGACCCGGGCCCGCACCTGCGCCCGCCTGACCAGGTGACCCGCATGGACTGGTCCGACTGGACCGCGGCGCGCGCCGCCGCCTACGGCGCCCGCGCCGTCGCCGCCCACCACATCGACCCCGCCCGCCTCGACGACTGCAGCATCTGCCACCGATGAGCCAGGACCGCCGCATCCCCGACCTCGCCCGCCACACCGGCCGCGCCTTCTGGCGCGCACTCGACGAGGCCGCCGACGGCCCCGATCTCGCGGCCCTGGTCGAGCGCGAGTTCCCGTCGCTGGCCCGCTTCGGGCCGACCGACCGCCGCGGAGCGCTCAAGGTGATGGGCGCCTCGCTGGCGCTCGCCGGCCTCACCGGGTGCCGCTGGAGTCCCGACGAGAGCGCGCTTCCGTATGTTCGGACCCCGGAGGGCGAGACCGAGGGCGTGCCCGCCTACTATGCCACAGCCACCACCATGTCGGGCTACGCCCGGCCGGTCCTGGGCAAGACCTACGCCGGCCGGCCGGTCAAGCTCGAGGGCAACCCCGACCATCCCGCCTGGCGCGGCGCCACCGACATCTTCCTGCAGGCGGCGCTGCTCGGCCTCTACGATCCCGATCGCGCCGGCGCCCCGCGCCACCTCGACCGCCCGACCGACTGGCAGGCCTTCGACACCGCGATGGCGGACCTGGCCGCCCGGCACGACCGCAGCGGTGGCGCCGGCTTGCGGCTCCTGACCGGCGCCGTCACCTCGCCGACGCTGTTGCGGCAGATCGATGCCCTGCTGGCGCGCTGGCCCGAGGCCCGCTGGCACGCCTTCGAGCCCTGCGGCGACGCCCTCGGCCTCCGCGCCAGCGCGCTTGCCTTCGGGCGCCCGCTCGAGGTCCATCCCGCGCTCGACGCCGCGGAGGTCGTGGTCAGCCTCGACCACGACCTCCTCGGCCCCGGCCCCCACCAGGCCGTGTACGCCCGCGGCTGGTCCGCCCGCCGCCGCGCCTGGCGCGAGGGCGACGGCGCCAGCCGTCTCTTCGTCGCCGAGCCGGTGCCGAGCGCAACCGGCGCGCTGGCCGAGGCCCGCCTGCCGCTCGAGCCCGCCCGGCTCGCCGCCGTGGCCCAGGGCCTCGCAGCCGCCGTCGAGACCGGCGCCCCGGCGGCCGGCCTTGCGGAGCCCGAACGAGCCTGGGTCGATGCCGCTGCGGCAGCCCTCGTCCTCCACCGCGGCCGCAGCCTCGTCATCGCCGGCCCGCAGCAGCCGCCCGAGATCCAGGCGCTCGCGCTGATTCTGACCGCCCGCCTCGGCGGCCTCGGCAGCACCCTCACCTGCACCGACCCGGTCGCTCGCCAGCCGGCGACGCCGCTTGCCGATCTCGGCGACGCCGCCACCGCCGGCGAGGTCGCCACTCTGGTCGTGCTCGAGAGCAACCCGCTCTACGCGATGCCGCCGGACGATCCGCTTCGCGCCGCCTTCGACCGCATCCCGCTCCGCATCCACGCCGGCCTCTATCGCGACGAGACCGCGGCCGCCTGCCATTGGCACGTCCCGCTGGCCCATGATCTCGAAAGCTGGGGCGACGCCCGCAGCCTCGACGGCACAGCCAGCCTGATCCAGCCCCTGGTCCGGCCGCTGCACGGCGCCCGCTCGGCGGTGGCATTCCTGTCGGGTCTGCTCGGCTGGAGCGGCAGCGACCACGACGCCGTCCAGGCGACCTGGCGCGACGCCTGGGGCGCCGACTTCGATGCCCGCTGGCGCGACGCGCTTCTCAAGGGCTTCGTCGCCGACAGCGCGGCAGCCGCAATCCGTCCCGAGCCTGCGAGCCCGCCGCCCGTCCCTGAGCGCGGCTCCGAGGGGCTGGCGGTCGCGGTGCGTCCGCACGCTTCGCGTCTGGGACGGCCGCTTCGCCAACAACGGCTGGCTGCAGGAGACCCCGGCGCCGCTCAGCAAGGTCACCTGGGGCAACGTCATCGAGATCAGCCCCGCCCTGGCCGCCCGCCACGGGCTGGCGACCGGCGACGAGATCCGCCTCACCGCCGGCGGCCGAACCCTCGCCGGCCCGGTCTGGATCGCGCCGGGGCAGGCGCCCGGAGACGCTCGGCCTCAGCCTCGGCCACGGCCGCCGCATCGCCGGCCGGGTCGGTGACGGCGTCGGCTACGACGCCTTCGCCTTCCTTCCGCCCGGCGGCGCGCCCCGGAGCTTCGCCGCTCGATGGCCTCGAGCCCACCGGCAAGCGCCAGACCGTCGCCACCACCCAGGCTGCACCAGGCGATGGACGGCCACGACTTCGTGCGCACGACACCCCGCGGCACGCCGCTGCCGCCCGCACCTGAACAGGCGAGCTTCTACCATCCCGAACGCAGCTCACCATCCTGGGCGATGACCATCGACCTCGACGCCTGCATCGGCTGCAACGCCTGCCTCGTCGCCTGCGTCGCCGAGAACAACATCCCCGTGGTCGGCAAGGAGCTGGTCGCCGAGGGCCGCGAGATGCACTGGATGCGGGTCGACCGCTACCACGAGGGCGACCCGGCGGCGCCGCGCACCTTCTTCCAGCCGGTTCCCTGCATGCACTGCGAGCAGGCGCCCTGCGAGATGGGCTGCCCGGTCAACGCGACCGTCCACGACAGCGAGGGCCTGAACCTGCAGGTCTACAACCGCTGCATCGGCACCCGCACCTGCTCGTCGTTCTGCCCCTACAAGGTCCGCCGCTTCAACTGGTTCGACCTGACCGGCGACGACCCGCCCGAGATCCGGGCGATGCGCAATCCCGAGGTCACGGTCCGCGGCCGCGGCGTGATGGAGAAATGCACCTATTGCGTCCAGCGCATCAGCGCCGCCCGGATCGCCGCCAAGCTCGAGGACCGTCCGGTCCGCGACGGCGAGGTCGTCACCGCCTGCCAGGCCGCGTGCCCGACCGAGGCCATCGCCTTCGGCGACATGACCGATCCGGAGACAGCCGTGAGCAAGCTCAGGGCCGGCGGGCGCAACTACCCGCTGCTGCCGGAGGCCAACACCCGCCCGAGCACCACCTACCTCGCCCGCCTCGACCCCGATCCGGAGGAGCCGACGTGACCGACGCCACCGCCGAGCCCTCCGCCGTCGCCGAGGTCATCGCGCTGCCGCTGGACTATCCCGAGCCGCGCGCCTGGTGGATTCTGCTTCGGCTTCGCGCTGGCGCTGCTCCTGGTCTTCTTCATCTCCGTCGGCGTGCTCTTCACCTACGGCGTCGGGGTCTGGGGCAACAACATCCCGGTCAACTGGGGCTTTCCGATCGCGAACTACGTCTGGTTCCTCGGCATCGGCCACGCCGGCACCCTGATCTCGGCCCTGCTGCTCCTGACCGGAACCGGACGGCGCAACGTCCTCAACCGGTTCGCGGAATCGATGACGCTGTTTTCGGTGATCTGCGCCGGGCTCTATCCGATCCTGCATCTCGGCCGGCCCTGGCTCTTCTACTGGACCGCGCCCTATCCCAGCACCATGCAGGTCTGGCCGCAGTTCAAGAGCCCGCTGGCATGGGACTTCTTCGCGGTGCTGATCTACCTGATCGTCTCGGCGATCTTCTGGTATATCGGCGCGATTCCCGACTTCGCCAGCGTGCGCGACCGGGCGACCACGCGCCCGGCGCAGGTGTTCTACGGCCTGCTGGCGCTCGGCTGGCGCGGCTCGGCGCGGCACTGGGCGCGCTGGCGGCAGGCCTACCGGCTGACCGCGGCGCTGGCGGTACCGCTGGTCTTCGCCGTCACCGCCTCCTACGCGCTGCTCTTCGCCGCCGGCCCGGTCCCGGGCTGGGCCTCGACGATCTATCCGCCCTATTTCTTCGCCGGCGCGGTGTTCTCCGGCTTTGCGGTGGTGGCGATGATCGCGGTGATCCTGCGCCACGCCCTCGGTCTGGGCGCCCTCCTGACCGAGAGCCATCTCGACCTGATCGGCAAGCTTCTGCTCGCGACCGGCCTGATGACCGCCTACGGCTATCTCGCCGAGGCCTTCACCGCGCTCTACTCCGGCGACAGCTTCGAGCTCAACACGCTGATGGACCGGCTCGGCGGCATGTACGCCTGGAGCTACTGGGGCGCGGTGATCGCCAATTTCGTGCCGCTGCAGCTGCTCTGGTTCGCCCGCGTCCGGCAGCACCCGATCGCCCTCGGCCTGATCGGGCTGTCGGTCACCATCGGCATGTGGCTCGAGCGCTACATGCTGCTGGTCTCCTCGCTCTACCGCGACTGGCTGGTATCGTCCTGGGGCAGCTTTCACGCCACGTTCTGGGACTGGAGCCTGTTCGCCGGCATGATCGGCGTGTTCCTGGTCCCGTTCCTGCTCTTCGTGCGCTTCCTGCCGGTGATTTCGGTATTCGAGATCCGCGAGGCGCGGTTCGAGGCAGGCAGGTCCGATGGCTGACCGCGCCACGCTCCTCGCCGAGTTCGACCGCCCCGAGGCGCTGCTCGCGGCAGCGCGCGCGCTCCGGCGAGACGGCTGGCGCGAGCTCGACGCCTGCAGCCCGTTCCCGATCGACGGCCTCGCCGAGGCGATCGGCTTCGCGGACAACCGCGTCGCCTGGCTGACGCTCGCCGGTGGCGTCTTCGGGCTGGTCGCGGGCTTCGGACTGCAGGTCTACACCAACCTCGACTACCCCATCGATGTCGGCGGCAGACCCCTGGTGACCTGGCCCGCCTTCCTGCTGGTCGCCTTCGTCATCATGGTGCTTTCCGCCGTCTGCTTCGCCGTCGGCGGGATGCTCGCCCTGAACCGCCTGCCGCGGCTCAGCCATCCGCTGTTCGACGACCCGCGCTTCGGCGTGGCGAGCGGCGACCGCTTCTTCCTGGTCGTCGGCGCCAGCGACCCGGAGCGCGCCCGAGCCGCCCTCGCGGCGGTCGGCCCAGGGCGCATTGCCGAGGTCGCGTCGTGAAGCGCTCCGCGGTCGCCCTGTTGCTCGTCGCCGCCGCCTGCGAGATGAGCGATCAGCCGCGCTACGACAGCTACGAGCCGAGCCCGCTCTTCGCTGACGGCGCCTCGCTGCAGGCCCCGCCCGAAGGGGCCTTGGCCCGGGGTGCGTCGACGCTGGCCGCCGCGCTCTCCGAGCGTCCGCCGCTGACCGCGGACCTGGTCGCGCGCGGCCGCCAGCGCTATGCAATCGACTGCGTCCCCTGCCACGGGCTCGACGGCGACGGCGACGGCATCGTGCCCGCCCGCGGCTTCCCGCGGCCGCCGAGCTTTCACGAGGCCCGCCTGCGGGACGCACCATCGTCCTGGTTCGTCGAGGTCATCACCCACGGCCACGGGGTCATGTACCCCTACGCCGATCGCGTCGCCCCCTCCGACCGCTGGGCGATCGCCGCCTACATCCGGGCTCTGCAGCTCAGCCGGAACGCCCCCGCCGCCGAACTTACTGACGACGACCGCGCCCGGCTGGCCGAGGCGGGGCAATGAGCCGCACTCTGTCCCTGGCCGGCGGCGCGGCCGCAGTGCTGGCGCTTCTGGCCGCTCTGCTCGACCCCGCCCGCGCCCTGCCCGGCTGGCTCGTCGCCTTCGCCTTCTGGTCCGGGGTGCCGGTCGGCGCGCTGTTTCTGCTGATGCTGATGCGGATCCTTCCCGGTCCATGGAGCGTCCTCGCGCCCGCCACCAGTGTAGCGGCGCTGCTCATGCCGCTTGCCGTTCTCGCCGCCCTGCCGGTGGCGCTCGGGCTCGCCACCCTCTATCCTTGGAGCGCAGGCGACCTCGGTACCGCGTTCCGCTCCGGCTACCTGAGCGGCTGGTTCGCCGGCCTGCGCTCGGGCATCTTCTTCGCGGGCTGCATCGTGCTCGCGATCCTGCTTTCCCTGCCGCGACCCGGAACGCGGGCGCTGGCGACCGGCGCCCTCGTCGTGTTCGTCCCCTTCCACTCCCTGATCGCGGTCGATTGGCTGATGTCGCTCGACCCGGCGTTCCATTCCTCCGTCTTCGGCCTCTACGTGCTCTCGATCCAGGCCACCACCGCGCTCTCGGCGCTCCTGATCGTCCGCCTCGTGAACCTGCCCGCGGGCCACGACCCGCGGCCGCTCGGAGCGATCCTGCTGACCGCGCTCCTGCTCTGGGTCTACTTCGCCTACATGCAGTATCTGATCTCCTGGTCGGACAACCTCCCCGCCAGCGCCGCCTGGTACGGCCGCCGCAGCGAAGGCGGCTGGGCGCTCGTCTTCCCGGCAGTCGTGCTCCTCCACGCCGTTCCGACCGCTTTTCTGCTCTTCCCGCCATTCCGCGTCAGCCGGACCGCGCTGATCGGATTCTGCGTGGCGATCCTCGTCGGCAAGGCGCTGGAGACCGCCTGGCTGGTGCTGCCCGAGTTCCCGGCCGGCTCGATCACGATCCTGACCACGCTCCTTGCCCTCGCCGGCCTCGGCGGGCTCGGTCTCGCAGCCGCCCCACTGGCCGCCCGGCTTCGAGATGCCGGCGACCGCCGGCACGCCCGGCCATGACGAGGGCGCCTGGCCACGAGACCCGCGACCTGCCGCCCGGCGCCATTCTGGTCGCGCTCGGCGGTATCTTCGTGCTGATCGCCGTCACCGGCATCGGCGTCGCCGTGCTGCTCCACAACCTCGAGCGCCGGGCGGAGCCCGCCGGCCTGACCGCGTTCCCGGCTGCCGCCGAGGCTCGGACAGGGCCGCCGCTGGAGGTCGACCCGGCCGCCGAGCGCGTCGCACTGGAGGCCCGCGCCCGTGCCCGGCTCCAGGGCTATGCCTGGACCGACCGCGACGCCGGTCTCGCCCGGATTCCTATCGAGCGAGCCATGGCCCTCCTGGTTGCGCGCGGCTGGCCCGACCCGGAGGCACCGGCCAAATGACCCGGCTCGCGCTGCTCCTGCTCGTGCTCGCCACCCCGGCCTTCGGCTTCGACGCCTTCAGCGCGACCGGGATCGATCGCCGCGACGGCGCGCAGATCCCCCTCGACCTGCCGTTCCATGACCAGGACGGCGCCACGGTCACCCTCGCGGACCTGGCGAAGCGCCGGCCGATCCTGCTTGTGCCGGTGCTGCACGATTGCCCGAACATCTGCGGTGTCACTTTGGCCGGCCTGGCTCAGGCTATCCTCGGCCAGCCCTACCGCCCCGGCCGCGACTTCGCCTTCGTCGCCTTCGGCATCGACCCCGCCGAGGGACCGGCCGACGCCCGAGCCTCGCTCGACCGGCTCGCGGCCGACTTCCCGCTTCTCGACCGGGCCAGCCTGCGCGGCCTGACCGGCGCGGCGCCCGACGTCGCTGCCGTCACCGCGGCCCTCGGCTACCGCTACGCCTGGGACCCCGACATCGGCCAGTATGCCCACCTCGCCGCCACCGCCGTACTTACCCCGGACGGCCGGCTGGCGCGCTGGCTCTACGGCATCGCCCCCGACCCCGAGGACCTGAAACTCGCCCTCACCGAGGCGGGCCAGGGCCGCCTCGGCAGCTGGCGCGACCAGTTGCTGCTGCTCTGCTACCACTACAACCCGGTCACCGGCCGCTACGGCTCGCTCATCACCGGCCTCCTGCGCCTGGCCGGCGGCTTCACCGCCGGCGGCGGCGCGCTGCTGATCGGCTACGCGTTCCTGCGCGAACGCCGCAGAACCCGATGAGCTGGCTCACCAGCCTCTGGCCCGCACGCGCCTCCGCCTATGGCGGGCAGGTCGACCTGATGATCGTCGGGCTCACCGTGCTGATCGTGCTGCTTTCCGCCCCCGTCTTCATCCTGATCGCGGTCTTCGCACTGAAGTACCGCCGCGGTCGCCCCGCGAACCGCAAGCACCGGGTCGACCGCAGCGTCGGCCTGGAAACCTCCTGGGCGCTGATCCCGTTCCTGCTGCTGCTCGGCTTCTATTTCTGGGCGACCTGGCTCTTCGTGGTGCAGCACAGCCCTCCCGACGGTGCGCTGGAGATCCAGGTCGTCGCCAAGCAGTGGATGTGGAAGTTCCAGCATCCCGGCGGCCAGCGCGAGATCAACACGCTGCACGTGCCGGTCGGCACCCCGGTGAAGCTGACCATGGCTTCGCAGGACGTGATCCACTCGCTGTTCATTCCGGCGCTCAGGATCAAGCAGGACGTGGTTCCCGGCCGCTATACCACGCTCTGGTTCACCGCCGACACCCCTGGCACATGGCACCTCGCCTGCGCCGAGTTCTGCGGCACCGACCACTCGCTGATGGGCGGCAGCTTCATCACCCAGACGCCCCAGGACTACGCCCGCTGGCTGGCGGACTCCGGCACCGACGGGACCCTCGCCGCCGCCGGCGCCGCGCTCTTCCGCAGCCACGGCTGCAGCGGCTGCCACGGCCCCGCCGCGACAGTCCACGCCCCGCCGCTCGAAGGCCTCTACGGGTCGACCGTACCGCTGGCCGACGGCAGCACCACCACCGCCGACGACCAGTACCTCCGCGACAGCATCCTGCTGCCGCAGTCGCAGATCGCCGCCGGATACCCCACGATCATGCCCACCTTCGCCAACCAGCTCGGCGAGGACGAGGTGCTGAAGCTCGTCGCCTACATCAAGTCCCTCGCAACCGCCGCCCCGCCGGAGTCGCCATGACCGACAGCATCGCCGAGACCCCCGAGGAGCGCGCCAGCTACTTCCGCGCCGGCACGACGCTGCGCTCGTGGTTCCTCACCACCGATCACAAGCGCATCGCCATCCTCTACCTGATCTCGATCACCTTCTTCTTCTTCGTCGGTGGCTCCGCGGCGGCGCTGATTCGCGCCGACCTGCTTACACCCGGCGCCGACCTGATGACCAACGAGGGCTACAACCGCGCCTTCACGCTGCACGGCATCATCATGGTCTGGTTCTTCCTGATTCCCTCGATTCCGAACACCTTCGGCAACTTCCTGATCCCGCTGATGATCGGGGCCCGCGACGTCGCCTTCCCGCGCCTGAACCTGATCAGCTGGTACATCTACATCGTCGGCGGCCTTTTCGTGCTCGCCACGCTGATCCTCGGCGGCGTCGACACCGGCTGGACCTTCTACACCCCGCTCTCGACCATGTTCGCGAACGGCCACGTGATCCTGGTGGTCGTCGCGGTCTTCATCACCGGTTTCTCCTCGATCCTCACCGGGCTCAACTTCATCGTCACGGTTCACAAGCTGCGCTGCCCGGGCATGACCTGGGGCCGGCTGCCGCTCTTTGTCTGGTCGCACTACGCGACCTCGATCATCCTGGTGCTGGCGACGCCGGTCCTGGCGATATCGCTGGCTCTGATCGCCGCCGAGCGGCTGTTCGGCCTCGGCGTCTTCGATCCCGCGCTGGGCGGCGACCCGCTGCTGTTCCAGAACCTGTTCTGGTTCTACAGCCACCCGGCCGTCTACATCATGGTGCTGCCGGCGCTCGGCGTCGTCTCCGAGCTGGTCGCCGCCTCGGCCCGCAAGCCGGTCTTCGGCTATCGCTTCGTCGCCGGCTCCTCGATCGCGATCGCGGTGATCGGGTTCCTGGTCTGGGGCCACCACATGTTCGTCGCCGGCCAGTCGGTCTATGCCAGCGCGATCTTCTCGTTCCTCAGCCTGGCCGTCGCCGTGCCCTCGGGCATCAAGGTCTACAACTGGACCGCGACGCTCTACAAAGGCCAGATCGCGCTCGACCCACCCTTCCTGTTCGCCATGAGCTTCATCGGCCTCTTCGTGGTCGGCGGCCTCACAGGCCTCATCGTCGCGATGCTCGCGATCGACGTGCACGTGCACGACACCTACTTCGTGGTTGCGCACTTCCACTACATCATGGTCGGGGGCACCGTGTCGGCCTTCTTCGGCGCGCTGCACTTCTGGTGGCCGAAGATGTTCGGCCGGCTCTATTCACTCACCTGGGGCCGGGTCTCCGCCGTGCTGATCTTCGCCGGCTTCAATCTCACCTTCTTTCCCCAGTTCATCCTCGGCTACCTCGGCATGCCGCGCCGCTACCATGTCTATCCGCCGGAGTTCCAGATCCTGAACGTGTTTTCGTCCTGCGGCGCTGGAATGCTCGGCGTGGCCTACCTGCTTCCGTTCACCTACCTGCTCTGGTCGCTGCGCCACGGCGCGCCGGCCGGTCCCAATCCCTGGGACGCGACCGGCCTGGAATGGACCGTCGCCTCGCCTCCGCCCGAAGCACAATTTCGCCGAGACCCCGGTGGTGACGTCACCGCCCTACGACTACCCCATCGAGACCGTGGGCGACGATGACTGAGCCCGTCACCCTTCGCCCGCCCTACAGCGAGCCGCGCCAGCAGCACGAGGCGGACCTGATGGGCATGTACCTGTTCCTCGGCAGCGAGATCATGCTCTTCGGCGGCCTCTTCGCCGCCATGGCGCTGACCCGCCTGCACCACCCGGCGGAGTATGTGGCCGCCTCGCACGAGATGCACCTTTGGATCGGCGGGGCCAACACCTTGATCCTGCTCACCTCCAGCCTCTGCGCCGCCTTCGCCGTCGCCACCGCCCGCAACGGCGCGGCGTCGGCCACAGCGGGCTGGCTCATCGGCACCGCTGGCCTGGGCCTCGGGTTTCTCGGGTTCAAGCTGCTGGAATACACGCTGGAATACCGCGACGGCATGCTGCCGGTGCCCGGCGGCGACGCCAATCTGACAAAACCGGTCGAGACGCTCTTCATGCACCTCTACCTGATCGCCACCGGGCTCCACGCGATCCACCTCAGCATTGGCATCGCGCTGACCGCCGGCCTCGCGGTCCGCGCCCGCCGGCGCAGCCTGGCACTGCCCGGCCGCGCCGTGACCGTCGAGATCGGCTGTCTCTACTGGCACCTCGTCGACGTGATCTGGGTCTTCCTCTACCCCGTGCTCTACCTCGCCCGGTGACGCCCATGCCCGAAGCCCGCCGTCTGCTTCTCACCTGGACAGCGCTGCTCCTCCTGCTCGCCGCCACCGTCGGCGCCAGCTACGTCTTCACCGGCCCGGCCAGCCTCGCCGCCGGCCTGGGCGTCGCCGTCGCGAAGGCCGCGATGATCCTCTGGGTCTTCATGCACCTCTCCGAAGTCCGCGGCTTGCTGCGCGTCTTTGCCGTCGCCGGTTTTGCCTGGCTGATGATCCTCTTCGCCCTTGGCGCCCTCGCCTACCTCCAGGCCGTGCCCGGCGGCTGAGCGCCGCCCCCGAGCCCGCCTCCGCGGCGGGCCAGAAGGTGGTACACAACCCCGCGCCATGCTATCGAGAACGGTGGCCAGGCGAACCGCGCAAGCTCTGGGCCGGCCTGAGGTATTGCGAAGATGTGGGGTGTCGCCCGCCGACTGTCGCTGACGCAACGGGTGGTGGCGATCGTCGCCGTGGCGATCGTGCCGGCGGCCGCCGCACTGCCCTATTTCATCGTCTCGATTCATCGCGAGCGCGCGAGCGAGGTGCGCGACCTCGCCCTGCGCACCAGCCAGTTCGCGGCGCTGGAGATGGAGCGGATCGTCAGCGGCGCCGAGGGCGTGCTGCAGACCCTGGCCTATGCGCCGGTGGTTCGGACTATGCAATCGCCGGCCTGCGACGACTACCTGGCCGAAGTCTCCCGACGGCTGCCGCAGCTGCGCGGCTTCGCCGTGGCGGATGCGGCCGGACTGGTGCACTGCTCGGCAGGCCTGACCTTCGCCGCCAACAGCCTCGCCGACGAGAGCTGGTTCGATGCCGCGATCCATGCGGAGGACGACTTCGTCGTCGGCGAATATACCGGCACGCGGCCGGACGAGGCCGCTTACCTGCCGGTCGCCCTGCCGATCCGCACCGACGGGCAGCTGGCGGCGGTCGTGGTCACCGGCGTCGATCTCGCCTGGCTCGGCGCCCGGCTGCGCGAGCGCAACCTCGCCCAGGGCAGCGCGCTGGCCATCGCCGACCGCAACGGCGTGCTCATCGCCCGCGAGCCCGATTCCGAGCGCTTCGTGGGCACCCGGATCGCCGACCAGTTCCTGCCGCTGGTCCACGCCGACCGGCCCGGCACGATCGAGCTGACCAGCCAGGACGGCACCCGCCGCATTCTCGGCTACCAGCCGCCGGCGGCGACCGGCATCGGGCTCTACGTCGGCGCCGGTGTCTCGACCGAGGCCGCGTTCGGGCCGATCTACGCCTCGACCTGGCGCAGCGTCGCCGTGGCGGCGGCCGGCGCCGTCGCCGCCTGCACGGTCGCCTGGTTCATCGGCGACCGGCTGTTCCGCCGGCCGATCCACCGGCTCCTCGCCACGATCGCGAGCTGGCGGGCCGGCGACGTCACCGCCCGCACCGGCATCGCCCCCGGCGGCAGCGAGCTCTCCGCCCTTGCCAACTCGATCGACGAGTACATGGACAGCCTCGTCGCGATCCGCGCCGCGCGCGCCGCCGCCGAAGACCATCGGGCGCTGGTGCTGCGGGAAATGAACCATAGAATTAAGAACATCCTCGCCGCCGTCCAGGCCGTGGCCAACCAGACCTTCAAGGACAAGGCCACGCCCGACAGCCTGCGGACGTTCCGCAGCCGGCTCACGGCGATGGCGGCGACGCACGACCTCCTGGTCACCGAGAACTGGGAGAGCGTCGATCTGCACCACACCCTGACGGCGGCGCTGGCCCCCTTTGGCCTTGGCCGCGAGCGCCGCTTCACGCTCGAAGGCCCGCCGCTCCGGATCGCTTCCCGTGCCGCTCTGGCCCTGTCCATGGCGTTGCACGAGCTCTGCACCAACGCGGCGAAGTACGGCGCGCTGTCGGTGCCCGGCGGCGAGGTGGCGCTGCATTGGCAGGTCGTGCGCGACGACGGCCCGACGCGTTTTCTCCTGACCTGGAAAGAGCTTAACGGCCCGCCGGTCCCGGCGCCGCGGCGTACCGGCTTCGGCACCCGGCTGATCGAGGCGGCGCTGGCCAGCGAGTTCGAGGCGCGCGCCGACCTGCGCTTTCCTGTGGAGGGCGTGCAGTTCACGCTCGATGCCGCTGCCGAGCGAATTCTGGCCGATCCGGACGACGGGACCGAGGCCGCCCCGGCCGCGTGACGGGGTGAGGATGTCGCAAGACACTGAAATGGCGCGAATTTCCGCGTATGGACTCCGTATGGGAGGCATATGGAATTCATATGGACGTTTTTGGCTTCACGGCGCGCGGGTGAGGACCTCCGGACCCGAGGGGGTCAGCAGCACCGTGTCCGAGACGAAGTGGTCGCCGCGGCCGGTGCCCATCAGCCAGGACAGGACGTGGAAGCTCATGCCCTCGGCGATCTCGAGATCGGAACCGGGGCGGAGGCCGGTGACGCTGTTGCCGCCGGTCCAGGAGGGCGGCTGGCCGATGCCGACGCTGTAGCCGCAGTGGTGGCGGCGATAGCTGAGGCCGGCGGCGTCGACGACCTGCTGCCAGGCGGCGTAGACCTCGCCGGCGCGGGACCCCGGTCTGAGAGCGGCCACCGCGGCCGCGAAGGCGGCGCCGGCGATCTCCGCCATCGCCGCGTCCTCGTCCCGGACCCGGCCGAGGCGGACCAGCCGGCCGAGCGGGGCATGGTAGCGGCCGACGCAGCCGGAGAGTTCGAGAAAGACGGCCTCGCCGGTGCGGAAGCGACCGTCGCCCCAGGTGGTATGCTCCTCGCCGAGCCGGGCGGCGGGGCGGATGAACGGGCCGAACCCGGGCGGATCGCCGCCGGCGGCGATCATCGCGGCGAGGCAGGCGGCGGCAACGTCGCGCTCGCGGGCGCCGTCGGCGATGGCGGCGATCGCGGCCATGGCCGCGGCGTCGGTCACCGCCGCGGCCTGCCGCAGCAGGCCCTGTTCCTCCGGGCTCTTGACCAGGCGCAGGCTGTCGACGAGGCCGGAGATGTCGTGCCAGTCGGCGGCAAGGAGTGACTTCAGCCGCGAGGCGAGGCCATGGCTCAGGCCGGCGGTCCAGGCTTCCAGGCCGATGCGCCCATGGCCGAGGCCGAGATCGGCCAGAGCAGCGGCGGCGGCGTCGGCGGCGGTCTCGCGGTCGGAGTGGCCGCGGAACTCGGCGTTGCGGACCTGGTGCGCGATCGTCACCGCTTCCATGGCCCGGGTGACCAGGAGGGGCCTGCCGTCGCGCGGGACCACGAGCAGGTGCGGCGCGAAATAGCCCCAGTGGTCGAGACCGGTCAGATAGAAGACGCTCTCGGGGGCGGCGAGGACGGCGGCGTCCAGGTCGCGAGCCGCGAGCGCAACCCGGAAGCGCTGCAGCCGGCCGGCCAGCTCGAGGTCGGAGAACGGGTTGCGGTGCATGGGCTACCGTCAGATGTGCACAACCTTGTCGCATATGCTGGTCTTTTCAGCACAATCTGTCAACGAATGCCTGCGGCGGCCGCCATGGCTTGCCAAATTCGCGACCGAGTTGTATACGTCTCTGAAGAGCCCCGGCATCCGACGCCGGTTGAAGTCGAACAGGACCGCTCACAGGGAGACCGACATGGACAAGTTGCAGATAACCCGTCGCAGGTTCGCGGCGGCCGCGGCCGGAGTTGCGCTCGCGTCGCTGATGGCCTCGGCCGCGGCGGCGGAGACGACGCTGGAGAAGGCCAAGGCCGACGGCTACATCCGCGTCGGCTTCGCCAACGAAGCCCCCTTCGGCTTCGCGACGCCCGATGGCACGCTGACGGGCGAGGCGCCCGAGGTGGCCAAGGCCGTGCTGGCCAAGATGGGCATTCCGGAGGTCGACGGCGTGCTGACCGAGTTCGGTTCGCTGATCCCGGGGCTGAAGGCCGGGCGGTTCGACATCATCGCCGCCGGCATGTTCGTGAACCCGAAGCGCTGCAAGGAGATCGCCTTCTCCGAGCCGTCCTACGCCATCGGCGGCGCCATGCTGGTGCCGACCGGCAACCCCAAGAGCATCGCCGACTACGCGACCTTCAAGGACAACCCCGACCTCAAGCTCGCGGTGATGGCCGGCGCGGTCGAGGCCGGCTACGCCAAGGACTCCGGCGTCGGCCTCGGCCAGCTGGTCATGCTGCCCGACCAGTCGAGCCTGGTGGCCGCGGTGCAGTCCGGCCGCGCCGACGCGGCGGCGCTGACCCAGCTCTCGATCGCCAACATGGCCGCGAAGGCCGACGGCGTCGAATCCACCAAGCCCTTCGGCGACGTGGCCGGCACGTCGATCAAGGGCTATGGCGCCTTCGGCTTCCGCAAGGAGGACACGGACCTGCGCGACGCCTTCAATGCCCAGCTCAAGACCTTCATCGGCTCGCCCGAGCACCTGGCACTGGTCAAGCCGTTCGGCTTCGACGAGACCTTCCTGCCCGACAAGACCACCGAAGAGCTCTGCGCCGGCGACTGACCGCCACCACGGGGCGACCGCCTTTGGCCGCCCCGCTCCCCGGCCCGTGAGGGGGAACGGATGAACATTCGCACGCTTGTCGCGATGCTGGTAGCCGCGCTCGTCGTCATCGGGCTCCTGGCCCTGATCCCGGGCTACCGCCAGTTCCTGCCCGGCCTGCTGCAGGGCGCGGTGCTGACGGTCGAGCTCGCGGTGCTCGGCTGCCTGCTGGCGGTGGTGATGGGGGTGCTCGCCGCGCTCGCCCGCCTCTACGGCGCCGCACCGCTGCGCTGGCTCGCCACCGTCTATGTCGAGGTCTTCCGCGGCACCTCGGCGCTGGTGCAGCTGTTCTGGCTGTTCTTCGTGCTGCCGCAGTTCGGGCTCACGCTGCCCGCCTTCGTGGTCGGCGTGCTGGCGCTGGGGCTGAACGTCGGGGCCTACGGCGCCGAGGTGGTGCGCGGCGCCATCGGCGGCGTTGCCCGCGGCCAGTGGGAGGCCTCGACCGCGCTCAACATGTCCCGCGCCCAGATGCTCCGGCGCATCATCCTGCCCCAGGCCTTCGTGGCGATGATCCCGCCCTGGGGCAACCTCTTCATCGAGCTGCTCAAGGCCACCTCGCTGGTGTCGCTGATCACCCTGTCCGATCTCGCCTTCAAGGCCCAGGAGATGAACCAGACCACGCTCAAGACCGTGCCGATCTTCACCCTGGTGCTGCTGATCTACCTGGTGATGTCGCTGGTCCTGACCATCGGCATGCGCACGCTCGAGGGGCGGGCCGGGCGCGGCCTCGCCCGAGGGAGGGCCGCCTGATGTGGGACTGGTCGTTCGTCCTCGAGATCCTGCCGGACCTCGCCCGCGCCGCGGTCGTCACCATCGAGGCGACGCTCTTGGGCTTCGTGCTGGCCGCCAGCCTCGGGCTGGTGGTCGCGTCGCTGCGCATCGCCTTCCCGAAGTCCGCCCAGCCGATCTCGATCGTGGTCGAGCTGATCCGCTCGACCCCGCTCCTGATCCAGATCTTCTTCATCTACTTCGTCTTCCCCAAGTTCGGCCTGGTGATCGGCGCCTTCACCGCCGGGGTGCTGGCGATCGGCATCCACTACGCCACCTACTGCTCGGAGGTCTATCGCGCCGGCTTCGACAACATCCCGCGCGGCCAGTGGGAGGCGTCGATCGCGCTGAACCTGTCGCCCTGGACCACCTTCCGCGACGTGATCATCCCCCAGGCGATCCCGCCGATCGTGCCCGCGCTCGGCAACTACCTGGTGGCGCTCTTCAAGGAGACGCCGCTGCTCTCGGCGATCGCCGTGCTGGAACTGATGCAGACCGCCAAGATCATCGGCTCGGAAACCTTCCGCTACACCGAGCCGATCACGCTGGTCGGCGTCTTCTTCCTGGTGATGAGCCTCGTCTCGGCGGCGCTCATCCGCCTGCTCGAACGCTACCTGAACCGGAGGCCCGCGCCGCGATGACCGAAACCCCGATGGTCCGCTTCGAGAACGTGTCCAAGCGCTACGGCAGCCACACCGTGCTCGACGAGCTCTGCCTCGACATCTCCCGCGGCGAGAAGGTCTCGATCATCGGCCCCTCGGGCTCGGGCAAGACCACGGTGCTGAGGATGCTGATGACGCTGGAGACCATCAACGACGGCATCATCTGGGTCGAAGGCGAGCCGCTGACCCACATGAAGAAGGGCGACCGGTACGTCCCGGCCGACCCCGGGCACATCCGCAAGATCCGCGCCAAGATCGGCATGGTGTTCCAGTCCTTCAACCTCTTCCCGCACATGACCGCGCTCGGCAACTGCATCGAGGCGCCGATCACCGTGCTGGGCATGAAGCGATCCGAGGCGACCGAGCGGGCGGCCGAGCTCCTCGACATGGTCGGGCTCGGCGAGAAGAAGCAGCACTACCCCGCGCAGCTCTCCGGCGGCCAGCAGCAGCGCGTGGCCATCGCCCGGGCGCTGGCGATGCGGCCGAAGGTCATGCTGTTCGACGAGGTCACCTCGGCGCTCGACCCCGAACTGGTCGGCGAGGTGCTGGAGGTGATCCGCACGCCTCGGCCGCGAGCACGACCTGACCATGCTGATGGTCACCCACCAGATGGGCTTCGCGCGCGAGTTCTCCGACCGGATCTGCTTCTTCTACGCCGGCAAGATCGCCGAGCAGGGCCCGCCCGCCGAGTTCTTCGGCGCGCCGAAGAACGAGCGCACCCGGCAGTTCCTGAACGCGGTGCTGGAGGCGGGATGAACGTCGGGCTGGAGGATGCGCCCGCCACGGCCGCGCGGCCGCCTTCGGCGCGCGAGCGGTCCGAGCGCATCTACCGCATCCTGCGCGACCGCATCTGCCTGCTCGACTACCCGCCGGGCGCCCGGCTGTCCGAGGAGGAGCTGGCGCAGGAGTTCGAGATCAGCCGCACGCCGATGCGCAAGGTGCTGGCGCGGCTCGAGGCCGAGGGGCTGGTGGGCTCGGTGCACGGCGTCGGCACCATGGTCACCGACGTCGACATCGCGGCGCTGGCCCAGGTCTATCTGCTGCGCATGGAGCTGGCGCCGCTCATCGGCAAGCTCGAGCCGATCCCGCGCAGCGCGGCCGATCTCGACCGCATCCGGGCGATGATCGCGCAGTGCGACGCCATCATGCACGAGGGCGACCAGCGCGCCTTCCTGCGGCTGAACATGGCCTTCGTGCAGGAGGTCGACGCGATGACCGCCAACCGGCCGCTGCGCGAGATCAGCGCCCGGCTCTACATCCAGGTCGCGCGCGTGGTGCTGACGATGATGCCGAAGCTCGGGCTGGTCGAGGAATTCGGGGCGTTCCGCCGCGAGATGGAGGAGGTCCTGGCGGCGGCCGAGATCGGCGACTGGGACGCGATCGGCCACATCCGCCGCGCCCACATCTCGATGAGTTTCCGCCGGATGATGCGCAACGCCGGCGGCCGAGCAATTGGGGAGAACGCCTGACGTGTCGAATCCGAACCCGAAGTTCACCCGCGCCGAATATGCCGACCGGCTGGCGCGGACCCGCCGCGCCATGGAGGCCAAGGGGGTCGACCTGCTGGTCGTCAGCGATCCGTCCAACATGGCCTGGCTGACCGGCTACGACGGCTGGTCGTTCTACGTGCACCAGGCGGTGATCGTGCCGCCGGACGGCGACCCGATCTGGTTCGGGCGCGGCCAGGACGCCAACGGCGCGAAGCGCACCGCCTGGCTCGGCGACGACGACATCGTCGGCTATCCCGACCACTACGTGCAGTCGACCGAGCGGCACCCGATGGATCTGCTCGCCGACCTCGTGGCGCGGCGCGGCGGGGGCAGCTCGGTCGTCGGCGTGGAGATGGACAACTACTGGTTCTCCGCGGCGGCCTTCGCCGCGCTGCAGGCGGGGCTGCCGAACGCCCGGTTCCGGGACGCGACCGGGCTGGTCAACTGGCAGCGCGCCGTCAAGAGCCCGACCGAGATCGACTACATGCGCAAGGCGGCGCGGATCGTCGAGGCGATGCACGCACGCATCGCCGACAAGGTCGAGGTCGGCATGCGCAAGTGCGACCTGGTGGCCGAGATCCTCGATGCCGGCACGCGGGGCATCGACGGCATCGGCGGCGACTATCCGGCGATCGTGCCGCTGCTGCCCTCGGGCGCCGACGCCTCGGCGCCGCACCTGACCTGGGACGACAAGCCGATGCGGGCCGGCGAGGGCACGTTCTTCGAGATCGCCGGCTGCTACAACCGCTACCATTGCCCGCTGTCGCGCACCGTGTTCCTCGGCAGCCCGACCCAGGCGTTCCGCGACGCCGAGGCGGCGACGCTCGAGGGCATGGAGGCGGGACTGGCTGCAGCGAAGCCCGGCAACACCTGCGAGGACATCGCCAGGGCGTTCTTCGCGGTGCTGGAACGGCACGGCATCGTCAAGGACAACCGGACCGGCTACGCGATCGGGCTGAGCTATCCGCCGGACTGGGGCGAGCGCACCATGAGCCTGCGCTCGGGCGACCGGACCGAGCTCCGCCCGGGGATGACCTTCCACTTCATGACCGGGCTGTGGCTGGAGACGATGGGCCTCGAGATCACCGAGAGCATCCTGATCACCGACACCGGCGTGGAATGCCTCGCCGACGTGCCGCGCCGGATCCTGGTGAAGGACTGAGGCGATGCTGACCGCGCAGCGCCCGTCTTCGATCGTCGCCACCGTCGACTTCGCGCGCGACGGGGTGCAGCACGGCTTTCTGCGCCTGCCCTACAGCCGCGACGATTCCGCGTGGGGGTCGGTGATGATCCCGATCACGGTGATCCGCAACGGTGCGGGCGCGACGGCGCTCCTGACCGGCGGCAACCACGGCGACGAGTACGAGGGGCCGCTGGCGCTGTTCGACCTGGCGCGCACGCTGGAGCCGGCGACGGTCAGCGGCACCGTCATCATCGTGCCGGCGATGAACTATCCGGCGTTCCGCGCCGGCACCCGCACCTCGCCGATCGACCGCGGCAACCTCAACCGCAGCTTCCCGGGCCGGCCCGACGGGACGGTCACCGAGAAGATCGCCGACTATTTCCTGCGCACGCTGCTGCCGCTGGCCGACGTGGTGCTCGACTTCCACTCCGGCGGCCGGACGCTCGACTTCATCCCGTTCTGCGCCGCCCACGTCCTGCCCGCCAAGGAGCAGGAGGCCAAGGGCTTCGCCGCCGTCGAAGCCTTCGCGGCCCCCTGGTCGGTGCGGATGCTGGAGATCGACGCGGTCGGCATGTACGACACCGCCGCCGAGGAAATGGGCAAGATCTTCGTGACCACCGAACTCGGCGGCGGCGGCACCTCGCGCGCCGCGACGGTGCGGGTGGCGCGGCACGGCACCATGAACCTGCTGCGCCACGCCGGGATCGTGGCCGGCGAGGTCGACGCCGGGCCGACGCGCTGGCTCGACATGCCGTCGGGCGAGTGTTTCGCCTTCGCCGAGGACGACGGCCTGATCGAGACCATGGTCGACCTGGGGGAGCCCATCGCGAAGGGCGCGGTGGTCGCACGCATCCACGCGGTCGGGCGCACCGGCGCCGCGCCCCGCGAGATCCTCGCCGGGCTGACCGGCGTCCTGGCAGCGCGGCATTTCCCGGGCCTGGTCAAGGCCGGCGATTGCGCCGCGGTCGTGGCGGTGCCGCTTGACTAGACGCGCCACTCGCCGTGTCGCTGGCCGACATCCTGGCGGCGCGGCGCACGATCGCCGGCCTGGCGGTGCGCACGCCGCTGCTGCCGTCGGGGGCGGCGGACCTGCTCCTGAAGCTCGAAAGCCTGCAGCCGGTCGGCGCGTTCAAGCTGCGCGGCGCGGTCAACGCCGTCTTCGGCTTGCCGCCGGACGCGGCGGGGGTCACCTGCTGCTCCACCGGCAACCACGGCCGCGGCGTCGCCTTCGCCGCCCGGGCGCGCGGGCTGCGCGCCGTGGTCTGCATGTCGCCCCTGGTCCCGCGGGCAAAGGTCGAGGGCATCCGGGCGCTGGGCGCCGAGATCCGCATCGTCGGCCGAAGCCAGGACGACGCGCTGGCCGAAAGCCGCCGGCTGGCGGCGGAGGAGGGGCTGCACGAGATCTCGCCCTTCGACGACGCCCGGGTCATCGCCGGCCAGGGAACGGCCGGCCTGGAGATGATGGAGGACCGGCCCGACATCGCGACGGTGCTGGTGCCGCTTTCCGGCGGAGGGCTGGCGGCCGGGGTGGCGCGGGCGGTGAAGGCGATCAATCCGGCCGTGCGGGTGATCGGCGTCTCGATGGACCGCGGCGCGGCGATGCACGCCGCGCTCCGGGCCGGGCATCCGGTCGAGATCGAGGAGGTGGCGAGCCTGGCCGATTCGCTCGGCGGGGGCCTCGGGCCGGACAACCGCCTCAGCTTCGCCATGTGCCGGGACCTGCTGGACGACGTGGTGCTGGTGACGGAGGCGGAGATCTACCGCGCCATGCAGGCGCTCTACTTCGAGGACCGGATCGTCGCCGAGGGCGCCGCGGCCGTCGGGCTCGCGGCGCTGCAGTCGGGCAGGCTGACCGGCTTGGCCGGGCCGATCGCCACGATCGTCACCGGGCGCAACGTCGACATGGAGGTCTTCACCAGGGTGGTGACAGGCCGGGAGGTGGTGCTGGGCGATCTGGTGGTGGAGGGCGAGGCCTATGCCGCATGACATCCTGATCGCGACCGAAGCGGAGCTGCGCCGCGCGGTGGCGCTCGACCTCGCCGCGGTCGACGCGGTGGAGCGGGCCTTTGCCGCGCTGGCCGCCGGCGGCGTGGTGATGCCGCCGGTGCTGTCGATGGCGATCCCGCAGGCGAACGGCGAGGTCGATGTCAAGACCGCCTATCTCCCCGGGTTCGAGGGTTTCGCGATCAAGGTCAGCCCGGGGTTCTTCGACAATCCCAAACTTGGCCTGCCGAGCCTGAACGGGCTGATGATCCTGTTCTCGGCCCGCACCGGCCTGGTCGAGGCCCTGTTCCTCGACAACGGCTACCTCACCGACGTGCGTACCGCCGCGGCCGGCGCGGTGGCGGCGCGGCACCTGGCGCCGGCAGAGGTCAGCACCGCCGGCGTGATGGGGACCGGGGTGCAGGCGCGGCTGCAGATGCAGGCGGCGCACCTGGTACGGCCGTTCCGGCGGGTGCTGGTCTGGGGCCGCGATCCGGCGAAGGCGGCGGCCTGCGCCGACAGATATCGCGGCGGCGCTCGGCATCGAGGCGCGGGCCGAGGCCGATCCGGCGCGGCTGGTGGCCGAGAGCCAGCTGGTGGTGACCACGACGCCGGCGCGATCGCCGATCCTGCGCGCGGCCTGGCTGCATCCGGGGCTGCATGTCACGGCGATGGGGTCGGACCAGGGCGAGAAGAACGAGATCGAGCCCCGGGCGCTGGCGGCGGCCGACGCCTACGTCTGCGACCGGGTCAGCCAGTGCGAGAAGCTCGGCGAGCTGCGCAGCGCCGTTGCGGCGGGCGCCTGGACCCGCGGCGCCCCTGCCCGAGCTCGGCGCCGTGGTGGCGGGCGAGGTGCGGGCGCGGCGCGGCGACGCGGACGTCACCATCTGCGACCTGACCGGCACCGGCGCGCAGGACACCGCCATCGCGACCCTGGCGCTGGCCGCCTGCCGCGCCGCCGGCGTCGGGTCGGTGCTGCGGACCTGATCCGTGCTCAAGCTCGACGACCGGGACCTGCAGATCCTCGCGGTGCTGGCGCGCGAGGGCCGGATTTCCAAGGCCGAGCTGGCGCGCCGGGTGAACCTGACGGCGACGCCGGCCTGGGAGCGGCTGAAGCGGCTCGAGGCCGCCGGGGCGATCCGCGGCTACCAGGCGGAGATCGCGCTGGGCAAGCTGGCGCCGCACGTGGAGATCTTCGTGACCGTGGAGCTCGAGAGCCATACCCCGGCGCATTTCCGCGCCTTCGAGGCGGCGGTCGAGCGCCAGGACGCCATCGTCGCCTGCTGGGCGCTGGGCGGCGGGGTCGACTACCTGCTGCGCGTCATCGCGCGCGACATCGACAGCTACCAGCGGCTGATCGACGCGCTGCTCGCCGGCCACGCCGGGGTGGCCCGCTACTTCACCTACATCGTGACCAAGGCGGTCAAGGCGGGGCCGCCGCCGCTCGAGGAGCTGCTGGCCGGTCCAACCTCGACCTGAGGCGGCGAGAACAGGCGATTCGTCTGTCACCGGGGGTCAGAACGGAGGAAGCCTCTGCCGTCGCCGGGCTAAGTTCAGTCCAACCCAGACGATCGGAGCATGCCATGACCCAAGCCGCCAGCCTGTCCAAGCCCACGGCCCCGGCCATCGCCGACGCCCGGCTCTGGAAGCAGTTCGCCTATGTCGGCGGGCGCTGGATCGCCGGGGACGGCGGGCGCAGCTTCGCGGTCAGCGATCCGGCGGACGGCTCGACGGTCGGGCGGGCGGCGCTGATGTCGGCGGCGCAGGGGACGCAGGCGGTCGATGCCGCCCAGACGGCGTTCGGACCCTGGGCCGACCTGCTGCCGCAGGAGCGCTCGGCGATCCTCAGGCGCTGGTTCGAGCTGATCGCCGGCGCCCGCGAGGACCTGGCGCGGATCATGACCCGCGAGCAGGGCAAGCCGCTTTCGGAGGCGCGCGGCGAGATCGACTATGCCGCGAGCTTCGTCGAGTTCTATGCCGAGGAGGCGCGGCGGCCGAACATCGAGAGCGTGACCTCGCACCTGCGCGACGCCGAGGTCGAGGTCTGGCGCGAGCCGGTGGGGGTGGCGGCGCTGATCACGCCATGGAACTTTCCCTGCGCGATGATCACCCGCAAGGCGGCGGCGGCGCTGGCGGCCGGCTGCACCGTCGTCGTGCACCCGTCGCACGAGACGCCGTTCTCGGCGCTGGCGCTGGCGGAGCTGGCCGAGCGGGCCGGGGTTCCGGCCGGGGTCTTCAACGTCGTCACCGGCGACGCCGCGACCATCGTGCCGGCCTGGACCGCCGACGCCCGGGTGCGGGCGCTGTCGTTCACCGGCTCGACCGAGATCGGGCGGCTGCTCTACCGGCAGTGTGCCGACACGGTAAAGCGGATCGTGCTGGAGCTCGGCGGCCACGCGCCGTTCGTGGTCTTTGCCGACGCGGACCTCGAGCAGGCGGTGGAGGAAGGGGTGAAGGCGAAGTTCGCCACCTCGGGCCAGGACTGCCTCGGCGCCAACCGCTTCCTGGTCGAGCGCCCGGTCTATGACGCGTTCTGCGAGCAGTTCGCGGCGCGGGCGGCGGCGCTGACGGTCGGGCCGGGGGTAGAGGATCGCGACCTCGGGCCACTGATAAACGAGAAGGCGGTGGCCAAGCAGGAGGAGCACGTGGCGGACGCGCTGGCGCGCGGGGCGCGGCTGCTGGCCGGCGGCGCAGCGGCATCCGGCGGGACCGCTCTGCTTTCAGCCGACGGTGCTGGCGGACGTGCCCCCCGACGCGCTGATCATGCGCGAGGAGACCTTCGGGCCGGTGGCGGCGATCGCGGCCTTCGGCGCCGAGGACGAGGCTGTGGCGCGGGCGAACGCCACCGAATACGGGCTGGTCGCCTACCTCCACACCCAGGATCCGCGGCGGATCTACCGGCTCAGCCGGGCGCTGCAGTTCGGCATGGTCGCGGTGAACCGGACCAAGGTCACCGGCGCGCCAATTCCCTTCGGGGGCATGAAGCAGTCCGGGCTGGGGCGCGAGGGCGCGCGGCTCGGGATGGAGGCCTTCATGGATGTGAAATACGTCTGCCGCGACTGGGCCTGACGCGAACGAAAGGATGCATGATGCTCAAGAATGATCGGCTCGACCAGTGGGACCGGGAGAACTTCTTCCACCCCTCGACCAACCTCGCCCAGCATGCGCGCGGCGAAAGCCCGAACCGGATCGTCACCGGCGGCTCGGGCGTCTTCATCGAGGACCGCGACGGCAACCGCCTGCTCGACGCCTTCGCCGGCCTCTACTGCGTCAACGTCGGCTACGGCCGCCCGGAAATCGCAGAGGCGATCGCGGCCCAGGCGCGTGAGCTGGCCTACTACCACGCCTATGTGGGACACGGCACCGAGACCTCGATCACGCTGGCGAAGATGATCCTCGACCGGGCGCCGAAGAACATGTCCAAGGTCTACTTCGGCCTCGGCGGCTCGGACGCCAACGAGACCAATGTCAAGCTGGTCTGGTACTACAACAACGTGCTCGGGCGGCGGGAGAAGAAGAAGATCATCTCGCGCTGGCGCGGCTATCACGGCTCGGGGCTGATGACCGGCTCGCTGACCGGGCTCGAGCTGTTCCACGCCAAGTTCGACCTGCCGCTCGACCGCGTCCTGCACACCGAGGCGCCCTACTTCTACCGCCGGCCTGACCTCGGGATGAGCGAGGCGGACTTCGTCGCCCATTGCGTCGCCGACCTGGAGGCGCTGATCGCGCGCGAGGGCGCCGACACCGTCGCCGCCTTCATCGGCGAGCCGGTGCTCGGGACCGGCGGCATCGTGCCGCCGCCGGAGGGCTACTGGGCCGCGATCCAGGCGGTGCTGCGCAGGCACGACATCCTGCTGATCGCCGACGAGGTGGTGACCGGCTTCGGACGGCTGGGGACGATGTTCGGCTCGGACCACTACGGCATCGAGGCCGACATCATCACCATCGCCAAGGGGCTGACCTCGGCCTATGCGCCGCTGTCGGGCTCCATCGTCTCGGACAAGGTCTGGGCGGTGCTCGAGCAGGGCGCCGACGCGTTCGGGGCGATCGGCCACGGCTGGACCTATTCGGCCCACCCGATCGGCGCCGCGGCGGGCGTGGCCAACCTGAAGCTGATCGACGCACTCGGGCTGGTCGAGAATGCCGGCGCCACCGGGGCCTACTTCCGGGCAGCGATGGCCGATGCGCTGTCCGGTCACCGGCACGTCGGGGACGTGCGGGGCGAGGGGATGCTCTGCGCGGTGGAGTTCGTGAAGGACCGCGACGGCCGCCAATTCTTCGACCCGGCCGAGAAGGTCGGCCCGCGCGCGGCCGCCGCGCTGCTGAAGCGCGGGGTGATCGGCCGGGCAATGCCGCAGGGCGACATCCTCGGCTTCGCGCCGCCGCTCTGCCTCACCCGCGAGGAAGCCGATCGGATCGTACAGGCGACCGCCGCGGCCGTAGCGGAGCTCTGGGGCTAGGGGCCGGCGGCCGGCTCGGCGCGTCAACGCTTCGCGACGGCGCCGAACCCCCTACGGTCAGGTGCGCGCTGCGGCGCTTGGCCGCGGGTCGGCCGTCTTCCGGGTCGGCGGCGCCGGGCTCGAGGCGTTCGCCCGGCAGGCGCTCCGCCTCACCGGGCAGCAAGCGCTCCTGATTCTCGGGCAGGTTCTCGGGCCCGCCGCCAACCGCGGCTTCGGCCTCCGCCCAGTGCTGCTTGTCGCGCCCGTCCGGCCGGCCTTCGCTTTCCCATCGGGCATAGGCGAGCCGGGCAATTTCGTGGTCGGTCTTCGGGTCGCGTGATGTGTCGGTCATGGCTTGCGCCTCCACAGGTTTCGACTGACCGAAAAACGCGAAATCCCGGCGAAAGTTCGCTCACGGCCGTGCCGTCATCAGCGGATGATCGAAGTCGTGGCGTTCGCGCCAGTCTCCTGAGAACCATCGACCACACCGAAGCGGCGGCTGCGAAGGCGGTAAGCTCCCACGGCTTCGGCGAAATGGCCCGCTGTATAGTCGGGCCACGTCACGGCCGGAAATGCGTACTCCGCATACACTCCCTGCCACAGCAGGAAGTTCGAAACCCGGAATTCGCCGGATGTGCGAATGATCAGATCCGGATCGGGCAGCCCGTGCGTATCGAGAGCGGCCTCGAGCACGCCTTCCGAGATGGCCTCCGGAGCAAGGCTTCCGGCGGCCACGCGGCGCGACAGCGCGCAAACGGCGCGGGTCAGCTCGTCGCGGCCGCCGTAGTCGATGGCGATCGACAGGCGGAGACCGCCGCAGTCGCGGGTACGCGTCTCGAGTTCGTCCATCAGGCCCTGAAGCGACTCGGGAACCCGCCCGCGCCTGCCGAGGAACCGCACACGGACGTCGCGGCGCACGAGGCTTGCCATCTTGCTCAGCGAGTAGAGCCGGAAGATCCCCATCAGCCCGTCGATCTCGGCAAGCGGCCGCCGCCAGTTTTCGGTGGAAAAGGCAAACAGCGTCAGGTGTGTGACCCCGAGCTCGGGGCATGCCCTGACGATCTCGGTCACCCGCGCCGCCCCTCGGGCATGGCCCGCGAGGCGGGCGATGCCCCGGGCCTCGGCCCATCGCCCGTTGCCGTCCATGATGATCGCGACATGGAGCGGCGTTTCGGCGTGCATCTCGGTTTCTGCCTGCGAAGCTGGGAACGAAGTCGGCAGCTGCGGCTCGTCTAGCCGGAGAAGCGCCGCGCCCACACGGACTCGACCTCCGCGCTGTCGCCGTCGCGGGCGCATCTCAGCGGTAGCAGTGCCGACTTAGGCGCAACTTAGGGGCGGCCGCGGGACCCGCTCACCTGCCCGCGAAACGTCAGCGTCGCCACGAACCCGGGCTCGCCGACACGGTTGGCAAGGCTCAGGGCAACTTCGTGCCGATCGGCGATCGACCGCGCGATCGCGAGCCCGAGGCCGGTGCCCTCGACCGCGGCGTCGGGGCCGCGGAAGAAGCGCTCGGGGAGGCGCGGCAGGATGTCTTCCAGAACGCCGGGTCCGGTGTCGCTGACGACGACGGCCGGGCTGCCGGGGCTGCCCACCATGCCGACGTCGACCCTGCCGCCCGGCTGGGTGTAGCGCACGGCATTGTCGACAAGGATCTCGAGCAACGCCCGGAAATCCGCGGCGCAGCCGGGCACGGTCACCGGGCTCCGTCCGGCGATGCCGAGATCGACGGAGCGGCTGTCGGCCAGCGGTATCAGGCCGGCGACGACGTCGGTAACCAGATCGTCGAGGCGAACTAGCTCGACCGCGGCGGGACCGTCGGCGGCGTCGTAGCGCGCGATCCGCAGCAGCTGGTTGGTCAGCGCCGCGGCCCGTTGCGCGCCGGCCTGAAGATCCTCGAGCCGCTCGGCGACCGCGGGGTCCGAGGTCGCGCCACGCAGGTTGCCGATCTGCAGCGTCAACGCGGTCAGCGGCGTCCGCAATTCGTGGGCCGCGTCCGACAGGAAGCTGCGCTGCCGCAGCATCTCCGACCGCAGGCGCTCCAGCAGGCCGTTCATCGCTCCCACCACCGGCAGCACCTCGCTCGGGACCTGCTCGACCGGGATCGGCGTCGTGTCCGCGGCGTTTCGGCCGGCGATGCCATCGGCCACCCGGACCAGACGGCCGAAGATTCGCGTCGCGAGGATCTCTAGGAGCAGCCAGGAGAGCGGAATGGCCACCAAAAGCGGCAGCGCAGCGCGGAACGAGGCCTCGGCGGCGAGCTCACGGCGCACCGCCGTCTGCTGTGCGACCTGCACCGTGCGCTCGGGCGTGACCAGCGAGAAGACCCGCCAGGTGCCGAAGGCATCGGTGAATTCGGAGAACCCGGTCTCGGGGGAATCGGGGATCGACACCCGTGGGTTGGAGGTGCGCATCGGCGCGCCGCCGGGGTAGACGACCTCGACGACGTAGTCGTCCTCGGGGTCGTGCGGCGGCAGCTCGGCAGTGCGGGGCGCCACGAAGGACAGATCGCCCACGTAGCGCGCGATCTGCTGCTGCTGCAGATCCAGAAACTCGCTCGCTTCGTGGCGGGCCGAAACATAGGCGGCGAAGGCCCCGACCAGGCCGATCGCGGTGAGGAGCAGGGCAACTGCCCGCACGGTGACGCGGCGCAGCGAGGTCATTCGCCCTTCTGCACCATCCAGCCGGCGCCGCGAACGTTGCGGATGATGTCCTTGTCGAACTTGCGCCGGACGTAGTGGATCAGCACTTCCACGGCATTGCTTTCCACCTCCTCGCCCCAGCCATAGAGGCTTTCCTCGATCTGGCCCCGCGACAGGATGCGCCCCGCCCGCTCCATGAGGGTCCGCAGCAGGGCGAACTCCCGCGCCGGCAGCACCTGGCTGGTGCCCCGGTAGCTGACGGCATGACTGTCGAGATCGAGGCTGATCTCGCCGGCGACGATCACCGAGGTCGCCTGCCCGGTGTGGCGGCGCAGCACCGCCCGGATCCGGGCCAGCAGCTCGCGCGGCTCGAACGGCTTGACCAGGAAATCGTCGGCGCCGAGATCGAGACCCCGGATCCGCGTCTCCAGGTCGTCGCGGGCGGTGATGATCATGATCGGCGCCTTGTCGCCGCGGCGGCGTGCCGCGTCGAGCACGGCGATGCCGTCCATGCCGGAGAGACCGAGATCGAGCAGGGTCAGGGCATGGCCGCCGACCGCCAGCGCCTCGTCCCCGGCGATGCCGTCACGGACCCAGTCGACGCTCATGCCGGCATCGGCGAGGGTGCGGACCAGCCCCTTGCCGATCATGGCGTCGTCCTCGATCAGCAGGATCCTCATGTCAGTCGGCCAGCGCTCCAGATCGGGCCGGCGGCGCGCCGAAGTCCCGGTCGGTCGGACCTCCGGCCGTGCCTGCGGCCTCGCCTTCCTTGCAAGCATAGCGCCAGCCGGCGTCGGCGCGAAACCCGATCGTCCGAAGCCGTTCCTCGGTCGCCCGCAATTGCGGCCTGGCCACGAAAGTAGGTTGCCGAGAATTAGGCGGGGCTTAGCAATCTCTCTCGCAAAGCCGGCAGGCCCTTGGCTTCAGCGGCGCAGCGACGGTTGGCGGCCGAGGTCGAGCGGCGCGGGCGCGGCCAGCGGCTGACCATCGGGGGCAGCCCTCGCCAGCCGGAGCGACGGCGTGGCCGGCCCGACGGGCTCGCTGCGCGGCATTTCGACCGCGCCGCGGCTCTTCCTCGGCCCGAAACACCTGGCTGGTCGTGGCGCGGCGCCAGCGTTCGATCGCCGAGCGGACCACTTCGCTGCGCTGGATCGGCCGGTCGCCGTCGCCCCGCGCCCCCGACTCGCTCCGCGGGATCTCGTCGCGCGGCAGCGTGCCGAAGGTGATGCGCGCCACCAGCGGCATGCCCTCGCCGATGCCGATCGCCTCCTGGGCGCCGAGCGACGGCACGAAGCCGAGCAGGTTGGCCGCGGCCTCGGAGACGGCCGAGCGCAGCAGCGCCTGGTCCGCGTCGTTGGTCATTCGCATCACGAAGAAGGTGCTGCACTGGGAAATGATTGTCGGGTCGAGCTCGGCCGGCCGCTGGCTGACGAGGCCGAGATGAACGCCGTACTTGCGTCCCTCCCGCGCGATTCGCTTGAGCGCGCGCCGGGCCGGCGCGAAGCCGGCATGCTGGTCGGCCGAGGCGTAGCGGTGCGCCTCCTCGCAGACCAAGAGGATCGGGATGGCGCCGTCGCTCCAGAGCGCGAAGTCGAAGGCGAGGCGCGCCAGCACGCAGACGACGGTGTCGACCACCTCGTCCGGCAGGCTCGCGAGCTTCAGCACCGACAGCGGCTGGTCCTCGGATTCCAGGCTGAAGACCTGGCTCAGCACCATCTGCAGCGTGTCGCCGCCGAGGTTGGCGTTCTTGAACATGAACTCGTAGCGCGGATCGTTCTTGATCATCTCGATGCGCTGGATCAGCCGGTGGTGGCTCATGCTGGAGGAGCGGTTCTCGAGCTTGCCCATCCGCTCGTGAATCAGCGCGATCAGGTCCTGCAGGTGGTACGGCGTGGGCGTGTCCGCGGTGAAGCCGCCGTGCCGCGCCGGCTTGACCGCCAGGCGCTCGGGGCCGGCCTGGTACTTGGCCTTGGCGATCGGCACCAGCTCGGCGAGGATCTCCACCTCCTCGGGCGAGGCCGGCTTGCCACCGTAGATGACGTTGGTCATCTCCTCGAAGTTGAAGAGCCAGAACGGCAGCCGCAGGTTCTCCGCCCCGATGACGCTGGCCCGGTTCCCGAAGGCGGCGCGATACTCGTTGTGCACGTCGAGCAGCAGGACGCGCAACTCGGGCCGCACCTCGATCATCTTGGCGAGGATCGAGGCGACAGCGCTGGACTTGCCGACGCCGGTGGACCCGACCACGGCGAAGTGCTTGGCCAGCATGTGATCGGTGTCGACATAAGCCGGGATCGACGGGTCCTGGCTGAGATGGCCGACGGTAATGGCCCGGTCGCTGCTCGAGGCGTAGATCAGATTCAGTTCGGCGCGGCCGATGATCTCCACCGGATCGCCGATCGCGGCATACTCCCGCACGCCGCGCCGGAAGCGGGCGCTGCCGTCGGCGGTCCGCTCGATCTCGCCGAGGAGGTCGACGCGGGCCATCGCCCGGGAGCCGCTGGCTTCCTCGGTGCGCTGGTAGACCTCGGAGATCATGCCCACCAGCGTGGTGCCATGGCCCGTGATCGCGACGAACTTGCCGACCGTGGGTCGATCCGGACCCCCGGGCAACGGGAACGCCAGCCCGATCCGGGCCTCGGAGCCTTCGACGGCCAGAACACGCCCGAGGCAGGCGTCGGGCTCCCCTGCCCCTCGTCCTTCCGGCCCGCCTTGCTCGGTCGACATCGCTGCCCTCCACGATCCGCTTGCAGCGCAATGCGCCTGGAGGCTTTATTGCCACCTAACCCGTTGCCGCAGAGTAAACGCCGATGATGTCTTGACGGCCCGCGGAGCAGCTGAGGTAGCGGCGCGCCAGTCAGCGGCGCATGATCGTCGAGCGTACGATATCAGGGGGATTGACCCCGTACCCGCCCCGAATGGTTGTATTTGCCTGAAAATCTGGAGCGGGCGAAGGGATTCGAACCCTCGACCCTAACCTTGGCAAGGTTATGCTCTACCCCTGAGCTACACCCGCGTCCTGAGCGCGTCTATAGACCGACCGGTGCAAGGATGACAAGAGGCAAACCGCGGAGGTCGGGGCCAGACGCAGGGCAATTCAGTTCAGGCCCGCATGGCGGCCCTGATTGCGGCTTTGGGGTTTGCTGCGAAGGCTTCGCGCGCCGGCCTTGGCTTGAGGTTGCGCTTTCGGATCATGGTGAGGGCGGCATCGCGCAGATGAGCGAGCGCCTTGGGCGCGTTGGCGCTTCGCACGCGGCATGCGTCTTCGTCGAAGGTGACGTCTCGGACATGAAAGAGACGGTTTCCGATCTGCCAGTGGCGCCTGGCCAGGGCCAGCAATGCCGCGGCGTCGTGGCGTTCGGGCGGCAGCGAGGTGATGGCGTAGATCACCTGGCGCTGGCACAAGGTCTTGAGTTCACGCCGTCGCTCGATGCGCACGATCTGTGCGAGGCCCGGCCACGCGGTGTCGAGACGGGCCGGCAGGTCGCTGCGCACGGCGATTATCCGGGTTTCGATCCGGCCGTGAGCCTTCTCCGCCGTCTCGGCGCGGCGCATGTCCTTGGGGTCATCGCGGCCCGGCCCTTGGCCGGGACGGCCGGCCAGCCTCGAGGGGGGAATCGTCGCGGAAGGCGTGGATGAGTTCGGCTTCGAACTCGGGCCGGTTGCCCTTGACGAACAGGAGATAATCGCCACCGCCCTCGCGGATCGCCGCTGCCAGCGGCCGATGCGTGAAGGCGGCGTCGCCGGTGATGATCGCGCCGTCGAGCGGCAGGTCCTTCAAGAGCCTGAAGGCCTCGACCACCTCGCCACTGTCGGGCGGAACGTGCCGTCGGCGGTCAGAAGGATGAGCCGCGCCCGCCAAACATGCTTCTGCGGTGTGCTACGATCGACCACGATGGTCTCGATCGGCAGCCGAGACCGAACTGGATATTCCGCTGCGCATGCCGCTGACTCGCACGCGCCGCGTCAAAAGAGAATCCCGATCAGCACTCTTCTCTTGCGGTCAAACCACTAGGTCAAGACCTGAGCCGGCCAGAGAACGATCTGCGGAAAGGCAGCGATCAGCAACAGGACGGCGATATTTATCGCGTAGAACGGCAGGCTGGCGACGATCAGGCGCTCGACCGGCACGCCCGATACCTGCGCCGTAGCAAAGAGGCAGGTCCCAACCGGAGGCGTCGCCAACCCGATCGCCAGAGCTGCGGACATGAACAGAAGGAAATGCAGCGGATCCACGCCGGCGGCCACGGCGGCCGGCATCAGGACCGGGATCAGCATCAGCGCCGCGGCGACGATGTCCATCAGCATGCCGACGATCAGGAAGACGATGCCCATGAGGACGAGCGTCATGAACGGCGTGCCCGCGAGGCCGGACAGGAGGCCCGAGGTCTTCTGGGGCAGCAAATCCACGGTGAAGATGAAGGTCGCCGCGTTGGCGGCCATCAGGATCAGCAGCACCGAGCCGGCCGTGCGCCCGGCGCTGACGAAGAGGCCGTAGAGCTCGCGCCAGTCGAGCTCGCGATAGATCAGGATGCCGACGATCATCGTGTAGACCACCGCGAGGCCCGCCGCCTCGGTCGGCGTGACGATGCCCGAGAACATGCCGGTCAGGATGATGATCGGCGCCCCGATCGAGGGCGTGGCGCGCAGCAGCGTCCGCAGGCTCTGGCGCCGGTCGTACTGAACCAGCACGCCGTAGCCGCGGCGCCGCGACACCAGGTAGTTGTAAAGCGCCAGGGCGAGGGCG
The DNA here is from genome assembly GCA_963847795.1 of uncultured Alphaproteobacteria bacterium. GTDB lineage: Bacteria > Pseudomonadota > Alphaproteobacteria > Rhodobacterales > Rhodobacteraceae > Amaricoccus. Next base: position 438,270 of record CAWKBH010000006.1, read on the forward strand.
AGCAGGAGTCCGGGGCCGAGCCCGCCGGCCAGCGCCGCACCGACCGACTGTCCCGACGAGGCGGCGGCGACGATGATCAGGATGCTCGGCGGCACCAGGGTCGCGAGCGTAGCGGTGATCAGCGTCAGGGCGGCGGAGTAGGGCAGCGGATAGCCGCGCGTGGTCATCGCCCGGATGGTGATCGGGCCGAGGCTGGCGATGTCGGCGACCGACGAGCCGGAAATCCCGCCGAAGACGAAGCTCGAGGCGATGTTGACGTGACCGAGGCCGCCGCGGAAGCGGCCGACCGCAGCTTCCGCCGCGTCGAAGATCCGCTCGGAAAGGCCGCCCCGGTCCATGATGTGCCCGGCCAGGATGAAGAGCGGCACCGCGATCAGGAGGAAGCTGTTGATCGAGGTCCCCATGGTCTGGGTGATCATCGAGAGCGGCAGGTCGTAGAGGTAGAGCGTGGCGGCCGCGGCGATGCCGAGCGACAGCGACAGTGGCACGCCGAGCAGCGCCAGAACGACGAAGGCGATGAGGAGCGTCGCGCTCATGCCTGATCCTCCAGGTCCGGGACGAAGGAAAACGCGGGGTGATCCTGGACGGCGTGCATCGCCGCCCCGAAGATGGCGAGCAGCGCGCCCAGGACCAGCGGCAGGGTCGTGACCCACATGCCGACCTGCAGGATCGGTGACATCTCGCCGAAGGCGATCTGCTGACGGAGGAGCCCGAAGCCATAGACGCCGACGATGCCGAAGAAGACCGCCGCCGCCACCGGGGTCACCAGGGTCAGCGCCCGCTGGCCGCCCGGCGGCAGCAGCGCGCCGAGGAGCCCGAAGGCGGGGTGGTGACCCTGGCGGAAGCCGGCGGCCATCCCGAGATAGGTCGTCCACAGGAACAGGAAGCGGGAGAGCTCCTCGGTCCAGGGGACCGACTGCCCGGCAAGGCGTGATCCGACCTGGATGACGATGAAGATCACCATTCCCAGAACCGCGACGAAGATCGCGAGATCAACGAGCCGCCAGACGGCCCGGTCAATCGTCTCCACCGGCATTCCCTCCCTGTGCGTTGTGGAACCGAATCCCGCCCGATCGCTCACGCGAGGATCGGGCGGCCTCGGCTGCTTGCGGTGCTCACGCGCCCACGAACGCGACGCTCTGCTTCATGAAGTCCGCGCCGATCATTTCCTCGAAGCTGCCGTAGATGCCTCGGGCGATCTCCTGGGTCTTTGCGAGTTCCCCGTCCTCGAAGCGGTTCACCTGCATGCCGAGCCCGGCGAGCTTGTCGATGATCTCCGCCTCCTGGGCGATCTCCTGCGCGTCGTGCGCCTCGATCATCTTCTGCGCGGCTTCCTGCACGGCGGCCTGCTGCGCCTCGGGGATCTTGGCCCAGGCCGGCGCGGAGAGCGCCACGACGAACGAGTCGGCAATGTGCTGCGTGATGTTGAGGTGGCCCTGCACTTCGTAGAACTTGTTGTTGAACGGCACCTCGACCGGGTTTTCCTGGCCGTCGATCGCCTTGAGCTGGAGCGCGCTGTAGACCTCGGAGAACGCCATCGGAGTGGGATTGGCCCCGAGCGCCTGGAACAGCGATACGAAGAGGGGGTTGTTCGGCGTACGCAGGGTCAGGCCCTTGAAGTCCGTCGCCTTGGTGATCGGGGTCTCGCGGGTGGTCACGTCACGGAAGGTCCGCAGGAAGAAGCCGAGGCCCTTGATGTTCAGGCGGTCCAGGCCGCCGAGCAGCGTCTGCCCCGGGGCGCCGGCGAGGTAGGCCTTGAGCTGGTCGTAGTCCGAGAACAGGTACGGCAGGCTGATCGCGTTCATCCGCGGCTCGAACGAGGCGTAGACGCTGCTCGCCAGGATCAGCGCGTCGAGCGCACCGGAGCCGAGCTGGTTGATCGCGGCGTTCTGATCCTTGCCGTAGAGCACACCGTCCGCGAAGACCTGGAACGTGACCTCGCCGCCCGTCCCCTCGGCAACGAGCGCCGCGAAGTCGGTCGCCGCGCGCCCCACCGAGGAGCCGATCGGATCGGGCACCGCGATGCGCAGCGTGGTCGCGGCCTGCGCCGGGCGGGCGATGTAGGGCGTGAACAGCGCCAGAGCAGCGCCGGAGCCCGCGAGCTTCAGAAGACCGCGGCGGCCGATGCCGGTGTTGGTCGGGTTCATGGATGTTTCCTCCTGGTTGGTTCCGGTTTCGGTTGCGATGTCAGGTTGCTTCGACCGGCTGCCTCGCCAACGGAAAGTTAGCCGGCAGGCGAAGGCCGTTTCTGCGGCGAAGTTCGAGAATGAGGGCGCTGTGGTCGTAGTCGCCGCCGCCATGGGCAACGAGATCGCCGAACAGCGCGTCGGCAAGGTTCAGCATCGGCAGGTCGAGGCCGAGCGCGGCGGCGAGGCTGCGGGCGGCGGCGGTATCCTTGATCTGGTATTTCGCCGGACCGCCGGGCCGGAAGTCTCCCTCGATCATCCGGGCGCCGTGCTCCGCCATGATGCGCGATTGAGCGAAGCCTCCGAGCAGCGCCTCCCTGACCCTGGCAGGGTCGGCGCCGCCGGCCTCGGCGAGCAGCATCGCCTCGGACACCGCGACGATGGTGCTGGCCACGGTCAACTGGTTGACCAGCTTGGCGAGCTGTCCGGTGCCGGCCGGACCGATGTGCACCGCCTTGCCCATCGCCGCGAAGATCGGGGCGGCGGTCGCGACGTCCTCGGCCGTGCCGCCAGCCATGATGGCCAGCCGCGCCTCGGTAGCCCCGATCACGCCGCCGGACACCGGAGCGTCGATGTAGCTGAGGCCAAGGGCAGCCGCTCGCTTCGCCTGGGCCTGCGCCTCCGGCATCGAGATCGAGCTCATCACGATCAGCAGCGCGCCGGACCGCATCGCGGCGAACACGCCGCCGGCATCGAGGATCTCGTCGCAGACCGGCCCCGAGCTCAGCATCAGGATCACCGCGTCGCGGCCGGCCGCCGCCTCTGCCGGCGTTTGCGTCGCCGCGACGCCAGCCGCGGCCAGAGAAGCGAGCTTGGCGGCGTCTCGGTTCCAGGCAGTCACGGTCATGCCTGCCCGCGCCAGGTTGGCGGCCATGGGCGCGCCCATCAGGCCCGTGCCGATAAATCCGATCTGCTTCGGAACGTCGACCATTTGCGGTTTTTCCTGTGATTCCGTGCGACAGGCGTGGCGAGCGGCCCGGCGGCAGCGCCGGGCCGGCGCTTTTCAGGCGACCTCGTGCACGGGCGCCATCGACCGGACCTGCTCCTTGCGAAGGTCGACCACGTCGAGATCGTTGACGAGCTCCACGTCCGACATGCGCACGACCTGGTCCTTGGCCACCGGCTTCTTCAGCTTCACGTTATGCGCGAGACCGATCGGCAGCGCGTCCACGTCCTGGCTGATCCGCGCCGGGATCGCCTTGGCCCAGACCGCGAACCCGCCTTCGCCATCGAGCATGTCTCCGGCCTTGAGGTCGGTCTTCGCGGTGGCGACGGCGTCGCCGCGGTACTCCTTGCTCGATCCGGTCGGCTCGCCGCGCAGCACCGCCGACAGCACGCTGACGCTGGTCTCGAGCCCGATCAGATGGAACGGGCGCCACATCGATCCGTACCAGCCGGACTTGTCGGTCAGGAGGCCGTACTGCTTGAAGCAGGCACGGGTATATTCGTCCGGAGCCTTGAAGGTGACGAACATGCCGTAGCGGATGTTGTTCAGCACCTCGCGCCCGTCGGGCTCCTGGCTTGCGGCGATCTCCACCAGGCCGGTGCCCGGCATCCGCCCGCCCTCGGAGGCCGGCTTGAACACGCTGGCCAGATCCTGCAGCCCGGAGGGATAGAAGGCCAGGCCGTCGTCAGGGCAGTCGAGCCCGGTGCCGTTGGCGACCGCGGCCATCTCGATGGCGGCCTTGGTGCCGTCGGTGAAGGAGTTGTACATCTTGGGATTGAAGTCGCCGGCGGCGACCTCTTCCTCGGTCCAGCCGAAGAAGCCCCAGACGGTGTCGGGCGTCGAATAGCGGTAGCGCGGCTCGAAGTTCATGCCCTTGCCGGCCGAGACCAGCTCGAAGCCGACCGAGCGAACCCAGTCGACCAGCTCGCAGATGAACGCCGGCTGGTCGCCGTAGGCCATCGAGTAGACGAGGTTCTTCGCGCGCGCCTTGGCCGCAAGGATCGGGCCGCACATCACGTCGGCCTCGACGTTCACCATCACGATGTGCTTGCCGGCCTCGATCGCGCCCAGCGCGTGCCGGGTTCCGGCGATCGGATGGCCGGTCGCCTCGATGATGCAGTCGATGCCGTCGAAGTTCAGGATCGCCGCCGCGTCGTCGGTCACGAACGTCGCGCCATTGGCGTGGGCATCGGCCAGCGACTTGGCGCCGTACTGCGCCGCATCCCAGCCGACCCGCTTCAGCGACTCCCTGGCCTTGGCCACGTTGAGATCGGCAACGCCGACGATGTGGTAGCCCTCGATGAACTTGGCCTGGGCCAGCACCATCGAGCCGAACTTTCCGGCGCCGATCAGGCCCACCCGGATCGGGCGGCCGCCGGCGTTCCGCTCGGCAAGCATCGAGGAGAGGTTCATTGGGGCATACCTTTCTCTTCGGCGAACGCGCTCGGCGCCGCCGCTTCGTTGCGAATACTCTCGAGAAACGACGCGCCAGCCGGCAGGCCACGGCGCGCGAAATTCAGGCCAGGTCGGTCGTGGGTCGCATCGGGCTTCCTCCGACTTCGGTGATCTCGTGCCACCGTCTGCGGAAGTAAAATAGCCAAAGCGACCCTCAGATCAATTCACTTATCTCGGCCGATCGATTAGACCAGCTTAGCAATCTTCTCCTCCTGGCGGCGCTGCCACTGATCGGCCTCTGCGCGCAGCCAGTCCACGAACAACCGCACCCGCCGTCGCCGCAGATGTTGCGGCGGACAGACCAGCCACTGCGTACTGAGCGTGATCCGCGGCGTCCCGGAAACCGGGACCACCAGCTGGCCCGATTCGAGCTCACGTTCCATCATCAACGTGCTTTCGAGCGCGATCCCGAGCCCGGCCACCGCCGCGTCGATCGCCATGTGCGACCGGTCGAAACGCAGCATGCGCCAGCGCCCGTGCACCGGCTCTCCCGCCTGCTCGAACCAGTCGGTCCACTGGACCTGAGCCTTGACGGACTGGATCAGGCGCATGGCCTGCAGCGCGCGCGCATCGAGTGCGCCGGGGCCGCGACGGTAGGGGAGCAGACCGGCAGGAACCTCTCCTCCGCCAGCGGAACCACGTGAAGCCCGGGCCAACGCCCGATCCCGTGCCGGATCTCGAGGTCGACCAGATCCCGGGTGAAATCGGTCGGCTCGTTCGATCCGTCCAGGCGCAGATCGATGGTCGGATTGGCCTCGAGAAACCGCGACAGTCGCGGGAGCAGCCACTTGGTCGAGACGGTGGGAGTCGCCCGAACGGTGAGCAGCATGGTCGTGCGCTCGCCTTGGACCTGCCGCGTCGCCGCGATGATATTCTCGATGTCGCTGGCGATCATCTCGAAGTAGCGCTCGCCCGCCTCGGTCAGCCGGATGCGCCGGCCCGCCTTGGTGACGAGCTTGGTCCCGAGCTGCTCCTCGAGCACACGAAGTTGCTGACTGACCGCTCCCGGCGTGACGCCGAGTTCCTCGGCCGCGCGGGCCACGCTCTGCAGGGTGGCGACGTGATAGAACGCGATGATGAAACGGAACGGCGCCATCAGCGTTGCGGGGGCGCGTTCGTCGCCAGGTTCGTGATGTCGGCCGTCGTGGGTGAGTTGCGTGTCTGCGCCATTCCGCCGCGGATCATGGCAAATCGGCGCTGAAATGTCTCGCTGTCGGTGCCAGCGGCGAACCGTACGCCCCGGCAGCCGGTCCGTCAGGCCCTCAGATCGGATTGATTGCTTCACAGACACTGGTCTATCCGTGAAGTCCGTTCCGTTTTCGGGAGAGGCGCCATGCGGTTTGCCACACGTCTGAACTCCTTCCTGGCCAACCCGGGCGCATTCTGGCCGGACCTCACCACGAAGCCGACGCCGCTCGAGCTGGCACGCCGGGCGGCCACGGTGGACGGCCTGACCGACCTCGATCTGAACTACCCCGACCATCTGACCGAAGCACCCGGCACGGTCGCCGGCCGCCTCGGCGACCTGGGGCTGGCGGTCAACGGCTTCGCAATGCGCTACTACACCAACCCCGCGTTCAAGATCGGCGCGTTCACCAACCCGGAACCGGCCGTGCGACGCGAAGCGATCGATCTGACCAAACGCGGTATCGACGCGGCCCGCGAGGCGGGTGCCAACCTCATGACCCTCTGGCTGGGGCAGGACGGCTTCGACTACGGGTTTCAGGCCGACTACGACGCGATGTGGTCGATGGAGGTCGAGGGCATCCGCGAGGTTGCCGAGCACGATCCGGACTGCATGATCAGCATCGAGTACAAGCCCAACGAACCGCGGTCCTACAGCCTGCTCGGCAACTGCGCCGCCACGCTGCTGGCGATCCGGGAAGCCGGCTGTCCCAACCTCGGGGTCACGCTGGACTTCGCCCACGTGCTCTATGCAGACGAGCAGCCTGCCTTCGCGGCTTCGCTGGCGCATCGCCACAGCAGGCTGCTCGGCGTGCACCTCAACGACGGCTACGCCAAGCGAGACGACGGGCTGATGGTCGGCGCCGTGCATCTCACGGCCACCCTTGAACTCCTGCTTCAGATCCGGCGCGACGGCTACGACGGCGCGCTCTACTTCGACACCTTCCCCGACGCGACCGGACTTGATCCGGTGGCCGAATGCGAGGTCAACATCGCGACCGTGAAGCGGCTTCTCGCCGTCGTCGATCGTCTGGAAGCCGACAATCGCCTGTCGGCCGCCGTGGGCCGACAGGACGCGGTGCAGAGCCAGTCGCTCGTCACCGCGGCGCTGATCCGCGGCGCCGCATGACCTCCGGGCGACCCGTGGGCGAGAGCTGGCCGAACGGCGCGCCGGCAGCGACGGGCCCGCGTATGCGGGACCCGCGGACCATCGGCCCCCGGATCAGAATGATGATACCCAACCTGACCGCGGCGGAAGGACATGTGGTCGAGACGATGCTCGCCAAGCGCGACTTCGACGAGAAGACGCCCCTCCGTGAGGTGGCCGGGGCCGCCTCTGTCTCGGAAGCGATGGTCGTCAAGATCGCGAAGAAGTTCGGCTTCTCCGGCTTCAGGGAGTTCCGGGCCGGGCTTGCCGAATACCGCAGCCTTCCGACCGCGGACCTTCACCGGGAGGTCTCGCCCGAGGACACCGGCGCAGAGATCGCCCAGAAGGTTTTTCGCACATCGATCCAGGCGCTGGAGGAGACGCTCGCGATCCTCGATCCGGAGGACTTCGACCGAGCGGCCTCCTGCCTGCACGACGCCCGGCATCGCGACTTCTACGGGATCGGAGGTTCCGCCCAGATCGCACGCGACGTCGCGCACAAATTCCTGCGCATCGGCATCCGGGCGAGCGTCTTCGACGATGCCCACATGATGCTGATGTCGGCCTCCCTGCTTGGACCCGAGGATGTCGCGGTAGGCTTCTCGCACTCCGGCTCGACGGCGGCCGTGCTCGACCCTCTCCTGCTGGCGAGGCGTCGTGGTGCGCGCACGATCGCGATCACGAACTACGGCGCCTCGCCGATCGCGGAGGTCGCCGACGTGGTGCTCTGCTCGACCGCCCAGGGCTCGCCGCTCCTCGGCGAGAATGCGGCCGCGCGGATCGCGCAGCTGAATATCCTCTACGCGCTGTTCATCGCAGTGGCGCAGCGGGATCTCGAGACCGCGGAGGCAAACCTCGCGAGCACCATGGGGTCCGTCAAAGGCAAGCGGAGGCGCTGATGCAGCCATCGAGCGTTGCATGCGCCGTCGTGGTTGTCGGTAGCCTGCACTACGACATCATGGTCGAAGCCCCGCATCGGCCGCGAAAAGGCGAGACCGTGGCCGGCTATCGCTGGCGGCCGAAGTTCGGCGGCAAGGGTGGCAACCAGGCGGTCGCCGCCGCCCGGGCCGGAATTCTCACCAGAATGGCCGGCGCCGTCGGCGATGACGACTTCGGCGCTTACCTGCTGAAAGGACTTGACGCGGCAGGGGTCGAACGGAGCCACGTCAGTGTTCTCGCGGGAACGGCATCCGGAATGAGCGTCGCGATCTCCGAAGACGAAGGGGACTACGGCGCGGTCATCGTCTCCGGTTCGAACCTGGAGATCCCGGCGCACTCCCTGGCCGCAACGGATCTCTGGCGGGATGCCCGCGTTCTCCTGCTGCAGAACGAGACCGGCGAGGCGACCAACGTCGCGGCGGCCCGACGGGCGAGGGCTGCTGGCGCGCTCGTCTGCCTGAACGCGGCACCAGCTCGTCCGCTCGGATCGGAGTTGATCGGTCTGGTCGATGTTCTGATAGTCAACGCGGTGGAAGCCGAGATGCTCTCCGGCATCGTGGTGGAGACGATCGAGGATGCCCTGAGGGCCGCCCTCGATCTCCGACGCAACAACTGCAACGTTGTGGTCACTGCGGGGGGCGCCGGCGTGGCAGCCGCCTTCGAGGACGGCACGGTTTCCGCGCCCGCCTTTCCCGTGAAAGTGATCAGCACGCATGGTGCAGGCGATACGTTCGTTGGCGTCTTCGGCGCCGCGCTTGCTGGCGGACGACGTTTCGAAGACGCTGTCTCTGAAGCAAACCGGGCCGCAGCCGAGCACGTTGGTGCCGAACCCCGCTGGTGACGGTCACGACCACCGGGATCCTGGAAGGTCTCTCGGAGGCCGATCTATCAGATTTGCTTGACGAGCCGCCCCGAACCCGCAACAGCGAGGCACTGCCTCGCGCGGGTTCGTCGGCCGAAGCGCGTGAGCGCGGAGGCCGAGGGGCGTGCCGCCGGGACCGTCGCGTCGTAATCCGCGCGCGCCTGCCTGGGCGGCGCGGAACGCGCCTGCCAAGGGCAGGCAGGCGCGGGCGGATTTGTCTCCGCCAAATCCGCCAAGTGAATGCGGCGCGGTCGCGCGTCATCCGGGCAGCGGTCGGAAGGGATCAACCAGATCCCGTATCACACTGTCGCCGGCTGATCGCATCGGGATACTGTCGGGCGCTCCGGGCGAACGGACCGCGCGGTGCGCCACTGGCGCCCCGCTGATGCAGTGCGAACCGATCGGCGGAAGCCGCCGCGCCCGCGCGTGGCTCAGAGAACTTCGACCGCCGGCCGGTGCGCCACCGCCACGTTGCGGGTTTCGAGAAAGCGGGCCGCCCGCAGGCACAGGTCCTCGCGCCAGGGCGCGGCGACGATCTGCACCCCGATCGGCGCAGCGCCGGCGGCGAAGACCGGAACGGTCGCCACCGGCAGGCCGATGCAGGAGAAGGGCTGCGCCAGCAGCCCCAGGCTCGGGCGCAGCGGCACGCGGCGGCCGCCGAGGTCCAGCAGCTTCTCGCCGCGGCGGGGCGCCGCACAGGGCGTGGCCGGCGCCAGCAGCAGATCGACGCCGCGCAAGGCGGCCAGCGCCTGCCCGAGCCACCAGCGGCGGACACGCTGGGCGCGGCTGACCCAGGCGGCGGGCAGCAGCGCGCCGGCCAGGAAGCGGTCGCGGATTCTCGGGATCGAAATCCGCGGCCCGGCGGCGCAGCCGCTCGAGGTGGAAGGCCGCGCTCTCGGAGGCCGTGATCAGGTAGGCGGCGGCGCGGCCCGCCTCGGCGGCGTCGAGGCGGACGCTGTCGATCTCGGCGTCCTCGCCCAGAGCCGCCGCCGCGGCGGTCACGCTGGCGCGGGCGGCCTCGTGGGCGTTGTCGCGGAACCAGCCGCCGAGCACGCCGACCCGCAGGCCGCGGACGCCGCCGGAAAGCGCGGGCGTGACCGGCTCGGCGGCACGGCGCGCACAGGCGTGATCGGCCGGGATCGGGGCCCTGCAGCGCGTCATAGGCCAGCGCGAGGTCTTCGGCGCTGCGGGCGAACGGGCCGAGATGATCGAGGCTGTCCACGAACGGGAAGGTGCCGCCGCGGCCGAGCCGGCCGTAGGTCGGCTTCAGGCTGAAGACGCCGCAGAGCGAGGCGGGCACCCGGAGCGAGCCGTTGGTGTCCGAGCCGAGCGAGACCGGCGCCATCCCGGCGGCGGTGGCGGCGCCGGAACCCGAGGACGAGCCGCCGCTGATCCGCTCGGGATCGTGGGGGTTGCGGCAGGCGCCGTCGTGGACGTTGGCGCCGGTGAAGTCGTAGGCGTACTCGCCCATGTTCAGGGTGCCGAGAAGCACCGCGCCGGCGGCGTTCAGCCGCCGCACCAGCGCGGCGTCGGCGGCGGCGGGCGGCCGGTCGCGGTTGATCTTCGAGCCGGCACGGGTCGGCAGCCCCGCCACGTCGAACAGGTTCTTCACCGCGAAGGGCACGCCCGCGAGCGGCCCGGGCGGCCGGCCGGCGTCGCGGCCGGCGTCGACGGCCGCGGCCTCGCGCAGCGCCCGCTCGGCGGTGATGTCGGTATAGGCGTTGAGGCCGGGATTGAGCGCGGCGACCCGGGCCAGCGCCGCGTGCGCCACCGCGGTGGCGGTGGTGGCGCCGCCGGCGACCGCGCCGGCGATCTCGGTGGCGGAGGCCCAGGGGCTGACGGGGTCGTTCATCGGCGCTCCCCCGGGCTCCGGTCGGGATCGGGCGGCAGGTAGACCGGCGCCAGCTCCAGCGCCGCGTCGTCGAGATCGACCGCCTCCAGGACCGCCGCCATCTCGGCGGCCAGGGCCAGGAAGCGGGCCACCCCCGGCCGCTCGGCGTCGGCGATCTCCAGATCGAGGAGCGCCGACGCCGCGTCGAGGTAGGCGTCGAGATCGGCCACGAGGCGGCGGCCTATTCGGCCGGCTGCACGGCGGCGTCGCCGATGCCTTCCCTCGGCCGAGACCAGGTCGAAGCGGGCGCAGACCATCAGGAAGGCGGCGACCATCGCGTAGCCCAGCGCCACCGCCGGCGTCACGTCGAGCCCGAGCGCCGGCCCGTGCATGAAGCCGAAGAAGGTCAGCACCGCGCCGGCGAAGGCGAAGGCGGCGGCCCGCTCGAACTGGCGCTCGATGATGAAGACGGTCACCGCGGCCAGGATCAGGCCGGTCAGGATCGCGCCGTTGCCGAGGATCGCCAGCCCGTCGTAGAGCACGCCCCCGCCCGCCATCTGGCCGACCAGATCCGGGGTGACGGTGACGCCGGCGGCCCCGAGCGCGCCGTCGATCATCGTCTTGGCCCAGGCGGCGATGTTCGGCAGCAGCGCCAGCACGATCGCCGGCGCATGGCGCGCCGGCGTGGTCTGGAAGGCCTGCGCCCCGATCAGCATGCCGATGTAGAGCAGGATCGGCGAGATCGCCACCACCGGCACCAGCGCCAAGAGCACCGCGACGATGCCGAACCAGCAGAGCACCACCACCATGATGCCGGTGGCGAAGGAGTAGCCGATCCGCCCGCCCATCGACTTCCAGCCTGGATGGCCGATGTAGACGGCGTTGATGAAGGGATTGCCCATCAGGCAGCCGATCAGCGACACCACGCCGTCGGCGGTCAGCACCCGCGTGGTCGGGAAGTGATCGCCCGCGGCCTCGGCGCTCTCGACGTTGTCCATGGCCTCGACCAGGTCGTAGATCCCGAACGGGATCGCGGTGACCAGGATCACGCCCAGGTACTGGAAGCCGTGGAAGACGTGATCGACCGCCGGGATCGGCAGCGAGAACCCGAAGTTGGCGAAGGCCGAGCCGAGGTTGCCGAGGCTCATGCCGCCGATCGGGAAGCCCAGCGCCGAGCTGCCCCAGGCGATGATCATGCCGAAGACGATGGCGACCAGCCCGGCCGGAATGCCGCGCGGATAGCGCAGCCCGCCGAACCAGGCGACCAGGATCACCGCCAGGCAGAAGATGCCGATCGCCGGGGTCAGGAACATCTCCAGCGCCGGCCGCATCGAGATGAAGGCGATCGACACCCCCGCCAGCGTCCCGAGCAGGGCGGCGCGCGGGGTGATGTGCCGGATCCAGGGGGCGACGAAGCCGCCGATCATCAGGATGAAGCTCTGGAAGAACACCCAGACCAGCCCGGCCTCCCAGCCCTCGACCGGGTTCCCGGTCATCGTCGCGATCGGCAGCATGATCACGAAGGTGACCACGAACATGTGCGGCACGCTGATCCCCGAGGGCAGGGCGCAGACGTCGTCGCGGCCGGTCTTCTTGGCCAGCCGGTACGCCAGCCAGGCGTAGTATCCGGTCGAGAGGAACATCATCAGCCCCAGCGCCGGCAGGATGCGGCCGAACACCAGCTCGGGCGGCATCTTCAGCACGTACTGCAGCAGTCCGGTGAGAACGAGCAGGTTGACCAGGATGTTGGTGCCGAAGCCGAAGAGGGCGTTCCAGTCGCCCGGGGTCCAGAGCTTGGGAGCGGAGGTCTGCATGGCTGTCTCCAGGGTTCAGGCCGCGCGGGCGGCGGAGCGGAGGGCGTCGGAAAAGGCTGCGGCGTCGCTGACCCAGCCGAAGATGCCGCCCTGGGCCTTGATCATCTCGAGGCCCACGCGGTGGAAGTCGGGGAAGTACGAGGCGCAGGCGTCACCGAGCGCCACGCAGCGGTAGCCGCGGTCGTTGGCCTCGCGGATCGTGGTGTGCACGCAGACCTCGGTGGTGACGCCGCAGACGATCAGCGTGTCGATCGCGTTGTTGCGCAGCAGCTGCTCGAGGTCGGTCTGGTGGAACGCCCCCTTGCCGGGCTTGTCGATCACCGGCTCGCCGGGGCCGGGAGCGAGCGCGTCGACAATGTCGTGTCCGGGCTCGCCGCGGACCAGGATCCGCCCCATCGGCCCGGGGTCGCCGATGCGCTTCGAGGGCGCGCCGCGGGCGAGCTTGGCCGGCGGCGCGTCGGAGAGGTCCGGCCGGTGGCCCTCGCGGGTGTGGATCACCAGCATGCCGGCGGCGCGCGCCGCCGCCAGCGCCCGGGCGCAGGGGCCGACCGCCCGCTGCAGCAGGGCCACATCGTTGCCGAGCGTCTCGCCGAACCCGCCGGGTTCGAGGAAATCGCGCTGCATGTCGATGATCACCAGCGCGGTGCGCGCCGGCTGAAAGCGGATCGGGTCGGGTTCGGCGGGCAGACGGATTTCGCTCATGGGCTCGGGGTCTTTCCTTTGCGTCGGGCGCGGCGCGTGGCTATGACGGCCGGGGATCGGGAGGCGGGACGATGCTCGGGTTCGACGGGGACGGCGTGGCGGCCGAAATTCGGGCCGCCTTCGATCGCTACGAGGCGGCGCTGCGGGCGAACGACGTCGAGGCGCTGACCGGGTTCTTCTGGAACGATCCGCGGGCGGTGCGGCTGATGACCGAAGGCGGGCTCTACGGCTTCGCGGCGATCGCCGCCTTTCGCCGCGGCCGCGACCCCGCCGACCTGGCCCGCGAGCTGCTGCGCGTCGACGTGGTGCCGCTCTCGCCCGACATCGGCGTGGCGACCGCGGAATACCGGCGTCTCGGCTCGGGCCGCCGCGGGGCGCAGTCGCAGGTCTGGATGCGGACCGCCGACGGCTGGCGCATCGCCTCGGCGCATGTGAGCCTGGCGCCGTGACCCGACGCGACCAGCGGCAGAGGCGCCGGATCCCGCCCGATTAACCTTGGTCCGATCCGATCCGCGTCCGCCATCCCGTCGGATTTGTCCGTCGACAAATCCGGCCGCGACTGCCCTCCCAGGGGCAGTCGCGCAAGCGCGACCGCCAGGACAGCCGCGCCCGGATTGGCGCGGTCCGGGACGCGCCACGCCCCTCGCCCTCCGCGCTGGCGCTCCGGGCGAGCGGACCGCGCGGCGCGCCACCGGCGCCCCGCTCTTGCGGTCCGCGGCGCCTCATCCTGCAAGGCCCCGATCCGCCCGGTCTCAAGCCGCGTCCTCCGCGATCACGCGCCGCCAGTCTCCGACGGCGCTGACATCGCTCGCGCCTGCCGTGCCGGCCGGCTCGCAGAGGAACCCCTTGGCGGCGCTTCCATCGGCCAGCGCCACCGTGCCGATGCAGAGCGGCGCCGGCACGCCCGCCACGAAGGCGCCGAAGCTCGCCCGCGGCAGCGCCCAGACCTCGACGTGGATGGCGGCGCCGCCGGTCTCGCTCCGCACCAGGCCCGGCCGTCGCGGCGGACCGCCCGCCAGGCTGAGCAGCCGATAGCTCGCCGCCGTCCGCGCCTCGCGCAGGAACCGCGCCCCGAGCCGGGTGAGCTCGTGATTGAGCGGCAGCCCGGACATGTGCGCGCCGCAGACCACCAGCTCCATCTCGTCGGCGCCGGCCGTCGCGACCGTTTCCGCCGGCGGCGGGACCGGCCAGTCGGTGGCCCCTAGCCGGCGCGTCGCCCCAGCGCTCGAGCTTCCGGCCGACGCTTGCGATGAGCCCGTCCCGGCCGGCTTGCCCGAGCAGGGTGACGCTGCCCGGCCGGCCGTCGGCGCGGGCCGGGGTCGGCACGGTCAGGCCGCAGAGCCCGAGCAGGTTGACGAAATTGGTGTAGGTGCCGAGCCGCGCGTTCGGCCCGAGCGGATCGCGCTCCAGGTCCGCTACCGAGTAGAAGGTCGGGATCGACGGCACGCAGATCAGGTCCACCGCCTCGATCAGCGGCGCCACCTGCCGCCGCAGCGCCTCGAGCCGGTAGAAGCCGCGGAAGGCGTCGGTCGCCGACAACGCCGCCGCACCGCCCACGATCCGGCGAACCACCGGATGCACGGCCTCGGGGTCGCCGGCGAGCAGCGGCTCGAGCACGGCATGCCGCTCCGCCACCCAGGCGCCGCCGTAGAGCAGCTCGGCAACCTCGTAGAACGGCGCGAAGTCGATCGGGACCGACGCGGGCGCCGAGATCCTCGAGCCCGGCGCAGGTGGCTTCGAAGGCGCGCGCCTGCAGCGCGTCGCCGAAAAAGCGCCGCGAGGCTTCGTCCGGAACCCCGATGGCAAGATGCGGCGGCGCGTCCCCGAGCGGCGCGACGGCGACATGGCGCGCGTAAGGGTCCGCCTCGTCGAAGCCCGCCGCGGCCCGGTAGACCTCGTAGGCATCGTCGACGCTCAGCGCGAGGATCGAGACCGCATCGAGGGTGCGGCAGGCCGGGACCACGCCGCGGGTCGACAGCGCGCCCAGCGTCGGCTTCAGCCCGACGATGTTGTTCAGCGCCGCCGGTACCCTGCCGGAGCCGGCGGTATCGGTGCCGAGCGCGAAGGCGACGAGCCCGCGGGCGACGGCGACCGCGGACCCCGAGGACGACCCGCCGGGCACGATCTCCGGGTCGAGCGCGTTGCGCGGCACCGGATAAGGCGTGCGCAGCCCGACGAGGCCGGTGGCGAACTGGTCGAGGTTGGTCTTGCCGACCGGGATCGCCCCCGCCGCCCGCAGCCGTGCCACCACGAAGGCGTCGCTCTCGGCCGAGTAGGCGAACGCCGGGCAGGACGCGGTGGTCGGGCACCCGGCCACGTCGATGTTGTCCTTGACGGCGAAGGGCATCCCCCAGAGCGGACGCGCCGGGTCGAACGGCCCGAGGGCCTCGGCCGCCGCGATGGCCGCGTCGCGGTCGATCAGGTGCAGGAATATCCCCGGGTCGCCCGCCGCCGAGATGCGCCGGTGCACCTCGGCGATCACGGCGGCCGGGCTGGCCCCGGCAGCATAGGCCGCCCGGAGCGCCGGGAGAGTGAAGGCGAGATCGCGCAGACCGCCCGCCGTCGGCGGGCCCAGTCCTTCGCGCTTCTCGCCGCTCGTCACGCGCCGTCCCCTCGATGTCGCGGTGACACCCCCGCACCGCAACAGAGTTGCCGCTTCGCAGCGCTGACTTCTAATGCTAAGTTTTCACCGGAATGCTGACTTGAATGCAGCGCTGACGAAAGCTGACAGCCAAATGAGACACTTGCAGACGTTGCGCCTGATCCAGGACGTCGCCCGCGCCGGCTCGATCCGCAAGGCGGCGGAGGACATGAACATCACTTCCTCGGCGCTCAACCGGCGAATCCAGAACTTCGAGTCGGAGTTCGGCGCCCAGATCTTCGAGCGCGTGCCGCGCGGCGTGCGCCTGAACCCGGCGGGTGAGCTGCTGATGCAGCACATCCGCAGCCAGTTCATCGACCTCGACCGGGTCCGCGGCCAGGTCGCCGACCTGTCGGGCGAGCGCCGCGGCCACATCTCGATCGCCTGCAGCCAGGCCCTCAACCCGATCTTCCTGCCCGAGCAGATTTCCCGCTACCGCAACGACCATCCCGGGGTCACGTTCTCGGTCCGCATCCGCGACCGGGCGGCGGCCGAGCACGACCTCAGCACCTTCTCGAGCGACCTCGCGCTGGTGTTCGAGCCGGTCTACCTGGCCGAATTCGAGGTGATCAAGGCGATCCCCCAACCGGTCTGCGCGGTGATGGCGGCGGATCACCCGCTGGCCGCCAGGCGCGAGCTGCGGCTCCGCGACTGCCTCGACGTGGCCCATGCCGTGCCCTCGCAGGAATACGGGGTCCGTCACCTCTTGAACCTGGCGACCCGCGGCCGGGCGCGCCCGCTCAATCCGGTGGTCGAGGCGGACAGCTTCGAGCTGATGCGCCAGTACGTGCTCTACGAGCGGGTCGTCAGCTTCCAGATCCCGATCGGCCTCCGCCCGTCCGCCGACCCGCGCCTGGCGGTGCGCCCGCTGCCCGCCCGCGACGTCCCGCCCGGCCTCCTGCTCCTCGGCCAGATGCGCGGCCGCACCCTCCCCGTGGCATCGGCAAAGTTCGCGATCCAGCTCGCAGCCGCGCTGGAGCTCTTCGACGCGGAGTGAGCGCGCTTCCCGCGTTAACCATTCAATCCCGACCATTTTACCATACATATGCAATCCATACCGGTTCCATACGCGCTCCAGACCCGACCGCGCCGCGTAAACCCTTGACCTGCCTCAGATCAGGAGGTCCTCGATCCTGATCGGGAACCGACGCACCCTGATCCCGGTCGCGTGCCAGATCGCGTTCGCGATCGCCCCCACGGTGCCGGTGACGCCGATCTCGCCGACCCCCTTGATCCCCAGCGCGTTGACATGCGCGTCGTCCTCGTGGACCAGCAGCGCCTCCACCTCCGGCACGTCGGCATTGACCGGAATGTGGTAGCCGGCCAGGTCGGCGTTCATCGGCCGCCCGGTGCGGCGGTCCATCACCGCTTCCTCGTGCAGCGCGAAGGACAGCCCCCAGATCATCCCGCCGCAGAGCTGGCTCCGCGCCAGCCGCGGGTTGATGATCCGGCCCGCCGCGAAGGCCCCCACCAGGCGGGTGACCCGCATCTGGCAGAGATCGGGATCGACCTTGACCTCGGCGAAGACCGCGCCATGCGAGAACATCGCGTAGGCGTTGGCATCGGCCGGGTCGCGGCCGCCCCGGCCGTGCCCTTCGAGCTCGGCGAGGCCGGCCCGGGCGAGGATGTCGGCGTAGCTCTCGCTGCGGTCCGGATCGTCGGCGCGGTAGAGCCGCCCGTCCCGGCCCTCGACGCCGGCATTGCCGGCGCCGAACAACGGGGAATCCGGGTCGCCGGTAGCGAGCCCGGCGAGCTTGGCTATGACGTCGCTGCCGGCGCCGAATACCGCGCCGCCCGCGGTCGCGGTGTGGCCCGAGCCGCCGGCGACCCCGGCGTCGGGCAGGTCGGACGAGCCGGCCCGGAACTCGACTTGAGCGATGTCGAGCCCGAGTCCGTCGGCCGCCAGCTGCGCCAGCGCCGTCCAGGCCCCCTGCCCCATGTCGGCGGCCGAGGTCTCCACCAGCGCGGTACCGTCGCCGCGCAGCACCGCGCGGGCCTCGGCCTTGAACATCGGCGCCGGGAACAGCGCGCTGCCCACGCCCCAGCCGACCAGGCGACCCGCCGCGTCGCGCATCTGCCGCGGCGCCAGCGGCCGCCCGGCCCAGCCGAAGCGTTCGGCGCCCCGGGCGTAGCACTGCCGCAGCGCCTTGGACGAGAACGGCTTGCCCGAGGCCGGATCGACCTCGGCATAGTTGCGCAGGCGAAACTCCAGCGGATCGAGCCCGCAGGCCGCGGCGGCCTCGTCGATGGCGCTTTCCAGCGCCGCCGACCCCGAGGCCTCGCCCGGCGCCCGCATCGGCCCGGGCGTGCCGGTATCGACACGCACCGCTTCGTGCCGGGTGGCGATGGCAGGGCTGGCGTAGAGGTTGTGCGAGGCGTTGGCGGCCGGTTCGATGAAATCGTCGAAGCTGCTGGTCGCCGCGACCGCGTCATGCTCGAGCGCCGTCAGCCGGCCCTCGGCATCCATGCCCAGCCGCAACCGCTGCCGCGTCGCCCCGCGATGCCCGACAGGCCCGAACATCTGGTCGCGGCGCAGCACCAGCTTGACCGGCCGCCCGAGCATCCGCGCCGCCAGGACCGCGAGGATCTGCGGCCCGGCGAGGATCGCCTTCGACCCGAAGCCGCCGCCGAGGAAGGGGCTGCGCAGCAGGACGTTCTCGGGCGGGATGCCGAAGAAGGCGGCGAAGGCGCCCCGGGCCATGGCGATCGCCTGGTTCGGGGTGTCGATCGTCAGCCGGTCGCCGTCCCATTCGGCGACGATCGCGTGCGGCTCCATGGCGTTGTGGTACTGGGCCGGGGTCTCATACTCGGCCTCGGTCCGCTGCGCCGCGGCGGCGCGCCCGGCGGCAATGTCGCCGATCCCGAAACCCGGCGGCCCGCCGATTCCGACCGCATGCGGCTCGTAGCGCTCGCCGCTGTCCAGCCCGACCCGGGCCGGCTCGACGTCGTAGCTCGGCGCCAGCAGCCGGGCGCCCTCGGTGGCGGCCTCGAGCGTCTCGGCGACCACCAGCGCGATCGGCTGGTTGGTGTAGCGGACGCGGTCGTCCTGCAGGACCTCGATCCGGAAGCTGAACAGGTGCGGCTTCGCGTCCGGGTCTTGCGCCAGCGGCGGCCGGCTCGCCGGGGTGATCACCTCGACGACGCCCGGGTGCGCCTTCGCGGCGGCGACGTCGAGCGAGCGGACGCGGCCGCGGGCGATGGTGCTGCCGGCGTAGACCGCGTAAAGGAGGCCGGCGGGATGGTTGTCGGCGGCATAGGTGGCGGCGCCGGTGACCTTCAGCACGCCGTCGCGCCGGGTCAACGGCTGGCCGCTGTTGGACCCGAGGCGGACGTGCCGGGCCGGGAAGGGGATGGTGTCAGGCATCGGCGAGGGCTCCGGTTTCGGCGAAGGCGGAGGCGGGCAGCGCCGGCATGCGCTCCGGCGTCCCGGCCGCCGCAAGCAGCAAGGCGCGGGCGACCACCCGTTTCGCGAGCTCGATCTTGAAGGCGTTGTCGCCGGAAGGCCGCGCGTCGGCGAGCGCCGCTTCGGCCGCGCGACCGAAAGAGTCGCGGCCGGGCGACCCGCCCGCGAGCAGCGCCTCCGCCGACCGGGCGCGCCAGGGCCTGGCTGCGACGCCGCCGAGCGCCAGCCGGGCCTGCAGGATCGTTCCGCCCTCGATCTCCAGCGCCGCGGCGGCCGAGACCAGGGCGAAGGCGAAGGAGGTGCGCTCGCGCAGCTTGAGGTAGCGGCTGTGGGCGCGAAAGCTCGACGCCGCCGCCGGCAGGCGCAAGGCGACGATCAGCTCGCCCGGCTCGAGCACGCTCTCGCGCTCGGGCGTGCTGCCGGGCAGGCTGTGGAAAGTCTCCAGCGGCACCTCCCTCTGCCCGCCCGGCCCCTCGATCTCGACGACGGCATCCAGCGCCACCAGCGGCACGCAGAAGTCCGACGGATGGGTGGCGATGCAGGCGTCGCTCCAGCCGAGGACCGCGTGTCCGCGGTTCTCGCCTCCGCGCGCATCGCAGCCGGCGCCCGGCTCGCGCCGGTTGCAGGCGCTGGCGGTGTCGTAGAAATAGGCGCACCGGGTGCGCTGCATCAGGTTGCCGCCGACGGTCGCCGCGTTGCGAAGCTGCGGCGAGGCGCCCGAGAGCAGCGCCTCGGCGACCGACGGATAGGCGGCGATGGCTGGATCGCGGGCGAGGTCGGCATTCCGCACCATCGCGCCGATCCTGACCCCGCCCTCGGGCAGGGTCTCGATCCGGTCGAGACCCGGCAACCGGGTGATGTCGACCAGCCGGGCAGGCCGCGCGGCGCCAGCCTTCATCAGGTCGAGCAGGTTGGTGCCGGCCGCGAGGTAGGCCGCGCCCGGCTCGGAGGCGGCGGCGATGGCCTCGGCCACCGACACCGGCCGGACGTAGTCGAAGAGGTTCATGCGGTCCTCCTTTCCGCGCCGGCGAGCTGCGACCGGGCCTCCAGGACTGCCTCGGTTATCCCGGCATAGGCGCCACAGCGGCAGAGGTTGCCGCTCATCCCCTCGCGGATGCGTTCCGGGTCGTCCCCGGCCTCGCCTTCACGGATCAGACCCACCGCGCTCATGATCTGGCCCGGGGTGCAGAAGCCACACTGGAAGCCGTCATGGGCAATGAAAGCGGCCTGTACCGGATCGAGGCGATCGGCCTCGGCCAGGCCCTCGATGGTAAGCACGTCGGCGCCGTCAAGGCTGGCCGCGAGCGCGAGGCAGGCGTTGATCCGGCGCCCGTCCACCAGCACGGTGCAGGCGCCGCACTGGCCGCGATCGCAGCCCTTCTTGGTTCCGGTGAGCACGAGCCGCTCGCGCAGCAGGTCGAGAAGCGTTACCCGCGGATCCTCGAGCGCGACGTCCCGCCGGGCTCCGTTGACCGTAAGGCTGATGGAAAGGGTCATGCGTGCTCCGATCGTTACATGGATCAGAATTTGTTCGAGGCGCCGGACGGTTTGTGCGATGAAGCTGCGAGCTTTCTTGTTTTGCCGTCGAGCGGGCAAAGTCGAGTACTGGTTGCACCGGCGCTCGAGATGCTTATACGGAGGCACCCTCCGCTTTGCAAGCGCCAATGAGAGGGCGGCGCAGTCAGATGGAACACCGGCCCGAAAAGGCAAGCCGCAGGCCGCGCTCGGATTCGCTGCGGAACCGCGACCGGCTGCTCGAAGCCGCGCGCGACGTCTTCAGCCTCGGCGGCCCGGACGCGAGCCTCGAGGCCGTGGCGCGGACCGCCGGGCTCGGCATCGCCACGCTCTACCGCCACTTCCCGACCCGCGAGGCCCTGTTCCAGGCGGTCTATCGCCGCGAGGTCGACCAGCTCGTCGAGTTGGCGGCGCAGCTGGCCACCGACGCCGCGCCGGTCGAGGCGCTGCGGCGCTGGCTGCACGCCAATGTCGGGATGATTGCCACCAAGAAGGGGATGCTCGCCGCGCTTGCCCCCGCCGTCGTCAGCTCGAGCGAACTCTACGCCAGCTCCACCGCGCGGCTGGTCCGTTCGGCCGGCGTCCTGATGGAGCGCGCGGTCGCCGAAGGCGAGATCCGGCCCGACATCTCCCCGGAGGACCTGATGCGCGCCCTCATCGGCATGTGCTACATGCGCGAACAGCAGGGCTGGCAGGGCACCGTGATCCGCCTTGTCAACGTCTTCGTGGACGGCCTTCGGGTGCGGGACCGACCCTGAGCACCGCCCGCGGCGAGCGGCGATCCCCAATCGCGGCCGGTGCCAGCCGTCCGTTCCTCGACGCGACACACATGCGCGGCGCCCTATCCGGCGGGCGGCGGGCGAGGTATACTCGGCGACGATCCAGGCGTTCGGAGGATGTCGGCGTGCAAGCGATCTTCCACGGCGTCTTCCCCTATCTCGTGTCGCCGGTGGCGACCCTCGGGCGAGGTGCTGGCGCCGGTCCTGTCGCGGCTCTGCGACGACCTGATCGGCGCCGGCGTCCACGGACTGACCGCCCTCGGCTCGACCGGCGAGTTCGCCTACCTCGACTGGCCGCAGCGCCGCGCGGTGGTCGCGACGGTGGTGGAGGCCGCCGCCGGACGGGTGCCGGTGCTCGCCGGGGTCGCGGCCACCACCACCGCCGAGGCGGAGCGGCAGGCGCGCGAGCTCAGGCGATCGGCTGCGACGGCATCCTCGCCGTGCTCGAAGCCTATTTCCCGCTCCCCGATACCGGGGTCGAGGCCTACTTCCGCGCCGTCGCCGCCGCCACGGACCTCCCCGTGGTGATCTACACCAACCCGAACTTCCAGCGCGCCGACCTGACGCTGCCGGTGATCGAGCGGCTGAGCCACGTCCCCAACATCGTCGGCATCAAGGACGCCTCCTCCAATACCGGCCGGCTGCTCTCGATCCTCAACCGGGTCGAGGGCAGGCTGCAGGTCTTCGCCGCCTCGGCGCACATTCCCGCCGCGGTGATGCTGATCGGCGGCAGCGGCTGGATGGCCGGCCCCGCCTGCATAGTGCCGCGACCGAGCGTGGCGCTCTACGAGGCCTGCCGGCGCGGCGACTGGGACGCGGCGATGGTCCTGCAGCGCCGGCTCTGGCGCATCAACGAGGCCTTCGCGCGCTGGAACCTCGCGGCCTGCATCAAGGGCGCGCTGGAGCTGCAGGGCTACCCGGTCGGCGCGCCGCTGCCGCCGCAGGCGCCGTTGCCGCCGGAAGGCGTCGAAGAGGTGCGCCGCGCCCTGGCCGACCTCGACGCGCTCTAGGCCCGGCGGGCGTCAGCCGCGCTCTCGCGCAGGAGGTCCCCGGCAAGTGCCGCATCGATCAGCGCCACCGTCTCCGGAATGCCGTAGACCGCGATGAAGCCGCCGAAGCGCGGGCCCTGGGTCTCGCCGAGCAGCACCTCGTAGATCGCGGCGAACCAGGCCCGCAGCGGCTCGAAGCCGTGCTCCTTGCCGACGGCGAAGACCATGCCCTGCAGCGCCTCCGGATCGCTCGACCCGGTCCATCCCGCGAGCCGGTCGCGCAGGTCGGCGAGCGCCGCCGCCTCGCGCGCGTCCGGCGCCCGGTAGGTCTTGGCCGGCCGCACGAAGTCCTCGAAGTAGCGCACCGCATGGCCCGCCGCCGCGTCGAGCCCCGGATGCGTCGCCGGCGATCGCCTGCGGCGCGTACTTGCGGATGAAGCCCCAGAGCACCGCCTTGTCATGGGCGTTCGCGGCGCTCGCGAGGTTCAGCAGCATCGCGAAGCTCACCACCATGTCCGAGGCCGGCGGCTGGCCGCGATGGATGTGCCAGACCGGATTGGCCAGCCGCGCCGCCGCGTCCTGCCCGGGGAAGGCCCGCAGCTGCTGGTGATACTCGTCCACCGCCTTCGGGATCACGTCGAAATAGAGCCGCTTCGCCGTCTTCGGCTTGCCGTACATGAAGTAGCTCGAGCGATTCCGGCCCGGCATAGCGCAGCCACTCGTCGATGGTCAGCCCGTTGCCCTTGGACTTGGAGATCTTCTCGCCGTTCTCGTCGAGGAACAGCTCGTAGGTGAAATGCTCGGGCGCCCGGCCGCCGAGGATCTCGCAGATCGCGTCGTAGATCGGCGTGTTGGTCGAATGATCCTTGCCGTACATCTCGAAGTCGACGTCGAGCGCCGCCCAGCGCGCCCCGAAGTCCGGCTTCCACTGCAGCTTCACGTTGCCGCCCGGTCACCGGCAGCGTGACCTCGCGTCCGTCCTCGTCGTCGAAGGTGATGGTGCCGTCGCGCGGCGTTCACCTCCTTCATCGGCACGTAGAGCACCCGCCCGCTGGTCGGCGAGATCGGCAGGAAGCAGGAATAGGTCGCGCTGCCGCTCCTCGCGCAGGCTCGGCGAGCATCACCGCCATGATCGCGTCGTAGCGCTCGGCGGCGCGCAGCAGCACCGCGTCGAACCGCCCGGAGCGGTAGAACTCGGTGGCGCTGACGAACTCGTACTCGAACCCGAAGGTGTCGAGGAACCGCCGCAGCATCGCGTTGTTGTGCGCGCCGAAGCTCTCGAACTCGCCGAACGGATCGGGCACGCTGGTCAGCGGCCGCTGCAGGTTCTCCCGCAGCATCTCCTGGTTCGGCACGTTCTCCGGCACCTTGCGCATGCCGTCGAGGTCGTCGGAGAAGCAGATCAGCCGGGTCGGGATGTCCGACAACGATCTCGAACGCGCGGCGGATCATCGTCGTGCGCGCCACCTCGCCGAAGGTGCCGATATGCGGCAGGCCCGACGGCCCGTAGCCGGTCTCGAACAGCACGTGGCCCTTGGCCGGGGGCGCGTCGCGATAGCGCGCCACCAGCCGCCGCGCCTCCTCGAAGGGCCAGGCCTTCGACGCCTCCGCCGCCTTGCGCACCTCGTCCATCGCCCGGGCCCTCCAGCCTGCCCGCTTCCTATTGCCCGGCCCGGCGCGGGTCAATACAACCGGATCGACCGTATCCCCGCGAGGATCTCGATGGCCGCTTCCGACACGCCCCCTTCCTTCTCCGCCCAGGACGCGCTGGTCGCCGCCATGGTGGGGGTCTCGGCCTCCGACGAGAACATCACCACCAAGGAGCTGCTCTCGATCAGCCGCATGGTCGAGACCCTGCCGATCTTCGAGGGCTACGACCCCGACCGGCTGCGCACCATCGGCCAGACCGTCTTCGACCTCTTCACCGAGGAGGACGGGCTCGACGCGCTGTTCGGCCTGATGCGCGACGCCCTGCCCGAAGCGCTGCGCGAGACCGCCTACGCGCTCTGCTGCGACGTCGCCGCCGCCGACGGCCACGCCTTCCAGGCCGAGCTGCAGTTCCTGCTCGAACTGCGCCACGAGCTCGAGATCGACCGGCTGCACGCCGCCGCCATCGAGCGCGGCAGCGCCGCCCGCCACCGCCGCCTGCCGCCGGAGGCGGTGAGACGCACGCCGTCGCACGCGTGCGACCGTGGTTATGCCATTGAAACGGCAATCGACCTTCCAGTCGCATCGACCTGTCACGCCGCATAGACCGCCGCCCAGCGCCGCAGCAGCGCCTGCTCCTGCGCCCGCGCCCGCGCCAGCCAGGCCGCGCCGCCCGGCGGCTTCTCCCGCTCCTCCGGCCGGATGGCGGCGCGCCGGCCGGGTCGGCGACCAGGATCGCGAAGGCCAGCCGGCGCCGCGGCCCGCTCAGATAGCCCGCCAGCCCGCTGACGAAGTCCATCGTGCCGGTCTTCGACACCACCGTGACGCCGGGGATCTCGAGCGGCCGCCGCTGCGCGTCGAGGATCGGCCGCAATTTCAGCAGCGCCGGCAGCTCCGAGCCCTCCGCCTGCCGCAGCAGCGCCACCAGGTCGGCCGCCGACAGCCGCGATTCTCCGCTCAGGCCGGAATGGTTGACCAGGTTGGCGCGGGTCAGCCCGAAGCGCGCCCGCGCCCAGGCCGTCATCGCCGCCCCCGACGCGGCGAGCCCGTCCGGCGCCAGCCCGCGCGCCTGCCCGGCCCGGAGCCCGACCGCCTCGGCCGTCAGGTTGGTCGAATAGACCAGCATCTCGCGCAGCACCCGCGCCAGCGGCGGGCTGCCGTGCACGCGCCAGCTCGGCGCCCGGCGCCGCCGCCACTGTCTGCGCCGCCGGCAGCGCCAGCCCGCTGTCGCCGGCCAGCCGCCCGAAGACCTCGCCGGCATAGGCCGCCGGCGCCCGCACCGGCAGCCAGACGCTGCCCCGCCGCCGCAGCCCGTCCCGCGGCAGGCTCCAGATCTCGCCGCCGCCGTCCACGCGGAGCCCCGGCAACCCGTCGTCGACCAGCTCGGCCCGGATCGAGCTCACCTTGCTCTCGAACCGCGCGCCGGGCGCGCTGAAGGCCAGCCCGGTCGCCCCGGCCTGCCAGGCCATGAACACCCGGTTGAAGTTCAGGTTGATCCCCGAGACCGTCGCGTTGTAGGCCGCCTCCGCCGGTTGGTCGGGATCGATTGCCGCCACCGCCGGCAGCGCCCCGTCCGCCACCAGCAGCCGCCCGGACACCCCGGTCAGCCCGCGCGTGCGCAGCGCCGCCGCCAGCGCGCCCAGCGCGTCGGTGTCGAGCCCGGGATCGCCGCCCCCCGCCAGCACCAGATCGCCCTGGAGCACGCCGCCTTCGATCGGCCCGGCGCCGAGGATCCGGGTCGCGAACCGGTAGTCCGGCCCCAGCGCCTCCAGCGCATAGAGCGTGGTGACGATCTTCGCCACCGAGGCCGGCGGCCGCCCCAGGTCGGGCTGATGCGCCTCGAGCAGCCCGCTGCCGCCGAGATCGGCCAGCGCGAAGCCGGTCAGCTCGCCGAGGCCCGATGCCGCCAGGATCGCCGCCGACGTGGCGGCCGGTGCCGGCTCTGCAGCCGCCCGCACCGCCGGCGCCGCCAGCCAGGCCGCGCCCGCGGCGAGCAGCGCCCGCCGGTCGAGCCCGGACGCCGTCATCGCCGCCAGATCCCCAGCGCGCGCAGCTCGCTCGACGACAGGTCGAGCATCCGGCCGCTCACCAGCGTCCACGCCGGCGGGGTCGCGAACGGCAGCGCCCGCGCCGCTTCCTGCGGCAGCCGCCAGCGCGCGAAGCGCCGCGCCGCCGGCGAGAGCCCGGCGCGCAGCTGCTCGCCCGGCCGCGCCAGCACGCCCACCGGCAGCGCCGCCATGATCTCCGGCCAGCGCTCCCAGTGGTGGAAGCTCGCCAGGTTGTCCGCCCCCATCAGCCAGACGAAGCGCACCCCGCGGCAGCGCGCCCTCAGCGCCCGCACCGTCGCCGCGGTGTAGCGCGTGCCCAGCCGCGCCTCCAGGTCGGTCACCGTCACCCGCGGATGCCGCATGATCGCCCGCGCCGCCGCCAGCCGCCGCGCCAGGTCCGCCGGCGCGTCCGGCTTCAGCGGGTTGCCCGGGCTGACCAGCCACCAGACCCGGTCGAGCCCGAACACCTTCAGCGCCCATTTCGAGATGTGCACGTGCCCCGCATGCGGCGGATCGAACGAGCCGCCCAGAAGCCCGATGCGCTGGCCGGGCGTGGCATGAGGTCCCAGTGGCAACACGCTCGAAATCTCCAGGTTTCCGGCCCGCCTCGATACCGACGCAGCCCGCCCCGCCTGTCAATCGCTGCCTGAACCCGCCCTCGTCGGCGACTTTCCGCCGAAGTCGCCGCCGGGCGCGAAGCCACTGTGGCATTTTCGGAACAGTCGATGTGCAGGCTCGGACCGAAGTCGTTGCCGCAAGCAGTAATGTGGGGCTATAGTTGCCGCAACAAAAAGCAGAAAAACGACGGGCAGGTAGCAGGCATGCACCGCAAGTGGGGCTATATTGGGGGCGGATCCGTCCTGATACTGGCAGGTCTCGTTGCCAGCCAATCCGACTTTTCCGCACGGTTCCGGAGCGGGACCGCAGTCCCAGCGCCGCCGCCGGCCGTGACCGAGGCGGTCCCCGCGGCCCCGCCGCCGCCCGCCGCCGCCGAGGCGGTCCCCGCGGCGCCCACGGCCGCCGAGACCGAGATCGCCCGCCTGACGGCGGAGCTCGCCGCGCGCGAGGCCGAGAACGCCCGGCTCCGCACCACCCTCGCCGTGCGCGACGCGGTGATGCGGTCGCTCCGGGCCACCGCCGCCGACCGCGAGGCCAGGATCGACGGCCTCGAGGCCCAGCTCGCCGCCAGCGACGCCGAGCTCGCGTCGCTCCGGAGCGAGCTCGCCACGATCCGCGCCCGGGCCCGACCCGCCGAGCAAACGGCCGCGCTGCCCGCGCCGGTCCTCTTCGCCGACCAGCCGGTCGCGCCCGACGAGCCCGGCGCGCCGAGCGACTTCGACGCCGCCCTCACCGCGCTCAAGGGTGAGCCCGAACCCAGCGCCGCCCGCCTCGAGGCCGCCCGGGAAGACGCCGCCGACCTCGCCGCGATCTTCGAAGCCCCGGCGCCCGACGGCGTGCCGCCGCTGCCGTCGCCCGACCCTGCGGCCATGGTCGAGGTGCATTTCGACTTCGCCAGCGCCCGGCTCACCCCCGGCGGCGAGGCCTACGCCGCCGCCGCCGCGGTCACCCTCGCCGAGATGCCGCTGCAGCGCATCCGCATCGTCGGCCACACCGACCGGGTCGGCAGCCCCGCCGCCAACCGCCGCCTCGCGCTCCGGCGCGCCCGCGCCGTGGCCGACTTCCTGGTCGGCGCCGGCCTGCCGCCGGCGCTGATCGAGACCGACGGCATGGGCGAGACCGACCTGCCGGTCGCCACCGCGGACGGCGTGATGGAGCCGCTGAACCGCTCCGTCGCCATCATCGCCGTCCCGCTGCCGGTCAGCTGACGCCCGCCCCGGTTGACCCCCGGCCCGCGGGGCGCTACCCACCCCGGCGCCAGCAGGGGGAGCGAGCGATGGACCCGGCCTTCGGGATCAAGTTTCTCGGCGCGCTCTTCGCCATCATGAACCCGCTGGTCAGCCTGCCGATCTTTCTCAGCCTGACCCAGGACCTCAGCCTCGCCGAGCAGCGCCGCACCGCGCTGCAGGTCACGCTCTACGCCACGGTGATGTGCGCGGTGATCGCGATCGCCGGCCTGCAGATCCTCGGCTTCTTCGGCATCAGCGTGAACGACTTCCGCGTCGCCGGCGGCCTGGTGCTCGCCGGCATCGCGCTGAACATGCTGAGCGGCGGCGGCAACCCGGCCCACGAGGGCAGCGGCAGCGAGCAGCAGCACCAGCAGAGCGTCACCGACATCGCCTTCTACCCGATGACCTTCCCGATGGTGGTCGGACCGGGCACCATCACCACCCTCGTCGTCTTCCTGCAGGATGTCCGCACCCCCGGCGACTATGCCATCTACGCCGCCGTGGTGGCGGCGGTCCTGGTCGCGCTGCTGGTCGTACTTTATTTCGCCGGCGCCATCGGCGCCCATCTCTCCAAAACCCTGCGCATCATCATGCAGCGCCTGATGGGGATGATCCTGCTCGCCATCGCCGTCGAGATGCTGGTCGACGGCCTCAAGGCGCTGCTGCCCGCCCTCGGCGCCTGACCCCCCGGTTGCGGACCCCGCGGCGCCCGGCTAGAACCCGCGCACCTTCAGCGCATCCGAGGATTCCATGGCCACCCCGCAATACGTCTTCCACATGGACGGCCTGACCAAGGCCTACGCCGGCGGCAAGAAGGTCTTCGAGAACATCCGCCTCAGCTTCCTGCCCGGGGTGAAGATCGGCGTCGTCGGCGTCAACGGCTCGGGCAAGTCCTCGCTGATGCGGATCATGGCCGGCCTCGACAAGGACTTCCAGGGCGAGGCCTGGGCCGCCAAGGGCATCAACGTCGGCTACCTGCCGCAGGAGCCCGAGCTCGACCCCGCCCTCGACGTCCGCGGCAACGTCATGGAAGGCGTCGCCGCCAAGCGCGCCCTCCTCGACCGCTACAACGAGGTCGCGATGCAGGTCGCCGAGGACTATTCCGACGCGCTGATGGAGGAGATGACCACCCTCCAGGACCAGATCGACGCCCAGAACCTCTGGGACCTCGACGCCCAGGTCGACGTCGCCATGGAGGCCCTGCGCTGCCCCCCCGACGACGCCTCCGTCGACACCCTCTCCGGCGGCGAGAAGCGCCGCGTCGCCCTCTGCCGGCTGCTGCTCGAACAGCCCGAGATGCTGCTCCTCGACGAGCCCACCAACCACCTCGACGCCGAGACCATCGCCTGGCTGCAGAAGCACCTGATCGACTACCCCGCACACCATCCTGATCGTCACCCACGACCGCTACTTCCTCGACGACATCACCGGCTGGATCCTCGAGCTCGACCGCGGCCGCGGCATCCCCTACGAGGGCAACTACTCCGCCTGGCTGGAGCAGAAGGCCAAGCGCCTCGCTCCAGGAGGCCCGCGAGGACAAGGCCCGCCAGCAGACCCTGACCCGCGAGCTCGAATGGATCCGCCAGGGCGCCAAGGCCCGCCAGGCCAAGCAGAAGGCCCGCATCAACGCCTACAACGAGCTCGCCTCGAAATCCGAGCGCGAGAAGATCACCACCGCCCAGATCGTCATCCCCAACGGCCCCCGCCTCGGCCAGAACGTGATCGCGGTCGAGGACCTGGAAAAGCACTACGGCGACCGCGAGCTGATCGACGACCTGACCTTCGCCCTGCCCCCCGGCGGCATCGTCGGCGTGATCGGCCCGAACGGCGCCGGCAAGACCACGCTCTTCCGCATGCTCACCGGCCAGGAGCAGCCCGACGCCGGCACCGTCACCTACGGCGAGTCGGTCCAGCTCTCCTACGTCGACCAGTCCCGCGACAGCCTCGACCCGCAGAAGACCGTCTGGGAGGAAATCTCCGACGGCCTCGACGTCATCAAGCTCGGCGACGCCGAGATGAACTCCCGCGCCTACTGCGGCGCCTTCAACTTCAAGGGCGGCGACCAGCAGAAGAAGGTCGGCCTGCTCTCCGGCGGCGAGCGCAACCGCGTCCACCTCGCCAAGCTCCTGCGCACCGGCGGCAACGTCCTCCTCCTCGACGAGCCCACCAACGACCTCGACGTCGAGACCCTGCGCGCGCTGGAAGACGCCCTCACCGACTTCGCCGGCTGCGCCGTGGTCATCTCCCACGACCGCTTCTTCCTCGACCGCATCTGCACCCACATGCTCGCCTTCGAGGGCGACGCCCACGTCGAATGGTTCGAGGGCAACTTCGAGGACTACGAGGCCGACAAGATCCGCCGCCTCGGGCCGGACGCGGTGGAGCCGAAGCGGATCAAGTACAAGAAGTTCGCGAGGTGACGGGGACTCTCAATTCGGCTGAAACATCCTTTCCATCAGGTAATACGCCCCGTGTAGGGTGGTAACCAAAATACTTCCGCACCAAAAAAGAAGCCAAAAGCTAAGACCCACCTCTCCAACCCAAATTATGATCAATGAATTTGCCGGAAACCAAGACAATAAGATCCCATGGATGCCTGGACCGACCACGAGCGCAGCATGACAAAATGCAGATACGAGCAAGCTGAGTATCGAAAGATAGCCAAAAAGATAGGATAAGAACATCCTTCTCGTGAGCGCCTCATCTCCGGAAGTCTGCGCCGTTCTAATAAATAATTTCGGCGCCGGTTGTGGCATATCTTCATCCATATGCGGCCCACCGAACGTCGCGATTGCCGCGAGGGCGGTGATGTAAAACCCCGGAAGCAACGAGATCGTGCCAATGATGGCATCAAGCAAGCCATTCTCAGCGGTAAGG
This sequence comes from uncultured Alphaproteobacteria bacterium, assembly GCA_963847795.1. Lineage (GTDB taxonomy): Bacteria > Pseudomonadota > Alphaproteobacteria > Rhodobacterales > Rhodobacteraceae > Amaricoccus. Next base: position 469,083 of record CAWKBH010000006.1, read on the forward strand.
ATTAAACCGCCGGGGACCAGCATTAAGCATATGGTAGCGACAGCACCAAAAACCGCCGGAAGGATAGTGGTGTAAAAAAGCATAAAGGGATGGTCTATTTGCCGATAGACGTACCAGCGGCTCAACTCATATAGCCTCACTTGGATGCGGCCTTCATGGACATATCTTTTGCGAGCAGGGCTTTCTCCATGAGCACCCTGAACTCATCTATAATTTTCCCATCTTCGCTCACATCTGCCATCTTTTCTCGAGTTCGGCCCTATAATTTCTTTTTGTATAAATTTCTCGTCCAGAAAGACGTCATCGCCGACAACTCGAAAGGAGATTCTCTGCTGGGCGCCATTTCTACGGAACGCGTAGGTCGCCTTAGAAACTTTTCCCGGGATGCTCATTATTAACTTCTTTATTTCTGGGATCGTCTTTGGAAGCGGCTTGTCGCGTGTTGCGAGAACGACGACAAACTCTTCAACCTTAAGCGCAGTGGCAGCTTGCCCTACCGCTTTTAGAGGCTCAAGTCGGACCAAGCGCAAGTCATTCCCAACGCCTGCTTGAAGTTCGGCCTCCAAATTCTGAGCAGGCACACCCCAAAAGTCGAAAAGCGGCCTGTAGGGCTCGGGCTTGCTTTTCTTTCCTGTCTGCCGAATGGCGGTCATGGATTGCGGATCATCCCGGTATATCGCGTCGAAGGCGTATCGAAGGAGCTGAGATGCCAAGCTTCGCCCCAATCCGGTCGCGTCTTCGACTGCGCAAAAGTACCGGAACCCTTCGTCGACGGGCAATCCGGTAAGCGTCACCATCAGATGCCCGCCATGGGCTGCACCTTGTTGCTCAGTCTTTTGGAGAATCGTTGTCTTGAAGTAACCGGTCCCCTCGTCCGCTTCGGAAAATGCGGGATCGCTCTCGTTTTGGTTGTGCCGACACATGTACAGTGTGACCAATTTTTTGTCTAATTCTATTAGTATATCCGAAATAAAATACATGTGTAGGCCGCCATCCCTGCGCATTATAAACTGCGTTCCTTGCATTTTATCACGCAGCAATGTGAAAAGAAATTCCGCACTTTGAGGCAGTATATGTTTTTTGTTTGATTTTATCACCATGTCGCAAAAGTATACTCGGCGTGAGTATTTATCCACAGGAGCCCCCCAATACTGTGAATGCCACTGGAACGATTAGCATTCGATAGATGACACACGCTGCTTGGGATGGCAACTGACATACATGCAAGAAAGAGTTGGCTTAGGATGGGTAAGTCACACACCCTACGCGGCAGGTCTCGACTCCCCGCCTTACCGCGCTCGGTTCCGACGATGACGACCGATGAGGAGGCCGAGGCCTTCCTCGACCAGGACCTCTCCGACCTCGACTTCACCGCCTTCAAGCCGCTCACCCGGGAGAGCGAACCCGAGGCCGCCCGCGGCGACGTGCGCTTGGCCCTCAGCCGCTGATCGACGCCGTCAAGACCCGCGCCGCCGAGCGCGCCATCCCTGACCTGCGCCTGATCCGCGAGGCCATCGAGCGAGCGGTGCGCCGGTGAGAGCGCCCGAGCCCGTCCGGGCCACCGCCACCTGCTCGAGCCAGCGGATCAGGTCCAAGACGGTCGCGACTCCGCCCCGCCGAAGCCCTCCCCGTTAACGACTTAATCCTGACTCTTTTACTATCCATACCGATGCCAGACGCATTCCATACGGCTTCCATACCCCGGGTCCGACAGTTAATCCTTGAATCCACTCCTCATTCCCGGCCACCTCCCGGCACCACCCCCGGATCACCGGCCGGCGGACCCAACCTCCTTGCTTTCCGCCCGAAAAAGCGCCATGTACCCCCGGCCACGTTACCTCAATCGACTTCTGTCTCCGTCTTCGGCTTCAGTCTGACGATTTTGCTCTGACCGACGCCGGGCTGCCGCACTCCGCGGGCAGCGACCAAGACAGGAGATCTCACGATGGCCAACGGCACCGTGAAATGGTTCAACGCAACCAAGGGCTTCGGCTTCATTCAGCCGGAGAAGGGCTCGAAGGACGTCTTCGTGCACATCTCGGCGCTCGAGCGCGCCGGGCTTACCCACCTCGATGACGGCCAGAAGGTCACCTTCGACCTCGAATCCGGCCGCGACGGCCGCGAGTCGGCGGCGAACCTCGCCCTCGTCAACTGACGACCTCGCGCCGGGCGGCCCTCCCCGCATCGCCCGGCGCCGCTATCTCATCGACGCCGTCAAGGCCCGCGCCGCCGAGCGCGGGATCCCCTGACTGCGCCTGATCCGCGAAGCCCTCGAACGCGCCGTGCGCCGCCGGGCCGGGGATAGCAAGCGTAGGGTGGGTGCTCGCACCCACCACCTTCCCGTTCCTCATTCCCCGAACGCTCCATCGTCGGCCGCGCCGCCGAGTTCGGCATCACCCGCCAATCCATAGTCAATATGTGGATCGCGGAGAAGCTGGGGCGAGGGGCGATGGCGAAAAGTTTCCCGATAGGCAATTTCATATCAAATTGACGTCGCTCTGCGCCTGTGCTGAGAGCGCCCGCAAAGCGTTCTGCCGACGAGCCTGAGCCATACCACTGCTGATCCGATCGCAAGCTGGACACCCGCATCAACCTATCGGCCATTGAAGCAAGCGTAGGAAGGTGGTGGGTGCTCGCACCCACCACCTTCCGTCCCTCACTCCCCGAACGCGCCCTCGTCGGCCGCTCCGCCCCAATCCTCCGGCACCAGACCGCGCCGGACGTCGCGATGGAACGACGACAGCGGCCAGTCGCGCACCGCATCGACCAGCCCGTGCTTGACCGGATTGAACCAGCAGTACTCGACATGCCGCCGCCAGTCCTCGGCATCCCGGATCATGTGCTCCCAGTAGCGCCGTTGCCAGAGCCCGCGCTCGCCCTTGCGCACCTTGCTCTCGCTCCGCCGCCAGGTGGTGGGTAAATCACCCACCCTACATCCAACCGCACGGGTGAACCGCGACTTCAGCTTGCGCCAGCGCAGCGGGAAATCGGCGTCGCCCTCCGGCAGCCGCCAGACCGCGTGCAGATGGTCGGGCAGCACCACCATCGCGTCCACCCGCATCGGATGCTCGCGCGCAGTCGCGACGAAGGCGGCCCGCAGGGCGTCCACATGCTCGACGAGCACCCGCGACCGCCGGTCCGCCAGGGCGACGGTGAAGAAGCAGACGGCTCCGGGCACCGCCGCGCGGCGATAGTTCGACATCGAGGTACTGTCGGATCCGTTGGTGTAGGGTGGGTGAATCACCCACCCTACGGCTACGGCTACGATGACGAGGCCGTTGCCTTCCTCGGCGAGGACCCAGGGTGCTTGAAGGCTGCAGTGGCGGACCGCGGACCGATCCTTGACGCGTGACCCGGCTCGATCCGGCCTGCGAGACCTTCCTCCCGCGGCGCGGGCATTAACCTCGTTAACTTTCGGGGGGAGGCGCAGGACAGGTGCATGGGTTGTGCACGGAATGTGCATGCGTTGTGCATGGCGCATCACCCGATTAACATATGTTATCATGAGACTTTTCGGCCTCAGGCCTCCACCCGGAATTTCGTTTCCCGCTTCGACCGATCGCCTTTGACCAGGACCTCTCCGACCTCGACCTGCGCCTGATCCGCGAGGCGATCGAGCGGGCCGTCCGGCGGAAGACAAACCCTGTCCGTCGCAAACAGCGCGACTGGACCCACCCCGGGCGGCAGCCTCCGTGGGAACACCCGGAGCCCTTCCCATGCGCGCCGCCATCAATCACCTAGGGCTTCGGCTCTACTCCGGTTCCATCACCGTATTCGCCACGCCATCAGCCCCCATGAACACCGCCAGCAGCCGGGCCGCATCCGTCCCGGTGTTGCGCCCATTGTGCCGGGTCCGGAACGCCTCGAGCAGCGCGTCGCCGGCATGGTAGGTCCGGCTGCCGTCCGGCCCGTAGTCGACCGTCAGCTCCCCGTCGAGCATCCAGGCGAAGAGCGGCACCTCGTGGACGTGCCAGCCGGTCTCCTGCCCCGGCGCCATGGTGACGATCGCGGCCGTCACCACCGGGGTTCCCCCCGGATAGGCGATCGGCTGCCCGAGCACGGTCTCCGATCCCTGCAGCAGCACCTCGAGCGGCGGATACCCCGTCCGCCCGATCGCCACGCCGCAGCCGAGCCCGACCGCGCCGGCCAGCCCGGCGGCGAGCAGCACGCGGCTTCCCTCGAGGCCGCGCGCGCGGGTCAGCCAAGGTTTCGCCAAAGTTAACGCGCCAAGCATTGCCGTCTCCTTCCAAGCGCTCGGCGTCCCGTCGCAGAGTGCGACGGGACGCGCCTTCAGCCGATCGGGAGCGCAGGCAGCCGGTCGTCAGCGTCGCGGATCAGGGGCTCTCGGGAGTGCCGGCCCGCTTACTTTGCCAGCGGCGTCGCCCCGGTCTCGACCCGGCGGATCTTGCCGTCCTTCAGGGTGCAGGCCATCAGCACCGCCTCCCGGGTGCCGTCGGGGTAGTCGTTGACCGAATGCACCACGAGGATGTCGCCGTTCTCGTAGATGCAGCGCCGCTGGCCCATCTCCGTCTTGTCGGAGGCCGCCATCTTCCGGATCATCTCCGAGAACTGCGCCTTGTCCATCTCCGTGCCGGTCTGGTGCCGCACGAAGACGGCGTCGTCGCCATAGAGGCCGAGGTACGCGTCCATGTCGTTGTTCGCGATCGCGGCATTCATCTTCTCGAAGATCGCCATTTGCCAATTCCTCCCTTCGGTGTCCGGCAACTATCTGCGCCCACGGCACGCCGCGCAATGCCGATGAGAGGGCCGGGCTGCGGGGGCCTGCCCGCTTGCGTCGCCGAGGCCGGGTGGTACCGTCGGTCCGCACCCAAGGGAGACCGAGCGCATGTCCCTGCTCACCATGGAGAACCCCGTCTTCGCGGCCTACGCCGTCGCGGCGGCCCTGATGATCCTCAAGCTGATGGCGCAGGGCTGGGTGACGGTCGCGCTGATGATGCGCACCGACGCCGGCCTCCTAAACCCCGAGGACCTGCGGCCGACCGTCGCGAACCGCAACCCGCGGCCCGATCAGCTCGACCCGCAGCCCGACGTCGAGCGCTCGCGCCGGATGCAGCGCAATGACCTCGAGAACATCCCGGCCTTCCTCGCCGCCGGCCTCGTCTTCGTCACCGCCGATCCGCCCCTATGGGCCGCGGGGCTCCTCTTCGCCCTCTTCGTCCTCTCCCGCCTCGCCCACACCTGGGCCTACGCCACCGCCCGGAACCACGAGGTCCGCGCCAGCTTCTATTCGGTCGGTTCGATCGTCGTCATCCTCATGGCGCTCTGGGTGCTCCTCGCGGCGCTCGCCTAGCAGGTGCAGCAAGAGTAGGGTGGGTGCTCGCACCCACCACCTTCCCCTACTCCCCGAACCGCCCCTCCGCCACCTCCCCGGCCCAATCCTCCGCCACCAGGCCGCGCCGCACGTCGCGATGGAACGACGACAGCGGCCAGTCCCGCGCCGCGCCGACCAGCCCGTGCTTCACCGGATTGATCCAGCAATATTCCACATGCCGCCGCCAGTCGTCCCCGTCGCGGATCATGTGCTCCCAGTAGCGCCGCTGTCAGAGCCCCCGCTCGCCCTTCTGATCTTGCTCTCGCTCCGCGGCCACTGGTGTAGGGTGGGTGAATCACCCACTACGAAGCCGACAAGAATCCGCCCCTCGGCCCCGACGCGGTGGAGCCGAAGCGCATGTCCAGCCGCTCGCGCCCGCACGCAAAGCGCTTGACGCCCCGGGACACGGCTCCTAAAAGGCGCCGGTGATGCGGCGCATCGCGCCCGCCCCGGCGGATCGCGGCACCGGTCGCCCTCGCGCGGTTGTAGCTCAGTTGGTTAGAGTGCCGGCCTGTCACGCCGGAGGTCGCGGGTTCGAGCCCCGTCAACCGCGCCACCCCTGCCGTTTCCGAGAACGAAGGCCAGACGGGGGCGCGGACCGGAAGGATCAGCCCGCCTCGGCACCTGTGCACCCGTCGATGCGGCTTCAGACCACCTGGACGAGGAACGGGTCGAGGCCGGCGATGCGCGCATCAAGCCGGTCGCCGCGCGCTACCGGTCCGACCCCGGACGGCGTGCCCGACAGGATAACGTCCCCGGCGGCGAGCTCGAAGAAACCGGAGAGATAGGCGATCATCTCCTGCGGCTTCCAGATCATCTGCGCCAGATCGCCCGCCTGGCGGACCGTGCCGTTGAGCGCCAGCGTCACCGCGCCGCTGGCGGGGTGGCCGATCTCGGCCGCCGGCGCCAGCGGTCCGATCGGCGCCGAGCGCTCGAAGGCCTTGGCGATCTCCCAGGGGCGGGCGAGGCGCTTGGCCTCGTCCTGAAGGTCCCGCCGGGTCATATCCAGCGCCACGCCATAGCCGTAGACGCGGCCCAGCGCCTCGCCGATCGGGATGTCGGCGCCGCCCGAGCCGAGGGCTATGGCGAGCTCGACCTCGTGGTGCACGTCCTGGCTGCGCGGCGGATAGGGAAATTCGCCGGACGGGTCGAGATTGTCAGGGTTCTTCTGGAAGAAAAACGGCGGTTCGCGGTCGGGATCGTGGCCCATCTCGACCGCGTGCGCCGCATAGTTGCGGCCGATGCAGTAGACCCGGTGCACCGGGAAGAGGCCGGCGCCGCCCCGAACCGGGATCGCGGCGCGGGCAGGCGGGTCGATCACGTAGCCGGTCATGCTCGATGCCCTCCTTGCGCGCGCCGGCAATCTGCGCCGCAGCGGACCGGGGGTCAACGCTCAGATGCGCCCGAGGACACCAGCCATGGTCTGGCGATAGCGGGCTTCGATCCCGTCGCGGGCGACGTGACGGCCCTCGCGAACGAGGTGCCGCCCCGCCGACCAGACCTCGCGCACCACCCGGTCGTCGGCCGCGAAGATCCAGCCGTCGAGGAGCTGGGTGTCGGTGAGCGGCGCCAGCACCGGATGGTCGCGACCGATCGCCACGAGATCGGCGAGCGCGCCCGTCCGCAGCGCCCCGCTGTCGCGCCCGAGCGCCCGGGCACCGCCGGCGAGCGCTGCGGCGTAGAGCGTCGCACCGACCAATTCGCCTGGGGCGGCCAGGACGTTGCGCGCCCGGTGGGTCAGGCGCTGGCTGTATTCCAGGCTGCGCAGTTCCTCGCCCAGCGCGATCCGGACGTTCGAATCCGCACCGACCCCGAAGATGCCGCCGGCCGCCAGGTAGTCCGCGCCGCGGAAAACGCCGTCGCCGAGGTTGGCTTCGGTGATCGGACAGAGCCCCGCCACCGCCCCGGAGCCCGCCAGGCGCTCGGTTTCCTCCCCGGTCATCTGCGTCGCGTGTACCAGGCACCAGCGCGGGCCGATGCCGATCCGCTCGAGCAGGAAGCTGACCGGGCGCGCGTCGAGCCAGGCCACGACCTCCTCCACCTCCAGCACCTGTTCGGCGGCGTGGATGTGCATCGGCCCTTCTGGCAGTGCGGCGACCAGCGCGGCGAGCTGGTCCGGCGTCGTGGCGCGAAGCGAATGCGGCGCGGCGCCCAGGACGGCGTCGTCCGCCAGGCCGGCGCCCGACGCCGTGTGCAGCCGCAGGAAGCCGTCGAGGTCGTTGCCGAAGCGACGCTGGCCGCCGGCGAGAGGCGCTGCTCCGACGCCGCCGTAGCTGTAGAGCACCGGCAGCAGCGTCAGGCCGATGCCGGCGTCGGAGGCGGCGGCGACGATGCGGTGTGCGAGTTCGGCCGGGTCGGCGTAGGGGACGCCGCCGGGCTGGTGGTGCAGGTAGTGGAACTCGGCGACGCCGGCGAACCCGGCCTCGAGCATCTCGACATAGGTCAGCGCCGCGATCGCCTCGATGTCCTCGGGAGTCAGCACGTCGAGGAAGCGGTACATCAGCCGACGCCAGGTCCAGAAGCTGTCGTCGCCCGGGCCGCGGCGTTCGGTCATACCGGCCATGGCGCGCTGGAAGGCATGGCTGTGCAGGTTCGACAAAGCCGGCAGCAGCGCGCAGCCGCTGAGCCGCTCGTCCCCCGGACCGGGCAGCGCGCCCGGTTCGACCGCCGCGATCCGCCCGCCGTCGATGGCGACGCGCACGTCGCGGGCCCAGCCATCGGGCAGCAGGGCGGCGGTAGCGAAAAGCGTGATCATGGTGGCGATCTCCGGCTTGCGGTGCGCACCGACTTAAGACGATTATAGGACACAAGGCAAAGGGCGGGGGAACGTGCAGCAACCCGATTTCCTGATCGCCGACGTCACGGTTGCCACGATGGAGCCCGGGGGGGCGCCCTACGGCCTGATCGTCGGCGCCGCGGTGGCGGTGCGCGACGGCCGCATCGCGGCGGTCGGCGACGCGGCTGAGCTGCGCGGCGCCTTCGGCGACCTGCCGATCCGCGAGCTCGGCGGGCGGCTGGTGACCCCGGCGCTGATCGACTGCCACAGCCATGTCATCTTCGGCGGCAACCGGGCGGGCGAGTTCGAGCTGCGGCTGAACGGCGCCAGCTACGAGGAACTGGCGCGGGCGGGCGGCGGGATCATGTCCACGGTGCGGGCGACGCGGGAGGCGGGCGAGGCGGCCCTGATTGACGCGGCGCTGACGCGGGTCGACGCGCTGATCGCTGAGGGCGTCGCGGTGCTCGAGGTGAAGTCCGGCTACGGGCTGGACCGCGAGACCGAGCTGCGCATGCTGCGGGTGGCGCGCGAGATCGGTCGGCTGCGGCCGCTGCGGGTGCGAGCCACCTTCCTCGGGGCTCACGCGGTGCCGGAGGGGACCGACGCTGACAGCTATATCGACACCGTCTGCATTCCCGACCCTGCGGGCCGCCAGCGCTGCCGGCCTGGTCGACGCGGTCGACGGGTTCTGCGAGAGCATCGCCTTCAGCCCGGCGCAGATAGCGCGGGTATTCGTGGCCGCCCGCGAACTGGGGCAGCCGGTGAAGCTGCACGCCGAGCAGCTGTCGAACCTCGGCGGCGCCCGGCTGGCGGCGGAGTTCGGCGCGCTGTCGGCGGATCACCTGGAGTTTCTCGACGCCGAGGGGGTGCAGGCGATGGCCGCCTCCGGCACCGTCGCAGTGATCCTGCCCGGCGCCTTCTACACCCTGCGCGAGACCCAGGCGCCGCCGATCGCGCTGCTGCGCGAGCACGGGGTGCCGATGGCGGTGGCGACCGACTGCAACCCCGGCTCCTCGCCCATGGCCTCGATTCTCCTGGCGATGAACATGGCCTGCACCCTGTTCCGCCTGACGCCGGAGGAGGCGCTGGCCGGGGCGACGCGCGGCGCGGCGCGGGCGCTGGGGCTCGACGACTGCGGACGGATCGCGCCGGGGCTGCGCGCCGATCTCGCGGTCTGGGACGTCGCGCATCCGGCCGAGCTCAGCTATCGCATCGGCTTCAACCCGCTGCACGAACGCATCTTCGGAGGCTCGCCATGATCCTCACCCCCGGAGCGGTGACGCTTGCCGAGCTCGAGGCGGTCTGGCGCGGCGACGGGGCAGTGCGACTCGATCCGTCCTCCCGGGACGGGATCGAGACGGCGGCGGCGCGCGTCGCGGCGGCGGTGGCGGGGGCGGCTCCGGTCTATGGCGTCAACACCGGTTTCGGCAAGCTCGCCAGCGTCAAGATCCCTGAGGGCGACACCGCGCGACTGCAACGCAACCTGATCCTGTCGCATTGCTCGGGGGTCGGCGCACCGACGCCGGGTGCCGTGGTCCGGCTGATGATGGCGCTGAAGCTGGTCTCGCTCGGGCGCGGCGCTTCCGGGGTGCGCTGGGAGCTGGTCGAGCTGCTGCAGGGGATGCTGGAGCGGGCCGTGACCCCTGTGGTGCCGGTCCAGGGCTCGGTGGGGGCCTCGGGCGATCTGGCGCCGCTCGCGCACATGGCCGCGGCGATGCTCGGGGCCGGGCAGGCCGAGTACGGCGGGCGGGTGCTGCCCGGCGCCGAGGCGCTGGCGGCGGCCGGGCTGGCGCCGATCACGCTGGCGGCAAAGGAGGGGCTGGCGCTGATCAACGGCACCCAGTTCTCGACCGCCTGGGCGCTGGCCGGACTGTTCGGCGCCTGGCGGGCGGCGCAGAACGCGCTGCTGATCTCGGCGCTGTCGACCGATGCGATCATGGGCTCGACGGCGCCGCTCCGGCCTGAGATCCACGCGCTGCGCGGCCACCGCGGGCAGATCGAGGCGGCGGAAGCGATGCGGGCGATCATGGCCGGCTCGGCGATCCGCGAGAGCCACCGCGAGGGCGACACCCGGGTGCAGGACCCCTACTGCATCCGCTGCCAGCCGCAGGTGACGGGGGCGGCGATGGATTTGCTGCGCCAGGTCGGCGGGAACGCTGGCGGTCGAGGCCAACGCCGCCACCGACAACCCGCTGGTGCTGCCCGACGCCATCGTCTCGGGCGGCAACTTCCACGCCGAGCCGGTGGCCTTCGCCGCCGACATCGTCGCACTGGCGGTGGCCGAGATCGGCGCCATCGCCCAGCGCCGGGTGGCTCTGATGGTCGACCCGACGCTCAGCTACGATCTGCCGCCGTTCCTGACCGCGGCGCCCGGGCTCAATTCCGGCTTCATGATCGCCGAGGTGACGACGGCGGCGCTGATGAGCGAGAACAAGCACCTGGCGACGCCGTGCTCGACCGATTCGACGCCGACCAGCGCCAACCAGGAGGACCACGTCTCGATGGCGGCGCACGGGGCGCGGCGGCTGACGCCGATGGTGGCGAACCTCGAGCGCATCCTCGGGATCGAGGCGCTCTGCGCCGCCCAGGGCGTCGAGTTCCGGGCGCCGCTCGCGACCAGCGCGCCGCTGCAGGCGACGCTGGCCCGGCTGCGCGCGGAGGTTCCGGCCGCTGGACGAGGACCGCTACCTGGCGCCGGATCTCGAGGCCGCGGCGCGGCTGGTGCGCGAGGGGGCGCTGGTCGCCGCCTCCGGCGCGGCCTTCCCGGAACTCGGGCCGTGACACCGGTCGAGGTCGTCGAGGGCGACGGGCCGGTGGTGCTGGGGCTGCCGCATACCGGGACCTGGTTGCCCGAGGACGTCGCCGAGCGGCTCAACCCGACCGGCCTGGCGCTCGCCGACACCGACTGGCACATCCACGAGCTCTACGCCGGGCTGCTGCCGAGTGCGACGACGGTGCGGGCGACCTTCCACCGGTACGCCATCGACGCCAACCGCGGCCCGGACGACGCCAGCCTCTACCCGGGGCAGAACACCACCGGGCTCTGCCCGCTCACCGACTTCGACGGGCGGCCGATCTACCGCGCCGGCGCCGAGCCCGATGCCGCGGCGATCGCCGCGCGGGTCGCGGCCTGGCACGCGCCCTACCACGCGGCGCTGGCGGCGCAGATCGCGCGGGTCCGGGCGCGGCACGGCGTCGCGATCCTCTACGACTGCCACTCGATCCGGAGCGTGATCCCGTTCCTGTTCGACGGCACCCTGCCGGATTTCAACGTCGGCACCAACAACGGCGCCAGCTGCGCGCCCGAGGTCGAGGCCTGCGTCATGCACATCGTCCGCGGGGCGCCGGGCCACACCTGGGTGCTGAACGGCCGCTTCAAGGGCGGCTGGACCACGCGGCACTACGGCCGTCCCGAGGCGGGCTGCCACGCGGTGCAGATGGAGCTGGCGCAGTCGACCTACATGGACGAGGCCCCGCCCTGGACCTGGCGCGCCGAGCGCGCCGACCGGCTGCGGGTGTACCTCGCCGAGATCCTCGAGACGCTGGAAAGTGCCGCCGCCGACCTGGGAGGGTTCCATGACTGATCCGCGCAAGAACGTCCGCGACGTCTTCCCGCCCACCGGGCCGGAGATCACCGCCAGGTCCTGGCTGACCGAGGCGCCGATGCGGATGCTGATGAACAACCTGCACCCGGACGTGGCCGAGAACCCGCACGAGCTGGTGGTCTACGGCGGCATCGGCCGGGCGGCGCGGACCTGGGACGACTTCGACCGGATCGTGGCGACGCTGAAGACGCTCGGCGACGACGAGACGCTGCTGGTGCAGTCGGGCAAGCCCGTGGGGGTGTTCCGCACCCATGCCGACGCGCCGCGGGTGCTGATCGCCAACTCCAACCTGGTGCCGCACTGGGCGACCTGGGAGCATTTCAACGAGCTCGATCGCAAGGGGCTGATGATGTACGGCCAGATGACCGCGGGGTCCTGGATCTACATCGGCAGCCAGGGGATCGTGCAGGGCACCTTCGAGACCTTCGTCGAGGCCGGGCGGCAAGCACTACGACGGCGATCTCAAGGGCAAGTGGATCCTGACCGCGGGGCTCGGCGGCATGGGCGGGGCGCAGCCGCTGGCGGCGGTGTTCGCGGGGGCCTCGCTGCCTCGCGGTGGAGTGCAACCCGGACTCGATCGATTTCCGGCTGCGCACCCGCTACCTCGACGAGAAGGCCGAGACCCTGGACGAGGCGCTGGCGATGATCGCGCGCTGGACCCAGGCGGGCGAGGCGAAGTCGGTGGGGCTGCTCGGGCAACGCCGCGGACGTCTTTCCCGAGCTGGTGCGGCGGGGGGTGCGGCCGGACATCGTCACCGACCAGACCAGCGCGCACGACCCGGTCAACGGCTACCTGCCGCAGGGCTGGAGCATGGGCGAGTGGCGGGCCAAGCGCGAGAGCGACCCCAAGGCGGTGGCGAAGGCGGCGCGGGCGTCGATGAAGGTGCACGTCGCGGCGATGGTCGAGTTCTGGAACCGCGGCATCCCGACGCTCGACTACGGCAACAACATCCGGCAGATGGCGCTGGAGGAAGGGCTGGCCGACGCCTTCGCCTTCCCGGGGTTCGTGCCGGCCTATATCCGGCCGCTGTTCTGCCGCGGCGTCGGGCCGTTCCGCTGGTGCGCGCTGTCGGGCGATCCGGAGGACATCTATGCCACCGACGCCCGGGTGAAGCAGCTGATCCCGGACGATCCGCACCTGCACAACTGGCTGGACATGGCCCGCGAGCGGATCGCCTTCCAGGGCCTGCCGGCGCGGATCTGCTGGGTCGGGCTCGGGCAGCGGCACAAGCTGGGGCTGGCCTTCAACGCGATGGTGCGCTCGGGCGAGCTGAAGGCGCCGATCGTGATCGGCCGCGACCACCTGGATTCGGGCTCGGTGGCGAGCCCGAACCGGGAGACCGAGGCGATGAAGGACGGCTCGGACGCGGTCAGCGACTGGCCGCTCCTGAACGCGCTCCTCAACTGCGCCAGCGGGGCGACCTGGGTCAGCCTGCACCACGGCGGCGGGGTCGGCATGGGGTTCTCGCAGCACTCGGGCATGGTGATCTGCTGCGACGGCAGCGAGGCGGCGGACGCCCGGATCGGCCGGGTGCTCTGGAACGACCCGGCGACCGGGGTGATGCGGCACGCCGACGCGGGCTACCAGATCGCGCTCGACTGCGCCCGGGAGAACGGGCTGCGGCTGCCGGGGATCCTGGGGAACTGAGGGGGCGGGGTGTGCCCGGGCACGGGGTGGGCACGCGTGCCCATCGGCTAAGTCATTGAAATATATGGGATATGGTGCTCGCCGTTAAGCACTTCGCAACCTCCGCGCACGCATCGACCCGAGCAGTCGATGCCGCGGTGCGCGGAGCCCCGGGTACTCGCAGCACAACGCCAATGCCACTGCTCTCAGCATCAAAGCGTTCAAAGGGAACGACGGCGCATACTACGGTCGATTAAACGTCATCGTCAAAAATGTAGAGAACGCGCTTCCCAATACGGTGAGTTGCCGCGGCCTCTCGAAGGCGTCTGCCGAATGCCCGCGTGCGCAAAATCATGCCGCCATGACAATATCTGTTCATACGAAGTTTCATGTTTTTTCCCACCCGATCCAAAATTAATTTCTTCTTCGCAGTTAATCTGCCTTTGAAGCGCGTGCAGATATTTGGATCGAACAGTTCACAGAGCTTCTTTAGGTCCTTCGTATGAACGCGACTGTTAAGTTTCTCGTAGTTTCTTTGCGCAAACCCGCCAAACATAACATTGTGTTGGTTTGCGAATTCGAATATAACTTCTTTTACGCAAGTCTCGTAGGTTGCCGCCATAGCGACGACCAACAGCCCCGCCAAGTCGGCACGGAACTGAACCGACCTGTATGAGGTTGAAGGAACGAGTTCGTCGATATCCGCAATAAGCGCGTCTATCTTTGCAAAATGAATATCGAGGTCAGCCCTGGGCATCACTCAGGATTTCTTTGCCCGAGCTGTGCGCTCTCGGACAGTCAGGGTATCCGTAGTGGCTCCGCGTAGGTATCCGTTGAATACTACATCTTCAGACAATACTTGATATTTTGTTTTAAGCTCGTGGCCCGTGATCGTCTCATCCTCAAGAAGCGCTACCATCACGCCCTCAAGCATTGCCGAGTTGATAACGCTTTTCGGACGGAAGGGACGCACAACGATCATCGCTTACGAGTTCGCTCCACCTCTGGAAACCGCCTCTTGAATCGAGTCGCGCGTTCGGTGGCGAAGTCACGGTTTGCGTCCATCTGCTGGTTCAAATATTGCAACATTGGCTTCTCATAGTCCTTCCAGACTTCAAAAAGAGAAAACAATCTCAGGACTATTTCTGATGTCCCTTGGGTTTTTTGTCGAACGTCAATGGAGTATCTTGCGCTACTTCGGCATTGTCGTTGAGCGCTTCAACTGGATCGACCATCGTTCCGCGATAGACTGCGTTACGTATCTCTTGCGAGTTTTAACTGTGTTCTGCCAGTGTTCAGGCGCTCAAAAATGTGGAATACACTGTCATTCCTCAAACTCGGCTTGAGTTGCTTGATATGTATGGCGCGGAGCGTCGCGTTGCGGAGACGACGTTGATCTCGGGAAGAAGATCGGCAAAGGTTTTACCATTATACTCCGATCTTTCCGAAAGACCCTTCAACTTAAATATCTGCCGCCGGCCTCGAGAGTTCTGGCTCACCAAAGTATCCTTCGAAGAAATACTTGACCGATATGATGCGCGGCTGACCGTCAATAATTTCGAGCCGGTCATCGTCATTTACGTACAGAAACACTTGCGGGACAGGCAGACCCATCAGAAACGACTCAATCAGACGGGATGCTTGTTCGATCTTCCAGACATATTTTCTCTGATAGAACGGAATAATGATGTCACCCTGTTGAACCTTATTCGCCAATAACTCGAGAGTTGGATCGGCTGGAGACACGGAAATATCAAACTCTACAAACGGACTCTCGTCTATTTCAACTTCTGTCGTGAGTTCTTCTTCGTCTGCCATTGCGTCGTATCCCAGTGGTTGTTCGCCCAACATCTGTGGGTTTTGCCACCCCGTCAATAAACGTGTTTTATTGCCCACCCGGCCTGTCGCTGGGGACGACTTCAGCATCTCTCACGCCGGGCCGAGCAGCCTTTCGATCTCGTCGAAGACGCGGTCGAGGAGTTCGCCGTGGGCGTCGCGGCCGGTGAAGCGCAGGCACCAGCCGTCGGGGGCGTACTCGCGGCGGATCCGCAGGCTGTGGCGAGGGCTGGTCCAGAGGCGGCGGGGGCGGTCGCGGGGGCCCGCGGCGGGGAGCGGGTCGGGGATGGCGGCGGCGTCGCACTCGGCGAGGATGGGCTGGAGCAGGCGCCACTGGGCGTCGGGGGTGCGGTCGCGGGATTGGCCAGCGCGTGCTGCAGCAGGGGCGTGTAGCCGCGGGCGGCGGCGGCAGCGAGGCGGAGGAGCTGGCGCAGGCTGAGGGTTTCGGGGGCGGCGAGGTGGCCTTCGAGGTCCTCGGCGAGGTGGGCGACGGCGCGCAGGCGCTTGCGCTTGTCGCGCGAGAGGTTGGCGTAGAGGGCGTCGATGGCGGCCTCGACGGTTTCAAAGATGCCGTTGTCGCGGGCGGTGAGGGTGACGAGCGCCTGCTCCCAGGGCGAGACCTCGGCGCGGATGGCGTTCTCCTCGACCATGGCGATCATCGCGGCGGCGATGGCTGGCGGGGGCGCGGACGAAGGCCGGGATCGCGGTGTAGCCGTCGAGGCCCCAGGCGGTGAGCGCGCGGAAGGCGGCGAGGCGGCGGAAGCCGGAGATCAGGCCGTAGCGGTGCGGGCCGTCCGGCTCGGCCAGCTCGAAGACCTCGATCGGCATGCGCAGGCCGGAGGCGACGATCGACTGCTTGAGCTCGTCGAGGGCCTGCGGGTCGGCGGCGGTGCGGTCGCGGGCGAGCGCGGCCTCGTCGATGGCGTCGGTGGGGATCGGCTGGATCGGGTCGGGCATGGGCGGGGCTCCTCGGGTTGGCGGCGGACTATACCGCCGCGCGGGGGGCCGTTGCGCGAACCGGGCGGGCGGCGCGCGCCGGGACGAGTCAGCGGAGCGCCCTTTCGGAAGCCGCAGCTGGCCGGCTCCGCGGCTGCCGCCCGCGAGGAGGGCAGCGGCCGGCCCGCGGGGAGGTCGCGAAGCGGCCGCCCCTGGGGGGCGGGTCGGCCGCTGCCCGGGCTGAAGCCCGGGCGAAACGGCTCAGCCGGCGCGACCGAGCGGCCGGAGTTCGTGAGTGAGGGTGCCGGGCGCTTACATTTCCGACTAAATCGCTCGGAAAGGGGTTCCCGATTCAATTGCTCGGGATTATCGTGCCGCCGGTTCGGTCGGGAATCGGGAGGGGACGGATGCGGTTCATCGGGGTTCTGGCGGCGGGGCTCGGCCTGGCCGCGCCGGCGCTGGCGGCCGACCGGGCGGCGGTGCTCGCGAGCTACGCCGACCTCGCGGCGGCCGAGTACGGCGATGCGCTGACCGGCGCGCAGCGGCTCGGCGACGGCGGTGGACGCGCTGATCGCGACGCCCTCGGCCGAGGCGCTCGACGCCGCGCGGGCGGCCTGGCTGGCCGCGCGGGTGCCCTACATGCAGACCGAGGCCTTCCGCTTCGGCAACCCGATCGTCGACGCCTGGGAGGGCCGGGTGAACTCCTGGCCGCTCGACGAGGGGCTGATCGACTATGTCGATCCGACCTACGGCGGCGCCACCGACGAGAACCCCTACGCGGCGCTGAACGTGATCGCCAACCCGCATTTCACCCTGTCGGGCGGGGAGGTCGATGCCAGCACGATCACCCCGGACCTGCTGGCGGACACGCTGCAGGAGGCCGACGCGATCGAGGCCAACGTCGCCACCGGCTATCATGCCATCGAGTTCCTGCTCTGGGGCCAGGACCTGAACGGCACCGGGCCGGGCGCCGGCGACGCGGCCCTGGACCGACTACGCCAAGGGCGACGCCTGCAGCCACGGCAACTGCGACCGGCGCGCGGACTACCTGAAGGCGGCGACCGAGCTGCTGATCTCCGATCTCGACGCGATGGCGGCGGAGTGGGCCGACGGCGGCGCGGCGCGCGCGCATGTCACCGCCGACACCGGCGCGGGCGTCGCCGCGATCCTCACCGGCATCGGCAGCCTCTCCTACGGCGAGCTGGCCGGCGAGCGGATGCGGCTGGGGCTGATGCTGCACGACCCGGAGGAGGAGCAGGACTGCTTCTCGGACAACACCTACAACAGCCACTATCTACGACGGGCTCGGGATGCGGAACGTCTATCTCGGGCGCTACGTGCGGACCTCCGGCAGCGTGGTCGAGGGGCCGTCGGTCTCGGACCTGGTCAGGGAGGCCGATCCGGCGCTCGACGCCGAGCTGCGCCAGGCGCTCGACGCCACGGTGGCGGCGCTCGGGGCGATCAAGACCGTGGGCGAGGCCGGCACCCACTACGACCAGCTGCTCGCCACCGGCAACGCCGCCGGCGAGGCGCTGATCATGGGCGGGGTGAACGCGCTGGTGGCGCAGACCCGGTCGGTCGAGCGGGCGGTGGCGGCGCTGCAGCTGTCGGACGTCGCCTTCGAGGGCTCCGACAGCCTGGACAACCCCGACGCGGTGTTCCAGTAGCGCCCGGATGCGCCGCCTGGCCTTCGCCCTCGCGCTCTGGCCCGCCGCCGCCGGGGCGGGCGTCGCCGCCCCGGACCCCGTGGTGGTGCCGCGCACCGCCGCGGAGGCGGCGCGGGTCGCGGCGGTCACCGCGCCGGCCAGCGACTTCTCGGCGCCGGAGCGCTTCGAGGCCCGGCCCGGCGGCGCGGCGACCTCCGGCGGGCCGCTTCGACGCCGACGCGTTCTCGCTGTCCTCGGCGAACATGTCGTTCGAGCGCGAGCTGGACTTCAAGGTCGGCAACGGCTTTTTCCGCAAGCTCTGGGTGACGGCGCCGTCCTCGACCCGGAGCTCCGACGGGCTGGGGCCGCTCTACAACGCCCGTTCCTGCCAGTCCTGCCACCTGAAGGACGGGCGGGCGCATCCGCCGACCGGTCCGGACGATCCCGCGGTGGGCATGTTCCTGCGCCTGTCGGTGCCGGGGCAGCCCGGCGACCTGCCGCCGGCGCTGGCGGCCGTCCCGGGCTACCTCGCCACGCTGCCCGAGCCGGTCTACGGCGGCCAGCTGCAGAGCTTCGGGGTGCCCGGCCTGCCGGCAGAGGGCCGGATGGCGATCGACTACACCGAGGTGCCGGTGACGCTGGGCGACGGCACCGAGGTGTCGCTGCGCCGGCCGAGCTATCGCGCGGCCGATCTCGGCTACGGGCCGATGAGCCCGGCGGTGCAGATCTCGCCGCGGGTGGCGCCGCAGATGATCGGGCTCGGGCTGCTCGAGGCGGTGCCGGAGGCCGACATCCTGGCGCTGGCCGACCCCGAGGACCGCGACGGCGACGGCATCAGCGGCCGGCCGAACCTGGTCTGGTCGGACGCCGAGGGCCGGGTGATGCTCGGCCGGTTCGGCCTCAAGGCCGGCCAGCCCACGATCCGCGACCAGGCGGCCGCGGCCTTCGCCGGCGATATCGGCATCTCGACCGGGCTCCATCCCGATGGCTGGGGCGAATGCACCGCCGCCGAGGCCGCTTGCCGGGCGCAGCCGGACGGGGGGGCGCCGGAGGCGGACGACACCGTGCTCGACCTCGTCACCTTCTACAGCCGCAACCTGGCGGTGCCGGCGCGGCGCGATCCGGGCGACCCGCAGGTGCTGGCGGGCAAGCGGGTGTTCTACGCGGCCGGCTGCCCGGCCTGCCACCATCCGAAGTTCGTCACCGACCGGCTGGCCGGCCAGCCCGAGCAGAGCTTCCAGCTGATCTGGCCCTATACCGACCTCCTGCTGCACGACATGGGCGAGGGCCTGGCCGACCATCGGCCGGAGGCGCGGGCCACCGGCCGCGAGTGGCGGACCGCGCCGCTCTGGGGCATCGGGCTGACCGGGACCGTGACCGGGCAGACGAGCTTCCTGCACGACGGCCGGGCGCGGACGCTGCTGGAGGCGATCCTCTGGCACGGCGGCGAGGCCGAGGCGGCCCGCGACACCGTAGCAGCGCTTGCCGAAGGCCGATCGTGATGCTCTGATCCGCTTCCTGGAGTCGCTCTGATGCATCGCCGCCTGCTCGCCGCCTTCCTCGCCCTCGCCGCGGTGCCCGCCGCGGCCGACACCGACCACGCGGCGATCGCCGGGCGGGCGCTGAACCAGGTCATCCTTCCCGGCTTCGAGCGGCTGGCGGAGGCGACCGAGATCCTGTCCGCCGAGGCCGAC
The DNA here is from genome assembly GCA_963847795.1 of uncultured Alphaproteobacteria bacterium. GTDB lineage: Bacteria > Pseudomonadota > Alphaproteobacteria > Rhodobacterales > Rhodobacteraceae > Amaricoccus. The sequence goes on from CAWKBH010000006.1 coordinate 488,535, forward strand.
GGCGCCTGCTCGGGCGACGGCCCGATCGAAGCCGACCCGGTCAAGGCCGCGTACATGCATGCCTTCGATGCCTGGATCGGCATCGGCTTCATCGACTTCGGGCCGATGCAGGAGGACAATGCCGGGTTTGCGCTGGCCTTCTGGCCGGATACCAAGGGATCGACGCCACGCAGCATCGACACCATGGTCAAGGCCGAGGACAAGGTGGTGGACGATCCGACGGCCTTCCGCGGGGTCTCGGTCGCGGCGCGCGGCTTCTTCGCGCTGGACTACCTGCTCTACGACCCGAGCGCCAAGCCGATCGCCGCCGACGAGTATCGCTGCCGCCTGCTGGTGGCGATCGCGCGGGACGCCGCGACGACCTCCGCGCGCGTGCTCGAGCGCTGGCGGGACCCGTGGACCGGGATCCTGACCAGCGCCGGCTCGCCGAGCAATCCGGTCTACACCGCGCCCGAGGAATCGACCAAGGCGCTCTATTCGGCGCTGACCGACGCGCTGCAGGCCGACATCGACCTGCGGCTCGGCCGGCCGATGGGCACCTTCGAGAAGCCGCAGCCGCAGCGGGCCGAGGCCTGGCGCTCGGGGCGGTCGCTGCGCGACGTCCAGCTGTCGCTGCGAGGCGCTGCGCGCGCTACGCCGCCGCCACCTTCGGGCCGGCGATCGGGCCGGAGGCCGCCGGCAAGGTCGACGCCAGCTTCGACGCCGCGCTGGCCGCGGTCGACCGGGTCGGCGATCCGATCGACGTGGCGGTGGCGACCACCCAGGGGCGGGTGCGGGTCGAGGCGCTGCAGACCGCCGTGAAGCACGTGCAGAACGAGGTTGCGGAGCGGATCGGCCCGGCGGTCGGGGTCACCGGCGGTTTCAACGCATCGGACGGAGATTGAGCATGGGCGGGGCGAAGACGACGCGACGGACCTTCCTGCGCGGGGCGGCGGGGATCGGCACCGCCGGGCTGTTGCCGCGGATCGGCTGGGCGGCGGCGGGAGCGCCGGACTACCTGGCCGCCGGAGCGCTGCCCGAGGGCGGCTACTGCCTGGTCGGGGTCACCGCGGCGGGGACCGAGTGCTTCCGCCTGCCGCTGCCCGACCGCGGCCACGCCGCGGCGGCGCACCCGGAGCGGCCGGAGGCGGTCGCCTTCGCGCGCCGGCCCGGCACCTTCGCGGTGGTGATCGACTGCGCCGAGGGGCGCGAGGTGGCGGAACTGCATTCGCCCGAGGATCGGCATTTTTACGGCCACGGCGCCTTCAACGGCGACGGCAGCCTGCTCTTCACCACCGAGAACGCGATCTCGGAGGGAAGCGGCCGGCTCGGGATCTGGGATGCGGTCAACGGCTACAAGCGGGTCGGCGAGATCCCGACCGGCGGCACCGGGCCGCACGAGGTGCGGCTGATGCCCGACGGCGAGCGTCTGGCGGTGGCGAACGGCGGCATCGAGACCGATCCGACCTCGGGGCGGACCGACCTCAACGTCGCGACAATGCACTCGAACCTGGTCTATATCGATGCGGCCTGCGGGGCGCTGCTCGACGTGCTGGTGCTGCCGGCGGCGCTGCGGCTGCTCTCGATCCGCCACATCGCCGCCGGCCGCGACGGCACGCTGGCGGCGGCGATGCAATGGCAGGGATCGGAGCTGGAGACGCCGCCGCTGCTGGCGGTGCACCGGCCGGGCGCGGAGAAGCTGGCGCTGCTGGCGGCCGAGACGGCGGTGCAGCGGCAGACCAGGAACTATGCCGGCAGCGTCGCGGTCAGCGACGACGGCCGGCTCGCGGCGATCACCGCGCCGAAGGGGAGCCTGATGCTGGTGTTCGACCTCGCCAGCGGCGAGACGGTCGAGGTGGTGTCGGCCAGCGACGTCTGCGGCGTCGCGGCGGCGGCGACCGGGTTCGCCTGCTCGACCGGGGAGGGCGTGTTCCTGACCCGCGGGCCGGGCGGCGCCGAGGGCCCGGGGGTGCGGCTGCCGGACCTGGCCTTCGACAATCACCTGGTGCGGATCTGAGGCGACCGACCTGCGGTCGACCCGTTCGAGTGAGGAATCTCGCAAGGCACTGAGATGCCGTAATTTTCTGCGTATGGATTCCGTATGGAACGCATATGGAATGCGTATGGGCGATTTTGGCTTTGCGGCAGGAGTCGGGTGCCGCGGCCGCCGGTATCACGTCAGGGGGCGGTCACCAGTACGTCGGCGACGGCGAAGCTGAGCGCCATGGTGTCGCCGACGGCGGGCGGGCGGAGGGCGGTGGTGTTGAAGACGTCGAGCGAGACGCTGTGCTCGGCAAGCGCCACCCGGACCCGCACCACCGAGCCGAGGAAGCTGACCTCCTCGACCCGGCCGCGGATCGTCGCGTCGTTGCCGGGGCGCGGTCCCAGCGCCAGCGCCTCGGGCCGCAGCGCCAGCGACACGGTCGCGCCCGCCGGGGCGGCGATCGGACGGGCGAGCGCCACCGGCTGGCCGTCGATCTCTACCGCGCCGGTCGCCGGGTCGACCAGCCGCGCCTGCAGGACGTTGAGGGTGCCGACGAACGAGGCGACGAAGGGGGTGGCCGGGCGGTTGTAGATCTCGAAGGGGTCACCGACCTGCTCGGCCACGCCGGTGTTCATCACCACGATGCGGTCGGACATCGACAGCGCCTCCTCCTGGTCGTGGGTGACGTAGATGGTGGTGATGCCGAGCTTGCGCTGGATGGCGCGGATCTCCTGGCGCAGCGACACCCGGATCTTGGCGTCGAGCGCCGAGAGCGGCTCGTCGAGCAACAGCAGCTTCGGCCGCACCGCCAGGGCTCGGGCCAGCGCCACCCGCTGCTGCTGGCCGCCGGAGAGCTGGAACGGGTAGCGCGCCCCGAGGTCGGGCAGCTTGATGATCCCGAGCATCTCGGCGACCCGGCCGGCGGCCTCCGCCCGGGAGGCGCCGGCGATCTTCAGGCCGAAGGCGACGTTCTGCGCCACGGTCATGTTGGGGAAGAGCGCGTAGGACTGGAACACCATGCCGATGTTGCGCTGGTTGGGCCGGAGGTTGACGACGTCCTGGCCGTCGATGCGGATGCTGCCGTCGGACGGCGTCTCGAAGCCCGCGACCATGCGCAGCGTCGTGGTCTTGCCGCAGCCCGAGGGGCCGAGGAACGAGACGAACTCGCCCTGGGCCACGTCGAGGTTGAAGTCGCGGACCACCTGGGTCGGCCCGTAGAACTTCTGCAGGTTCTCGATCTCGAGGAAGGCCATGAGCTACCGCGGTGCGTGGGTGTGTTTCTGGAGGCGGGTGACCAGCTGGATCAGCCCCATGCAGGCCCAGGTGATGCCGAAGGCGATCACCGCCAGCGCCGCCGGCTCGTAGGCGCGGTTGGCGCCGAGCACCTGCAGGTAGGGCCCGAAGGCCGGGCGGTTGAGCAGCGCCGCCATGGTGAACTCGCCGATCACGATGGCGAAGGTGAGGAAGGCGCCCGAGAGCACCGCCACCAGCACGTTGGGCAGGATCACCCGCGCCATGATGGTGACCCATCCGGCGCCGAGGCTCTGCGCCGCCTCGGTCAGGGTGGCGATGTCGATGGCGCGAGCCCGGTGTCGACGGCGCGGTACATGTAGGGCAGCGCCAGGGTGGCGTAGCCGCACATCAGCAGCAGGTTGGTGCCGGTGGCGCTGCCGGTCAGCGGCAGGATCGAGGAGGTGTTGAAGAGCCGGATGTAGCCGAAGACGATGACGATGGCCGGGACCACCAGCGGCAGCAGGGTGACGAACTCGACGAAGGGGCGCCAGCGCGGCAGCTTCAGGCGCACCCAGTAGGCGGTCGGCACCACGATCAGCGCCCCGAGCAGGATGGTCAGGAGCGCCATCACCACCGAGTAGCTGAAGGTGGCGCGGAACTGCGGGTCGGCCAGCACCGAGCGGTAGGCGTCGAGGCTGTAGACGCCGCGGCGCATCCGGAGCGAGAACTCCAGCGTGCCGATCAGCGGCAGGAAGAAGTAGACCAGCCCGAAGGCCAGCGCCAGCCAGGACCAGAGGCGCCCGAGCCTCACTTGATCCACCGCTCGGCGCGGGTGCGCATCCAGATGTAGAGCGCGTTGCCGACCCCGGTGACCACGATCATGCCGAAGGCCAGCGCGTAGCCGAGGTGCGGGTCCTGCAGCACGTCGCCGCGGATCTGGGCGAAGAGCAGGATCGGCACGATCGAGAGCGACGAGCCGGTCAGCGCATAGGCGGTGGCGACCGCGCCGAAGGCGTTGGCGAAGAGCAGCGCCAGGGTGCCGAGCAGCGTCGGCCAGAGGATCGGCAGCACCACCAGGCGCCAGTACTGGAAACCGCTGGCCCCGAGGATCTGGGCGGCCTCGCGCCACTCGCGCTTGAGCCCGTCGAGCGCGGGCGTCACGATCAGGATCATCAGCGGGATCTGGAAGAAGAGGTAAGTGAGCGTCAGCCCCCAGAAGCTCAGGAGGTTGAAGCCCAGCGCGTAGATGTTGACGCCGAACCAGTCGCGCAGCAGCACGGTGACCAGGCCGAGCCGGCCGAGGGTGGCGAGGAAGGCGAAGGCCAGCGGCACCCCGGCGAAGTTCGACGCGACGCCGGAAAAGGTCAGGAGCGGCCCCCGGAGCCACTGCGGCAGGCCGCCGAGCGTGACCGCGGCGGCGACGCAGAAGCCGATGACGCAGCCGAGGAACGCCGAGGCGAAGCTGACCCGGATGGAGATCCAGAAGGCGGCCAGGATCGACGGCGTGAACAGGTTGCGCACGTTGTCGAAGGTGAAGCCGCCGGCCCGGTCCTGGAAGGTGCCGACCACGATGTACATGGTCGGCAGGATCAGGAACAGCAGCGCGAAGACCAGGAACGGCAGCATGCCGAGCCAGGCCCAGGAGCGCGCGGCTCTGGTTCCTGACTGCGGCATGCCTCCGGTCCTGGCCCCGGGCCTACTGGACGTTGGCGCCGACCACGCTGTCCCAGCCGCTGGTGATTGCCGTCTTCATCGCTTCCTGCTCGTCGAGGGTCGGGAAGACCGCCTCGGCGTAGGCCTTGGCCGGCGGCAGCTTGTCGAGCAGCTCCTGCGGGATCTTGCCCGCGTCGGCGAGGTTGTTGAAGCGGATCGGGTGGCAGTAGCCGGCGAGCCAGCCGAGCTGGCCCTCGTCGGAATAGAGGTATTCCATCCAGAGCTTGGCGGCGTTCGGATGCGGCGCGAAGGCGCTGATCCCCTGGACGTAGACGCCGGCGACCACGCCGTTGCCGGGCACCAGCACCTCCACGGGCGGGTTGCCGTTCAGGGCGTCGCGGCCGGAGAGGGCGTTGTAGTCCCACCAGATCACGATCGGGGTCGCGCCCTGGGCGAGGGTGCCGGACTTGCCGATGACCGGCACGAAGTTTCCGGCCTTGTTGAGATCGGCGAAGAACTGCAGGCCCTTCTCGCCTGCGTCCTTGCCCGGCGCACCGCTGGCCGCGAGACCCGCGGCGTAGACGCCGAGGATCGCCTGGTTCGAGGCGCGCGGATCGCCGGCGAGCGCGACCGAGTTGGCGTATTCCGGCTTCAGCAGGTCTTCCCAGTTGGTGGGGACGTCGGTGACGATGTCCTTGTTCACCGCGAAGCTGAGCACCCCGTAGTAGTCGCCGTACCAGTAGCCGTCGGCGTCCTTGGTGTTGTCGGGAATCGTGTCCCAGGTCGAGACCTTGTAGGGCTGGAGCAGCCCCTCTTCCTTGGCGGCCGGGCCGAAGGAGAAGCCGACGTCGATCACGTCGGGGGCCTGCGGCCCCTTGTTGTCCTTGTTGGCGCGGATCGCCTCGAGCTCGTCCGCCGAGCCGGCATCCGGAGTTCAGCTCGTTGACGGAGATGCCGTACTTGTCCTTGAAGGCCTGGATCACCCCGCCGTAGTTGCACCAGTCGTGCGGCAGCGCGACGGTGGTCAGCGAGCCTTCCGCCTTGGCCGCGGCGATCAGGGCATCCATGTCCTGGGCGCCGGCCGGCAGCGCGACGGCGACTGCGACGGCCAGCCCGCCCAGCGCCGCCGTGGATTTCAATAGCAACATGAGTAGCTCCCCCTGTTCTTGTCTGCGCGCTTGCCGCGCCCTTCGTCACGTCGGCGGATACTAGCGAGGATTTCCGACAATCACATAACAAAAGCGCGGCCGGCTCCCTTGGCGGGGAGCGGCTTCACTCGGCGGCGTCGGCCAGGGTATCCAGCATGTCCTGCACCCGCTCCGGCCCGATCAGCGCCCGGCGCACCAGGTTGTCGAAGAGCCGCGACAGCGCCGCGACCTGTTCGGGCGAGGTCACCACCAGGTAGGCCTCGCCGAGGTAGAGCGCGGCGCGGATGCGGCCGAAGACGGTGAACGGCGCGGCGAAGGTCTTGCGGCCGTCGTAGAGGTGCAGCCGGAGCGTCGGATAGGCCTCGGCGCAGGTCGCCGCCATGTGCGCGAGCTGGCGCCGGCGCAGGTCGCGCCCGGCGCCGCGCCAGAGGCCGGCGCCCTGCGACAGGTCCTGCAGCGTCTGCACCGGCATGGCGATCTCGACGTCCATTTCGCCGAGCCGGAAGCCGCCGAGCACGTTCTCGGGCTGGCCGGTGCGGGCGACGCCTTCCGGCGGCGTCTCCTCGGCCAGGCCGAGCATGTCGGGCAGGTTCGACGGCACGTAGCGCAGCTTCATGCCGGCGGCCTCGCGCCGCCACTGGTCGATCGGCGAGCCGCCGCCCGGGGCCTCCGCCGATTCGATCTGCACCGAGGGCGTCACCTCCTGCCGGCCCTCGGGGGCGTTGGCCAGGCTGAGCAGCCAGTCGGCGGTGACGCCGCGCGCCTCGGCGATCCGGCGCAGCGTCTCGGCCCGCGGCATCCGGTCGATGGCGGGATCGAGGAACTGGCTGAGCGCCGAGCGGTCGATGCCGGTGTCGCGCAGGAAGGCGGCCACGCCGCCGCGCTCCTCGCCCAGGAGCGTCTGCAGTCTCTCGCGGAACGCCGCGGCGATCATGCGTTTGTCCATGGTGGTCTCTGGATTCGCAAAGTGGGTGTGGATTCGCATTGTTTACCATATTATCGCAGCAAAGATGCCCTTCCACCAGAAATTCACTTAATTGCAAGGCGCGGCGCCGGGGGCTAAAATCGCGAACCCTTTTTGGATCAACGAGAAATGTCGTTTGGTACCCAGTCACCGCCTGTCGGTCGCGAGCGTATGGAACTACCCACGGTTGTGCTCCTTTGCTGTACCTACCTGGCATGGGCGGCGGTCACCGGGTTTGCCGCGGCGCTAGGGCCGTGGCTGGCGGTGCCGCTGCTGGCGCTGGTGCTGGCGCAGCATTCCTCGTTGCAGCACGAGGTGATCCACGGGCATCCGACCGCAAGTGCCCGGCTGAACGCGGCGCTGGTGTTTCCGGCGCTGGGGCTGCTGATGCCGTTCGAGCGCTTCCGCGACCTGCATCTGGCGCACCACTTCGATCCGGCTCTGACCGATCCGCACGACGATCCGGAGTTCGAACTATCTCGACCCGGCGGTCTGGGCCGGGCTGCACCGGCCGGTCCGGCTGCTGCTGGCGGCCAACAACACCCTGCTGGGCCGGATGCTGCTGGGGCCGCTGCTCGGCACCTACAGCCTGTGGCGGGACGACCTCGCGGCGATCCGGGCCGGCGAGCGGCGGGTGGCGCGGGCGTGGGTGCTGCACCTGCTGGGCGTGCTGCCGGTGGTGCTCTGGCTGGTGGTCGCGGGCAGCATGCCGGGCTGGTGGTACCTGCTCGGCTGCCTGCTGGCGCTGTCGATCCTGCGCATCCGCACCTTCCTCGAGCACCGGGCCCACGAGCGGGCCGGGCGCGCGCAGCGTGATCATCGAGGATCGCGGGCCGCTGTCGCTGCTGTTTCTCAACAACAACTTCCATGCCGTCCACCACGCCAACCCGAAGCTGGCCTGGTACCGGCTGCCGGCGGAGTACGCGGCGCGGCGCGAGGAGTGGCTGCGGCGCAACGACGGCTACGCCTACCGCTCGTATGGCGAGGTGTTCCGTCGGCACTTCCTGCGCCGCAAGGATCCGGTGGCGCATCCGATCTGGACCCCGCCGGAACCGGGGCACGAGGCGCCGGCGACGCGGCCGCTTGCGGGATGACGGCGGGGCTCGCCGCCCTGCCGATGTACGACTGGCCGGAACTGCGCGCGGCAACCGACCGGCTCTGGACGGCGCTGCGCGACGCGCTGCGCGCGGCCGGGGTCGCCGCGCCCGATGCGCTGAGCCGGGACCTCGGGCTGATGCAGGCCTGGACCGATCCGCGGCTGGTGCTGGGGCAGACCTGCGGCCTACCGCTGGTGCGGGAGCTGGCCGGGCAAGTCACGGTGATCGGGGCGGCGGACTACGGCGTGGCCGGCTGCCCGCCGGGCTGGTATCGCAGCGCCCTGGTGGTGCGGGCCGACGACCCGCGCGAAACCCTCGCGGAGTTCCGCGGCGCCGGCCTCGCGGTCAACGGGTTCGATTCGCAGTCGGGCTGGGGCGCGATCCTGCATCACGCGGCGCCGCTGGCGCACGACGGCCGGTTCTTCGGCGGCATCGAGGTCAGCGGCGCCCATGCGGCTTCGGTCGACCTGGTCGCGTCGGGCGCGGCGGATTCTGGCGGCGATCGACGCGGTGAGCTGGCGCTACGCCCGGCGCTTCCGGCCGGCGGCGGCCCGGCTGCGGGTGCTGGGGCTGACCGACCCGACCCCCGGGCTGCCGTTCATCGCCGCGGCCGGCACCGAGGTCGCCCGCCATGCCGGTGCGGTCGGCGCGGCCATCGCCGGGCTGGACGCGGAAACCCGGGAGGCGCTGGGGATCGCGGGCTTCGCCGGGCTGACCGCTGGGGACTATCGGCTGATCTCGGAGCGGATGGCGGCGGCCGAGGCGCGGCTGGGGCGGGCGCGATCGCGCTTAGAGCTCCGGCGGCGCGGGCGAGAAGGCGCAACGGTCGGGCTTGATGTCGAGGAGCGGCGTGCCGTCGAGGCAGTCGAGGCCCCGGACCACCAGCACCGCGCCTTCGCGCCGCAGCAGCCGGACCCGCGAGCTGCCGATCGGGTTCGGGCGCACCGGCGAGCGCAGCGCGAAGGTGCCGCGCACGCCGTCGGCATGGGCCGGGTTCTGCCGCAACAGGTCGCGGCGTGAGCGGTGCAGCCAGTAGAGCACCTCCAGGGTCTCGCAGGCCTCGATGCCGTCGAGCGCCGCGTCCCAGGGCGGCTCGAGCAGCAACCGGCACTCCGGCCCGTCCGGCTGCCCCTGCCGCGGGCAGTCGGCGCGGTCGGTCCAGGGCGTGCGGATCGTGCCGATGAAGGTCAGCGCCGCGTCGGCGCGCAGCGGCCGGTCGGTGGCGACCTCATGCGGACGCAGGGATTGGCTGCCGACGCTCATTGCCGCCTCCCGTTGATCTCGCAACTCTATGGACCCACGCGCCGCCCGGCGGCAAGACCGTTGCATGGCGAAGGCATTCCGCCCAGAGTCGACCGCGGAATCTGGGGGGAGCGTCAGTCGTGCACGGACCTTTCGGCACGGCGCTCGGCCTGATCGCCTCGGGCGATCCGGAGCTGGTGCAGATCATCCGCCTGTCGCTCGGCGTGACCCTGACCGCGCTGATCGCCGCCTGCGCGATCGGATTGCCGCTGGGCGCGGGGCTGGCGATGGCACGGTTTCCGGGCCGCGCCGCCGTGGTGGTGGCGTTCAATGCCCTGATGGGGCTGCCGCCGGTGGTGGCCGGGCTGGCGATCTACCTGCTGCTCTCCCGCTCGGGGCCGCTCGGCGGGCTGGGGCTGTTGTTCACGCCCGGGGCGATGGTGGTCGCGCAGGCGGTGCTGATCCTGCCGATCGTGGTGTCGCTGACGCGGAGCGTCACCGAGGAGCTCTGGGCCGAGTACCGCGAGCAGCTGCGCTCGCTCGGCTCGTCGCGGTCGCGCGCGGTGCCGACGCTGCTCTGGGACGGGCGCTACGGCCTGCTGACCGGGGTGATGGCCGGCTTCGGGCGGGCGAGCGCCGAGGTCGGCGCCGTGCTGATCGTCGGCGGCAACATCGCCGGCCATACCCGCACCATGACGACGGCGATCTCGCTGGAGACCAGCCGGGGCGAGCTGGGGCTGGCGATCGCGCTCGGGCTGATCCTGCTCGCGCTCACCTTCGCCATCAATGCCGGGGCCTACGGCCTGGGCCGCTGGTCGCGGCGGGCCTTCGGATGAGGGCCGAGCCGTCGATCCTGCCGCTGCGCCTCGAGGGCGTCGGCTACGCGGCCGGAGAGGTGCGGCTGCTGGAGGGGATCGACCTGGTGGTGCGGCCGCGGCGGCGGCTCATGATCCTCGGGCCGAACGGTGCCGGCAAGAGCCTGCTGCTGCGGCTCTGCCACGGGCTGATCGATCCGAGCGAGGGGCGCGTGCTCTGGGCCGTTCCCGAGCAGGCGGCGCGGGCGCAGGGGATGGTGTTCCAGCGGCCGGTGCTGCTGCGGCGCTCGGTCAGGGGCAATCTCGAGCACGCGCTGGCGCTGGCCGGCCTGCCCCGCGCGCTCCGGCGCCTGCGGCGGGACGCGACGCTGGCGCGCTTCGGCCTGGAGCCGCTGGCGGGGCGGCCGGCGCGGCTGCTGTCGGGCGGCGAGCAGCAGCGGCTGGCCATGGCCCGGGCCTGGGCGCTGAAGCCGCAATGCCTGTTCCTCGACGAGCCCTGCGCCTCGCTCGATCCGGCGGCGACCCTGAGCATCGAGGCCATGGTCCGCGACTTCGCCGCGCAGGGCATGACGGTGGTGATGACCACCCACGACCTGGCCCAGGCGCGGCGGCTGGCCGAGGACGTGGCCTTCCTGCACCGGGGGCGGCTGCTCGAGAGCGGCCCGGCGAGCGACTTCTTCGCCCGGCCGCGCTCGCCGGAGGCGCGGGCCTTCCTGGCCGGGGAACTGATCTGGTGAAGCGGACAAGGAGGGATGGATGACGCGACTTCGCGCTCTCGTGGTAGGGCTGGCACTGGCGATGGCGGCGCTGCCCGCGGCGGCAAAGGACTTCATCACCGTCGCCTCGACCACCTCGACGGAAAACTCGGGGCTCTTCGCCTATCTGCTGCCGATCTTCGAGGCGCACACCGGCATCGAGGTCCGGGTGGTGGCGCAGGGCACCGGCCAGGCGCTGGAGACCGGCAAGCGCGGCGATGCGGACGTCGTCTTCGTCCACGCGCGGCCGGCCGAAGAGAAGTTCGTATCCGAGGGCTGGGGGGTGAAGCGCTACCCGGTGATGTACAACGACTTCATCATCGTCGGCCCCTCGGGCGACCCGGCGCACGTGCGCGCCACCGGCAGCGCGGTGGCGGCGATGACCGCGATCGCCACGGCGCAGGCTACCTTCGCCTCGCGCGGCGACGATTCGGGCACCCACCAGGCCGAGAAGGCGCTCTGGGCCAAGGCCGGGATCACGCCCGAGGGCGACTGGTACCGCGAGACCGGCAGCGGCATGGGCGCGACGCTGAACATCGCTGCCGAACTGCCGGCCTATGCGCTGACCGACCGCGGCACCTGGATCAGCTTCGCGAACAAGGGCGACCTGGCCATCCTCTCCGAGGGCGATCCGGCGCTCTTCAACCAGTACGGGGTGATCCTGGTGAACCCGGCGAAATACCCGACGGTCAAGGCCGAGCTGGGCCAGACCTTCATCGACTGGCTGGTCTCGCCCGAAGGCCAGCAGGCCATCGCCGGCTACAAGATCGACGGCCAGCAGCTGTTTTTCCCGAACGCCGGCGGATCCTGAACGGCGTCAGATCGACCGGCGGCGGCGGAGGTAGACGTAGAGCGCTCCGGCGCCGCCGTGGCGCTGGTGCGCCGGGGCGACCTGCAGGATGCGCGCGGCCAGCGGCGGGCCGGCGAGCCAGTGCGGCACGCTGTGGCGCAGGATGCCGTGACGGCGCGGCCCGGCCTGGGCGTCGTCGGCGCGGCCCTTGCCGGTGATGACGAGGACCAGCCGCAGCTCGCGGGCTTCGGCGCCGGCGATGAAGGCGGCGAGCGCGGCATGGGCGCGCTCGGAGGTCATGCCGTGCAGGTCGAGCCGCGCCTCCGGCTCGAGGCGGCCGCGGCGCAGCTTGTCGAAGCGGCGGCGGTCCATGTGCGGATGGGCGCGCTGCAGCGCGCCGTGCGGGTCCGGCGCCAGGTCGAAGCTGACGCGCGGCGACGGCGCGCTGCGGCAGCCGGGCCGGCAGGGCGCTCGGGCGGGGTGCAGGGCGTGATTTCCGCGAGCGGTCGGCTCAGACCCGGCGTCGGGCGGCGGGGCGGCTTCGGGCCTCAGCGGCGTGGCGGTCGCGGCGATCTGCTCCCAGAGCCGCCGGTCCTCCGGCGACAGCTCGCGCCGCCTGCGCCCGGCCATGCTGCAGCCCGCGATCCGGCCTTCAGCCGCCGGTTCCGGTCAAAAGCCAGTTGGGATTGTCCGAGGCCATGTCGCGGGTGAAGGTCCAGACGTCCTTCTGCTGCTTGAGCTCGTTCGGGGCGCCCTCGACGATGCGGCCCTCCGGGTTGCGCACCACCGAGGTGAGCTCGCCGACGAAGCGCATGGTGATGTCGCCCTCGTTGCTGGCCGGATCGAAGCGGGCCTCGACCAGCTTGACCTCGCGGACCCCGGCGAAGCTGGCCTCGACGGTGTAGCCCTTGGCCTTGCGCGCCTCGACCGCCACGGCGAAGCTGTCGTAGACCTCGGGCGAGAGGTACTGGCGCAGCGACTCCAGGTCGCCGCTCTCGTAGCCCATGACGATCATCTCGTAGGCCGCGCGCGCCCCGTGCGAGAACTCGGCGACGTTGAAATCGCGGTCGACACGTTTCATCTCGGCCAGCGCCTTGCCGGTGGCGCTCTCGGGGTCGGTGACGTCGGCGATGTCGGGGTCGGCCGAGCCGCCCTCGATGACGTCGAAAGGCCGGTCGCGGCGGCGGGTCGGTGCCGGGGGGGTCATCTCCTGGGGTTTCTCGAATCCCTCGCGGGTCCCCAGAACGTTGCGAAGCCGCAGGATGAGGAAGAGCGCGATGCCGGCAAGGATAATGATCTGGATCATCTGCGAGCCCATCGGCCAACCTTTCACTTTTCCGACCCAGGCGATGGCGGCCCATGGTTGTAGGTCTTATGTAAGGAGTTCGGAGGGCCGAAGTCCATCGGACGGGCCCGGCGGACGGGGGATCACGATGTGGCGAAGTGGCTTTTCCTGATCTTCGTGGCGGTGCCGATCATCGAGATCGCGCTTTTCATCAAGGTGGGCGGTGCGATCGGCCTCCTTCCCACCCTGGCGATCGTGGTGCTGACGGCGGTCGCCGGCACCGCGCTGATGCGCCAGCAGGGGATGCGGGCGCTGGACCGGCTGCGCGCCAGCCTCGAGGCCGGCGGTGACCCGGTGGGGCCGATCGCCCACGGGGCGCTGATCCTGGTGGCCGGGGTGCTGCTGCTGACGCCGGGGTTCTTTACCGACAGCGTCGGGCTGTTGCTGCTGATCCCGGCGGTGCGGGCGCAGGTGATCCGCTGGGGCGCCTCGCGGCTGACCGTACAGGCGGCCACCTTCGTCCATGCCGGGCGCCGGGCCGGGCCGGGGCCGGCCGACACCATCGAGACCGAGTACGAGATCGTCGACGAGGCCGACCGACCGCGGCGCCAGGGCAGCTCGGGCTGGACCAGGCCGAATTCCTGACGCGTTGTGGGGCGCGGGCAGCCGTGCTAGACCCGCGCGCGACCGGACCGAGAAAGGGGGCAGAGCATCCCATGGCTGAAGAAACCAACGGCAACGGCGCGGCGCCGGCGGCTGCCCCCAGGCTGCAGATCCTAACCCAGTACGTGCGCGACCTCTCGTTCGAGAACATCGCGGTGCAGAAGGGCATCGCCTCCTCCGAGGGCAAGCCGGACATCCGGGTCCAGGTGAACATCGACGCCCAACAGAAGCCCGGCGACCGCTACGAGGTGGCGCTGAAGCTCAAGGTCGATTCCAAGCTGGCCGAGGCGCAGGTCTTCATCCTCGAACTCGACTATGCCGGGCTGTTCCTGATCCAGAACGTGCCGGGCGAGCAGCTGCATCCGCTCTTGATGATCGAGTGCCCGCGGCTGATCTTCCCGTATTTGCGGCGCATCGTCAGCGACGTTACCCGCGACGGGGGCTACCCGCCGCTGAACCTCGAGCAGGTCGATTTCCTGGCGCTCTATCGCGCCGAGATCGCGCGGCGACAGGCCGAGGCGGCGAATACGCCTGCGCAGGCCTGAGGCTGACGCCGCCGCTGTGCGGCAATCAACCGACTGAAATGCTGTGGTTTTGTCCGCATGGTATGCGTATGGAACGCATCTGGTTTCCGTCTGGCTACACTTGCGCCCAGAGCGCGCCGGCGCCGAGTTCGGCGACGAAGCGGGCGTGGGCCTCGGCCTCGGCTGCGCTGAGCCGCGGCGGCAGCGGGTGCGGGCGCGGCGGGGGGCTCCAGGCGCCGCCGTCGGCCGCCGCCGCGCCGGCGGCGATGACGCCCAGCACCAGGTCCGGCTGCCGGCCGCCCATCAGCTCGAGGTAGACCTCGGCCAGCAGCTCGGAATCGAGCAGGGCGCCGTGCTTGTCGCGGCCGGAATTGTCCACGCCGAAGCGGCGGCAGAGGGCGTCGAGGCTGTTCTGCGCCCCGGGAAACCGCCGCCGCGCCAGCTCCAGGGTGTCCACCGCCCGCGCCCAGGGCAGGCTGGCCTGCCCGGCCCAGCCGAGCTCGGCGTTCAGGAACTTGATGTCGAAGGCGGCATTGTGGATCACCAGCCGGGCGTCGCCGAGGAAGGCGGCGAACTCAGCGGCGATGGCGGCGAACACCGGCTTGTCGCCGAGGAACGCCGCGCTCAGCCCGTGCACGGCCACGGCTTCCGCGCGGCACGTCGCGCTGGGGATTGATGTAGCGATGGAAGCTGCGGCCGGTGGGCATGTGGTTGACGAGCTCCACCGCCCCGATCTCGACGATCCGGTCGCCGGTGTCGGGATCGAGGCCGGTGGTCTCGGTATCCAGCACGATCTCACGCAAGGGTCCGCTCCGCCCTGATCCGGTCGAGCAAGGATAGGGCATCGGCGCGTGCGGCGTCGATGCCCCGGTCGGTGGCGATGACGAAATCGGCGCGGGAGCGCTTTTCGGCATCCGGCAGCTGCCGCGCCAGGATCCGCTGCAGCATCGGCTCGGTCATGCCGGGTCGCGCCAGCACCCGCGCCCGCTGCACCGCCGCCGGCGCGGTCACCACCAGCACGCCGTCGAGCCCGCGCTCGGCCCCGGTCTCGAAGAGCAGCGGGATGTCGAAGAGGACGAGGTCTGCCTCCGGGTGGGCGGCTTCGAAGGCCCGCCGGTCGGCCTCGACCAGCGGGTGGATGCGCGCCTCGATCCGGGCGAGCAGGTCCGGCGCCTCGGCCAGCGCCGCCCGCAGCCGCTCGCGATCCACCGCCCCGCCCGCGACCGCCGCCGGCACGAGATCGGCCAGCGCGGCCGCGCCGGCGCCGCCGGGCGCATAGAGCCGGTGCACGGCCGCGTCGGCGTCCCAGACCGGCACCCCGGCCTCGACGAAGAAGCCGGCGGTGGTGGATTTGCCCATGCCGACCGATCCGGTGAGGCCGAGGCGGTAGGGCCGCGCCGTCATCGGGTCACGGCGCCAGCACCGCGGCGCGCAGCGCCGCGTCGACCTCCGGCCGGCGGCCGAACCAGCGCTCGAAGCCGGGGACCGCCTGGTGCAACAGCATGCCGAGCCCGTCGACCGCGGTCAGGCCCTGCCGGCGCGCCGCGGCGACCAGCGCCGTCGGCTCGGCACCGTAGACGATGTCGGCGACCAGCGCCGCGCGATCGATCCGCTCGAGCCGGAGCGGCAGCTCGGCGCCTGCCGCCATGCCGAGCGAGGTGGTGTTGACGATGGTCGCCGCCCCGGCCGCGGCGTCGGCCGCCTCCGACCAGTCGAGCACCACGATCCGCGGGCCGAAATGCGCCTGCAGGACCTCGGCGCGACCGCGGGTGCGGTTGGCGAGCCGCACCTCCGGCGCGCCCTCGGCGAGCAGCGCCTCGACGATCGCCCGCGCCGCGCCGCCGGCGCCGAGCACCAGGGCCGGGCCTGCCGCCGCGGTCCAGCCGGGCGCCTCCTGGCGCAGGCTTTCGAGGAAGCCGTAGCCGTCGGTGCTGTCGGCGTGGATCGAGCCGTCGGCGGCGAAGCTGAGGGTATTGGCCGAGCCGACCGCCGCGGCGCGCGGCGTCGCGGTCGCGGCCAGCGCCAGCGCCGCCTCCTTGTGCGGGATCGTGACGTTGGCGCCGCGGAAGCCGAGGCTCGCCAGGGCCTGCAGGCCCGCGGCGAAGCTCTCGGGCGGCAGCGCGATCGGAATATAGTAGCCGTCGATGCCGTAGCGGCGCAGCCAGTGCCCGTGCAGCCGCGGCGAGCGCGAATGGCCGATCGGCCAGCCGATCACGCCGGCGAGGAGCGGCGCGCCGTTCATTCGCTGCAGATCCCGCGGCTGCGCAGGAACCCCAGCAGCTCGAGCAGCGGCAGGCCGAGGATCGAGAAGTAGTCCCCCTGCACCCGGCTGAAGAGCTGCGCTCCGCCGGATTCGAGCCGGTAGGCGCCGACGGTCGCGAGCAGGTCGCAGCCCTCGGCGCGCAGGTAGGCATCGAGAAAGGCGTCGCTGAACGGGCGCATCTGCAGCTGCGCCCGGCCGATGTGCCGCCAGACGGGGCGGCCGGCCTCGAAGACCACCGCCGCCGCTAAGAGCTCGTGGCTGCGGCCGCGCAGCGCCTCGAGCTGCCGCCGCGCCTCGTCGAGGTCGCGCGGCTTGTCGAAGAGCCGGCCGTCGCAGACCAGCACCTGGTCGGCGCCGAGCACCAGCCGCTCGGGCAGGCGCGCGGCCACCCGATGCGCCTTGAGCTCGGCCAGCGCGTCGGCGATGTCGCGCGCCGGTGCCGCCTCGGCCAGCATTCCGGCCTTCACGGCGGCCTCGTCCACCGCCGCGGGGCACAGCTTCGAAGGCGACCCGCGCCTGGCGCAGCAGCGCCGCCCGCGCCGCGGAGCGCGAGGCGAGAATCAGCGGGGCGGTCATCGGGCCAATCGGTGTGTCCGGGGGCATCGGCCGCGACTTTTGCCCCGCGCACCGGTCCGACGCAAGCGGCGCGCGGCGCCGGCGGCGGATAGCGACGCGGCAGCGCACGAAGATTCCTCGGGATAGTTCGGTGGATAAGCCGGGAAGAACCCCGGCGCAGTCCGGGGAGAAGCGAGGGCAGCCAGATTCATGCACGGAGCCGGGCAGGCCATCCACAGCCCGCGGGACAATTCCGTTAACGACCGGGCGCCTTGGGATAAGTCTGAGTCGCGGTCCCGAGCCGGGGGCAGATCGGCGAGTCGAGGGCTGTGGACAACGAAAACGCAGTTTTTCAACCAATTGAAAATATTGTGTTTTTCTTATGGCGTTGCAACCTTAGGTTGTATGCAATGCTCCGCTTCCTCGTCTCGCAGCCTGTGGAAAACCTTGTGGGAAAAGATCTCCAAAAGTTAATCCCCGGAATTCCCACACCTAACCTCTTCATCCATTTTCAAGATTCCTTTACCGAGAAGAGAAGGATGTCGCCGGGTTTGCGCCTCGCCGGAGCCATGCTAGAGGCGCAATGAGAGCAGCCCGGAGATCTCCCGTGCAGGACGTCATGACCGCCCTCTATCCCTGGACAAAGGCCCTGCACGTGATGGCCGTGATCGCCTGGATGGCCGGACTGTTCTACCTGCCCCGGCTCTTCGTCTACCACGCCGAGCGCGGGGTGCCGGGGACGGAGCTGTCGGAGACCTTCAAGGTGATGGAGGCCAAGCTGCTGCGGGCGATCATGAACCCGGCGATGATCGCGACCTGGGTGTTCGGGATCGCGCTGGCGGCGACGCCGGGTGTGGTGGCCTGGGGCGGCGAGCGCTGGATCTACGTCAAGCTCGCCGCGGTGCTGGTGCTGACCTGGTTTCATCACTGGCTGGCGCGGCGGCGCAAGGACTTCGCCGCAGATCGAAACCGGATTTCTGGCCGCACCTACCGGCTGATGAACGAGCTGCCGACCCTGGCGCTGATCGTGATCGTGATCATGGTGATCGTGCGGCCGTTCTGAGGGGATTTAGGGATTTGACATGCCTGCGCAGTTGTGACAAGGGAGAACGAAACGCGGATCATCCGAGCATCCGGCACACGTTCCCCATTCCCCTCCCCGAGGCGTTTGAGTTTCCCGATGGATTTATCCACTGATTTCGAGCAGCTTTCGCTCGCCGACCTGAAAGCCAAGAGCCCCGTCGATCTGCTGCAGCTCGCCGAGGAGCTGGAGATCGAGAACGCATCGTCGATGCGCAAGGGCGACATGATGTTCGCCATCCTCAAGGACATGGCCGAGGAAGGCGTCGAGATCTCCGGCGACGGTGTGCTCGAGGTGCTGCAGGACGGCTTCGGCTTCCTGCGCTCGCCCGAGGCCAACTACCTGGCCGGGCCGGACGACATCTATGTCAGCCCCAACCAGATCCGCCGGTTCGCGCTGCGCACCGGCGATACCGTCGAGGGGGTGATCCGGGCGCCGAAGGACGGCGAGCGCTATTTCGGGCTGGTCAAGGTCAGCCGGATCAACTTCGAGGACCCCGAGCGGGCCCGGCACAAGGTGAACTTCGACGACCTGACGCCGCTCTATCCCGACGAGCGGCTGAACCTGGAGGTCGAGGATCCGACGATCAAGGACAAGACCACGCGGGTGATCGACCTGGTGGCGCCGATCGGCAAGGGCCAGCGCGGGCTGATCGTGGCGCCGCCGCGCACCGGCAAGACGGTGATCCTGCAGAACATCGCCGCCTCGATCGAGAAGAACCACCCGGAGTGCTTCCTGATCGTGCTGCTGGTGGACGAGCGGCCGGAGGAGGTCACCGACATGCAGCGCTCGGTGAAGGGCGAGGTGGTGGCCTCGACCTTCGACGAGCCGGCGACCCGGCACGTGGCGGTGGCCGAGATGGTGATCGAGAAGGCCAAGCGCCTGGTCGAGCACAAGCGCGACGTGGTGATCCTGCTCGATTCGATCACCCGGCTGGGGCGGGCCTACAACACCGTGGTGCCGTCGAGCGGCAAGGTGCTGACCGGCGGTGTCGATGCCAACGCGCTGCAGCGGCCGAAGCGGTTCTTCGGCGCGGCGCGGAATATCGAGGAAGGCGGGTCGCTGACCATCATCGCGACGGCGCTGATCGATACCGGCAGCCGGATGGACGAGGTGATCTTCGAGGAGTTCAAGGGGACCGGCAACTCCGAGCTGGTGCTCGATCGGAAGATCGCGGACAAGCGGGTGTTCCCGGCGGTGGATATCCTGAAGTCCGGGACGCGCAAGGAAGAGCTGCTGGTCGACAAGGTGGATCTGACGAAGATGTTCGTCTTGCGGCGGATTCTGAACCCGATGGGGACGACGGATGCCATCGAGTTCCTGCTCGGTAAGCTGAAGCAGACGAAGACCAACTCTGAATTCTTTGAGTCGATGAATAGTTAATCCGTCTATACTTTGATTTGACTTGCGTCATGGGCGAAACTATTTTTGCCCAAGCCACGGCGCGTGGACGGGCGGGTGTGGCGGTGGTGCGGGTCTCCGGGCCGAAGGCCCTGGAGGCGGTGGCGCTGCTGGCGGGGGGGATTGCCCCGGACCGGACCGCGACGGTACGCTGGCTGAGCGATCCGCGGAGCGGCGAGCGGCTGGACCAGGCGCTGCTGCTGGGCTTTGCCGGACCGCACAGTTTCACGGGCGAGGATGTGGCGGAGCTGCAGCTGCATGGCAGCCCTGCCGCGGTGGGCGGGGTGCTGGATGCGCTGGGTGCGGTGGAGGGGCTGCGGCTGGCCGAGCCGGGAGAGTTCACCCGGCGGGCGCTGCTGAACGGCCGGCTCGACCTCTCGCAGGTCGAGGGGCTGGGCGATCTGCTCGCGGCGGAAACCGCCGGGCAGCGGCGGCAGGCGGTGGCGGTGATGGGCGGTGCGCTGGGCCGGCTGGCGGCGGCGTGGGGCTGGTCGGCTGACCCGGGCGCTGGCTTATGTCGAGGCGACGATCGACTTCGCCGACGAGGAATTGCCGGACCAGCTGCTCGGCGCGGTTCGCCAGGACCTCTCGGAAACCCTCGGGGCGATGCAGCGTGAGCTCGCCGGCAGCCGGATGGCGGAGCGCCTGCGCGAGGGCTTCGAGGTGGCGCTGGTCGGGCGGCCGAATGTCGGCAAGTCGACGCTCCTGAATGCCCTGGCTGGACGCGAGGCGGCGCTGACCTCGGAGGTGGCGGGGACCACGCGCGACGTGATCGAGGTGCGGATGGATCTGGGCGGGCTGCCGCTGACGCTGCTCGACATGGCGGGGCTGCGCGCGGCGGGCGGCAAGCTCGAGGCGCTCGGGGTCGAGCGTGCCCGCGAGCGCGCGGCGCAGGCCGACCTGCGGGTGTTTCTCGTCGACGAGATTGCCGAGAGCGATCGCCTGGGGGTTGAACGCGAGGCCGGAGACGTCGTCGTGCTTGCCAAGGGCGATCTGCGGAGCGAGCTGTCGGAGGAGGCGGTGTCGGGGCTTGACCGGGGCGGGGATCGACGGGCTGCTGTCGCGGATCGAGGCGGTGTTGCAGCGGCGGGCGTCGGGTGCCGGGACGGTGTCGCACGAACGCCAGCGCCAGGCGATCGAGCGGTCGGCGGCGCGGACGGCCGCGGCGCTGGCCGAACTCGGGCGGCCCGAGGCGCGGGTCGAGCTGGTGGCGGAGGAGCTGCGCGACGCCTTGCGCGCGCTTGATTCCCTGGTCGGGAAGGTGGATGTAGAGGCCGTTCTCGACGTGATCTTCCACAGCTTCTGTCTCGGGAAATAGGGGACTGTTTCACGTGAAACATCGCGACTTCGACGTGATCGTGGTCGGCGGCGGCCACGCCGGGACCGAGGCGGTGATGGCGGCGACGCGCATGGGAGCGCGCGCGGCGCTGGTGACGCACCGCTTCGACCGGCTCGGGGAGATGTCGTGCAACCCGGCCATCGGCGGGCTCGGCAAAGGGCATATCGTCCGGGAGATCGATGCGCTTGACGGGGTGATGGGGCGGGCGGCGGATCTGGCCGGGATCCAGTTTCGGCTGCTCAACCGCCGCAAGGGGCCGGCGGCGCAGGGACCGCGGGTGCAGGCCGACCGGGCGCGCTACCGGGACGCGGTGCAGCAGGCATTCCGGGAGCGGCCGGATATCGCGGTGATTGAGGGCGAAGTCGTTGACTTCATGGTTGAAGGGGGGGAGATCGCAGGCGTTGCGCTCGCCGATGGCACCCGGCTGCGCGCCCCTTGCGTGGTCCTGACGACCGGCACCTTTCTGCGGGGCGTGATCCATTTGGGCGAGGTGTCGCGTCCGGCGGGGCGGGTCGCCGACCCCGCCTCGGTCCGCCTGGCCGCGCGGATCGAGGAACTGGCGCTGCCGCTCGGCCGGCTGAAGACCGGGACCCCGCCGCGCCTCGACGGGCGGACGATCGACTGGAATGCGGTCGAGACGCAGCCCGGTGATCCCGAGCCGGAGATGTTCTCGTTCCTGTCGCGCGGGCCGGTGTTGCGGCAGGTCGGGTGCGGGGTGACCCGGACCAACGACCGGACGCATGCGATCATCCGTTGCAACCTCGGCCGATCGGCGATGTACGGCGGGCATATTGCCGGAGTCGGGCCGCGCTACTGCCCGTCGATCGAGGACAAGGTGGTGCGATTCGCGGAGAAGGATGCGCATCAGGTTTTCCTGGAACCCGAGGGGCTCGACGATCCGATTGTCTATCCCAACGGCATTTCGACCTCGCTGCCTGCGGAGGTTCAGGAGACCTATGTCCGCACCATCCAAGGTCTGGAAAACGCACGGATAACCCAGCCGGGTTACGCAATCGAGTACGACTATGTCGACCCACGGGCTCTGGACCGGACGCTGGAGGTGAAGAACCTGCGCGGCCTGTTCCTCGCCGGACAGATCAACGGCACGACCGGCTATGAGGAAGCCGCCGGTCAGGGACTGGTCGCCGGGCTGAACGCCGCGGCGCGGGCGCTGGAGAGGCCGGCGGTCGTGCTGGAGCGCCACGAGGCCTATATCGGGGTGATGATCGACGACCTGGTGACGCGGGGGGTGTCGGAACCCTACCGGATGTTCACCTCGCGGGCCGAGTATCGCCTGCACCTGCGGGCCGACAACGCCGACCAGCGGCTGACGCCGCTGGGAGTCGCGGCAGGATGCGTCGGTGAGCCGCGGCGGATCGCGTTCGAGCGCAAGCGCGCGGCGCTGGACGCGGCCCGAGCGTTGGCGGAGGGGCTGACGCTGTCGCCGGCGCAGGCCGCGGAACGCGGGCTGGCGGTGAACCAGGACGGGGTGCGGCACAGCGCCTTCGCGTTCCTCGGCTACCCGGACCTGGGGCTCGACGCGGTGCGGGGGGCGTTTCCGGAGCTGGCGGGACTGGAGGTGGAGATTCTGGCGCAACTGGAGCGCGAGGCGCGCTATGCGCCGTACCTGGTGCGGCAGGCGCAAGAGGTGGCTCGGCTGCAACGGGACGCCGGGGTGGAGCTGCCGCCGTCGCTCGATTACGCCGGGGTCCCGGGGCTTTCGAACGAGCTGCGCGGCAAGCTGGAACTGGTGCGGCCGGACAACCTCGGCCAGGCAGCGCGGATCGAGGGGATGACCCCGGCCGCGTTGACGCTGATCCTGCTGCGGGCGCGCCGGGAACAGGCCAGGCGGGAGCCGGCGAGCGTCGCGGTCCGGTGAGGATCGAGGGCGCCGAGGGGTTTCGCGCCGCCTTCGATGTTTCACGTGAAACAATGGCGCGGTGCGAGACGCATCTGGCGCTGCTGCGGAAGTGGAACCCGCGGATCAACCTGGTCTCGCGATCGAGCCTCGACGACGCCTGGTGCCGGCATTTCGCCGACTCGGCCCAGCTCTGGCGGCTTGCGGCCGCCGGACGCCCGGCTCTGGCTCGACCTCGGGTCCGGCGCCGGGTTCCCGGGGCTGGTGATCGCTGCCTTCGCGGCCGAGCAGGCGCCCGGACTGGAGGTGCGGCTCGTCGAGAGCGACCAGCGCAAGGCGGCGTTTCTCGAGCAGCGTCGCGCGGGCTACCGGCCTGGCCGTGACCGTCCTCGACCGACGGATCGAGGCGCTGCCGCCGCAGGGCGCCGACGTCGTCTCGGCTCGGGCGCTGGCGCCGCTGACCGTGCTGCTCGGGATGGCGGAAAAACATCGCCGCCCCGGGGGTATTGGCTTGTTTCCCAAGGGCGAGACGGTGCATAAGGAAATCGCGGACGCCACGGCGCCTTGGCGTTTCGAAAAAAGAATCCATCCAAGTCTGACCGAGCAGAAGGCGGCAATAGTGGAAATCGGAG
The DNA here is from genome assembly GCA_963847795.1 of uncultured Alphaproteobacteria bacterium. Taxonomy (GTDB): domain Bacteria; phylum Pseudomonadota; class Alphaproteobacteria; order Rhodobacterales; family Rhodobacteraceae; genus Amaricoccus. The sequence goes on from CAWKBH010000006.1 coordinate 511,796, forward strand.
CGATCGACCGTGTCTGAACCCCGGCCCGAAACCCATGTCCTGGCCATCGCCAACCAGAAGGGCGGGGTCGGCAAGACCACCACCGCGATCAACCTCGGCACGGCGCTGGCGGCGCTCGGCAACCGGGTGCTGGTGATCGACCTCGATCCGCAGGGCAACGCCTCGACCGGGCTCGGGATCCCGCTGGCGACGCGCGGCTTCACCGCCTACGACCTGCTCTTCAGCGACGATCCGGCGGCGTTTCAGACCTATGAGACCGTCGTCCCGAACCTGCGGATCATCCCCGCAACGCCCGACTTGAGCTCGGCGGACGTCGATATGGTGTCCGACCCCAAGCGGCTCCACAAGATGCAGGAGGCGTTGACGGGTGGCCACGCGGACGTCCGGGACCAGGACTACGTGCTGATCGATTGCCCGCCGTCGCTCAACCTCTTGACGATCAATGCCCTGGTGGCGGCGAATTCGGTGCTGGTGCCGCTGCAGTGCGAGTTCTTCGCGCTCGAGGGCCTGTCGCAGCTGATGCGGACGGTGCAGACGGTGCGGTCCAGCTCCAATCCGCGGCTCAAGATACAAGGTATTGTGTTGACGATGTACGACAAACGCAATAACTTGTCCGGACAGGTCGCTGCCGACGTGAGAGAGAACTTGGGAACGCTGGTCTACGACACCATGATCCCGCGCAACGTTCGCCTCAGCGAGGCGCCGTCGCACGCGATGCCGGCGTTGATCTATGATCGCTCTTCGAGCGGCAGCCTCGCCTACCAGCGCCTGGCGGGCGAGCTGCTGGCGCGGATGCGGGCGGCGCGCGGCCTGGTCGAGACGGTCTGAGCGGAGGTCGGAGCATGGACAGGAAGGGTCTGGGACGCGGGCTGTCGGCACTTTTGGCCGATGTCGCCACCATCGACGAGGCGCCGCGGCGGGAAGCGGGCGCGGGGCCGGCGAACGCGGTGCCGATCGAGCGGATCCGGCCGAACCCGAACCAGCCCCGGCGCGACTTCGACGACAAGGAGCTGCAGGATCTGGCCGCCTCGATCCGCGAGAAGGGCGTGATCCAGCCGCTGATCCTGCGGCCGCATCCGGTCGATGGCGACCAGTACCAGATCGTCGCCGGCGAGCGGCGCTGGCGGGCGGCGCAGCTGGCGGGCATCCACGAGCTGCCGGCGATCGTGCGCGAGCTGAGCGATACCGAGGTGCTGGAGCTCGCGATCATCGAGAACATCCAGCGCGCCGACCTGAACCCGATGGAGGAGGCGCAGGGCTACCGCCAGCTGATGGACCGCTTCGGCCATACCCAGGAGCGGCTGGCCGAGGCGCTCGGCAAGAGCCGCAGCCACATCGCCAACCTGCTGCGCCTGCTGACCCTGCCCGACCCGGTGCTGGATCTGGTGCGCGCGGGCAAGCTGACCGCCGGTCACGCCCGGGCGCTGGTGACGGCGACGAACCCGGAGTCGCTGGCGCGGCAGGTGGTGGAGCGCGACCTGTCGGTGCGCCAGACCGAGGCGCTGGCGCGCAGCGCCGCGGCCGGTCCGTCGCCGGTGCGGCCGTCGCCGCGGCCCGTGGTTAAGGACGCCGACACCCGGGCGCTCGAGGAGGACCTGGCGGCCAATCTGCGACTGAAGGTCAGCATCGAGCACCGGCCGGGTCAGCAGGCGGGCGAGCTCCGGATCCGCTACTCGACGCTCGAGGAGCTCGACGGCCTCTGCCAGATGCTGTCGCGCTAGGCCGCGAGCAGACGTCTCAGCATGGCGTCGAGCAGCGGCCGCCCCGCGGCGGTGGCGCGCAGGCGGCCGCCGGTCAGGCTGGCGAGGCCGAGGGTGCGGAGCTCGTCGACGCGGGCCGCCGGCAGGGGCTGGCCGGCCAGCGCGGCGTAGCGGTCCGGATCGACGCCCTCGGCCAGGCGCAGTCCCATCAGCAGGAGCTCGGTGGCCTGGTCCGCCGGGTCGATCGCGGTGCGCGAGGACACGCCGGTCCCGTCGCGCTCGACGGCGTCGAGCCAGGCTTCGGGGTTGCGTCGCGACTCCAGCGCCCAGCGGGTGCCGGTGCGGGTCAGCCGGCCGTGCGCGCCGGGGCCGATCCCGGCATAGTCGCCGTAGCGCCAGTAGACGAGGTTGTGCCGGCTTTCGGCGCCGGGGCGGGCGTAGTTCGAGATCTCGTAGGTCGCGAGGCCGGCCCGGGCGCAGATCTCGGCGGTGGCGAGGTACATGTCGGCGGCGTCCTCGGTGGCGGGCAGTCCGCGCAGCCGGCCGCGCGCGGCCAGATCGCCGAACCGGGTGCCGGGCTCGATCGTCAGCTGGTAGAGCGACAGGTGGTCGATCGCCATCGCGAGCGCGCGCGTGAGCTCGGCCCGCCAGTCCGCCAGCGTCTGGCCCTGGCGGGCGTAGATCAGATCGAAGCTGACCCGCGGAAAGATCGCCCGCGCCACCTCGAAGGCCCGCACCGCCTCGGCGGTGTCGTGCCGGCGGCCCAGCGCCCGCAGGTCGGCATCGTTCAGCGCCTGCACCCCCAGCGACAGCCGGTTGACCCCGGCGTCGCGGTAGCCGCGGAACCGGCCGGCCTCGACCGAGGTCGGGTTGGCCTCCAGCGTGATCTCGGCGTCCGGCGCCAGCTCCCAGCCGGCGCGGATCGCCGCGATGACCGCCGCCACCGTCTCCGGCGGCATCAGGCTGGGGGTGCCGCCGCCGAAGAACACCGTATCGACGACGCGGCCCGGCACCTCGCGCGCGGCCGCCGCGACTTCTGCCGCCAGCGCCCGCTGCCAGCGGGCGGCGTCGACGCCGGCGCGGACATGGCTGTTGAAGTCGCAGTAGGGGCACTTGGCGGCGCAGAACGGCCAGTGCACGTAGACGCCGAAGCCGCCGGCGCGCCAGTCCTCGATGCCGGCGCCCTCAGGCAAAGCAACCCGCCAGCAGCCGGGCGAAGGCCTGGGCCCGGTGGCTGATCCGGTTCTTCTCCCAGCGGTCCATCTGACCGAAGGTCACGTCGTGACCGTCCGGCAGGAACATCGGGTCATAGCCGTGCCCGCGGTCGCCGCGCATCGGCCAGACGCACTGGCCCTCGACGGCGCCTTCGAACGCCTCGTCGTGCCCGTCCGGCCAGGCCAGCACCAGCGTGCAGCGGAAGCGCGCGGTGCGGGGCGCCGGCGCCTGCGACCTACTCCAGGGCCTCCCAGGTCCGGGTCATCGCCTGCACGAAGTCGCGGCCGCCCGCCGTCTCGGCCCAGTCGGCGGTATGGACGCCCGGCGCGCCGCCGAGCGCGTCCACCTCGATCCCGGAATCGTCGGCGAGCGCCGGCAGCCCGCTGGCCGCGGCCGCCGCATGCGCCTTGATCCGGGCGTTGCCGAGGAAGCTCTCCTCGGTCTCGGCCGGCTCCGGCAGTCCCAGCGCCGCCGCCGAGACCAGCTCGACCGGGTAGTCCGTCGAGCAGCGCCGCGATCTCCTCGAGCTTGCCCGGCGTTGTGGGTCGCCACCACCAGCCGCCCGCCCTCGAAGCGCCGTGTCACGCCAGCGCCGCCTTCTGCGCCGCCACGAGCTCCGCCGTCCCCTTCTCGGCGAGGTCCATCAGCGTGTCGAGCTGCTCGCGGCTGAAGGTCGCGCCCTCGGCGCTGCCCTGCACCTCGATCAGGCCCAGGGCGTCGGTCATCACGAAATTCGCGTCCGTCCCGGCGACGCTGTCCTCGGCATAGTCGAGGTCGAGCACCGGCTGGCCGCCGTAGATGCCGCAGCTGACCGCCGCCACGTGCGCGGTCAGCGGGTCGGTCTTGATGCCCCCGGCCTTCAGCAGCCGGTTCACCGCCAGCCGCAGCGCCACCCAGCCGCCGGTGATCGAGGCGCAGCGGGTGCCGCCGTCGGCCTGCAGCACGTCGCAGTCGACGGTGATCTGCCGCTCGCCCAGCGCCACCCGGTCGATGCCGGCGCGCAAGCTGCGCCCGATCAGCCGCTGGATCTCCTGGGTGCGCCCCGACTGCTTGCCGGCGGCAGCCTCGCGGCGGCTGCGGGTGGTGGTGGCGCGCGGCAGCATGCCGTATTCGGCCGTCACCCAGCCGAGCCCGGTCTTGCGCAGGAACGGCGGCACCGTCTCCTCGAGGCTGGCGGTGCAGAGCACCTGGGTGTCGCCCATGCGGATCAGGCACGAGCCCTCGGCATGGCGGCTGACGCCGGTCTCGATGGTGACGGGGCGCAGCGCGTCGACGGCGCGGCCGGAGGGGCGCATCGATCTCTCCTTGGGCAAGCCTCGAAGCCCGCGTCTTAGCCCGCGCGCCGGCCGCCGTCCAGTCGCGGTCCGGCGCGGGAGAATTGACCGGGCGGCGGCCGACCCCTAAGTCTGGGCCAGTTCCGCCGGAGCCGAGCGCCCCTTGACCGCTTCCCGCCCCACGCTGACCGAACTGAACGAGCGCTCGCGCGAGGTGTTCCGCCGCCTGGTCGAGACCTATCTGGAGTCCGGCGAGCCGGTCGGCTCGCGCACCCTGGCCCGCACCCTGAGCGAAGGGGTGTCGCCGGCGACGATCCGCAACGTGATGCAGGACCTGGAGTACCTCGGGCTGCTCGATTCGCCGCACGTCTCGGCCGGCCGCATCCCGACCCAGCTCGGGCTGCGGCTGTTCGTCGACGGCATCCTCGAGGTCGGCGACGTCTCGGGCAGCGAGCGCGCCGAGATCGAGCGCTCGCTCGGCGGCGGCGCCAGCGACATCACCGCGATCCTCGACCGCGCCGGCGACATGCTCTCGGGGCTGACCCACGGCGCCAGCCTGGTGCTGGCGCCGAAGTCCGAGGCGCCGATCAAGCACATCGAGTTCGTCTCGCTCGGCCCCGACCGGGCGCTGGTGGTGCTGGTCACCGCCGACGGCCAGGTCGAGAACCGGATCTTCGTGCCGCCGGCCGGGCTCACGCCTTCGGCGATGCGCGCCGCGGCGAACTTTCTCAACGCCATCCTGCAGGGGCGCACCCTCGGCGAGATGCGCAGCGTGGTCAGCGCCGAGATCGCGCGCCGCCGGGCCGAGCTCGACGAGCTGTCGCGCAGCCTGGTCGAGGCCGGCAGCGCGCTCTGGGCCGAAGGCCCCGAGGGCGGACGCGACCGGCTGATCGTGCACGGCCGCGCCAACCTGATCGAGGGCGCCGAGGACGCGGCCCAGCTCGAACGCATCCGCGAGCTCTTCGACGACCTGGAGCGCAAGCGCGACCTGGCGCAGCTGCTCGAGCTGAGCGAGGGCGGCGACGGGGTGCGGGTGTTCATCGGCTCGGAAAACAAGCTTTTCTCACTTTCGGGTTCCTCTCTGGTGGTGTCTCCCTATATGAATGCGGACCGCAAGATCATCGGCGCGGTGGGCGTCATCGGCCCGACCCGGTTGAACTACGGCCGGATCGTCCCGATCGTCGACTACACCGCGCAGCTGGTCGGGCGGCTGGTCTCCAGCCGAGGCTAGGCTCAGGAATGGACGAGATGGCGAAGCACAAGAACAAGCACGACCTCATGGAAAACCTGGAGGATGCCTTCCTCGACGATCCCGAGGAAGAGGTGCTCGAGGAGGAGATCACGCCCGAGGCCGCCAACGAGGACGAGACGACGGCGCTGCGCCTGGAGGTCGCCGATCTCAAGGACCGGCTGCTGCGCGCTCTGGCCGACGTCGAGAACATCCGCAAGCGTGCCGACCGCGACCGCCGCGATGCCGAGATCTACGGCGCGACCCGCTTCGCCCGCGACCTGCTGTCGGTGCACGACAACTTCGACCGGGCGCTCGGCAATGTCACCGACGCGGTCCGCGCCGCCGCGCCCGGGCTGATCGAAGGGATCGAGCTGACCCAGCGCGACCTGGTCAACGCCTTCGCCAAGCACCGGATCGTCAAGATCGAGCCGGGGCCGGGCGAGCGCTTCGATCCCAAGCTGCACCAGGCGATGTTCGAGGCGCCGGTCCCCGGCACCCGCGCCGGCGACATCATCCAGGTGATGAACCCGGGCTTCACCATCGGCGACCGGCTGCTGAGGCCGGCGCAGGTCGGTGTCTCCTCGGGCGGCCCGGCAATGCCGCGACCGCCGCAGGAGTTCGCGGGCGGCGAGGGCGACTGAACCGGCTCGCCCTGAGAACGCTGCCGCGGCTGAGCCGATCAGGGGTCAGCGGTACCGACGATCACCTATCGGCGGTCGGCCTGGGGTCGGGCCCGGGGGCGATTGCCCGCAGCGCCTGCTGTTTCAGGCGCACGTGGTCGCGCTCCCCGTTCGCCGCGGCCTTGAACAGCGCCGCGGCCAGTTGCGACCTCAGTCTCTCGGGCGTTCGGCGGTCCGTCAGGACCGCGAACCTCGGTACACATCTCTTCGAGGATCCGCTGGAAGTAGGCCAGTTCCTCCGATCCGTAGATCGCAGAGGTCGACGTATCGACGTCCAAATCGGCGCGAGTCATGACGATCCCCCCGTAACAACGGGTGAAATTTGCCGCGCGCGCATGAGACCGGCAAGATGGAAGTCGGTACGGAATCGAACCGAGCCTCACCGGATCGTGTGGTGGGGCGCCTCCGGGTCGCCGAAAAGCCGCCGCATCTCGGCCTCGGCGATGCCGTAATAGCCGTTGGCGGCGGTCTCGAGGCCGTCGCGCTTGAGGATGCGGACGTAGCCGCGCCCGCCGGCGGTCAGGCCGCGGCGTTGCAGGTCCTTCAGCGCCACCGTCACCCCGGAGCGGCGCACCCCGAGCATCACCGCCAGGAACTCGTGGGTCAGCCCAGTTCGTCGCCGTCGGTGCGGTCGTGCGCCATCAACAGCCAGCGCGCCAGCCGCTCGGTCACCGTGGCGCGGCCGTTCGCCAGCACGGTCGAGCCGACCTGTATCAGGTAGACATGGGCAAAGCGCATCATCACCAGGGCCAGGGATGCGCTCTGCGCCAGAGCCTCGCGCAGCCGGTCCGCCTCCATGCTGAAGCCCCGGCCGGGCATCTGGATGAAGGTCTCGTTCGGCGAGCGGTCGGTCCCCATCACCACCGACAGGTTGGTCAGGCCTTCGCGACCGATGATGCCGATCTCGATCGGCACCTGGTGGCGGATGTTGGTGACGACCGAGGCCAGGCCGCTCTCCAGGAAGTAGACCCGATCGATCGCCTTGTCGGCTTCGGCGAGCCGATGGCGCAGGCCCAGTTCCTCGAGCGTCAGGTGCGGCCGGAGCAATTCCAGATCGCCCGGGGTCAAGTGCCTGAGGATCTGGTTGCGAAAGCGGGTTTTTCTTGCATCGGCTCTCCCTGAAGGGCAAGAGCGCGAGCATCTCCTTGCCGTCCGTGCCCGAGGCAAAGACCGGACGATGCAGTCAATATAGCGCGTTTGCGCCGAAGTCGCCAGTCGGGGGTTTCCGTTGCCCTGTGGACCGCGGTTTCAGCCCGCGCTCAGCCGCTTGAGCTCATAGATCAGCGCCAGCGCCTCGCGCGGGCTGAGCTCGTCCGGCAGCACCGCGCGCAGCCGTTCCTCCACCGCCGAGGCGGCCGCCGGTGCCGGGGCCGGCCGCGCCGCCAGCGCGAACAGCGGCAGGTCGTCCACCAGCGCCCTGGCCTTGGCTCCGCCCTCGCGCTCGCCCTGCTCCAGCGCCTCCAGCACCACCCGCGCCCGCTCGACCACCGCCGCGGGCAGCCCGGCCAGCCGCGCCACCTGCACCCCGTAGGAGCGGTCGGCCGCGCCCTCCATCACCTCGTGCAGGAAGATCACCTCGCCCTGCCATTCCCGCACCGCCACCGTGGCGTTCCTCAGGCCCGGCAGTTTCGCCGCCAGCGCGGTCAGCTCGTGGTAGTGCGTGGCGAAGAGCGCCCGGCAGCGGTTGACGTCGTGCAGGTGCTCCAGCACCGCCCAGGCGATCGAGAGGCCGTCGTAGGTCGCGGTGCCGCGCCCGATCTCGTCGAGGATGACCAGCGCCCGCGGTCCGGCCTGGTTCAGGATCGCCGCCGTCTCCACCATCTCCACCATGAAGGTCGAGCGCCCGCGCGCCAGGTCGTCCGCCGCGCCCACCCGGCTGAACAGCTGGTCGACGATGCCGATCTCGGCCGCGCTGGCCGGCACGAACGACCCCATCTGGGCCAGGAGCGCGATCAGCGCGTTCTGCCGCAGGTAGGTCGACTTGCCGGCCATGTTCGGCCCGGTGATCAGCCAGAGCGGCCGCGCCTCGGGGCCGTCGGCGCCGAGCTCGCTGTCGTTGGCGACGAAGCTGCCGCCCGCACGCCGCAGCGCCTGCTCCACCACCGGATGCCGCCCGCCGACGATCCGGAACGCCCGGCCCTCGCCGATCTCCGGCCGCACCCAGTCCTGGGCGCGCGCCAGGTCGGCCAGCGCCGCGGCCACGTCGATCTCCGCCAGCGCCTTGGCGGTGGCGCCCACCGGCCCGGCGCGTTCCAGGACCGCGGCGCGCAGGCTCTCGAAGATCCGCTTCTCGATCTCCAGCGCGAAGCCGCCGGCGTTCAGGATCTTCGTCTCGATCTCCGCCAGCGCCAGGGTGGTGAAGCGGATGGCGTTCGCCGTGGTCTGGCGGTGCACGAAGAGCTCGCTCAGCGGCGGCTTCAGCATCCGCTCGGCGTGGCCGGCCGGGGTCTCGATGAAGTAGCCGAGCACGTTGTTGTGCCGCACCTTCAGCGCGCCCACCCCGCTGCGCCGCACGTATTCGGCCTGCAGCTCGGCGATCACCCCGCGCCCCTCGTCGCGCAGCCGCCGGGTCTCGTCCAGCTCCTCGTCGAACCCGGCCGCCACGAAGCCGCCGTCGCGGACCAGGTGCGGCGGCTCGGCGACCAGCGCCGCGTCGAGCAGGCCCGACCAGCTCGTCGTGCCCGGCCAGCGCCTCCCGCGCCGCCGCCAGCACCTCCGGCAGCTCGCCGTCGAGCGCCGCCCGCAGCCGCTCCGCCTGCGCCAGTCCGTCGCGGATCGCCGCCGAGATCCCGCGGGCCGCCGCGGTCGAGCGCCAGCCGCGACAGCGCCCGCTCGAGGTCCGGCACCTTGCGCAGCAGCTCGCGCGACCGCCCGCGCCGCGTCGGTCGCCTCGTGGAAATGCGCCACCGCGTCCTGGCGCGCCCGCACCAGCCGCACCTCGGTCGACGGCCCGCTCAGCCGGGTCTCGAGCAGCCGGGCGCCGGCCCCGGTGACGGTCCGGTCGATCGCCGCCAGCAGCGAGCCCTCGCGCCCGCCCGACAGGCTGCGCGTCAGCTCCAGGTTCCGCCGGGTGGCGGCGTCGATCTGCATCTGCCCGCCCGCGCCCTCGCGCACCGGCGGGCGCAACAGCGGCAGCCGGCCGCGCTGGGTCAGCTCGAGGTAGTCGACGATCGCCCCCAGCGCCCCGACCTCGGCCCGCGTCAGGGCGGCGAAGCCGTCGAGCGTCGCCACCTTGAAGGTCGCGGCGAGCCGCGCCTCGCCGGCGGTCGAAGTCGAAGCTCGCCCGCGCCAGCGGCGTCGCCACCGCCCCGGCCTCGGCCACCAGCTCGCGCAGCTCGGCCTCCTGCAGCCTCCGAGACCAGCACTTCGCGCGGGCCCGAGCCGCGCCAGCATCGGTCCCAGCATGACCCGGGGACAGGCGGTGACCGTCAGGTCGCCGGTGGACACGTCGACCCAGGCGAACGCGCCGTCACCGCGCACCTCCGCGAAGGCGGCGAGGTAGTTGTGCCGCCGCGCCTCGAGCAGGCTCTCCTCGGTCAGCGTGCCGGGGGTCACCAGCCGGACCACCTCGCGGCGCACCACCGACTTCGCCCCGCGCCGGCGGGCCTCGGCCGGGTCCTCCATCTGCTCGCAGACCGCGACCCGGAAGCCCTTGCGGATCAGCGTCAGCAGGTAGCCCTCGGCGGCATGCACCGGCACCCCGCACATCGGGATGTCCTGGCCGAGGTGCTGGCCGCGCTTGGTCAGCGCGATGTCGAGCGCGGCGCTCGCCGCCTCGGCGTCGGCGAAGAACATCTCGTAGAAGTCGCCCATCCGGTAGAACAGCAGCGCGTCGGGGTGCTGCGCCTTGTTCTCCAGGTACTGCGCCATCATCGGCGAGACGTTCGGGTTGGCGTCCAAGGGCTGCTCCGGGCTGACCGCCTCCCGTCTAGCCGGGGCAGCACCGAGTTCCAAGACGCCGCGGCGAGGCAAGGCGCTGCCCGGCCCGCCCGCCGCCGAGCCCAGAGTCTAGCGGTGACCGGCGGTCACGCCGGCCGGAAGTCCAGCGCCACGCCGTTGATGCAGTAGCGCTGGCCGCTGGGCGGCGGCCCGTCCGGGAAGACGTGGCCGAGGTGGCTGCCGCAGGTGGCGCAATGCACCTCGGTGCGAAGCATCCCCCAGCTGCGGTCGGTGGTTGTCTCGACCGAGCCCGCCACCGGCTCGTTGAAGCTGGGCCAGCCGGTCCCGCTCTCGAACTTCAGCCTGCCTTCGAAGAGTGGCGTGCCGCAGCCCGCGCACACGAAGGCTCCCGGGCGCTTCTCGTGCAGCAGCGCGCAGCTCCCCGGCCGCTCGGTGCCGTGCCCGCGCATCACCGCGTACTGCTCCGGCGTGAGCAGCTGCCGCCACTCCGCGTCGGTGTGGGTGACCTTGTACGTCCTCGTCTCCGTGCTCATGGACTAACTCCCGGTTCCAGGGCTCGGCCACGGATCTAGCTTCCGCAACCGATCTCGCCAACCACTTCGCGCCGGAGACGAGCGCGCGTTACATGCCCTGCCGCGACCAGGTGCCCATTGTCAGCCGTGCGCGTTCAGCCCTTCATCCCCTCCCAGAACCCCTTCACCTTGCTGAAGAAGTCCTGCGTCTCCGGGCTGTTGTCCCCGCCGGCCTCCTCGAACTCGCGCAGCAGCTCCCGCTGCCGGTGGCTCAGGTTCACCGGGGTCTCGACCGCGAGCTCGATGTAGAGATCGCCCGCCCCGGCGCCGCGCAGCGCCGGCATGCCCTTGCCGCGCAGGCGGAGCTGCTTGCCGGACTGCACGCCGGCGGGCACCTTCACCCGGGTCTTGCCGCCGTCCAGCGTCGGCGCGTCGATCTCGCCGCCGAGCGCGGCGGTGGTCATGCTGACCGGAATCCGGCAGTAGAGGTTCTGGTTGTCGCGCTCGAAGATCGGGTGGCTCGCGACCTCGATGAAGATGTAGAGATCGCCCGCCGGTCCGCCGCGCAGGCCGGCCTCGCCCTCGCCGGCCAGCCGGATCCGGGTGCCGGTCTCGACCCCGGCCGGGATGTTGACGTTCAGCGTCCGGTCGCGCCGCACCCGTCCGGCGCCGGCGCAGGCGCCGCAGGGGTTCTTGATGATCTGGCCGCGGCCGCCGCAGGTCGGGCAGGTGCGCTCGACGGTGAAGAAGCCCTGCTGCGCCCGGACCTTGCCGTGGCCCGAGCAGGTCGGGCAGGTGGCGGGCTCGGCGCCGCCCTCGGCGCCGGTGCCGTGGCAGACCTCGCAGGGCGCGCTCGACGGCACGGTGATCGTGGCCTGCTTGCCGCGGAAGGCCTCCTCCAGGTTCAGCCGCAGATTGTAGCGCAGGTCCGAGCCGCGGGCCGCGCGCTGGCCACGCGCCCGGCCGCCGGCCCCGCCCATGAAGTCGCCGAAGAGGTCGTCGAACACGTCGGAGAACGCCGAGGCGAAGTCGCCGTTCGCGGCGCCGCCGCGGAAGCCGCCGGCGCTGGCGCCGTGGCCGTTCTGGAAGGCGGCGTGGCCGAAGCGGTCGTAGGCGGCCTTCTTCTGCGGGTCCTTCAGGACGTCCCAGGCCTCGTTGACCTCCTTGAAGCGCGCCTCGCTGCGGGGGTCGTGACGGTTGCGGTCGGGATGGTGCTCCATCGCCTTCTTGCGGAAGGCCTTCTTGAGATCGGCCTCCGTGCAGCCTTTCTCGACCCCCAGCACCTCGTAAAAGTCGCGGTTCGACATCCGGAGCGTATCCCTTCAAACGGCAGAAAGGCCCCCCTTTGCGGGAGGGCCATCCCTGCCGGTCACATGTCTGATCAGGACTTCTTGCTGTCTTCGCCGAGATCCTCGAAATCGGCGTCGACCACGTCGTCGTCCTGGCCCGAAGCCGACGGCTCCGGCCCCGGCTCCGCCGACGCCGCGTCGGCCGCGGCCTGCGCCTTGTAGATCGCCTCGCCGAGCTTCATCGCCGCCTCGGTCAGGTCCTGGGCGCGGGCGCGGATCTTCTCCGCGTCGTCGCCTTCCATCGCCTCCTTCAGGGTCTTGATCGAGAGCTCGATCACCTCGACGGTGGTCGGGTCGACCTTGTCGCCGTGCTCGGCCACCGACTTCTCGGTGCCGTGGATCAGGCTCTCGCCCTGGTTCTTGGCCTCGACCAGCTCGCGGCGCGCCTTGTCCGACTCGGCGTTCTCCTCGGCCTCCTTGACCATCTTCTCGATGTCGGCGTCGCTCAGGCCGCCCGAAGCCTGGATGGTGATCTTCTGCTCCTTGTTGGTGCCCTTGTCCTTGGCGCTGACGGAGACGATGCCGTTGGCGTCGATGTCGAAGGTCACCTCGATCTGCGGCATGCCGCGCGGCGCCGGCGGGATCTGCTCGAGATTGAACTGGCCGAGCAGCTTGTTGTCGCTCGCCATCTCGCGCTCGCCTTGGAACACCCGGATCGTCACCGCGTTCTGGTTGTCCTCGGCGGTGGAGAAGATCTGGCTCTTCTTGGTCGGGATCGTGGTGTTGCGGTCGATGAGCCGCGTGAAAACGCCGCCCGAGCGTCTCGATGCCGAGCGAGAGCGGCGTCACGTCGAGCAGCACCACGTCCTTGACGTCGCCCTGCAGCACGCCGGCCTGGATCGCGGCGCCGAGCGCCACCACCTCGTCGGGGTTGACGCCCTTGTGCGGGTCCTTGCCGAAGAACTTGGTCACTTCCTCGACCACCTTCGGCATCCGGGTCATGCCGCCGACCAGCACCACCTCGTCGATGTCGGACTTGGCGATCCCGGCATCTTTCAGCGCTGCCTGGCACGGCTTCATGGTCCGCGCGATCAGGTCGCCCACCAGGCTCTCGAGCTTGGCGCGCGTCAGCTTCAGCACGAAGTGCAGCGGCTGGTGGGTCTTGGGATCCATCGAGATGAACGGCTGGTTGATCTCGGTCTGGGTGCTCGAAGAAAGCTCGATCTTGGCCTTCTCCGCGGCTTCCTTAAGCCGCTGCAGCGCCATCTTGTCCTTGGTGAGGTCGACGCCGTGCTCCTTCTTGAACTCGCCCGAGAGGTATTCGACGATGCGCAGGTCGAAGTCCTCGCCGCCGAGGAAGGTGTCGCCATTGGTCGACTTCACCTCGAAGAGCCCCTCGTCGATCTCCAGGATCGAAATGTCGAAGGTGCCGCCGCCGAGGTCGTAGACCGCGATGGTCTTGGAGCCCTGCTTGTCGAGGCCGTAGGCCAGCGCCGCCGCGGTCGGCTCGTTGATGATCCTGAGCACCTCCAGCCCGGCGATCTTGCCGGCGTCCTTGGTGGCCTGGCGCTGGGCGTCGTTGAAGTAGGCCGGCACAGTGATCACCGCCTGGCTGACCTTCTCGCCGAGATAGCTCTCGGCGGTTTCCTTCATCTTCTGCAGCACGAAGGCGGAAATCTGGCTCGGGGAGTACTTCTCGCCCTTGACCTCGACCCAGGCGTCGCCGTTCGGGCCGGGGACGATCTTGTAGGAGACCATCTCCTTGTCCTTGGCGACCATCGGGTCGTCGGTGCGGCGGCCGATCAGCCGCTTGATGGCGAACAGCGTGTTCTCGGAATTGGTCACCGCCTGGCGCTTGGCGGCCTGGCCCACCAGTCGCTCCTCGTCGGTGAAGGCGACGATCGAGGGCGTCGTGCGTGCGCCCTCCGAATTCTCGATCACCCGTGCCTGGCTGCCATCCATGATGGCGACGCAGGAATTGGTGGTGCCGAGGTCGATCCCGATGACTTTAGACATGCAGATTTCCTTTCAGGCGGCGATTTCACATGGCGGGTCCGGTTTCGGCCCCCGCATGTATCCCTGGGCCGGGTCCTCACGGCGCCGTGCGGATCCGGGGTTGGAAGGCTATATAGGATCCGGGTTTTTTGCCTGCAAGCAGTCCGCCGGACGGCGCGCGGGCTTTTTTGGGCGGGGCGGGACGGATGAACGTGGTAAAGGGCTTCGAGATCCATAAAGGCTGGCTCGCGCCGGAGAGGCAGGCGGCGATCGCCGCCGACCTGGCCGCCGTTGCCGAGGCGGCACCGTTCTTCGCGCCGCTGACGCCGTGGGGAAAGCCGATGAGCGTGAAGATGACCTCGGCCGGCCGCTACGGCTGGTATACCGATGCGAGCGGGTATCGCTATGTCGACCGCCACCCCTCCGGCACGCCCTGGCCGCCGATCCCGGCTTCGGTGCTCGCGGTCTGGCGGGCGCTGGCGTCGGAGGCGCGCGACCCGGATTGCTGCCTGGTCAACTGGTACGGCGCCACGGCGCGCATGGGCCTGCACCGGGACGCCGACGAGGCGGACTTCTCCTGGCCGGTGCTCTCGATCAGCCTCGGCGATCCGGCGTTGTTCCGAATGGGCGGGCCGGCGCGCAAGGACCCCACCGCCTCGATCCTGCTCGAGAGCGGCGACGTGGTGCTCTTGGCCGGCGAGGCGCGGCTGGCCTACCACGGCATCGACCGCATCCGCTTCGGCGGCTCGACGCTGCTGCCGCAGGGGGGCCGGATCAACCTGACGCTGCGGGTGGTGGACTGAGGGTGGAGCGGGGCCCGCGGGCGCGGGCCCCGACGGGTTGGCCTCAGGCGTCCTCGGTCTCGTCGGTCTCGTCGGCCTTGTCGCACGGACAGCAGCGGTACTCCTGGCTTTTCTCCAGAAGATCGATCTGCTTGGCCAGGAGCTTGTTCTCGAGATCCTGGCGGGCGAGGTCGAGCTCGATCGACCGCCGCCGGGAGGGTTCGCACGAATTGCAGTCGTCGAGGCAGGACTTGATCAGGATGGCCTGGGTTGGCAGGCAGGTGGTCACCTCGAACTCGACCTCGGCTTTCAGTGCCTTGCCGGCTTCGTCGGCGCCCGCGCGGTCGAGGACCCCGGCCGCGACCAGCTCCTTGTCGACCTGAGCCAGCGCCGCGGCCCGCTGCTCGGCCGCGAGCGGCGGAACCTGCAGCCGGGGCGGCGCGGTCAGCACTGCCGAGGCGAGCCCGACCGTGCCGATGCCGACCCCGAAGCCGCCCGCCCCGCCGATCGCACCGACCGTGCCGACCTGCTTGGCCAGGGCGCTGGTCCGTCCCGCGGTCTCGACGCCGAGCCGGTCCCCGGCGGTCGCCAGGATGCCGTTCGGGATCACTGCGACCTGGGCGGCCGGCCGGAGCGGCCGGGTCTCGACCGTGGTGTCGGCCGCCGAATCGATCACCCGCCGCCGGATCGAGACGATGCGGAGCCGCACCGTCTGCCGCTTCATCAGCTGATAGGCGAAATAGGTGACCGAATGGCACTGGTTGCGGTTCTCGAAGGTGCGGGTCGAGGCTTCGTAGGCGCTCTCGAACTCGCCCTCGGCGTGGCTGCGGCTCTGAACCTCGCCGATGGCTATGGAACTGGCGGCGCGCGTGCCGGCGACAGTGCGCTGGTGCGAGGACTGCGCGTGGCTCGACAGCTCGCGCATGAAGTCGAAGGTGCTCGAGGCAGAGAACGACCCGCCGGCCCGGACGTTCGGCCGTCCGAAGATGGCGGAGGTCCAGTTCGAGACGCTGCCCTCGGTTTCGAACTCGCTGTCGCTGGACGAGCTTCCGGACTGCTGCTCGGCGACCGAAAGGTCGGACATGAAGCGGTCCATCGAGGACATGTAATAGGTTTCCTCGGACGCCTGCTCGTGGCGGTAGGTCACTTCCGACTGGCTGTCGTAGGTGAAGCGGTTGTTGCGGTTGGAGGTGTAGAGGCGCACCTTCTCGCCCGGCAGCAGTGTCGTGGAATACACCACGTCGCCCAGCGACAGCGGACCGGGACAGCGCTCCAGTTCCGCCGTGACGATGATCTCGACCGGGATGTCGTTGGAGCGGTTCTGCAACCGATAGGTGAAGCGCAGGCGGTCGCAGCACTGCTCCTTGGTGATCTCCGGGCAGCACGGAATGTCCTTGGTGGTAACGATTTGATCTTGCGGCATGATAAGATACTCCTCGCGCAAATAAAGCGAAGGCCCGACGTTCGGAATTACTGTAATCAAGACCCGAAATGCGGGCCGCTCGCGCATATAATGAAATCATAGTAAGTCCAATATGCTACCACTTTCGCGACCAGCCCACAACCGAATTGCGCTCGGCCGAGTTTGCTATCGCGCGAGGGAACAGCACCCGGCCAGTAGCCGGGGCGCGTCCGACCCTTCGACGACGATGGTGATGTCGAGGCCGTAGGCGCGGTCCGACATGCCGTCGCGTACAGGGCGCCGGCACGATCGTCGCG
Source organism: uncultured Alphaproteobacteria bacterium (assembly GCA_963847795.1). Classification (GTDB taxonomy): domain Bacteria; phylum Pseudomonadota; class Alphaproteobacteria; order Rhodobacterales; family Rhodobacteraceae; genus Amaricoccus. Next base: position 528,093 of record CAWKBH010000006.1, read on the forward strand.
GTCAGCCGCCGGTCGGGGCCGGTCGCGATCAGCGCCCGCCGCGGATCGCCGTCGACCCCGATGTCCAGGACCGCGGCGAGGTCCAGGGCGTTCTTGCCGCCCTCCGGCGTCGTGAACTCGGCCCGGCGGCCGTCCGGCCGCAGCGACCAGAAGGGCTCGGTGCCGTAGCAGGACAGCCCGGACGGCAGCGCCCCCGACTTCCAGCCGTCCGGCTCGGCCGCGAGATAGCGCAGCGCCGCCCAGGCGGCCCGCTCGCCGGTGTTGACCTGCCCCCAGCGGCGGCTGGCGTCGCGCGCGACAACCTCGACCCCGCGGGCGTCGGCCGCCAGGCTGCCGATCACCGGGGCGTCGGCGTCCGGCGCCTCGCGCAGGTTGAGCACCTCGCCAGCGGCGACGCCGGTCACGTCGTAGAGTCCGGGCAGCGGCCGCTCGTCCGCCGCGGCCGCCGGCCCGCCGAGCAGCAGCAGGGCCAGCGCCGCCGCCCTCACCGGCGCTGCTCCGGCAGCGATCGCTTGCGCCCCGCCTCGTCGACCGCGACGAAGACGAACTTTGCCTCGGTCACCTTCAGCCGCTCGCCGTCCGGCAGGCGCGTCACCCAGGCCTCGACCTCGATCACCATCGACGAGGTGCCCTCTCGAAGGATCTCGGCGTGCATCGACAGCACGTCGCCGACCCGCACCGGCCGATGGAAGGTCATCCCCTCGACCGCGACCGTCGCCACCCGGCCGCGCGCGCGGCCGCGTGCCATCACCGAGCAGGCGAGATCCATCTGGGCCATCAGCCAGCCACCGAAGATGTCGCCGTTGGCGTTGGTGTCCGCCGGCATCGGAATGGTCTGCAGGGCAAGGGTGCCCCGCGGCGCGGTGGTCTCGCTCAAAAATGGGCCCTCCGGCCCGGTCCGCCCGGGCGGTGCGATGTTTACAAACCCCGGCGCCCCGGTCCATACCTTGCCGGCCGTCGGCGCAGCAAAGGGAACCGCGATGGACTACGCCGCTATCGTCGCGACCATGCGCAGGCTCGCGCTCGAAGCCGGTGACGCGATCATGCAGGTCTACGGCCGCGAGGATTTCGCGGTGCGGGCCAAGTCCGACGCCTCGCCGGTCACCGAAGCGGACGAACTGGCCGACGCGCTGATCGCGCGCGGGCTGGCCGGCGCCTTCCCGGCGATCCCGGTGGTCACCGAGGAGCAGCAGGCCAGCCACGGCCTCAGCGCGCCGACTTTCTTCCTGGTCGATCCGCTCGACGGCACCAAGGAATTCGTGCAGCGCCGGGGCGACTTCACGGTGAACATCGCGCTGATCGAGGGCGGCGTGCCGACCCGCGGCGTGGTCTACGCCCCGGCGCAGGGCCGGCTCTTCTATACCGACGCCGCCGGCCGCTCGCAGGAGGAGGCCGGTCCGCACGGCCCGACGCCCGGCGAGCTTACCCCACTTCGCGTCGCCACACCCGACCCGGCGGCCCTGGTGGTGGTCGCCTCCAAGTCGCACCGCGACAAGGCGACCGACGACTACATCGCCCGCTACCCGGTCGCCGACTTCCGCTCTGCCGGATCTTCCCTGAAGTTCTGCCTGGTGGCGGCCGGCGAGGCCGACCTCTACCCCCGGCTCGGCCGCACCATGGAATGGGATACCGCCGCCGGCCAGGCGGTGCTGCTCGGCGCCGGCGGCCGGGTGGTGCGCTTCGACGACCACGCCCCGCTGATCTATGGCAAGGACGGCTTCGAGAACCCGTTCTTCATCGCCTGCGCCCCCGGGGTGGACCTGCTGGAGCGGTGACGGAGGTGGCGGTGCTCCTGGTCATCCCCGCGCGCTACGCCTCGTCCCGCTACCCGGGCAAGCCCCTGGTCGAGCTTCGCGGCGCCACCGGCGAGGCCCGCAGCCTGATCCGCCGCAGCTGGGACGCCGCGGTCTCGGTGCCCGGCGTCGATCGGGTCGTGGTCGCTACCGACGACGACCGCATCGCCGACGCCGCCGCCGGCTTCGGCGCCGAGGTGATGATGACGCCCGACAGCTGCCGCAACGGCACCGAGCGCTGCGCGGTGGTGGCACGCGCGCTCGACGGCTACGACATCGTCGTCAACCTTCAGGGCGACGCGCCGCTGACCCCGCCCTGGTTCGTCTCGGCGCTGATCGAGGCGATGCGGGCCGACGCCGGGCGGATGATGGCGACCCCGGTGCTGCGCTGCGACGCCGAGGCGCTGGCCGGGTTCCTCGAGGACCGGCGCCACGGCCGGGTCGGCGCCACCACGGCGGTCTTCGACCGAACGGGCCGCGCGCTCTACTTCTCCAAGGAGGTCGTCCCCTATACCGGCCGGCCGCTCGGACCCGGCGAGGAGATCCCGGTCTTTCACCATGTCGGGGTCTACGCCTACCGCCAGGCCGCGCTCGCCGCCTATCCCGACTGGCCGATCGGCCCGCTCGAGACCTGGGAGGGGCTCGAGCAGCTGCGCTTCATGGAAAGCGGCCTGCCCGTGCACTGCGTCGAGGTCGCGGCGCGGGGCCGTGCCTTCTGGGAGCTCAACAATCCGACCGACGTGCCCCGGATCGAGGCGATCCTGCGCCAGCTCGAGCTGCCCTGACCGGTCTCGGCGTTCACTCGCCGTTAAGCCCAGGGGAATCGCACTTGAAGAATAGGGCTTTCCTTTCAGACTGATGTGGATTCTTCCGTTTGCTCCCGAAGAGAGGAGCTGACGTTGTCGCTGATGGACAGGCTTGGAGAGATCCGCGATCCGCGGCGTGGGAATGCGCAGCGGCACGAGTTGCTCGACATTCTGGGGATCGCGTTGGTGGCGTCGGTCTGCGGCGCGGAGAGTTGCGTCGACTTTGCCGAGTTTGCCGAGGACCGGGAGACGCTGCTCCGGGAATTCCTCAAGCTGGAGAATGGCTTGCCGAGCCACGACACCTTCAGCCGCATCTTCCGCCTGCTCGACCCGGCAGCCTTCGGGCAGGCCTTCGAAGCCTTCCTCGACGACCTCGGCGCCGGCGGCGACGGGGTGCTCGCCATCGACGGCAAGACGCTGCGGCGCTCGTTCGACCGGGCGGCGGGCCGCTCGGCGCTGCATGTGGTCACCGCCTTCGGCACCGGCGCGCGGATCGCCATCGCGCAAGCTGCCGTCGCCGAAGGCGGCAGCGAGATCCTCGCCGCCCGCGCCCTGCTCGGAACGCTGGCCCTGGGTGGCATGCTGGTGACCGGGGATGCGATCCACGCCCAGGCCGCCACGGCAGAGGTCGTGCTCGCGCAGGGCGGCGACGATCTCTTCGCGCTGAAGGCCAACCGCCCCGCCATGCTGCGCGAGGTCGAAGCCTTCTTCGCCGATCCACCGGCGCCGCTTGCGGCGTTCGAGACCACCGACGCCGACCACGGCCGGATCGAGACCCGCCGCCACCGGGTAACGCATGACGTGGACTGGCTTTTCTCCGACCGCCGCTATGCCGGAGAGCCACGCCTCCCCGGCCTCGCGACCCTCGCCTGCGTCGAGGCGGAACGCTGTCTCGACGGCCGTACCAGCCGATCGGTCCGCTACTATCTCTCCTCGGCGCCGCTCACTCCCGAGCGCTTCGCCCGCGCCGTCCGCGGCCACTGGGCGATCGAGAACAGCCTCCACTGGGTGCTCGACGTCAGCTTCGACGAGGACCGCGCCCGCAACCGACGCGACAACGGACCCGAGAACCTCGCCATCCTCCGCCGCCTCACCCTCAACCTCATCAACAAGGCCAGGCCGAGAATGTCCGTCAGCCGCAAACGCAAGCGAGCAGGATGGTCCGACGCCTTCGCGAGAACCATCATCGGCCAAATGCGATAGCCCTGCCGTTAAGCCAGTCAATAATTGTATTTCGGGGGCTACCCGCTAAAGTGCCGGTCCTGGGCAGGGAACGCCGGGCCGATCCCGGCGTTGAGGCGTTAGACGGTGTGCTACAGCGGGGACGAGGACGAGAATGACGATCAAGGTTACCAAGGCGGTGTTTCCGGTCGCCGGCTTCGGGACGCGCTTCCTTCCGGCGACGAAATCCGTGCCGAAGGAGATCCTGCCGCTGGTCGATCGCCCGCTGATCCAGTACGCGATCGACGAGGCGCGGGCAGCGGGCATCCAGGAATTCATCTTCGTCACCTCGCGCGGCAAGAGCGCGCTGGAGGACTATTTCGACAGCGCGCCCGAGTTGGAGCAGAGCCTCGAGGACGGCGGCAAGCAACACCTGCTCGACCTGCTCAAGCAGACCGACATGGAGAGCGGCGCGGTCGCCTATGTCCGCCAGCAGGAGCGCCGCGGCCTCGGCCACGCGGTCTGGTGCGCCCGGCGGCTGATCGGCGACGAGCCCTTCGCCGTGATCCTGCCCGACGACGTGATCGATTCCGAGATCCCGTGCCTGCAGCAGATGATCGAGGCTTACGGCGAGAGCGGCGGCAACATGGTCGCCACCATGGAGGTGCCGCCCGAGAGCGTCTCGTCCTACGGAATCCTCGACGTCGGCGCCGCGATCGGCTCGGTGATGCCGGTGCGGGGCATGGTCGAGAAGCCCCAACGGGAGCTGGCGCCGTCGAACATGGCGGTGATCGGCCGCTACATCCTGTCGCCGCAGATTCTGCGCAACCTCGACGACGTCGAGGCCGGCGCCGGCGGCGAGATTCAGCTGACCGACGCCATCGCCGCCGAGATCGCAGCCCGCAGCAACGTCAGCGCCTTCCGCTTCAAGGGGCGTCGCTTCGACTGCGGCTCGAAGCCCGGCTACCTGCAGGCCACCGTCGCCTTCGGCATGGCGCGGCCGGACCTGCGCGACGAGTTCCTCGATTTCCTTCGGACGATAACCGAGAGTGAGATCTCGCTCTCCGCGAAGGTCGCCGCGCGGGGCTAGGGCGAAAAGGCGGCCAGCCAGCCCGACCGGCCGCTTTGCAGGTCGCCGGTCCTCGATGCTTTGCCCTTGCAGGATTGGTGCCGCCTTCAGGCGGCTTGTTCGGCCTTGCCGTCGGTCAGGATCGCGTAGAGCGCCGATGGGTCGAAGGTCGAGCGCAGCTTGGCGCAGACCGCATCGCTTCTCAGGGTGCGTGAGACCCGGGCCAGCGCCTTGAGGTGGTCGGCACCGGCCGCCTCGGGGGCGAAGAGCGCGAAGACCAGGTCCACGGGCTGCCGGTCGATCGATTCGAAGTCCACCGGCTTTTCCAGCCGCACGAACAGTCCGATCACCTGCCGCACCCCGGGGAAGCGAGCGTGCGGGATGGCGACGCCGCGACCGACCCCTGTCGGGCCCAGCGCTTCGCGGTCCATCAGCGCCCGGTACACCGTCGCGGTCGGCAGATCGTAGACCGCCTCCGCCATGTCCGCGAGGTCCTGCAGCAGGCGCTTCTTGCTCGTCGCCTTGACCGGCGCGCGGACGGCGTCGATGCCGATGATCTCCGATAGCTCCATCAGGGAACTCCCCTTGTCCGTCCCTATTGGGTGTTTCTCGGATCGATCCAGCCGATGTTTCCGTCATCGCGCTGGTAGACGACGTTCACGCCACCGTGGGCCTCGTTGCGGAACACCAGCAGACGCGCGCCCGCAAGTTCCATCTGCATCACCGCCTCGCCCACAGAGAGATGCTGCACCCTGGTCTCCATCTCCGCGACGATCACCGGCTGCAGGGTCTCCGGTTCCTCCCCCTCGGCGTCTTCCCGTCCCTGCAGGATGTAGGACGGCGCGTCGGTGCCTTCGATCGGTCCCTGGCGGTCACGGTGGTGGTCCTTGAGCCGGCGCTTGTACCGGCGCAGTTGCTTTTCCATACGCTCGACCGCACCCTCGAACGAGGCGTAGATCTCCTCGGCGCGGGCCGTCGACTGCGCAGTCATGCCGGTCGACAGGTGGACCGAGGAATCGGCCACGAACTCGTGGCCTTCCTTGCAGAAGGTGACCACCGCCTCGACCGGACGATCGAAATACTTGGCGACCGCCTCGTTCAGGCGGTCTTCGACATGGGTTCGCAGCGCGTCGCCGATGTCGATCTGTTTGCCGCTGACCTGGATGCGCATGTGTCGCCCCGCTTACCTCGACCGGACCGTCTCGCTCCACCCGTCGGGCGGACCCTATGAACGGCTCTGATTCGCTTGTCAATCGCAGCCCCGCCGAACGCTCCTCCATGCGTTCCCATCAGCACTCTGGGAAGCGAGCTCTTCAGGCGCCGGCGCTCCACAGACGAGGGGATGCCCATTCCTTCACGGTATTTTGCAACCGTGCGCCGCGCAATATCAATCCCCTCGGCGTTCAGCAGAGCGACGATTTTGTCGTCCGAAAGGGGGCGTGCCTCGGGCTCCGTCTGGACGAGGCCGCGGATGCGCCCCTGGACGGCGGTGGCGGAAAACGCCTCGCCGCCGGACACGGCCTGGATCGACGAGCTGAAGAAGTAGCGGAAATCGAAGCAGCCCTGGTCGCAGGCGAGGTACTTTCCCGCCGCGACCCGGCTGACGGTCAATTCATGCAGCCCGAGCTTGCCGGCGACCGCCCGCTGGGTCAGCGGTCGCAGCTCGCCCGAGCCGAGGCTGAAGAACCGCTCCTGGCGCGCGACGATCTCGGTGGCCACCTTGAGGATGGTGCGCGCCCGCTGCTCGAGGCTGCGCACCAGCCAGTTGGCGCTGGCGCTGCATTCGGAGATGAAGGCACGGGTCGCGGCGTCGCGCCTGACCTTGACGGCGTAGAGGTTGTTCAGCAGCACCCGCGGCAGGGTCTCGGTGTTCAGCTCCACCGTCCAGCCGCCATCGGCGCCGCGCCGGACGTGCACGTCGGGCACCGCCACCTCTACCGGCGCCCGGGCGAACCGCAGCCCCGGCTTGGGGTCGAGCGAGCGGAGCTCGCTCAGCATGTCGGCGATATCCTCGGCGTCGACGCCGCAGCGCGCCTGCAGCTCCAGCAGCCGCCCGTGCGCGGCGAGCCCGAGATGCTCGAGCAATGCCTGCATCGCCGGGTCGAGCCGGTCCCGCTCGCGGAGCTGCAGCGCCAGGCACTCGCGCAGGTCGCGGGCGCCGACCCCGGCCGGGTCGCAGGCCTGCACCAGCGCCAGTCCCGCGATCGCCTCGGCGGCGCGCAGCCGGTGCCGGCCGGCCACCTCGACCAGGGGCACCCGCAGGTAGCCGTCCTCCTCGAGCTCGTCGGCGATCAGCAGCGCCGCCTCGATCGTGTCGGTCGGTGCTCGCATTGCGCCGATCTGTGCATGCAGGTGGCCGTGCAGCGTGACCTCGGCCGCCATGCTGTCGAGATAGCTGCCGTCGCCTTCGCCGCGCCGGATCGACCCGCCGGCGGCTGCCCCGGGGCCCGGCGACGAGCGCGGCGCCAGCTCCAGAAGCGGGTTCTTCTCGACCTCCGCAGTCAGGTAGTCGGCCAGCTCCAGGTTCGACAGCTGCAGCAGCTTGATCGCCTGCTGCAGCTGCGGCGTCATCACCAGCGACTGGCTCTGGCGCAGCTCGATCCGCGGCGACAGGGCCATCAGCCGGCCCGCCCGACGGCGGGGTCAGATGCGAAAGCTCTCGCCGAGGTAGACCCGTCGCACATTGTCGTCCCTGACGACTTCCTCGGGCGTCCCGGTCATCAGGACCGCCCCGTCGTGCAGGATATAGGCTCGGTCGACGATTTCCAACGTCTCGCGGACGTTGTGGTCGGTAATCAGCACGCCGAGGCCGCGGTCCTTGAGGTGGCGGACCAGGTTGCGGATCTCGGTCACCGCCAGCGGGTCGACCCCGGCGAAGGGCTCGTCCAGCAGCACGTAGTTCGGCTGCGCCGCCAGGCAGCGCGCGATCTCGACCCGCCGCCGCTCGCCGCCCGACAAGGCGATCGCCGGCGCGCGGCGCAGATGGGTGATCGAGAACTCGCCCATCAGCTCGTCGAGCATCTCGTGCCGCTTCTCCGCGTCCGGCACCGTGATCTCGAGGATGGCGCGGATGTTGTCGGCCACCGTCATGCCGCGAAAGATCGAGGCTTCCTGCGGCAGGTAGCCGATCCCGAGCTTGGCGCGGCGGTACATCGGCAGCCAGGTCACGTCCCGTCCGTCCACCGTGATCGTGCCCCGATCGGGCGGCACCAGTCCGGCGATGGCGTAGAAGCAGGTGGTCTTGCCGGCGCCGTTCGGCCCGAGCAGCGCCGCCACCTCGCCGCGGCGCAGGCCGAGCGAAACGTCGCGCAGCACCGGCCGGCCCCGGTAGCTCTTGGCCAGGTTCACCACCGCGAGCCCCGGGCCGCCCTCGGTCACCCGCAGGTCGGGGCGCGGGGTCACGGCTTGGTGCCGGCTGCGGCGCCGGGGCTGGTTCCGGGCACGAAGATGGTCTGCACCCGGCCCTCGAGCTGGCCGGTGCCCTTGTTCAGGTCGATATTCATCTTCTGGCTCGACAGCGCGTTCTGCCCCTGGGTCAGCAGCACGTCGCCATCCATCTCGATCGTTCCCGCCGCCACCTCGTAGGTGGCATGGTTGGCCTCCGCCGCCTCGGCCCCGTTGGCCAGCGTCACGTTGCCGGTGGCGATCATCCGCTGCACCTTGCCGGTCGGCGAGCCGGGCGTCTGGTCGTAGAACACCTCGACCCGGTCGGCGGCCAGGCGCAGCTCGCCCTGCCCGACCTTGACGGTGCCGGTGAACACGGCGGAACCGGCGGCCTGGTCCAGATCCAGCCGGTCGGAGGTGATCTCCACCGGCAGCGTCGCGTCGTGGCTCAGCCCGCCGAACGGCACCTGCGCCCCCTGCGCCAGCGCCAGGGTCGGGAGCATCGCCGCGATCACCGCCATGAGCCCCCGCGCCCGCATCCCGCCGCTCCTCATCCCGCGTCCGGCGGATCGTATACCAGCCGCACGCCATTTCCGAAAGAGAACCGACGCGCCTCGCCGGTCGCCGCCGCCGGCGCCACGTGGAGGCTGCCCGACGTGATCTTTCCCAGCGGCCCGGTGCTGACCACCTTGTCGCCGGCCACCAGGTCCCCGGCCTTTAGGTTCAGGGTCGCCTTGTCGGCGACGATCCGGTAGCCGTCCGAGGTCTCGATCACGACCGAGCCGGTCAGGTCCAGCCGCTCGGTCGCGATGTCGAGATCGCCGGAAGCCGCCTGGACCGTCACCGACGGCCCGTTGTGCAGCTCGAGCGTGCCGGCCAGCGTGGTGATTTCCGCCCGCTTCGGCGGCGCGGCGTCCGGAACGACCAGCGCCGCGGTGAAGCGGAACCGGTCCTCGCCCCGGGTGGTGCCGGTGAAGGTCGGGTTGCTGATCCGGAGCCCGCTGCCGAGCGCCTCGACGTCGCCCTTGGAGAATACCACCCCACCGCCGAGCCGGTCGTCGGTTTGCACCAGGAACAGCGTCGACAGCAGCCCCAGCGCCACCAGCGGCAGCCCCAGCTTCAGGATCGCGACGATCCGCGAATGCCAGCCCCCACCGTTGGCCATGCCTCAGACGACGCCGGCGCGCAGGCAGTCGTGCACGTGCAGGATCCCGGCCGGCCGCTCCGGCGCGTCCGCCGTCGTGGCGAAGAGCGTGGTGATCTTCTTGGCGTTCATCGCTGCCAGTGCCTCGGACGCCAGCGCCGTCACCGGAATCGTCCGCGGCGCCCGCGTCATCACCGCCTCGACCCGCCGCTCCAGCAGCCCCGCCATGTGCCGGCGGAGATCGCCGTCGGTGACGATCCCGACCAGCGCCCCGGCGTCGTCCACCACTCCCACCACGCCGAAGCCCTTGCGGCTCATCTCGATCAGCGCCTCCGCCATCGGCGCCTGCGGCCCGATCAGCGGCATCGCCTCGCCGGCGTGCATCAGGTCGCCCACGGTCGCCAGTCGCGCCCCCAGCCGCCCGCCCGGATGCAGCCCGGCGAAATCCTCCGGCGTGAAAGCCCGATGCTCCATCAGCGCCACCGCCAGCGCGTCGCCCAGCGCCAGCGTCATCGTCGTCGACGTGGTCGGCGCCAGCCCCACCGAGCAGGCCTCGGGCGCCGCCGGCAGCACGATGGCGATGTCGGACCGTTTGAGCAGGGTCGAGCTCGCCCGCCCCGCCACGCCGATCAGCGGAATAGCGAAGCGCCGCGTATAGGCGATCAGATCGGCGAGCTCCGGCGTCTCCCCCGAGTTCGACAACAGCACCACCACGTCCTCGCCGGTGATCATGCCGAGGTCGCCGTGGCTCGCCTCCGCCGGATGCACGAAGAGCGCCGGCGTGCCGGTCGACGCCAGCGTCGCCGCTATCTTGCGCGCCACGTGCCCCGACTTGCCCATCCCGGAGACTATCACCCGGCCGCGCGCCGCCAGCATCAGCGCTACCGCCTCGGCGAAGCTCTCCCCGAGCCCTGCGGCCAAGTCGGCCAGCGCCGCGGCCTCGATGCCGACGACACGCCGCCCGGTGGCGATCACCTGCGCCGGATCGAGCGGTCGCGCGGCCCGGTTCATCGCCGTCAGGTGTGCGCGAAGACGTCGACCTCGCCCCACCCGGCGAGGTCGAGCTGCGCCCGGACCGGCAGGAACTCGAAGCAGGCCTGCGCCAGCTCCGACCGTCCCTCCCGTGCCAGCCGAAGATCGAGCGCGGCCTTCAGCCGATGCAGGTAGAGGACGTCCGACGCCGCGTAGTCCACCTGCGCCTGCGACAGCTCCGCCGCCCCCCAGTCGCTCGATTGTTGCTGCTTGGAGATGTCGACGTCGAGCAGATCCCGGGTCAGGTCCTTCAGCCCGTGCCTGTCGGTATAGGTCCGCACCAGCTTGGAGGCGATCTTGGTGCAGTAGACCGGCGCCGTCACCACGCCGAACCGGTTCATGAGCACCGCGATGTCGAACCGGCCGAAATGGAAAAGCTTCAGCGTGCCCGCATCGCCCAGAATGCCGCAAAGATTGGGTGCCTCGGTCTGCCCGGCGGCGATCTGCACCAGGTGCGCGTCGCCGTCCCCGCCCGAGAGCTGCACCAGGCAGAGCCGGTCGCGGGCCGGCATCAGCCCCATGGTTTCGGTGTCGATCGCCACCACCGGCCCGAGGTCCAGCCCCGCCGGCAGGTCGCGCTGATAGAGATAGTTGGCCATGCGCTCCCTCCGGCCTCGCCCTGCGCGCCGCTGCGCCCGGCCCCCACGCCGGGCGGCCGGTGACCCAGCCGCGGGCGTTTCCTCTGCCGCGTCGCGGAATTTTTTCAGTCCGGGCGAGCGTTGTCCAGCCGCAATTCGCCCGTTCCAAACCCCGCCCCTCAGCCAGGAATGTGGATCTGTGAGGTTTCACGACGACGATGAGGTCCGTGCAGCGGCATCTGGATGCTTCAGCTCATCAGCATCCGCAGCCCCTGGGTCACGTCCATGCGGATCGCCAGCCGCAGCCCGGGCTCGTCGCCGGCCCTGAGCGCGGCGATGATCTTGCGGTGGTTGTCGCTGGCCTGCCGCCGCTGCAGCCGCTCGTAGAGCATGCGCATCGTCGGCCCCGCCTGCAGCCAGACCGTCTCGATCAGCCCCAGCATCGCCGGCGCCTGGGCGCGCAGGTAGAGCGTGCGATGAAATTCCAGGTTGGAACGGACATAGCCCGAGGCGTCGCCCTTGACGATCATCTCGTCGATCACCGCGTTGATCGCCTGCATCCGGTCGGTGAGCGCCGCGTGGGCCCGCGGCAGCGCCCGGCTCGCCAGCTCCGGCTCGATCAGCGCCCTGAGCGCCGCCAGCTCCTCGATGCGCTCGTTGGCGAGTTCGGGCGTCGACACCCGCCCCGATGCCGAGAGCTTCAGCGCCCCTTCGGCCACCAGCCGGCGGATCGCCTCGCGCGAGGGCGTCATTGAGACCCCGAACTCGGCAGCGATGCCGCGCAGGGTCAGCGCCGTGCCCGGGGCCACCTGGCCGTGCATGATCCGCGAGCGCAGGCTGCGATAGACGCGTTCGTGGGCCGGAGGCAGGGTCTCGCTCAGGCGCTCGCGCTCGATCATCGCGATTTCCTGAGCGTGCGCTCTGCCGGCGTCAAGCAGGAACGGCGCCGAAGTTGTGCCGGTGCAGCGTCGCGCCGTTGCGGCGCAGCCAGTCGCGCGCGACCAGGTAGTCGGGGCAGAGCCGCTTCACCACCGCCCAGAACCGGGGCGAGTGGTTCATCTCCGCCAGGTGCGCCACCTCGTGCGCGACGACGTAGTCGAGCACCGCCGTCGGCGCCATGATCAGCCGCCAGGAGAACATCAGGTCGCCGCTCGCCGTGCAGGACCCCCAGCGCGAGCGAGGGTCGCGCAGGCTGATCCGCCCGGGCCGGAGCCCCAGCGCGGCCGCATGTCGCGCCACCCCGGCGACGCAGGCCCGCCGCGATTCCTCGCGCAGCCAGGCCGCGACGCGGGGCGCGATCCGCGCCGCCGGCCCCGGCACGTGCAGGATCCCGTCGGCGCAGACCGTCAGCCGATCGGCTGCGCGCCCGGATCGTCAGGCTGCTGTCGCCGAACGGCAGCACCGAGCCGTCCGCGACCGCGGCACCGCCGGGGCTCGCGGCCAGATGGCGGCGCAGCCAGCCCTCGTGATCGCTGAGAAAGGCCCGCGCGTGGGCGATCGGCACGCCCGGCGGCAGGGTCAGCGTCGGCGCCCGTCCGGTCTGCGCCACCCGCAGCACCAGCCGCCGCGCCCTGGCGTTGCGGCGGAGCCGGATCTCGATGGCGGGATCGCCGATGCGGATGGCGTCGGCCACGGGCGTCGCGGGCTCAGACGGCGCGCCGCTGCGCCAGGATGAAGGCGCGCACCTGCGGCTCGATCAGGCTGCGCCAGCGCGAGCCGTTGAAGACGCCGTAGTGCCCGACGCCCTCGGCCACGTAGTGCAGCCGCCGCTTCGCCGGAAGCTTCGGCACCATGTCCTGCGCGGCCTCGGTCTGGCCGAGGCCGGTGATGTCGTCCTTTTCGCCCTCGATGGTCATCAGGCCGATGTCGCCGATCGCCGCCATGTCAAGCGGCGTGTCGCGATAGTGATAGGCGCCGTTGGCCATCAGCCGCTTCTGGAACACCCGCTCGATGGTCTGCAGGTAGAACTCGGCGGTCAGGTCCATCACCGACAGGTATTCGTCGTAGAACGTCCGGTGCTGCTCGGCGCCGTCGCCGTCGCCGCGCACCAGGTTCTGGAACTGGTGCACGTGGGCGTCCACGTGGCGGTTCATGTTCATGGCGAGAAAGCTCGAAAGCTGCAGGAAGCCGGGATAGACCCGCCGCATGAAGCCCGGGCTGGGCCAGGGCACCATGACGATGACGTTGTTCTCGAACCAGCCGAGCGGGCGCTGCTGCGCCAGCTCGTTCGGTTGCTTGGGATTGCGCGCCGTGTCCATGGGCGAGCCCATCAGCACCACCGAGGCGGGACGCAGCGGATTCTTGGCCATCGCCATCAGCGCCGCCGCCGCCATCACCGGGATGCCGGGCTGGCAGACCGCCATCACCGCGATCCGCTCGCCGTCGGCCGACAGCTGCTCGATCATCGCGGTGACGTAGTCGGTGTAGTCGTCGAGATCGAACTCGCCCTGCGCCAGCGGCACGTCGCGGGCGTCCACCCAGTCGGTGATGTAGACGTCGTGGGTCGGCAGCATGTCGCGCACCGTGCCGCGCAGCAGCGTGGCATAGTGCCCCGACATCGGCGCCACAATCAGCACCCTGGGGTCGTTGCGCGCCGCTGCGGCCTCGGAGTCGCGCCGGAAGTGCAGGAGGTTGCAGAACGGCGCCGACCACACCACCTCCTCGACCACCGGCGTCGCCACCCCGTCGACCAGGGTCTCCTCGATGCCGAAGCCGGGCTTGCCATAGCGCCGGGTGGCATTGATGAACATCTCGAGCGCCGCGGAGAACGCGCGCGAGCCGTAGCTCGCCGACATCGGGTTGAACGGGTTGCGGATCACCTCCTGGCCCATGCGCGCGGCCGCACGCATGGGTGAGATCGCCGCATGGGTCATTTCGTACGCATGGTAGAGCATCCCCAACCCCTTGGATTTTCTTTTGTTGCAAGCACGTAACGAGCGTAGCTTTCTTTGCTGCAGTGCATCAAGGCATTTTAGCGCGATTTCGACGAAACCGCGCCTCATCCTTAACGGCAAATCCTTTGACAAAGTTCAACGCGCGTGGCATGCGACGCCGGATTCCGCCACTCCCGCCATGAGGAAGCCCGATGCCCAAGGATGAATGGGGCGCAAAACGCATATGCCCGACCTGTTCGACGCGATTCTACGACCTGCAGAGCGACCCGATGACCTGCCCGAACTGCGGCGCGGTGTTCTCGCTGGAGAGCCTGACCGCGGTCAAGGCCAAGACCCTGCGGCCGGAGAAAGCGAAGCCCGAACCGGTGGATGTCGAGGATCTGCCCGAGATCGACACCGACGAGGACGCGATCGAGGCCGACGACGACCTGGACGACGAGATCCTCGAGGACGAGGAGGACAATGTCGATCTCGAGGAGATCGCCGATGTCGCCTCGGACGAGGAAGAGACCTGAGGCGGGCCGGCACTTTTGCCCTTGATCTGACCCGGGCAGCCTCCTAAAGACCGCGCATCGGGGCCATAGCTCAGCTGGGAGAGCGCTTGCATGGCATGCAAGAGGTCAGGAGTTCGATCCTCCTTGGCTCCACCACTCCGCCCTGCCGTCGGGCGGGCAACTTTCTGAAATAGCTGGATTTTCTGCGTATGGGATGCGTATGGAACCCGTCTGGGATCCATATGGGCGAATCCGCGCCTAGCGGTAGCGCCCGTGGCGCTGCAGCATCTCGATCTTGTAGCCGTCCGGGTCCTGCAGGAAGAAGAAGCGTGCGAGGAGCGCGCCGTCGCGGTGGAATTCCTTGATCGGGTTCGGGGCGAAGCCGAGGGCGGCGATGCGGGCGTGCTCGGCGTCGAGGTCGTCGACGGCGAAGGCCGCGTGGCCGTAGCCGTCGCCGAGGGCGTAGGGCGCGGTGCGATCCTTGTTGACGGTGAGCTCGACCTCGAAATCGGCCTCCGGGTTGCGCAGGTAGACCAGGGTAGAAGTCGTCGAAGTCGAAGCGGTCCGCCACGCTCAGGCCGAAGGCGGCCTGGTAGAAGGCGACGGACTTCGCCTCGTCGAGGACGCGGATCATCAGGTGGATCGCCTTGGCCATCAGACCGGCGAGTCCTTGTCGGCGCGGGGGTTGAGCACGAAGGCCCCCGGCGCGGTGGCGTGGTAGGTGGTGCCGAAGGCCTTGAGGATCTCGCGCGAGGCCTGGTCGGGCTCGCCGAAGCAGCGGCAGGTGATCTTGTCGCAGGCGGCGATCACGACGCCGAGCGGCTCCCGCGAAAAGAGCAGATTTCGAGATGGAAAGGCTAAGCAGCATAGGGCATATAACGCGACGCAGCCCGGAGAACGAGTATAAAGAACTTCTTCTGAAAGGAAGAAAAGTAGTGCCGCGTGATGAGCGAAATGGACGAAGTAACCTCATTAGAAAGAACATTGCCCCATTCGTCAGGTCTATATCGCATAATATTTGAAAATATACTCGTTACCAAAAAGTGAACGCAATACTCAGGTAGAATGACTGGATAAAACGGATTCTCTATAAACCAAAGGCCACCACGTGTATCCATATAAATGCAAGCATGCATGCGGCTAACTTCGGACGCTGGCACCGTCACGACTATTTTCCCATAACGCTCCCTACAACCGAATCCTGGGAACGATCTTTCAACGTCTTCAGGTGTAGGCTTATGCTCGCCGTCCCCTATCTGAAACTCCCAAACTAGGCTTCGAGGATCCTGCGCATTCACTACCTCAAGGGGGAAACATCTACTCTGCCTTCCAGTTGTAAGTTTATAGTAATCAGTCATTTCCGGAATCGTGCTCAGTAAAGTGCCAAGACTCACATTGTGTCTAATAGTATAGTATGCGACCACAGACTCGATGCAGTTGATCTGAGCGGCTAGCGATCTGTTTCGTATTCGGTGAGTCGGAAATGAAGTGACTAGATCGCTGAATGTCCCGCGAGCAGTGTCGCCCCCAAACTGAGCTTGGATGGTGTCGGGAAGATAGCCCATTCCGTGTGATCCGGGAATGCTGCCTTTATTGTAGCGGAGCGGGTTATTTAAGATGATTACACCATACGAATACGCAGTCAGAGCGTAGAAGAAATTCAGCGGCTTCACCATTAACGAACCCTGTCGGCCGGCTAGGTATAGTTCCCGACCCTGCGAAAAGCAATTTTTTATGACGGCCGCTCCGTCGGAATTGATGCCAGCGTTTTTAGTTATACCCGTCGTCTTCTTTCTCAAGCGATACAGGTCTCTAATTTCAGGTATGTTCTCAAGACTCTCGGCAAGCTCAAGTGTAGAATCATCGAAGTCAATTGCATCTAAGGGGAGTAGTCGCAAGTCATCTGGTGAACTAAGTCTCGCCTCGACTTCGTTGCAAAGGAGATAATAGTCCTTTGCGGGACTTATATCCGGCGATTTTAGATCGGGAGCGCCCCTCTCTTTTTCGAATGACGCTTGATTCTTGAACTTACTCTGTTCGTCGCGCGGAAGCTTAGCCCACTCGTCCACGATTTTCATTCGTTGCTCTAACAGAGCGGCGTAGTCCAAATCAATTCTGAACATCGGTTGATTTGACGCCGGAGAGGCTTGCACAACGTCGGCTATGATCTCCTCAAGCATCCAGATCCCCACTCGCCGCGGGTAACATTTAATCCCAAACCCGAGCGGAGTCACTCGCTATGCAACATTTCCACCTCCCTCCGATGCCGCTGCATCGTCAGGAACACCTGCCAGTCGCGCTCGTAGCGCGCCGCGTTGGCGGGGGCGGGCTCGCGCACGACGCCGCCCTGGTGCATGGCGGCGCCGGCGGCGGCGAGCGAGGGGTGCAGGCCGGCGCCGGCGGCGGCGACCATGGCGGTGCCGAGCAGGACAGCGTCGGGGGCGGCGGGCTCGACGGTGCGGCAGCGGGTGGCGTCGGCGTAGAGCTCCATCAGGAGCGGGTTGCGGGTGTGGCCGCCGGTGACGTGCAGGGTGTCGATGACGTAGCCGTGCTCGTTGAGGCGCTGCGAGGATATGGCGCAGGCCGAGGGCGATGGCGACGGCGGTGCGGAAGTAGAGGCGGCAGAGGGCATCGAAGCTGGAATCGAGGCTGAGGCCGGAGATCACGCCCAGCGCCCGCGGGATCGGCCAGCGGCGAGCGGTTGCCGTGGAAGTCGGGCAGGACGTGCAGGCGTGGCGCGAGGTCGGGGGTGGCGGCCCGGAGCTCGGCGATGCGGGAGATGATGCGGGCGTGGGTCGCGGGGGCGGGGTCGTGGCCGGTGAGGCGGACGATGTGGTCGAGCAGCGCCCCGGAGGCGGACTGGCCGCCTTCGTTCATCCAGAGCTCCGGCAGGGCGCCGCCAAGGTAGGGACCCCAGACGCCGGGGGTCATGCGGGGGGCGCGGCTGAAGGCCATCACGCAGGACGAGGTGCCGGCGATAAGCGCCAGGTGGCGCTCGACCTCGGGGCCGTCGGCGGCGAGGTGGCCGAGCACGCCGAGGGCGCCGGCGTGGGCGTCGATCAGGCCCGTGGCGACGCGGGTGGCGGGAGCGAGGCCGAGGTCGTGGGCGGCCTGCGGCGTGAGCGCGCCGAGGTCGGCGGCGACGGGGCTGGCGACGGCGGGCTGGCCGGTGCCGTCGAGGAGATCGGGGAGGCCCATGGCGGCGAGGAAATCCTGCTGCCAGCCCGGGGTCTCGTGCGCGAGGTAGGTCCACTTGCAGGTGAGGGTGCACTGCGAGCGGGCCGGGTTGCCGGTGGCGCGCCAGCTGAGGAAGTCGGCTGAGATCGTAGGCCTGGGCGGTGCGGGCCCAGCTGGCGGGGAGGTGGCGCTTCAGCCACATGAGCTTCGGGATCTCCATCTCCGGCGACATCACGCCGCCGGTGTAGTCGAGGACGCGGTGGCGGGAGGCGGTGCATTCCTCGGCCTCGGCGGCGGCGCGGTGGTCGAGCCAGAGCATGGTGTCCCAGCGGTCCTCGCCGGTGGTGGAGACGCTGACCGGGGCGCCGCGGGCGTCGCGCAGGACGAGGCTGCAGGTGGCGTCGAAGGCGAGGCCCGCGATCTGCTTCCGGGCGGGCGGCGGCTTCGCGCCGGGCGGCCTGCAGGGCGGTGCAGGCGGCTTGCCAGATCTGGGTCGCGTCCTGCTCGGCGTGGTTTTCCTCGGGCGCGTGGGTGTCGATGGGGTGTTCGGCGCGGGCCAGGAGCTGGCCGGCGGGATCGAAGATGCCGGCGCGGGCGCTGCCGGTGCCGATGTCGATGGCGGCGACCAGGGGAGGCATTCAGAGGTCCGCCGAGCAGGCGTGGCGCGGGGGCGGCGTCAGACGGGCTCGCTCCGGCAAAGGCTCACCAGCTCGCGCATGTCGTCGATGAGGGCGTCGGGCGCGATGGCGGCGATGGCGGCGCGGTGTCGGTCGGTCGTCGCATGGCTCCCCCCGGTGAAGGCCACCACCCGCATGTTCGCGGCTTTTGCCGCGGTTATGCCGGCCGGGCTGTCCTCGACCACCAGGCAGGCGGGCGGAGCATAGCCGAGGGTTTTCGCGGCGTACAGGAAGAGGTCGGGGGCGGGCTTGCCGCGTTTCACCATGGTGGCGGAGAAGGCGCGGCCGGCGAAGCGGGGCCAGAGGCCGGTGACGGTGAGGGCGAGCTCGACGCGCTCGGGCTGGGAGGAGGAGGCGACGCAGAAGCCGCAGGGGAGCGCGTCGAGGGTCTCGGAGATGTGGGGGATCGGGGCGAGCTCGGCGCGGAAGGCGGCGTAGAGGCGGTGGCGCATGGCGGCCAGCGCGGCGTCGCTGAGATCGAGGCCGAAGTCGCGGGCGAGGATCTCGCGGGTGGAGGCGAGGGACTGCGGCCGAGGAAGCGGGCGTGGGCGTCCTCGGGGTCGAGCGGCAGGCCGGCGGCGGCGAGGGTCTCGAGCAGCAGGCGAAGGGAGATGGGCTCGCTGTCGACCAGCACGCCGTCGCAGTCGAAGATGACCAGTTCGGGTGCGGGGGACGGGGGGTCGGTCACGAAGGGGCGAGGTAGCGCTGGAGCGTGGCGGCGGTGCCGTCGGACCAGAGGGATTTAAGCTGGGCGGCGAAGGCGTCGCGGAAGGCGGGGGCCTCGGCGGTGCGGCCGTAGATGTCCTTCATCGCGAGCCAGGCGGCGGGATCGGCTTTCGCGGCCTTGGCCTGGGCCTGCAGGCGGTCCCAGTTGGGATCGTTGGGCTCGGTGGTCTTGCCGCTGTCGGTGGTGCCCTCGCAGTAGCGGCACCAGAGCGCGCTCTCCAGCGCCAGGCCGGTGACCGGAAGGCCCTTGTCGAGGCGGTCGGCGATCGAGGGGATGATGAACTTGGGCTGGCGGTTGGAGCCGTCGAGGCAGAGCCGGCGGATGGTGTCGGCGACCTTGGGGTTGTCGCAGCGGCGCACGATCAGCGCGAAGTAGTCGTTGAGGTCGGTGTCGGGCACCGGGGGCAGGATCGGCAGGATCTCCTCGGTCTCGACCTTGGTCAGGAAGGCGCGCACCAGCGGGTTGGCCATGCCGTCGTGGACGAAGGTGATGTCGAGCAGGCCCGAGGGATAGGCGATGATGGCGTGGCCGCCGTTGAGGATGCGGATCTTCATGTTCTCGAAAGGGGTGACGTCGCTGACGAAGGTGGCGCCGGCTTCCTCGAAGGCCGGGCGGCCGGTGGGGAAGGCGTCCTCGACCACCCACTGGATGAAGTCTTCGCAGAACACCGGCCAGGCGTCGTCGATGCCGAACTCGTCGCGGCAGATCGCGCGTTCGCGGTCGCCGGTGGCGGTGGCGATGCGGTCGACCATGCCGTTGGGGAAGGCGACGTTGGCGCGGACCCAGGCGGCGAGCTTGGGGTCCTGGGCCTCGGCGAGGCCGGCGACGGCGTTCCGCACCACCACGCCGTTGTGCGGGACGTTGTCGCAGGAGAGCACGGTGAAGGGCGCGACCCCGGCGGCGCGGCGGGCGCGCAGCGCGGCGAGGATCAGGCCGAACACGGTCTTGGGCGCGTCGGGGTGGGCGACGTCGGCGGCGATGGCCGGGATCTCGGGGTCGAAGGCGCCGGTGGCGGGGTTGATGAAGTAGCCGCCCTCGGTGACGGTCAGCGAGACGATGCCGGTGGCGGGGGCGGTGAGCCGGGCGAGGATGGCGGCGCCGTCCATCGGCGGCAGGAAGTCGGTCATCACCCCGGTGACGTGGGCGGAGGAGCTCTCCGCCGACTGCTCGACCACGGTGGAGAGCCAGTCCTGGCCCTTGAGCGCGTCGCGCATCTTCACGTCGTAGGGGGTGACGCCGGCGCCGACGATCGCCCAGTCGCGGTCGCGGCCCGCGTTCATCAGCCGGTCGAGGTAGACCTGCAGGTGGGCGCGGTGGAAGTTGCCGATGCCGAAATGCACGATGCCGGGCGAGAGGTCGCCGCGGGCGTATTTCGGGCGGCCGACGCGGGAGGGAAGCTCGGGCAGGGTCTTGAGCGAAAGGGGTACGGGCATCATGGTCCCTCAGATTGTGCGCAGCATGCCGCCGTCGACGAAGTAGGTGGCGCCGACCGAATAGGAGGCGCGCTCGGAGCAGAGGAAGACGAAGAAGTCGGCCAGCTCCTCGACGCTGCCGAAGCGCTTGATCGGGGCGTGCTCGTCGGCGACGGATTGCAGGTAGGCCTCGGCCTGGTCGGCGCCGGCAAGCTGGGTGGCGGTCTTGACCCAGTCGGGGGTGCGGATCAGGCCGGGGTTGATGGCGTTGACCCGGATGCCCATGGGGATCAGCTCGTTGGCGAGGTTCTTGGAGAACATCACCAGCGCCGCCTTGGTCACGTTGTAGATCGGCTCGTACCAGAGCGGTTGCGTCGCGCAGATCGAGCCGTTGTTGAGGATGGCGCCGCCGCCGCGCACCTTCATCATCGGCGCCAGACCGCGGGCGAGGCGGACGGCGGCCATCACGTGCAGGTCCCAGTAGGCCTGCCATTTCTCGTCCGGGGCCTCGAGGATTGTCTCGTTGGAGCCGGTGCCGGCGTTGTTGACCAGGATGTCGGCGCCGCCGGCGCCGCGCACCGCCTCGATCAGGCCGGCGCAGCCCTCCGCGGTGGCGACGTCGCAGGCGTGGGAGCGGGCGGTGATGCCGAATTCGGCGGCGATGGCTGCGGCGGCGGCCTCGGCGCGGGCGCCGTCGCGGGCGGCGAGGAGCACGTGGGCGCCCTCGCGGGCGAAGGCGCGCGCCACGCCGAGGCCGATGCCGACGCTGCCGCCGGTGATGACGGCCAGCTTGTCCCTGAGACCGAGGTCCATCTCAGCTCATCCACTGGCCGCCGTCGACGTTGTAGGTCTGGGCGACGATATAGTCGGCCTCGGCCGAGGCGAGGAAGATCGCCATGCCGACTAGGTCCTGCGCCGTTCCCATCCGCCCGAAGGGCACGGCTTCGCCGACCAGGCGCTTCTTCTCGCCGAGGGGGCGGTTCTCGTACTTGGCGAAGAGGGCGTCGACATGGTCCCAGTGCTCGCCGTCGACCACGCCGGGGGCGATGGCGTTGACGTTGATCCGGTGCGGGATCAGGTTCAGGCCCGCCGACTGGGTCAGGCTGATCACGGCGGCCTTGGTGGCGCAGTAGAGGGCCACCAGCGCCTCGCCGCGGCGGCCGGCCTGGCTCGCCATGTTGATGATCCGGCCGCCCTTGCCCTGGGCGATCATCTGCCGGGCCGCCGCCTGCATGGTGAACAGCGTTCCCGCGACGTTGATGCGGAACAGGCGGTCGTAGCTGGCGCGGGTGATCTCGACGATCGGGCGCGAGGTCGAACAGCGCGGCGTTGTTGATCAGGATGTCGAGCGAGCCGGCGCGGTCGACCACCGCGGCGACGGCGCCGTCGATCGAGGCCTGGTCGCTGACGTCGAGCTCCACGGCATAGGCGGCGGGGCCGATCTCGGCGGCGGTGGCCTCGGCGCGGTCCATGGCGATGTCGCCGATGGCGACGGTGGCGCCCTCGGCCACGTAGGCGCGGGCGAAGGCGGCACCGATGCCGCGCGCGGCGCCGGTGATCAGAGCGGACTTCCCCTCGAGTCGCCCGGTCACAGCGCCAGGCCGTCCGGGCCGAAGCGGTGGATCTTGTCCGGCTCGGGGGTGATGCTAGACGGTGTCGCCGTGACGCACCGGGATCTCGCCGTCGGCGCGGACGTTGATGGTGCCGACTGCGTCGGTGTGGACGTGCAGGAAGGTATCGGAGCCGAGATGCTCGGCGACGCCGACGGTGCCCTTCCACTCGCCCTCGCTGGTGGAGATGCGCAGGTGCTCGGGGCGCACGCCGATGGTCTTGGCGTTGTATTTGGCGGCGGCCGCGCCTTCGATCAGGTTCATCTTCGGGGAGCCGATGAAGCCGGCGACGAAGAGGTTCTTCGGGGTCTGGTAGAGCTCCATCGGCGAGCCGACCTGCTCGATGTTGCCGGCGTTCAGCACCACGATCTTGTCGGCCATGGTCATCGCCTCGACCTGGTCGTGGGTGACGTAGATCATGGTCTTGCCGAGCTGCTGGTGCAGCTCGGAGATCTCGAGCCGCATGGTGCCGCGCAGCGCCGCGTCGAGGTTCGAAAGCGGCTCGTCGAAGAGGAAGGCGGCGGGGTTGCGCACGATGGCGCGGCCGATGGCGACGCGCTGGCGCTGGCCGCCGGAGAGCTGACCCGGGCGGCGCTCGAGGTAGTTGGTGAGGTTCAGGATCCGGGCGGCGTTGGCCACCTTCTTGTCGATCTCGGCCTGGGTCTCGCCGGCCATCTTGAGCGGGAAGGCGATGTTCTTGCCGACCGTCATGTGCGGGTAGAGCGCGTAGGACTGGAACACCATCGCGAGCTGGCGCTTGGCGGGGGATTCGTTGGTGACGTCCCGGCCGTCGATCATGATCGTCCCCGAGGTGGTGTCCTCGAGGCCGGCGATCAGCCGCAGCAGCGTCGACTTGCCGCAGCCGGAGGGGCCGACGAAGACCACGAACTCGCCGTCGGCGATGTCGAGGTCGATGTCGGGGATGATATTGGTGGCGCCGAAGGCCTTGTGGACGTTGTTGAGGACGATGTTGCCCATGGGTCGGGTTCCTTCGGGGGGTCTATTTCACGGCGCCGAACGTGAGGCCGCGGACGAGCTGCTTCTGGCTGAACCAGCCCATGATGAGGATGGGCGCGATGGCCATCACCGAGGCCGCCGAGAGCTTGGCCCAGAACAGGCCCTGCGGCGACGAGAAGCTGGCGATGAAGGCGGTGAGCGGGGCGGCGTTGGTGGTGGTCAGCAGGATGGTCCAGAAGCTCTCGTTCCAGGCGAGGATGATGTTGAGCAGCAGCGTCGAGGCGATGCCGGGCACCGCCATCGGCGTCAGCACGTTCCAGATCTCGCCCCAGAGCGAGGCGCCGTCCATCCGCGCCGCCTCGAGGATCTCGCCGGGGATCTCGCGGAAGTAGGTGTAGAGCATCCAGATGATGATCGGCAGGTTGATGAGCATCAGCACGACGGTGATGCCGATGCGGGTGTCGAGGATCCCGAGCTTGATGAAGATCAGGTAGATCGGCACCAGCACCGCGGCCGCCGGCATCATCTTGGTCGAGAGCATCCACATCAGGATGTCCTTGGTGCGCTTGGTGGGCGCGAAGGCCATCGCCCAGGCCGAGGGGATGCCGACGAGGAGGCCGAGGACGGTGGAGCCGACCGCGAGGATCACCGAGTTCATGAACGGCTTGATGTAGTTGCTCTGGTGCTGGACCTCGCGGTAGCTCTCGAGCGTGAACGACGGGATGAGGGTGAAGCCCGAGATCGCCTCCTGCTCGGTGCGGAGCGAGGTGATGATGGTGTAGAGGATCGGGAAGAAGATCAGCAGCGCCACGATCCAGGCGGCGATGGTGAAGTTGACCTTGGTGCGGGTCGAAACGGCGCGGGCCATGGCGGTGCTCTCCTCAGTCCAGGTTCTTGCCGATGGCGCGCATCAGGAAGATCGCGACGATGTTGGCGAGGACGACGGCGACGATGCCGCCCGCCGCCGCGCCACCGACGTCGTTCGAGAGCCGCGCGGCGCGGTAGATCAGGAACGGCAGGTTGGTCGAGGCGTAGCCCGGGCCGCCGTTGGTGGTGACGAGGATCTCGGCGTAGACGCCCAGCAGGAAGATGGTCTGGATCAGGATGACGATGGTGATGGCGCGGGCCATGTGCGGCAGCGTCAGGTACCAGAAGCGGGCGACGAAGCCGGCGCCGTCCATCTCCGCCGCCTCCTTCTGCTCGCTGTCGAGGGACTGGAGCGAGGTCAGCAGGATCAGGGTGGCGAAGGGCAGCCACTGCCAGGCGACGATGACGATGATCGAGAGCAGCGGGTAGGAGGCGAACCAGTCGACCGGCGAGGCGCCGAAGAAGCGGGCGACGTCGGCGAAGACCCCGTATTCGGGGTGCAGGATCATGTTCTTCCAGACCAGCGCCGCCACCGGCGGCATCACGAAGAACGGCGAGATCACCAGGATGCGCACGACCCCCTGGCCGTAGATCGGCTGGTCGATCAGCATCGAGATCAGGATGCCACCGACCACGGTGATGAAGAGCACGCCGACGACGATCCAGAGCGTATTGCGGATCGCCTGCCAGAAGGCCGGGTCGGTGAGGAAGTAGTGGTAGTTGTCGAACCCCGCCCAGCCGCCCGCGGCGGGGTTCAGCAGGTTGTAGTAGCGGAACGAGAAGTAGACGGTCAGCGCCAGCGGGACGATCATCCAGATCAGCAGCAGCGCGATCGACGGCATCCGCATCCAGCGGGCGACGGTCTGTGTCTGTCGGGTGGCCATGACGTCTCCCCCTGGCGGGTCCGGTCCGGCGGACGGACGGTGGCGGAAAGGGCCGCCCGGCCGGAGCCGGGCGGCAGAGGCGCTGGGAGGAGCGCTACTTGTAGCCGGCGCGCCGCATCTCACGCTCGGTGGCGGACTGCGCCTGGGCCAGCGCGTCGTCGACCGAGGACTGGCCGGCGACCACCGCGGCGAAGAGCTGGCCGACGGTGCCGCCGATCGACTGGAACTCGGGGATCGAGACGAACTGGCCGCCGGTGTAGGGCACCTCGTCGACGGTCGGGTGGGTGATGTCGGCGGCGTCCATCGCCGCCTTGGTCTCGTCGGCGAAGGGGGCGGCGTCGAGGTAGTTCTGGTTCTCGTAGAGCGAGGTGCGGGTGCCCGGAGGCGCGTTGACCCACCCGTCCTTGGCGGCGACAGGTCGGTGTATCCCTTCGAGGTCGCCCACTCGATGAAGGTCTTGGCGGCGTCGGCGTTCTTCGACGAGGCCGGGATCGCCAGGTTCCACGACCACAGCCAGTTGCCGTGGTTGTCGACGCCGTCCTTGTGCGGGTAGATGGTGAAGCCGACCTTGTCGGCGACGGTCGACTGCTTCGGGTCGGACACGAACTGCCCGGCGGAGGTGGCGTCGATCCACATGCCGCACTTGCCCTGCTGGAACAGGGTCAGGTTCTCGTTGAAGCCGTTCGACGAGGCGCCCTGCGGGCCGGCGTCCTTCATCAGGTCGGCGTAGAACTGCAGCGCGTCCTTCCACTGCGGGCTAGTCGAACTGCGGCTTCCACTCCATGTCGAACCAGCGGGCGCCGAACGAGTTGGCCATCGAGCCGATCAGCGCCATGTTCTCGCCCCAGCCGGCCTTGCCGCGCAGGCAGATGCCGTTGATGTCGGCCGAGCGGTCGGTGATCTTGCGCGCCGCCTCGCCGATGAACTCCCAGGTCGGGTCGTCGGGCATGGTCAGCCCGGCCTTCTCGAACAGGTCGGTGCGGTACATCAGTGAAGGCGCTCTCGCCGTAGAACGGCGCGGCGTAGAGCTTGCCGTCGACGGTCAGGCCGCCGCGGATCGCGGGCAGGAGGTCGTCGACGCCGTAGTCGGCGGGGAACTCGAGCGGCACCAGCCAGCCCTGCTTGCCCCAGATCGGCACCTCGTAGTTGCCGATGGTCATGATGTCGTACTGGCCGCCGCCGGTGGCGATGTCGGTGGTGACGCGCTCGCGCAGGATGTTCTCCTCGAGGGTGACCCAGTTCACGTTGATGTCCGGATGCGCCTTGTTGAACTCGTCGGTCAGGCCCTGCATCTGGATCATCTGGCCGTTGTTCACCGTCGCGATGGTGATGTCGGTGGCCTGCGCCGCCGCGGCGAAGGCAAGGGCGGACGCCGCCCCCATCAGAAGGGAGATATGTCGCATGTTTCCTCCGTTGGACCCGTTAAGGGCAAATGTTGTTTGTTCGGGCAAACGATCGCAACAAAACTGCGCCTTGTCAATCGAAAGATTGAGCAATCGCCCAGCCGTCGGGCAATAGCATGATTCCAATGACTTCGAGAGGGCGGCTGCGGGTGCGGCTCAGGCTTCGAGCAAAGCCTCGGCACTGGCCTCGTCGGTGATCAGGCCATTGACCAGCCCGCCGCGCAGTGCGGCGGCGATCGCCGGGAGCTTGCGCCGGCCCTTGGCCAGCGCGATCACCCTGGCCCGCTGGCGGTCGGGGATCGGTGCGCTGGCGGTGCGCTCGTTGGCGCCGCCGCGCAGCAGGCGGCCGTCGCGGTCGAAGATCCAGCCGCAGATCTCGCCGACGGCGCCGGCAGCCAGCTCCGCCGTCAGCTCATCGCGGGTCAGGAAGCGGTCGACGAAGAGCGGCGCCGCCTCGTTCATCTCGCCGATGCCGACGAAGGCCACGTCGGCTGCGGCCGCCAGCGCCAGGGTCGAGCGCACCAGCCCCTGGCCGTGCATCAGCGCGCGTTCGGCGGGCGTCGCGGCGAAGACCGGCAGCGGCATCGGAAAATGCCGGGCCGCGACCGCCTCGGCCATCGAAAAGATCACGTTGTAGTAGGCGGCCGAGCCGTCCGGGCCGACGTTGCCGGTCAGCGAGACCACGCAGTGCTGCGGGCAGGAAATCGGCGGCAGGTGGTCGATCGCGGCCTTCAGCGTGCGGCCGGTGCCGATCGCCATGACGATCGGCCGCTCGGAGCGCAGCCAGCGGCTGATCTCGGCCGCGCCCGCCTCGCCGAGACCGACCGTGCCGCCGTCGCCGTCCGGGTCGCTCGGCACCACCTCGGCACTGGCGAGCCCGAAGCGCTCGCTGAGCCGCCCCGCCAGCTCGAGGCAGCGGGCGATCGGGTGCTCCATCCAGACCCGGACCAGGCGCTCCGATACGGCGAGCGAGACCAGACGCTGGGCGGCCTGCCGCGAGATTCCCATCTGCGCCGCGATCTCGTCCTGGGTCTTGCCGGCGATGTAATAGAGCCAGCCGGCCCGTGCGGCATCGTCCAGTCGGCTGGCGGGGGATCGCGAACGCGGCATGGCTCCGGCACATCCGTGCTTTTGCCCGCATGATAAGCAAATGCGCCATACCGGCGCAACACATTCGCTTTCGCCGCGGCGTCTACTCGCCGCCGAGGTCGGCCTTAAACTGGTCGAAGTCGAGCGCCATGCCGTTGAAGAACGTGCTCCAGTGCCGGGTCAGCGCCGACATGGCGACCGCCTCGGCGATCTCCTCGTCGCTGGCGCCGGCGGCGCGAGCGTCGCGGGTGTCCTCCCAGACGCAGTACTGGCAGGGGATCTGCGCCGAAACCGCCAGGGCGATCAGCGCTTTCACCTTGGGCGACAGCGCGGTCTTGTCGCTGAACTCGAGATCCCGGACCTCGGCCCAGGCACCTGCGACCGCCGCCTTGGGGAACAGCTTCACGAACGTCGGGACACTGCCCATCGTGGCCTGGATCTCGGCGTACGCGGCATTGGCCTGCGCGTCGGCATCCTCAGCCGCCGCCGGGGCGGCCAGCGCAAGTCCCGTGCCGAGCACGGCCAGAAGGACCGCAGTCGCACGCCCACGGCGCGCTCTTTCGTTTCCGATCACGATACCGAACTCCTTTCCTGTCGGCGCCCTTACGCTGTAAGGTCGCACCGAATCGGATAGGCCCGCGCCCCGATTCTGTCAAGCCTTACGGTGTAAAGGAGACCGTTCGTGCCCGAAACCGAGACCGAGGAGCGCGCGCCGCTGTCGCCCGAGCGCATCGAGACCGCGGCGCTGGCGCTGATCGAACGCGAGGGCCTCGCCGGCTTCAGCATCCGCAAGCTCGGCTCGGCGCTGGGCTGCACGGCGATGAGTCTCTACCACTGGTACCCGTCCAAAGGGCACCTGATGGATGCGCTGATCGACCGGGTGGCGCGGGACCTGATGCCGCTGCCGCCGCCCGAGTTGCCCTGGCGCGAGCGGGTCCGGCGCGCGGCGCTGGGCTGGCGGCGCATGGCGCTGGACCGGCCCGGCTTCTTCCAGTTCGTCGCCACGCATCGGATGAACACGCCGACCTGTCTCGTCTGGCTCGAGGCGATCCTGGCGTTGGTTCGGGAAGGCACCGCCGAGCGACGAGGAGGCGGCGCGGCTCTTTCGCGTCGTCGGCTACTACCTGACCGGCTCGGCGCTCGAGGAAACGGCCGGCTATTCGCGGGGCCCCTCGACAGTGACGCCGGTAGCGCCCGAGGTGCTGGCGCGGGACTTTCCGCACGTCGCCGCGGCCGCGCCCTGGTTCGCCCCGCAGGCCCGCGAGGCGACGTTCCTGGCGGGCCTCGACGCCCTGCTCGATGGCTGGTTCACGGCGGCGGAAGGGTCGTCGCGAGGCTGACGCCGCGGCGATCCCGCCACCATCGCGGATAGCGCCGACTGCCCGCGCGCACTCCCGGTTGAAACGTTTCGGCTATCCGTTTTTGTCAGGTACCGGCCCGCGAAAGCGTGTATAGTTAATGAATTATCGGGGGGTGCGTCGTGGCGATTTCAGTTGGCGCGTCGATCGGCCGCGTGGCTGGTGCCGGTGTTTCCGGCCCTGGGCGGGGTCGCGGTTTCCCGGATTCAGAGTTCGTTGACCCACGATCGGCGGAGTTCGCGCGATGACCAAGACGGTGTTGTTTTCGGCCAGTGACGGTGTCAGTGGGACCGAGATCTACGCGATCGATTCCCCCGGCGCCACGCCGCGGCTGGTGAAGGACCTGAACCCGGGGTCGGACAGCTCGTAGCCGCAGCTCGGGGTCGCGGCGGTGCAGCTCGGGAGCCACCTCCTGTTCGAGGCGATCGAACACGACCAGGGGCTTCGAGCTCTTCTCGACGGACGGCACCAAGGGCGGCACGGGGCTGGTCAAGGATATCAATCCCGGGACCGACAGCTCGAGTCCGCAGCAGATGCTGAAGTTCGGCGACGTGCTGCTGTTCGACGCCTTCGACCCCGCCAACGGCAGCGAGCTCTGGCGGTCGAACGGCGCCGCCAGGCGGGACCGAACTGGTCCGCGACATCTTCCCGGGCACGAGTTCCGGCCTGCCGTTCGCGCTGACCGAGCTGAACGGCTTCGTCCTGTTCCGGGCCAGCGATGCGACGAACGGCCGCGAACTGTGGCGGACCGACGGCACCGATGCCGGAACCCAGCTGGTCAAGGACATCGAGCCCGGCACCGGCTCGTCGTCGCCCCAGGTATCCGTCAACGGCATCCTCGGCGACCAGATCCTGTTCGCGGCGACCACCACCGCCGCCGGGCAGGAATTGTGGAAGAGCGACGGAACCTCGGCCGGAACCTCGCTGGTCCTCGACATCAATCCGGGCACCGGTTCGTCGCAGCCGTCGGGTCTGCATCCGTTCGACGACCGGATCTTCTTCTCGGCCCTCACCGCCACCAGCGGGCGCCGAGCTCTGGCGATCGGACGGCACGCCCGGCGGCACGCAGATCGTCAAGGACATCAATCCCGGCACCGTCTCCTCGAGCCCGTCGACGCTCACCACGTTCGGCAACAAGCTCCTGTTCTCGGCCTTCGACGCCACCCACGGACGCGAGCTGTGGCGCAGCGACGGCACCGGCGCCGGAACGGTGCTGGTGGCGGATATCAATCCGGGCACCAGCAATTCTTCTCCCCACGACCTTGCGGTCCTCGGCGACAAGCTGGTGTTCGCCGCCAACGACGGCAGCAACGGCGACGAGCTCTGGGTGACAACGGCTTCGCGGCGGGAACACATCTGCTGAAGGACATCAACCCCGGCGCGGGCAGTTCGACGCCGTTCGGGTTCCTCGCGGTCGACGACCTGCTCTATTTTTCGGCGGACGACGGGTCGCACGGCCGCGAACTCTGGGTCACCGACGGCACCGCCGCCGGGACTCAGATGGTCGCCGACCTGCGCCCCGGCAGCCAAGGCTCAAATCCGTCCGGGCTGGTCGTGCTCGATCACAGCATCGCCTCCCCGGGCAACGATGTCCTCACCGGCACGCCTGGCCCGGACACCATCTCCGGCCGCGGCGGCAACGACGTGATCTTCGGCCTGGGGGGCAACGACAAACTGCACGGCAACCAGGGCAACGACACCATCCGGGGCGGTGCCGGAAACGACAGTATCGGCGGCGACAAGGGCAACGACCATCTGTTCGGCGGGTCCGGCCGGGACGTGGTGGTCGGTGGCGACGGCAATGATGTGCTTTCCGGGCTCAGCGGCAACGACCGCCTGTTCGGCGGCGCGGGACGCGACCGGCTGAAAGGCGACGCCGGCAACGACCGGCTGGTCGGAGGTACCGGACGCGACGAACTGCACGGTGGGTCGGGCAACGACCGCTTCGTTTTCGCCAACGTGGGCCAGGCCGGAAAGGGCACGAACCGCGACGTCATCGTGGATTTCCGGCACAACCACGACAAGATCGACATCGGCCTCATCGACGCCAACAGCCACGTGGGCGGCAATCAGGCCTTTCACTTCATCAACGCCGCTGCCTTCAGCGGACACGGTGCCGAGGTCCGCTATGCGGGCGGCGTGCTTCATGCCGACGTAAACGGCGATCGTGTGGACGACTTTCAGATCGGACTGGAAAACCACAGCCTGCTGACTGCCCACGACTTCATCCTCTGAGGCCGCGGGAGCGAACCAGCGCTGTCTCGCTGGCGTGGGCAGTTACCCACCTTTGTCATGGTCCGCCCCGGGCTCCGGCGCGATCCTCCAGGCGGAAGAGCCCGACGGATCATCCCAAAATGTCAGTGCGTCGAATTGCTGATAGAGATCCGGTGGCAGCACCGTTTGCCTAGCCTCGCGTCGGACCGGGCCGAAGATGCGGTGCAGTCCCGGTGTGCCCAGTCGGCGGT
The DNA here is from genome assembly GCA_963847795.1 of uncultured Alphaproteobacteria bacterium. GTDB lineage: Bacteria > Pseudomonadota > Alphaproteobacteria > Rhodobacterales > Rhodobacteraceae > Amaricoccus. The sequence goes on from CAWKBH010000006.1 coordinate 559,074, forward strand.
CGAACTCCGGCTCGTCGTACTCCACGTGTGTCACGTCATGCTCGAACCAAGGTTCGTCGATGAAGCGATAAATCAGGCGCAGGCACGCCTCGGGCTTTTCGGTCAGAATATCGTAGTCGATCAACAACAGCCGACCGGACTGCTCGCCGTAGTAGGCTTCCTTCAGGGCAGCATAGGCGAACCCAATCACTCGATCGCGGTGCGCCAGCGCCTCGGTGCGGCTGTAGACGGTCGCGCGCTCCTCGGCGTTCGCGAAGAGCGTCGACGGCTCGAAGGCGTTGCGCCGCACCAGGCGCTCGAAGCTGTCCATGATCCAGGCGACGTTGCGGACGCAGCTGAGCACCCTGGCGTCGGGAAACAACTCGGCGAGTAGCGGTAGGCGCGCGCACCACATCCGGTTCGTATCGAAGACGACTTCCTTGCCGCCCTGGTCGGCATAGTAGGTCTCGACCACCGCCCTCAGGATTGACCGCCGCTTGGTCTCGTCGAGGAACAGCGCCATCTCGTTCTGCGGGCTTATGGCGTTCAGGAGCGTGGTGACCAAGCCGCCCACCGGTCCCGTCATCGCCGCCGCGAAGCGCGGGTTCTGCCTTAGCAACCCGGCCAGCAGGGTCGAGCCCGACCGGGGCAGACCAGAGATGAAGTGCAGCCGGGCCATGAGATGAACCGCCCATTTTCCGTCCTAGTGGAGCCCGCTCTCATTCGGAAGCAAGCGTCTCTCGTGACGGACTGCTACAATATCGGCAATTTGACTTACTTCCGGGGGAGGCGGCGATGGCGGATTTCATCGTGACCGTGGCCGAGGACATCGCGAACGGGGACACGTCTGCCGGCGACCTCTCGCTGCGCGAGGCGATTGACCTGGCGAATGCAAGGGACGGGGCCGACACGATCCGCTTCGCCGCCGGCGTCCGGACGGTCACGCTGCTGGACGACCTCCCCACCATAACCGACGACCTGACAATCCGAGGCCGCCACTCCACCACGATCGACGCCAACGCCGACGGCGATGGGGATGCGGCGACCTGGGGCAGCTACCCGCGGCAAGCGGACCGTCGAGGCCTGGACATCGATGGAGCCGGAAGTGTTATCATCAACGGGCTTACGATAACCGGCGGTGATACTTCCGGATCTGGCGGCGGGATCAGGGCGAGCAACGTCGAGAGCTTGGCTGTCACCGGCTCCACCATCGTCGGCAGCCGTGCCGACCGGGGTGCTGCACTAAGCGCCACAGGAGCCGCCACGCTGCTTATCACCGACAGCATCGTCAGCAGCAACGACTCAGGCTACCACTCCCTCTATTATTCTTACAGCCCTGCAATCTATACCGATGGAGCGATCACCCTCAAACGCAGCGAGGTCTCAAACAACTCTGCAGAGTCGTACTCTGGGGGCGGAATCGCGGCCCGTGGCGATGTAACGGTCATCGATAGCTCGATCGAATCCAACACGGCGTTCGTCGGATACGGTGGCAGCCGGGCGCCGGCATATTTTCCAGTGGACACGTATTTCTGTCAGGTACGCGCATCAGGAAACCAGGCGGGCGAAGGGTATCATGGCGGAAGTAGCGGCGGAGGCATCAGCGCCGCCTCGGTGACAATGACCACGAGCGCAATTACGAACAACTCTGCGGGGTTCGGCGGAGGTGTCTCCGCCGATCACGTGAGAATCAGCAGATCGGAAATAAGCGGCAATACGGCGTCACACTACGGAGGCCCCTCATATGGCGGGGGGATCCGCGCAGACGTGGTAGCGATCACGGACAGCACGATCGCCAACAACGTCGCCGCGTTCGGGTACGGAGGCGGGATTTGGGCCAGAACCGCGCGGATCACGCACAGCACCGTCACTGGGAATACGGGAAGCGAGGGATATCAATATCAGTACGGCGGCACCAGCCGGGGTGGGGGTATTGAGGCAAGTAGCGTCACCACTGTCAACAGCCTGGTGCTGGGCAACTTCAATGGATCCGCTTACGGAAACGACATCAGCGGCACCATCCACACCGACGGCGTGAGCATCATCGGTGGCGACGGCCGTAAAGTCTTCGCGGACACGACCGAAATTTCGCCGGGCGTGTTCGCGGGGGACCTAGGCAAGAACGGCGGGCCCACCCGCACCGTGGCGCTCCTCACCGGCGGCCGCGCCATCGGGGCGGCCGACCCGGCCACGGCCACGCCGAATGACCAGCGGGGCATTGCCCGCGACCACGCTCCGGATCTGGGAGCCTTCGAGCATCGGGGGCGGCCGCTGACGATCACTGGCGGCCCGGCCGGCGAGACACTCTTCGGGGAGGACTCCGGTGACCTGCTGCACGGGCAAGGCGGGAACGACCGGCTGTTCAGCTACGCCGGAGACGACCGGCTGTTTGGAGACGCCGGCAATGACCGGCTCTTCGGGGGCGGCGGCCAGGACCGCCTCCTCGGCAATGGGGGGCGGGACGCGCTGTTCGGGGACGCCGGCAACGACTGGCTGTCGGGTGGGTTCGGGCGTGACTTCCTGTCGGGCCAGGACGGACGCGATCTGTTGTTCGGCCGTGACGGCAACGACCGGATGTTCGGCGGCAGAGGCGACGACCGTCTGTTTGGCGGCGAGGGCCGGGATGCGGTGTTTGGCTGCGCCGGCGATGATTCGCTCTCCGGGGGCGGCGGCGCCGACCGTCTCGCCGGCAGATCCGGACGGGATCGTCTCGACGGAAACGCCGGCCCCGACACGCTGCGAGGCGGGCTTGGACGAGACATTCTCCACGGCGGTGCCGGCGACGATCACTTCGTCTTCGGGTCGGCCGCGGAGGCCGGACGCGGCGCAAACCGCGACGTCATCCAGGACTTCCGGCACGGGCACGACAAGATCGACATCAGCGCCGTCCACGTCAGCTACGGCCCCGGCGACAAGGCTTTCACCTTCATCGGCATCGCCGCCTTCAGCGGCCACGGCTACGAGGTTCGGTATTCGAACGGCGAGATACAGGCCGCCTTCTACGGCGTTCTGTCGTTCCAGATCGAGATCGCCAACGACAGCGTGATTACGGCCAACGACTTCATCCTCTGAGGTCGCGGAAGCGTCAGGCCTCGCCGGCCGGACGGCCCAGTTCGGACGGTTCGAACTCGTAGTGCGCGCCGCAGAACTGGCAGTCGGCGGTCACCTTGCCTTCGGGCGTGGTCATGCCGGCGATCTCGTGCGCGGGATAGACCGGCCAGGGTGCGGATCACCTTCTCCGGACCGCAGGTGCAGCCGAACCGGACCGGCTGCGCGGTGTAGACCCGGGGACCCTCCTCGCTGAAGAGCCGCAGCAGCAGCTGCTCGGCGCCGACATGCGGTCCGATCAGCTCGGTCGCCTCGACGGTCTCCAGCAGCATCACCGCCCGGCGCCAGTTGTCGGCGTCGGCGCCGTCGAGCATGTCCTCGGCCGCGAGCAGCCCGTCGAAGCCGGTCGCCTCCTGCCTGGCGTAGGGCGAGGCCTTGGGCATGTGCTGCAACAGCACGCCGCCGCCGCGCCAGTGCGCCGCCCCGCCCGGCTCCAGCGCCTCGCCCATGGCCAGCGCGAACCGGGTCGGCAGCTGCTCGGACTGGGCGAAGTAGGTCTCGGCGCAGTCGGCGAGCGAGGCGCCGGCGATCGGGGTCATGCCCTGGTAGGGCGTGCTGCCCGGTCCCTGGTCGATCAGGATGGCGAAGACCCCCTGCCCCAGCAGCTCGAACGGCTGCGCCGCGTCCGCCTCGGTGATCGCGTCGGCGTCGAAGCCGGCATAGGCGCGCATCCGCGCCGGCTGGCCCTCTTCGGCCGGGCCGAAATAGTCGGTGGCGATCAGCCGGATCGGCCCCTCGCCGCGAATCTGCAGGCTGAGCTTCCAGCGCCGCTTGATCGTCTGCCCGATCAGCGCGGTGATCAGCGTCGCCTCCGCCACCAGCGCCGCCACAGGCGTCGGGTAGTCGTGTTGCGCGAGGATGGTCTCCAGCACCGAATCGAGCCGCCCGACCCGGCCGCGGATGTCGGCGCGGTCGAGCTGGAAGGGCAGGATGGTGTCGTCCCAGGCAATCCGGCCGGCCAGGCTCATCGAGGTCTCCCGCAGCGTCGATGCCTGAAATAGGGGCTCGGGGCCGGGAGTGCAAACCGGGACTGGCCGCGCCGGGCCGTCGCCTCTAGATTGTGCCCCATGCGACGGTATGGCGATCCGGTGGACCCGGCGCAGACGCTATCTCGACCGGCCCGGCGCCTACGCGGTAATCCGCGAGGGCTCTGACGTGCTGGTCACCGAGCAGGACGCGCCGCAGCGCGAGTTCCAGCTGCCGGGCGGCGGCATCGACCCGGGCGAGGGCGCGGTGCGGGCGCTGCACCGGGAATGCCTCGAGGAGACTCGGCTGGCGGATCCGGGTGCTGCGCCGGATCGGCGCCTTCCAGCGCTTCGCCTATATGCCGGAATACGACCTCTGGGCGCGCAAGGTCTGCCACGTCTACCTCGCCCGCCCGGTGCTGCGGCTGGGCGCGCCCACCGAGCCGGGCCACCGGGCGATCTGGATGCCGATCCAGACCGCGCTCGGGCTCCTCTCCATCGACGGCGACCGGGCGTTTCTCGGACGGGTGGCGCCCGGGCCAGCCGCGGCTAGCCAGCCGCTTCCCCGGCTTTCGCAACGTCCGGGCCTCATGCCGGTCGCGTCGTGCGCGACCTCGCGCAGCGCCCGGTCGAGCGCCTCGAGGAAGCGGGAGCGGTCGGCCGCAGCGAACGGCCGGTTGCCGCCCTGGCGGAACGGATCGGCGGCCCGCAGGTCGGCCATCAGGTCGCGCATCGCCAGCCGGGCCCCGACATTCGCGGGCGTGAACGCCGTTCCGTCCGGCGCCAGCACCCGCGCGCCCCGCTCGACGCAACGCGCCGCCAGCGGCACGTCGGCGGTGACGCAGACGTCCCCGGCCCGATCCGCTCGGCGATCCACTTGTCGGCCGCGTCCGCGTCCTCTTCGACCACCACCACCGTCGCCAGCGGATGCCGGCTCGGCCGGAGCCCGCCGTTGGTGACGAAGCTGACGCGCTGCCCGTGCCGCTCCGCCACCCGCACCGTCTCGTCGCGGACCGGGCAGGCGTCGGCATCGACGTAGATCATCGCGGGCCTCCAGGGTTTCCAATCGGAGCATATCTCGGGGAGGGGATCTAGTGGATCGAATCCAATGTTTGGTGCCCTCGTTTGACAGCGGCGATGATGCGGTCGGGATCGGCGGTCCAGACGAAGGGCTTTGGTTCGGTGTTGTGGTCGCTGACGAAGCGGTTGATGGCGGCCTGAAGGTCGACGATGGAGCGGAAGACGCCGCGCTTGAGCCGGCGCTTCGAGAGCTTGGCGAAGAAGCCTTCGACGGCGTTGAGCCAGGAGCAGGAGGTTGGCACGAAGTGGAAGGTCCAGCGCGGGTGGCGGTCGAGCCACCGGCGAACCTTCGGGTGCTTGTGGGCGGCGTAGTTGTCGAGGACCGCGTGGACCTGCTTGCCTTGCGGGACGGTGGCCTCGACGGCGTTGAGGAAGCGGATGAACTCCTGATGGCGATGGCGGGCCATGTTGCGGCCGATGACCGTGCCGTCGAGCACGTTGAGCGCGGCGAACAGCGTGGTGGTGCCGTGGCGCTTGTAGTCGTGGGTCATGGTGCCGAGCCGCCCCTCTTCATCGGCAGGCCGGGCTGTGTGCGGTCGAGCGCCTGGATTTGGCTCTTCTCGTCGACCGAGAGCACGATGGCGTGCGCCGGCGGATCGACGTAGAGCCCGACCACGTCGCGCAGCTTTGCGACGAACTGCGGATCGTTCGAGAGCTCGAACTGCCGGACCCGGTGCGGCTGGAGCCCATGGGCGCGCCAGATGCGCTGGACCGAGCTGACGCTGATACCGGCCGTCTTCGCCATCATCGCCGCGGTCCAAGGGGTCGCCTCGGTCGGCGGATCGCTCAGGGTCAGCGCGACCACCGCTCCGCCACCTCGGCCCGAGCGGCGGGATGCGCGGGGGCCGGGTCTTGTCGCGCAGCAGACCTTCACAGCCTTCCTCGGCGAAGCGCTCCTGCCAGCGCCAGACGCAGGTCTTCGACTTGCCCGTCCGGCGCATGATCGCGACTGTGCCGAGGCCGTCGGCGCTGAGCAGCACGATCTCGGCCCGCCAGACGTGCTTCTGGGCCGTGTTGCGGTCGCGGACCAGCGCCTGCAAGCGGCGGCGGTCGGCGGGCGAGACGTCGAGAGATATTCCGGTGCGCATGCACCAGAGTTGCATGTCGCTCAGCTGGCGGGAATCCTTGCTGGACTCGACCGTCAGATTTCCTAGTGTATCCTGGTGGCGCTGGCGGTACAGGCGTGGCGGATCGCGTTGCAGACAATCACGCAAAGCCCGGGAAGAAGTCGACCCGGATCCGGGAGGGAGCGACGCCCAGGTCCCGCAGCATGCGCTGGAAGCCCACAACCATGGCGCGCGGGCCCGAGATGTAGAAGGTTCGATTGCTGAAATCCGGCACCTCGCGCCGGATCAGCGCCTCGTCGATGAAGCCGCGACGCATGTTGGCGCCTGGGACGCCGCCCTCGGCGATGGCATAGACCGCGCGCAGGCCGAGCTCCCGCTCCGCCCGGTCGAACACGCTCGCATAGGCGACCTCGTCGGGCCGGTTGCTGCCGTAGAGCATGACGACGGAGCGCGGCTCCTTTCGGTCGATCAACTCCTGGATCATGCTGCGGAACGGCGTTACGCCGATGCCGCCGGCGATGAAGGCGAGCTTCTCGTCCGGATCCTTCGGCAGCGTGAAGTCGCCGGCGATCTGCGCGCCATAGATCGTGTCCCCGGGCTGCATCGCGGCGAGCCGCCGCTTGAAGGCGCTCCCCTCGGGATCGGATCTTGACGCCGAGCCGGACCTCCTCTTCCGTCGGAGCGGAGGCGATGGTGAAGGAGCGGCGGTTGCCCCGGCTGTCCGGGCGCGGAACGTCGAGCGTCCAGTCGAGATATTGCCCGGCGCGGAACGGCAGCTTGCGGTCCGGGCGGAAGACGAAGTCGAGGGAGCCCGAGGCCATCTCCTCGACCCGCAGGAGGGTAAGCTTGAAGCGGCCCTGCGGACCGACGGCCCAAGCGAAGACATTCCCGACGAGAAAGGCGATCTCCGGCGTCAGGTAGAACCCGCCGATGTGGACGTTCGGCGACGAGAGCGCACCGACGATGGCGCCGTAGCCGAGGCGGCTGATCTTGCCGTGCGCCGCCGTCAGCGGCTCCGTGAGCATGGCGAAGCCCGCGAACAGCAGCGGCGAGTAGACGAGCGTCTGCCTCAGCGCCTCGCCCATCATCGCCGGCGATGTGGTGCCAAGCGTCAGCGCCAGATTGGCGAGGACATAGACGCCGACCATGTCGAAGCGCTGGACCTTGCGCGTGACCAGCAGCCCGCCCGCCAGCACGAAGGGCAGGAGCGTGAGATTGCCGCCGACCCACCAGGTTGCCGGCTGGTTGATGGCCAGCGCCGAAACCGCGACCCCGAGCGCCACCGGATTGAAGATGTGCTTGCGGCGGACCGTCAGCAGGAATTTCGAGGCGATCGCGGCGATGGAAGCGAGGATCAGCCCGAAAACGCCGGGCAGGTTGGCTGCGGTCACCGGCGGCATGATGAGGGTCAGCAGCAGCGCCGTGATGTAGATCAACTCGGCATTCACAGGCACGCGCAGGAGCGCGGCGAACAGGCGGTTGGTCGCCCAGCAGGCGCCGGTGATGACCACGAGCGAAAACCCCAGCGCCGTGGGGTCCTGCGGTACGAGCCCGAGGAATCCGAGCCCGAGGGCGACTGCCACCAGGCCGGCCGCGTAGTAGAGCATCAGCCGGTACATGGTGATCCGGTTCAGGATGCGATCGACGATGGTTCTCATGACGCTACAAACACTTTGAAGCCGCTGGTCTGGGTGGCGATCCCGCTTCGGTCGACGATGTAGCCCTCGAGCTGCGGCTGCGCCTCGACGAACTGGATCCCGGCTTTGCCCATCGCGAAGGCGGCGGTGGCGAAACGGTCGGCCTCGAGCACATCGGGGCCGATGACGGTGAGGCTGACGACGTCGGTGATCGGCTCGCCCGGTCGGTGCGGATCGTAGATGTGCTGGCCGCGCGCATAGGTGCCCGAGGTTGCGATCCCCCGGCCGCAGGGCCGCACCGCCTTGATGATCTGCTGCGCGTCGAACGGGTTGCGGATGCCGATGGTCCAGGGGTCGCCGTCGGCGGTCCTGCCGCGGCTCTGGACGTCGCCACCGGCATCGACCATGAAGTCCTGCACGCCGGCTGCCTCGATCAGCCTCGCGGCGTTGCGGATGGCCCAGCCCTTGACGATGCCCGAGGGATCGATGCGGCCATCCGGTCGCCGGACGTCGAAGTAGCCGCGCGTCTCCGCGAAGGTCCGGGCGGCGAGAGCAAGCACCTCACGCATCTCGGCGCTGAGTCCGGGACCTGCGACGCTGCCCGAATTCAGCTCGCCGAGTTCGCTCTGCGGCTTGAACGGGCTGAAGCGGTGGTCGACGGCCTCGAAATAGGCGAAGACATCGGCGACCAGACTTTCGCAACCGCCATTGGCGATTTCCACCGTGACGGGCATCCCCATCACGATGCGGGTCTCGCGTATCATCTCGGGGCCTCTCTATCAGCCGCCGGCCTGACGGATCGCCATGTTCACCGACTGCAGATAGGCCTCGCTGGTCAGCGTCGCGCCGGACACCGTGTTGACATAAGCGCTCTGCGCGCGGACAACCTCGCTCTCGAGCATCGGCAGGGCCTGATAGTTGATGGCCTGACTGGTTCGCCGGTCGGACGGATACTGGAGCACGTCGACCGAGACCAGGCGTCCGCCCTGGACCTGCGCCCGCACCTGGACGATGCCGTAGTAGGCATCGGTTGGCGGGCCGGTATAGCTGCCGTCCCTGAGCTGCCCGACGCCGGCCGCGAGCTGGACGGGCGGGGCACCGGCCGACGTGGCCCCGATCGCGGGGTCTGGCGCCGGCGGCAGCGGGGCCTGGCTCGCCGGGTTCGAAAACCATGACCAGATCGATGCTTCTGCCACGCCGGCGCCGGAAAGCGCCGCGGTGAGAGCCAGGGCTGCAATGCGGGTCGAAGACTTCATGATGTGCCTCTCGTGAATGCGCAGCCGGGCTGCTATTCGGCCTTTCTAGCCGTCCGACCTGACGGCAGCCTGAAGGCGATCGCGAATTTTCTTCAGCCTCGTGTCAGGCGCCGACGATAGACTGGTGACAGCTCGAGGTGCCGATGCGCGTGCTCTTGATCGAAGACGACCAGGTTCTGGGAAGCGCGGTGCGCGAGCATGTCGCCTCGCTCGGCTATGGTGTCGACTGGATGAAGCGGCTCGACGACGCCCGCGATGCGCTGGCCACGGTGGCCTACGAACTCGTCCTGCTCGATCTCAACATGCCGGACGGGCGCGGGCTCGATCTGTTGCGTGAGCTGCGCCGGCAGGGACGAAACGTCCCGGTGATCATCCTGACGGCGCAGGACCAGATCGCCTCGCGCATCGAAGGTCTCAACCACGGCGCCGACGACTACCTGGTCAAGCCGTTCGACCTGAGCGAGCTTTCCGCGCGCGCCGCCGCCGTGGTCCGCCGCTACGGCGGAAATCCCAATCCGCTGTTGCAGATCGGTGATGTGGAGATCGACCTGGCCCGCCGCTGGGTTCGGGCCGCCGGCAAGCCGGTCGACCTCACGGCCCGCGAATGGGCCGTGCTCGAACGCCTTGCCCGGCATCCGAACGCGATGGTGGCGAAGTCCGAGATCGAGGATTCGCTCTACGAGTTCGGCGCCGAGATCGAGAGCAACGCCGTCGAGGTCTACGTCAGCCGCCTGCGCAAGAAGCTCGGGCGGGATGCAATTCACACGGTTCGCGGCGCGGGATACAGGGTCAGTGCCTGAGCAGGGCGCGCGCAACCCGCGGCGCTTCGGGTCGATCACCGCCAGGCTGATCCTCGGCCTGACGCTCGGCACCACCGTGCTCTGGTGCGGGGCGGCGGCATTCTCGACCTTCATCTCCTACCGCCAGCTCAACGAGGCCTTCGACCGGGCGCTCCAGGAGGTGGGCCAGCGGCTTCTGCCGCTCGCTACCGATGACGCGATCGGACACGAGGCCGACGATGCGCGCGCGATCCACCGGCTGCGGGAGGGGCAGGCGGAATACCTGAGCTACCAGCTGCGCGATCCTGCCGGCCGCGTCGTCCTGCGCGCCCATGATGCACCTTCCGAGCCCTACGAAGAGATCCCGACATTGGGCTTCAGCACCGTCGGCGACTACCGCCTGTTCACCGACAGGGACGACCGGACCGGGCTCACGATCACAGTGGCGGAGACGACGCGCGGGCGCTGGCTTGCGGTGCTCGGCGGCGTCAAGGCGATGCTGTGGCCGCTCGCGGTGCTCATTCCGCTCAATATTCTGGTGATCTGGCTTTCGGTCCGCGGTGCGATGCGCCCCGTGCTGCGGCTGAGCGGCGACATCGCGGCGCGCAGCGGCCAGAACCTCGCGCCGCTCGACATCTCCGATCAGCCGATGGAGCTGCGTCCGATCGCCCGTGCGGTGGCGCGGCTGGTCGAGCGGCTCCGGGCGGCCCTGGACGCGGAGCGCGCCTTCGCGGCGAACAGCGCCCACGAGCTGCGCACCCCGATCGCCGGCGCGCTGGCGCAGACCCAGCGGCTGATCGCGGAGCTCGCCGACGTCAGGCACCGCCGCCGCGCCCGCGAGGTCGAGGCCACGCTGAAGCGGCTTTCCTCGCTGGCCGAAAAGCTGATGCAGCTTTCCCGGGTCGACGCCGGGTTCGGTCTCGGCGCGGTGGACGTCGACCTCGTCGAGATCCTCGATCTCGTCGTCGACGATTGCGCCAAGCGACTCGAGGAACCCGAGCGGCTCCGCTACGTCAGGCCCGACGGCGCCCGGCTGATCGCGCGCATGGACGTGGACGCATTTGCCATCGCCACGCGCAATCTGATCGACAACGCCGTGAACCACGGCCCACCCGATGGAACCGTCGAGGTGCGGGTCGAGCCGGCCGGCGTTATCCGCGTCATCAATGGGGGCCCACCGATCGCCCCGGACGTGCTCGCCGGTCTGAAGCGCCGGTTTGCGCGCGGGGAAACCGGGCATGCCGGAACCGGGCTCGGGCTCGCCATCGTCGAGACCATCATGAACCAGACCGGTGGCAGGCTGGAACTCTTCTCGCCCGCGCCCGGCCGCACCGACGGCTTCGAGGCCCGGCTGGTAATCGCGTGAGCGGGGCGCCCCTCGCGCCACCGCTGGAGCGCCTATTCGCCTGCCGCCACCGCGGCGGACTTGCCCGCGCTCCGGTTGCAAACAAGCTGGACCCGTGCCATCCCGTCGGCGATCGCAAGGCTCAGCCGGAATCCCGTCTGCGCCGCCGTCGCGCGAATGATCGACAGGCCGAGGCCCGACCCCCCGGAGGCCGGGCCGCGCGCGAAGGGCTCCTCGCGGAAGGCTGCGTCCGGTTCGACGGGATTGCTGACCGAGATCGTCGGGCCCGGGCGCAGGGTGACCCGGACCTGGCCCGTCCCGTGCACCAGCGCGTTGTCGAGCAAGTTCCGCAACATGATCGCCAAAGTGTCCGGATCGCCCGAATAGAGCATCCCTTCGATGTCGCCGTCATCGAAGACCACCCGGTCTGTCCCGACGTCGGCAAGGAGCATCCGCAGCAGCTCGACCAGATCGGTCTCGCCTTCCGCGGCGGGAATTGCGGCCTCGGCACGGGCCAGTTGCAGCAGCCTTTCCACGATTCGCGACAGCCGCCGGATCGACGCCGCGATGGTCCGGGCCGCGCCGGCACCGGCCTTGCCCTCGGCGAGGAGCTGCGCCTGCGCCGAGGCCCCCGCCAAGGGCGTGCGCAGCTCGTGCGCGGCGTTGGCCACGAACTGCCGTTCGGCCTCGCGCAGCGAGCGCAGCCGGCGGAGGTAGTGGTTCAGCGCCCGCGGCACTGGCGCGAATTCCACCGGCAGCCCGCGTCCGGCAACCGGAGAGAGATCCTCGACATCGCGTTTGCCGAGACCCTGGGCGAAATCACGCATCGGGGCGACGGCGGAGCGGGTCGTTGCCCCGACCACCAGGATCAGCAGGACGAGGATCGGCACCATCGGCTCGACAAACACGCGCGTCGCCTCGAAGAAATCCTGGCGCCGCTCCTGCGAGCTGCTGCCCACCTCCACGGAGTATCCCGCCGTGTCGCTGGCGCGGTAGATCTGCCAGCTGCCGAACGTCGAGGACCCGGCATGCGGTCGCGGCGGCCAAGGCGCGTCGCCCGCGGTGCCCGCCGGCGTGACGATGCGCAGGTTCTCGCCCTCGACCGTCAGAGGCGTGGTCCGGCCGCGGATGCCCTTCAGCACCAGCTCCGCCTCGTCGGTGAGCGCGTCCTTCTGGATCTCGCCCATCTCGCGCCACATCATCGCAAGGCCGACCCCCAGCATCGCCGTCCAGCCGAAGATCACGATCGCCAGCACCCGGAACGTCAGGCGGCGGCGCAGGGACCAGCCTTTTTCGATCATGGCAGCAGGTATCCAAGGCCCCGCCGCGTCTGGATGATGTCGTTGCCGAGCTTGCCGCGCAGCCTCGAAACATAGACCTCGACGGCGTTGCCGGCGACCTCGTCGTCGAAGGAATAGAGCGCTTCCTCGAGCGCGGACCGGGTCAGCACCCTTCCCCGCGCGGCGAGGAGCGCGTCCAGCACCGACCATTCGCGCGAGGTCAGCCGCACTTCATGCTCCTCGCGAAAGACGCTGGCCCGGGCGCGATCGACCCGGAACGGGCCGAGCCGGACCTCGGCCGAGGGGGTACCGCCCGCGCGCCGGGCGCTTGAACGGATGCGCGCCGCGATCTCGCCGAGGTCGAACGGCTTCACCACGTAGTCGTCTGCCCCCGCGTCCAGGCCGGCGATGCGGTCGCTGATCTGGTCGCGCGAGGTGACGATGATCACCGGCGTGCCGTTGCCACGCGCCCGTTCCTCGCGCAGCAGCGACAGCCCCGATCCGTCGGGCAGCCCGAGATCCAGCAGGATTGCCGCATAGTCCGCCACCCGCAGCGCGGCGTGGGCGTCGGTGGCCGTGGCGACGACGTCAACCGCATGCCCCTCGGCCCGCAGATAGCGAAGGACCGCGTCGGCCAGGTCCGGGGCGTCTTCGACCAGGAGGAGTCGCATGGCAAACTGCGTAACAGGATCGCACTGTGGCGCAAAGCCGGCGCTGGTGTCGCAGTCGCTTCAGATCCGCGCTGCCAGCGGCCAGATCCGCCCCGGGCTCCGGCCGGTCAGCGTGCGCAGCATTGCCTCGGTCTGGTCGCATCGCTCTCTCATCTCAGGACGTAGTCGACGATCGATCCATCGTCGGCAGTGAATCGGACGTGGACCAGGCGCTGGTCGCCATCGAACCAGAGGTCGCGCTTGAGGCCGCCGTTGATGGCATAGTGCGTGGCGCTCACCTGCCGGCCATCTGCGGCAATCGTCTCGTTACCCAGACGTCGCACCGAAATCGCCATCGTCGAACCGTCGATCGTATTCAGTGCCTTGCCGACCGACAGGATGTCGGCATTCCATAGGCTGGCCGGCACCAGCGGGGTCGGCCCGGTCGAAATGTCATGCGGGGTTCCGTTGTCGTTGGTCTTGGAAGTCAGTGCGCTAAGTTTGCCGCCCTGCCAGTTCTCGGTGCTGTCCTGGGTGAAGACGTAGACGCTCATGCCGATGATCGGAACCTTGACCTGGACATCGGTCTTCAGGTGAACCGCCAGCCGGTCGCCCGAGCGACTGAAGCTGATGGACTGGTTGCCGATGTCCTTGCCGTTGCGGATCACGTCGAAGGTCAATTGCCCCGAAGGCGGCACGCTGTCGTAAGACGAGGCTCCTGCGACGACGGGAAGGGCGGCCGTAGCCAGTGCAACGGCGAGCCTGCGAAAGAATTGCATCATTGTTTTCTCCATTCCTGCAATCAGACCGAGCCCATGCCGATGAACAGTGTGCGGTCGCCATCGGCGATGGCGCGGCGGCCATGCATCACCCGCGTGTTGTCGAGGACGGCGATGTCACCGTCCTGCCAGTTGATCTCGTGCGTGTGCTCCTCGGCCAGGCCGCGCAGCGCCTCGATCTCGTCGGAAGTGACCACCGAGCCGTCGGCGAGGGTGTAGCGGGGCGGCTCGTAGTTGTGCGACGGTCCCAGCACGGCGTTGGCGAAGGCGAGCCCGGCACCGCCGAATGCCGACCTGCGAACCGGATCGACCGTCAGGCGGTAGGTCAGCGATCCGTCGTCGTGCAGCTCGAAGCTCTGGCCGGGAATCGCCTGCTGGAATTGCAGGATGTGCTCCATGCGCACCTCGTCGGGATGCGAGATCGCCGGGTGCTCGTTGGCGAGGTAGCGCTTCCAGAGCGGCTCCGGCAGCCGCCGCTCGACAATCATCGGGCTCGACCACCGGCGCTGCAGGTCATCGTCGAGATCGTCGTAGAACTCCGCCCCGTCGCAGATCGTCGTCTGCGAGCCTTCGAAAGCGGCGCGCTCGGCGAAGAACGCGACCACGTCGGGGCTGCGCGGGGTGTTGCCGTTCTCGATATGCAGCCCGATCGGGCCGAGCCCGGCGTCGACCATCTGGGTCTTGTCGCTGGTGAAGCTGCGCGCGGGGTCGAACGTCACCCGAGAGCAGAGCCGGCCGACCAGCCCGGCGAAGTCCTGCATGTCCGGGGCAAAGCCCCGCAGCAGGGTCCAGCCGTCGGCGCGGAGGTCCTCGAGGATCGTCGGCAGCAGGGCCGGATCCTCCATTCCGTCGGCGAAGTCGCGCCGGCGAAGGATATTGTAGCTCATGTCGATCCTCATTCTTCGAGGCGGGCGGCACCGACAACGTCGGGATCGCCCGCCATCTTCGAGAGCGCCCGGTCGATCACCGCCGGGCGCAGCCGTTGCACCGCCACGAAGAAGCGCTCGCGGGTTTTCGGATATTGCGTGGCCCGGCGCTCGACGACGGCCAGCCAGGCGCGCCGCGCCGCGATCTCGGGCTCGTCCAGGGCCATGCCCATCGGTGCCACCAGCCGGGCAAAGCCGTCCGATGCCGCCGTCCGCAAGCCGCGCGGCGCCAGATAGGTGACCGCCACGCCCTGCGGTGCCAGTTCGCGCCGCAGCGCGTCCGAATAGCCGCGCAGGGCGAACTTGCTCGCCGAATACGCGGCGAAATAGGGGAAGGCGATGTCGCCGAAGACCGAGCCCATGTTGACCACCTGCCCCCGGGAGGCGACCAGCCAGGGCAGCAGCTCCCGGGTCAGCGCGACCGGCGCGGTCGCGTTCGTCGCCATCATCCGGTTCAGCTCGGCATCGGCGATGGTGTCGGCCGGACCGGCGATGACCGTGCCGGCATTGTTGACCAGGATGTCCAGCCGCCCGAGCAGCGAGACCGCCTCGCGGATCGCCGTCCGGCCCTCGGGTGTCGGTGACGTCGGCAGCGACGGTGGTGGCGCCCGGTCCCTTCAGCGCGGCGGCGGTCTCGTCCAGCGCCTCGCGGCGGCGCCCGACCAGGACGAGCCTGTTGCCGCGCAGATCCGCCTCGCGCGCCAGCGCCCGGCCGATCCCCGAGCCGGCACCGGTGATCAGCACGGTCCCGGTCATGCCCGCAGCCTTTCGTCCTGGCTGCCGTAGGCGAGCGGCCGCCACTGGCTCCGCGCCGCCTCCACGTGCCGCGCCGCCACGCCGCGGTCGACAATGCCGCTGGCGCGGATCAGCCCCGGGAGCCGTGGGTCGGCGAACACCAGGTGCTCGGGTCGCGCGTAAACGGGCAAGGCCTCCAATCGCCTTTGCAGGCCCTCGATATCGGCGGGGGCGTTCGGCGCCAGCAGCAGCACCAGCCCGTCTCCGACCGGAACCAGTGCCGCCGCGATGACGGCGGGGTCCGCCAGCGCCTCGGCCTCGACCCACTCAGGCGCCAGGTTGCGCCCGTTCGACCGGACGATCATCGTGTCGCGCCGGCCCTCGATCCAGAGCCGGCCGTCCTCGATCCGACCGATATCGCCGGTGCGCCAGGTGCTCCCTGCAGTTGCACCGCCGAGGTACCCCTGCATCACGGTGGGTCCCGAGATCAGAACCTCGCCGTCCTCGATGCTGGCCTCCACGCCATCGATCGGCCGCCCGACGCTGCCGTCCACCGGGTCCCCCGGCTGCGCAAGGGAGACCACCGAACAGGCCTCGGACAGGCCGTAGCCGGCGCAGGCGGGGATCCCGAGGGCGCGGGCCTCGGTCAGGAGCGCAGGCGCCACCGGCGCGCCGCCGACGGCGACGTGGCGCAGGCTGGCCGGCGGTCGCGCGGCACCGGCCCGCAGCGCCGCGACCCAGAGCGCCAGTTGTCGTGGTGCGAGCACGGTCACGGTCGGTTCCGCCGCCTCGGCGGCCCGGGCGAACGCGGCGCCCGATCCGCCGAAGAGCGCCGCCACCCCCTCCGGGCAGAGCACCACCTCGGCGCCCGCCAGCACCGGCAGGAAGATGCCGCAGACCTGCTCGAGAAGCTGCGCCTGCGGCAGCGCCGACAGGTAGCGATCGGCCGCCGAGGGCCGGATCGCCGCGGCCAGTCCCGCCACCGAGGCGGCGATCTGGCGATCGCCCAGCACCACACCCTTGGGTTGGCCGCTGGTGCCCGACGTGTAGATCACCCGCTCGGCGCCGCCGCCGTAGCTCAGCGGCATCTCGCCAGCCGCCCACGGCAATGCGGTGACCAGAGCGGCGCCGGACTGCCGCACCAGGTGCGCGACCTGGCCGGCCGAGAAGAACGGCGGCACCGGGACCACCCGGCGGCCGGCGAGCGTCGCCGCGAGATCCCCCACGACATAGTCCAGACCGTCCAGCGCCAGCGCCACCGTTGCGGGCCCCGCGGCAAAACCGGTCGCGGCGCGGGCCACCCGCTGCGCGAGCTGCCGCCAGCCGATCATGTCGTCGCCCCGCGAGAAGGCCGTCACGGTCGGCCGCTCGGCGGCATGGCGCGCCAGCGCCTCGAAGATCATGCGCATAGCGAAGTCCTCGGGTTTGTCGGGACCGGCCGCGCGGCGCGGAGGGCGGCCGCGGCGTTGACGACGGTGAGCGATTGCCCGGTGTCCGGCAGCGCGCACACCCAGGGGTCGGTCGCATAGTAGCTGCCCCAGGCCGCCGGGTTCTCGACCCGGTCCGCCGGCGCCGGTGCCAGCCGCAGCAACGGGGTGCCGGTCCGCGCCAGCAGCCGGGCCAGGCGCGACGTCGCGGTGAAGAGGCCCCAGGCCATGCCGCGGCTGCGGCCTTCGTCGATGATCGCCTCGATCAGCGGCAGCGTTGCCAGCGGCGATGTGCAAGCGAGCGAGACCACCTCGATGACCTCCTCCGCGCGCACCGCGCCGCCGCTCGCCCGGGACAGGATCGCGGCGGCCGGCGCGTCCAGGTAGCGCTCGGAGAAGAAGCCCTCGGTCGCGAACCGCAGACCGGCCGCGCCCAGGAGGTGTCCGTCGCCCCTGAGCAGAACCGCCAGGGTGACGGGTGCGACGGCGATGCCGGCGCCGTACCGGCGGGCGAACTCGGCGGCGATGAAGGCGGCCGCGGCCGTCCAGCCCGGTGCGCCGGGCGCCACGAAGGCGGCCCTCACCGAGGTTTCGCCATGCGCAGGCGGCGCGCTTGCGCCGCGTTGGGGTCGGATGCCACGATGTACCTGCCTCGCATTTTGGTTGGCACTCTGGTGGCGGCGCAACCTTACGCCAGGCTTACAGGTCCGGCGGCGCGCGTTCACGGTAGCGTGAGTGTATCAGGGCCGGTCGACCGCACATGACGACTGCCGTTCCCAAGGCCCTGCAATGGCGGGATTTTCCGCGTATGGACTCCGTATGGAACGCATATGGAATACGTATGGGCGTTTTCGGCTTTGCGGCAGGAGTCAGGTGCTGCGGCCGCTGGTAGCAGTTCCCGGCAGGCGCGGATCGCTGCTGGTCGAGCGGGTTCGAGGTGCGAATGTGCGGCGTCGAGGTCCGACTGCGGCCGCGATCCGCCAGCCTACGCCCCGGCCTCGTTCTCGAGCTGGCTGGTCACCGCGTCGCCGGTGCTCTTGACATGGCGGGAGCCGAGAGCGCCTCGAAAAGGCTTCGGGTCTCGTCCGTCGTCAACGGGGCGACGGCCAGATCCGCTGCGAGCCCGGGAGCGGCCAATTCCTTCCTCGCCGGCGCTACCAGTTCATAGAACCGCGTGGAGTGGTGCTAGACGGCTTCGACATGAGCCGGGCCATCATCCGATATGAGACCGACGGCCCCGGCGACCGACCTGCGTCGCCTGTCCGGTCAACTCCTTGGGACAAGTGGTGCGCGGGTCCGAAGCCTTGCAGATCCTGTCCAAGGCCGCTTCGCCCATTCGGCTGTCCCTTCAATCTGCGATCGGCGTCGGAGCTGGTGCATCGGTCTCGGCCAGCTTGGCAAGGCATGCCGCGTGGCCGGGAAGCGCCCGACGCCCTCCCTGCCCGGTCACCGAAAGACCGGCGGCGGCCGTCGCGTAGAGCGCGGCGTCGATGGGCGCATTCCCCTCGCGCAGCGCGAAGGCGTAGGCGCCGTGGAAGCAGTCGCCCGCGCCGGTGGTGTCGACCGCCCGCACCCGGTGGGCCGGGATGTGCCAGGACACGGCGTCGCCCCGCTGCCGCAGGTAGCTGCCGCGCTCCCCGTCGGTCAGCACCACCGCCGCGCGGTCGCCGGACCAGAGCCCGCCGAGCATCGCCGCGACGGCGCCTTCGCCGGTATAGCTCGCCGCAAATCCGATCGGCACCACCAGGTGATCGGCCAGTGACATCAGCGCGGCGGTCTCCGGCCCGACCGTCCACTCGATGTCGGCCACCACCACCAGCCCCAGCGCCCGCGCCCGGGCCACGACCGGAAGCGCGTGCGTGGCGTAGCCGTCGATCAGCAGCATCCGCCCCCGCGCCAGCACCGCGTCGCTGAGCGCCGCCGATGTCCCGTGCGGCACTTCGTCGTCATAGGCGATGAAGCGCTCGCCGTCGGGCGCCACGATGACGACCGAGCGGATCGCCCGGGCGTCGGCCCGCCGCGGGGCGAGCGTGGTGTCCACCCCCTCCCGCGCGAACTCCGCCGGGCTCGGATCGTCGAGCGTCCCGTCGTTCAGCCAGCCGACGAACCCGGCGCGCCCGCCCAGCCGCGCCACCGCCACCAGCGCCGTCGCCACGTTGCCGCCGTAGTCGGTGATCCGCCCGGTCACCTTGCCCTTGCCGGCGCTCAGCGGTCGGTCGACGTAGAAGAGCTCGTCGATCGTGACCGCGCCGAAGCCCAGGATCATCGCAAGTCAGCCGCCGGCCGCGGCCAGCGCCTCCTCCGGCGCCAGGCGGTCATGGATGACCGCCTTGAACGCCCGCGCGGCCAGCGTGGTGTCGCCGTGCCCCCAGAGGTTCCGCCCCACCACCGCGCCCACCGCCCCGGCGCGCAGCGCCTCCGCGATCTGCGCCAGCGCGCCGGACAGCGTCTCGGTCTTCGGCCCGCCGGCGATGACCACCGGCACTGGACAGGTGCGCACGGTCTCCCGGAACGAGTCGAAATCGCCGGTGTAGCCGACCTTGATCACGTCGACCCCCGTCTCGAAGCCGATCCGCACCGCGTAGGCGATCTGGTCGGGGGTGAAGACGATCTTGACCCCGTCCGAGAAGTCCCGCGGATAGACGTGCGCGATCACCGGCATCTCGAAGCGCGCCGCGGCGTTCACCGTGTCGGTCAGCCAGCGGATGTACTCCCCCTCGGTCGTGCCCCGCACCGGGATCGCCACCGCCAGCGCGTCGGCGCCATAGCGCACCGCGTCCTCCGGCGTCGCGATGAGCTGGCGGATGCGGTCGTCCGGCGTGAAGCAGCCCGCCTGAATGACGAGGGCGGCCTTGCCGGCATAGGCCGGCCAGAGATGCCGCGCCGCGCCCGGCTGAATGCTGACATAGTCGGGTCCCCCTGCCATCACCCGCGCCAGCGCCCCCGGCAGATCGGCCAGCCCCCCCTCGCGGACGTTGCCGTAGCCGACGAAGTGGTCGACCGCGCCGCCGAACAGATTGCCCGACGGGTGCGAGAACAGGCGTGCCAGGCGAATTTTGGTCCCAAGCCCCATTAGGAAGAACCTCCCTGTTGATAGTGCGATGTGATACTGACGCCGGCTGACCGCTTTGGGGCCGCGCAGGATGAGGCGCCGCGGACCGCTCTGAGCGGGGCGCCAGTGGCGCGCCGCGCGGTCCGCTCGCCCGGAGCGCTGGCGCGGAGGGCGAGAGGCGTGCCGCGTCCTCGGACAGTGCCGGATTTGCCGACGGCCAAATCCGGCGGGACGGCGGAAGCGGATCGCGTCATTGCGAACCGGTCGGGCCGGCGCGGTGAGACGATCACCGCTGTCAAGCCAGCAGGCCCTGCGCTTCGTCCTCGCCGAGCTGAGCAGGCTGTCCGATCGTGCCGTCGACAAGCTGCGCGGTACCGGTCTCGCCGGCGAGGAGGATCTTCTCCATGACCTCGAGCACGTGAAGGGCCAGCTCGCCCGACGCCCGGGGAGCGCGGCCCTCGGTGATCGCGCGGGCGAGGTCGGCGAGGCCGAGCATGCGGTAGTTCGCGCGATCGGGCGCGACGATGGGCCAGTTCACCGCGCCGCAGGGGAGGGTCGAGGTATCCGTTTCCTGCCAGTCGCCGCCGCGGTCCGATAGCGCGACCACGCCGCCGAAGGTGTCGGGGTCGGGCAGGCGCAGCGAGCCTTCGGTGCCGTGCAGCTCGATCGGGTGGTTGGAGTGGCGGAAGACGTCCCAGGAGGCGCCGAAGGTCACGGTCGCGCCGTTCGCGAACTCGAGGAGGGACAGGACGCTGGTCGGCGTGCCCACTTTGAAGCGCGTGCCGTGCTTCGGGCCCTCGGCGGTGATCAGCCGCTCCTCCTGGCCGCTGGTCGCCACGGCCTGCACGCGGCGAACCGGGCCGAGGAGGTTGACCATCATCGTCAGGTAGTAGGGTCCCATGTCCATCACCGGGCCGGCGCCCGCCTGGTAGTAGAAGCTCGGGTCGGGGTGCCAGTGCTCCATGCCGCGGCCGAACATGAAGGCGGTGCCGGTCACGGGGGCGCCGATCCTCCCCTCCTCCACCAACCGGCGCGCGAAGCGCCCGGCGGCGCCGAGGAAGGTGTCGGGGGCCGAGCCCAGCGCCAGGCCGCGCGACGCCGCGGCATCGACCAACGCCCGGCCGGCCTCGGCTTTGACGGCGAGCGGCTTTTCGGTGAAGACATGCTTGCCCGCCGAGAGGGCCCGCATCGAGATGTCGAAATGCGCGGCGGGAACCGTCAGGTTCAGCACCAGATCGACGTCCGGGTCGGCGATGAGCGCGCCGACATCCAGCACCCGCAGGCCGTACTCCGCCGAGCGGCGGGCGGCCGCCTCGGCGTTGATGTCCGCGCACGCGGTGATCTCGACCCCGCGGAACAGCGGCGCGTTGCGCAGATAGGCGATCGAGATGCTGCCGCATCCGACGATGCCGATCCGCAGATTTGTCGTGTCCGTCATGCTCGCCCTGCCCGCCGTTCGTGCATCGAGAGTGTCAGTGATCTGCCGGCGGTCCGCCTGGAACTAGCTCTTCACCGAGCCGGCCGTCATGCCCGCGAGGAAGTACCGCTGCGCGATGAGGTAGAGGACGAGCAGCGGCAGCGCCCCGAGCACGCTCATCGCCATCATCTCGTTCCACTCGAAGGCATGCTGCCCCATCAGCAGCGAGATCCCGATCGGCACCGTCCGCATGTCCATCGACTTGGTCAGCGTCAGCGCGAACAGGAACTCGTTCCACGAGAGCAGGAAGGTATAGACCGAGGTCGCCACGATCCCCGGCAGCGAGAGCGGCACGATCACCCGCCAGAGCGCCGTCCAGCTCGAGCCGCCGTCGACCAGCACCGCTTCGTCCAGATCCTTGGGCAGCGTGTTGAGGAACCCCGTCATCAACAGGATCGCATAGGGCAGGGTGAAGACCATGTAGGTCAGGATCAGCGCGGCATAGGTATCGAAGATGCGGAAGGCGACGACCATGCCGAAATAGGGGATCAGCAGCGTGATCGGCGGCACGGTCTGCGTCGAGATGATGAAGACGTTGAGCGGGTTCTTGAACCGGAAGGTGTAGCGGCTGAACGCGTATGCCGTCAGGATCGCGATCGCCACGGTGAGGAAGGTGACCACGCCGGCGACGAGATAGCTGTTGAGGAAGAAGCGGACCTTGGTCGGATCGCTGAAGATCGTCCGGTAGGCCACCAGCGTGACGTGCTCGGGCAGGAGCCGCGGCGGCAGCGCGAAGATCTCGGTGTTGGACTTCAGCGAGCTGAAGAACATCCACACCACCGGGAAGGCGGCGAACACCAGCCCGACCGCCAGCCCGAGATAGACCAGGATGGTCGGAACGGGGGACCTGCTGAAGGAACGACGTCGCGCCATGGCGGTCACCTGGCCTTCTGATGCTTGATGTAGAAGTAGGTCATGCTCATGGAGAGCAGCAGGATCAGGATCGCGCTCGCCGAAGCGAGGGAGAAGTCATACTCCCGGAACGCCAGCTTGTAGGTATAGGTGCTCAGCATCTCGGTGGCATGGATCGGGCCGCCGCCGGTGGTCATCCAGACCAGCGGGAACACCTGCATGGTCCAGATGAAGTCGAGCAGCGCGATGCTGATCATGATCGGCTTCAGCTGCGGCACGGTGATGTACCAGAACTTCTCCCACTCGTTGGCCCCGTCGATCCCGGCGGCCTCGTAGAGATCCTTCGGGATCCCCTGAAGGCCCGCCAGCAGGCTCACCATGTAGAGGGGATACCCCGCCCAGATGTTGACGAAGGTCACCGCGTGCAGCGCCGTCTTCGGTGAGGAGAACCACTCGACCTTGAAGCCGACGATATGGAGCGTGGTCAGGATGCTGTTGATCACCCCGCTCGGGTCGAGCAGCAGCCGCCAGATGACCGCGATGATCACCGCGGTGAAGAGCCAGGGCAGGATGAAGAGCACCCGCAGGATGCTCCTGACCACCTTGTTGATGCGGTTCGAGTTCAGCAGCAGCGCGAAGGCGAGCCCGATCAGCAGGTGGAAGACCACGCTCATCACCGTGAAGTAGAGCGTGTTCGCGACCGACTGCCAGAACACCGGGTCCGCAAAGACCTTGCCGTAGTTCTGCAGCCCCGCGAATGCCGCGTTCTTCTTCACGATCGCGCCGGACAGCAGCGAGTAGCGGACGACCATCACCATCGGGAACAGCATCAGCAGGCAGAAGAGCAGCGTCGCCGGCGTGACGTAGAAGAGCGGCACGAGGCGCCTGCTGGTCTTGTAGGAAATCAGTCCCCGCCTGCGGCCCCTTGGTTGTGCGATCACAGCTTCAATCGCGCGGCCCATGCGCCACTCCTTTCCGTCCTGTCGCGAACTGACAGTCGGCCCGGCAGCGCAAGGTGCGCTGCCGGAACCTGCGTTCGCCTACTTGGCGAACTCGGCTTCCCACTGCTTCTGTGTGGCGGCCGCGGCCTGCTGCGCCGTCTCCTGGCCTTCGAGCAGCTTCTGCACCTCGACGTCCATCTCGCGCATCAGCTCCTCGGCGACCGGCAGGCCGACGAACTCGTTCGCCAGGTAGCCCTGCTGGTAGATCTTGAAGGCCTCGGAGAACAGCGGATCGGACTTCGACAGGTCGGGCTTGGCGTTGACGTTGCCCGGGAAGGCGTTGGCGATCGTGACGAGCTTGGAGTTCACCTCCGGGCTCATCAGGTACTCGACCAGCTTCCAGGCCTCCGCCTTGTGCTCGCTGCCCTCGCTGATGCCGATGCCCCAGGAGGCGTAGGGCATGCCGCGCTTGCCGGTGTAGCCGTCCGCCGCCGGCACCGCCATGATGCCGAAGTTGAGGTTCGGGTTGCGCTCGCGGATCAGGTTGATGTGGGCGAGCGAGTCGACCATCATGCCGACCCGGCCGTTGACGAACTCCTCGACCTTGTCCTGCTCCTTCTTGGCGAAGATGCCGGGCGAGATGACGCCAGCGTCGTTGAGCGACTTGATGTAGTCGAGCGCCCCGACGACGGCCTCGTTCTCGACGTCGGGCTTGCCGTCCTTCAGCATCGACGCGCCCGACGCCCAGACCCAGGCCATCACGTCGTTCTGGATGCCGTTGGGAGTCTCGAGCGACAGCGGCAGCACCCAGCCGTACTCGTTCTTGTCGGCGTTGGTCATCTTCTTCGCCGCGTCGGCGAACTCGGTACGGTTGCTCGGCATGGTGTCGACGCCGGCGGCCTTCGCGAGGTCGAGGTTGACGAAGACCGGATAGACGAACGAGGCGAGCGGAAACATCACGCTCTGGCCGTCGACCTTGATGATGTCGGCGATCTGGCTGCGGTCGTAGTTCGCGGCGTCCATCAGCGGGTCCATCGAGGCGATGGCGCCCTGCTTGGCGAGGCCGTTGACCCAGGCGCCGTCGAGCCCGACGACATCGCTCAGCGTGCCGGAGGCAGCGCCGATGACGATCTGGTCGTGCGTGGTGGAGTACGGGCCGCTGACCAGCGTGACCTTGATGTCCGGGTTCGCCTTCTCGAAATCGTCCATGATGCCGCGCAGCGCGCCGGCCGGCATCTCCGGCTCCCACCACTGGATGAACTCGATGTTGGTCTGGGCGAGCGCGCCCGAAGCGCACAAGGTCCACACGGCTGCCGCCGACATCATCGTCGCGCGAAGTTCTCTGACTCTCAAGGTTCCCTCCCATTGCATCTGCAGGTTCGATCCACTCGAGGATCGTCGCCAAGGGGTCCGTAAACGCGCGCCACAGTCAACGCATAATCTTACGCGCGTAAAGTTTCTATATGCCGGAAGGAAGATTCTGTCAACAGTGGATTTTGGGGTGGTGCCCGCTTAAAGATGAGGCAGGCTAGGACAGATACCGGACCGTTGCGGAAGGCGGCGGCGCTGTGAGCCACCAACCATCTGTTAGAGGCGCGCCTTGGAAATGCCCGGATTCGACAAAGGCCCTGTTCTCGTCACCGGTGCGAGCGGTGGAATCGGCAGCGCCACCGTGCGCCAGTTGTGCGCCGCCGGCGCGGAGGTGATCGCGAGCGGGCGCAACGTCGGCCAGCTGGATGCACTTGCATCGGAAACCGGGTGTCGCACGCTTCCATTCGATCTGACCTCCGAGGAGAGCGTCCGCGGCGCGCTCGAAGGCGTGGACGTCTGGGGCGTGGTGAACTGCGGCGGATTCGGCGGCGAAATAGCGACGCCGATGGACACCGACATCGCCGTCTTCGACAAGGTGATCGCGATCAACGCCCGCGGCGCCTTGCTTGTCACCAAGTACGCTTCGCAGTCGATGATCCGGCTGGGCAAGGGCGGATCGATCGTCAACGTGTCGAGCCAGGCGTCGCTCGTCGCTTTGCGCGGCCACATTTCCTACGGATCGTCCAAGGCCGCGCTCGACAACATCACCCGCGTTTCCGCGCTCGAGCTCGGCAAGTACGGGATCCGGGTCAACAGCGTGAACCCGACCGTGGTCATGACCGAAATGTCAGCCTTTTACTGGGGTCGCCCGGAGATCGGCGGTCCGTTCCTGGAGGCGATGCCGCTCGGACGCTGGGCGACCGAGGACGAGATCGCCGCACCGATCGTGTTTCTCCTGAGCGACGGGGCGTCGATGATCTCGGGCGTTTCGCTGCCGATAGACGGCGGCTTCACCGCCTGCTGAGGCCAGGCGCAGACGTCGCCGCCGGGCCTCGTTCTCCGGGCTAGATTGCGAGGCGCGTCTGAGGGTCGAAGTAGTGCAGCTTGGACACGTCGACCGCCAGGTCGATCGACTCTCCGGCGCGTACCGCGCTGGCTTCATCGAACTTCGCCACGGCGTTGGCGGCGCTGCCCAGATCTTCGACGGCGTCCGGGTCGCCGGAGTCGATCCGAACCGCGTCGATGTTCACGTGCACGATCAGCTCGGAGCCCAGTTCCTCGATCGACTTCACCCTCGCCGGAATCGTGGCGAGGCGCGATCCGAACTCCAGCTTGCTGTCATGAAGGTCTTCCGGTCGGATGCCGAAGATCAGCGGCTGGCCATTGTATGCCAGCAGTGCCGGAAAGCGCTCGAATGCGCTCGCCGGGACCGGGATCGACGCGGTCGGCAGGACGATCCTTCCATTCTCCAGGCGGCCCTCGAACAGGTTCATTGCCGGCGAGCCGATGAAGCCTGCGACGAAGACGTTAACCGGACGATGGTAAAGCGTCTTGGGGGTGTCGACCTGCTGCAGCACCCCGTCCTTGAGCACCGCCACCCGGTCGCCCATGGTCAGGGCTTCGATCTGGTCGTGGGTCACGTAGATCGTGGTAACCCCCAACTGACGTTGCAGGCTCGCGATCTCCGCGCGCATCTGTACCCTGAGCTTTGCATCCAGGTTCGACAGCGGCTCGTCCATCAGGAAGGCCGCGGGCTCGCGCACCATCGCGCGACCCATGGCGACCCGCTGGCGCTGTCCGCCGGATAGCGCCGACGGCTTGCGGTCGAGCAACATGTGGAGCTGCAGGATCCTGGCGATCTCGTCGACCCGCTTCTCCCGCTCCGCCTTGCTCTTGCCGGCGAGCTTCATCGAGAAGGCGATGTTGTCGCGCACCGTCATATGCGGGTAGAGCGCGTAGCTCTGGAACACCATGGCGATGTCCCGGTCCTTCGGCGCGAGGTCCACGACGTCTTCGCCACCGATTGTCAGGATCCCGCTGCTGATCTCCTCGAGCCCCGCGATCATCCTGAGCGCCGTCGACTTTCCACAGCCCGAAGGTCCGACGAGAATCAGGAACTCGCCGTCCTGGATCGTCAGCGAAAGTTCCTTGATCGCGTGATGACTGGTCCCATAGGTCTTGGAAATCTTGTTCAGGACAACCTCAGCCATTTCGCACCTCCCACACGCGCGCCGGGCTCATTCAATTCCGTACCCGCGAAGCGTCTGACGATTCGCCCGCACGGCCGCAGCGGGATCGGACGCCGCCGCCTCCGACTCTTCCTCGATGACGATCCAGCCGTTGAAGTGCGGCGCGCGCCGCACCGCCGAGATCACCGCGGCAATGTCGCAGCTCCCCTCGCCCAGCATCGCCCATTGGCCTTGCCGGTCCACGTCCTTGAGATGGACGTAGCGAATGCGATCTCGATGCGCCGCCAGCGTGTCGTCGATCGACTGGCCGCCTCGCAGGATATGGCCCGTGTCGGGCACCCACCCCAGCTGCGGTTCCAGCAGGGCGAAGATCCGATCGTAGTCGGCGCGATCGAAGAGCAGGGTGTTGTGGTGAGAAGAAGGGTGGACAGCGACGGTGACGCCCGCCGCGCGCCCGATCTCGTGCGCGCGATTGTAAACCTCGGCGGCAACGGCGAACTTCTCGTCGCGCGCGCCCTCCGACATTACCGTGGCCGAGCCCATCGAAACCGGGGCGCCGGGAAAGTGGGCGGCGAAATCGATCCAGCGGCGGGCAGCATCGAGATCGGCGCCGATCTGCTCGCGCTCGGTGAAGCCGCTGTCCGAGCCGAAGGCGAAGGACGCCAGCTTCAACCCCGCGTCCTCGAGCCGGCGGGCGAAATCCCCGGCGCGCCCGGCGTAGGACCCGATCATCGTGTCGGTGATCTCGATTCCCGCGTAGCCGCCGTCGGCGATGGCCGTCACCAGGTCATCGGGTCCGCCCGTCCAGGCCGTGCCCAGCATTTCCCACGTGTAGGTTTGGCAACCGACCTTTACCGGTGGAACATTCATCGACGCATCGTCCCGATCTGAATGCGCCGGCCTGGCGCGGACGTTCTTTGCGCGTTTGCCACTCATGAACGTGACGCGCGTAAACTTTTCATATCTCGGGCGTAAGATTAAGTCAAGCGCGGATTCGACCGACTACATCCGCCCGCCGGGGCCGACCTTGTCAGGCGGAGTCGCGCATCATCAGCCTGGCTTCGAGCAGGGTCTGCTGAGGCTCGCGGGAAGCCGAAGGCTCTCCGCCGATGAGGTCGAAGAGCATCTCGAGGCTCCGCGCGGCCAGGGCCTCGTAGTCCTGCGCAACTGTCGTCAAGGCGGGGCAGGTGTAGCGCGAGAAGGGATGATCGTCGTGGCCGGCGACGCGCAGCTCGCATCCCGGCCCGATGCCCACCTTCACGCCCCTGGCGTAGGCCGCGGCGAGGACGCCGATCGCAATCCGGTCGCTGGCACAGAGGACGGTCCGCGAGGGGAACCCTCCCTTGGCCAGATGCCGCTCGGCCATTCGATAGCCGATGTCCTCGAAGCCCCAGCCGGCGCCGCGTTCCGGAGCGACGACCGCCGGCTCGAGACCGAGGCGCTTCATCGCGGCGAGGTACGCCTGCCGCCGCTCGTCCGCGTTCTGGTTGACGTGCGGCATCTCGAGAAAGCAGGGCGGCTCGCCCGATCGGCAAAGGTAGTCGACGATCAGCGAGATGCTCTGCGTGTTGTCGGTGCCGACGAACGGTACCCGGTTGCCGATGCGGCTGTCGAGGAAGACCACCGGCACCTCGCTGCCGAGCTGCTCGATGCGGCGCGGGTCCGAGCCTTCCCCGAGGGGCGCGACGATTGCGCCCGAGATCTTCAATGATCGCAGGGTGTCGAGGGCATTCGCCTCCAGCGCGCTCTCTCCCTGCGAGCTGATCACGATCGCCCAGTAGCCGGCCTCGAAGCACCTGAGCTCGATCTGGCGCACGACCTCCGCGAAGAAGGGATCGACGAGGTGCGGCACGATGATGCCGATGTTCCGCGGGTTCCGCCGGTTCAGGTTCACTGCGAACATGTTCGGGCGGTAGTCGAACTCGGCCAGCGCTCGCTCGATCTTTTCCCGCGTCGACTTTCTGACGCTCTCGGGATCCTGAAAGTACCGGGAGACGGTCGGCCTCGAGATGCCGCTTGCCGCGGAGAATTCCTCCATGTTCCGTATCTTGCCGACCGCCATGCCGTCCTCACCAACCGGATGCCCGGGAGCATACTCTGATCCTATCGCGTGTAAAGAAAATTTATCCCTAGCGTAATAATGTAGCCGCTAGCCACATGAGGTGCAGCCAGGGCGTCATGCCACAAGTTTATCATGCGTAAAAGATATTATTGACGCGAGGCGAAATTCCTGCCACGCTGCAGGGGTTCCACCGGCTGACCATGCTGCCTCGGCTTCCTACAAATCGCCAGGTCGAGCAATCCGAACTTGCGCGAGGAGACGCATGAAGAAGGTCATTACCATCGGCGAGATCCTGGTCGAGATCATGGCCACCGAGGTCGGCGACGGCTTTCTCGAACCGATCGCGCTCGTCGGTCCGTTTCCTTCCGGGGCGCCGGCCATATTCATCGACCAGGTGGCCAAGCTCGGCCAGCCCTGCGCCCTTGTCGGTCGCGTAGGCGACGACGATTTCGGCCGCCTGAACGTCGAGCGGCTGCGGCGGGACGGGGCGGACGTCTCGGCCATCGCCGTCGATCCCGACCGCCCGACCGGCAGCGCCTTCGTCCGCTACCGTGCAGACGGAGCGCGCGACTTCGTCTACAACATCCGCCACAGCGCCAGCGGAGCGATAGCGCCGACGGCGGCCTCTGATGCGGTGATCGATAGCGCCGACCACCTGCATGTCATGGGCTCGGCGCTGTCGTCGTCCGCCCTCGCAGCGATGGTCCGTGACGCTCTCGGCCGCATCCGGGCCCGCGGCGGCACGGTCTCCTTCGACCCGAATTTGCGTAAGGAAATCCTGTCGGCACCCGGCATGCGCGACGCGCTCGAGGAGGTCCTCGCTCAGACCGACCTCTTCCTGCCGAGCGGCGAGGAGGTCTTCCTCGTCTCGGACGCCACCGACCCCGACGCCGCCGCGCGCGAGCTTCTCGCCCGCGGCATCCGGACCATCGTCGTCAAGCGCGGCGCCGAGGGGGCGACGAGCTACGACGCCGCCGGGACCTGCACCGTCCCTGCGTTCCCGGTCGAGGAGGTCGACCCGACAGGCGCCGGCGACACCTTCGGCGCTGCTTACGTCACCTTCTGGCTCCGAGACCTGCCGCCCAGGGAAGCACTGACCTTGGCCAGCGCCGCAGGCGCTCTCGCAGTCGGGAAGAAGGGTCCCATGGAAGGCACCTCCACCCGGGCCGAGCTCGACGCCTTCCTGAAGAACCGGACCTCCAAGGTGCTGCCATGATCCGCGATGTCCTCCTCGACCTGCCGAAGCGCCACGCCGCGGGCGACCGGGTCGGGCTGACCTCCGTCTGCTCCGCCCATCCGATCGTCATCGAGGCCGCGCTTCGCCGTGGCAAGGCCGACGAAGGCCCGGTGCTGATCGAGGCGACCTGCAACCAGGTCAACCATCAGGGCGGCTACACCGGCATGACCCCCGCCGACTTCCGCGGCTTCGTCGAGGGGATCGCCGACCGCGTCGGCTTCGCCCGCGATCGTCTGATCCTCGGCGGCGACCACCTCGGGCCGAATCCGTGGAGGCACCTGCCGGCGGCAGAGGCGTTGGCTGAGGCGCGCACCATGGTCGCAGCCTTCGTCAAGGCGGGATTCACCAAGGTACACCTCGACACCAGCATGGGCTGCGCCGGCGAGAGCGTCGCGGTGCCCGACGCCAATACGGCCGAGCGGGCCGCCGACCTCGCCGCGGCGGCGGAGGCGTCCGTCGACGCGGAGGCTTTCCCGCCTCCGGTCTACATCGTCGGTACCGAGGTTCCGGTGCCGGGCGGTGCGCTCGAGGCGCTCGACCAGCTGCAGGTAACGAGCCCCGAGGCGGCTCTCGAGACGGTCGAAGTCCACCGCCGCGCCTTCGCCGCCCGTGGCCTTGACGGGGCCTTTGCCCGCGCCGTCGGTCTCGTCGTCCAGCCCGGCGTCGAGTTCGGCAACGAGGACGTGATCGTCTACCAACCGGAGAAGGCCCGTGCGCTGAGTGCCGCCCTCGCGGACATGCCGCAGTTCGTCTTCGAGGCGCATTCGACCGACTACCAGCCGCCCGAGGCGCTGGCAGCCCTCGTCCGCGACGGCTTCGCCATTCTCAAGGTCGGCCCGGGACTGACCTTCGCCCTGCGCGAGGCGCTCTACGGTCTCGACCACATCGCCGCGACCCTCGAGGGACGCCCGGGCGCCGTAGAGCTGCAGCCCGCGATGGAGCGCCTGATGGTCGAGAAGCCGGGAAACTGGCAGAAATACTACCACGGCACCCCGGACGAGCTTCGGGTGCAGCGCCACTTCAGCTACTCCGACCGCATCCGCTACTACTGGCCCGACCCGGCGGCCGCCGCGGCGGTGCGCCGTCTCGAAGAGCGCCTCGCCGGCCGTAAGATTCCCGAGACGCTGGTCAGCCAGCACCTCGCGGCACTCTATCCTGGCGTGGCCTCGGGCGAGATCCCGGCGAAGCCGACGGCATTGGTGATCGCGTCCGTGCAGCGGGTGCTGTCGAGCTACGGGGAGGCATGCCTTCCCAATAGCTGAAGGATGGGGCGGTTCGTGAGGGCAGCTCGCGGCGTCCCGACATCGAGCCTCTCAATCCCTTCCCGGAGCATTTTCTCTTGCGACGGCGGTTGATATTGATGTCGGCATGTGGCGGCTTGCCTTGATCCTGCTTGCGGCGCTCGGGGCGGCCGGGGGTGCCTATTTCTACCTTTCGCGACCGGCGTCAGTGACGGTCGCCACCGCGACTCGGGGAGACGCGGCAGAGATCGTCTATGCCACGGGCGTCGTCGAGCCGCGCACCTGGGCCAAGGTGGCGCCCCTGATCCGCGAGCGGATCGTCGAGCTCTGCAACTGCGAGGGCAGCCGGGTCGCGAAGGGAGACGTGCTGGCGCGCCTCGACGACAGCGAGCCGCAGGCTGTCCTTCGGGAACTCGTCGCGCGCCAGAGCTTCGCGATGCGCGACCTGGCCAGGCTCCGCGACCTCGCCGCCCGCAACGTCGGCACCCTGCAGGAACTCGAGCGGGCCGAGAGCGAGGAGGAGCGGATCGAGGCGCTGATCGCGGCACAGGAATCCCGGCTCCAGTCGTATGTCCTGCACGCGCCGCTGGACGGCGTCGTCCTGCGCCAGGAGGGCGAAGTCGGGGAGATTGCCGATCCGGCCGACGTGCTGTTCTGGGTCGGCCAGCCGAGCCCGCTGCAGATCGTCGCGGAAGTGAACGAGGAGGACATTCCCCGCGTCGCCCCGGGCCAGCGCACGCTGCTTCGCGCCGACGCCTTTCCCGACGCGGCGCTCGAGGCGACGGTGGCCAGCATCACGCCCATGGGCGATCCGGTCGCCAAGACCTACCGCGTGCGCTTCGCCCTGCCCGAGGATACGCCGTTGAGGATCGGCATGACCGTCGAGGTCAACGTGGTGACGGCGACGCGGCAGGATGCGCTGCTGGTCCCCGTCGGTGCGCTCACCGCGGACGGCGCGGTCTTCGTCGTCGAGAACGGCCGGGCGCGGCGCCGCGAGGTCGCCACCGGGATCCGCGGCACCACCCATGTCGAGATCCTCCGCGGGCTCGAGGAAGGCGCGGCGGTGATCGTGCCGGTACCGGACGGCCTCGAAGACGGCGCGCGGGTCGCCGTGGAGCCGGCGCCGTGAGGCTCCTGATCGAGCTCGCCATCGCCCACATCTTCGGCCGGTCGCGGCAGACGGTCGTTGCCGGGCTCGGTGTCGCCCTCGGGGTCGGGTTCTCGATCGCGATGGCGGCGCTGATGCAGGGATCACAGGAGGACTTCGTCCGCCAGCTCGTCGACACCATGCCGCACGTGGAGATCACCGACGAGGCGCGCACGCCGGCGCCGCAGCCGGCCGAGCAGGCCTTCGCCGCCGCGGAGTACTTCGGCCTCCGGCCGGTGGACGACCGCCGCGGAATCCGCAATCCGACCGCGGCGCGCGCGGCGCTCGAGGCCTGGGTGCCGGGGCGCATCGCGCCGGCGCTACGCACCCAGGCGCTGGTGCGCTACGCCGGGCAGGAGGCCGCCGTGACCGTCACCGGCATCGAGCCCGAGCGGGAGGCCGCGGTCTCCTCCGTCGCCGGAGACTTCACCGCCGGCAGCTTCGCTTCGCTGGCGGCCGGCGGTAACAACGTGGCGATCGGAGACGCGCTCGCCGACAAGCTCGGCACCCGGCTCGGCGCCACGGTCGACCTCGTCGCCGCGAGCGGCGAGGTCCGTCGCTACCGGGTAGTCGGGCTGTTCCACACCGGCGCGCAGGCCCGCGACGAGGGCGAGGTCTTCGTCGCGATGAAGACCGCGCAGATCCTCGCCGGACGCCCGAACGTGATCAACGACATCCGCATCCGGCTCGACGATCCCGGCCAGGCGCGGGCGGTGGCGACCCGCGCCGAGGCGCAGCTCGGCTACAAAGCGGTGTCCTGGCAGGAAGCCAACGAGTCGATCATGGAGGTCCTGATCATCCGCAACGTCATCATGTACACCGTGGTGGCGGCGATCATGCTGGTCGCGGGCTTCGGCATCTTCAACATCGTCTCGACCATCACGCACGAGAAAGCGCGCGACATCGCCATCCTGAAGTCGCTCGGCTTCCGCGAGGCCGACATGCGCCGGCTGTTCCTCGTCGAGGGCCTCGCGATCGGCACGGCCGGCTCGATCCTCGGCTGGGCGGTCGGCTTCGGGCTCTCGCTCATGCTCGCGAGCGTGCGCTTCGAGTTCAGCGGTCCGATGGGCGAGGTGACCGGGCTGCCGCTTGCCTGGAGCGCCTGGCATTACGCCATCGCGGCGGGCTTCGCGCTGGTCGCCGCCGGCGTCGCGGGCTACCTGCCGGCGCGCCGGGCGGCGCGCCTCAACCCCGTCGACATCATCCGAGGCGCCACGTGACCACGCTGATCGAGGCCGAGGCGCTCAGCCGCACCCTGCCTGCGGTGGTGCCGGTGACGCTGGTTCGCGAGGTGACGCTGACGATCGGCACGGCCGAGTTCGTGGCGATCACCGGCCCCTCCGGCTCCGGAAAATCCTCGCTGCTCTATCTTCTCGGCCTGCTCGACCGCCCCACCAGCGGGACGCTCCGTGTCGCCGGCCGCGACGCCGCGCCGATGCGCGAGGCCGAACGCTCGGACCTGCGTCTGGCGTCGATCGGCTTCGTCTTCCAGTTCCACTTCCTGCTGCCCGAGTTCAGCGTCCGGCAGAACGTGGAGATCCCGATGCGCAAGCTCGCCCGCCTCCCGCGCCGGGCGATCCGGTCGCGGGCGGGCGAAATCCTCGAGCGCCTCGGGCTTGCGGGCCATCTCGACAAGCGCCCCGATCAGCTCTCCGGCGGCCAGCGCCAGAGGGTCGCGGTCGCCCGCGCGCTCGCCAACGACCCGCCGCTCGTGCTTGCCGACGAGCCGACAGGCAGCCTCGACACCAAGAGCTCAACCCAGGTCTTCGCGATCCTCCAGGCCCTGGTGCGGGAAGGCGGCAAGACCGTGGTGGCGGTCACCCACGACCTCGCGCTCGCTGCCCGCACCGACCGGCGCCTCGAGCTCGTCGACGGTCGCCTCGTGGCCGATGTCTGCCAGGACGCAACGGGCGCTTCAGCGCCGCCGTGAGGCCGGGCGGAACGGCTCCGGCACAGGTCGGCGTGAATGGGGCTGATCTTCGGGCCACCTGGCGCGGCGATGTCGCCGACGCACACCCGCAAGGGCAACCGGCTCTACCGCTACTTAAGCCGCCGGTCGGGTGGGTGCCGGCGGTTATTGAGAGGACGGCGCCGACCCGCTGTTGGACGGCGTGCGCAAAGCCGAAGGTGGATACCAAGGTCGGTGCGTTTTGATAGCGTTGAGCATAAACGAAAATGGAGACCTTACCCTCAAGCAGACGGTGCTGAGACTGGCATTTTCGGAGCCCCTGCGGTACTCCCGAAAAAACGGTTATCGAACTATAGAAACCGCCTTTCCTTTCAAGGTGTTAGCAGGTTTCAACTGTCCAAAAAGCGAGATGGTGCCCGGGAGAAGACTCGAACTTCCACGACCGTTAAGTCACTGGCACCTGAAGCCAGCGCGTCTACCATTCCGCCACCCGGGCAGGTGTGGCGCGGACATATACGCGCGGGCGTGGCGGTGTCAACGGGTCGACGACGTCTCTCAAGGCTCCGAGGTCATGTGACAGGCACAGGGGAGTCTCGGGTGTGCAGCATCCGCCGCGAGCGGCAACCGCCTTGCCCTGAACAAACGGCGGCTCGCTCTGTGTATCGGGTTGCGACGCTACGTTCCTGTGGCGACGGTCTCGCCTCCGCGCGCGTTCCGCTTGTCCCGGCCGGACGATCACCGTATCCCTAGGCGGTCGCCTGCGCCGGAGGAGAGCCCTATGCCCGTGCCCATCGTCACCATTTTCGGCGGCTCCGGATTCATCGGCCGCTACGTGGCTCAGCGCATGGCGCGCGCCGGCTGGCGGGTCCGCGTCGCGGTCCGTCGCCCGAACGAGGCGCACTTCGTCCGTCCCTACGGGGTGGTCGGCCAGGTCGAGCCGATCCAGGCCAACATCCGCGACGACGCCTCAACTCGTGCCGCCATTGCCGGGGCCGACGCTGTGGTCAATTGCGTCGGCGTCCTCGCCGAGGCCGGCCGACAGACCTTCGAGGCGCTGCTCGACCAGGGCGCCGCCCGCATCGCCCGCATCGCCGCCGAGGAGGGTGTTCCGCTCCTCGTCCACGTCTCCGCCATCGGCGCCGACCCGGCCAGCGACAGCCTTTACGCCGCCGCCAAGGGCCGCGGCGAAGCCGCTGTCCGCGCCGCCTTCCCCGCCGCGGTGATCCTGCGGCCGTCGGTCGTCTTCGGCTCCGACGACAGTTTCTTCAACCGCTTCGGCGCCATCGCCCGCCTCTCGCCGGTCCTGCCGCTGGTCGGCCCCGACACCCGGTTCCAGCCGGTCTATGTCGACGACGTCGCGGCCGCAGCCGTCGCCGGTGCCACCGGAGCCGCGGCACCGGGGATCTACGAGCTTGGCGGCCCCGAGGTCGCGACATTCCGCCAGCTGATGCAGCGGCTGCTGCGGATCGTCCAGCGCCGCCGCCTGCTGGTCGCGGTGCCGTTCGGGCTGGCCCGGGTCAAGGCCTGGGTCTTTGACCTCGCGCCGAGGCTGAGCGGCGGGCTGGTCGCCAACAACCTGCTGACCCAAGATCAGGTCCGGCTTCTCGCCCACGACAACGTCGTGCACGCCGGCGCGCCCGGCTTCGCCCAGCTCGGCATCCGCCCGACGGCGATGGACGCGGTGCTGGAGAGCTACCTCTACGCCTACCGCCCGCACGGCCAGTACGACGCGATGACCGCCTCCGCCGGCAACCTGCGGGCCTGACCTTTGGAGCAGCCGTACCTGATCGCCGCGCTCCTCGGCGTGCTCGACGGCCCGACCGAGTTCATCCCCGTCTCCTCCACCGGCCATCTGTTGCTCGCCGGCCACTTTCTCGGCTTCCATTCCACCGGCAAGGCCTTCGAGGTCCTGATCCAACTCGGCGCCATCCTTGCCTGCTCGCCATCTACGCGGGCCGCCTGCTCCGGAACGCCTCCGCCATGCCCAGCGATCCCGGCGCCCGCCGTTCACCACCCAAAAACCTCGTACCCCCAAATCGTGGTGGGGGTTGCGGCGCTGGTGGGGCTTTGGGCGGGGGAAGTAGGTATCAAGGCGGACCTAATTTGCCGAAGATTGCGGCAAACGGGCTCGGCGAGGGTGGAGAATTCGCAAAGTAGGTCAGGAGATTTGACTTTTAGTGCGAAACGGAATGAAATATAGAGGGAACTGATCCTTCGGAGGAACTCCGGCGGGCTTTGGGGAGGATCGCATGGCCGAGCAGCGGATGCTGAAATTCGTCCGGGTCGCCCGGGACATGCCGCCGAAGCGCGGCGCGACAGAGCGGCGGGAGGATTTCGCCGAGATCTACCGCCAGTTCGCGGCGGACAAGGCGGCGGAGCAGGCGAGCCGATGCTCCCAGTGCGGCGTGCCGTACTGCCAGACCCACTGTCCGCTGCACAACAACATCCCTGACTGGTTGAAGCTGACCGCCGAGGGCCGGTTGCGCGAGGCCTACGACCTCAGCCAGGCGACCAACACCTTCCCCGAGATCTGCGGCCGGATCTGCCCGCAGGACCGGCTCTGCGAAGGCAACTGCGTGATCGAGCAGTCGGGGCACGGGACGGTGACGATCGGCGCGGTCGAGAAATACATCACCGACACTGCCTGGGAAGAGGGCTGGGTGCAGTCGGTGCGCCCTGCGGCCGAGCGTCCGGAGAGCGTCGGGATCATCGGCGCCGGGCCGGGCGGGCTGGCGGCGGCGGACATGCTGCGCCGGCAGGGACTGCAGGTCACGGTCTACGACCGCCACGACCGGGCGGGCGGGCTGCTGACCTACGGCATTCCCGGCTTCAAGCTGGAAAAGGAAGTGGTGGTCCGGCGGAACGAGCAGCTGGCGGCCGGGGGCGTGCGGTTCCGGCTGGGCTGCAACATCGGCGAGGACCTCAGCTTCGACGCGATCCGCGGCCAGCACGACGCGGTGCTGATCGCCACCGGCGTCTACAAGTCGCGCGACCTCGGCGGGCCGGGCTCGGGGCTGCAGGGGATCGTGCGGGCGATCGACTACCTGACCGCCTCGAACCGCAAGGGCTTCGGCGATGCGGTGCCGGCCTACGACAGCGGCGAGCTCAACGCCACCGGTAAGCGGGTGGTGGTGATCGGCGGCGGCGACACGGCGATGGACTGCGTGCGCACGGCGGTGCGCCAGGGCGCGGCCAAGGTCACCTGCCTCTATCGGCGCGACCGGGCGAACATGCCCGGCAGCCAGCGCGAGGTCGGCAACGCCGAGGAGGAGGGCGTCGAGTTCGCCTGGCTGACGGCGCCGCGCGGCTTCACCGGCGACGCCACGGTCGCGGGGGTGCGGGTGACCCGGATGCGGCTCGGGGCGCCGGATGCCACCGGGCGGCAGAGCCCGGAGGAGATTCCGGATGCCGATTATACCGAGCCGGCGGAGCTGGTGATCAAGGCGCTGGGCTTCGAGCCGGAGGAGCTGCCGCGGCTCTGGGGGGTCGAGGGGCTGGAGGTGACGCGCTGGGGCACCGTGAAGGCGGATTTCCTGACCAAGCGGACCAGCCTGCAGGGGGTCTACGCCGCGGGCGACATCGTTCGGGGCGCCAGCCTGGTGGTCTGGGCGATCAGGGACGGCCGCGAAGCTGCGGAAAGCATACTGACCTATCTTGAGGGCCGCTCGGCCGCGGTGGCGGCGGAGTAGGGCCAGGTTCGCCATGCACAGCCGATGCACAAGGCATGCACAGTCCATGCACCGAACGTATGCATACTTCTTTGCGAACCGGAAACCTGGCCGGGATGGAGATCAGAGCCCGGCGACCTTGCGCAGAGCCGCGTTGACCCGCGTCTGCCAGCCCTTCCCCTCGGCCTTGAAGTGCTCGATGACATCGGGATCGAGCATGATCGTCACGCGCTGCTTGCGATATCGCTCGGGCAGCGCCGGGCGGCCGCCCTTGCGGATGAACTCGGCGAACTCGGCCATCTCGGGGATCTCGAAGATCGTCCGGGCGCGCTTCATCATCTCCGGAGTCAGTTCCGGGGCGTCATCGGGGCCGAGGTTCGACAGATCGACGTCATCGGCATCGGCGATGTCAGGGACGACCGGCGGCGTACGTGGCTTGTTCACGAGAGTTGGCCTTTCTCAAGCTGATGAACTCGACGGATCTCGGCACGGTCCGTGAACACGACCACATGGAGCCGCCCCGCGATGCGGCCGTAGGCATAGAACCGCGTCTCGCCATAGCGCCGGCGCCTGTCGTCGAAGACCACGGCCGTCGTCCAGTCGAAGCCGTGGACAGCCATGAAGTCGATGCCGTGCTTCTCAAGGTTCTCGACCCGCTTGGCCTCGTCCCACTCGTAGCGAACCGGCTGCATGGCCGAACGCTCGGCCGCCGTCGGTTAGCATCCGGTAAATATATGCATAGAAACCCCTCAGCTCAAGCCGGCTGCCGCCGGCGCTGCCAGGAGTGACGCCATGACCACACATGATGAGGCCTGGGTCGCCCGCACGGAAGCCGAGTTCGCGCGGCTGGAGGCCGAGGGGCTCTACCGTCCCGAGCAGGAGCACAGCAGCTGCGGCGTCGGGCTGGTGGTGGCCATCGACGGCAAGGCGCGGCGGCAGGTGGTGGAGAGCGGGATCAAGGCGCTGAGCTCGATCTGGCACCGGGGCGCGGTGGATGCCGACGGCAAGACCGGCGACGGGGCCGGGATCCACGTGCAGATCCCGGTGGCGTTCTTCGAGGACCAGGTGCGGCGGACCGGGCACACCCCGCGCGGCGAGCGGCTGGCGGTGGGGCAGATCTTCCTGCCGCGCAGCGACTTCGGGGCGCAGGAGACGGCGCGGACCATCGTCGAGACCGAAGTGCTGCGGATGGGCTACTACATCTACGGCTGGCGGCACGTGCCGGTGGATATTTCCTGCCTGGGCACCAAGGCCAACTCGACGCGGCCGGAGATCGAGCAGATCCTGATCTCCAACGCCAAGGGGGTCGACGAGGAGACCTTCGAGCGCGAGCTCTACGTGATCCGGCGGCGGATCGAGAAGGCGGGCAGCCAGATCCGCGACTTCTACATCTGCTCGATGTCGTGCCGGTCGGTGATCTACAAGGGGATGATGCTGGCTGAGCATGTCAGCGTGTTCTACCCCGACCTGCAGGACCCGCGCTTCGTCAGCGCCTTCGCGATCTATCACCAGCGCTATTCCACCAACACCTTCCCGCGCTGGTGGCTGGCCCAGCCGTTCCGCATGCTGGCGCACAACGGCGAGATCAACACGCTGAAGGGCAACCTGAACTGGCTGAAGAGCCACGAGATCCGGATGAGCTCGGACTATTTCGGCGAGCTGGCCGAGGACATCAAGCCGATCGTGCTGCCGGGGTCGTCCGACAGCGCGGCACTCGACAACGTCTTCGAGGTGCTGGTGCGGGCCGGGCGGATCGCGCCGATGGCGAAGTCGATGCTGGTGCCGGAGGCCTGGTCGAGCCTCGCCACCAAGATGCCGGACGCCTGGCAGGACATGTACGCCTATTCGAACGCGGTGATGGAGCCCTGGGACGGGCCGGCGGCGCTGGCGATGACCGACGGGCGCTGGGTCTGCGGCGGGCTCGACCGCAACGGCCTGAGGCCGATGCGCTACGTGGTTACCGGCGACGGGCTGGTGATCGCGGGCTCGGAGGCCGGGATGGTGCCGACCGACGACATGACCGCGGTGGAGAAGGGCGCGCTGGGGCCGGGGCAGCTGCTGGCCGTCGATATGGGCGAGGGCAAGCTCTACCACGACGCCGAGATCAAGGACCTGATGGCCGCGTCGCAACCGTTCGGCGACTGGGTGGGCTCGATCACCGATCTCGACGCCCTGACCGGCGGCAGCGAGGAGCGTCCGATCCACGAGGGCACGGAGCTGCGGCGGCGGCAGATCGCCGCAGGCTATTCGGTCGAGGAGCTCGAGACCGTGCTGGCGGTGATGGCCGAGGACGGCAAGGAAGCGATCGGCTCGATGGGCGACGACACGCCGCCCGCGGTGCTGTCGGCGCGCTACCGGCCGCTCAGCCATTATTTCCGGCAGAACTTCAGCCAGGTCACCAATCCGCCGATCGACAGCCTGCGCGAGCACCGGGTGATGAGCCTGAAGACCCGGTTCGGCAACCTGAAGAACGTGCTGGACGAGGACAACTCGCAGACCGAGATCCTGCAGCTCGAAAGCCCGTTCGTCTCGAACGCCCGCTTCGCGGCGATGTTCGAGCAGCTCGGCGACGCGGCGGTGGCGATCGACTGCACCTTCGAGCCCGGCCCCGACGCGCTGCAGGCCGGGCTGGCGCGGATTCGCGCCGAGGCCGAGGAGGCGGTGCGGGCCGGGGCCAACCATATCGTGCTGAGCGACATCGGCCAGAACCTCGAGCGGGTGGCGATGCCGATGATCCTGGCCACCAGCGCCGTGCACTCGTGGCTGACGCGCAAGGGCCTCAGGACCTTCACCTCGCTGAACGTGCGCTCGGGCGAGTGCATCGATCCGCACTATTTCGCGGTGCTGATCGGTTCCGGGGCGACGACGGTCAACGCCTACCTGGCGCAGGATTCGATCGCGGACCGGATCGCGCGCGGCCTGATCCCGGGCACGCTGACCGAGGCGGTGGAGCGCTATCGCAACGCGATCGACCAGGGGTTGCTCAAGGTGATGTCGAAGATGGGGATCTCGGTGATCTCCTCCTATCGCGGCGGGCTGAACTTCGAGGCGGTGGGGCTCAGCCGGGCGATGGTGGCCGAGTATTTCCCGGGGATGCTCAGCCGGATCTCCGGCATCGGCATCACCGGGGTGCAGCGGCAGGTCGAGGGCATGCACGCGCTGGCCTGGCGCGGCGGCGACGCGGTGCTGCCGATCGGCGGCTTCTACAAGAGCCGGCGGGCGGGCGAGAGTCACGCCTGGGAGGCCCGGGCAATGCATATCCTGCAGTCGGCCTGTGACCGCGGGTCATACGATGTCTGGAAGCAGTATTCCAAGGCGATGCAGGCGCGGCCGCCGATCCACCTGCGGGATCTGCTGGACTTCCAGCCGAAGGCCGGGCCGGTGCCGCTGGACCAGGTGGAGTCGATCACCGCGATCCGCAAGCGCTTCGTGACGCCCGGGCATGAGCCTGGGCGCGCTGGGGCCGGAGGCGCACAAGACGCTGAACATCGCGATGAACCGGATCGGCGCGAAGAGCGACAGCGGCGAGGGCGGCGAGGATCCGGCGCACTACGTGCCGGAGCCGAACGGCGACAACCCCAGCGCCAAGATCAAGCAGGTGGCGAGCGGGCGGTTCGGGGTGACGGCGGACTACCTCAACCACTGCGAGGAGCTGGAGATCAAGATCGCGCAGGGCGCCAAGCCCGGCGAGGGCGGGCAGCTGCCGGGGATCAAGGTGACCGAGCTGATCGCGAAGCTCAGGCATTCGACGCCGGGGGTGACGCTGATCTCGCCGCCGCCGCACCACGACATCTACTCGATCGAGGACCTGGCGCAGCTGATCTACGACCTCAAGCAGATCAACCCGCGGGCGCGAGGTCTGCGTGAAGCTGGTGAGCCAGTCGGGGGTGGGGACGATCGCGGCGGGGGTGGCGAAGGCCAAGGCCGACGTGATCCTGATCTCGGGGCACAACGGCGGCACCGGGGCGTCGCCGGTGACGAGCATCAAGTTCGCGGGGCTGCCCTGGGAGATGGGGCTGAGCGAGGCGCACCAGGTGCTGACCGTCAACAACCTGCGGGATCGGGTGATCCTGCGGACCGACGGGGGCCTGCGCACCGGTCGGGACATCGTGATCGCGGCGATGCTGGGGGCGCAGGAGTTCGGGGTCGGCACGGCGGCGCTGATCGCGATGGGCTGCATCATGGTGCGGCAGTGCCAGAGCAATACCTGCCCGGTGGGGGTCTGCACCCAGGACCCGCAGCTCCGCGCCAAGTTCACCGGCACCGCGGACAAGGTGGTGAACCTGATGAGCTTCTATGCCCAGGAGGTGCGCGAGGTGCTGGCCAGCGTCGGCGCGCGGACCATCGACGAGGTGATCGGTCGGGCGGACCTCCTGACGCAGGTGAGCCGCGGGGCGGAGCATCTGGACGACCTGGACCTCAACCCGCTGCTGATCAACGTCGACCAGGGCGAGCCGATCAGCTACGACCGCAGGAAGCCGCGGCAGGTGGTGCCCGACACGCTGGACGCGCAGGTGGTGCAGGACGCCGAGCCGTTCTTCAAGGACGGCGAGAAGATGCAGCTGAGCTACGCGGTGCAGAACACCCTGCGCTCGATCGGCACCCGGGTGTCGAGCCACATCGTCCAGCGCTTCGGCATGAAGAACGGGCTGCAGCCGGACCACCTGACGATCAAGCTGGCCGGCTCGGCCGGGCAGTCGCTCGGCGCCTTCGCGGCGCCGGGGCTGAAGATCGAGGTGATGGGCGAGGCCAACGACTATGTCGGCAAGGGCCTGTCGGGCGGCATCGTGGTGGTGCGGCCGCCGCTGGGCTCGCCGCTGGTGACGCACGAGAACGCGATCATCGGCAACACGGTGCTCTACGGGGCGACGGCGGGGCAGCTCTTCGCCAGCGGCCGGGCCGGCGAGCGGTTCTGCGTGCGCAACTCCGGCGCCGAGGTGGTGGTCGAGGGCTGCGGCTCGAACGGCTGCGAGTACATGACCGGGGGCGTCGCGGTGATCCTGGGGCGGTTCGGCGACAACTTCGGCGCCGGGATGACCGGCGGCATGGCCTATCTCTACGATCCCGACGGCGAGATCGACCTGCGGCTGAACGGCGAGACGGTGATCGCGGTCCCGGTCGAGGCCGAGGCCTGGGAGGCGCAGCTGAAGGGGCTGGTCGCCCGGCACGCCGGCGAGACCGGCAGCCCGCGGGCCAGCGAGATCCTGCGGCACTGGGCCGAGGAGCTGCCGCGGTTCCGCCAGATCGTGCCGAAGGAGATGCTGAACCGGCTCGAGCATCCGCTGAGCGAGCGGGCGGAGGCGGTGCGGGCCTGAGGGCTGCGCGAGGGGGTCGCCGCCATGGAACCAGCGGGGGCATCGGCGCGTTTGCCATAAGCCTTTCTGGATCCTTTCGGGAGGAAATCATGGCAGCTCAGACCCTCACCGCGCTCTACAACAATTCCGTCCCGGCCGAGACGGCCATCGAGCGCCTGCGGGCGATCGGATTGCCCGAGG
Organism: uncultured Alphaproteobacteria bacterium; assembly: GCA_963847795.1. Taxonomy (GTDB): domain Bacteria; phylum Pseudomonadota; class Alphaproteobacteria; order Rhodobacterales; family Rhodobacteraceae; genus Amaricoccus. The sequence continues at coordinate 602,668 of CAWKBH010000006.1, forward strand.
GCTCGCTGGAGATGCACCACACCGGGGACGGCGACGTCCTGCCGGGCAACGCCCCGTCCGGAGGAACTCTTCACCTTGGGCGACATCCTCAGCAACCGAACCGACGATCGCCAGATCGCCGCGGCAGCCACGGTGGTGGTGGCGCTGCACGTGCCGGACCATCTCGTCGCGGAGGCGACCGACATCCTCGAGGACGAGGCGATCGAGGTCGACAAGAGCCGCGAAAGCGACTGATCCGCCTGCCCCACCGGGCCTTTCTCTCCACCTTCCGGACCTCCGCAACCCAGCCAGCGCAAACGCGGTGGTGGACGCGGGGCCTGCAAGCTGCCAGATTGGCGGCGGAAAATCCGGCACCACAAGCCGCATCCCGGGGGAGGAAGTTCATGGCTGGCAAGAAGATCCTGATGCTGACCGGCGAGTTCAGCGAGGAATACGAGATCTTCGTGTTCGAGCAGGCGATGCACGCGGTGGGACACACCGTGCACGTGGTCTGCCCGGACAAGAAGGCGGGGGACGTGCTCAAGACCTCGCTGCACGATTTCGAGGGCCTGCAGACCTATACCGAGAAGGCCGGGCACGACTACGTGCTGAACAAGAGCTTCGCCGAGGTGAAGCCCGGGAACTACGACGCGCTCTATTGCGCCGGCGGGCGTGGCCCGGAATACATCCGCATCGATCCGCGGGTGCAGGCGATCGTCCGGCACTTCCACGAGGCCGACAAGCCGATCTTCACCATCTGCCACGGCGTCCAGATCCTGGTGGCGGTGGACGGCGTGGTCCGGGGCAAGACGGTCTCGGCGCTGGACTACTGCGAGCCCGAGGTCAGGCTGGCCGGCGGCAGCTTCGTCGATACCGGGCCGACCGGCGCCCATGTCGACGGCAAGATGGTGTCGGCCAAGGGCTGGACGGCGCTGGCCGCGTTCATGCGTGAATGCCTCAAGGTGCTGGGGACGGAAATCCGCCATGGCCGTAGCGAAACCGCCGAGCGAGAGCTTCAGGCTTGAGCCCAGCGGCGCGATGCCGAACCATCCGCGCTGGCCGGTGATCCTGTACCGCGGCGTGGTGGACGGCTCGGGAGAGGTCGCGGCGGCAGCGCTGGAGGCGCGCTTCGCGACGAACGGCTGGCCGCCGCAGTGGCGCGACGGCGTCTACGATTTCCACCACTACCACACCCTCGGCCACGAGGCGCTCGGCTGTGCGGCAGGGTCGGCGGTGGTGCTGCTGGGCGGCCCGGACGGGCGCGAGGTCAGGTTCGGCGCCGGCGACGTGGCGGTGCTGCCGGCGGGGACGGGGCACCGGCGGCTCCGGGCAAGCGCCGACTTCCTGGTGGTCGGCGCGTACCCCCCGGGCCAGCGGGCCGACATCTGCCGCACCGCGCCGACGCCCGAGATGCTGGCGCGGATCAGCGAGCTGCCGGCGCCGTGGGCCGATCCGGTCTGCGGCGAGGGCGACGGTCTGGCCCTGGCCTGGCGCGACTGAAGCGATGGCGCTCGAACTGCGACCGAACTGCGAGTTCTGCAATGTCGACCTGCCACCCGGCTCGCTGCAGGCGCGGATCTGCAGCTACGAGTGCACGTTCTGCGCGGACTGCGTCGAGACCAGGCTGCTGAACGTGTGCCCGAACTGCGGCGGCGGGTTCGTGCCCCGGCCGATCCGCCCGGTGACGGAGTGGCGACCCGGCCTGTCGCTGGCGAAGCGGCCGGCCTCCACCACGCGGGTGTCGCTCAGCTACGATCCGGAGAGCATCCGCGAGCTGTCGGAGCGATTGCGCGACGTGCCACCGGAGCGGCGCTGAACGCGCGCACCGGCTCCCTCCCGGCCGGTTCGAATTGACGCAGTCCGGTTCCGCCGTCCCGCCGGATTTGGCCGTCGGCAAATCCGGCCGCGACTGCCCTCCCAGGGGCAGTCGCGCAAGCGCGACCGCCAGGGCAGCCGCGCCCGGATTGGCGCTGTCCGGGACGCGGCACGCCTCTCGCCCTCCGCGCTGGCGCTCCGGGCGAGCGGACCGCGCGGCGCGCCACCGGCGCCCCGCTGTTGCGGTCCGCGGCGCCTCATCCTGCAAGGCCCCGAGACGATCGGCCGGAGACAGATCATAGTCGCCCCGGCGCTTCAGGCCACCCGGCTCAGCGCCCGTCGGCGGATGAGTTCGTGGTTCAGGCCTTCGAGGCCGCGGGCCATCGCCCAGCGGTGGTTGGCGGCGTAGAGCGGCTTGAGCAGCGGCGTCAGCGGCTTCAGGCCCGGCTTCTCGACCACGATCCGCCAGTCGTAGCTGATCGCGGCGAAGTCGCCGCGCTGCTCGAGCCGCCAGACGCCGCGGCCGGCCATGTCGCCGGTCGCCTCGATGGTCCAGCCGTGCGGGCGGTGGAACTCGATCACCTTGCCCTGCCAGCGCAGGGTGTAGGGCAAGAAGCCGCGGGTGTGGAAGGCGACGACGCGCCCGAGGCCGTCGGCGTCGCCGGGGTCGAGCAGCTCGACCGAGAGGTAGACCTCGGGCCACCACTCGGGCAGCCGCTCCGGCTCGGACAGGATCGCGGCGACCTCCTCGATGGTCGCCGCGACCAGCCAGTGGGTGGTCAGGCTGAAGCCGCTCATCGTCTCCTCCGGATTGCGGCGGGTTGGGTCCCGTCGCCTGCCGTTACGGCGCGGCGGCGCCCGAAGTTTCGCCGGCCCTCAGGTGGTCTTGACCTCGACCTTGCGCACCTTGGCCCTGGCCTCCGGGCGCTGCGGCAGCTTCACGGTGAGCACGCCGTTGCGGAAGCTCGCCTCGGCCTTGTCGGCGTTGACGCCCGCGGGCAGCGGGATCGAGCGGTAGACCGAGCCGTAGGAGCGCTCGGAGATGTAGTAGCCCTTCTTCTCGTCCTTGCGCTCGAGCTTCTTCTCGCCCTTGATGGTCAGGGCGTCGTCGCTGAGGTTGACCTCGATGTCCTTCTCGTCGAGGCCCGGCAGCTCCACCGTCACCTCGACGCCGCTGTCGGTCTCCACCACGTCCGAGCGTGGCGCGCCCTCGCCGAAGGCGGCGGCGAGCCCGGCGAACGGGCGCTCGGCGCGGCCCCAGAAGCTGTCGAAGGCCCGGTTCATGTCGCGCTGCAGCGCCGCCAGCGGGTTGTCCTCGGCGCCCTTCGCCTCGCTCACGCCGTCGCGGCGGGCCCAGGGCAGGAGATCCTTGATCTGCATGGCTTCGTCTTCCTCCTGAATGCGGCGGGTCAGCCCGCCTTGACCTCGATTCGCCGGGGCTTGGCGGCCTCGGCGCGGGGCAGGGTCAGCGTCAGCACGCCGTTGGCCATCTCGGCGCGGATCGCGCTCTCGTCGATCGCCTCGCTGAGCGTGAAGACGCGCTCGTAGTCGCCCTCGCCGTATTCGGCGTAGACCCGGCGGTAGCCTTCGGGGGCGAGCAGCCGGCCGCGGCCGCGGATGGTCAGCACCCGGCGCTCGAGGTCGATGTCGATGCCGTCGCTGCCGACGCCGGGCATCTCGAGCGTCAGCACCACGCTCTGGCCGGTCTCGCGGATGTCGGTGAGCGGCCGGTAGACCGGCACGCCGCGGGTGCTCTCGGCGGCCTCGCGCGGCTCGGCGGCCTGGGTCATCTCGGTAGTCATGGCAGCCTCCTCAGTTGGCGTTGATGGCGATCCGGCGGGGCCGGTCGGCCTCGGGGCGGTGCAGCTCCATCTGCAGGACGCCGTCCTGCAGCCGGGCCTCGACCCGGTCGGGATCGACGCGGAACGGGAGCTGGACCACCCGGCTGAAGCGGCCGTAGCCGCGCTCGCGGCGGTGCCAGACCGCGGCGTCGTCGGTCGCGGGCGGCTTGCGCTCGCCGGAGATGGTCACGAGGTCTTCCTTGACCGAGACGTCGACGTCGGCCGGGTCGACGCCGGGAAGCTCGGCGGTCAGCGCCGCGCTGTCGCTGCCCTGCCAGAGGTTGACGGCGGGAAAGCTGGCGACGTTGCGCTGGGTGGCGAAGGTGCGGTCGCCCTGCTCCTGGAGCCGGCGGAGCACGGCGAAGGGGTCGCGGTCGAAGCCGAAGAGCGGCGAGAAGGGCATGGGTCGTTCCCCCATCTGCGGTTGCGAAGCGGGACGGCCGCCGGTGGCCGGCGGGACGCGCCCGAGCCCGACCGCGAAGGGCCGATCCGGCGCCCGGCGCCACGCGGCGCCGATGGGACGAGAGACGACGCTCCCCGCACGGCGGCGGAGCGCCCGGGACCCGCTTCCTGTGCCGGATCAAGCGATTGACGAACCCCTCGCGGGCGTTCCGCTATAAAGAAAGGGAGGCGCGGGCCGTCTTTCAAGGGGGTCGGGCGCGCTTGCGCCGCGGCGGGTTTCCCGGCAGGAAGCGGCATGGTCATTCGGCGGACGAGGCGGCTGATCGGGCGGCTCTGGCGCGGGCTGCATGCAGGCGCTGCTGCTGCTGGCGCTGCTGGCGGTCGGGCTGGTGGTGCTGTTCCGCTGGGTGAACCCGCCGCCGGGCGTCCGGATGATCGCGGAGCGAGTGCGCCTCGGCGGGATCGAGCGGCAGTGGGTGGCGCTCGACGCGATGTCGGCGAACCTGCCGCTGTCGGCGGCGGCGGCGGAGGACGCCAACTTCTGCCGGCACTGGGGCTTCGACATCGAGGGCATCCGGGCGGCGCTGGCCGATACCGAGCGGGTGCGCGGCGGCTCGACGATCAGCCAGCAGGTGGCCAAGAACGTGTTCCTGTGGCCGGCGCGGTCCTGGCTGCGCAAGGGGCTGGAGGCCGGGTTCACCGGGCTGATCGAGCTGATCTGGCCGAAGCGGCGGATCATGGAGGTCTATCTCAACGTCGCCGAGATGGGCGAGGGCGTCTTCGGCGTCGAGGCGGCGGCGCGGCACTACTGGAAGACCGGCGCGGCCGATCTCGGGCCGCAGCGCGCGGCGCGGCTGATGGCGGTGCTGCCCGACCCCAGGCGGCGCTCGCCGGTCTCCGGCTCGCGCTTCATCGTCCGGCGGGGCGCGGCGATCGAGAAGGGTGCGGCGACGATCCGCGCGGACGGGCGGGGGGCGTGTTTCCTCTGATTCGGGTCTGGGTTGAATCGCGGGCGAAATGCGGGAATAGTCGGGCATCGAGCAAAGAAAAAGGGCCTGCGAATGCGCCGTCTCTATCATCAGCCGCTGTCGCCGTTCTGCCGCAAGATCCGCCTGGTGCTGGCGGAGAAGAAGATCGAGGTCGAGCTGGTCGAGGAGCGACCCTGGGAGCGGCGGATGGATTTCCTGCGGCTGAATCCCGCGGGGCAGGTGCCGGTGCTGAAGATCGACGACCTGGTGCTGGCGGATTCGGCGCGATCTTCGAGTACCTCGAGGAGACCTGCCCGGAGCCGCCGCTGCTGCCGAAGGACCCGGCGCTCCGGGCCGAGGCGCGGCGGCTCGCGGCCTGGTTCGACGACAAGTTCCACAACGAGGTGACGGCGAACCTGCTCTACGAGCGGGTGAACAAGAAGCTGGCCAAGGCCGGCTATCCCGAGAGCGAGAAGATCAAGGCCGGCACCCGCAACATCAAGTACCACCTCGACTATATCGGCTGGCTGATGGACCACCGCCGCTGGCTGGCCGGCGACATGCTGACGATCGCCGATTTCGCCGCGGCGGCGCAGCTGTCCTGCCTCGACTACGTGCGCGACGTGGACTGGGCGCGCAACGCCGGGCTCCACGAGTGGTACGCCAAGATCAAGTCGCGCCCGGCGTTCCGCTCGATCCTCGCCGACCTGGTGCCGGGGTTCACGCCGCCGCAGCACTACGCGGATCTCGACTTCTGACATGGACGCGGCGGGGCAGGACGATCTCGCCCCGCGGCTGAAGGAGCGCGCCGCGGCCGAGGGCTTCGCGGCCTGCGGCATCTGCGCGCCGGACGCGATCCCCGAGGCGGCGGGGCGGCTGCGGGCGTTCGTCGCGGCGGGCTGGCACGGGCAGATGCGCTGGATGGCCGAGCGGATGGGCTGGCGGGGCTCGCCCGCGGCGCTCTGGCCGGCGGCGCGGTCGGTGGTGATGCTGGCCGAGGTCTACACGCCGCAGGACGACCCGCTGCGGCTGATCGGGATGCCCGACCGCGGGTCGATCAGCGTCTACGCCCGCGGGCGCGACTATCACGACCTGGTCAAGCCGCGGCTGAAGCGGCTGGGGCGCTGGCTGGTGGCCGAGACCGGGGCGGCGATCAAGGTCTTCGTCGACACCGCGCCGGTGATGGAGAAGCCGCTGGCGCAGGCGGCGGGGCTCGGCTGGCAGGGCAAGCACACCAACCTGCTGAGCCGGGAGCTCGGCAACTGGTTCTTCCTCGGCGCGATCTTCACCGACCTGGAGCTGCCGCGCGACGCGCCGGCGGAGGATCACTGCGGCTCGTGCCGGGCCTGCCTCGACGTCTGCCCGACCGGGGCGCTGCCGGCGCCGTACCGGCTCGATGCGCGGCGCTGCATCAGCTACCTGACGATCGAGCATGACGGGCCGGTGGACGAGGCGCTGCGGCCGCTGCTGGGCAACCGGATCTACGGCTGCGACGACTGCCTGGCGGTCTGCCCCTGGAACAAGTTCGCGGCGGCGGCGCGGGAGGCCGGCTACTGGGCGCGGGTCGAGCTGGCCTGCCCGAAGCTCGAGCACCTGGCGGCGCTGGACGATGCCGGGTTCCGGCAGGTGTTCCGCGGCTCGCCGATCAAGCGGATCGGGCGCAACCGCTTCGTGCGCAACGTCGCCTATGCGATCGGCAATTCCGCCGACCGCTCGCTGCTGCCGGCGGCGCGGCGGCTGGCGGCGGACGCGGACCCGGTGGTGCGCGACGCCGGGGCCTGGGCGGTGGCGCGGCTCAGTTGAGCCGCTGCAGGTTGGCGCGGGCCAGCGCCGCGAGGTCGCTGTCGGGGTGGAGGTCGATCAGCTGCAGCCAGAGCTCGGCGGCGCGCTCGGGCTGGCCGGTCTCGGCCAGCGCGGCGGCGGTCTCGAACAGCGCTTCCGGCAGGTCGGGGTCGAGCCGGCTGGCCTGCTCGGCCTCGGCGAGCGCGGCGGCCGGGTCGCCCTGGTTGCGCAGGGTCGCGGCGAGGAGCGCGTGGGCCAGCGCGTTGTCGGGCTGCGCGGCCAGCGCGGCTTGCAGCGCGCTGCGGGCCGCCGGCCAGTCGGCCTCGGCGGCGGCGGCGCGGGCGAGCAGGACCTGCCGGTCGGGGTCGGCGGCGGTCAGGCGGTCGGCCTGGGCCAGGGCCTGGCGGGCGAGGTCGGGGTGCCGGGCGGCGAGCCACTGGCGGGCGCCGTCGGTCAGCACCGTGGCGCGCAGGTCGGCGGAGATGGCGCGGTTGGGGTTCTCGGCCAGCGCGGTCAGCAGCTGCGCCGCGGTGGCGTGGGCGCCGAGGGCGGCCAGCGCCGAGGCCTCGCAGAGCCGCGCCGGCACGCCGCCGCCGAGGCGCTGCCAGGCGGCGGCGTCCTCGCGCGCGGCGGCGGGGTCGGCGGCGACGGCGGCGGCGCAGTCGTCGGCGGAGCGGATCTCGCCGCGGGCGCCGGGCGCGGCGGCCAGCGCGGCGAGCAGGATTAGCCATCGCATCGGCGAGCGGCCTCGGCTAGGGACGGGCGATGACCCGCCCGGTGTTTCTGATGCTCGGCCATGGCTACTCGGCGGCGGCGCTGGCCGCAAGCCTGGCCGGCTGGCGGGTGCTGGGGACCACGCGGTCCGGCGGAGCGGGCGGCGGCGATGCGCGCGGCCGGGGTCGAGCCGGTGGACTGGGCCGATGCCGCGGCGGTGGACGCGGCGATCGCCGCGGCCGGGCACCTGCTGGTGTCGCTGCCGCCGGACGCGACCGGGGATCCGGTGCTGGCGCGGCACCATGTCGCGCTGGCGGCGGCGCGGCCGGGCTGGGTCGGCTATCTGTCGACCACCGGGGTCTACGGCGACCGGCAGGGCGGCTGGGTCGACGAGACGAGCGCGCTCGCAGCCGGTGAACGAGCGCAGCCGCTGGCGGGTCGTGGCCGAGGCGGCGTGGCTGGCGAGCGGGCTGCCGGTGCAGATCTTCCGGCTGGCCGGGATCTACGGGCCGGGGCGCAGCGCCTTCGACCGGCTGCGCGCCGGCCGGGCGCAGCGGATCGTCAAGCCGGGCCAGGTCTTCAGCCGCATCCACGTCGACGACGTCGCGCGGGTGCTGCAGGCGTCGATGGCGCGCCCGCGGCCGGGCGGGATCTACAACGTCGCCGACGACGAGCCGGCGCCGCCGCAGGACGTGATCGCCTATGCCGCCGAGCTCCTCGGCCTGCCGGTGCCGCCGGAGCTGGCGTTCGCGGCGGCGGAGCTGACGCCGATGGCGGCGAGCTTCTGGGCCGAGTCGAAGCGGGTGAGCAACCGCCGGATCCGGCAGGAGCTCGGGGTCGGGCTGGCCTTTCCCGACTATCGGAGCGGGCTTCGGGCGGTGCTGGCCGCCGGGGGCTGAGGGCGCGGCGCAACAGCGCGGCGGAAAACGCGGAACGAATCGCTTTCCCGGCTGGCAATCGGCCGTGGCATCGGCCAAAGAATTCGGCAAAGTCGGGATAAGGCGCCGGGAGCGGCGCCATTGAGGTAGGTGGGATGTCGCGAGAGCGCCTGCGCGCGGGGGTTGCCATGCTGGCGCTGGCGGCGCTGGCGTCGGTGGCGCCCGGCACCACGGCGCCGGCGCAGGACACCCGGCCGCGGCCGAGCCTGAACCTCTACGGCGTCACCGGCCTGATCGACATGCCGAGCGCCGAGGCGCAGCCGGACGCGCAGGTCTCGGCCAGCTACAGCCAGTTCGGCGAGACCTCGCGGCGCAACTTCAGCTTCCAGCTCCTGCCGCGGGTCTCGGCAACGGTGCGGTACTCGACGATCAGCAACTGGGGCCGGCCGAACGACCCCAACTACGAATTGTTCGACCGCAGCTTCGATCTGCAGTTCCAGCTCCTGAACGAGCGCGGCGGCTGGCAGCCGTCGCTGGCGCTGGGGTTCCGCGACGTGCTCGGCACCGGGGTCTATTCGGCGGAATACCTGGTGGCGAGCAAGACCGTGGCGCGCGACTTCACCGTGACCGGCGGCATCGGCTGGGGGCGGCTCGCCAGCGTCGGCGGGGTTCAGAACCCGTTCTGCTCGGTGTCCTCCAGCTTCTGCAATCGCGAGATCGACTATGGCAACGGCGGCAACCCGACGTTCGGCGCGATGTTCCACGGCGAGAACATGGGTTTTTTCGGCGGCGTCGAGTGGCGGACGCCGATCGACAAGCTGACGCTGAAGGCCGAGATCTCGTCCGACGCCTACACCCGCGAGCAGTCGGGGGTCGACGCGAACTTCCAGCGCAAGTCGCCGGTCAACGTCGGCGCCGAGTACCGGCTGCGGCCGGGGATCACCGTGGGCGGCTACTACATGTACGGCGATACGCTGGGCTTCAACGTCGTGGTCTCCGGCAACCCCTACCACCCGCTGACGCCGCAGAACCTGGGCACCGGGCCGGTGCCGATCAACGCCCGGCCGGCGGATGCCAACCGCAGCGGCGCCTGGGTGAACGATCCGGCCGCGGAGGCGAAGCTGACCGACGCCATCGGCAAGGCGCTCGACGCCGACGGCATCACGCTGCAGTCGATGAGCTACACCGCCGACTCGGTGGACGTCCGCATCGTCAACCGCCAGATCAGCCAGACCCCCAAGGCCGTCGGCCGCACCGCGGCGGTGCTGGCCGCGGCCATGCCCTATTCGGTCGAGCACTTCCAGATCACCCCGGTCGAGAGCGGCCTGCCGACCACGACGGTCTCGGTCGAGCGCAGCGACCTCGAGGCGCAGGCGAACCGGCCGGACGCCGGCCAGGAGAGCTGGCAGACCACGCAGTTCCGCGGCGCGCTGCCGGTGCTGGCGTCGGGTCATACCTGGCAGCGCGACGCCTTCCCGGTGACGAGCTGGGCGGTGATCCCGGTGCCGACCGTGCAGATCTTCGGCGGCAACACCGGGTTCAAGCCGCAGCTGACCGCGCAGTTCCGCGGCACCGTGAACGTGACCCCGGGCCTGTCGTTCTCGACCCTGGTGCGCCAGCCGCTGCTCGGCGTCTACAGCGACCCCGGCTCCGACCCCACGGGCTCGCTGCCGCCGGTGCGCAGCGATTCGGCGCGCTACTATGCCGGCTGGGACCCCAAGCTGATCCGTCTCTCCGGGGATTATCTGTTCAAGCTGAACCGGGACACTTATGCGCGGGCGTCTGCGGGCGTCTTGGAGCGGTCGTTCGCCGGCGTCGACGGCGAGGTGCTGTGGAAGCCGGTGCAGCAGAACTGGGGGCTGGGGCTCGAGATGGCCTGGGTTGCCCAGCGCGACTTCGACCAGCCGTTCGGGTTCAACTACTACAATTACGACGTGGTGACCGGCCACGCGACGCTCTACTGGGAGACCGGCTGGAAAGGCATCGACGCGCAGTTCTCGGCCGGACGCTACCTGGCCGGCGACTGGGGCGGAACGCTCGCGGTCCAGCGCACGTTCGCCAATGGCTGGTCGGTCGGCGCGTTCGTGACCAAGACCGACGTGACGGCCGACCAGTTCGGCGAGGGCAGCTTCGCCAAGGGCCTCACCATCTCGATCCCGCTGCGCTGGTCGACGCCGTTCGAGACCCGGCAGACCGTGTCGGGCGACCTGACCTCGCTGCAGGACAACGGCGGGGCGATCCTGAATATCCAGAACCGGCTCTATCCGATCGTGCGCGACCTCGACCGCAGCGGGCTGGAGCGGAACTGGGGAGCGTTCTGGCAATGATCCGCGCCCTGGCTCTCCTGTCCCTGCTGGCGCTGACCGCCTGTGGCAGCGGCGAAAAGGATCCGATCGTGCAGGCGGCGCTGGGCGAGGTCGGCGGCTTCTGGTCGCACAAGGCAACCAAGCCCGCGACCCCGCCGCGCGTGGTCACCCGCGCCGACATCGTCAGGGCCGACGTGGCAGCGATCAACGCCCGGCTCGCCTCCGATCCGTCGCCGACGCTGATGTATGCCGCCGCGTCGAACGGCGGCTACGTGACCTATGCTTCGGCGCTGCAGCAGGAGATCACCTTGCGCGGCGCCGAGATCACCGGGACGCGCGGCCTCGGCACCGACCTGATGTCGGCCTGGAGCAGCGCGCCCGACCCGCTGGTCTCGCCGATCCCGCCGTCGCGCTGGCCCGCCCGGGTGCGGCGCAGCTACGAACTGCCGGGCGAGGGTCCGCGGGGGCAGATCGTCAGCTTCGACTGCAGCTTCGAGCCGGAGGGGCCGGCCGAGATGACCATCCTGCAGATCCACTACCGCGGGGTGCAGATGAGCGAGACCTGCACCGGGCCGAGCGGGCAGTTCGAGAACCTGCATTTCGTCGATCCCGCGAGCGGCACGGTCTGGAGGTCGCTGCAGTGGACCGGGCCGAAGATGGACCTGCTCGATCTGCAGGTGCTGCTGCCCTACACCGGCGACTGATCCCGGCGCCGCCGGGGTTCAGCCGAGCGCCTTGTCAAGGATGAGCCGGGCCTCGGGATCGATCTCGCCGGCCACGGCGGCGGCGCTGGCGGGGCGGCCCTTCCAGAAGTTCGAGATGCCGTAGCAGTGCAGGTAGCCGAAGCTGTCGGTGACGAATCGCTTGCCGAACAGCACGCCGTGCAGGCCGTGGGTCGCCCAGGACTTCCGACGCATCGGCCCCCGCGGCAGGATGCAGTACTTCGGCGGGCTGTCACGGTCCGTGGCGCAGGTCAGGTAGTGGTCGCGGTGCATCGGCGTGCCCTCGTGCGCGGCCGGGAAGCGCCACGCCCCGGGGATTCGCACGAAGCCGCGCGGCGAAGCCACCGTCGCGTCGAAGATGCTCTCGCCCCGGCGGGCGATCACCAGTTCGTCCACGTCGCACTGCAGCACCGCCCGCGCCGGATCGAGAAAGCGCCAGCGCGCGAGATTCAGCAGCGCCGCCTGCAGGAAGTTTTCCCGGAACTTGTGCCGTCGCAACCCCAGCGGTCCGTAGGGGAAGCCGGCCGATACCACGCGGATGGCCCGGGGGTCGATGCTCTCGGACAGCGCCGCCTCGATCTCCGCCGGGCCGTACTCCGCCGAGCCGTTGTCGAAGAACAGCACCGCATTGGCGCCGTGCTCGCGGACGTGAAATCGCGCCCAGTCGCGGATCCAGCGCAGGTCGTTGTCCTTTGAAAGCGTGACCAGGACGTTGGCGCCGGCAAAGGTCGTGTCGTCGGCCTGACTGAGGGCGACTTCGGTTCGCCAGTCCCCGAGCGCCAGCGCGAACAGCCGCGCCTCGCCGAGCCGAGCGAACTCGACGATGTCATAGCGCTCGAAGCGCCGGATGCGGTGCGGCCGCACCGGCCGTCCGTCGATCGTGAGATCGGCCGAACGCAGGATCGCCGCGAAGTTGGCGAGCTTCGGGCAGAACAGCCAGACGGCGTCGTGCGCGGGAAGCGCCACGGCGTCGTAGACCAGGGTCTGGAAATCGTAGCCGGCGTCGGAGCGATCGTCGCGCAGCCGCTTCGGCACGACGTGGTCCCGGCGCAACCCCAGCCTTGCCGGTACCACGATCGAGGCAAGGGTTGCCTCCGCCACGCAACCTCCTCTCGGCGCCAGACCCGGCGCTGACGGTCCGCCGCGCCGGATGGACCGATTCCACAATGGCCTAGCAGAATTAGGCAGGGATTGGGAGGCACAGCGGCAGGTCGGTCGGGGCGGGCGCGCCGGCGGATGCCGAAAATGAGAGGGGGCACCGCCGGGTGGCGATGCCCCACAATCTGCTCAGGTCGGGCGCCGCAGCTCGCCGCGGCTCCGGGAGGAATTCTTAGTTCGAGTTGTTGTTGTTGTTGTCGTTCGAGATCGCGTAGGCGATGGCGGCGAGACCGATCACCGGGATCAGCCAGGCGGCGTTCGAGCCACCCATCGGCGCAGGCGCCGCTTCGACGACCGGCTCAGCGGGAGCTTCGAAGACGAGGTTGCCTGCGAAGGCCTGGCTGGCCAGCAGGAGAGCCGCCGCAGTGCTAACGATAAGCTTCATTGTTGTCCTCCTCAGAGTGCGGGTCTGCGATACTGCTAGCTCACCCGGACCTGCGAGCGGACAAGCTAATGCCAGAACACTAACCAACTTTCCCTCGTGGATTCAATCGGCGAAAGCGGCATGCTCTAGTAAATCACAGGTGTTGTCATTCTGGCAACACCGACGTTTTGGCCCCGCCCGCCGACCGCCATGGGCAGCAGAAGCGGGCCGCGCAGCGCCGTCGGGCCGGCAGCCGCCGCTTCCGTCCGGGGCGGCTCCGACCGCTAGATAACGGGCCTCAGGCGTGTCCGGATGCAACATAGCCGCGTTTCCGGCTGCCGGAGGCGACGCGGGCCGGCCGGTCCGAGCGGGATCGCGAACCAGGGCCTGCGACAGGACGACGCGGCCCGGGCGTCGCGAAGCGGGCGTCGGGAGGGGCCCGGAAAGGGCCCCCGCACAATCGGTGGGTGAATATCCGCCGATGCTGCCGGATTTTTTTGCCCGGCGATGGAACCGATGCGCGGATGGGATCCGGCGCGCGGCTCAGATCAGCAGCACGGGCGTCCCGACCTGGGCGCGATCGTAGACCTCGAGGATGTGCTCGTTGAACAGCCCGATGCAGCCGCTCGAGGACTGCCGGCCGATCTTGCGGATGTCGTTGGTGCCGTGGATGCGGTAGGACGTCCAGCCGAGGTTGAGCGCCCGGATGCCGAGCGGGTTGTCCGGACCCGGCGCCACGTAGGTCGGCAGGTCGGGCCGGCGCTTGAGCATCGCCGGCGTCGGCCGCCAGTCGGGATCGGGTCGCTTCAGGATGATGGTGGTGCGGCCGCGGCGGGTCATCTCCTCGGTCAGCGGCACCGAGGTCGGATAGATGCGGTAGAACCCGTCCGAGCCCCAGTAGTGCAGCACCCGGTCGTTGACGTTGACCAGGATGGCGTCGTTGGCGATCGAGCTGAAATGGTTCTGCCACTGCTCGGTGTGCAGGCCCGAGATCCGCCGCAGCAGCCGCGGCGCATCCTGCGAGTCGGGCACGTAGTCGTGCAGCACTTCGTCCAATTCCGCGGCGAAGGCGGCGCCGCCGGCCAGAAGCGCGGCCGCGCCGACGAGGCCGCCGGCGGCCAGCCGGGTGAACGATCTGCGATTGTAGCGGCGATCTGCGTCGCCCGAGTCTCGGTGCATGTCCTGTCTCCGCCGGTATGCGTGATCTGCGGCGGATTATGGCGCAGGAGGCAGCGCTTGCGCAACTCACAGTTGGGACAGCTGTAATGCCGGGCGCGCGGCGGATTGGGTTTGAACGGTCGCGGGAAGTTCGCTAGAGACGGTGACCGTACAACGATTTGATGGATTTCGCGATGCTCCGCCCGTTTCTCGCCGCGCTGGCGGTCCTGCTCGCGCTCTCGGCATGCGAGACCTCGAACGGCGGCCTGCGCCTGACGTCGGCGGATGCCGATCCGATCCGGCTCCGGCATCTCGACGCGGTAAACGCGGTGCGGGCGGACGCGGGCGTGCCGCCGGTGGAGCTGTCGGCGGCGCTGGACGCGGCGGCCGATACCCACGCGCGCGACATGTACGTGCAGCAGCGGGCCTGGCACTTCGGCTCGGACCTGACCAGCCCGCGCGAACGCGCGTTCCGCGCCGGCTACCAGGGCGAACTGGTCGGCGAGAACCTGTCGGAAGGCGCCGATTCCGACCTGACGGTGCTGCAGACCTGGCTCGGCTTCAAGGACACCCGCGACGTGATCCTCGATCCCAGCGCGCGCGGGCTCGGCCTCGGCTGGTTCCAGGAGCCCAACACCGGCAAGATCTGGTGGGTCGAGCTCCTGGGGGAGTAGGTCACGGTCTCGTGAGGCCATAGGCCGTAACATCGGCATCGTCCTTGTCGAACGGTTCAGTGTGCGCCACCGAACGGCGCGCGGAATCCGACATGGAGACGCACCGATGTCCACACGAACTGCAATGAGCTCGACGGTCCTGGCAAGCGCCGTAGTGACCGCGCTGGCCTCCATGGCCTCCGTGGCGATGGCCGCGCCCTTGACCGAGGCGCAGGCCAAGGCGGCTATGGATGCCGGGATGGAGAAGTGCTTCGGCGTGGCGCTGGCTGGCCAGAACGACTGCGCCGCAGGGCCGGGCACCACCTGCCAGGGCACCTCGACCGTCGACTACCAGGGCAATTCCTGGAAGTTCGTCGATGGCGGAACCTGTACCACCATGGAGCTGCCGGGCGGTCGCCACGGCTCGCCGGAGCCGCTGACCCGCGACGTGCCGGCCTGAGGCGAGGGGGCCGGATGGCGGGGGTCACAATGAACCGGACGACCAGTGCGAACGGCCAGGTGTACGTCCGCCATCCGGCATATCCCGTCGCGGGGCTGGCCGGCACCAGCTTCAAGCATGAGCACCTGCCGGCGATCCTGGCGGACGGACCGCAGGACGGCTTTTTTGAGGTGCATGCCGAAAACTACATGGGCGCGGGCGGCCCGCCCCACGCCGCGCTGACCCGGATCCGGCGCGACCATCCGGTGTCGCTGCACGGGGTCTGCATGTCGATTGGCGGTCCGCAGCCCATCGACAGGGACCATCTGGAGCGCTTCCGGTCGCTGGTCGAGCGCTACGAACCGGCGCTGGTCTCCGAGCACCTGGCCTGGTCGACACACGAGAGACGATTTTACAACGACCTGCTGCCGCTGCCCTACACGCCGGCTACGCTGGCCCGGGTCGCCGGGCATATCGGCGAAGTGCAGGATGCGATCCGGCGGCCGATCCTCCTGGAAAACCCGTCAACCTACGTGGTCTTCTCCGAATCGACCATGAGCGAGACCGATTTCCTGGGTGAGCTGGTCCGGCGTACCGGTTGCGGCCTCCTGCTGGACGTGAGCAACGTCTTTGTGTCCGCCACCAACCACGGCTATGCGGCCGGCGATTACCTCGCCGACTTTCCCATCGGGCAGGTCGGCGAGATCCATCTGGCGGGCCACGCCGAGCAAACGGATGACGAGGGCGAGCTGCTCCTCATCGACAGCCACGACGGTCCGGTCGCCGATGCCGTCTGGACGCTCTATGAGAGGGTGATCGCCCGCTGCTGCCCGATCCCGACGCTGGTGGAGTGGGACAGCGACATTCCCGACTGGCCGGTGCTGAAGGCCGAGGCGGCCGCCGCGAGGGCGATCCTCGACCGCCACGCCGGGGCCGGCAGATCGGCCGAGCTCCATGCCGCCGGCTGACCGCTACGCCGCCGCCTTCGCCGCCGCGCTGCTCCATCCCGAGCAGCCGGTGCCGGACGGGGTCGCGGGGCCGCGGGGAAAGGCGGCTGTGAAGCGCTTCGGCGTCTATCGCAACAACTGCACGGTCAGCCTGATCGAGGCGCTCGCCGCCACCTTTCCGGCGACGCGCCGCATCACGGGCCCGGATTTCTTCCGCGCGATGGCGCGGCAGCACGTCCGCACGACGCCGCCGACCTCGCCGCTCCTGTTCGAATACGGACGTGGCTTTCCCGACTTCATCGCGGCGTACGAATACGCCCGGCCGATGCCCTGGCTCCCGGACGTGGCCCGGATCGAGCGGGCCTGGCTCCATGCCTACCACGCCGCCGATGCCGAACCGCTGGCGCCGAGCGCTCTGGCCGCGATCCCGCTCGCCCGGATCGCGCAGGCCGTTGTGACGCCGCACCCTGCGATGCGCATCCTTCGCTCGCGCTTTCCGGCGGTCAGCATCTTCGCGGCAAACCGCAGCCCTGGGCCGGTAGGTCGGATCGAGGCGACGGCGCCAGAGGACGCGCTGATCACCAGGCCGGCGCTCGAGGTGGTGGTGCGGCGGCTGCCGCCGGGGGGCGCGGTGTTCGCAACTGACCTGGCGGGCGGCGCGCCGCTGGAGGCGGCGGTTGCGGCGGCTCAGGGCGACAGTCCGACGTTCGATCTTTCCGCCAATATCGCCGGCCTGATCGAGGCCGGGGCGTTCATCGCGGTGCGCGTAGGAGAGTGAAGACCATGGTTTCCGGATCACGAACCGCGGGCGGCGTCGCGCGACAGGGGCTGGCGGGGCTCTGCGATCGCACCAACGGCATCATTCAGGCCATCGCCCAGCCGTCGTTGACCCAGCTTGTGCTGCGGCTGGCGCTCGCGGTGCCGTTCTGGCGGTCGGGCGTCAACAAGTGGGACGGGTTCCTGCAACTCAACGACGTGGCCGTGCTGCTGTTCAGCTCGGAATTCAAGCTGCACCTGCCGGGTGGCCCCTATCCGTTCCCGGCCCCTGCGGTCGTGGCGTTCGCCTCCGGCTCGGCCGAGATCATCCTGCCGATCCTCCTGGTGATCGGGCTGGCCACGCGTCTCTCGGCGCTGGGGCTGCTGGTGATGACGCTCATCGTCGAGCTGACCGTGCCCGAGGGCTGGCCGATCCACCTGACCTGGGCGGCGATGGCGCTCGGAATCATGGCCTGGGGGCCGGGCCAAATCTCGCTGGATCACGTGCTGGCCAAGCGGCGCTGATCCCAGAGGATCAGCGCCCGGCTGGCCTCAGGCCAGGATGACGATCGGGATGCCGGTCGGCACCATCGACCAGAATCTCCTCGATCTCGGCGTCGGTGACGGCGATGCAGCCGGCGGTCCAGTCCTTCTTGCGGTCCGCGGCGCGCCGCGGACCGCCGTGGATCATGATGTCGCCGCCGGGGCTGACCCCCATCGCCCGGGCGCGGGCGACGTCCATCGCGTTGGGGTAGCTGATCCCGAGGCTGAGGTAGAAGTCGCTGCGCGGGTTGCGCCGGTCGATGTAGTACTGGCCTTCCGGCGTGCGGCCGTCGCCGGAGCGGACCTTGGGACCTTGGGGCGCGAAGCCGAGGTGCACCTGGTAGCGCTTGAGCGTCTTTTCGCCCGACATCAGCGCCAGCACCCGATTCGTCTTGGAGACGACGATGTGGCTGGCGCGCGGCGCCGCCACCTGGCTGTACGCCGCCCGCGCCGGCCTGCCGGTGGCGCCGAGCGCGATGAAGCCCGCGGTCAGCGCCAGCGCGCCGCGCCTTGTCCAGAGGCTGGTCTCGGCCGAGCCGTCCCCGGTCAGCGAATGGTCAGGGTCATCCGCCAAATCCCACGTCCTGTCGTTCATGTGCCTGCTCGTTTTGTGTTTTGGGTTGCGTCCGTTCGGACTGCGTCATTACTGCCTGATAAGGTTGATAGAAGCCTAATTCGCCAGATTCGGGAAGGGGCTGCGCGCCGATCCGCCGCAGAAATCGCGCCTATGCGCTGGCGCGGACACGCCGGGTCCGCTCGGAGGCGCTCTTCAGCTGGCCGCAGGCGGCCATGATGTCCTCGCCGCGCGGGGTGCGGACCGGGCTGGCGTAGCCGGCGCGGTTGACGATGGCGCCGAAGGCCTCGATCCGGTCCGGGTCCGAGCGCTCGTAGGGGGCGCCGGGCCAGGGGTTGAACGGGATCAGGTTGATCTTGGCCGGGATGCCGGCGATCAGCCGGACCAGCCGGCGGGCGTCGGCGTCCGAATCGTTCACGCCCTTGAGCATCACGTATTCGAAGGTGATGCGCTCGGAGTTGGCGAGCCGCGGATAGGCGCGGCAGGCGTCGAGCAGGGCGGCGATGTTCCATTTGCGGTTGATCGGCACCAGCGCGTCGCGGACGGCGTCGGTGGTGGCGTGGAACGAGATCGCGAGCAGGCAGCCGATCTCCTCGCCGACGCGGGCGATCTCGGGCACCACCCCGGAGGTGGACAGCGTGATCCGCCGGCGCGACAGCGCGATGCCCTCGCCGTCCATGGCGATCCGCATCGCGTCGCGCACCGCCTCGAAGTTGTAGAGCGGCTCGCCCATGCCCATCAGCACCAGGTTCGAGACCAGGCGCTTCTCGTCGGGCTTGCGGCCCCAGTCGCCGAGGTCGTCGCGGGCGACCATGAGCTGGCCGACGATCTCGGCGGCGGTCAGGTTGCGGACCAGCCGCTGGGTGCCGGTGTGGCAGAACGAGCAGGTCAGGGTGCAGCCGACCTGCGAGGAGACGCAGAGCGTGCCGCGGTCGGCCTCGGGGATGTAGACCGTCTCGATCTCCTGCCCGCCGGCGATCCGGAGCAGGTACTTGCGGGTGCCGTCGGCCGAGACCTGCCGGGTGACGATCTCGGGCCGGTCGATGCGGAACCGCGCGGCCAGCAGCTCGCGGTAGCCGCGGGCGAGGTTGGTCATCGCCGCGAAATCGCGGGCGCCGCGGTGGTAGAGCCACTGCCAGATCTGCGAGACCCGCATCGTCGCCTGCGCCTCGGGCGTGCCGGCCTCGACCAGCGCGGCGCGCAGCGCCTCGCGCCCGAGGCCGACGAGGTTCGGCAGCGCCTCGGCCGCCGGCCGGCGCGGCAGGGTCAGAAGCTCGGGAGCGATCGGGACGGTGGCGTGCATCTGGCAGGGTTCTGGAATCGCGTTGCGCGCCGGAACTGGCGCGCGTTAAAGCGAGACATAGCGAAACCGGCCGGAAAAGGCCAGACCGGCGGCCCGGACGGTCCGGCAGCCCGAGGCGGGAGGCCTTCGATGACGCTCCAGATCGAGGCGCGGCGCACCGCGCTGGTGCTGATCGACCTGCAGAAGGGTGTGCTCGGCATGTCGCTCGCGCCCTACCCGGCGACGCAGGTGCTCGCGGCCGCGGTGGCGCTGGGCGAGCGCCTGCGCGCGGCCGGCGGGCTGGTGGTCGCGGTCAACGTCGCCTTCGCCGCCGACGGCGCCGACCGCCTGCGCCAGCCGGTCGACGTGGTCCCGCCGGCGCTCGCGGCCGCACTGCCCGCGGACTGGTCCGTGCTGGCGCCCGAGGTCGCCGGGCTCGGCGGCATCCGCATCACCAAGCGCCAGTGGGGCGCATTCCACGGCACCGAGCTCGACCTGCAGCTCCGCCGGCGGGGGATCACCACGGTGCTGCTGGCCGGGATCGCCACCAACTTCGGCGTGGAGCAGACCGCGCGCGAGGCCTGGCAGCACGGCTACGGCGTGATCGTGGCCGAGGACGCCTGCTCCGGCTCGGCCGAGGGGATGCACGCCTTTGCCGTCGAGCGCATCCTGCCGCGCATCGCCCGGGTGCGCCGGGCCGAGGAGATCGCCGCGGCGCTGGCGGCCTGAGACTCAGCTGCAGCGCGCCGCGGCATCCTCCACCGCGGCGGTGAAGCCCGACAGCGAGAAGGTGTCCTCGGTGTCGGTGCCGCGGCTCGAGGTGCCGGTCAGCTTGGCGGTGGCGCCGCGGCGCAGCGCCGCCACCACCCGGCTGTCGTCGGAGGGGTCGGTCCAGGCCCACTGGTTGGAGTCCTCCTTGCCGGGGCTGAGGCTGAACTTGTCCGAGCCGATGCTGAGGCCGACGCTGCTGCCGTCCTTGAACGGATAGCCGCCGGTGAAGCTGACCTCGTTCGAGACCTTCTCCGCCGGACGGAACGACACGAACAGCCGGATGTCGCCGCGCTCGACCTGGACCGTCTTGCCGTCGCGCTTGGCCGCCGACGACTTCGGCGTCGAGGCGATGTAGCATTCCTTGGGGTTGCTCGCGACGAAGACGCTCCAGTCGGAATGCACCGCCGCCGCCCGGTCGTCGCTCTGCGCCAGCACCGGACCCGCGGCGATCAGCGCGCAGCAAAACGCGATCGGTTTCCAAGGCTGCAATGTCATAGGCCAATATCTCCTGCTCGTTCGCCGGCTTGTGTCCGCGGCTTGCCGCCCATACCGGAGACAGGGCCGCGGTCAAGCTTGTCTTTGTCTTGATCCTGAGGCTAGTCTAGCGCGACGGGCAGGGGATTTTCCAGCCCCTTGCGCGGTTTTCCACCGAGCCGCAACGCCTTTGGCCGTCCGGCCGCGGCACGCTACGGGGCCAGAGATGTCCGCCTTGCCACCCCCCGGCCCAGGCGCCGCCGCCGTAAGCGACGCCGACCTGATCCGGGCCGTGGCCGGGCGCGACCGCGCGGCCTTCGTGGCGCTGTTCGGGCGCTATGCCGGCCGGGTCAAGGCCTACGCGATGCGGGCCGGCATCGCCGCGGCGGACGCCGACGAGATCGCCCAGGACGTGCTGGTGGCGGTCTGGCGGCACGCCGCGAGCTTCGATCCGGCCCGGGCGGCCGCCTCGACCTGGATCTTCGCGATCGCCCGCAACCGCCGGGTCGACCTGATCCGCCGCAACCTGCGGCCGGCCCCGGACCCGGACGACCCGCTGTTCCGGCCCGACCCCGAGCCGGACGGCTTCGTCCGGTTCAGCGCCGCCGAGCGCGAGGCCCGGCTGCGCGAGGCGCTGGCCGGGCTGGCGCCCGAGCAGCGCCAGGTGCTGGTGGCCGCGTTCTACGACGGGCTCAGCCACGGCGAGATCGCCGCGCGCGAGGGCCTGCCGCTCGGCACGGTCAAGTCGCGGATCCGGCTCGCGTTCCGTCACCTGCATGCGATACTGGGCGAGGACCTGACGGAGGGATTCGACGATGACTGATGCGGTTCCGATGGTCGAGATCTGGCGCGGCGACATCGCGGAGTCGCATCACCGCGGCCACGCGGTGATCTGCGACGCCAGTGGCGCGATCCGCGCCGCCTGGGGCGATCCCGACGCGGTGATCCTGCCGCGCTCGTCGTGCAAGATGCTGCAGGCGCTGCCGCTGGTGGAGAGCGGCGCCGCCGAGGGCCTGGGCTCCGAGCAGCTGGCGCTGGCCTGCGCCTCGCACCAGGGTGCGGCGATGCACGTCGAACGAGTGGCGCGCTGGCTGGCCGAGCTGGGGATGTCCGAGGCCGACCTGCGCTGCGGGCCGCAGGTGCCCGACGACGCGCCGGAGCGGCACCGGCTGCGGGCCGCGGGCGAGGCGCCGTGCCAGCTGCACAACAACTGCTCGGGCAAGCACGCGGGCTTTCTCACCCTCAACCGGCGGCTCGGGGCGGGAAGCGAATACGTCGAGATCGACCACCCGGTGCAGCGGGCGGTGAAGGCGGCGCTTCGAGGAGATGTGCGGCGCGGCGAGCCCGGGCTGGGGCATCGACGGCTGCTCGGCGCCGAACTTCGCCACCACCGTGCACGGGCTGGCGCTGGCGATGGCGCGGATGGCCGATCCGCGCGGCCTCGGCGCCACCCGCGAGGCGGCGGCGCGGCGGCTGGTGGCGGCGATGCTGGCGCATCCGCTGCTGGTGGCGGGCGAGGGCCGGGCCTGCTCGGAGCTGATGGCGGCGATGGGCGGCAGCGTGGCGGTCAAGACCGGGGCCGAGGCGGTCTTCGTGGCGATCCTGCCCGAGCGCGGCCTCGGGGTGGCGCTCAAGATCGAGGACGGCGCGACCCGCGGCTCGGAATGCGCCATCGCCGCGCTGCTCGTGCGCCTCGGCGCGATCACCGCGGACGACCCGGCGGCGGCGCGGCGGCTGAACCCCGAGATCCTGAGCCGGCGTGGCTTTCATGCCGGGGAGATCCGGCCCGACCCGGCGTTCTACGCCGGCGGGGCGGCGCTCTGAGATGCGCGGGCTCGCGCCGGCCGTCGCCGCGCTGGCGCTGGTGTTCGCGGGGACGGCTATGGCCGGGAGCGCGCTGATCCGCGGCACCGCGACCTACCGCGAGCGGCTGGCGCTGCGCCCGGGCGCGGTGCTCGAAGTGGAGCTCCTCGACGTCTCGCGCGCCGACGCCCCGGCGGAGCGGCTCGGGGCGGTCAGCTTCCCGGTCACCCACCAGGTGCCGATCGGCTTCGAGCTGCCCTACGACCCGGCGGCGATCGAGCCGCGCCACCGCTATTCGGTGGCGGCGCGGCTGGTCGCCGGGGGCCGGGTGATCTTCCGGTCGGATAGCGCCAACCCGGTGCTGACCAATGGCGCCGGCGACAGCGTCGACATCCTGATGGTGCGGATGGCCGCGCCGCCGGCCGCCGGCGCCGCGGACCCGGCGGCGCTGCTCGCGACCTGGACCGTCGACGCGATCGGCGGCGAGCCGGCCGCGGCGGGCGTGGCCAGCTACCTGACGCTGTCGGCCGACGGCCGCGCCGAGGGCAGCGGCGGCTGCAACCGTTTCAGCGGCGGCTGGACCGCCGACGGCGCGGCGCTGAGGATCGGGCCGCTCGCCGCCACCCGCCGGGCCTGCCTGCCGGCGCCGATGCAGCAGGAGGACCGCTTCTTCGCCGCGCTGGAGGCGGCGCGCGGCTTCCGCATCGAGGCCGGTCGGCTGGTGCTGGTCGACGCCGCCGGCGCGCCGCTGGCGCGCCTGCGCCGACAGCCCTAGGGCCGCCGCCGCCCGCTCTTGCCGGAGCGCCGATTCGGGCGTATCTGGGCCGGCATGATGCGGATTTTCGACCTCGACGACCATGCCCGCCTGCCCTGGCGGTTCCACGGGCGGCACCTGGGCCTTTTCGCCGGCGCCTGAGCGGCGGCGACCGTTGCCGGCCATCGGAAATCCATCCTCGCGGGAGGAAAGCATGTCGACCCCGAAAACCCTCTACGACAAGATCTGGGACGCCCACCTGGTGCACGAGGCGCCGGACGGCACCTGCCTTATCTACATCGACCGCCACCTGGTGCATGAGGTGACCAGCCCCCAGGCCTTCGAGGGCCTGCGCCTGTCCGGCCGCAAGGTGCGCGCGCCGGGCAAGACCGTGGCGGTGCCCGACCACAACGTGCCGACCGACGTCGGCCGCACCGGCGGCATCGACAACCCCGAGAGCCGGATCCAGGTCGAGACCCTGCAGAAGAACGCCGAGGACTTCGGCATCGAGTACTACGGCGTCGGCGACGTCCGTCAGGGGATCGTGCACATCATCGGCCCGGAGCAGGGCTGGACCCAGCCCGGCATGACCATCGTCTGCGGCGACAGCCACACCGCCACCCACGGCGCCTTCGGGGCGCTGGCGCACGGCATCGGCACCTCCGAGGTCGAGCACGTGCTCGCCACCCAGACCCTGATCCAGCGCAAGGCGAAGAACATGAAGGTCGAGGTCGCGCGGCAGCCTCGGGCCGGGCGTCACCGCCAAGGACATCACCCTGTCGATCATCGGCGCCACCGGCACCGCCGGCGGCACCGGCCACGTCATCGAGTACATGGGCGACGCGATCCGGGCGCTGTCGATGGAAGGCCGGATGACGGTCTGCAACATGGCGATCGAGGGCGGCGCCCGCGCCGGGCTGATCGCGCCGGACGACACCACCTTCGCCTACGTCAAGGGCCGCGCCCATGCGCCGAAGGCCGGGGCCTGGGAACTGGCCGAGGCGCACTGGCGCGAGCTGAGGAGCGACGACGGGGCGAAGTTCGACCGCGAGGTCGTTCTCGACGCCGCCGCCATCGCCCCGGTGGTGACCTGGGGCACCAGCCCGGAGGACGTGCTGCCGATCACCGGCGTCGTCCCCGACCCGGCCGACTTCAGCGGCGGCAAGGTCGAGGCGGCGCGGCGCTCGCTCGACTACATGGGCCTGACCCCGGGCACCCGGCTGCAGGACATCGCCATCGACACCGTGTTCATCGGCTCCTGCACCAACGGCCGGATCGAGGACCTGCGCGAGGTGGCGAAGGTGATGGAGGGCCGCAAGGTCAAGCCGGGCCTCCGCGCGATGATCGTGCCCGGCTCCGGGCTGGTGCGGGCGCAGGCCGAGGCGGAGGGGATCGCGGCGAAGCTGATCGAGGCAGGCTTCGACTGGCGGATGGCCGGCTGCTCGATGTGCCTGGCGATGAACCCCGACAAGCTCGAGCCCGGCGAGCGCTGCGCCTCGACCTCGAACCGCAACTTCGAGGGCCGGCAGGGCCGCGGCGGTCGCACCCACCTGCTGTCGCCGGCGATGGCCGCGGCGGCCGCGATCACCGGACGGCTCACCGACGTGCGGGACCTGGTCTAGGCGGCCTTTGCCGCCCATAAGGTGCGCGCGGTGCGCGCGATTCTTATGCTGGTGATGCGCCTGTGGGCGCATCACGACTGCTCTCCAGGTTAGCTAACCTGTATGAAAGCCTTGGGCTATTCCGGCCAGCCGGACAGGTCGATCCCGGCCGCCCCCGGCGTGTCGCCGGTCGCGCCGGCGGCGGTGCCGTAGCGGGCCAGGAAGGTCTGTACGGCTTCGTCGGCGACGCGGGCGATCTCGTCCTCCCCCGGTCGGGGGGCGCCGAGCAGGGCGCGCAGGAACAGGCCGGCCTTGCAGAGCGCGGTGAACTGGTCGGCGGCGGTGGCGGGATCGTCGATGGCGAGCTCGCCCCGGGCGTTGGCCGCCTGGAAGAATTCGATCAGGCGGGCGTGGGCGCGGGCAGGGCCGGAGGCGTGGAAGGCGGCGCCGAGCTCGGGGAAGCGGCCGGCCTCGGCGATGCATACCCGAAACATCTCCTGAGCGCCGGGCGAGAACAGGAAGCTGGCGAAGCTGATCGCCATCCGCCGCAGCACCACCTCGACCGGCTCACCGGCGGCCTCGCCGCGCATCACCTCGCCGGTGCGGCTGCACTGGCTCTGCATCACCGCCTCGAAGAGCTGCCGCTTGTCGGAAAAATAGCTGTAGAGCGTGGCCTTGGAGGTGCCGGCAGCGCGGGCGATCTCGTCGACGCTGGCGCCTTCGTAGCCGCGGTCCATGAACACCTTGCGCGCGCCTTCCAGCACCTGCGCGCATTTCGGGCCGCGCTTCAGCGCGGGGTCCCCGTCATCCACTCCGTCGTCCTCCGCCATGGCCAGCTCTCCCGCTGGTCCAGTTAGGAAACGGTACCGTTCAGTTCAAGTCAAAGCAAGCATCGGTGAACGCGGGAGAGAAAGACCGATGGCCCCGGGCAAGAAAGCCCGGGGCCATCGCGTAGCGATCGTCATCCGAGTGCGGGCGTCAGTTCTGGGTGTCGCGGTCGAACTTCGCCGCGGCGATCTCGCTGAGCGACAGGCCCACCGCCTGCTGCTGTCTCAGGCCGGCGCTGCCGATCAGTTGCGACCAGGCACGGTCGTTCCCGACCGAGCGCGTCGCCATCGTCGCATCGTCCCGCCGCACCGTCTGGCGGTCGCCGCCGGCGGATTCGTTGTTGAACTTCACCGCGGCGATCTGGTTGAGCGTGCTTCCCTGCACCTCCGCCGCCGAGAGGCCCGCGTTGGCGGCGAGGCTGGCCTTCGCAGCCGGGCTGGCAACGCCATGGTGCACCAGCACCTGCTGGTTATCCCCGCGGCTGTCGTGGTTGAACTTGGCCTGGGCGATCTCGGTCAGGGACAGCCCGGCGGCCTCGGCGGGCGACAGACCGGCGTTGGCGGCAAGCTGGCTCTGGGCGAAGCTCGGGGCGGCGGCGGTCAGGGCGACCGCGGCTGCGGCCAGGGTGGTCAGATAGGATTTCATATCGGTTCCCCTTTCAATTCCGGGCGGCTGCATGCCTGCACGTCAGACTGAACCGTTCGGTGCAGTCCTACCTAGACTGAACGGTTCAGTCATCAACCCCTCGCCGGGTTTTTTTGTGAGCTCCCTGCGGGGCGCGACGCGGCGGCTGCTTGCGGCCGTGCACCGCGCGTGCTACCCGGCCGGCACACGGGAGGTTCGGCCATGGAGAAGTTCACCAAGCTCACCGGCGTGGCGGCGCCGCTGCCGCTGATCAACGTCGACACCGACATGATCATCCCCAAGCAGTTCCTGAAGACCATCGCGCGCACCGGGCTCGGCAAGAACCTGTTCGACGAGATGCGCTACGACGAAAACGGCGAGGAGCTGCCGGAGTTCGTGCTGAACCGGCCGGCCTACCGCAACGCCCGGATCCTGGTCGCGGGCGAGAACTTCGGCTGCGGCTCGAGCCGCGAGCACGCGCCCTGGGCGCTGCTCGACTTCGGCATCCGCTGCGTGATCGCGCCGAGCTTCGCCGACATCTTCTACAACAACTGCTTCAAGAACGGCATCCTGCCGATCGCCTTGCCGCAGGAGGACGTCGACAAGCTGATGGACGATGCCGAGCGCGGCGCCAACGCGGTGGTGACGGTCGACCTGGAGAACCAGGTGATCACCGGACCGGACGGCGGCAGGATCGGCTTCGAGGTCGACGCCCACCGCCGGCACTGCCTGCTGAACGGGCTGGACGACATCGGCCTGACCCTGGAGAAGGACAGCCACATCGACAGCTTCGAGGCAGGGCACCACAGCCGGCATCCCTGGCTGCACGCCGGTTAACGCCCGGTTAACGCCGGGCTGCCAGCCTCGGCCCATGCTCGGGGCCGGATTTCAACGTCTGCTCGCGGGGCTGGCCCTCGCGGCGCTGCCCGTCTTGGCGGCTTCCGAAACCCTGCGGATCGCCAGCTACGACGTCGGGCTGACCCGCGACGGGGCGGGGATGCTGCTGCGCGATCTCGGGCGCGTGCCGCCGGACCCGGACGTCGCCGGCGTCGTGCAGGTGATCCGGGCGGTGCGCCCGGACGTGCTGCTCGTCTCCGGATTCGACGACGATGCAGCCGGGCAGGCCCTGGAGGCGTTCCGCGGCCTGCTGCGGCAGGGCGCGGACGGCATCGACTACGATCAGGCGTTCCACGCGGCGGTGAATGCCGGCGAGGCCTCGGGGCTCGACCTCGACGGCGACGGCCGGGCGACCGGCTGGAGCGACGCCTTCGGCTGGGGCCGGTTTCCGGGCAACGGCGGCATGGCGCTTCTGTCGCGGCTGCCGATCGACGCGGCGGCGGCGCGCAGCTTCCGCCTGCTGGCCTGGACGGCGCTGCCGGGGGCGCTCATGCCGGAGCGGCCGGACGGCGGGCCGTTCCCGGACGCCGCCACCCAGGCGGTGTTGCGGCTGTCCTCGCGCGCCCACTGGGACGTGCCGGTGCTGCTGCCCGGCGGCGGCCGGCTGCACCTCCTGGCCTCGAACCCGACGCCGCCGCTGTTCGACGGGGCGGAGGGGTTCAACCGCCGGCGCAACCACGACGAGATCGCGTTCTGGTCGGCCTATCTCGGGGGCGCGGCGTTCCGCGACGACGGCGGCCGGCTCGCCCGCCTGCTGGCGGAACCGCTGGTGCTGCTCGGCAACCTCAACGCCGATCCGCTCGACGGCGACGGGCTGCACGACGCCATCGCCGGACTGCTGGCCGACCCGCGGCTGCAGGACCCGCGGCCCCGGAGCCGCGGCGGCGCCGCGGCGGCGCAGGACGGGGCGAACGCCGGCCAGCACGGCGACCCGGGGCTCGACACCGCCGACTGGCGCGACGACGGCGGGCCGGGCAACCTGCGGGTCGACTACGTGCTGCCGGCGGCGGGGCTGGCGGTCGCGGGCGCCGGCGTGTTCTGGCCGGCGCCGGGCGAGCCGCTGGCGGCCGCGGCCGCGGTCTCGGCGCACCGGCTGGTCTGGGTCGACATCGCGCTGCCCTGACTTGACCGGCCCCGGGGGAGGCGATACCGCGGGCCCGACCCTGCCGCGAGGAGCCCGGCCCATGACCGTCCCGACCCTCTTGATCCTGCCCGGCGACGGCATCGGCCCCGAGGTGATGGCCGAGGTGCGCAAGGTGATCGACTGGTTCGGCCGCGCGCGCGGGCTGGAGTTCGCCGTCGAGGAGGACCTGGTCGGCGGCTGCGCCTACGACGCCCACGGCACCCCGCTGACCGATGCGACGATGGCGCGGGCGCAGGCGGCCGATGCGGTGCTGCTCGGCGCCGTCGGCGGCCCGCAATACGACGGGCTCGACTTCGCGCTGAAGCCCGAGCGCGGGCTGCTCAGGCTGCGCAAGGAGATGGACCTTTTCGCCAACCTGCGGCCGGCGCAGTGCTTCGACGCGCTGGCCGACTTCTCGTCGCTGAAACGCGAGGTGGTCGCCGGGCTCGACATCCTGATCGTGCGCGAGCTGACCTCGGGGGTCTATTTCGGCGAGCCGCGCGGCATCTTCCCCGACAACGAGGGCGGGCGGGTCGGCATCAACACCCAGCGCTACACCACGAACGAGATCCGCCGGGTGGCGCGGGCGGCCTTCGAGCTGGCGCGGCGGCGCCAGGGCAGGCTCTGCTCGATGGAAAAGGCCAACGTGATGGAATCGGGCGTGCTCTGGCGCGAGGAAGTGACCTGGGTCGGCGCCAACGAATACCCCGACATCGCGCTCAGCCACATGTACGCCGACGCCGGCGCCATGCAGCTGACCCGCTGGCCGAAGCAGTTCGACGTCATCGTCACCGACAACCTGTTCGGCGACCTGCTCTCGGATCTCGCCGCCATGCTGACCGGCTCGCTCGGCATGCTGCCCTCGGCCTCGCTCGGCGCCGTCGCCGCGAACGGCCGGCCGAAGGCGCTCTACGAGCCGGTGCACGGCAGCGCGCCCGACATCGCCGGCCAGGGACTGGCCAATCCGATCGCCTGCATCCTCAGCTTCGCGATGGCGCTGCGCTATTCCTTCGACGCCGGCGACGAGGCGGCGCGGCTGGAGGCGGCGGTGGAGACGGTGCTGGCCGACGGGCTGCGCACCGCCGACCTGCTCGGGCCGGACGGCGGCAGCCCGGTCTCGACCGGCGCGATGGGCGACGCGATCGTTGCGGCGCTGGCGGCCGAGGCCTGAATTTCCGTTGAGCCGCTCAAGGCTCGGCCAGGGATCGCTTCACGACCCGACCGAGGCTCAGGCCCTGGACGACGATGGAGAAGACCACCACCGTATAGGTCGCGGCGAGCAGCACCGAGCGCTCGGGGCCGGCCGGGATCGACAGCGCCAGGGCGATCGCGATGCCGCCGCGCAGGCCGCCCCAGGTCAGGATCGGGATCGTGCCCCGGACGAAGCCCTGGCTGGCGCCCAGCACCAGGATCGGCAGCGACACCGCGCAGAGCCGCGCCAGCAGCGCCAGCGGGATCGCGGCGAGCGCCAGCCCGGCGACCGCGGCGTTGAATTCCAGCACCACCAGCACCTCCAGCCCGATCAGCAGGAACAGGAGCGAGTTCAGGATCTCGTCGATCAGCGTCCAGAACGCGAACAGGTATTTCTGCGTCAGGTCGCTCATGCCGTATTTCGAGCCGCGATTGCCGATCAGCAGCCCCGCCACCACCATGGCGATCGGACCGCTGACGTGCAGCCGCGACGCCAGGGCGTAGCCGCCCATCACCAGCGCCAGCGAGATCAGGACCTCGATCGGGTAGTCGTCGATCGCCCGCATCGCCCGGTACGAAATATATCCCGCGACGAACCCGAGCGCGGCGCCGCCCGCCGCCTCGACCAGGAAGAGCTCCGCGACTTGGGCGAAGCCTGTGTCGCCGCCGCCGGTCGCCACCGCCAGCAGCACGGTGAAGATCACCACCCCGACCCCGTCGTTGAAGAGCGATTCGCCGATCATGTCGACCTCGAGCTCCTCGGGGACGGCGACCGCCTTCAGGGTCGAGAGCACGGCCACCGGGTCGGTCGGGCTGATCAGCGCCCCGAAGACCAGCGCCCAGGGCAAGGGCACGCTCCAGGCCGAAGGCGGGCGCGGCGAGATGAAAGCCGAAGCCCACGATCACCGTGGAGAGGATCACCCCCACCGTCGCCATCGAGCCGACGGCCAGCGCCCGCCTGCGCAGGATGCCGAGATCGACCTGCAGCGAGCCGGCGAAGAGCAGGAACGCCAGCATCCCGTTCAGCACCGTGGTCTGGAACTCGACCTGTCCCACGATCGCCGCGAGATCCTCGTAGAGCCTCTCGTCCGGCACCGACAGCTCGACTGCGACCAGCACCAGCGAGGCGCCGAGCCCCATCACCAGCAGCCCGATCGTGTGCGGCAGCCGCAGGAGTTTGTGGTTGACCCAGCCGAAGGTGGCGGTGAGAACCAGCAGGATGGCGACCAGGTCGAAGATGGAAAGCTTCATGCCGAGATGCCGCGGCCTCGCCGGTGATGGGGGGAGATGGCGCAGCGTCTCCGGTCAGCCCGCCGGGGGGCCTGCCGAGGCCGATGTTGACGGCTTCCGGCGCCACCGGCAACCGGCTTGCGCCGCCGCGGTTCCGGGCGGGCCGGGACGATCGGGCGATCCGCCGCGGCGCCGCCGTGCCGGCCCGGGCGCCGGGGACTGAGCCCGGGCCACCGCGCCGGCCGCCGGGACCCGACATCAACGCTCCCCCACCAGGTGGCCATGCCCGACGCTCACGCTCCCTCGAACACCCGCGGCGCCGCCTTCGCGCTCCTGGCCTTCGGCATCTATTCCACGCACGACGTGGTGGTGAAGTTCCTCGGCGCCTCCTACGCGCCGTTTCAGATCGTGTTCTTCTCGACGCTGTTCGGCTTTCCGATCGTCACCATCATGCTGATGCGCGATCCGACCGACGGCAACCTGCGGGCGCGCCACCCCTGGTGGTCGCTGCTGCGCACCGGCGCAGCGGTGCTGTCGACGGCGATGGTGTTCTATGCCTTCTCGACCCTGCCGCTGGCGCAGACCTATGCCATCGTCTTCGCGGCGCCGCTGCTGATCACGCTGCTGGCCATCCCGATCCTCGGCGAGCGGGTCGGCTGGCGGCGGTCGCTGGCGGTGGCGACGGGACTGGTGGGGGTGCTGGTGGTGCTGCGGCCGGGGGCCACGACCTTCACCGCCGGCCACTTCGCGGCGCTGGGGGCGGCGGTCTGCTCGGCGGTCGCGGCAGTGGTGGTGCGCAAAATCGGCAACGACGAGCGCAGCGCCGTGCTGCTGCTCTACCCGATGATGGCGAACTTCCTGCTGATGGGCTGCGCCATGCCCTTCGTCTACCACGCCATGCCGCCGCTTGCACCTGGGCGGCACCGCGCTGATGGCGCTGCTCGGCTTCTGCGGCTCGCTCTGCGTCATCGCCGCCTACCGCACCGGCAGCGCCGTTGTGGTGGCGCCGATGCAGTATTCCCAGATCCTGTGGGCCACGGTCTACGGCTCCGCCTTCTTCGGCGAGACCCCCGACCGGCACACCGCGATCGGCGCCGGCATCATCATCCTGAGCGGCATCTACGTGGTCTTCCGCGAGGACAGCATCGCCGCCTCCCGCCGGCCGGTGCTGCGCACCGAGACCCGCTTCGTCTCCGGCACCTACCCCCGCATCGCCACCTTCAGGCGGCTGTGGCGCCGCAGGCACGGAGCGGACCAGGGATATTCCTGACCGGGCGCACCCGTCACTTGTCGGGCTTGCAGTCCTTGCTCTTGGCCGGATCGCATTTCTGCTTGGCCTTCTTCTTGCCCTGCGCGGCCTGATCGTTCTGCTTCCGGGCGGGCTGGGCCTGCTTCGCCTGCTTGGGCTGGGCCTGCTTCGCCGCCGCGGCAGCTTTCTGCTTCTCGCTGGCCGCGGCCTTGGCCTGTCTGCTTGCCGGGCAGCGGCTTTCGCCTGCTTCTCCTGCTCGGCGGCGGCGGCCTGCTGCCTGGCGCGGGCGTCGGCGCGCTTCTTGTCCCGTTGCTCGGCCGCGGCCTTCGCTTCGTTTCTGCTGCTCGGCTGCAGTGGCCTTCTGGCGCTCGCGCGCCGCCGCGGCGCGCTTCTTGTCCCGTTGCTCGGCAGCGGCCTTCGCTTGCTTCTGCTGCTCGGCTGCCGCGGCCTTCTGCCGGTCGCGCGCGGCGGCGCGCGCCTTGTCCTGCTTCGCGGCCTCGGCCTTGGCCTTGCGGTCCCGCTCGGCAGCGGCCTCGGTCCTTCGGCGCTGGGCGGCGGCCTGCGCCTTTTCTTGTCGCGCCCGGTCGGCGGCCTTTGCCTGCGCCGCGGCCTTGTCGTCCTGACGCTGCCGCGCCGCGGCCCGGTCGGCGGCGCGCGCCCGCTCGTCGCGGCGCTCGGCCTGCCGGCGCGCCAGCTCCCGCTTGTGCTGCGCCTTCTCAGCGGCCGTTTCGCGCAGCGCCCGCAGGCGCTCGGCCTCGACCTTGCGATCATGCGCCGTCCATCGCAGCGCCTGCTGGCGTTCCGCATCGTAGCGCCGCAGCGCCGCGGCGTCGTCGCGGCGCCAGCTCCGCTGGCTGCGATCCCAGTAGTGGTCGCGCTCCCAGCTCCAGCTGTGATCGTCGTAGCGCGTGGCCGCCAGCCGGGGCCGGGGGTAGAACTGGCGCTGCCGCCAGTCGATCGGCTGCGACCCGTGCCAGTAGCCGTTCCAGCCGTTGTCGATTATTGTCGTTGTGGTTCTTGTCGTTGTTTCCGAACAGCTCCTGGATCAGCAGCGCCGCGCCGAAGGCGACCGCGCCGGCGACCAGCGGGCTCGGCGAGAACCCGCTCTGCGCCGGGGCGATGTAGGGCTGGGCGGTGGGCGCGGTGGTGTAGGCGGCGGTGGCGTCGTAGCTCGGCACATAGACCACGTCGGGGTCCGCCGGCTTGATGTAAATCTGGCCGTCGCTCTTCTCGACCTTCTGCGCGGCGTTGCTGGTGAGGTAGCCGGTGCCCTCGGCCTGGGCGCGCATTCGCTGCACCGCCGCCAGCACGTCGTTGTCCTGGCTGACCATCGCACTGCCGAGCTGCTCGGTCCATTCCAGATCGTCGGCCATGCGCTGCACGACGGTCGGGAAGCCGGACAGCAGCACCAGCACGCTCGGGTCCCACTTCTGCTTTGCCACCGCGTCGCTGAGTTCGTCGTCGGACATGTCCTTGCTGGCGTCGATCAGCCGGTCGGCATTGACGATCTGCAGCGGATAGGTCGCGGCGACCAGAACCTGGGCCAGCAGCGCGTCGGGATAGAGCGCCACCGGGGCCACCAGCTTGTCCAGTTCCTCAGGTTCCAGCGGCGCCGCGTCCGGGGCGGCGATGCTGCTCGGGTCCAGCCCGGCGAGAACGTTGGTCTGGTGCTCCGACAGCATCTGCCGCAGCCCGTCGCTGCTGTCGGGCGCCGCCGGATCCTGCGCCCGGGCGACCGGGGGCAGGCTCGTCGCGCCCAGGCTCAGCATGGCCAGCAGCGACACCGTCGCGGACAATCGTCGCATTGCATCTCCCCTCCCGCAGATGAACACCTTCCGGCAGTTCCGGTTCCGTGGCCATCCGCCTCCTGTACGGTTCAACGCCCCGATCGGCGGATTCCGGCGCGCGGATCTGCCGCATTGACCGGTCCCTCGGCGGGAAAGCGCCGCCGCGGCCGGGCCGACCGCGGCACAGAAACGCCGTTGCGCTGGCAGGCCAACCGCATTACACAGCGCGCGGTGTCGGAGTGTAGCGCAGCCTGGTAGCGCACCTGCTTCGGGAGCAGGGGGTCGGAGGTTCGAATCCTCTCACTCCGACCAGTCTTTTTCGCGATCAGGCCCGGCGCCCGCCCGGGGCGCGGCCGGGGAGACGCCAGCCCATGTCGCCGGATTCCCAGCCAGCCGCCGACCCGCCCTGGCTCTCCATCGTGGTGCCGCTGAAGAACGAGGCCGAGAACCTCGATTTCGTCACCGAGGCGATCGCCGAAGCCTGCGCCGACCTCGGCCCCTATGAGGTGATCTACGTCGACGACGGGTCGACCGATGCGAGCGCCGAGCTGGTGCTGGCGCTCAAGGAGCGGTTCCCGATGCTGCGGCTGGTGCAGCACGCCGCCAGCGCTGGCCAGTCGGCGGCGATCCACAGCGGCGTCCGGCTGGCCCGCGGCGCGGTGATCTGCACCCTCGACGGCGATGGCCAGAACCCGCCGGCCGAGATCCGCAAGCTGGTGGCGCGGCTGGAGGGCACCGCCTTTCCCGACGGCGTGGCGCTGATCGCCGGCCAGCGGGTCGGCCGCCAGGACACCGTCTCCAAGCGCTACGCCTCGAAGGCCGCCAACGGCATCCGCGCCTACCTGCTCGCGGACGGCACCCGCGACACCGGCTGCGGGCTGAAGCTGATCCGCCGCGACGTCTTCCTCGGTCTACCTTATTTCGACCACATGCACCGCTACCTGCCGGCGCTGGTGGCCCGCGACGGCTGGAAGACGCTGCACGTCGACGTGGCCCATGCCGGGCGGCACGGCGGACGGTCGAACTATTCCAACCTGGGCCGGGCGCTGGTCGGGGTCTCCGATCTGATCGGGGTGATGTGGCTGATCAGGCGGGGCAAGAAGGCGCGCGGCGTCGAACGGACGGAGGCCTGATGGAGACGCTGTTCCGCATCTTCCGGGTCGACCACTGGGGCGAGTTCTGGTGGGTGATCGTCGGCCTCACCGGCCAGCTGATGTTTTCGGCCCGCTTCCTGATCCAGTGGATCATGTCCGAGCGGGCGCGGCGCTCGGTGATGCCGATCGCCTTCTGGTACTTCTCGCTGGCCGGCGGCGTCATCCTGCTCGCCTACGCGATCTACCGCCACGACCCGGTGTTCATGCTCGGCCAGGCCACCGGGCTCATCGTCTACGTCCGGAACCTCTGGCTGATCCATGCCGCCAAGCGCGCGGTCTGAGGCGCGGACCTTCGCACTCGGGCTGGCGGGAATCGCGCTCGTTACCCTCTGGCGGCTGGCGCTCCTGCCCTTCGACAGCGCCGATCTCTTCGTCGACGAGGCGCAGTACTGGTTCTGGGGCCAGAGCCTCGACTGGGGCTACTACTCCAAGCCGCCGCTGATCGCCTGGATCCTGCGGCTCTCGACCTCGATCGGCAGCGACGCCCCGTTCTGGATCCACCTGCCGCTGCCGCTGATCCATGCCGCCACCGCCGTCCTGCTGGCGCTGGTCGCGCGGCGGCTCTACGACCCGCGGATCGGCGTCCTGGCCGGGCTCGGCTTCGTCAGCCTGCCGGCGGTGGCGGTGGGCAGCCTCCTGGTCTCGACCGACACGCCGATGCTCTGCTGCTTCGCCCTGGCGCTGCTGGCGCAGCTGCACCTGGCCGAGGCGCGGTCGCTCGGCTGGGCGCTCGTGCTCGGGGCCGCGGTCGGGACCGGGCTGATGGCGAAGTACGCCATGATCTACTTCCCGCTCGCGGCGGCGCTGGCGGCGCTGCTCCTGCCCGCGGCGCGGATCGCCCGGCGCGACGCCGCCGTCGCCGCCCTGGTGGCGCTCGTCGTCGTCGCGCCGAACCTGGTCTGGAACGCCGCCAACCAGTTCGCCACCTTGCACCACACCGCCGACAACGCCGACTGGCACGGGCCGCGGCTGGACGTCTCCGAGCTCGTCTGGTTTCTCGCCGGCCAGTTCGCCGTGGCCGGCCCGGTCTTCTTCGCCGCCTACCTGGTCGGGCTGGCGCGGCTCGGCCGCGACCCGGTCCGACGCTACCTTGCGCTGATGTCGCTGCCGATCCTCGCCATCGTTTCGGTCCAGGCGCTGATCTCCGGCGCCAACGCCAACTGGGCGGCAACGGCGCATCTCGCAGCACTGATCCTGGCGATCGCCATGCTGGCCGACCGGCCGCGGCTGCTGGCGCTGGGTTTCGCAATCAACCTTGCGATCACCGCGGCGCTGCCGGTGGCGGCGGTGTTCGCCGATAGCTGGCAGGTCGGCCCCAATTTGGTGCTGGCCCGCTACGTCGGCCGGTCGCAGGTGAGCCGCTGGGCGGAGGAGACGGCGCACCAGCAGGGGCTCGACGTCCTGGTCAGCAGCGACCGGGCCTTCCTTGCTGATTTCTTCTACACGCTGCGCGACGCCGACCTGGCCATCTACGCCGAGCCGCCGGACGGGTTCCCGTCGAACCACTATGCCCTCAAGCGCCCGCTGCCGCCCGGTCCCGGCGAGGTGCTCTATGTCGATCGCGACGCGCCGGACTGCGTCGACGAGGCGGCCACCCCCGAGCCCGTAGCGCAATGGCGGCCGAAGCTCGGATTCGTCACGAGCGACATCTACGCCTATCGCGTGCCGCGGACCTGCTGGTTCCCCGACAGCGGCTGAGAGCGGGCGCGACCCCTCGCCCGGCGCCGACCGGCGCGCCCCGCATTCGCCGCAGGTACCCGCATGGCCACCCACGTCCGGCACCCGATCCTGATCTCGGCCGGCCCGGCCCAGCCGGGCGCGCTGACCTTCAGCCTGCTCTACTTCCTGGAATCGATCGCCCGGGCGACCCTGGTCACCGTGCTGCCGCTCACCGCCTACGGCCTCTTCGGCAGCAAGGAGACCGTCAGCCTCGTCTACACCTCGGTCTCGCTCTGCGCGCTCGGCTTCACCTTCCTGATCCCGCTGCTGGTGCGCCGGCTCAGCCGGCGCTGGACCTACAGCCTCGGCTGCGCGCTCCTCGGCCTCTACGCCACGCTGCTCGCCCTCGACCTGCCGCCGGCGCTGGTGGCGGGGATGTTCTGCCGCACCGCAGGTGCGGCGCTCCTCAACATCACCCTCTCGCTCTACATCATGGACAACATCGGCAAGCGCGAGCTCACCCGCTCCGAGCCGCTGCGCCTGGCGATCGCCACCCTGGCCTGGGGCCTCGGCCCCTACCTCGGGGTGCGGCTGATGCAGGCGGTGGGCCTCTGGGCGCCCTGCGCCCTCAGCCTCGCCGCGGCCGCGGCCCTGGCGGCCGTCTTCTGGGTGCTGCGCCTCAGCGAAGGCGGCCCGATCCGCGCCGCGATCGGGCGCCCGCGGCCACAGCCCGCCAGCCCCCTGCAGGCGATCCGCCGCTTCGTGGCCCAGCCGCGGCTGCGGCTGGCCTGGGCGATCGCCTTCGCCCGCTCGGCCTTCTGGACCACCTTCTTCATCTACATCCCGATCCTGATGCTCGAGGGCGGGCTCGGCCCCGCCGCCGGCGGTCTGGCGGTGGCGGCGGGCAACCTGATGCTCTTCAACAACTTCTTCGCCCGCGGCTGGGCGCTGCGCCACTCGCTGCGCCGGGTGCTCGGCGCCTGCTTCCTGGCGGCGGCGGCGCTGATCCTGGGCGCGGGCCTCCTCAGCCTGCGCCAGCCGGCGGCGGCCGGGGTGGCGATGGTCGGCGCCGCTTTCTTCGTGGCGATCATCGACGGCCTCGGTCCGGTGCCCTTCCTGCGTGCGGTCCGCGCCCACGAGCGGCCGCAGATGACCACGGTCTACCGCAGCTACCTCGACGCCTCCGAGCTGCTGCCGCCGCTCGCCTACTTCTTCCTTTTCATGCTCGGCGGCTTCGCCGCCGCCTTCGCCGGCCTCGCGCTGCTGCTCGCCCTGATCGGCGGCCTGACCCTGCGACATCTGCCGCGCGGAATGTGACCCCGCGAGGTGTTGATTGCCGCCCGACGCCGCCCCATGCTGGCAGCCGGTCAAACGAAGGGGGGCGGCATGCGGCATGACGGGGGACTTCTGATCGCGCTCGGCGCCGGCCTGGGGCTGCTGCTCTCGGTCTACAACTATTTCGCCGCCGCGGAATTCCTCGCGCCCACCGCCAGTATCACCGGCACGCCCGCCGCCATCCTCGCCATCGTCGCCACCGCGCTTCTGCTCGTCGCCGGCCTCGTTCTCGCCGGCAGCCACGGCCCCGGCACCGTGGCCGTCTTCATGGTCTGCGCGCTCATCGGCATCCTCGGCACCGGCCTTCTCGCCTGGATGATCGAAAGCCAGCTCCTGCTCGGGCTGATGCTCGTCTGCCTGATCGGCTGGGGGCTGCGGGCCTTCACCCGCCGCAGCTACGCCTGAGGGGACCGCGATGACCCTGCAGCGTCTCGCCCTCACCGTTACGCTCGCCCTCGGCTTCGGCGGCATCGCCGCCGCCCAGGACGGAACCTGGCAGACCTTCAACGGCGACCTGGAGGCGCAGAAGTATTCGCCGCTCACCGAGATCACGCCGGAGAACGTCGCAACTCTCCAGCGGGCCTGGACCGTCCGCACCGGCGACGTCTGGCCGCGGCCGCCGGATTACGCCGGCCCGCACGGCGGCCCCGAGCCCGCCGAGGACACCCCGCCCACGGTCTGGTCGGCGACCCCGCTCTTCGTCAACGACACGCTCTATGTCGGCACGCCGTTCTACCGGATCTTCGCGCTCGAGCCCGACACCGGCAAGGTGAAGTGGACCTACGACACCGGGTCGGTGCTCGAGGCGCTGACCCAGCCCGATCTGAAGAACCGCGGCGTCGCCTACTGGGCGGCCGCGGACCCCGCCGCCGGCCAGCCCTGCCAGAAGCGCGTCTACATCGGCACCATGGACGCCAAGCTGCACGCGGTGGATGCCGACACCGGCCAGCCCTGCGCCGATTTCGGCACCGACGGCGTCCTCGACGTCAACCAGTGGAACACCGAGAACGCCAAGTGGCCGCTCTCGCTGCTCCAGCCGCCCACGGTGTTCGAGGACACGCTCTACCTCGGCTGGGCCGGCAAGGACTGGGCCGAGAGCGAGGCGCCGCCGGGCACCGTCTTCGCGCTCGACGCCCGCACCGGGGCGCTGCGCTGGACCTTCCGCAGCCTGGAGCCGGCCGTCGCGGCCAAGAGCGGCACCGGCAACGTCTGGGCCAGCATGTCGATCGACCCGGAGCGCCGGCTGCTCTACCTGCCGGTCAGCTCGCCCAGCCCGAACTTCTGGGGCGGCAACCGGCTCGACCCGGTGCCGCTCGCCACCTCGGTGACCGCGCTGAAGCTCGATACCGGCGCGGTGGCCTGGAGCCGGCAGCTCGTCCACCACGACATCTGGGACCTCGACACCAACGCCCCGCCGACGCTCGTCGACATCCAGAAGGACGGCCAGACCATCCCGGCGCTGGTCCAGACCTCCAAGCAGGGCTTTCTCTACGTGCTGAACCGCGAGACCGGCGAGCCGGTCTATCCGATCGACGAGCGCCCGGCGCCGGCCTCGGACGCCGAGGGCGAGAAGGCGGCCGCGACCCAGCCCTACGTGCCGCTGCCCGCGCCGCTCACCCCGGACACCTGGCCGGGGGTCTCGCGGCTCGCCGATCTCGCGAGCTTCGGCTACTGCTCGCGCGAGGCGGCGAAGCTCCGCGACGACGGCCGCTTCACCCCGCCGAGCGTCGAGGGCTCGCTGATCTACCCGCCGACCACCGGCGGCGCCGAATGGGGCGGCGGGGCCGTCGATCCCGCCAGCGGCATCTTCGTGGTGAACTATTCCAGCGTGGTGCAGATCTACCGGCTGATCCCGCGCGCCGACTACAAGGAGGCCGCCGCCAAGGGCGGCGAGACCGGCGGCTACTTCCCGATGACCGGCGCGCCCTACGGGCTGCAGCTCACCACCTTCCTCAACCCGCATCGGCATGCCCTGCTGGAAGCCGCCCTACGGCTCGATCACCGCCTACGACCTCAAGACCGGCGCGCGGCTCTGGGACGCCCCGCTTCGGCCAGGTGCAGAAGTGGGGCTTCTACATGCCGAAGTCCTGGGGCTCGGTGACGATCGGCGGCCCCGCCATCACCGCCTCGGGCCTCGTCTTCGTCGGCGCCTCGATGGACAGCCGCGTCCGCGCCCTCGACCTCAAGACCGGCAAGGTGCTGTGGAAAGCCCGCGTCGCCGCCCCGGCCGTGGCCCTGCCGGCGGTCTACGAATACAAGGGCAAGCAGTACGTGGTCTTCGTCGCCGGCGGCAACTCGATCCTGTCCCCCAAGGTCAGCGACGAGGTCGCGGCCTTCGCGCTGCCGGAGTGATCGCGGGTATTTCGGGAGAGCCATCGGCCTGCGGACACCCACGAGGCGAGGACCCACTTCTCCGAGCCGACCGACCAGGAGCCGGCCGATTGGTTCGCCTCCCGAACCGGCATCAGCGACGCACTGCGTCGCGCCGGTTCGTCGGCTGGAGCGCGCAAGCGCGGAGGCCGAGGGGCGTGCCGCCAGGACCGTCGCTCTCCATCCGCGCGCGCCTGCCTGGGCGGCGCGGAACGCGCCTGCCGGGGGCTGGCAGGCGCGGGCGGATTTGTCGACGGACAAATCCGCGAAGTGAATGCGGCATCGGCGCGCACGACTCCGGCCGGTGAGGAGAAGCGATCAAGCGGATTGCCGACGAGATCACGTACAAGGCCCGATCAAATGCCCCGAGGTCGCGCCGCTTCGATCCGAGATCGGCCGCGCCCGCCTGGAGACGGATCTGGTAGCGTCAAGCTTTCGCCCCTTCCCGCCGACCACCCATACGCCTTCCATATGCGTCCCATACGCCCTCCAGATCGCCCAGATCGCCGTTAACCAAGCAAAACAAGGCCTCCGCGCACCCTTGTTTACTTTTGCCCGCAAAACCGGCAGAAGCGCCCACGTCCGATCTCAGGAGAGTCGCGAATGGGCTACCGCGTCGCGGTCGTCGGCGCCACGGGCAACGTGGGCCGGGAGATGCTGAACATCCTCGCCGAGCGGGAGTTCCCCGTCGACGAGATCGCCGCGCTGGCCTCGCGCAAGTCGCTCGGCACCGAATGCTCGTTCGGCGACAAGACCCTGAAAACGCTGGATCTCGACGGCTTCGACTTCAAGGGCTGGGACATCGCGCTCTTCGCCATCGGCTCGGACGCGACGAAGAAGTACGCGCCGATCGCCGCGAAGGCCGGCTGCGTGGTGATCGACAACTCCTCGCTCTACCGCTACGACCCCGAGGTGCCGCTGATCGTGCCGGAGGTGAACCCCGACGCGATCGAGGGCTATGCCCGCAAGAACATCATCGCCAACCCCAACTGCTCCACCGCCCAGATGGTGGTGGCGCTGAAGCCGCTGCACGACCGCGCCCGGATCAGGCGCGTGGTCGTCTCGACCTATCAATCGGTCAGCGGTTCCGGCAAGGAGGCGATGGACGAGCTCTGGAACCAGACCAAGGGCCTCTACGTCCCCGGCCAGGAGGTCGAGCCGAGCGTCTATCCCAAGCAGATCGCCTTCAACGTGATCCCGCAGATCGACGTCTTCATGGAGGACGGCTTCACCCGCGAGGAGTGGAAGATGGTCGCCGAGACCAAGAAGATCGTCGACCCCAGGATCAAGGTGGTGGCGACCTGCGTCCGCGTCCCGGTCTTCGTCGGCCATTCCGAGGCGATCAGCCTCGAGTTCGAGGACCCGCTCGACGAGGACGAGGCCCGCGAGATCCTGCGCGAGGCCCCGGGCGTGCTCGTCGTCGACAAGCGCGAGCCCGGCGGCTACGTCACGCCGGTCGAATGCGTCGGCGACTACGCCACCTTCGTCAGCCGCATCCGCACCGACCCGACCGTGGAGAACGGCCTGATGCTCTGGGTGGTCAGCGACAACCTGCGCAAGGGCGCCGCCCTCAACGCGGTGCAGATCGCCGAACTCCTCGGCCGGCGGATGCTGAAGAAGGGCTGAGCGCGCGTGCTACTGCCCGTAGCGCGCCGCGGTCAGGCCGTCGAACGAGATCTCCGGCGTCCTGCCCAGCACCGCGTCGGCGACGGCGCGGCCGGAGCCGCAGGACATGGTCCAGCCGAGCGTGCCGTGGCCGGTGTTCAGGAACAGGTTGGGATACCGCGTCGGCCCGATCACCGGCGTCCCGTCCGGGGTCATCGGCCGGAGCCCGGTCCAGCCCTCGGCGCGGGAGACGTCGCCGCCCTTGGGGAAGAGGTCGGTGACCACGTGGCGGACGGTGTCGGTGGCGGACTTGCCGAGCTTGCGGTTGTAGCCGATGATCTCGGCCTGGCCGGCGACGCGGATGCGGTCGCCGAGCCGGGTGATCGCCACCTTGTGGGTCTCGTCCATCAGCGTCGACTGCGGCGCCGCGGCGTCGTCGGTGACCGGCAGGGTGATCGAATAGCCCTTGATCGGGTAGATCGGCAGCCGGATGCCCACCGAGCGCAGCAGGATCGGCGCGTAAGGGCCGAGGCAGCAGACATAGGCGTCCGCGGTCTCCGGCCCGTGCTCGGTCTCGACGGTGGCGATCCGGTCGCCCTGGCGGGTGAAGCCGCTGATGGTGTTGCCGTAGCGGAACGACACCCCCAGCGCCGCCGCCTTCTCGGCCAGCGCCAGGGTGAACATCCGGCAGTCGCCGGTGCGGTCGGCGGTCAGCCGCAGGCCGCCGACGAACTTGTCGGCGACGTGCACCAGTCCCGGCTCCACGGCGATGCACTGGTCGCGGTCCAGCACCTCGTAGGGCGAGCCGTATTCGGCCAGCACCTCCTGGTCGGCCTTGGAGCCCTTGAGCTGCTTCTCGGTGCGGAACAGCTGCAGCGTGCCCTGCTCGCGCATGTCGAACTCGATCGGCGCCTCGGCCAGCAGCTCGGGCAGCGCGTCGCGGCTGTAGTTCGAGATCCGGACCATCCGTCCCTTGTTGACCCGGTAGGAGTCCGAATTGCAGTTCCGCAGCATCCGGATGCCCCAGTCCCACATCACCGGATCGACCATCGGCCAGATGAAGAGCGGCCGGTGCCGCATGAACAGCCACTGGATAGCCTTCTTGGGGATGCCGGGCGCCGCCCAGGGCGAGGTCATGCCGTAGGAGAGCTCGCCGGCATTGGCGAAGCTCGTCTCCATGCCGGGCCCCGGCTGGCGGTCGAGCACCCGCACCTCGGCACCGGCGCGGGCGAGATACCAGGCGGTGGTGACGCCGATCACGCCGGCGCCGAGAACGATGACTTTCAAAGGAACGACCCCCGGGTTTCCGGCCTCCACGTTACGGGAGGCCGGAAGCCTTGTCACCCGGGCGCGGCTCAGGTCTCCGACGAGCCGGGCTCGCCGAGGCGCTGCCGCTCGGCTTCGTCCGCCGCCGCGTCACGCACGCGGCGCGCCGCATCTTCGACCCGGTCGCCGACGGCCTCGGCCATCTCGCCGCCGCTCGGCAGCTGACCCTGCATGTCGGCCACGGTTTCTTCGACGATCGCCTGGGCCTCCCCCGCCGCCGCCCCGACGGTCGCGCCGACCTTGCGACCCTCGTCCTCGACGACCTCGCGCAGGCCGCGTCGCGTGCGCTCGGCGCGCGCCCCGAACATGCGATCCTCGGTGCGCGAGTTCGGCAGCGCCCCGCCCACCGCCGCGCCGAGCGCGAGCGCCAGGGCGCCGAGCACCAGAGGCCGGTCCTCGAGCAGCTGGTCGAAGCCGCGGCGGGCATCGTGCCCCATACTGGACGCCCGGCGCCGGAGCCGCCGGGCCTCGTGCCGCGCCGCATCGCCGGCATCGCGGACGCGATCGCCGGCGTCGTGCATGCGATCCTGCGCACTGCCGGCGAAGTCGGCGGCGCGGTCCTGGAAGCCGTGGGCAGCGTCGGCGGCGCGGTCGCCGAGGCGATAGGCAGTATCCGCTGCGCGATCCCGGAAGTCCTGGGCGGCCTCCGCGGCACGCTCGCCGAGTCCCGGGCGCGTCGTCCTGCTCGCCGGTCGAGGCAAGGCCCGGCCCGCCGCCCGAATAGACCCGCCCGGCGGGCGCATCCACCGACGAGACCGGTGCGGTCCCGCCGTAGCGGGCGTAGCGATCCCGCTCGTCGTCCCCGTCGTCGCGCCAGTCGTCGCGCGCGGGCCGACTGCCGCTGCCGGCCATCAGCCAGGCCAGCCCGACGCCGGTCAGCAGCGCCGGCAGCGGGTTGTCACGGAGCGATCGGCCGAGGTTCCGGCTGACCTCGCCGCCGTTCTCGCCGACGGCTCGGACGACCTGGTCGACGATGTTGCCGAGCGAGGCCTTGTCGCGGAGCGCGTCGATGGTCGCGCTGAGCTCGGACCGTTCGCGATCGACCTCGCGTTCGAGCTCGCCGACGCTGCGGTCGCGTGGGTTGGTGTCGAAGCTTGCCATCACATCTTCTCCTTGACCATCTCGGCGTCGCGCATCGCGGCCCGTGCGGTACGCTCCGGCGCCAGGCTGCTGGCTTTCAGGCTGTTGATGCCGCCGCGGGCGACGAAGAACGCGAGGATCGCCAGGCCGGCGCCGACGATCACCGCCGA
This sequence comes from uncultured Alphaproteobacteria bacterium, assembly GCA_963847795.1. Classification (GTDB taxonomy): domain Bacteria; phylum Pseudomonadota; class Alphaproteobacteria; order Rhodobacterales; family Rhodobacteraceae; genus Amaricoccus. Next base: position 646,980 of record CAWKBH010000006.1, read on the forward strand.
CCACGCCGCCGGGATTCCCGCCTTGGTCAATGCCGCGACCAGGGCCGCCGCCAGCACGTTCAGCGATGCGATGGCGATCACCAAAGCGGCCGCGATGCTGCCCAGCGCGACCACGGCCTGCGCGGTCTTCTCGTTCATCTCGGCGCGCAGCAGCTGGATTTCCTTGCGCACAAGCTCGGCCACGTGCCCGACGAGATCGCCCATAAGCGCGGGGGCACTGCGTTCCTGGATATCAGCCATCGTTGGTTGCTCCGGTCAGCTCGGGAGTGACAGGCGAGACTGCCGGGCGGGCTGCGCCGCCCCCGGCAGATGGCCATGCGGCAGGCGCCGGGCTCGTCCCTTCCGTCGGGGCGGACGCCCGTGCGAAGCGTGCCAGCGCGAAGCCGGCAAGGGCCGCCCCGCCGAGATACCCCAGCGGGTTCTGGCGGCCGAAGTCCTCCAGATCGCCCACCAGCTCGCCGATGCTCTTGCCTTGCACGGTCTGAGCAAGCTGCTTCAGGCCGTCGGCCGCCTCGCGCAGCAGCTCCTGCTGGAACGGCGCGTCGTCGAGTTCGTCCGCCGCTGCGCCGAGGCCTCTGGCGGTTCGGGAAATCTCGTCGGCCGCCTGGTCCTTCGCGGCCTCGGTCTTCTCCCCCGCGGCGGCGGTGGCGTCACTGACGGTTGCTCGAAGCGTCTCCTGCATCTCGGCGGCGCGCTGTTGCGCGACGCTGCCTGCCTCGCGAGCGGTTTCCGTCAGGGTGGGTTCGGGAGTCGGATCGTGTTCGTTGTCTTCGATCATGGGTATGGCTCCAATCGCGCTGGTTGCACGCGGGTGTCCTTGTGCGGGGAACGGTCGGGCCCTGTCCAAGCACCCTTTCCATCCGCTGCCCCTCACAACTCGGCGACGGTGCCAACGTTCCGTCGCGGCGCCGAAAGGGGTGGCAGGCAGCTTGATCGCTGGCGTTTCTCGCCTGACGGGTTAACCAGTGTTGACGTCCGGTAAATTTCCCGCGGCATTTTCTATGCTGTTCAACTAGTTATACTTTCCCCGGTTCATCGCCTCGGAGCCGCGCAGGATGAGGCGCCGCGGACCGCGATAGCGGCGCGCCGGTGGCGCGCCGCGCGGTCCGCTCGCCCGGAGCGCCAGCGCGGAGGGCGAGAGGCGTGCCGCGTCCCCGGACCGTGCCAATCCGGGCGCGGCTGCCCTGGCGGTCGCGCTTGCGCGACTGCCCCTGGGAGGGCAGTCGCGGCCGGATTTGCCGACGGCCAAATCCGGCGGGACTGCGGAACTGTATCGCGTCATGGCGAACCATCTGTCCGCACGCGGACGACGGCGTGTCCGGCGCTTTAGCGCGACGACGCCCGCGCCGGCACCGCCTTCAGATACGCCGCAATTGCATCGCGGTCGCCTGCGGCGAGCATCGCCAGGTTCTCCCGGACCTCGGCCATGCTGCCGCCGGCCGTGTCGAAGTCCGGCTTGAAGCCGGTCTCGAGGAAATAGGCGATGTCCTCGGCCGACCAGTCGCCGATCCCGCCGGCGCCGCCGGTGATGTTCGGAACGCGACCCGGACCCACGGGCGCCGGAGCCCCCGCCAGCCAGCGGCCGTAGTCAGGGGCGCCGGCGAAATTGCGCGGGGTGTGGCATTCGCCGCAGTGGCCCGCGCCCTCGACCAGGTACTGGCCGCGGGCAACCTCCGGGTCTGCGGTGTCGAGGGCGACGGCCGGTCCGTCGCGCAGGAAGGCGCGTTTCCAGAGCCCGAGGCCGCGGCGGACGCTGAACGGGAACTTCAGCTCGTGGCCCGGAGGCGTGCCGTCGACGGCGGGCAGGGCGCGCAGATACGCCCAGAGATCGGCGATGTCCGCGGGCCGCATCCGGGCGAAGGAGGGGTAAGGGAAGGCGGGATAGTAGTGCCGGCCATCGGGCGAGACGCCGCGCAGCATGGCGTTGGCGAAGTCGGCGACGGTCCAGTCGCCGATGCCGTCCTCCGGGTCGCTCGAGATGTTGGGGGTGACGAAATCGCCGAACTTCGTCGTCAGCACCCGGCCGCCGCCCAGCCGCAGGCGGTCGTCGCCTTGGGCATGCTCGGCGGCATGGCACGAGGCGCAACCGCCGGCCCAGAACCAGGTCTCGCCGCGCGTGGCGTCGCCGGCCGGCAGTGCCGCCAGCGCTGCCGCCGGCAGGGGGCGCGGCGTCGTCGCGGCGAAGAACGCCAGGGCCCCGACGGCCAGCAGCGCAGACAGCCAGCCAAGCAGCCGTCGCACCGGAAAACCCTCAGTTCAGGCGATAGGCCTTGTGACAGGTCTCGCAGACGCCGAAGACCGGCTGAATCGCGGTCACGAACGCCTCCTTGTCGGGCGGGCCGGACCTGCCCGAGACCTCGAGCGCGCTGGCCACCGCGGCCTGGAACTTGCCGAGCGTGGCCTGAAACCCGTCCATGTCCTCCCAGATTTTCGGCGAGGCATAGCTTCGGTCCGGATCGGCACTGCCTTCGGGAAAGTAGTCGCCGTAGGCATGCGCCGTGGCCGAGAGCGCCACGATCACCGACTTGCCGATCACCGGGCTGTACTCGACGTTCCCCTTCATGACCGCACCGGCAAGGGCGGCGGAGGCGCCGTTGCTGTCCATCAGCGCCTGCCGCGTGGCGATCACGTCATTGTCGGCGAAGCCGGGGGTGGCAAGCGCGGCGAGCGCGCCGATCAGCATCGGAAGCATCCTCACGGTGTCGTCTCCCTTGGGTCGTGCCAGTGTGCAACCCGCGATCTAGTCCCGCAGAAGCGGCCGCACCGTTCAACTCTGCTTGAGGCCGTCGGTTCAGAGCGGCGCGAAGGCGTCGGTCTCGGCATCGTAGAGCTCCAGGCCGCCGTCGCGGATGTCCTTCCACGCGCCGTGCAGCTGCAGTCGGCCCGCCTCGACCGCTTCGGCGATGAAGGGGAAGCTCATCAGGTTGCGCAGGCTCACCAGCACCGCCTCCTTCTCCAGCGCGGCGATCCGCTCCTCGTAGTTGAGCCCGCGCCCGGCCAGCGCCTCGTAGCCGGGCTTGAGGATCTTCAGCCAGGTGCCGACGAAGCTGGTGGGCTTGTCGAGGTCGGGCGCGAGGCCCGCCAGCATGTCGTGGCAGCCGCGCACGCCGCCGCAGCCGTGGTGGCCCATCACCACCAGGTGCTCGATGCCGAGGGCGATTACCGCGTACTCGATCGCCGCCGAGGTGCCGTGGGCACGGCCGTCGGGTTCGTGCGGCGGCACCAGGTTGGCGATGTTGCGATGGATGAAGAAGTCGCCGGGCTCGCTGCCGAAGATCTCCGAGATCAGCACCCGGCTGTCGCAGCAGGTGATGATCATCGCCTTCGGGCTCTGGCCCTTCGCGGCCATCTCGGCGTAGCGGGCGACGTCCTCCGGGCTGCGACGGGCCTGCCAGGCGCGGTAGCGCTCCAGCAGGGTGGACGGCAGCGGCCGCGCGTTCTCCATCGTTCCTCCCTCCAGCCGAATCGGATAGGTTCGATTTTGCTAAACTGCCCGGAACTTTTAGGCGTCTTGTGCGCTGCGGCAAGCCTTCCCCGCAAGCCTCCGTTTACGGTTTGGCGCCATGGTGGCGGTCGGGTGACGGGGGGACTGCGCGATGGGTGCAGAGCTATATCACATCGGCTCGCGTGAAGACGCCGCGCTGGACACCAGCAGGATCATGGTCCTGCGCCAGTCCCTGGGCGACCAGCGCTGCCGCGAAGTCGTCTCGGAAGTCGTGTTCCACCTAACCGACCGGCTCGGCCTGTTGCAGGTCGCGCTCGACGCGCAGAACGTGCCGGAGGCGCAGATTCTGGCCGCGCGGCTGGCGAGCCTCAGCGAGCAGGTCGGTCTGGCGGACTTCGCCCGCGTCGCCCGCGCGCTCAGCGCCTGCCTCGCCGACGGCGAGCCGGTCGCCATCGCCGCGGTGAGCGCACGGCTGATGCGGCTCGGCGAGGAGTCGCTGTTCTCGGTGATTCTCTACGCCGACCAGACCGCCCTCTAAGCGCAAACGGGTCGCGGTAATTCGATCGAATTCAACCGATTGGATGAGGAGAACCCGGAAAAGTTGCTTAGACTTTTCCGGATCATGCTCTAGGATCGCGCTCGGCCTCCAGCGAAGGAATCCTGATGCCGTCGGTCCCGCCCGAACCCCGGGTGATCCCCGTCCGCGTGATCGCGCCCGACGATCTCGCCGGCTGGCTGGAGCGGCAGGATGCCGTGACCCGAACCTGGATCGGCACGATGGGCTTCGCGGCGGGCCTCGGCGAGGTGCTCTGCCTGCCGGCGCCCGACGGCAGCGTCGGGGCGGTGCTCGCCGGCTGGGGCAAGCCGGCGGCGCGGGCCCGCGAGCGCTTCCCGCTGGCCGCCCTGGCTTCCCGGCTGCCTGCCGGGCGCTATGCGCTGGCGCCCGAGGGCGTCGAGCTCGACCTCGGCCTCGAGGCGCTGGGCTGGCGGCTGGAAAGCTATCGCTTCGAGCGCTACCGCAAAAGCAAGCCGGCCGGCGCCGAACTGGTCTGCCCCGACGGCGTCGACCCGGCGCGGCTCGAGCGCATCGCGGCCGCGGCGGCGCTGGCCCAGGACCTGATCAACACGCCGGCCCGCGACATGGGTCCCGAGGCGCTCGAGGCGGCCTTCCTGGCGCTGGCGACCCGGCACGGCGCCGAGGCGCGGGTGATCCGCGGCACGGCGGCGCTGCGTGCGGCCAACCTGCCGATGATCGAGGCGGTGGGGGCCGCCGCCGCCGAGGCGCCGCGGCTCCTCGACCTGACCTGGGGGCGCGCCGACGCGCCGCAGGTGACCCTGGTCGGCAAGGGGGTCTGCTTCGACACCGGCGGGCTCGACATCAAGCCGCCGGCCTCGATGGGGCTGATGAAGAAAGACATGGGCGGCGCGGCGACCGCGATGGGCCTGGCCGACATGGTCATGGGCCTCGGGCTCGACCTGAGGTTGCGGCTGCTGGTGCCGGCGGTGGAAAACGCGATCTCGGCGGCGGCGATGCGGCCGGGCGACATCCTGCCGAGCCGCAAGGGCCTGAGCGTCGAGGTCAACAACACCGACGCCGAGGGCCGGCTGGTGCTGGGAGACGCGCTGGCGCTGGCCGACGAGGAGCGCCCGGATCTCATCGTCAGCCTGGCCACCCTCACCGGCGCGGCGCGGGTGGCGCTGGGGCCGGACCTGCCGCCATTCTTTACCGACGACGACGGCCTGGCGGCCGACCTGGCCCGCGCCGCCGCCGCGGTTGCCGACCCGCTCTGGCGGCTGCCGTTCTGGGATCCCTACGAGCCGCTGATCGAGCCGGGCATCGCCGACCTGGACAACGCGCCGTCCGGCGGCATGGCCGGGGCGATCACCGCGGCACTGTTCCTGCGCCGGTTCGTCACCGCCAGCCCCTACCTGCACCTCGATATCTACGGCTGGACCCCGAAGGCGATGCCCGCCCGCCCCAAAGGCGGCGCCTTCCAGGCGGCGCGGGCGCTTCTCGAACTGCTGGAGACCAGATTTTGCCCTCCGACATGACGCCTTTCGCCGACCGGCTCATTCCGGCGCGGGCCGACCTCGCGGCCGAGCACCTGCGCGGCCAGGTCGTGGCGGCGCGCTTCGTGCCCGGCCAGCTGCGGAGGGTGACGGCGACGCTGCTCGACCTCACCGCGGTTCCCGACGCCAGGGCGGAACTGGCGACCCAGCTCCTCTACGGCGAGAGCTTCACCGTCTACGAGACGCGCGCGGACGGGCTGGCCTGGGGCCAGGCGGCGCTCGACGGCTTCGTCGGCTACGTCCCTGCGGCCGGGCTCGGCCCGGCGCAGGGCAGGGGCATGCGGGTGACCGCGCTCTGCTCGCAGATCTACGCCGGCGCGTCGCTCCGGGCGCGGATCGTCGCCGACCTGCCGTTCCTGGCCGAGGTCCCGGTCGTCGGCACCACCGGCGCCTTCGCGCGGCTGCGCGGCGGCGGGCACGTGCCCCGCGCCCATCTCGAGCCGCTCGCCGGGGACTTCGTGGCCCAGGCCGAGCGCTTCGTCGGCGTGCCCTATCTCTGGGGCGGGCGCAGCGCCCGCGGCATCGATTGCTCGGCCCTGGTTCAGCTTGCGCTGCTGGCCTGCGGCCAGGCGGCGCCGCGTGATTCGGACATGCAGACCGTCCTGCTGGGGCTGGCGCGCCCGCCGGACGCGCCGCTGCTGCGCGGTGATCTGCTGTTCTGGAAGGGCCACGTCGGGATCATGCGCGACGCCGACACGCTCATCCATGCCAATGCCCACCACATGGCCGTGGTCGCCGAGCCGCTCGGACCGGCGATCGCCCGGATTGCCGCGACAGGAGGCGGGACCCCGTCGGCCCGCCGGCTCTGAGCCCGGTCAGCCGAGCGGTCGGCGCCGTTCGCAAAATTGTTCCATCGAAACGCGAGCCGGCGCGAGACGGGGCGGCGTGGAAGTGGTATGCTGCAAAGCATCAACAACACCGAACTGCACCCAGCCAGGGGGGCTGCCGCATGCTCAATTCCAGCAAGCCGCTCGATTCCGAGCCGGCGATCGAATCACTCCAGGATCGGATGATCGACGACGTTACCGCCAGTCAGCAGGACGCAATCGAGACCCTCGACACCGCCGGCCACGTCGTTTTCGAGGGAATCCGCCGCACCCGGCAGGAAATCTCCGATTTCCTTGTCGAGCGGATCCGCCAGGACCTGGACACCCAGCAGGCCATGCTGCGCTGCCGCAGCGTCGACGAGTTCCGCGACCTGCAGGCCCGGTTTCTGCGGACCGCGCTGGACCAATACGGCGGCGAGGCGTCGCGCCTTTTCAGTCTCGGCGGCGAGTTGCTGGCGCGAAGCCTGGAGCGCGGGCACGCCTGATCACGGGTCCGCGGCCGCTCCCCGCTCGAGCCTTGACGCTCGGCCCGGAAGCCGGGATACGGGCCGCCGAGGCCTCGCGAATGCCGATCGCCTGTCACCGAACGTTCAACCGAGGATGAGTTTATGACCGACCAGACCACCGCTCCCGCCCGCAGCCGGCGCGCCGCTGCCACGGCCGAGACGAACCCCGAGGCGCCGGCCGCCGGCGAAGCCGCCGCCAAGGCCGTCGAAGCCGTGAACGCCAGCGCCCGGGCGGCGGAGGCGACCGCCGCCAAGGCGGTGGCGCAGGCGACCGAGGCGCTGCGGGCGGCCGAGCGGATGAACGCCGCGATCACCGCCAATCTCGCGGCGGCGGAAGCGATGCTGGCCAAGGTCGACGAGCGGGCGAAGGCCGCGCGCGATGCGGCGCTGGCCGAAACCTCCGAGAAGCTGGCCGCGCGCATGAAGGCCGCCGAGGAGGCGGTCGAGCGGCTGACCGGCCAGGCCGCGGCCGGCGTCCGCGCCGCCGAGGAGGCCGCCGGCAAGCTCTCCGGTGAGATGGCGGCCCGGCTGCAGCTCGCCGAAACCGCGATGGGCAAGGTGGCCGAAACCGCGAAGGCGCAGCTCGCCGAGGCCCTGAAGGCAGCCGAGGCGGCCGGCGCGCAGGCTCGCGAGAACATGGCCCGGGCGGTCGCCGCCGCCGAGGAGAGCTTCAGCAAGCTGGCCGCCGATGCCGAGGCGAACCGCGAGGCCGCCGAGCAGGCGGCGCGGCAGGTTGTCGCCGTGCAGCAGGACACGCTGGCCAGCGCCGGGACCGCCGGGGCGGCGATGCTCGAGGGCTTTGCCCAGGCGCGGCAGCAGATCGGCGACTTCGTCGCCGGCCGGATCCGCCAGGACATGGAGACCCAGAGCGAGCTTCTCGGCTGCCGCAACCTCGGGGAAGTGCGCGAGGTGCAGTCGCGGTTCTTCCGCGCGACCATGGACCAGTATGCCGCGGAGGCGAGCCGGCTGATGCGTCTCGGCACCGACGTGGTCAGCCGCGCCCTGCCCCGCGCCGGCCGCTGAAACCAGCGGCCGCCGGTGGCTGCGCGCCGCCGGCGGCCCCGCCGGACCCGGCCCGGGTGTTGTAAAACCGCCAAGCCCCTGCCACTCTGCCCGCCGCGGCCCGGTTCCACGGAGGGCACCCTGGCTATGTCTCCCGCCGACGCCCTGATCGTCATCGACGTGCAGAACGACTTCTGCCCGGGCGGCGCGCTCGCGGTCGCGCACGGCGACAAGGTGGTGCCGCTGATCAACCGGGTGGCGCGTCGCTTCCCGGTGCGGGTCTACACCCAGGACTGGCACTCGCCCGACCACAAGTCCTTCGCGGCGAGCCACCCCGGTGCCGAGCCGTTCTCGATGATCCGGATGCCCTACGGCGACCAGGTGCTCTGGCCCGTCCATTGCGTGCAAGGAACGCCCGGCGCGGCCTTCCATCCCGGGCTCGAGACCGAGCACGCCGACATGATCCTGCGCAAGGGCTTCCGGCCGCAGGTCGACAGCTATTCCGCCTTCTTCGAGAACGACCGGACGACCCCGACCGGCCTCGCCGGCTACCTGCGCGCGCGCGGGGTCGAGGCGGTCTGGCTTGCCGGGCTCGCCACTGATTTCTGCGTCGCCTATTCGGCGCTCGACGCGGTGCAGCTCGGATTTTCGGTGACCCTGCTCGAGGACGCCTGCCGCGAGATCGACCTCGACGGCTCGCATGCGGCGGCGCTGAAGCAGATGGGAGGCGCCGGCGTCGCCCTCGCCCGCACCGAGGCGCTGGAGCCGGCATCGTGACCGATATCGCGACGCGGGTCCACGACCACGCCTGGCGGATCGACCCGATCGTCCGCTCGCTGCTCGACACCGACTTCTACAAGCTCCTGATGCTGCAGACCGTCTATCGCCGCCACCCCGACGTGACGGTCAAGTTCAGCCTGATCAACCGCTCGCGCCAGGTGCCGCTGGCCCGGCTGATCGACGAGGACGACCTGCGCCTGCAGCTCGACCACATCCGCGGGCTGCGGCTCAGCCGCGGCAAGTCGACCTGGCTGCGCGGCAACACCTTCTACGGCAAGCGCTGGATGTTCGGGCCGGACTTCATGGCCTGGTTCGAGGACTTCCGCATGCCGGAGTACCGGCTGGAGCGGCGGGGCGACCAGTACGAGCTGACCTTCGAGGGCTCCTGGCCCGAGGTGATGATGTGGGAGATCCCGGCGCTCGCGGTGCTGATGGAGCTGCGCTCGCGCGCGGTGCTGCACGACATGGGCAAGTTCGAGCTCAGGGTGCTCTACGCCCGCGCCACCGCCCGGCTCTGGGAGAAGGTCGAGCGGCTGCGCAAGCTGCCGGACCTGCGGATCTCCGATTTCGGCACGAGGCGGCGGCATTCCTTCCTCTGGCAGGACTGGTGCGTGCAGGCGATGATCGAAGGCCTCGGCGAGACGTTCTCCGGCTCCTCGAACTGCCTGATCGCCATGCGCCGCGACATCGAGGCGGTCGGCACCAACGCCCACGAGCTGCCGATGGTCTACGCCGCGCTCGCCGTGGACGACGCAGCCTTGGCCGCCGCGCCCTACCGGGTGCTGGAGAACTGGCAGGAGGACTACGACGGCAACCTGAGGATCATCCTGCCCGACACCTACGGCACCAAGGGGTTCCTGGAACGCGCGCCGGCGTGGCTCGCGGCCTGGACGGGAATCCGGATCGATTCTGGCCCGCCCGAGGAAGGCGCCGAGATCGCGATCGCCTGGTGGGAGAGCCGCGGGGAGGACCCGCGCGACAAGCTGGTGATCTTCTCCGACGGGCTCGACGTCGAGCGGATCGAGGCGCTCTACGCCCGCTTCCACCGCCGGGTGAAGGTCGGATTCGGCTGGGGGACACTGCTCACCAACGACTTCCGCGGCCTGGCGGCGGGCGACGCGCTGGCGCCGTTCAGCCTGGTCTGCAAGGCCGTGTCCGCCAACGGCCGCCCCACGGTCAAGCTCTCGGACAACCCTGCCAAGGCCCTCGGGCCGGCCGACCAGGTGGCTCGCTACAAGCGGGTGTTCGGCGTCGGCGCCCAGACCGAGGAGCCGGTGCTGGTCTGAACGCCAATCGCTGGACCAATTCCCTGAATCCCGGGCCCCTCCGCGCCATCGTGCCGCAGCCTCGGGCCACACGCCAGCCGACTAGTTCGAACAGATATCTTGCCTGCCGGGCCCGCGCAGGGCATGTTCCGCGTCCATGCCGGTCGCAGTTGCGCCTCGTTCCGTGTCTCCGTTCCTGCGTCGTGGCCTCATCGGCTTCGGCGTCGCGCTCGTCATCCTGGCGCCGCTCGTCCTCGCGCTCCTGATGCTCGAGACCAGCCCGCGCGTCGCCGATCCGGGGCCACCCGACGCCGAGGCGGCGCAGCGGGCGCGGGACGTGGCGGAGAGCCTGCGCGCTCTGGTGCGGACCGACGACGCGTCCGGGACCTGGAGCGCCAGCGAGACCCAGATGAACGCCGTGCTCGCGATCGGACAGCGACTGGCACCGGGGGTCTTCGGCCTGGCCCATGTCGGCACCGACGCGCTGACGCTCAATGTCTCTGCCGGCGCACCGCTGCTGCCGCGGGGCCTCTGGGTCAACCTGCACCTGGCGGTGGCGCCGTCCGAGGAGGGGCTGCGCCTCGCCTCGGCCCGCATCGGACACCTGCCCGTGCCCCCGGCGCTGGTGCTGCGCGGCATGCGGCTGGTGCTCGATACCGCGCTGGGCGACGGGCTGGGCACGGCGGCCGTCGACAGCGTCGCCGCCGTGCGGCTGGCGCCGCCCAACCTGACGATCGCCATCGGCGCCGACCAGGCCGCCCGCGAGGCGCTCTTCCGCCGGGTGCGGACCCGGGTCCTGGACGCGGCGGGCACCACCGCCCGCGAGCGGGCCTACGTGCAGCTCGACCATATGCACGACCTGGCCCGGCACGGCCGGCTGCCCTGGGCGGGCTCGGTTCTGCCCTACATCAAGGAGGCGGTCCGGTTCGCTTCCGAGCCATCGTCGAATCCCGACCGCGAGGAGCTCCGTGCCGCGCTCTACGCGCTGGCCCTCTACTGTGGGGACGAGGAATTCGGCTCGATCATCGCGGTCGAGCTCGAGGCCGGCATGCGGGACGCCGGCAGCGGCTGCGACATCCCCACACTGGCGGGACGCGACGATCACAAGCGGCACTTCGTGATCTCGGCCGGCCTCTATGCGGCGACCACCGGTTCGGCGGCCGTCGGAATCGGCGAGGTGAAGGAGCTGCTCGACAGCAGCCTCGACAACCCCGACGGCGGGGGCTTCGGCTTCGACGACATCGCCGCGAACATGGCCGGAGAGCGCTTTGCGGCGCTGTTTCTCGCCGCGCCGCGCAGCGCCTGGCCGGCAATGCTCGCGCGCATCCGGACCGATGACGACCTGATGCCTTCGGTCGAAGGGCTTCCCACCGGGCTGGGCGAAGTCGAGTTCCGCCGCCGCTACGGCAGCATAGGCAGCCCGGCCTATGCTGCCGAGATCGCGGAGGTCCAGCGGCGGATCGACGCCCTGCCTCTCTATGCCGGAGCGCTGAGCTACTGACGACGCCGGCCGGCCGTCTTGCTGTTGCCAAGCCGGCCGCTCCGGTTCCATATCCTGAGGCCAAAGCCTGGGGGAGGACCAAGCCCGTGACCGACCAACCCGCCATCGCCTTGCGCTCGCGCGCCTGGTTCGACAATCCGCACAACCCCGACATGACCGCGCTCTATCTCGAGCGCTACCTCAACTACGGCATCAGCCGCGAGGAGCTGCAGTCGGGCAAGCCGATCGTCGGTATCGCCCAGACCGGCTCGGACATCTCGCCCTGCAACCGCCACCATATCGTGCTGGCCCAGCGGGTGCGCGACGGCATCCGCGAGGCCGGCGGCATTCCGATGGAGTTCCCGGTCCACCCGATCCAGGAGACCGGCAAGCGCCCGACCGCGGGGCTCGACCGCAACCTCACCTACCTCAGCCTCGTCGAGATCCTCTACGGCTACCCGATCGACGGGGTGGTGCTGACCATCGGCTGCGACAAGACCACGCCGGCGCTGCTGATGGCCGCCGCCACGGTCAACATCCCGGCAATCGCCCTCTCGGTCGGCCCGATGCTGAACGGCTGGTTCCGCGGCGAGCGCACCGGCTCGGGCACCATCGTCTGGAAGGCGCGCGAGTTGCTGGCCAAGGGCGAGATCGACTATCCGGGCTTCGTCGACGTCGTGGCGTCCTCGGCGCCCTCGACCGGCTACTGCAACACCATGGGCACCGCGACCACGATGAACTCGCTGGCCGAGGCGCTGGGCATGCAGCTGCCGGGCGGCGCCGCGATCCCCGCGCCCTACCGCGACCGGCAGGAGATGGCCTGGCGCACCGGCAAGCGCATCGTCGACATGGTGCGCGAGGACCTGAAGCCCTCCGACATCATGACACGCGCCGCGTTCCTGAACGCGATCAAGGTCAACTCGGCGATCGGCGGCTCCACCAACGCGCCGATCCACCTCAACGCCATCGCCCGGCACCTCGGCGTCGAGCTCTCGATCGCCGACTGGCAGGAGCACGGCGAGGAGATCCCGCTGCTGGTCAATCTGCAGCCGGCCGGCGAGTACCTCGGCGAGGACTACTACCACGCCGGCGGGGTGCCGGCGGTGTTCGGCCAGCTGATCGGGCAGGGGCTGATCGACGAGAGCGTGCTGACCGCCAGCGGCAAGACGGTCGGCGAGTGCTACCGCGACGCGGTGATCATGGACGAGAACGTGATCCGGCCCTTCGACCGACCGCTGAAGGAGCGCGCCGGCTTCCGGGTGCTCAGCGGCAACATCTTCCATTCGGCGGTGATGAAGATGAGCGTGGTCAGCCCGGAGTTCCGCGAGCGCTACCTGTCGAACCCCGATCACCCGAACCATTTCGAGGGTCGCGCCGTGGTCTTCGACGGGCCGGAGGACTACCACGCCCGCATCGACGACCCGGCCCTGGCGATCGATGCCGACACCATGCTCTTCATGCGCGGCGCCGGCCCCAAGGGCTATCCCGGCGCCGCCGAGGTGGTGAACATGCGCGCCCCCGACTATCTGCTGAAGCAAGGGATCTCGAGCCTGGTCTGCGTCGGCGATGGCCGGCAATCCGGCACCTCCGGCTCGCCGTCGATCCTGAACGCCAGTCCCGAGGCGGCCTCGGGCGGCGGGCTGGCGCTGATAGAGACCGGCGACCGGGTGGCGCTCGACCTCGACAAGGGCACCCTCGACGTGCTTGTCGACGACGCCGAACTGGCCCGCCGCCGCGCGGCGCTCGAGGCCCTGGGCGGCTACCACTACCCCGCGCACCAGACGCCCTGGCAGGAGATCCAGCGCGGCATCGTCGGCGAGCTTGAAACCGGCGCGGTGCTGGAGCCGGCGGTGAAATACCAGCGCATCGCCCAGACCAAGGGCATCCCGCGCGACAACCACTGAGCCGGCGATGGGTGGCGGCGCGATCGGGGCGCGGCGCCGAAATCGCCCATAATGGATTCCACATGCGTTCCATATGGAGTCCATACGCAGAAAATGGCGGCAATTCAGTGCCTTGCATCCCTCGGCCTGGGTCCTGGGCGACGGCCGGCCTGACTGATGTGCGGGTCGATTCGGCTGCCCGCAGCCCAAGCCGGTGCGCCGGCCTCTCCGGATGGGGTAGCCGCATCCTCGAAAGGCCGAATTTCCCCCATCCCGGCGACGAGCCACCATGCCTCAAGCCTCCGGAGCTCGTCGGAAGAGCGGCGGCCCTCGAAGAGCCGCGCCCCCGGGTTCAAACCCCGGCGGGGGCACCACCACTCCGCTAACATGCTGTTTTTACGACACATACCGGACGACTTGCAGACGAAAAGCTTGATGCTGTCGCTGCAGGTCGAACCTGTTCGCAAGACCCCCTGCCTCCGTGGTAGCTTCGGCCGGTTGTGATGGGGGACCAAGCCTGTGGTAACAGTCGTCTGTTGCGGCGCGGCGACGCTCGACGTCATCTACCGCGTCGATCATCTACCGACCGGACCGGGCAAAATCCTGCCCACCTCAATGCTCGAGGTGGCCCACGGCATGGCGACCAGCGCCGCCGCCGCTATCGTCCGGCTCGGCGGGCGAGCGCAGCTTCTGGCGCGCGTGGGCGACGACGCCGCTGGACTGCGCTTCGTCGACGAGCTCACTCGGGCCGGGGTGGACTGCAGCGCCGTGCGCCGCGTTCCCGGCGCGCGATCCCCGCTCTGCACGGTGTTGGTAGAAGACAGCGGCGAGCGGCTGGTCGTCCCCTATTACGATCCTGCACTCGGCCGGGACGTCGCCTGGCTACCGCTGGATAGGGTGTCGGAGGCCGACGCCGCGCTGGTCGACGTGCGTTGGCCCGAGGGTGCCGCCGCCGTGCTCCGGGCCGCCCGGGGCGCAGGGATTCCGGCGATCCTTGACGCGGACGTCGCGCCGGCTGACGTGGTCCTCTCGCTTGCAGACCACGCGAGTCACGTGGTCTTCTCGGAACCGTCGGCGCTGGCGGTTGCCGGCACCGGGTCGATCCCGGAGGCCCTGGCTCGGCTTGCGGACCGGCTGGACGGCTTTGTTGCGGTAACTGCGGGTCCTCAGGGCTGCTACTGGATCGATCGCGTTTCAGGATCCGTCGTCGGGCTGGCCCCTCCCCGCGTTATCGCTCTGGACACCCTGGCCGCAGGGGATGTCTTCCACGGCGCCTTTGCACTGGCGCTGGCGGAAGGCGCCGAGCTTCCTCGAGCAATCGCCTTTGCCAATGTCGCCGCTGCCCTGAAGTGCCGGACGTTTGGCGGCCGTCTCGGAGCCCCCGAACGCGCCGAGGTTGAGGCTGCCCTGAGCGAATACCCGGGCCAATAGACGGCCGGGCTCTGGGAAGGGCGCGTCCAGGCAAGATGCAACGGATTCGTTATTCGATTCCGGTTTGGAGTTCCCACAGAGTGAATGGCGCAACCGAGCGAACCCGAATATGTCGCTGCCGTCTGTTTCAACAAGGCCGATCCCGTCGTGGCGGCGGGCTTGCGGCTGGCTGAAGGCTCCCCTGACTGCGGGCCTGCTCGCGGTTGCAATGGTGTCGTCGGCCGCCGCCGAGGCAGTTCCCCCGGAACCGGCCGCGCAGGCCCAGGCAGCCACCGAACGGCTGCCGGCGGCTCGGACGACGCAGCACACGATTTCGGTCGGCGACCGGCTGCTGGCTTTCGAAGCGACGGCGGGGGCGATCACTCTGGAGGGAAGGCAGGGTCGAGAGGAAGCGGACATCGCGTTCGTCGCGTATGCGCTCGATGGCACGGACCCGAAGTCGCGCCCGGTCACCTTCGTGGTGAACGGTGGTCCGGGGGCGTCGTCGGCATATCTGCAGATAGGGGCGCTCGGGCCGTGGCTCTTGCCGATGGCGGCAGCGCGGGTCGTTCCGTCGCAGTCGGTTGAGCTCGTCGCCAATCCCGATACCTGGCTCGATTTCACCGACCTCGTCTTCATCGATCCGGTCGGGACCGGCTTCAGCCGTCTGGTCGATCCCGACGACGCACTGCGGGACCGCTATCTCTCGGTCAGCGGCGATGTAGATGCGCTGTCGGATTTCATCCTGCGCTGGCTGATCGAGAACGACCAAATCCGGTCCCCGAAATACTTCGTCGGGGAGAGCTACGGCGCCTTCCGCGGACCTCTCGTGGCCGAGAGCCTGCAGACGGAACGGGGCGTGGCGCTGGACGGCCTGGTGCTGCTCTCACCGGTGCTCGACTTCGGCTGGTGGCAGCAGCCCGAATATGCACCGCTGCCGATGGTCTCGCTTCTCCCGTCGCTGGCCGCTGCCCGGATGGAGGCGACCGGTACCTTCTCGGAGTCGGGATTGCGGGAAGTCGAGGCGTACGCCGCCGGCGACTATGTGACCGACCTCCTGCGCGGCGTCGGGGACGAGGACGCCGTGGCGCGCATCGTCGACAGGGTCACCGCGCTGACGGGGCTCGACCGGCAGGTCGTCGCGCGGTCGGAGGGGCGGATCGACAGCTCCGGGTTCGCGCGGGAGATCCTGCGCGACGAGCGGCGCCGGACGAGCGTCTATGACGCCACGGTTTCCGCCGCTTCGCCGCGAGGACCGGATCCGGTCCTCGACGCCATGACCGCGCCGCTCACGAGCGCGATGCTGGCCTTCTACCGCGACTCGCTCGGATGGCTGCCGGACCGCCGCTATGTGCTCCTCAGCAGAGACGTGAGCCGCGCCTGGGATTGGGGGAGCGGCCGCGGCCAGCCCGAAGTCGTCAGCACGCTCGAACGCATCCTCTCGCTCGATCCCGAGCTGCGGCTGCTGGTGGCTCATGGCTATACCGACCTGGTCACGCCTTACTTCGGGAGCACGCTGATCCTGCGGCAGCTGGACCTGCCGGCCGCGGACAATCGTGTGCGCCAGAAGAACTACCGGGGAGGGCACATGTTCTACATGCGCGAGGAGTCTCGGCGGGAGTTCCGGGAGGACGCGATGGCTCTGTACAGCGGGCGCACCGGCTAGCGTGACCTCAAGCCATTCTGGTTGACGGGTCGATCGGGAACCCGGTTAAGCCAATTTTCATCGGGTTTGAGCGCCCAGGGCGCGGAATGAAAAGGTGAGCATCGGCTCGAGCATGGCCGCGATGTCCTCGCCCTCGCGCAGGCGGTGCTCGACGATCAGAGGGTGCAGGCTCGACATCATCGCGTGCTGGAAGCAAAGCGCGGCAAGTTCGGGATCGGCGACGTCGAACTCCCCGGTGCGGACGCCTTCGGCGATGATCGCCGCGGTCACCTCGCGCAGCGCCGCCTTGTGCCGGCGGATCACCTGCCAGTTCTCCTCGATCGCGGCGTGCACCATCGCCTGCATGCGGCTGTCGGCGAGGCAGCGCTCGCAGATCGCGCTGTTGCAGATATAGATGACGCGGCGCAGCTTCTCCTCGGCCTTGAGGTCCGATGCGGCGGCGACGCTGCGGGCCTCGTCGATCACCTCGCCGGTAACCTTCTGCAGCACCGCCTCGGTGATCGCGGCCTTCGAGGCGAAGAATCGGTAGATATTGGCCGACGACATCCCGAGCTCGGCCGCAATGTCGCCGACCGTGGTCTTGAGATAGCCGAACTGTCGGAACAGCCGCTCCGCGGTTTCGACAACTCGGCAACGCGTCGCCTCGGCGGCCGCCTGATCGACAGCACCGACGCGTATCCCCTCGAGCCGCTCTTCGCCGGCGCCGACCCTGCCTGCCGAGGTTTCCACGTTGCCTTCCGCCATGTTGGCCATCCTAGCTCCTGTCGCCGGACCGGTCCAGACCCATGACGGATGATATAATGCGACTGATGAAACTTGACAATCGTCAGGATCGGACGATTATCCCCGTATTGCTTCAGCCGGGGGGCCGACAGATGCGCCGACGCAGCCGAATAGCACTCGCAGTGGCCGGGATCGGGGCGGCTGCGGCCGCGGTGGTGGCGGTCCCCGAAATCCGGTCGCGGTTCGCCGCCATTGCCGCCCCAACCGAAACGGCCGCATCGCCGGCCGCGCCGCAGGTGGTCATGGTCGCGACCGCCCGGCTCGACAGCGCGGCGCCGGCGCACCGGCTCGCCGGGACGATCCGCGCCCGGACCGAGACCGATCTCGGCTTTCGGGTCGGCGGCAAGCTGCTCGCCCGTCCGGCGGAGGTCGGGGCGCGGGTAAGGGCCGGCGAGGTGGTGGCGACGCTCGACGACACCGACCTGCGGCTGCAACTGGAGGCGGCAGAGGCCGCCCGCGCCGCGGCGCGGATCGCGCTGGAGAAGGGCGAGATCGACCTCGGCCGGGTGACCACGCTGGAACGGAAGGGCTGGGCCAGCGACCAGGCCACCGATGCGCGCACCGTCGACGTGGAGGAACTGCGCGCCCGGCTGCTGCAGGCCGAACGCAGCGTCGCGTTGGCGCAGAATGCGCTCTCCTACGCGACCCTGCGCGCCGACGCATCCGGCGTGGTCACCGCGATCTATGTCGAACCGGGGCAAGTACTTGCGCTCGGCCAGCCGGTGGTCCGGATCGCGCGCGCCGGCGCCCGCGAGGCGGTCGTGGCGGTGCCCGAGGCCCTGGTCGGCGAGATCCGCGGGGCCGGCGCCGAGGCCGAGCTCTGGTCCCGGCCCGGCCGGCGCTACCAGGTGACACTGCGCCAGCTCTCGCCGGTGGCCGACCCCACCACGCGCACCTACGAGGCCCGCTTCACGCTGCCCGCCGGCGCCGAGGCGGAGCTGGGGATGAGCGCGACGGTCATGCTCGCCCCGGCGCCGGGCCGATCGATGGTGGCGCTGCCGTCGTCGGCGCTCGTAGACACCGGCGCCGGGCCTTCGGTCTGGGTGGTGGGGGCGGACGACCGGCTGCAGGCGCGGCCGGTGGTCGTGGCGGGCTACGCCGCGGGATCCGCCCGCATCGCGTCGGGCCTCGCCGGGGGCGAGCGGGTGGTGGTGCTCGGCGCGCACCGGCTGCAGGCGGGCACGCCGGTGCGGCCGCTGGCGGCGGAGGGCTGAGCGATGCGCGGCTTCAACCTTTCGCGTTTCGCGGTCCGCCACCCGGCGCTGATCCTCTTCTTCATCCTGATGCTCGCGGCGGCCGGCGCTCTATCCTACCTGCGCCTCGGAAGGGCCGAGGACCCGGACTTCACCATCAAGGTCGCGATCGTCTCGGCGCAATGGCCGGGCGCCACCGCAACGGAGATGCGCGACCAGGTCGCCGATCCGATCGAGAAGAAGCTCCAGGAGCTGCCGTTCTTCGACCGGGTGGAGACCTATACCACCTCGGGCTTCATGGCGACCACCGTCACCTTCCGCGACGACACGCCGCCCGAGCGGGTGCCGGATCTTTTCTACCAGACCCGCAAGAAGCTCGAAGACCTGCGCCCCAGTCTGCCCCAGGGGGTGCTCGGGCCGCAGGTCAACGACGAATACGGTGACGTCTACTCGGTCCTCTACATGCTGACCGCCGACGGGCTCGGCCTCGACCGGCTCAAGGACTTCGGCGAAGGCATCCGCCAGCAACTGCTGAGCGTGCCGGGCGTCAACAAGGTCGACCTGATAGGCACCCAGGGCGAGCGGATCTTCGTGGAATTCAGTCACGTCAAGCTCGCGACGCTCGGGATCACCCCGCAAGCGATCTTCGACAGCCTCGCCCGGCAGAACGCGGTGACGCCGGCCGGGGCCTTCGAGACCGGCACGACTTCGATCCCGCTCCGGATCACCGGCGCGCTCGACGGCGTCGCGGCGGTAGAGGCGGTTCCAGTGGCGGTCGGCGACCGGGTGTTCCGCCTCGGCGACATCGCCACCGTGAGCCGCGGGCTGGCCGACCCGCCGTCGAGCCTGGTGCGCGAGGACGGTCGCCCGTCGATCGGCATCGGCGTCTCGATGGCGAAGAACGGCAACATCATCGCGCTCGGCAAGGCGCTAGACGCGGCGATGACCGGGATCGAGGCGAACCTGCCGGTCGGCCTGACCGTCGACAAGATCGCCGACCAGCCGGTGGTGGTCGAGCATTCCATCCACGAGTTCGTCAAGTCATTCGCTGAGGCGCTGGGGATCGTGCTCCTGGTCTCCTTCCTGTCGCTCGGCCTCAGGACCGGCATGGTGGTGGCGCTGTCGGTGCCGCTGGTGCTGGCGATCGTCTTCCTGGCGATGTCGCTGATGGGCATGGATCTCAACCGCATCACGCTTGGCGCCCTGATCATCGCGCTCGGGCTGCTGGTCGACGACGCGATCATCGCGGTCGAGATGATGGTGGTGAAGACCGAGGCCGGCTGGGACCGGATGCGCGCCGCGGGGGCGGCCTGGGACATCACCGCCTTCCCGATGCTGACTGGCACACTGGTCACCGCGGCGGGGTTCATCCCGGTGGGCTTCGCGGCTTCGGCGGTGGCGGAATACGCCGGCGGCATCTTCTGGGTGGTGGCGATCGCGCTGATCGTCTCCTGGTTCGTGGCGGTGATCTTCACGCCCTATCTCGGCGTGCTGTTGCTGCCGCGGCGGATGCAGGCGGCCCACGATCCCTACGGCAGTCCGACCTACCGGGTGCTGCGGGCGGCGATCGACGCCTGCCTGCGGCACCAGCGCAAGGTTATCGCGGCGACGGTAGTGATTTTCGTGGCGGCGATCGCGGCCTTCGGCAACGTGCAGCAGCAGTTCTTTCCCGTCTCGGAGCGGCCGGAGCTTTTCCTTCAGATCAAGCTGCCCGAGGGGTCGTCGATCACCGCGACCACTGCGGCGGTCGAGGAGGCGGAGGGGCTGCTCGCGGGCGACCCTGACGTCATCCACGCCACCGCCTACGTCGGGCAGGGAAGCGTCCGGTTCTGGCTGGGCCTGAACCCGCAGCTGCCGAACTCGTCCTTCGCCGAGGTGGTGATCCTGTCCAAGGACACCGAGGCGCGGGAGCGGATCAAGGCGCGGCTGGAGCAGGCCGTCGCCGATGGCGCGCTCAGCCAGGCGCGGGTGCGCGTCGACCGCTTCAACTTCGGCCCGCCGGTCGGGCATCCGGTGCAGTTCCGCGTCATCGGCAAGGACCCGCAGGAGGTGCGGCGGATCGCCGGCGAGGTGCGCGACGCGATGGCGGCGAACCCTGACGTGCGGGATCCGCATCTGCAGTGGAACGAGATGGCGCCGGCGATTCGGCTGGGGGTCGACCAGGACCGGGCGCGGGCGCTCGGCCTGGCGCCGCAGGACATCGCCCAGACCTTGCAGACGCTGGTCTCGGGCTTGCCGGTGACCGAGATGCGCGACGGCACCGACCTGGTGCAGGTGGTGGCGCGGGCGGTTCCGGGCGAGCGGCTCGACGTCGCGGGTCTGGGCGACCTCACGGTGGCGAGCCGCGATGGGGTGGCGGTGCCGCTGGACCAGGTGGCTCGGATCGAGCCGGTGATGGAGGAGCCGATCCTCTGGCGGCGAAACCGCGAGCTGGTGATCGCGGTGCAGGCCGACATCCGCGACGGGGTGCAGGCGCCGGACGTGACCAACGCGATCCTGCCGGCGCTTGCGCCGATCAGCGCGGCGCTGCCGGCGGGCTACCGGATCGAGACCGGCGGCGCGATCGAGGAGAGCGAGAAGGGCAACAGCTCGATCTTCCGCATGTTCCCGATCATGCTGGTGGCGACGCTGACCATCCTGATGATCCAGCTGCAGAGCTTCGCCCGGGTCGGCATCGTGCTCCTGACCGCGCCGCTCGGGATCATCGGCGCGTCGCTGGCGCTGAACCTCTTCGGCGCGCCTTTCGGCTTCGTGGCGCTCCTGGGGCTGATCGCGCTGATGGGGATGATCATGCGCAACTCGGTGATCCTCGTCGACCAGATCGAGGCCGACGTGACCGCCGGGCTGCCGCGGCGGCGAGCGATCGTCGAGGCGACGGTGCGCCGGGCGCGGCCGGTGGTGCTGACGGCGCTGGCGGCGATCCTGGCGATGATCCCCCTGTCGCGATCGGTCTTCTGGGGGCCGATGGCGATGGTGATCATGGGCGGGCTCATGGTCGCGACGCTCCTCACCCTCTTCTTTCTTCCGGCGCTCTACGCCTTCTGCTACCGGGTGCCGCGCCGCGAGGACGAGCCGATAGCTGGCGCCGAGCCGGAGGAGCAGTGGGGGGTTCCGCCGGCCCTCGCGGCGGAGTAGCGGCGTGCGTTGGAGGGCGCGTCCCTGGTCAGCCCCGCCCGGTCAGCGCGATCGGCTGGACAGCCAGGCCCGCCATTGCGGTTGCGAGCCGGCGAAGGCGTTGAGGTCGGCCGGGCCGGCGATGCCGGAGACGACGCCGGTGCCGCTGTATTGCCAGAAGGTCCAGGCCTGGCCGGGGTAGGTCGCCGAGGGATGGTCGGCGACCGAGCGCAGCCAGAAGTCGGCGCCTCCTATGCGGCCGAGGTCGTTCTGCCGGTAGAAGTCCAGCGTCGTGTAGATGATCGGTCGCTTGCCATAGGTGTCGCTCATCGCCTGCAGGAAGACGATGGCCTCGCGCCGGACCGCAGCGGGTTCGGGACGCTGGCGACAGCTGGGCGAGCGGTGGTTCCATTCCAGGTCCAGCACCGGCGGCAGCGCGGTGCGGTCGTTCGGGACGTGGTGGGCGAACCAGGCGGCCTGCTCGACCGCAGGGCGGCAGAAGTAGAAGTAGTGATAGGCGCCGCGGGCGACGCCGGCCCGCCGGGCCGCCTGCCAGTTGTCGGCGAAGCGTTCGTCAACCCGGTCACCGCCTTCGGTCGCCTTGACGAACGCGAAGGTGACCCCGGAGGCCCTGACCTGTCGCCAGTCGACCGTGCCCTGGTAGCGCGGACACGTCCACCCCATGGATCTGGTAGTGCCAGGGCACCAGCCCCGGCCAGTCCTGCGGATCGGCGTCCTCGAAGCGCGGCGCCGCCGCCCGGCTTACGTCGGCCTTCTGGCCGGAGGCACCGCAGGCTGCCAGCGCCCCGGCCGCCAGAAGGAGAGAAAGGCCCGCCCGCAGCGGCAGGGCTCGGAGATATCTTCGTGAAATCAACAGCAAGCTCCAGACCTTCGCGCCCAGTCCGGGGCTCAGTAGGGCAGCCCCACGTAGTTCTCAGCCAGCGCCGCGAGCGCCGCCTCCGAACCGAGCAGATAATCGAGCTCGGCCCGGCGCAGCCGTTCTGCCAGCGCGTCCTCGTCGGGGAAGCGGTGCAGCATGGTGGTCATCCACCACGAAAAACGCACCGCCTTCCAGACCCGTGCCAGTGCTCGATCGGAGTAGCCATCGAGCAAGGCGTCGGAGCGCTCACGATAATGCGAGCGCAGCGCCTCGTAAAGATAGTGCACGTCGCTGGCTGCGAGGTTCAGCCCCTTGGCGCCGGTCGGCGGCACGATATGCGC
The DNA here is from genome assembly GCA_963847795.1 of uncultured Alphaproteobacteria bacterium. Taxonomy (GTDB): domain Bacteria; phylum Pseudomonadota; class Alphaproteobacteria; order Rhodobacterales; family Rhodobacteraceae; genus Amaricoccus. The sequence goes on from CAWKBH010000006.1 coordinate 669,625, forward strand.
CGCGTCGCCGGCAAGCAGCAGCCGGCCGAACCGCATTGGTTCGGCGACGAACGAGCGCAGCGGCGCCACCGAAGTCTCGAATGCGGCGCCGGGAGTGACGTCGGCCGCCACCTCCGCCGGCAGTCGCCGGCGCAGCTCGTCCCAGAACGCGGCGTCGGGCCAGTCCTCGACCCGGGTGCCGAGCGGAACCTGGATGTAGTAGCGGCTTCGGCTCGGCGAGCGCATCGAGCAGAGCGCGAAGCCGCGGGAATGGGTGGCATAGACCAGCTCGTCGCGGCAGGGCGGCACGTCGGCCAGCACGCCGAGCCATCCGAACGGATAAATCCGCTCGAACTCGCGAACGGCGCCGGCAGGCACCGCGCGGCGGCTCGGCCCGTGCGAGCCGTCGGCGCCGACGACGAAGTCGCAATCGAGCCGCTGCTCGTGGCCCTCGTGGCGAAACGTGACGCAGGGATGGTCGCTGTCGAAATCCAGCGGCCGGGCATCCTCCGCCTCGTAGAAGCACGGGGTGCCCAGCGCGGCATGGGCGTCCATCAGGTCGTGGGTTACTTCGGTCTGTCCGTAGATCGTGACGTGGCTGCCCGCCAGCCGCTGCAGATCTATCCGGTAGATGCGATCGTGGTAGGCCAGCGAAAAGCCCTGGTGCGGCAGCCCCTCGGCATCCAGCCGGGCGCCGCAGCCGGCCTCGTGCAGCAGCCGCACCGTGCCCTGCTCCAGGACCCCGGCGCGCACCCGCTCGAGCACATGCGCCCGGCTGGCGCGATCGACCAGCGCGGTGGCGATGCCGGCGTCGGCAAGCAGCTTGGCGAGCAGCAGCCCGGCCGGCCCCGCGCCGATGATCGCCACCTGCACCCGCATCTCCCGCGTCCTCCCGCTCCGTCCCGCTGCGCGGGATCGTTTGCGCCGACTATATCCGCGCCACCGCGAACGGCCAGAGCGAAGGATCCGCTGCCGCGCGCGGACGCTTGCGCTCGCGGCGATCCTGGTCGAGAACCTTGTAAAACCAACGGGAGGACGGTTCATGAAGACGATGAAGGGCCCGGCGCTGTTTCTCGGCCAGTTCGCCGGAGACACAGCGCCTTTCGACAGCTGGGACGGCATCACCAGGTGGGCGGCTGAATGCGGCTATGTCGGCGTGCAGGTGCCCAGCTGGGCCGGCCAGCTGATCGACCTCTCCAAGGCCGCGTCCTCGCAGGATTACTGCGACGAGTTCAAGGGCGTGGCGAAAGCGAACGGCGTCGAGGTCACCGAGCTCTCCACGCACCTGCAAGGCCAGCTGGTGGCCGTGCATCCGGCCTACGACACGGTATTCGACGGCTTCGCCGCCCCCGAGGTGCGCGGCAATCCCAAGGCGCGGCAGGAATGGGCGGAAGAGCAGGTGCGCATGGCGCTGCGCGCCTCCAAGCGCATGGGGCTCGGAGCGATGGCGACGTTCTCCGGCGCGCTGGCCTGGCCGTTCTGTTACCCGTGGCCGCAGCGCCCCGCCGGGCTGATCGAGACCGCCTTCGACGAACTGGCGCGGCGCTGGCGGCCGCTGCTCGACGCGGCGGAGGAAAACGGCGTCGACCTCTGCTACGAGATCCATCCCGGCGAGGACCTGTTCGACGGCACCACCTTCGAGATGTTCCTCGACCGGTTGGGCGGGCACGCGCGCTGCAACATGCTCTACGACCCGTCGCACTACGTGCTGCAGTGCCTCGACTATCTCGACAACCTCGACATCTACCACGACCGGATCCGGATGTTCCACGTCAAGGACGCCGAATTCAACCCGACCGGCCGGCAGGGGGTCTATTCCGGCTACGCCAGCTGGGTGGAGCGGGCCGGGCGGTTCCGTTCCACCGGCGACGGGCAGGTGGATTTCGGGGCGATCTTCTCCAAGCTCGCGGCCTACGACTTCGATGGCTGGGCCGTGGTGGAGTGGGAGTGCGCGCTCAAGCATCCCGAGGACGGCGCGCGCGAGGGGGCGGCCTTCGTGAAGCGCCACATCATCCGGGTCACCGAGAAGGCCTTCGACGACTTCGCCGCCGGTGGCACCGACGCGGCGGCGAACCGCAAGATCCTCGGTCTGGGCTGAGCCGCGATGAAGGTCGGATTCGGCTTCCTGATCTGGACGACCTACGTCGCCGAGGAGCATCTCCCGCACCTCGCGACGATCAAGGCGGCGGGCTACGACGGGGTCGAGGTGCCGCTCTTCGAGGGCGACGCCGGAACACTACCGCCGCCTCGGGGGGCAGATCGCCGACGCGGGGCTCAGCGGCCACCGGCATCGGGGTGATGGCCGGCAGGCAACCCGACTTCGGAGGACGCCGCCGAGCGACGTGGCGGCCTCGCCCATCTCGACTGGCTGGCGGACTGCGCCACCGCGCTGGGCGCCGAGGCGCTTGCGGGCCCGTTCCACCAGCCGCTCGGGTACTTCAGCGGCCGGGGCGCCGACCGAAGACGAACTCGGGCGGCTGGTCGAGGCCCACCGGCACATGGCCGACCGGACGCCGGAGCTGACGCTGGCGGTCGAGCCGCTGAACCGCTTCGAGTGCTACATGCTGAACACCGCCGCCCAGGCGGCGGCGCACGTCGCCCGGGTGGGCCGGCCGAACTTCGGCTATCTCTACGACACCTTCCACGCCAACATCGAGGAGCGCGACCCGGTCGGGGTGATCGGCGAGACCATCGGCGCGATCAACTACATCCACATCTCCGAGAACGACCGCGGCACCCCGGGCAAGGGCCATATCGACCTCGCCGCGGCGATCCGGGCAGCGAAGGCGCGCGGGCTACGACGGCTGGTTCACCATCGAGGCCTTCGGCCAGGCTATGCCCGACCTCGCGGCGGCGACCCGGATCTGGCGGCGCACCTTCGAGAGCACGGAGGAGGTGATCGAAGCCGGGGCGCGGGTGATCCGCGCCGCGTGGAACGACTGAGAAAAGACCAGGGAGGAACGAGATGAGCGAGACGAAACCGGCCCGCATCCGGCTGGGCATGGTCGGCGGCGGCAAGGACGCCTTCATCGGCGCGGTGCACCGGATCGCGGCGCGGATGGACGACGACTACGAACTGGTCGCGGGCGCGCTCAGTTCGACGCCGGAGAAGGCCCGGGCCTCGGGCGCCGCTCTGGGGCTGGCCGCCGATCGCACCTACGACGACTTCACCACCATGGCCAAGCGCGAGGCGCGGCGGAAGAACGGCATCGAGGCGGTGGCGATCGTGACGCCCAACCACATGCATGCGCCGGCGGCCCGCGAGTTCCTCAGGCGTGGCATCCACGTGATCTGCGACAAGCCGCTGACCGCGACGCTGGCCGAGGCGAAGAAGCTGGCGAAGGTGGCGGCCGAGTCCGATGCGCTCTTCGTGCTGACCCACAACTACACCGGCTATCCGATGATCCGACAGGCGCGGGCGATGGTGGCCGAAGGGGTCCTGGGCAAGCTCCGGGTGGTGCAGGTGGAATACGCCCAGGACTGGCTGGCGACGCCGGTGGAGGAGACCGGCTCGAAGCAGGCCGGACTGGCGCACCGATCCGGCGCGCTCCGGCGCCGGCGGGTCCACCGGCGACATCGGCACCCACGCTTACAACCTCGCAAGCTTCGTCACCGGGCTGAAGCTGGAGGCGCTGGCGGCGGACCTGCAGGCCTTCGTGCCGGGACGGCGGCTCGACGACAACGCCCACGTGCTGCTGCGTTTCGCGGGCGGCGCGCGCGGCATGCTCTGGTGCAGCCAGGTCGCGACCGGCAACGAGAACGCGGTGCGCCTCAGGGTCTACGGCGAGAAGGGCGGGCTGGAATGGGCGCAGGAGGACCCGAACTACCTCTGGTACACCCCGCTCGGCGAGCCGAAACAGCTGCTGACCCGCGGTGGGGCCGGCGCCGGTCCCGATGCGGCCCGGGTCAGCCGGACGCCCGGCGGACATCCCGAAGGCTACCTCGAAGGGTTTGCCAACATCTACGCCGAGGCCGCCCGGGCGATCCTGGCACGCCGGGCCGGCGCGCCGGTCCCGAAGGACGTGATCTATCCGACGATCGAGGACGGGGTCGCGGGGGTCGCCTTCGTCGAGGCCTGCGTGAAGTCCTCGTCGCGCAACGGCGCCTGGGTCGCGCCCTGATCCCGGCGTGACGCGCGACCGTGGCTGGCGCGCGGCGTGAAGCGGAGCGGCACCAGCGTCGACGGCGGCCGCATTCCGCCGGTCGGCAGCAACGCGACGATCTGATCGGCGAGCGCGATGCCGACCGCGTCGAGATCGGCATCGAAATACGACAGCGCCGGCACCAGTGCCCGGGTGTCGACAGCCGGAAAGGTGCAAACGACGGAGACGTCGCTTCCGACCTGCAGCCCGAATTCGGCCAACTCGGCATAGAGCGCCGCGGCGATGCACTCGTGGGTCGCCAGCACCGCGGTCGGCGCGTCCGCCGTAGCGAAGGCGGCGTGTCCGGCAGCCGTCAGCCGCCCGTCCTTCAGCGGCAGCGTCCGCACCGCGCCCGGGCCGAGCCCCAGCCGGGCCGCTTCGGCGCGAAACGCCTCGCAGGCAATGTTCTCGTAGTTGGCCTGCTCATCGTTGAGCGCCAGCGCCAGCCGGGTGTGTCCGTCGCGGACGAACAGGCGCGCCGCGTCGACCGCCATCGTCTCGAAGTCGAAGTCGACGAACGGAAAATCCTCGAGCCCGGCGCTGCGGCCGAAGGCGACGTAGCCGACGCCGCACGCCTTGAGCCAGGTCAGGCGCGGGTCGTGGGCGGTGGTCTGGCTGATGATGACCGCGTCGGCGATGCGCCGCTGCACGATGCGCTGCAGGTTCTCCAGCGGATCCTCGTCCGGCCCGCGGAACAGCACGATCAGGTCGAGTTCGTGCCGCCTGAGCGTGCGCCGCGCCCCCTCAAGCACGGTGAAAAGCCCCGAATCCGTGCTCGGCGCAAAGCCGCGGGTCGGGATCACCGCGGCGACGATGCCGGTGCGGCCGCTGCGCAGGCTGCGGCCGGACTGGTCCGGGACGTAGCCGGCGCGCTCGGCCGCCGCCTTGACCCTCGCCCGGGTGTCGGGGTTGACGTCCGGCCGGTCGTTCAGCGCCCGCGAGACGGTGCCGATCGAAAGCTGCAGCTCGCTGGCGAGCTGTCGTATACCCATGCGTCCCTCCGGGGCCGTTTGCAGGCCCCTGCCATAACACAAGCCCGTCCAGATATGCCGAGCCCGCTACGGAAACGCAATCCCGCCGAAGTCCTGCGGAAGGGTGGCGGTGCATTTGCGCCGACGGCGTTCAGTCCGACCGCGCCAGGACCTGGTCCAGGGCCGCAAAGAACCGCTGCCACCCGCCTCTGGCGCCCTGGTAGAACTGTTGCTGGTCCGGCCGGAACCCCGACTGCTCCATACGCAGATGGGTCCCCGTGTTCGTGGGGACAAGCGTCCAGGTGACGATGCTTTCGAGACCCTGGGCCGCCCAGCTGTACGAGAGCTTCCTGTTCGGCTCGACGGCCAGGACCTGACAATCGACGGCGCCCCAGTCGGCGCGAAAACTGAAACGATGATCCACCACCGGCTGGAAGTCGTTCTTCATGAGCCACGCCTCGATCAGGTGCGGTTGCGTGAGCGCCCGCCAGATCTTCTGCGGAGGATATGCCACCTCGCGTTCGACAATGACGGAGAGCGTTTCGGTCGACGTTTCGTTCATTGGTCCGTCCTCTCTGAAAGATCTTCGACGCTGCGGAATCGGATCTTCCGGTCGATCAGCCGGGACAGTTCTGCCGGCTCATACCGTAGTGTTCAGGGCCACGGCGGCGCGAACGAGCGCCTTCAAGGCTTCTTCCTCGATCGTCTCGCCTTCATGGATATCGATGGCGCGCCGGGTGTTGCCTTCGAGGCTGGAGTTGAAAAGGCCCGACGGGTCCGCCAGCGCGGCGCCCCTGGCGAAGGTCAACTTGACGACGCGCCTGTACGTCTCACCGGTGCAGATGATCCCAGCGTGCTCCCACACCGGAACCCCTCGCCACTTCCAGGTCTCGACCACTTCGGGGTCGGCTTCCTTGATGAGACGTCGAACCCGAGCCAGGGTCTCGCCCCGCCAATCGTTCAGCTCCTCGATCTTCGCATCGATCAGCCGAGAGGCAGCATCTCCGCTGTTCTTCTTACGCACCTCATCCCGGCTCACATGCGTTCCCCCGACAATCGGCTGGCTTGCTCCACCCAGTCAGCCAGCTGCGCTTCGTCGAACAGGTCTCCCTCCCGGATGTCGAGGTAGCGCGTGTCCTTGCTCTTCGATTCGCCGGGGGGCACCGGTTGCAGCGACGTGCCGCGGAAGAAGGCCACCTTGACGTACTTGCTGAAGCAACGGATGCCGAGAAACCAGCCCTGGCCCTCGACCCCGTAGAGCGGCGAGTTCCATTTGACAGCCTTGCGCACCCCCGGGACGGTGCGCGCGATCAGCGCGTCAAGGCGGTGCCCGATATCGCGTTTCCAGCCCGGCATGGCCGCGATGTAGGCCTGCACGGGGACGTCGCCTTCCGCCTTCGCGATCTGAGGATTCCCGCCAGACAACAGGGTCGGCTCCGCAACCTTGCGGGACTGCGACGACGGTGCAGCCTTGAGCGGCCGTTGCGCGCTCATTGGTCCATCCCCTTGAGCAGATCTTCGAGGTGGTCGAACCGGCTCTGCCAGCAGCCGGCCATCTGGCTCGTCCAGTCGATCAGCGGGGCCAGAGCGCCGGTCTGCGCGCTGTAGTGGGTCTGGCGGCCTTGGTGGCGGTCGCGCACCAGACCGGCCCGCCTCAGCAGCCCGAGATGCTTCGAGACCGCCGGCTGCGAGACGCCGGACTGGGCCGTCAGGGCTCCCACGGTCTGCTCGCCCTCGCGGCACAACCGCTCGAAGATGGCCCGCCGGGTCGGGTCGGCGAGCGTCCTGAAAAGCAGATCCGGCGCGTTCGGCATGTGCGATCGATAACCCGTTGGCTATTGGTTGACGCATAACCGCCGGGGTATGTGTGTGTCAAGCGGGAACGTCTTGGTATCAATCGCGTCCGCTGCGCCCACTGGCCCAGGCGAGCGCGGTGGCCAGCCCCACCAGCGCCGCGGCGCCGAGCGCCAGGCCGGCGCGGGTCTGGCGGCCGGAGGCGCGCCAGGCGTGGAGGCTGGCAGTTTCGGCAAACGGTCCCCGTTCGCGCGGCACGTCGGTGACCGGGGCGAAGAGGTTGCCGTCGCGCGCCGGCAGCGGCGTCTCGGTCAGCTGGCCGTCCCAGGACCGCGCCGCAAGCCGGTCGCCCAGCGCCGGCAGCGCCGCGTTGCCCAGGATTGCCTCGGCGGTCGCCCAGCCGAGGTAGATCTCGCGGCGGGGATTGAGCGCCGCGGCGGCGATCGTCCGCCCCGCCACCTCGGGCGCCACCGGCCGGCCGGCAGGGCGCGGTGCGCGGCCCATCTTCGCCCTGGCCCAGGCGAACTGCGGCGTATTCACCGCGGGCAGGTGCACCATGGCGACGCGGATGCTGCTCCGCTCGTGCATCAGTTCGGTCCTCAGCGACTCGGTGAAGCCGACGATGGCGTGCTTGGCGCCGCAATAGGCGCTCTGCAGCGGGATCGAGCGGTAGGCGAGCGCCGAGCCCACCTGCACGATCACGCCGTGGTCCCGCGGCCGCATCTGGCGCAGTGCCGCCTTGGTGCCGTTGACCTGCCCGAGATAGGTGACCTCGGTGACCCGGCGGAACTCGTCCGCGGTGATGTCATCGAAACGCGCGAACACGGTGACCATCGCGGCGTTCACCCAGACGTCGATGCCGCCGAAGGCGGCCGCCGCGCGGTCGGCGGCGGCTTCGAGGGCGCCCGCATCCGCCACGTCGCACGGCAGGGGCAAACCGCGCCCGCCCCGCCGCTCGACCGCGCGGGCGACGGCCTCCAGGCCGTCGCGGTCGCGCGCCACCAGCCCGAGGTCGAAACCCCGCGCCGCCAGCTCCAGCGCGGCGGACCGGCCGACCCCGGCCGAGGCGCCAGTGACCACCGCGCTACGGCGGCGGCGGGGTCGGGTCTCTCCTGTGGAGCGAGCCGGAAGTTCGGTGCTGATGCTCATGAGAGAAGAAACGCCCGGTCAGCGCCGCGGTTCCGGGAGATGACCGGGCTGCGGTCCGTTGCCGCACCGGCCACGGATCGCCCCGCGGATCAACGCTCGCTTAGTCCTTCGACTTGTGTTCGGGCTTGCCCTTGCGCTTGGTCGAGGCCAACTCCTCGAGCTCCTTTTCGGTCATCGACTCCTCCATAGACCGCGAAGCGCCCTTCAGCTCGCTCTTCTTGGTCTCACCGCGTTTGGCCGACAAAGCCGCGCCGGCCGCCTTCTGCTGCGCCTTGGACTTGGCAGGCATAGAAGTGCTCTCCTCTGTTCGAGCGGCAGTCCGCTCGCCCCGCACTAACGGCGAGGGCGGCCGATGGTTCGACCGCAGCCCAAAATATCTGAGCCTTGCTCAGAGAGGTCGAGCACAGGACAACCTCGGCGAGGTGCCGCCCGATCGGGGACCCGGCGCCGCGGCCGGGCTAGTGCTTGCGGGCCTGGACGATGTAGCCCTCGATCGTTGCATCGCCGAGGGCCTTGCGGGCCTCGAGCCGGTGGAGGCCCTCGACGAGCACGTAGCCGTCGCCGTCGCTGCGAACCATGATCGGCGATTTCTGGCCTTCCTCGAGCATGCTCTCGGCGATCTGAATGACCCGCGCGGGGTCGAGGGTCTTCAGGCGCTTCACCGGCACCCGGATCCGCGCGATCTCGAAGACCTGGCTCTTCAGCATCCGCGCCTCCCCGGTTCCCGTCGCCCGATCCTGCCGCGAAACCGCGGGCGAGGCCATGTGTCAATGCGCCGGCCGTGCCGGCTGGTGCGGGCAGCCAGGATCGAACTGGCACTCCCGAAGGAAGCGGATTTTCGTACCACCTCGGCTTCCGCCGCCGCCCCCTCGCCGGGGGCGTTCGTGGTCTGGACTATCCCTTGGCCATAACCGGCACGCCGGCCCCAGGCCCCGCCCGTCTAGTCTCTACACCTTCCCTCCCGCCAGGGAGGGCTTGGCTCGGGATTGCCACCGGCGCGACCCGTGAGGTTTCCCCGAATTTGAGCGGCTATGCCCCCGCGGGTTTCCCCTCGGGCACTCGTCTGTTCAAGTCCGCTGCGTCTACCGATTTCGCCATGCCCGCACACGCGTCAAGACCTAGCCCCTTCTCGACCGGGGATAAAGCCCCGGAGTCGCGGAGCGAGGCGCCGATGGCCTACGGCTCGGCCTGCGGGGTTCGGACCCGCGGCCGCCGCAGCCGCGCCAGCCAGCGCCGGAGCCGCCCCAGTTCGTCCGCCTCCTCCTCGAGCCGCGCCAGCAGCCGCTCGTCAGGCTCGACCTGCAGCAGTTCGTCGAGCTGCAGGCCCATGCTGGCGATCCGGCCCGATTCGAGCCGGCGCACCACCAGCTTCGCCCCCGGGATGCTCAGCGTCGCGTCAAGCGCCGGCTTGCCCTGCAGCCGCCCGGCCGCCCAGTCGGCCAGCGTCGTCTCCGGCGGGTGCGGGCCGAACTTCAGGTCATAGAACTGCTCGATCTCGCCGACCCTGGTCTCGCCGCGGAGCGGCAGCTCGCCGAACAGCAGTCCTAGCCGGCGCGCCACGTCCGGGCTCTCGCGGAACAGGCTGTCGAGCCGCGGCAACCGTTCGCGCGCGACCAGGAAATAGCAGTAGTCGCCCGGCCGCAGCGCCCCGGCCTCGGGGGCGTCGAGGATGTGCCCCTTGCGCACCACCATCACCACGCGCGCCCAGCCGGGCAGCCGGCTCAGGCCGAGGATGACGCTGTCGGCGGTCACCGGATAGCCGACGATCTCCTGTTCGGTCTGGCCGGGAATGTCGAGTCTCGACCCGGCTGACCTTGTGCGTCGTCTGCCGCAGCGCCACCCCCAGCCGCCTCGCCGCCGTGGTCAGCGTCGAGCCCTGAACCAGCATCGAGAACAGCACCACGAAGAACGCGATGTTGAAGTAGGCCGGGGCGTTCGGCACCCCGGCCAGCGTCGGGATCGCCGCGAGGAAGATCGACACCGCGCCACGCAGGCCCACCCAGGAGATGAACACCTTCTCTCTTCGGGCGAACCCGAAGCGGCCGAGGCAGATCCAGACCGCCAGCGGCCGCGCCACGAAGGTCAGGACCAGGGCCACCAGGATGCCTTGCGGCGCGTAGTCCCAGAGCGTGGTCGGCGTGACCAGCAGGCCCAGCACCAGGAACATCACGATCTGGCAGAGCCAGGTCACCGCGTCGTGGAAGCCGACGATCGAGGGATAGGCCCGCACCGGTCGGTTCGCCATCACCAGTCCGGCGATGTAGACCGCCAGCAGTCCGCTGCCGCCGGCCAGCGCGGCGATCGCCGAGATCAGGATCGCGCCCGCCACCACGAACAGCGGGTGCAGCCCGCCCGGCATCGCCAGCCGGTTCAGCACCGCCACCAGCGCAAAGCCGACCGCCGAGGCCGAAGATTCCACCGACCAGCGCCTGCATCGCCAGCCGCAGCGCCAGCCCCCAGCCCGGCACGCCGCCGCCGGCCAGGATGTACTCGGTGAGCACGATCACCAGGAACACCGCGATCGGGTCGTTGGTGCCCGACTCGATCTCCAGCGTCGAGCCGACCCGGCTGGTCAGCCTGAGCCCGCCGGTGCGGAGCAGGAAGAACACCGCCGCCGCGTCGGTCGAGGCGACGATCGCGCCGAGCAGCAGCGCGCCTTCGGGATCGAGGTCGAGCACCGACCAGGCGGCGAGGCCCGCCACCGACGCGGTGATCAGCACCCCGAAGGTGGCCAGCAGCAGCGACGGCGCCAGCACGCCGCGGAACACCGCGAGCCGGGTGCGGAGCCCGCCGTCGAACAGGATCACCGCCAGCGCGATCGAGCCGACCAGGTAGGTGACCGAGTAGTTGTTGAAGATGATCCCGCCCGGCCCGTCCTGCCCGGCGAGCATGCCCACCACCAGGAAGACCAGCAGCAGCGGCGCGCCGATCCGGGTGGCGACGAGGCTCGAGAAGATGCCGGTCAGGACCAGCGCCGCACCGACGAAGATCACGGTGTTGACGAGATCGAGGCCGTGCATGGCGGATGGCGCTCCTTGCGGCGGCGGCGTGGGGCCGCAGACCGACTATGCAGGGTGCGCCGTGGGCCCTGGCAAGCGGCGCGGCGGGAGCGTCTCGGTTACCGCCCGGGCCGGTCTCGTGAAGTCGGGCCGTGACCGCGGTCCGGTCGCTGCCGGTCTGCGGGCGAGATCCCTCGAGCGCGGCCATCGCGGCGGCGAGCGCGGTCGCGTCCTCGCTGCGCGCCACCAGGTTGGCGCCGAACCGGCCCGCGGAGTTGAACGGGTAGCTGCCGATCGCCACCGCCGGGTGCGCCGCGGCGATCAGCCCGAGCGGCCCGGCGATCTCGCCTTCCGGCCGCTCGATGCGCAGGCTGTCGCTGAGCAGCGGCCTGCCGCCGGTGAGCCGCGGCAGCAGCCCCGCCACCATCGCCTCGAACACTGCCGGCACCCCCGCCATCACGTGCACATTGCCGAGGCTGAAGCCCGGCGCCTTCGACACCGGGTTCTCGATCAGCTCCGCCCCGTCGGGAATCCGCGCCATGCGCAGCCGCGCCGGGTTCAGGTCGACCGCTGGGTTGGCGTACTGGCTGGCGAGGATCGCCCGCGCGTCCTCGCGCACGTCGATGCCGACCCCGAAGGCCGCGGCGACGGCGTCGGCGGTGACGTCGTCGTGGGTCGGCCCGATGCCGCCGGAGGTGAAAACGTGGGTGTAGCGCGCCCGGAGCGCGTTCACCGCCGCGACGATCTCGGCGGTCTCGTCCGGCACCACCCGTGTCTCGCGGAGCGCGATGCCCTTCTCCGCCAGCGCCTGCGCCAGGTGCGGCATGTTCGAATCCCGGGTGCGGCCCGACAGGATCTCGTCCCCGATGGTCAGCATGGCGGCGGTTGGATTGGGCATCGGCGGCTTGTCCTCGGCGGGGCTGCGGTCCACATACCGGCGATGCGCTTCGCCGGTCCCCTGATCCGCGGCACGTTGCTGCGCAGATATAAACGATTCCTCGCCGACGTCATGCTGGAAGACGGTCGCGAGGTGACGGCCCATTGCGCCAACCCCGGCGCCATGCTGGGACTGAACGCGCCCGGCCTGCGCGTCTGGCTCGAACCCTCGGCCGATCCCCGCCGCAAGCTTGGTTTCGCCTGGCGGCTGGTCGAGCTGCCCGGCGGCCACTTCGCCGGGATCGACACCGGCCTGCCCAACCGGCTGGTCGCCGAGGCGCTGGCGGCGGGCGAGCTGCCCGGTCTCGCCGGCTATGCCACGGTCCGGCCGGAGGTGCGCTACGGCAGCAACAGCCGGGTCGACTTCGTGCTGAGCGCGCCCGGTCGGCCCGACGCCTATGTCGAGGTCAAGAACGTGCACCTGCGCCGCGACCAGGACTGGGCCGAGTTCCCCGACAGCGTCACGGCGCGCGGCGCCAGGCATCTGCGCGAGCTCTCCGCGATGTCCGCGGCCGGGCGGCGGGCGGTGATGCTCTACGTGGTGCAGCGGACCGACTGCGCGCGGCTGCGGCTCGCGGCCGACCTCGATCCCGCCTATGCTGCCGCGGCGGCCGAGGCGCGGGCGGCCGGGGTCGAGGTGCTGGCGCACGGCACCCGGATCGACACCGACGGGGTATGGCTCGACCGGGCGCTGCCGGTCGAGCCCTGAGGGAGGGATGCGATGGCGGAAGCTCCGAATGCCGAGCAGGCGGAGTTCTGGAACCTCGGTCCGGGACAGAACTGGGTCGAGTTCCAGGCCGACCTCGACGCGCTGCACGAGGGCGTGACCGAGGTCCTGCTGCGGGCAGCGGCGCCGCGCGCGGGCGAGGCGGTGCTCGACGTCGGCTGCGGCGCGGGTGCCACCAGCCTGGCGCTGGCGGCGGCGGTCGCGCCGTCAGGGCGGGTGCTGGGCGTCGACATCTCCGCGCCGCTGCTCCGCCGCGCCGAGGAGCGCCGGCGCGAGCTCGGGATCGGCAACCTCGGCTTCGAGCTGGCCGACGCCCAGGCCCGACGCTTCGAGGCCGGCGCCTTCGACCTCGTCGCCTCGCGCTTCGGGGTCATGTTCTTCGCAGACCCGGTGGCGGCGTTCCGCAACCTCGCGGCCGGGCTCCGGCCGGGCGGCCGGCTCGCCTTCGCGGCCTGGGCAGGGCCTGAACGAAACCCCTGGTTCACGCTGCCGCAAAGGATCGCGGTGGCGCGGCTGGGGCCGGTGGAGCCGTCGCCGCCCGACGCGCCCGGACCGATGGCGTTCCGCGACATCGGCCGGGTCTGCGGCATCCTCGAGGCGGCCGGGCTTTCCGACTGCACGGGCGAGAGCCTCGACGTCGAGCTGCACCACCCGGGCGGCCTCGAGGCGGTGGTCCGGCTGGCCGGGCAGGTCGGCGTGGCCGTGCGTCTCATGCGCGAGAAGCAGGCGACGCCCGAGGACCGAGCGGCGATCCTCGACGCGATCGCGGCCGAGTTCGCGCGGTTCCGCAGTGCCGACGGGATCCGGGTGCCGGCGGGCATCAACCTCTTCACCGCTGCGCGCCGCTGACCGCTTCGAGGGTCGGCGGCAGGCCGTGGCGGGTTTGCAATGCCGGGGGCGACGAGCTACATGCGGGACATGACGTCGGGAGAGCCCGCCTTGGACGAGTTCCTGCCAGGCCGCCTGAACAAGGACGGCATCCGATTGCACGCGCCCGAGGACTTCGCCGGAATGCGGGCGGCCGGCCGGCTGGCGGCGGAGATCCTCGACCGCATCGCGCCGCAGGTGGCGCCGGGCGTGAGCACGCTGGAGCTCGACACCGCGGTCCACGACATGATCCGTGCCGCCGGCGCGACCTCGGCGACCGTGGGCTACAAGGGCTACCGCCACGCCACCTGCATTTCGATCAACCACGTGGTCTGCCACGGCATCCCGTCGGACAAGCGGCTGCGCGACGGCGATATCCTGAACATCGACGTCACGGTGATCGTCGACGGCTGGTTCGGCGATTCCAGCCGGATGTACGTGGCCGGCCAGCCGTCGCGCAAGGCCGAGCGGCTGATCGACATCACCCACGACGCGCTGCTGGAGGGCATCGGCCAGGTGGCGCCTGGCAATACCTTCGGCGACATCGGCGCCGCGATCCAGCGCTTCGCCGAAGCGCACCGCTGCTCGGTGGTGCGCGACTTCTGCGGCCACGGGCTGGGGCGGGTGTTCCATGCCTCGCCCAACGTGTTGCACTACGGGCGCTGGGGCTCGGGGCCGGTGCTGGAGCCGGGGATGTTCTTTACCGTCGAGCCGATGATCAACCTCGGCCGGCCGGAGACCAAGGTGCTGGACGACGACTGGACCGCGGTGACCAAGGACCGCTCGCTCTCGGCGCAGTTCGAGCACTCGGTCGGGGTGACGGAGACCGGGGTGGAGATCTTCACGCTGTCGCCGGCGGGGCGGTTCCACCCGACCTGGGACAGGGACTGAACCTGTCCGCGCACCCTTCGAGTGGGGAGCTCGCAAGGCACTGAAATGCAGTGATTTTCTGCGTATGGACTCCGTATGGAACGCATATGGAGTCTGTATGGGCGTTTTTGGCTTTGCGGCAGATGTGGGAGCCTGAGGGCTGTGCCGCCAGAACTGACGGCCCCTGGGCGGTCGAAACGGCCGGCGTGGTCACACGGGTGTCGCACGGGGCCGATAGTCGGTTGGACACACCCGTCGCAACCCGGAGCACCGCCATGTCCCCAAATCAGGCTCGCAGCGCATCGCTGCTCGCAATGCCTTTCCTCGCCGCGCTCGGCCTCGCCGGCGCCGCCGCCGCGCAGGACGGCGGCTATTCCTTCGCGCTGTGGGGCGACATGCCCTATGCCAAGGCCGGCGACGCGCCGCACATTCCGGCGCTGATCGACGACATGAACGCCTCCGACATCGCCTTCTCGATCTACGACGGCGACATCAAGGACGGCAGCTCGCAGTGCACCGACGACGTCTACACCAACGCTATGGCGATGTTCGACAGCTTCAAGGCGCCTGTGATCTACGTCCCGGGCGACAACGAGTGGACCGACTGCCACCGCACCAACAACGGCGGTTACGACAACCTGGAGCGCCTCGACCACGTCCGGCAGGTGATGTTCGCCACCCCCGAGAGCTTCGGGGCCAGCACGCTGACGCCCGATCATCAGGGGGCGCCCGGCGAGAAGTTCGCCGAGAACGTGCGCTTTTCCCGCGGCGGGGTGATGTTCGTCGGCCTGAACATCCCCGGCAGCAACAACGACAAGGTCAACGGCGACGAAGCCTGCACCGCCAAGAGCGCCCGCACGCCCGAGCAATGCGCGGCCGACAACGCCGAATGGGCCGAGCGCGACGCCGCCAATATCAGCTGGCTGCGCGACTCCTTCGCCAAGGCGGCGGCCGAGGGCGACAAGGGGCTCATGGTCGTCTTCCAGGGCGATCCGGGCTTCGACATTCCCGAGACCGAGGACCAGGACGAGAGCCGCCTGCCCGGCAAGGACGGCTACGCCGCCTTCCTCGACGCGCTGGTCGCCGAGACCGAGAAGTTCGACGGGCAGGTGGTGGTCGTCCACGGCGACACGCACTACTTCAAGATCGACAAGCCGCTCACCGACGCCACCCACATGATCCCGAACCTGACCCGGGTGCAGACCTTCGGCAGCCCCAACGTCCACTGGATCAAGGTCGACGTCGATCCCGCCTCGCGCGACGTCTTCAGCTTCCACCCAATGATCGTCGAGGCCAACAGCCGGGTCGGCCTGTCGAACTGAGCGGTCCCGGCCCAGGCGGTGTGGTCATAAATCGGCGACAGCAGAGCGCAGGCGACGGATCATGACTCCGCCTGCGTCCGCTTTGCGCCAACTGCGGACCAGCCGCTGCCGGAGGGGCGCCCGGACCGGATCAGCGGCGCGCCGGTGGCGCGCCGCCCGGTCCGTCGCCCGGAGCAAGCTTGCGGAGGGCGAGGGGCATGCAGCCTGGACCGACGCGCGTAATCGGGGCGCGCATGCCCCGGCGGGCGCGGCAACGCGCACGCCCTCGGGGGGGGCGTGCGCGGCACGATTTGTCGACGGACAAATCGCGCGGGAAAGCGGCGCGGTTCGGCGCAGGCGATCGGCGCCGCCGCGAATGGGTCCTCGCGCCTTGCGTCAGGTCGGAGCAACGCCCTAGCGGCCGCCTTCGATCCTGCGGTGGCGCTGGGCGACGCCCAGGATGCCATAGGGGTAGTCCGGAAGCACGGGCGCGCTGACCTCGCCGAGCATGGCCAGCTCCTGTGCCGTCAGTTCGAGATCCGCGGCCCGGAGATTGGCGGCGAGCTGCTCGGGCTTGCGCGCGCCGAGGATCACCGAGGTCACCGCGGGCTGCGCCGCCAGCCAGGCGAGCGACACCTCGGCGGCGCCGACGCCTTTCGCCTTTGCGACGTCGGCGACCGCGCCGATGATCTGCCAGGTCCGCTCCTCGGCGTTGCGCGCCTCGTAGGCCTCCATGCCGCGCTCGGGATTCTCGCCGAGCCGGGTGGCGCCGGTGGGCAGCATGTCGCGCTGATACTTGCCGGCCAGCCAGCCGCCGGCCAGCGGCGACCAGGGCAGCAGGCCGATGCCGGCGTCGAGGCACGCCGGCACGATCTCCAGCTCGATCGAGCGGACCAGCAGGTTGTACTGCGGCTGCAGCGTCACCGGCGCCGCCCATCCGGCCGCCTTCGCCAGGTGCACCGCCTTGGTGATCTGCCAGCCGAGGTAGTTGGAGAAGCCGTAGTAGCCGATCTTGCCGGCGCTCACGGCGTCGTCGAGGAAGCGCAGCGTCTCCTCCAGCGGGGTCAGCGCGTCCCAGGCGTGCATCTGGTAGAGGTCGATCTGCTCGACCCCGAGCCGCGCCAGCGAGGCGTCGAGGGCCCGGGTCAGGTGCCGGCGCGAGGTGCCGAGGTCGTTCGGCCCCGTTCCGGTGGGGAACCGGCCCTTGGTGGCGACCACCATCTGCGCCGCCTCGGTCGGGTGCGCCGCGAGCCAGCGCCCGATGATTTCCTCGGAGGCGCTGCCGCTGTAGACGTCGGCGGTGTCGATGAAGTTGCCGCCGGCCGCGACGTAGTCGTCGAGGATCGCGTGCGACGCCGCCTCGTCGGCCTCCGAGCCGAAGGTCATGGTGCCGAGGCACAGCATCGAGACCGCGGTGCCGCTGTTGCCCAGAGTCCGGTATTTCATCGGCTTTCCTTCCTTCCGATCAGCGGTGCCAAGGATGCACCGAACGCGGGGTCGCGCAAGGCGGGACCCGTCATTCCTCTTCGCGTTCGGCGCCGTGATGGTCGAGGGCGTTTTCGCCGACCTGCTCTGCATCGTCCGGCGGCGTGGCGATCCGGCTCGACAGCCACTGGAACAGCCCGAGCGCGACCAGCGCGAACATCGCGGTCGCAAACAGCGCCGCCGGGTAGATCGCCCGGCTCACGTCGGTGCGGCTGGTCTCGAAGATCATCACCAGCGCCTCGAGCGAGGCGGCGATGACGATGATGGTGATGAACTTGGTCAGCGAGCGGCGCGACTCGACCGCGGAGCGCAGCTCCTTCTGCCGCAGCAGCTCCTCCTCGGCGATGAACTTCGAGGTCTCGATGATGGCGAAGCCGATGATGATGAGGCCGACGCTGTCGAGGACGCCGAGGATGTCGCCGTGCAGGAGCGCGGCCGCCACCTCCCACACCCCGCCGAGGAAGAGGGTGATGGCGATGAGGATCAGAAACCAGGTCGCGACCGCGAAGTAGGCCTGGGATACCCGTTCGTAGAGCTCGCGCATGTCGCCCTCCCTTCCCGGTCAGAACTTCTGGAACACGAACCAGGCGCCGACAATGATGAAGCCGAAGCCGACAAGGTAGTTCCAGCGGATCGGCTCGCCCAGCCAGAGCACCGAGAAGACGACGAAGATCGTCAGGGTGATGACCTCCTGGATGGTCTTGAGCTGGGCGGCGCTGAAATAGCCGTAGCCGATGCGGTTGGCCGGCACCTGCAGCATGTATTCGCCGAGCGCGATGCCCCAGCTGATCAGGATCGCCGCCAGCATCGGCAGGTTCTTGAACCTCAGGTGCCCGTACCAGGCGAAGGTCATGAAGACGTTCGACATGATGAGCAGGCCCACGGTCTGGACCGGGATCGGGATTGCGCGCACGCGTTCGGGTCTCGCCGGGCAGGGAGTGCCCCCCGGGCGAGCTAGGGGCGCGCGGCGCGGCGTCAACCGGCCGACCGCGACGCGGCCCCAGGTCTGGACTACGGTGAAGGCGGTGAACACCGTGTCCGGATCGGCCAGGTGCCGGCGGCAGGCGGCCAGCGTCGGCTCGAAGTCGGCGGCGGCGATCAGGCCGCGCTCGAGCACCCGGGCACGCAGCGACTCCACCGTGGCGGGCAGGTAGTCGACCCAGGGGTCGCCGGCGCGCACCCCGACGAGGACCGGGCGGTACTGCACCTCCCGAAGTCCGGCCCGGCGCAGCAGCCGGTAGAGCTGCTGCGCGATCGGCTCGCCGCCGCCGTCGGGAAAGCTGCCGATCCAGGCGCGGCGGAGCGCGTCCCAGGCGGGATGCGGCGGATGACAGCGCAGGGTGGTGCCGTCGGCCTCCTGCAGCGCCACGAAGCCGCCCGGACGGGCCAGGCGCAGCGCCTCGGCGATCAGCCTCTCGGGATCGCCGGCGGTGCAGGCCAGGAAGCGCACGTGCACCAGGTCGAAGCTCGCCGCGTCGAGGCCGGTGCGATAGGCGTCGCCCTGCACGAAGGCGACGTTCGCGGGCGCCGTCGTGCGCGCCATCTCGACGAAGGCGGGGTCGTACTCGAGGCCGAGCACCCGCCCGGAGGCGCCCACAAGTTGGCTCAGCTCGCCGGTGATGCCGCGCGGGCCGCAGGCGAGATCGAGGCATTGCCACCCGGGCCCGACCCCGATGCGGTCGAGCATCACCGCGGTGTCCGCGGCCAGCGCCTCGCTCTGGAGGCGCAGCCGCTCCACCTCGCCCGCGCGCCGCTCGATCGGGTAGGCGCCCGACCGCTTGCTCTCAGGGTCCATCTCCCGCCCCCCGCCGACCACCGGTTCCGACCGTATCACTTCGTCGGGCGCCGCGATATTGCCCGCGTGGCCGGCCATCGGCGTTGACTTTGGGGGGGTGCAGCCGTATCGCTCTGGAACAATTATGAAATCGAAAACGGGGAGTTCATAGAAGTGTCCAGAATATCAAGAGTTCTCGGGACGACGATGATCGTCGGCGCCGCATTTTCTGTTGCGTTTCCGGGGCTGGCCACCGCGCAGGAGAAGGTGCGCTGGCAGGTCCCGATGAGCTTCGCCTCGACCCTGACCGCGCTCGGCGACACCATGCCGTGGGTCGCTGACCAGCTGCGCGCGGCCTCCGGCGGCAACATCGACCTGCAGGTCGCCGAGCCCGGGCACGGTGGTGCCGGCGCTGTCGATCTTCGAGAACGTCTCGACCGGCGCGATCGACGCCGGCTATTCCTGGATGGGCTACGAGATCGGCCAGGTGCCGGCCTCGGCGCTGTTCGGCGCCACGCCCTTCGGGCTGGAGGCCACCGACTTCCTGGCCTGGATGAATTTCCACGGCGGCAAGGAGCTGCTGGAGGAGACCTTCGCGCCCTACAACGTGCACCCGGTCAGCTGCGGCACCATCAGCCCCGAGGCGGCGGGCTGGTTCCGCAAGGAGATCAACAGCGTCGACGACCTGAAGGGGCTGAAGTTCCGCGCCGCCGGCCTCGGCGGCGAAATCATGTCCGAGTTCGGCATGTCGGTGACGCTGCTCGCCCGGCGGCGAGCTCTACCAGGCGCTGGAGACCGGCGTGCTCGACGCCACCGAGTTCTCGCTGCCCACGGTGGACGAGCAGCTCGGCTTCTACCAGGTGGCCAAGAACTACTACCTGCCCGGCTGGCACCAGCCCTCGACCAACCAGTTCCTCTACGTCAACCTCGACGTCTGGAACGCGCTCCAGCCCGAGACCCGGAGCCTGATCGAGACGGCCTGCATGGCCGGCAACGCCTACGCCATCGCCAAGGCCGAGGCGCTGCAGGGCGCGGTGCTCAAGCGCTTCGAGGCCGAGGGCGTGAAGCTGCACATCTATCACGACGACGTGCTCGAGGCCTTCTACGGCGCGACCCAGACGGTGATGAAGCGCAAGTCCGCCGAGGACGCCGCAGTTCGGCAAGGTCTACGCCTCGATGATGGACTTCCAGAAGGAGCTCGCGCCCTGGAAGGAACACGGCTACCTGCCGCGCAACTGGATGCGCGTGAACGTCTACGACAAGAACCAGTAGTCCGCACCGATCGGCGTGCCCCGGCCGTCGCGGCCGGGGCCGTCCCCGAATAGGGGACGAGGGAGGGCACCGCCATGCCGGAATACCGCGTCGACCTCGACGCCGTGGAGGCGGCGGCCGCGCGCGGCCACGCGCTCGACTTCCCGCAGACCCGGATCAGCGCGGCCATCGACGGCTTCGTGCACGGGCTGGCCGCGGTCTTCAACTGGATCTGGGTGGTGCTGATCGTCCTGATCGTGATCAACGTGACGCTGCGCTACCTGATCGGCACCAACTTCATCGCCATGGAAGAGCTGCAGTGGCACCTCTACGCCATCGGCTTCATGCTCGGCCTCGGCTACGGCGTCCAGATGGACGGCCACGTCCGGGTCGACGTGATCGCCGAGCGCTTCTCGCCGCGGACCCGGGCCTGGATCGAGTTCCTCGGGCTGCTGCTCGTCGTCCTGCCGCTGGTCTGGATCATCGTCGCCAACGCGCTGCCCTTCGTCGAGCGTGCCTACACGCTGAAGGAGGTATCGGCAGCGCCCGGCGGGCTGCCCTATCGCTGGCTGATCAAGTCGGTGATCGTGATCGCCTTTCTCTACCTCGGCCTCGCGGCGCTGTCGCGGCTGCTGCGGGTGACCGCCTATCTGTTCGGCTTCCCGCGTCCGATCTGACCCGCCGCTCCCCCTCTCCCGAGGACCGCCCCGATGCCCACGCACGAAATCCTCGTCATCGCGATGCTGCTCACGTTCATCGCGATGATCTTCAGCGGCTTTCCCATCGCCTGGGTGCTGGCGGGCGTCGCGATCCTGTTCTCCAACATCGCGGTGCTGGGCTCGACCTACCTGGACTGGGACACCAACTTCCTGACCAGCTACCGGCTCTACGGCATCTTCATCCAGCGCATCTACGCCCAGATGTCGAACTGGATCATGGTGGCGCTGCCCATGTTCATCTTCATGGGCCTGATGCTGGAACGCTCCGGCGTCACCGAGAAGCTGATGCTGAACTTCGTGCAGCTGTTCGGCCGGTTCCGCGGCGGCCTGGCGCTGGCGGTGGTGCTGATCGGCATCCTGCTGGCGGCCTCCACCGGCATCGTCGGCGCCTCGGTGGTGCTGCTGGCGATGCTGTCGATGCCGATCATGCTCGAGCAGCACTACAGCAAGGCCTTCGCCAGCGGCGTCGTCGCCTCCTCGGGCACCCTCGGCATCCTGATCCCGCCCTCGATCATGCTGATCATCATGGCCGACCAGTTGTCGCTGTCGGTCGGCAACCTGTTCTTCGGGGCGCTGGTGCCCGGGCTGATGCTGGGCTTCATCTACATCGCCTACATCCTGATCGGCGCCCGGCTGAATTCGAAGATGGCCCCGGCGCCACGGGACCTGCCGCCGGTCACCGCCCAGCTGGTGCGCGACACCCTGCTCGCCGTGCTGCCGCCGCTGCTGCTGATCTTCGCGGTGCTCGGCTCGATCTTCTTCGGCGTCGCCACCCCGACCGAGGCCTCGGGTCTCGGCGCCTTCGGCGCGACGCTGCTGGCGCTCGCCAACCGCCGCCTCAGCTACCCGGTGCTGAAGGAGGTGATCGAGAAGACCACCGTCACCACCGCCTTCATCTTCGGCATCTTCCTCGGCGCGACGCTGTTCGCGGTCACCCTGCGCCAGCTCGGCGGCGACCAGTTCATCGCCGGCACCCTCAACGCCATCCCTTTCGGGCCGGAGGGCAAGGTGCTGATGATCCTGTTCATCGCCTTCATCGCCGGGTTCTTCCTCGACTGGCTGGAGATCTCGCTGATCATCCTGCCGCTGGTGGCCCCGGTGATCTCGGGCCTCGGCTACGACCTGACCTGGTTCGTGGTGCTGTTCGCGGTGACGCTGCAGACCTCGTTCCTGACCCCGCCGGTCGGCTTCTCGCTGTTCTACCTCAAGGGCGTGGCGCCCCCGGAGGTCACCACCATCGACATCTACAAGGGCATCGTGCCGTTCGTGCTCTGCCAGCTGCTGGCGGTGGGGCTGGTCTTCGTGTTTCCCGAGCTGGTGCTGTGGTTCCCGCGGCTGATGTTCGGCGGCTGATCGCCGGGTCCGTGCCGTCGAACCTGGGCCATCCGGCTTGATTTTGCCGGGCGCCCGGCGCAGATGATCGGGCGAGGGTGGCGCCGCAGGGTGCCGCAGCTCGGTTCCCGGATCCGCGCGGGGGAGGCGCCACTCCGGCATGGTTCAGCGGTGGCAATCCCGGTGATCAACCTTCCGACCCCGTTTCGGCGACGCCTGTCGCGGCGGCTGGTGCGGGCGGCGCGCGATCCCGCCCGCAGCGCCGACATGTCGCTGGGCGAGCTGATGGAGACCCTGGGCGACCGCTCCTTCGGCTGGTGCATCCTGCTCTTCGCGCTGATCAACATGCTGCCGATGCCGGTCGGCTCCAACATGGTGACCTCGATCCCGGTGATCCTGCTCACCGCCCAGATGGCGCTCGGCCTGGAGCAGGTGCGGCTGCCGGCCTTCGTGCTGCGCACCCGGGTCGGCCGCAAGCGCTTCCAGAAGCTGGTGCTCTGGCTCGGCCCGGTGATCCGCCCGATCGAGCGGATCGTGCGGCCGCGGCTCGCTTACGTGTTCGCGCCGCAGGCCGAGCGGGCGCTCGGCTATTTCCTGTTCCTAGTGGCGCTGGCGCTGTTCGCGCCGATCCCGCTCAGCGGCTACATCCCCGCCTCGGCGCTCTGCCTTGCCGGCATCGGCCTGGTGGAGCGCGACGGGCTGGTGACGCTGGCAGGCGCGGCGCTCGGCCTCGTTTCGATCGCCGTCACCGTCGTGGTCGGCGCGATGCTGTTTCTCGGCGCCGAGGCCCTGACCCACTAACCAGGCCTTGCGAAACGCCCTTGCCAGCCTCAGGGGCGCTCTCTAGCCTGCAGCAGGCACGAAAAGAGGCCGTGCGGGGGGAGAGATGCCGGGCGAACTGACCCTGCAGGATTTGGCGCGGGCGGTCGCCGAAGGCAGCATCGACACCGTGTTGGTCGCCCAGGTCGACATGCAGGGCCGGCTGATGGGCAAGCGCTTCCAGGCCGAGTTCTTCCTGTCGAGCGGGCACCAGGAAACCCACGGCTGCAACTACCTGCTCGCCACCGACCTCGAGATGGAGACCGTCCCGGGCTACAAATCCACCAGCTGGGCGGCCGGCTACGGCGACTACGTGATGAAGCCCGACCTCGCCACCCTGCGCCGCGTCCCCTGGCTCGACGGCACCGCGCTGGTGCTCTGCGACGTGCTCGACCACCACACCCACGCCGACGTGCCGCATTCGCCGCGCGCCGTGCTGAAGCGCCAGCTCGCCCGGCTGCGCGAGCTGGGCTACGAGGCGATGATGGCCTCCGAGCTCGAGTTCTTCCTGTTCGCCGACAGCTACGCCGAACTGCACGCCGCGGGCTATCGCGGCATGCGCCCGGTCAGCCCCTACAACGAGGACTATCACATCTTCCAGACCACCAAGGAGGAAGAGGTGATGCGGGCGATCCGCACCGGGCTGAACGCCGCGGGCATCCCGGTGGAGAGCTCCAAGGGCGAGGCCAGCGCCGGCCAGGAGGAGATCAACGTCCGCTACGCCGAGGCGCTGACATCGGCCGACGCCCACGCCATCGTCAAGAACGCGGTCAAGGAGATCGCCTGGTCCAAAGGCCGCTCGGTGACGTTCATGGCCAAGTACGACCAGCACGCCGCCGGGTCGTCCAGCCACCTGCACCAGTCGCTGCGCCGCCTCGACGGCGCGCCGGCGTTCTTCGATCCCGGCGAGCGGCACGGCATGTCGCGGCTGATGCGCAGCTATCTCGCCGGGCTCCTGGCCCATGCCGGCGAGATCACCTGGTTCCTCGCGCCCTACGTCAACAGCTACAAGCGCTTCACCGCCGGCACCTTCGCCCCGACCAAGGCGGTCTGGTCGACCGACAACCGCACCGCCGGCTACCGGCTGGTCGGCGAGGACAGCGCCGCGGTGCGCGTCGAGTGCCGGGTCGGCGGCGCCGACCTCAACCCCTACCTCGCCTATGCCTCGCAGCTCGCCGCCGGCATCGCCGGCATCGAGCGCAACCTCGAGCTCGAGCCCGAGTTCCGCGGCGACGCCTATCGCGCGAGCCGGGTGCGCGAGATCCCCAGGACCCTGCGCGACGCCACCGAGGCGCTCCGCCGCTCGAAGATGCTGCGCGCGGCGCTCGGCGACGACGTCGTCGATCACTACGTCCACGCCGCCCGCTGGGAGCAGGCCGAATGCGACCGCAGGGTGACCGACTGGGAAGTCGCCCGCGGCTTCGAGCGGGCGTGAGGGGAAGTCCGATGGAAGAGATCCGCTGCATCTCGCCGGTCGACGGCAGCGTCTACGCCAGCCGTCCCGTGGAGGCGGCCGACAGCGTCCGGGCCAGGCTCGCGGCCGCGCGCGCGGCGCAGAAGCGATGGGCGGCGCGGCCGCTCGCCGAGCGGATCGAGCTGGTCGAGGAAGGGGTGGCGCGGCTCGACCGGGTCAACGCCGATCTCGTCACCGAGCTGGCCTGGCAGATGGGCCGCCCGATCCGCTACGGCGGCGAGATGGGCGGGGTGCGCGAGCGCACCGCCTACATGGCCGGGATCGCCGAAAGCGCCTTGGCGCCGGTGGTGGTCGAGGACAGCGACCGCTTCCGCCGCGTGCTCGCCCGCGAGCCGCTTGGGCTGGTGCTGGTGATCGCGCCCTGGAACTACCCGTTCCTGACCGCGATCAACACCATCGTCCCGGCGCTGATCGCCGGCAACGCCGTGGTGCTGAAGCACGCGAGCCAGACCCCGCTGGCCGGCGAGCGCCTGGCCCAGGCCTTCGCCCACCTGCCCGAGGGCCTCTTCAGCAACCTCTTCCTCGACCACGCCACCACCGCCGAGCTGATCGCCGAGCGCGGCTTCGACTTCATCAACTTCACCGGCAGCGTGCGCGGCGGCCGCGAGATCGAGCGCGCCGCCGCCGGCACCTTCACCGGGCTCGGGCCTCGAGCTCGGCGGCAAGGATCCCGGCTACGTCCGCGCCGACGCCAATCTCGACGCCGCGGTCGAGACGCTGATGGACGGGGCGATGTACAACTCCGGCCAGTGCTGCTGCGGCATCGAGCGCATCTACGTCCAGCGCGGCCTCTACGACGCCTTCGTCGAGAAGTCGGTGGCGCTGGTCTCCGGCTACCGGCTCGGCAACCCGCTCGAACCCGACACCACGCTGGGCCCGATGGCGAGCCGCCGCTTCGCCGACACCGTGCGCGCCCAGACCGCCGAGGCCGTCGCCGCCGGCGCCAAGCCCCTGGTCGACCCGGGCCTCTTCCCCGCCGACACCGGCGACACCGCCTACCTCGCCCCGCAGATCCTCACCGGGGTCGACCACTCGATGCGGGTGATGACCGAGGAGAGCTTCGGCCCGGTGGTCGGCATCATGCCGGTCGAGGGCGACGAGGAGGCGATCGCGCTGATGAACGACTCGCGCTACGGCCTGACCGCCTCGATCTGGACCGGGGATACCGACAAGGCGGCGGAGATCGGCGCCCGCATCGAGACCGGCACGGTGTTCATGAACCGCGCCGACTACCTCGACCCGGCGCTGTGCTGGACCGGCTGCAAGGACACCGGCCGCGGCGCGGCGCTCTCGGCGCTGGGCTTCCTGAGCGTGACCCGGCCGAAATCCTACCACCTGCGGAAGCTTTGAGCATGGTCGCCACCGCCACGTGGAATTTCCCGACGAAGATCCGCTTCGGCGTTGGCCGCATCGACGAGCTGCCCGAGGCTTGCGCCAGCGCCGGCATCACCCGGCCGCTGCTCGTCACCGACCCGGGCCTGGCGTCGCTGCCGATCACCGGGCGCGCCCTGGGCCTGCTCGAAGCCGCCGGTCTGCGCGCCGAGGTCTTCTCCGAGGTCCGGCCAAATCCCACCGAGGCGAACGTCGCCGCCGGTCTCGAGGTGCTGCGGGACGGCGGCCACGACGGCGTCGTCGCCTTCGGCGGCGGCTCGGCGCTGGACTGCGGCAAGGTCGTGGCCTTCATGAAGGGCCAGACCCGTCCGATGTGGGACTTCGAGGACATCGGCGACTGGTGGACCCGCGCCGACCGGAACGGCATCGCCCCGGTGGTCGCGGTGCCCACCACCGCCGGCACCGGCTCCGAGGTCGGCCGCGCCGGCGTCATCACCAACCTCGCCACCCATACCAAGAAGGTGATCTTTCATCCGGGCATGATGCCGCGGGAGGTCATCCTCGACCCCGAGCTCACCGTCGGCCTGTCGCCGTCGCTCACCGCCGGCACCGGCATGGACGCGCTGGCGCATTGCCTGGAGGCCTATGCCAGCCCCGCCTTCCACCCGATGGCCGAGGGCATCGCCGTCGAGGGCATCCGGCTCTGCAAGGACTACCTGCCGCGCGCCT
The DNA here is from genome assembly GCA_963847795.1 of uncultured Alphaproteobacteria bacterium. Lineage (GTDB taxonomy): Bacteria > Pseudomonadota > Alphaproteobacteria > Rhodobacterales > Rhodobacteraceae > Amaricoccus. Next base: position 696,275 of record CAWKBH010000006.1, read on the forward strand.
ACCGCGACGGCGCCGACCTCGAGGCCCGCGCCAACATGCTGGCTGCGGCTGCGATGGGCGCGACGGCCTTCCAGAAGGGCCTCGGCGCCATCCACGCGCTGTCACACCCGGTGGGCGCGCTCTACAACACCCACCACGGCCTGACCAACGCCGTCTTCATGCCCTACGTGCTCGACTTCAACCGCGAGGCGCTCTGGGACAAGATCGACCGCCTCTCCGCCTGGCTCGGGATCGAGGACGGCTTCACCGGCTTTCTCGACTTCATCCTGCGCCTGCGCCGCGACCTCGGCATCCCGCACACCCTGGACAAGATCGGCGTCGACGACGTCCGCTTCGACGAGATGGCCGTGATGGCCGTCGCCGATCCCACCGCCGGCGGCAACCCCCGCCAGCTCTCGGTGGCCGACGCGCGCGAGCTTTACACGCGCGCTTTCGACGGGCGCCTGGGCTGATCGCGTCACGATCACGTGAACACGGCCCGATGCGGGACGGACTGTGTTATGCTCTGAAACGCCGGAGTTAATTTTCAGCCCAGGATATTTCCGGTTCCGCCGATAGTTCCGGCGAGCGACCCGACCGCCTTTTGACCGGCCAGCGTGGGGAACACCGTGATCGTGACGTTGCGCCTTCGCAACCATTCCGCCGGGCTATCCCGCGTCACCGTCGAGATGCGCGTCGACGACCAGAGCGCCCTGGACGGCCCGGCCCGAGCGATATCCGCGCATCGCGCCGACCGGGTCGAGGTCGCGGCGGACGGCCGGATCACCCTGGACCTTCCGGCGCCTCCCGCGCCGGCGGAGCAGCCCCTGTGCCTGAACGTGCGCGTCTCCGGCGAAGACAGGAACGGCGCGATCGAGCGCTTCATAAACACATCGGAAGTTCGCCTGCCGAGCAGTGAACAAAAAGACTTTATCGTGGATCTATTCCCGTACTGACTTACGCCACTCCGGCTTTTTCGGATCATGGTGCAGTAACATTGGAGAGAACAGATGGAAGATATTTCCCAGACCGACCAATCGCAGGAGACGCATTCGGCGGACGACCACATGGCGCTCGGCGTCAGGACCGGTCGCGGCTACCTGAACGGTCCCGGCCTCGTGAACTTCCCGGTCGAGTACCGGGTGATGCCGGACGGCACCTGCGTCTACGAGGGCTGCATCGACATGGGCAGCGAAGCGGAGGTCGAGGCCGAGACCGCGCGCATCGAGGCCGAGCTGAAGTCCCGGCAGATGGCGGGCAGCGAGGCCGGGGACGAGGCACCGGCGCAGCGGGACATCGGCCTGCCGACCGACTCGCGCTTTCTCTGGCCGAACGGCGTGGTGGTCTACAGCATCAACGCCGACGTCCCGGACCCGTCGCGGGTCGGCGACGCCATCGCCCATATCGAGGCCAACTCGGCGATCCGCTTCGTCAAGCGGACCAACCAGAAAAACTACGTCGAGATCAGCAGCAACGGCGACCTCGGCTGGAGCCGGTCGAAGGTCGGCATGGTCGGCGGCAAGCAGCCGCTGCTGTTCAGTGACAAGCATTCGTGGAAGATCCTCGTGCACGAGCTGCTGCACGCCATCGGCGTCTACCACGAGCAGTCTCGCTCCGACCGTGACAAGTTCGTCACGATCAAGTGGGACAACATCGATCCGGATTTCGTCGGTAACTTCCAGAAGCAGCCGGGCAGCACCGACTACTTCGACTACGACTACGGCTCGATCATGCACTACGGGGCGACGAACTTTGCCAAGGACCACAGCAAGCCCGCGATCGTGCCCAAGCAACCAGGGGTCACCATCGGCCAGCGCGAGCATATGTCCTATGGCGACCGCCAGACCGTGGCGCAGCTCTATCACCGCTTCTTCCGGACCGGCTATTCCGGGGTCTGGCGGGCGGGAACCGGCCGCTACGGGCTCTGGGTCGACGACGAATGGGCGGGCTTCACGCAGAAATGGCAGGCCTGGAGCGCCCAGGGGCTGCGCCTGCACGACATCCAGGTGCGCGTCGCCGGCAAGCGGACGCTTTATTCCGGCGTCTTCCTGCCGGGGACCGGCCGCCACGGTCTCTGGGCCAACGTCTCCTGGCAGAGCTTCCGCGACAAGTGGCAGGAGTGGAGCCGCGACGGCCTGCGCCTGGTCGATCTGAACATCCATCGCGCCGGCGGCGAGGACCGCTACTCCGGGGTCTTCCTGCCCGGAAGTGGCGGCCATGGCCTCTGGGTGAACTCGGAATGGCCCGCCTTCCGCGACCGCTGGCAGCAATGGAGCGCCCGCGGCCTGCGGCTGGTCGACATCAACGTGCAGCGCGTCGGCTCCAGCGACCGCTACACCGGCGTCTTCCTGGCCGGGACCGGGGGACACGCGCTCCGGGCCGGCGACACCCGCGCCAGCTTCGTGCAGAACTGGCGGCAGCTCAGCGACCAGGGGCTCCGGCTGGTCGATCTGAACGTGCACCGCGTCGGCAGCGAGCTGCGCTACAGCGGCGCGTTCCTGCCGGGCAGCGGCGGCCACTATCTCTGGACCGACGCCACCTGGGAGAGCTTCCGCGCCAAGTTCGAGGAGCTCGGCGCGCAGGGCCTGCGCCTGATCGACTTCGAGTACGTCGCGCCGGCCGTCGGGCTGAGGGACGTGGCCGACATGCGCCTGACCGGTGAAGCCGCCGAGGCCGACGCCCCCGCAGCCGCCATGCCGTTCGGCGGCATCTTCGGCGACGACCCGGCGCCGGAGCCGCTGGCGCGCGCCGCAGCTGCCGAGAGCCACGGCGGGCTCGGCGGCCCGGAGCCCGAGGCCGCGCCGGCGCCGGAGACGGCGGCGGACCACGGCGAGGCGGTGTTCCCCGACGAGGCCCCGGCCGGCGACGGCGCCGTGGCGGCGAACGGCCGGCTCGACGCGCCCGCCGGCGCCCCTCCCGGCCTGCACTGAGCCGGCGCCTCGCGTCCGGCGGTGCCCGCCCATCCGGGCGGGCACCGCAATCGCGAGGTTTGACACCGCCGGTAACGAACCATAAAACGCGCTGGCGTCCGCGCAAGAAAATGACTTCGGGACAGGCCCTCGGGGGCCGCCGCCGCGCGGTCCGGGACAGGGGGAGCGAACAGCGTGAAGATCGGTGCGCCCAGGGAGACCTTCGACGGCGAGAAGCGGGTGGCGCTGACGCCGCAGTCCGCCGCGGCGCTGAAGAAGCTCGGCTACGACTGCCTGATCGAGGCGGGCGCCGGCGTCGCGGCCCGCTTCGCCGACGCCGACTACGCGCAGGCCGGCGTCGAGGTGGTTGCCGGCGCCGACGACGCTCTGGGCGCAGGCCGATATCGTCACCAAGGTCCGCGCCCCCTCGGCGGAGGAGATCGAGCGCGCCCGCAAGGGCCAGATCGTCATCAGCTTCGTCTACCCCGCCCAGAACGCCGAGCTCCTGGAGAGCCTCAAGGCCAAGGGCGTCACCGCCATCGCCATGGACATGGTGCCGCGCATCAGCCGCGCCCAGAAGATGGACGCGCTGAGCTCGATGGCCAACATCGCCGGCTACCGCGCGGTGATCGAGGCCGGCGAGAACTTCGGCCGCTTCTTCACCGGCCAGATCACCGCCGCCGGCAAGGTGCCGCCGGCCAAGGTCCTGGTGATCGGCGCCGGCGTCGCCGGCCTCTCGGCCATCGGCACCGCCCGCGGCCTCGGCGCCATCGTGCGCTCCTTCGACGTGCGCCCCGAGGTCGCCGAGCAGATCGAATCGATGGGCGCGCGAGTTCCTGTTCCTCGACTTCCCCGAGAGCCAGGACGGCGCCGCCACCGGCGGCTACGCCGCGCCCTCGTCACCGGAATTCCGCGAGAAGCAGCTCGAGCTGTTCCGCGCCCAGGCGCCGGACGTCGACATCGTCATCACCACCGCGCTGATCCCCGGCCGCCCGGCGCCGAAGCTGTGGCTGAAGGACATGGTCGAGGCGATGAAGCCCGGCTCGGTGGTGGTCGACCTCGCGGCCGAGCAGGGCGGCAACTGCGACCTGACCAAGCCCGGCAAGCTCTTCGAGACCAAGAACGGCGTCAAGATCGTCGGCTACACCGACCTGGTCGTCGCGGATGTCGACGCAGTCCTCGACGCTCTACGCCAACAACATCCGCCACATGATGGACGACCTGACGCCCGGCAAGGACGGGGTGCCGGTGGTCAACATGGAGGACGACGTGATCCGCGGCGCCACCGTCACCCACGACGGCGCCGTCACCTTCCCGCCGCCGCCGCCGAAGATCGCAGCCATCGCCAGGCAGGCGCCGAAGAAGGCCGTCGAGGAGACCGCCGGAGGCCAAGGCCGCGCGCGAGCTCGCCGTGATCCAGAAGGCCGGCCAGCGCCAGACCGTGCTGCTGGTGGTCGGCGGCGTGCTCACGCTGCTGGTCGGCAGCGTCGCGCCGGTCAGCTTCATGCAGCACTTCATCGTCTTCGCGCTGGCCTGCTTCGTCGGCTTCTACGTGATCTGGAACGTGGCGCACGCGCTGCACACGCCGCTGATGGCGATCACCAACGCGATCTCCTCGATCATCATCCTCGGCGCGCTGCTGCAGATCGGCTCCGGCAGCGGCTTCGTCACCTTCCTCGCGGCACTCGCGATCCTGATGGCGTCGGTCAACATCTTCGGCGGGTTCCTGGTGACCCGGCGGATGCTGGCGATGTTCCAGAGAAGCTGAACGGGGGCGGGGAAATCATGAACACCGGTCTGGTCACGGCCGCCTACATCGCGGCGGCGGTCCTCTTCATCCTCGCGCTCGGCGGGCTCTCCAACCAGGAGAAGGCCAAGCGCGCGATCTGGTTCGGCATCGTCGGCATGGCGCTGGCGGTGCTCGCCACCATCTTCGGCCCCGGCGTCGGCCACTACTGGCTCCTGATCCCGATGCTGATCATCGGCGGCACCGTCGGCGCCTACGTCGCCGGCCGGGTGCAGATGACCCAGATGCCCGAACTGGTCGCGGGCTTCCACAGCCTCGTCGGCCTGGCGGCGGTCTTCATCGGCATCAACGCCCACATCGAGGCGGGCCGCGCCGTGGCGGCACGCGCCGCCGGCACCGTCGACCAGCTGGCGGGCTTCGCGGCGACGGTGGCGGAGAAGTCGGCGGTCGAGCTCTCGATCATGCGCGTGGAGATCTTCCTCGGCATCCTGATCGGCGCCATCACCTTCACCGGCTCGATCGTCGCCTACGGCAAGCTCTCCGGCCGGATCGACTCCAAGGCGCTGACGCTGCCCTTCCGCCACCAGATCAACATCGCCGCCGGCGCTGCTCTGCCTGCTGCTCGGCATCCTCTACTTCTACGGCGCCGGCCTCTGGGCGATGATCCTGGTGGCGCTGATCGCCGGCGCCATCGGCTGGCACCTGATCATGGCGATCGGCGGCGCCGACATGCCGGTGGTGATCTCGATGCTGAACAGCTACTCGGGCTGGGCGGCGGCGGCGATCGGCTTCACGCTCTCCAACGACCTGCTGATCGTCACCGGCGCGCTGGTCGGCTCCTCCGGTGCGATCCTGAGCTACATCATGTGCCGGGCGATGAACCGCAACTTCATCTCCGTCATCCTCGGCGGCTTCGGCGGCACCACCGGCCCGGCGCTGCAGATCGAGGGCGAGATGATCGCGATCGACGCCGACGGCGTCGCCGCGGCGCTCGACGACGCCGATTCGATCATCATCGTCCCCGGCTACGGCATGGCGGTGGCCCAGGCGCAGCAGTCGGTCTCCGAGCTCACCAAGCGGCTGCGCGCCAAGGGCAAGGAGGTGCGCTTCGGCATCCACCCGGTCGCCGGCCGCCTGCCGGGCCACATGAACGTGCTGCTGGCCGAGGCCAAGGTGCCCTACGACATCGTCATGGAGATGGACGAGATCAACGACGACTTCCCCTCCACCGACGTCGCCATCGTCATCGGCTCGAACGACATCGTGAACCCGGCGGCCCAGGAGGACCCGAACTCGCCGATCGCCGGGATGCCGGTGCTGGAGGTCTGGAAGGCCAAGCACGTCTTCGTGCTCAAGCGCGGCCAGGGCACCGGCTATTCCGGCATCGAGAACCCGCTGTTCTACAAGGAGAACACGCGGATGTTCTACGGCGACGCCAAGAAGTCGCTCGACGAGCTCCTCACCAAGCTCCACTAGCGCCTCCGCGGCTGCACCAGGTAGCCGTTGGGCAGGAGCTGGTCCCAGCCGTCGGAGACGGCGCGCACCGTGGCGGGGTCTATCCCCATGTCGGCCAGCAGCCGCGGGCCGAGCCGGGCGGCACGCCGCAGCGCCAGGCGCTGGAGGCGACGCTCGTGAAGGACTTGCCAGGCGGCGCGGATCGCGTCGATGACGGCGGGGCGAGGGGCGGAACGCAGTTCGCCGGCAGGGATTGCCAAGACCATGACTATCTCCATTTCAAGAGGTTTCGGTAGTCTGAACCGGTTCAGATAAGTCTTGAACCGGTTCAAAACCTACACCACTTACGCGAGGCGTCAAGGAAAAAATTGAACCGGTTCAAGAAGCATGGTACGCCAAGCACTTGAGAGGCGGCGGGAGCGACGGATGGGCCGACTCACCGGGCGGAGCGCGAAGCTCAGCGACGTGGCGGAACGAGCGGGGGTCTCCAAGGCCACCGCCTCGAACGTGTTCAACCGGCCGCACCTGGTGCGCCCGGAGGTCCGGGCGCGCGTGCTCGCCGAGGCCGAGGCCATCGGCTACGCCGGCCCCGACCCGATGGGCCGGCTGCTCAGCGCCGGCAAGGTCAACGCCATCGGCGTCGCGACCGCCGAGCCGCTCGGCTATTTCTTCGAAGACCCCTTCGCCCGGTCGCTGATGGCCGGCATCACCGACGCCTGCGACGCCAACGGCATCGGCATCTCGCTGATCTCCGCGGCCAGCGAGGACGCGCTGGCCTGGAGCATCAAGAGCGCGGTGGTCGACGGCCTGATCCTCTTCTGCATCGAGGACGCCGACCGGCTGGTCGCGGCCGCCCGCGAGCGAAAGCTGCCCTTCGTGACCATGGCCTTCGGCGACACCGACGACGAGGTCTCGGTGATCGGCGTCGACGACGTGGCCGGCGCGCGGCTGGCGGCCGGGCACCTGACCGGGCTCGGCCACCGCCGCTTCGCGGTGCTGTCGATGGAGCTCGGCGAGGGCCACGCCGGCCGGGCGACGATGCAGCGGGTGCGAGGACGCCGACTACGCCACCTCGCGGCTCAGGATCGAAGGCTATTTCGAGGCGCTCGCCGCCGCGGGCATCGACACCGGCGGCGTGCCGGTCTTCGAGACCACCGGCGACCCGGCGACCATCGACGCGGCGCTCGCCGAGCTGTTCTCCGCGCCGGAGCCACCGACGGCGCTCCTCGCGGAATCCGACCGGATCGCGATGCGGGCGCTCGCGTGGCTGAAGGCCGGCGGCATCGCGGTGCCGGGCCGGGTCTCGGTGATCGGCTTCGACGGCGTGCCCGAGGGCGCCGCGACCGACCCGCCGCTCACCACGATCCGCCAGCCGGCCACGGCGATGGGCCGCCGCGCGGTCGAGGTGCTGATCGCGCGCGGCGACCGGGCCACCCGCGAGAGGCTCGACGTCGAGCTCGTGGAACGCGCCTCGACCGGTCCGGCTTGAGACACACCCGGCGAGGGCCGCCCCGCCGCGCAATCAGGGAGCCGGGCCATGGCCGACGTCGTCCTCTTCCACTCCATCCTCGGGCTGCGGCCGGCGGAGGCGGCGATCGCCGACCGCTTCCGCGCCGCCGGCCACAGCGTCGTCGCCCCTGACCTCTATGCTGGCCGGCGCACCGACAGTTACGACGAGGGCTTTGCCATCCACGACGCCATCGGCGACGCGGCCCTGCTCGCCCGGGCCGAGGAGGCGGTGGCGGCGCTGCCGCCGGAGACGGTGCTGGCCGGGGTCTCGATGGGGGGCGGCCTCGCGGGCGAGCTCTGGGCGCGGCGGCCCGGCACCCGCGGCGTCCTGCTGCTGCACGGGCCGGCCCCGCTGGCCCCCGACCCCCGCCCCGGAACCCCGGTCGCGGTGCACATGGCCGAGCCCGAGCCGTTCGACGACGAGGAATTCCTCCAAGGATGGATCGCCGACGCGCGCCGCCTGCCGATCGCGCTCGAGGTCCACCGCTATCCGGGCGCCGGCCACTACTTCACCGACCCGTCGCTTCCCGACCACGACCCCGCCGCCGCGGCGCTCGCCCTCGACCGCGCCCTCGCCTTCCTCGCCCGTCTCTGACGCTTTGAAATCGCGGCTGCCGCGAGCTATCCTCGGGCGATGGGCGCGGCGGGGAAGGTGATCGACGACGAGGCGATGCTGCGCGCCGCCGGGCTGCGCTACACCAATCCGCGGCGGATCGTGCTGGAGATCCTGCGCGAGTGCGGCGGGCGCCCCGACGCCGGCCGAGATCTTCGAGCGGGCGCGAGCGCGGGACGCCCGCATCTCCCTGGCCACGGTCTACCGCACCATCCGGACGCTGGAGCGGAACGGCGCCCTGGCCGCGCTGGCCCCCTGACCGGGGGGCCCGTTCCTAACCCCGGGGCGTGGACTCTCCCTCGACCAGGATCGCAACAAGTGTTTGTTTTAACGAGACTTTGTTAAGCATGATCGCGCCCGCCGTTCACCCTTGCTTCACGCTGTTCAGGGAATGTGCCAGCACGCGGTCGAAGGGCCGGCGCGGCGGGATCCGAAGGGACCGGGCCGCAGCAGTCAGAAGGGCGTTCATCGGCTTCGCATGTGCGGGGCCATCCATGACATCGCAGCGTCGAAAGCGCCGCACGCCACTCAAGGAAACTAGCATGTCCAGCATTCTGACCAACACCAGCGCGCTCGTCGCCCTGCAGACCCTGAAGGCCACCAACAAGGGCCTGGCCAAGGCGCAGAACGAGATCTCCACCGGCCTGAAGGTCGCTACCGCCAAGGACAACAGCTCGTCCTGGTCGATCGCCTCGACGATGTCCTCGGACGTGAAGTCCTATGGCAAGCTCAGCGAAGCCCTGACCTCGGCCTCCGCCATGGTCGGCACCGCCCGGACCGCCGCCGAGCAGGTCTCCGACATCCTCAAGACGGTGCAGGAGAAGGTCGTCCAGGCCCAGAACCCGGACGCCGACAAGACCAAGCTGCAGTCCGAAGTGACCGCGCTGACCGACACGATCATCTCGATCGCCCAGTCGGCCCAGTACAACGGCATCAACATGGTCTCGGCCGCCGGTGCGGCGCAGACGATCACCGTGTCGATCAACCGCTCCGCGGCCGGCGTGCTGACCACCGGCACCTTCTCGGTGGCGGCGCAGAACCTCGAGGCGCTCGGCGCGGCCGTGACCGTCGCCACCGCGACGCCGGACTCGATCGACACCCTGATCGACAGCGCCAACACCGCCGCGGCGGCGTTCGGTGCCGCGCAGGCGCGCATCGAGGCGCAGAACGACTTCCTGACCAAGCAGGCCGACTCGCTGAAGGCCGGCGTGGGCGCGATGGTCGACGCCGACATGGAAGAGGCCTCGGCGCGTCTCAGCGCGCTGCAGGTGCAGCAGCAGCTTGGCATCCAGGCGCTCTCGATCGCCAACCAGGCGCCGCAGAACGTCCTCGCGCTCTTCCGCTGAACCACCTCGGCGCGGGGCGGGCTTCGGCCCGCCCCGGCCTTCCTGACGTCACCGCCACTTCCCGGCCGGTCCTGCGCCTGCCTGATCCCGAAGAGGTTTACCGATGAGCCCGAACGCTCAGGCCCGCTCCGGCTACGCCGCCGCCGCCACGCCGATCCGCACCGAACGCGGCACCGAATACGCGGTCTTCGCCCAGGTCACCCGTCGCCTGAAGGACCTCGACGAGACCGACAAGACCGCCTTTCCCAACCTGGCCCAGGCCGTCTTCGACAACCAGCGCCTCTGGGGCACGCTCAGCGAGGACCTGATGCAGGACGGCAACGGCCTGCCGATAGGGTTGCGCGCCCAGCTGATCTCGCTCGCCGAGTTCGTCCGCCGGCACAGCCTGGCGGTGCTCGCCGGCCGCGCCCGGGTCGCGCCGCTGATCGACATCAACACCGCGATCATGAAGGGCCTGCGCGGCAACTTGGAGAGCGCAGCATGAGCGGCCTCGTCCTCAAACTCGGCCCCCGCGAGCGCATCATGATCAATGGCGTCGTCATGGAGAACGGCGACCGCCGGGCCCGGCTCAATGTGCTGACGCCCGACGCCAACGTGCTGCGGCTGCGCGACGCCATCCACCCCGACGAGGCCAAGACCCCGGTCAAGCGGGTCTGCTACATCGCCCAGCTGGTGCTGGCCGGCGAGGCCGACCCCGAGGAAGCCGCCGGCCAGCTCCTGCGCGGCATCGAGCAGCTCTCCCAGGTCTTCCAGGATCCCGACAGCCGCGGTCACCTCGCCGCCGCCACCGAGGCGGTGAACGACCGCCGCTTCTACCAGGCGATGCGGGCGCTGCGCGGCCTCTTGCCGCGCGAGACTCGCCTGCTCGGCCTGCCGGCCGCGTCGTGACGGGGCCGCGGCCATGAGCTTCCAGCCCATGATCCCGCTGGCCGGCATCGCCGGCTGGCGGTTCCTCGAGCGCACCCAGGCCTCGCAGCAGGCGGCCTTCGACAAGAGCCCCGACGTCGCGCGCGATGTCGCCTATTTCCAGGAGAAGATCGGCTCCATCACCTCCGCCGCCGACCTGGTGGCCGACCGACGGCTGCTCAAGGTGGCGCTCGGCGCCTTCGGCATGGACAGCGAGATCGACAAGAAGGCCTTCATCCGCAAGGTGCTGGAAGACGGCACGATCGATCCCAATTCGCTGGCCAACCGCCTGACCGACAAGTCCTACCTGCAAGCTTTCCGAGGCCTTCGGCTTCGGCGACGCCGGCGGCCCCAACACCGCCGATCCCGGCTTCGCCGCCACGATCACCGACGCCTACAAGACCCGCGCCTTCGAGGCGGCGGTGGGCGAGAGCGACAACAATATGCGCCTGGCGATGAACTTCCGCCGCGAGGTCGCCGATCTTTCCGCGGGCAAGGGCGGCAGCTGGTACAGCGTGCTCGCCTCCAAGCCGCTGCGCCAGGTGTTCGAGAAGGCCTACGGCCTGCCGACCTCGTTCGGCCAGATCGACATCGACCAGCAGCGCGACGTGCTGGCGGACAAGACCGGGGCGCTCTTCGGCACCGACGACCTGACCGCCTTCCAGGATCCCGCTGCGGTGGAGAAGCTGATCGACCGCTTCCTCGCCCGCGCCCAGGTCGACGACGGCCCCCCGGCCAGCACCCGCGGTGCCAGCGCCCTCACTCTCTTGCAGAACGCCACCGCCTCGGGTTCGGACGGGCTGCTGAACCTGCTCAGCTCGCTGCACTGACCGGCCGCCGCATCTGCTGCGGCGACAACAGCGTTGATTCTTACCGCCGGCGCCGCCGGCCGGGCGTATTGTCGGGGGAGACGGACGAAGCCTTCCCACGAGTCACGCCATGCCGCTTGCGACCTCCGCCCCCCTCTACCACGATCTTACCCTGTCACCCCTGAGCGTCGGGCAGATCGCTCTGATCCTGCTTATTTCTCTGCCGCTCGCTGTGCTCGTCGGGTTCTTCATCGGCCGGGCCCGGCGAAGGCGACTCCTGGAGGAGGGCGACGAGGTCGAGAAGATCGTCAGCGAGACGACGATGAACGCCTTCCTCGCTCTTCTCGGACTGCTTCTCGCCTTCCCTTCACCTTCGGCAACTCGCTCGCGGTCTTCGACTCGATCAAGGGCGCGATCACCGACGAGGCGGCCGCGCTCGGCACGGCCTTCCTGCGCGCCGACTATCTCGACGAGCCTGGCCGCACCGAGCTTCAGACGGCGATCCTCGACTACGCGAAAACCCGGGTCGTGCCGAAGGGGACGCGGATCGACACGGCCGCGAAGGCGCAGGCGTTCCTCGAAAAGACGCTCACCGCACAGTCCCGACTCTGGCCGCTGACGCTCGAGGCCACTCGCGACCCGACGCCGCCGCCGATCCAGGCCTTCGTGGCCGGAGCAATAAACGCGGTGCTCGACGCCCATCTCTACCGGCTGGCGACCCTCTCGGTGCCGATCTCGGCCTTCATCCAGGCCATGGTTCTGGCCGGGGGGCTCATTGCAGGCCTTCTCGTCGGCAACCGGATGGGAATGCTCGGCCACGCGCTCACCTGGCGCGCCTTCGTCTTCGCGCTCTTTCTCTGCGCGATCATGTACACCATCGTCGACATCCGGCGAAGCCGCGAAGGGCTGATCCGCGTCGACGACAGCGCGTACTACGCCACGATCTTCGACATGGAGCAGACGCTTGCGGAGCGCGCTCAAGACTCCGGTCGAGCCCCGTAAGGGGAGGTCGCATGCACACGGTGCGTGCATAAGTTGTGCATGAGTTGTGCATACGCCGTGCCGCCGATCTGCGGCAACCGCCCGGGGCGTGGCCCGGGGGCATTGGTTGTCGTATCGTTGCGTTAACCGGGTGGAAGGGTTGCCGGTCGGTTAAGGTTCCAGCGCCACCGCCAGCCGCGCGAAGCTCTCCGCCGGCCCTTCAGGGGCGGTTTCGGTGAAGAAGGCGTCGAGCTTCGGCCAGAGCCGGATCGCCTCGTCGATCGCCGGATCGCTGCCCGGCGCGTAGAGCCCGGTCTGGATCATCAGCGCCGCGTTCTCGTAGGCCGTCAGCACCCGCCGGAGCTTCGCCAGCATGGCGTTCTCGGCGGCGCTGGCGATCCCGGGCAGGCTGCGCGACACGCTGCGGCGCACGTCGATCGCCGGAAACCGGCCGCGCTCGGCGATGCCGCGGTCGAGCACCACGTGGCCGTCGAGCACACCGCGGGTGATGTCGGCGATCGGCTCGTCCATGTCGGAGGCCGCGACCAGCACGCTGAAGACGCCGGTGATGTCGCCCTTGCCGAACGGCCCCGGCCCGGCGCGCTCGCAGAGCGCCGCGATCAGGTTGGCGGTCGACGGCGGAAATCCCCGCAGGCTCGGCGCCTCGCCGGCGGTCAGCGCGATCTCGCGGTGCGCCTCGGCGAAACGGGTCAGCGAGTCGAGCAGCAGCAGCACGTGCCGACCCTGGTCGCGGAACACCTCCGCCACCGCCATCGCCATCCAGGCGGCGCGGCGCTTGATCAACGGCGCCTGGTCCGAGGTCGCGGCCACAACCACTGCTCGCTGCATGCCTTTCGGCCCCAACACGTTGTCGACGAAGTCGCGCAGCTCGCGCCCGCGCTCGCCGATCAGCGCATAGACCACGACCTCGGCCTCGATGCCGCGGGCGAGGTCCGCCAGCAGCGACGACTTGCCGATGCCGGAGCCCGCGAAGACGCCGATGCGCTGGCCGCGGGCGATCGGCAGGATGGTGTCGAAGACCGCGAGGCCCGTGGCCGAGCCGCGGCCCCAGCCCCTTGCGGGTGGCCGGCGACGGCGGCGACCGCCTCAGCGTGGCGCTGGCCGCGCCCGGTGCCAGCGGCCGGCCGTCGAGCGGCTGGCCGAAGGCGTCGACGATGCGCCCGATCCAGCTCTCCGCCGGATGCACGCCCGCCGGCCCCAGCAGCGTCGCCGCGTCGCCGACGGCGGCGCCGTCGAGCGGCGCATAGGTCATCGCGCGCGCCAGCGCCTCGGAGATGCCGACGATCTCGCCGCCCAGCGCCGCGCCGCCGCCGCCGAGCCCGATCGCCACCTGGTCGCCGATCCGCGCGTGGTTGCTCAGGCCCGCGATCTCCAGCGCCGCGGTTCCGACCGCGGTGACCCTGCCCACCCGCTTCTGGTTGGAGATGCGGGCGATCTCGGCCCCGAGTGCGGTGAAATCCGTCAGCATGGTCAACCTCTTCCTGCTTACCCTTTGTCAACCATCAAGGGTTAAGCCCGCATTGACACCGCCCGGCCGGAGAACCCAGCCCATGAACCTGACGCTCCTGAACCTCGCCAGCGCCCTGGCCGCCCACGCCACCGCCCGCCAGCGGGTGATCGCCGAAAACGTCGCCCACGCCGACACCCCGGGCTACCTGGCGCGCGACATCGCCGACTTCGCCGAGACGCTCGACGACGGCCCGGCCTTCCAGGCGCGGACGACCCGCCCGGAGCACATCGCCTTCGGCGGCGACCCGCGGGGCTTCGAGCCGCGCGAGCAGACCGCCTTCGGGGCCGAGACGCCCAACGGCAACTCGGTTTCGCTCGAGGATCAGATGATGCGCGCCGCCGACGTGCGGCAGGAGCACGACCTGGCGCTGGGGGTCTACGCCAAGTCGCTGGCGATCCTGCGCGAGACCGTGACCGGACGCTGAGGAGGACGGCGATGAACGAGATGACCAGGACCATGGCCGCCTCGGCCAGCGGCATGGCGGCGCAGGCCGCGCGCATCCGGCTGAGCTCGGAGAACATCGCCAACGCCGACACCCCGGGCTATCGGCGCAAGACGGTGTCCTTCGAGGAGACCTTCCTGCAGGACGGCGACGTCCGGGCGGTGGCGACCGGCCCGGTCGAGCTCGACCGCAGCGAGCTGACGCGGACCTACGACCCCAACAACCCGCTCGCCGGCAAGGACGGCTACGTCGAGGGCTCCAACGTCGACATGCTGGTCGAGATCGCCGACGCCCGCGAGGCGAACCGCTCCTACGAGGCTAACCTGAAGATGTTCGACCAGGCCCGGCAGATGGCGAGCTCGCTCCTCGACCTGCTCCGCCGCTAGAAAAAGAAGGACCCCAAGCATGGACATCAAGGCGACGCTCGCCTCCCAGCTCTATTCCCAGGTGCAGGCCGTCGCGAAGCCGGTGCCGCAGGACGCGCCGGTGCGAACCGCAGGCGAGGCCTTCAAGACCGCCGCGGCGGACTTCATGGAGACGCTGCGCTCGGGCGAGGAGACCGCGAAGGCGGGGCTCGCGGGCCGCGCCGATCCGCAGGCGGTGGTCGAGGCGCTGGCGGCGACGGAGCTGGCGGTGCAGACCGCGGTCGCGGTGCGCGACAAGGTGGTCGAGGCCTACCAGGAAATCCTCAGGATGCCGGTCTGAGCCATGACCGAGGCGGCCGTCCTCGATATCCTGCGCCAGGCGCTCTGGACGGCGCTGATCGTCTCCACCCCGATCCTGGCGGTGGCGCTGGTGGTCGGCCTCGCCATCGGCCTGGTCCAGGCGCTGACCTCGGTGCAGGAGATGACCCTGACCTTCGTCCCCAAGCTCGGGGCGATCCTGGCGGTGTTCTGGGTGACGATGAGCTTCTCCGGGCATACCCTGGTGCGATTCTACCAGGACCAGATCATCCCGATGGTGATCGGGAACTGAACCGAAGCCGGCGCAAGCGCGCGAGTGAGCAGGAGGCGCCGAGGCGTCCGCGAGCCGGAGGATGTCAGGGCGCCTGCCGCCGCGGGCAGGCGGCTTCGGGCTGATGGAGTCCTTCGACGACGACACCCTGGACGCGATCGCCAACTACCTTGCAACGCTCTGAGCGGCGCAGCGCCGCCTCGCCGTTCGAGCGACGGGATCGCAAGATACTGAAATGTCGTAATTTTCTGCGTATGGACTCCGTATGGAACGCATATGGGATCCGTATAGGCGTTTTCGACGTTGCGGGAGGAGTCCGATGCGGCCCTGAGACGCGCAACCGGGCCGCATTCACTTGGCGGATTTGGCGGAGACAAATCCGCCCGCGCCTGCCTGCCCTTGGCAGGCGCGTTCCGCGCCGCCCAGGCAGGCGCGCGCAGCTTACAGCGCGACGGTCCCGGCTGCACGCCCCTCGGCCTCCGCGCTCACGCGCTTCGGCCGACGAACCCGCGCGAGGCAGTGCCTCGCTGTTGCGGGTTCGGGGAACGTCATCGCTGTCGGTTCGATGTCACCCGAGGGATCCGACCAGATCCCGTATCAGACGCGCCCGTGGCAGTGTTTGTACTTCTTGCCCGAGCCGCACGGGCAGGGGTCGTTGCGGCCGCTGGCGCTCCAGGTGCCCGGGTCGTCCGGGTCGACGCCGGCGGCGAGCGCGGAGGCGCCGGCCATCGCCGGGATTCGCGCCTCGGCCGGCGCCGGTTGGGTGGTGGCGACGCGCGGCGCCTGGGCCTCGGCGCGGGCCTGGATCTGGGCGAGCATCGCCTGCTGCTCCTCGGGCGTCATCACCTGGACGTGGGCCAGCATCCGGGTGACCTCGGAGCGCAGCCGGGTCAGCAGGCTCTCGAACAGCTGGAAGGCTTCGGACTTGTACTCGTTCAGCGGGTCGCGCTGGGCGTAGCCGCGGAAGCCGACGACGCTGCGCAGGTGGTCGAGGGTCACCAGGTGCTCGCGCCAGTTCTGGTCGATGGTCTGCAGCAGCACCTGCTTCTCGATCGAGCGCATGGTCTCCACGCCGTAGCGGGCCGCCTTGGCGGCCATCTGCTCGTCGGTGAGCGCGGTCAGCCGCTCGCGGATCGCCTCGTCGTCGACGCCTTCCTCGGCCGCCCAGTCGGCAACCGGCGGCTCCAGGCCGAAGACGTGGCGGATCTGCGCCGCCAGCCCGTCGATGTCCCACTGGTCGGCGTAGGCGCGGGCCGGGACGTGCTCGTCGACCAGGTCCTCGACCACCTGGTGGCGCATGTCGCGGGTGACGTCGGAGAGGTCGCTCGCCTCCATGATCTCGCGGCGCTGCGAAAATATCGCCTTGCGCTGGTCGTTCATCACGTCGTCGTATTTCAGCAGGTTCTTGCGGATGTCGAAGTTGCGCGCCTCGACCTTGCCCTGGGCCTTTTCCAGCGCCTTGTTGACCCAGGGGTGGACGATGGCCTCGCCGTCCTTCATCCCCAGGCGGCCGAGCATCGAGTCGAGACGCTCGGAGCCGAAGATCCGCATCAGATCGTCTTCGAGCGAGAGGTAGAAGTTGGTCCGCCCCGGGTCGCCCTGCCGACCGGAGCGGCCGCGAAGCTGATTATCGATGCGCCGGCTCTCGTGACGCTCGGTGGCGAGCACGTAGAGGCCGCCCGCAGCGATCACCTTCGCCTTGGCGTCGCCCACCTCGGCCTCGACCTTGCGGCGCAGCCCCGCGGGATCGGCATGCTCGCCGGCCTGTCCGGCCGCCTCGAGCTCCTGGACCACCCGCATCTCGACGTTGCCGCCGAGCTGGATGTCGGTGCCGCGGCCGGCCATGTTGGTGGCGATAGTGACCGCGCCCGGCACGCCGGCCTCGGCGATGATCCCGGCCTCCTGCTCGTGGTAGCGGGCGTTCAGCACGTTGTGCGGGACCCGGGCCTGCTTCAGCATCTCGCTGAGGCTCTCGGACTTCTCGATCGAGGTCGTCCCGACCAGGATCGGCTGCCCGGCCTGGTGGGCGCGCTCGATCTCCTCGACGATGGCGGCGTACTTTTCCTTGGCGGTGCGGAAGACCTGGTCGTCGTTGTCCTCGCGGATCACCGGCATGTTGGTCGGCACCTCGACGACGCCGAGCTTGTAGATCTCGAAGAACTCGTCGGCCTCGGTGGCGGCGGTGCCGGTCATGCCGGCGAGCTTGTCGTAGAGGCGGAAGTAGTTCTGGAAGGTGACGCTCGCCAGCGTCACGTTCTCCGGGCGGATGCCGACGCCCTCCTTGGCCTCGATCGCCTGGTGCAGGCCCTCGGAAAGCCGCCGCCCGGTCATCATCCGGCCGGTGAACTCGTCGATCAGCATCACCTCGCCGTTGCGGACGATGTAGTCCTTGTCCTTCTGGAACAGGACATGCGCCCGCAGCGCCTGGTTGACGTGGTGGACGATGTTGGTGCTCTCGGGGTCGTAGAGCGTGGCGTCCTGGGCGAGCAGCTCCATCTCGCGCAGCCGGCGCTCGACGAACTCGTTGCCCTCCTCGGTCAGGGTGGTGGTCCGCTGCTTCTCGTCGAGGTCGTAGTGCTCGGGCGTAAGCTTGGGGATCAGCTTGTCGATGGCGATGTAGAGCTCGGAGCGGTCCTGGCTCGGCCCCGAGATGATCAGCGGCGTGCGCGCCTCGTCGACCAGGATCGAGTTCGACCTCGTCGACGATCGCGAAGTAGTGATCCCGCTGCAGCACCTGGGCGAGGTCGGACTTCATGTTGTCGCGCAGGTAGTCGAAGCCGAGCTCGTTGTTGGTGGCGTAGGTGACGTCGGCGTCGTAGGCGGCCTTCTTCTCGGCCTCCTCCATCCCCGGCACCACCACGCCTACCCTGAGGCCGAGCGCGTGATACACCATGCCCATCCAGTCGGCGTCGCGGCGGGCGAGGTAGTCGTTGACCGTGACCACGTGCACGCCGCGCCCGGTCAGCGCGTTCAGGTACGCCGGCATCGTCGCCACCAGGGTCTTGCCCTCGCCGGTCTTCATCTCCGAGATGTTGCCCTGGTGGAGGAATATGCCGCCCATCAGCTGGACGTCGAACGGCCTGAGGCCGAGGGTGCGACGGGCCGCCTCGCGGGCGTTGGCGAAGGCCTCGGGGAGAAGGTCGTCCAGGGTCTCGCCCTTGGCGAGGCGGTCGCGGAATTCCTGGGTCTTCGCCTGAATGCCGGCGTCGTCGAGCGCCTCGAACTGCGGCTCCAGCGCGTTGATCGCGTCGACCAGCGGCCGGGTCGCCTTGATCTTGCGGTCGTTCGGCGTGCCGAAGATCTTCTTCGCGATCGTCCCGAAACCCATCATCAAACGCTTGTCCTCAAATCCCCGCGAGCCCGACGGGCGCCGCTCCGCCGACCTCGCCGCAGCCCACCGAATTGTCATGACGGGGGCGCTTGTTCACGCGCGCCGAACGGTCTAAGCATCCGCGAGGCGCGACCAGCCCTGCTTCGGCCGGCTAGGGATGTAAGCGGCTGCGCCGTGCCTGTCAACGGCGCCCCCCGAGGGCGCCCCAGCGGAATTTCATCGGCGCGCCGGCATGGGCGCGCGAACGGGAGATCGACATGCGCAGCCTTCTGACCGCCGGCCTTCTGGCCGGCATCGCGCTGGCCTCGCCGGCGCTGGCCGAGGACAAGGCCTACGACGCCTCGACGGTGGTTGCCACGGTGAACGGCACCGACATCACGCTCGGCAACGTGATCGCGATGCGCGACCACCTGCCGGCGCAGTACCAGAACCTGCCCGACGACGTGCTGATGTCGGGGCTGGTGGACCAGCTGGTGGACCAGCAGCTGCTGGCGGCGACCGAGTCGGCCTCGCCCGACACCGATCCGCTGCAGGTCAAGCTGCAGGTCGAAAACGAGCGCCGCGGCGCGCTGGCCGGGCTGGCGGCGAACGCGGCGGTGGCGAACGCCGTCGACGACGCCAAGGTGAAGGCCGCCTACGACAAGCAGGTCGCCGACTTCAAGCCCGCGCCCGAGTACAACGCCTCGCACATCCTGGTGGACAGCGAGGACAAGGCCAAGGAGCTGAAGGCGCAGATCGACGGCGGCGCCGACTTCGCCGACGTCGCCAAGGCCAATTCCAGCGACGGCTCGGCCGCCAACGGCGGCGACCTCGGCTGGTTCGGGGTCGGGCAGATGGTGCCGGAGTTCGAAACCGCGGTGAAGACCCTCAAGGTCGGCGCCGTCTCCGATCCGGTCAAGACCCAGTTCGGCTGGCACCTGATCAAGCTCAACGACACCCGCGAGACCACGCCGCCGACGCTCGATCAGGCCCGCCCGGACATCGAGGACCAGCTGCGCCAGGAGGCGCTGCAGGCCAAGCTCGAGGAGCTGCGCGCCGCGGCGAAGATCGAGAAGCCGGACACCGGCATGCCGCCGGCCGCGGTTCGCGAGAGCGACCTGCTGACCAACTGAGGAACGGACCGCCGTGGGAGGACACGACGCCGACGGGCGGGGCGGGCGCAAGCCGGCCCCGCCGGTCTCGGCGCTCGCGCCTGCCGGCAGGTTTCCCGGCGCTGCCGGCGATCGCCGGGGTGCGCTTCGCCGCCGCCGAGGCGGGGGTGCGCTACAAGGGCCGGCTCGACGTGATGCTGGCCGAGGTGGCGCCCGGCGCGGCGCTGGCCGGGGTCTTCACCCGCTCGGCCACCCGGTCCGGTCCGGTGCTCTGGTGCGAGGAGAAGCTGGCGGGGCTGCGGGCCGAGCGGCGCCGGCGCGGGCGGGTTCGCCATCCTGGTCAATTCCGGCAATGCCAACGCCTTCACCGGCTCGAACGGCCGCGCCGCGGTCGAGGCGACCGTCGCCGCCACCGCGGCAGCGCTGCAGGTGCCGGCCGACCACGTCTTCGTGGCCTCGACCGGGGTGATCGGCGAGCCGCTGCCGGCCGAGCGGATCGTCGCGGCGCTGGGCGGGCTGCGCGACGGCCTCGCGGCCGACGGCGCCGAGCGCGCGGCGCGGGCGATCATGACCACCGACACCTTTCCCAAGGGGGCCGTGGCGCGGCTCGAGCTCGACGGCGTGCCGGTGACGCTGACCGGCTTCGCCAAGGGCTCCGGCATGATCGCCCCGGACATGGCGACGATGCTGGTCTTTCTCTTCACCGACGCGGCGGTTGCGCCCGGGCTGCTGCAGTCGATGGTGGCCGAGGCCTGCGACGCCACCTTCAACTGCATCAGCGTCGACGGCGACACCTCGACCTCGGACACGCTGCTGATGGCCGCCACCGGCCGCGCCCCGATGCCGCCGATCGCCACGGCCGGCGACCGGCGGCTGCCGGCGTTCGCCGCGGCGCTGACCGCGGTGATGCGTGATCTCGCCCAGCAGGTCGTGCGCGACGGCGAGGGCGCCAGCAAGTTCATCGAGGTCCGGGTCACCGGCGCCGAGACGCCGGCCGACGCCCGCAAGGTCGGCCTCGCCATCGCCAACTCGCCGCTGGTCAAGACCGCGTTCGCCGGCGAGGACCCCAACTGGGGCCGCATCGTGATGGCGGTCGGCAAGGCCGGCGCCAAGGCCGACCGCGACCGCCTGAGCATCCGCTTCGGCGACATCACCGTCGCCGAGGACGGCTGGGTCTCGCCCGGCTACCGCGAGGCAGAGGGCGCCGCCTACATGAAGAAGCCCGAGCTCGTCATCGGCGTCGATCTCGGCCTCGGCGATGGCGCGGCGACGATCTGGACCTGCGACCTGACGCATCGCTACATCGAGATCAACGCGGACTACCGTTCTTGAAGTCTGGTGCTGGTGGTCGCGGCGGCGCTGATCGACCGCGACGGACGGGTGCTGATCGCCCAGCGGCCCGAGGGCAAGGCGATGGCCGGGCTCTGGGAGTTCCCCGGCGGCAAGGTCGAGCCCGGCGAGACCCCCGAGGCGGCGCTGATCCGCGAGCTCGACGAGGAGCTCGGCATCGACACCTGGGCGAGCTGCCTGGCGCCGCTCAGCTTCGCCAGCCACGCCTACCCGGAGTTCCACCTGCTGATGCCGCTCTTCGCCTGCCGCAAGTGGCAGGGTACGCCGCGTGCCGCGCGAGCACGCCGCGCTGAAATGGGTCGGCGCTCGCGACCTCGCGCAGTACCCCATGCCCCCCGCCGATCGGCCGCTCCTGCCCGTGCTGCGCGACTGGCTCTGATTGCGGAAATCGGGCCCGCGCAGCTGCGAACCCGGTGCTGCGGGCGCGAAGTCTCTGTAGGTCTTGGACATTTTTGCGTGACTGTGCGGTCCGACTGCGTTAACCATTCCGTAAAATAAATCGCCGATGCTGCAACCGGCAGAAAACCGAAGGGTGGAAACCGCCATGTACCAGACAATCCAGGTGTCCAGTCGTGTCTCGGCGCAGGGCGACCTCGTGGAGCATCTCCCGAACGGCGACGCCGTGGTCCGGGACGGTCGTCACGTCTATCGCGGACGGCCGATCGCGCCGATCGCCGCCTCGCCGGCGATGCGCACCTCCACGTGGTGGCCGCGCCGCGCGACGACGGCTGAGCCGGCTCAGAGCCAGCCCGCCAGCTCGCGCTCGAGGATCGCCAGCATCATCTCGACGTGCGCCTCGCCGGCGTTGAGGCAGGGGATGTAGGTGAACTCCTCGCCGCCGGCCGCCATGAACGCGTCGCGGATCTCGTGCTGGATCTCCTCCAGCGTCTCGACGCAATCCGCGGCGAACACCGGCGCCATGATCGCGATGTGCCGCTTGCCGGCCTTGGCCAGCCGCGCCACCTCCTCGACCGTGTAGGGCTTCAGCCATTCCTCGCGTCCGAACAGCGACTGGAAGGTGACCACGATCTCGTCCGCGCCGAAGCCCAGCCGGTCCCGCAGCAGCCGCGTCGTCTTGCGGCAATGGCAATGGTAGGGATCGCCCTCGCGCAGGTAGCGCTCGGGCATGCCGTGGTAGCTCGTCACCAGCAGGTCCGGCCGTCGCTCGAGCCCGGCATAGGCCGCCTCCACCGACTGCGCCAGCGCCTCGATGTAGAGCGGATGGTCGTGGTAGGACGGCACGGTGCGGAACGCCGGCTGCCAGCGCAGCGTCATCAGCGCCCGGAACGCCGCGTCGTTGGCGGTCGCGGTGGTGGTGGCGGAATACTGCGGGTAGAGCGGGAAGAAGAGGATGCGCTCGCAGCCCTGCGCCTGCAGCCGTTCGATCACCGAAGCCGTCGAGGGATTGCCGTAGCGCATGGCGAAATCCACCACCACCCGCTCGCCGTATCGCTCGGCCATCCGCGCCGCCACCGCCTCGGCCTGCTCGCGGGTGGTGGTGCGCAGCGGGCTCTCGTCGACCGCCGCGGTTCCAGATCTTGCGATAGTTGGCGCCCGAGGTGAACGGCCGCTTCGACAGGATCACCGCCTGCAGCAGCGGCTGCCACAGCCAGCGCGGATAGTCGATCACCCGCCGGTCGGAGAGGAATTCGTTCAGGTAGCGCCGCATCGACCAGTAGTCGGTGGCGTCCGGCGTCCCGAGATTGGCGAGCACGACGCCGATCCGCGCCTCGGGGACCGGCGGATGGTCGGGCGCGGCGTGCGCCAGTCGGCCCTTCTCCGGGCACGAGCGGGAAGATCGGCAGCCTCGGTCATGCGGGCCTCATACATCGGAAGGACGGGGGCGCTCAATCGCCGGCCCGCTCGCCGGCGCTGCGCTCCGGCACGCCGAGCGCGTCCGCGAGCCGCGCTTTGGCCGAGCCGGGCCGGAGCGGCTGCGGCTGGTCCGGCGCCGGCGCCCAGCCGGTCAGGAAGATCACGTCGAAGCTCGCCGCCACCCGCCCGTCGCCGGTGCCGAACCGCTCGGCATAGATGGCGCAGGCGCGCGCCAGCATCTCGCGTCGCAGCGGCCGGCGCAGGCGGTCCCGCATCACGTTGGTCTCGCCCATGGCCCGCAGGTCGCGCATCAGCGCGAGCGGGGTCGCATAGCTCACCTCGAACCGCCGGCTGTCGGCAACCGGCAGCGCGAAGCCCGCCCGCTGCAGCAGCGCGCCGAGGTCGCGGATCTCGCCCATCGGCGCCACCCGCGGGCTGAGGCCCCCCAGCGCCTCCACCTCGGCTTCGGCCAGAGCCGTCCGCAGCTCGTGCAGCGTCTCGCCGCCGAAGAGCGCGGCGATCAGGAGCCCGTCCGGCCTGAGCGCCCGACGCGCCTGTACCAGCTGGCCGACAGGATCGTTGGCCCAGTGCAGCGCCAGCCCGTGCACCACCAGGTCGTGCGCCGCTTCGTCGAGCGCCAGCACCTCGCCGTCCGCCACCTGCTTCGCCGTCCCGGCGAGGCCCAGCACCTCCGCCCAGAGTGCGGTGCGCGGGCCGACGATCGCCGGCGCCCGAAACGTCCTGTTAATCTCCGTCAGTCTTTCTGCAATCTCGCCGGCCACCGCCGCCTGCAGGAAGTCCGCGCCGCCGAGCCGCGCCGCGCGCAGCCTGCGCCGGGCCAGCAGGTCGGTATCGAAGAGGGCGGGCGTCTGCATGGGCGGTCTCCTGCCCGGCAACATAGGGTCGATGCAGGACCGAAACCATGCTTGACGCGCTGAAGGCGACGCTGGTCAACACCATCTACCCGCCGCGCTGCCTCGCCTGCACGGAGGCGACGGACCAGCCGCATGGGCTCTGCCCCGCCTGCTGGCTCGACACCCACTTCATCGCGGGCACCACCTGCGGCAAGTGCGGCGTGCCGCTGATCGGCGACGCCGGCGCCGAGGACCTCTGCGAGAGCTGCCAGCGCCACCCGCCGGCCTGGGACCGCGGCGCCGCGGCGGTGATCTACGCCGGCGCCGGGCGGCGCGTGGTGCTGGCGCTGAAGCACGGCGACCGTCTCGACATGGTGCGCCCGCTCGCCGGCTGGATGGCCGCCGCCGGCCGCGACCTGCTGCCCGACGCCGACCTGATCGCGCCGGTGCCGCTGCACTGGCGCCGCCTGCTCCGGCGCCGCTACAACCAGTCCGCCGAGCTGGCCCGCCGCTTGGCGCGGCTCTCCGGCCGCCCGGTCGCGCCGGACCTGCTTCTGCGCAGCCGGGCGACCACGCCGCAGGAAGGCATGAACCGCGCCACCCGAGCCACCAACCAGGCTGGCGCCTTCGCGGTCAACCCGCGCCATGCCGCCGGGATCGCCGGCCGCAGCGTGCTGCTGGTCGACGACGTGCTGACGTCCGGGGCGACGCTTTCGGCCTGCGCCGATTGCCTGCGCGCCGCCGGCGCCGCGCGCGTCGACGTGCTGGCCCTGGCCCGCGTTGCCTTCGAGGATACCCTCGGCCTATAGTGGGCGGCCGAGATCCCTGGACCGCCGATGAAATCCGTCACGCTCTACACCACCCCGTATTGCGGGCACTGCCTCGCGGCGAAGCGCCTCCTGAGCGGGAAGGGAATCCGCTTCGCCGAGATCGACATCGCCGCCGACCCGGCGCGGCGCCGCGAGATGCTGCAGCGGGCCAGGGGCATGCGCACCGTGCCGCAGATCTTCGTCGGCGAGGAGCACGTCGGCGGCTTCGACGAGGTCTACGCGCTCGAGCGGGCCGGCAAGCTCGACCCGATGCTCGCGGAGGGCTGACGCCGCATGCGTGCGGCGCTCCTCCAGCTCTGCTCGGGCGACGATCCCGCCGTCAACCTCGTCGCCACGGAAAGCTTGCTCCGCGCGGCCGCGGCCGGCGGTGCGGCGCTGGCGCTGACCCCGGAATGCACCAACATCGTCTCCGCGGATCGGGCCCGCCAGCGCGCCGTGCTGGTGCCGGAAGCCGAGGACCCGACCCTCTCCCGGCTGCGCGAGGTCGCGGCGGAGCTCGGCCTCTGGCTGGTGATCGGCTCGCTCTGCCTCAAGAGCGGCGATCCCGACGGCCGCTTCGTCAACCGCTCGTTCCTGGTCGCCCCGGACGGGGCAATCCGCGCCCGCTACGACAAGATCCACATGTTCGACGTGGCGCTGGCCGACGGCGAGAGCTACCGCGAGTCCGCCGCCTACCGCCCCGGCGGGCGGGCGG
This sequence comes from uncultured Alphaproteobacteria bacterium, assembly GCA_963847795.1. Classification (GTDB taxonomy): domain Bacteria; phylum Pseudomonadota; class Alphaproteobacteria; order Rhodobacterales; family Rhodobacteraceae; genus Amaricoccus. The sequence goes on from CAWKBH010000006.1 coordinate 721,421, forward strand.
TTCTGGCCGACGCTGCCGGCCTCCGGCTCGGCCTGACGATCTGCTACGACCTGCGCTTCCCGCAGCTCTACCGCGACCTGGCCCAAGCCGGCGCCGAGGTGCTGACCGTGCCCTCGGCCTTCACCGTCCCGACCGGCCGCGCCCACTGGCAGGTGCTCCTGCGCGCCCGGGCGATCGAGACCGGCGCCTACGTGCTGGCCGCGGCGCAGTCGGGCACCCACGCCGCCCGCCAGGGTCCCGAGCGCCGGACCTACGGCCACAGCCTGGCCGTGGCTCCCTGGGGCGAGGTCCTGGTCGACGCCGGCGAGGCCACCGGCGTCAGCTTCGTCGAGATCGATCCCGCCGAGGTTGCCCGCGCCCGCGCCATGGTGCCCTCGCTCGACCACGACCGGGCCTACGCGGCGCCGGGCGCGCCATGAATGCCGAGAGCCCGCGCGACAGCCAGCGCGATCCGGCGGTCATCGCGCTCTTCAGCGAGATCGTCATGGTCGAGACCCTCGCCCGCACCCGGCTGACCCGGGTGCTGCCGCGGGGCATGGAGCTGTCGCACTTCATGGTGCTGAACCACTTCGCCCGGCTCGGCGGCGAGAAGACCCCGGCGCAGCTCGCCCGCGTCTTCCACGTGACCAAAGGCGCGATGAGCAACACCATCGGCCGCCTCGACGCCGCCGGCTATCTGCACATCCGGCCCGACTGGGAGGACGGCCGCCGCAAGTGGGTCTCGATCAGCCCCGCCGGCCTCGCCGCCCGCGACCGCGCCGTGGAGGCCATCGCGCCGGTCTTCGACGACGTGGTCGCCACGCTCGGCCTCGAGCGCATGCGCACCGCGCTGCCGATCCTGCGCCGCCTGCGCGAGGTGCTCGATCCCGACTGACGCCGCCGGGGACCTCAGTGCGTGAGTTTGATGGACATCTCGGTCAGCGCGCGCTGGTCGCTCGCGCTCAGGCGATCGAGGCCGGCGGTCGCGCGATGCAGCCGGACCAGGTCCTCTTCCAGCTCCGCCATCTCGGCCTCGTCGTATTCGCGGTCGGCGCGGGCGAAGCTGGCGATGCTGCGCGATCCGGCGATGACCACGGCGACGGCCACCCCGTTCATGATCCCGAAGTCCTTCGCCCTGTCCAGCACGCCCTTCTCGTCGATCGCTTCGAGGTCGGTCCAGCGGATGTGCCCCACGTTGTTGAAGCCCCAGTGCACGGTCGGATCGTGCACGACGAAGCCGGCCGCGGAATAGTGGTCCATCCAGCGCTTGGGGTAGGTCTGGAACAGATAGGTCGGCGTGGTGAACCGGATGTGCAGCGCGATCGCGAACCCCGCCGGGCTGCGCCGATCGAGCTCCTGAAGCAAGGCAGCGATGCTCGCCCTCTGAGTCATTTACCGGCTCTGTTCGCGACAAGGTTGCGCGACCGCGACAACCGCCCTAACCTTGGCGCACGACTACTGTAGATGCTTGAGCGGCGCCGCGGAAGCACGTTCGGGCAAGACCGGAAAACCCGACTAGAATGAGTGGCTTGATCAATACCGACGCACTCGAGTCCCTTGCCCCCGCCGGTTTCTACATTGCAATCCGAGTCGGATTCGCCTTCCCGATGGTCGAGCTCAACCGCCTCCCTGCCGGTTGGGTGTTGGAGTACACGGCCAGCGGGCTGATCGTACACGATCCCGCCATCGCCTGGGCCTACAAGAACTGCGGCGTCGCCCGATGGAGCGAACTGGGCGAGAACGACAGCCAAGGGGTGCTCGAACTCGCCAAGAATTACGGCCTGAACTTCGGTGCCGTGGTGAGTTGCATTGATGACGCCAGCGCGGGCCAGCGCAGCTTTGGGTTTTTCTGCCGTTTTGACCGAGAATTCAGGCCCGTTGAACTTCAGTGCCTGAACAAATCGCTGATTGCGGCGCATCGTGCTCACGCGCGACCCAAAAACCTGACGGCAGCGGAACTAGAGACGCTGAGTCTGGTGAAAAACGGCCTCTTGATGAAAGAAATTGCTTGCCTGCTCGGCATTTCGGAGAGCGCTATTAAACAGCGATTGAAAAACGCCCGGCTTAAGTTGAACGCAAAAACCGGACCGCAGGCGGCTGCACGGGCTACCATGCTTGGCATGATCTGACCAAAACCGCGCCACTCTCGTCGCACGAGGCTACTCCTTTGTAGATGGTCGCGCAACGACTATTAACAAGCGGTTGCGGAACGGCTTAGCTTAACTCTCCACCGTGGAGAGTGAGTCATGCACAACATCACCTTTGATTTTCTGGGCCAGCACCGCCATGGTACGGCGTTTCACGAGTATCTGCAGCTGCGCAAGGCGTTCTTCGTCGACGCACTCGGGTGGGACATTCCACACAACGATGACGTCGAGATGGACCAGTACGACAACCCCTGCGCCCACTATTCCCTCGTGCTCCGGCGGGGAAGGGTCGTGGGCGGTGCCCGTACCATGGCCACGACCGCGGCGTGGGGGCGACATACCTACATGCTGCGGGACGCGCTGCGCGGCTCGCTGGAAAACATTCCGTCGGGGGTGATGCCGTCGGACATCGCCGAGAACGAGGTCTGGGAGTGCACCAGGCTGGTGATGTCGGACAGCGTGGTCAGCCAGTCCGAGCGCGCCGACTGCCTGTCGCTGATCGTCGAGGGCCTCGTCGACATCGCCAACCACAAGGGCGGGGTGGAACTGGTGTCGCTTTCGCCGCTGCCGCTGATGCGGACGCTGCGCCAGCTCGGCTTCGCCGCCAGCCGGCTCGGCGAGCCCTACCTCAGCGAAACCGACGGCCGCAAGTACGCCGTGCTGCGAATGCCGGCGACGAAGCCTGCACAGTTCGTCGAGGCCGCCTAGCTAGCGGGATGCCGGCGCTTCGGGAAGGCGCCGGCATCGGTCGGCGACCTGGCGGCGCGGGCGGCCGCGGTGGGTAGCACCGCGGCCGCGCCCCGTGACCGGAGCGTCGACTGTCAGATTCCCGAGCCGGGAAACCCACGGCGCTGTTTGCGCGTTGGCGCTCGACGGGCGTCTCATGGAGACGGCCGAGACCTATACAATTGTACAGCTTTCTTTCGGGACAGCTTCACGGATTAGACTGCAGTGCGGCGTTTCCGGCGAGTTTAGGAGTGGGATCAGTAGAATGGCGATGACAGCCAGCGAAATCGATGCCCATGTGGGCCAGAGGATGCGGCAGCGCCGGGAGGCATTGGGCGTCAGTCAGGGGCGGCTCGGGCGCCATCTCGGTCTGACGTTCAGCCAGGTGCAGAAGTACGAGAAAGGGACGAACCGCATCGGCGCCGGACGGCTCTATCTTCTCGCCGGGTTTCTCGGCGTTCCGGTGCAGTACTTTTTCGAAGGGCTGGCCGACAGTCCGGTGGCGAAAGTCGCGAACGGCAGCTCGGGCGTCAAGGGCGTCGAGCTCGCCGTGCTTGACGACGCCTTCATGGCAATCGCCGACGGCGACACCCGTCAGTCGGTCCTGGCGCTCGTCCGCTCGCTCGGGGCAGCGGCCGAGACGACGGGAAGGCCGCGGCAGACCGCAGGCTGACCGGAGCCCGACGCACGATCATCATCTTCGTGTTTTCGCTAGGGCGCCGCGGCCGGCCGGATGCTGGCGGTCACGTAGTTCACCGACAGGTCCCGGTCCGACAGTCGCCAGCTCCAGCCGAGCGGGTCGAACACGAACCCCTTGCGGTCCACCGGTGCCAGTCCGGCGCCGCGCAGCAGCGCCTCGAGTTCGTCCGGAGTGATGAAGCGCCGCCAGTCGTGAGTCCCCTTCGGCAGCCAGCGCATCACGTGCTCGGCGCCGACGATCGCCATCAGCCAGCTCTTGGGGTTGCGGTTGATCGTCGAGCAGATCATCAGCCCGCCCGGCTTCAGCAGCGCCCGGCAGGCCGCCAGATACACAGCCGGGTCCGCGACGTGCTCGACCACCTCCATGTTCAGCACCACGTCGAAGCGCTCGCCGGCCGCCGCGAGCGCCTCGGCGGTGCCGTGGCGATAGTCGATCGGCAGATCGGACTGTGCCGCATGGACCCGAGCGACCGGGATGTTGCGCGCCGCCGCGTCGACGCCGACCACCTCGGCGCCGAGCCGCGCCATCGGCTCGGCCAGCAGCCCGCCGCCGCAGCCGATGTCGACCAGCCGCAGCCCGGCGAACGGGCGCCGCGCCTTCGGGTCGCGGCCGAACTCCGCCGCGATCTGAGCGACGATGTAGTCGAGCCGGCACGGATTGAGCATGTGCAGCGGTTTGAACTTGCCCTCCGGGTTCCACCACTCCGCCGCCATCGCCTCGAACTTGGCGATCTCCGCGGCGTCAACCGTCCCGGCGTTCTGCGTTGCACTCATTCTGCCAACCTGCGATTGTTTGGAGGTTCGTCGGGATACATAGCGCGCCCATGAAGGAAAACCCGAGCCACGCCGGCACCGGCCCCCGAAACGGACTCTACCCCCCGATCGAGCCGTTCCGCCAGCAGGTGATGGAGATGCCCGGCGGGCATCGGGTCTATGTGGAGCAATGCGGGCGGCCTGACGGCGCCGCGGTGGTGGTGCTGCACGGCGGCCCCGGCGGCGGCTGCTCGCCGGGCATGCGGCGGTTCTTCGACCCCGGCCACTATCGCGCCATCCTGTTCGACCAGCGCGGCTGCGGCCGCTCCAGCCCGAACGCCTGCGTCGAGAACAACACCACCTGGGATCTGGTCGCCGACATCGAGCGCATCCGCGAGGAGCTGAAGATCGAGCGCTGGACCGTGTTCGGCGGCTCCTGGGGCGCCTGCCTGGGGCTGATCTACGCGCAGGCCCATCCCGACCGGGTGCGGGCGCTGGTGCTGCGCGGCGTCTTCACCATGACCCGGGCCGAGCTCGCCTGGTTCTACGGCGGCGGCGCCGGCGGCTTCTGGCCCGAGCCGTGGAGCGCCTTCTCGCAGATGATCCCCGAGGCCGAGCGCCACGACCTGATCGGCGCCTATCACAAGCGGCTGTTCGGCCCCGACCAGGCCGAGCAGACCCGCTTCGCCCGGGCCTGGGCCGGCTGGGAATCGGCGCTGGCCGTGCTCGATCCCGGCGAGGCCCGCAGCTATCCCTCCAGCGCCTATTCGCTCGCCTTCGCCCGGCTCGAGAACCACTATTTCATCAACGGCGGCTTCCTCGACGGCGACGGCCACATCCTGCGCCACATGGCCCGGATCTCGCACCTTCCCGGCCACATCGTGCAGGGCCGCTACGACATGATCTGCCCGCCGCACACCGCCCACGCTCTGCACCACGCCTGGCCCGGCTCGACCCTGCGCATGGTCACCACCGCCGGCCACGCCCTCTCCGAGCCCGGCATCAGCGCCGAGCTGGTGGCGATCATGGACGGCTTGCGCGCCTGAGGGGCGCGAGGATCACGCAACGAACTGAAATCGTGCGGTTTTCCGGGTATGGACTCGTATGGAACGCCGGATGGAATTCATATGGGCGTTTTCGGCGGGCGCGCAGCCGGCGATCATGCCGTGGGCGTTCGCCTGCTTGATCGCGGCTGCGAGCGCCGCAAGCTGGTTCAGGCCCTCCTGCGGGCTGACGCCGGCGCCGGCGAAGCCGAGTTCGGAGAGCGCGGTCATCCGGCCGTTCACCTCGAGGAAGGCCCGCCAGAACCGCCGGTCGATGCCGGCGATCGGCAGGCGGCCGCGGTCCTCCACCAGCACGTAGAGCACGCCGTCCCGGGTCTGGGAATTGAGAATGCGGATGCGCTCGGGCTGGCCGCTGCGGCCGACCACGGCGCGGCCCTCGGCGGTGCCGACGAAGCCCTGCAAATCCTCCAGCGAGCCGGCCGGGTCGTCGCCCTCGCCGCCGAGCCCGCCGGGCGAGACGCTGGCGGTCAGCACCGCGCCGATCGCCGGGGCGCGGGTCGTGCCGCCGACGCCGAGCAGGGAACAGTCACTCATCAGCACGAAGGCGCCGCCGGAGTCGACCCGGGTGCTCCTGGCGTCGACGCAGAACCCGGGCGGGGCGGCGATCACGATCGATTCTCCGGCGACGCTGACCCGGGCACGCGAGGGCGAGCCGGCCGCGAGGCTGGCAGGATCGCAGCCGGCCAGCGCCAGGCCCACCAGCCCCAGCGCCGCACCCCGGACGGCGTCAGAGATCCGCATAGACGTGCTTTTCGCCGCGCGCGCCGGGATGGGTGACCGCGCCCAGGCGGGTCGGCCCGACCAGCTGGGCGTACTTCCAGAGCGCCCCCGAGCCGTAGATCGTTGGCCGCGGGCCGCTCCACTCCTTGCGCCGGGTCTCCAGTTCCTCGGCGGAAAGATCGACGCTGATCTCACCCTTCACCGCGTCGAGGGTGATGATGTCGCCGTCCCTCAGCAGGGCGATCGGCCCGCCGAGCGCCGACTCGGGCCCGACATGGCCGACGCAGAAGCCGCGGGTGCCGCCGGAGAACCGCCCGTCGGTGATCAGCGCCACCTTCTTGCCCATGCCCTGGCCGCTCAGCGCCGCCGTGGTCGAGAGCATCTCGCGCATGCCCGGGCCGCCCTTCGGACCCTCGTTGCGAATGACGAGCACCTCGCCCTCCTTGTAGGCGCGCTTCTGCACCGCCGCGAAGGCGTCCTCCTCGCACTCGAAGACCCGCGCCGGGCCGCTGAAGACCTGCTCGTCGGGGCTCATGCCCGCGACCTTCACGATCGCGCCTTCCGGCGCGAGGTTGCCCATCAGCCCGACCACGCCGCCGGTCCTGGTGATGGGCGTCGCCACCGGGTGGATCACCCGCCCGTCGGCCTCCAGCCGCACCCGGTCGATCTCCTCGCCGATGGTCCGGCCGCTGGCGGTGATGCAGTCCTCGTGGATCAGCCCGGCCCTGCGCAGCTCCTTCAGCACCACCGGCACGCCGCCTACGTCGAAGAGATCCTTGGCGACGAACTCGCCGCCTGGCTTCAGGCTGACGAAATAGGGGGTGTCGCGGAAGATGTCGCAGACGTCCTGCAGGGTGAAGTCGATGCCGGCCTCGTGGGCGATCGCCGGCAGGTGCAGCCCGCCGTTGGTCGAGCCGCCGGTGCAGGCCACCACCCGCGCCGCGTTCTCCAGGCTCTTGCGCGTCACCACGTCGCGGGGGCGGATCCCGTTCGCGAGCAGGTCCATCACCGCGATGCCGCTGGCGATCGCGTAGTGATCGCGGCTCTCGTAGGGCGCGGGCGCCCCGGACGAGTTGAAGAGCGCCAGCCCGATCGCCTCGCTGACGCAGGCCATGGTGTTGGCGGTGAACTGGCCGCCGCAGGCGCCGGCGCTGGGGCAGGCCACGCGCTCCAGCACGTCGAGCTCGGCCGCCGACATGGTGCCCGCCTGCTCGCGCCCGACCGCCTCGAAGACATCGACCACGGTCACGTCGCGCCCCTCGTAGCGGCCGGGCAGGATAGAGCCGCCGTAGATGAAGACCGAGGGCACGTTCAGCCGCACCATCGCCATCATCATCCCCGGCAGGCTCTTGTCGCAGCCGGCGAGCCCGACCAGCGCGTCGTAGCAGTGCCCGCGCATCGTCAGCTCGACCGTGTCGGCGATGGCGTCGCGGCTGGCGAGCGACGACCGCATCCCCTCGTGGCCCATGGCGATGCCGTCGGTGACGGTGATGGTGGTGAACTCGCGCGGCGTGCCCATCGCCTGCTTCACCCCGAGCTTCACCGCCTGCGCCTGGCGGTTCAGCGAGATGTTGCAGGGCGCCGCCTCGTTCCAGCAGGTGGCGACGCCGACGAAGGGCTGGTGGATCTCGGCGTCGCCGAGCCCCATGGCGTAGAAGTAGCTGCGGTGCGGCGCCCGCGCCGGCCCCTCGGTGACGTGGCGGCTGGGGAGCTTCGCTTTGTCGAATTTCGGGGCGTCCATGGCGTCTCCTCCCGGGGCAGGCTTGGTTAACGTTTGCCACGGGCATAGGCGAGCGCCGCGCAAAGCTCAAGCCGGGAGGCGGATGGCCTCGCGCGCGGGCAGCGGCTAACATCCCGGCGGCAGCGGAGGGTGCAGAGCATGCGGCAGGTCCTGGACATCGACGACATGAAGAACCTGGCGCGTCGCCGGGTGCCGAAGCTGTTCTTCGACTATGCCGACAGCGGATCCTTCACCGAGGGCACCTATCGCGCCAACGAGGCAGATTTCGCCGCGATCAGGTTCCGCCAGCGGGTGCTGGTCGACATGTCCGACCGCTCGCTCGAGAGCACGATGATCGGCCAGAAGGTGGCGATGCCGGTGGCGCTGGCGCCGACCGGGCTCTGCGGCATGCAGCACGCCGACGGCGAGATCCTGGCGGCGCAGGCGGCCGAGGCGTTCGGGGTGCCGTTCACGCTGTCGACGATGTAGCATCTGCTCGATCGAGGACGTGGCCGCCGCGACCACCGCGCCGTTCTGGTTCCAGCTCTACGTGATGCGCGACCGCGGCTTCGTCGCGGCGCTGATCGACCGGGCGAAGGCCGCCCGCTGCTCGGCGCTGGTGCTGACGCTCGACCTGCAGATCCTCGGCCAGCGGCACAAGGACCTGCGCAACCGCCTGTCGGCGCCGCCGAAGCCGCACCACCTGCTGCAGATGGCGACCCGGCCGTCCTGGTGCTGGCACATGCTGCAGACCCGCCACCGCCAGTTCGGCAACATCGTCGGCCACGCCACCAGCGTCTCGAACCTGGCATCGCTGCAGGCCTGGACCAACGAGCAGTTCGACCCGCGGCTGTCCTGGGACGACGTGGGCTGGATCAAGGAGCGCTGGGGCGGGCCGCTGATCCTGAAAGGCGTGCTCGACGTCGAGGACGCCCGCCGCGCCGTCGACACCGGGGCCGACGCGATCATCGTCTCGAACCACGGCGGCCGCCAGCTCGACGGCGCCCCGTCGTCGATCTCGATGCTGTCGGCGATCGCGGCGGCGGTCGGCGACCGGATCGAGGTCCACCTCGACGGCGGCATCCGCTCCGGTCAGGACGTGCTGCGTGCGCTCTGCCTGGGTGCGAAGGGCACCTATATCGGGCGCCCGTACCTCTACGGCCTGGGCGCCATGGGCCGGGAGGGGGTGACCCGGGTGCTGCAGATCATCCGCAACGAGCTCGACATCACCCTCGCGCTCTGCGGCCATCGCCTGATCGGCGATGCCGGACCCGACCTGCTGCAGCCCGGGTCGGCGGCTTCCCTCTGGGACGGCGGCGCCTAGGATCGGGACGGGACGGCGGAGAACTGGCGTGGACATCCTGCCCGGGCGGACGGCACGGTTCGAAGCCTTCGTCGCGCCCGCCCGCCGGGCACCGGCGTTCTGGCGGCTGGTGGTCGGGGCGCTGCTGGCCGGGGCGGTCTGGCTGGCGGCGACGGTGGCAGTGCTGCCGCTTGCCCGGGTGCTGCCCGGGGCGCGCGGGTCGCTGGTGCTTCTGCTCTATCTGCTGAGCTTCGCGGGCCTGATCCTGGGCACCGTGGCGGCGGTGCGGTTCCTGCAGCACCGGAGCCCGGTCAGCCTGATCGGGCCCCGGGGGTTCCTGCCGCGGCAGTTCGGCCTCGGCGTCGCCGTCGTGCTCGGGCTCGGCGCGATATCGGCGCTGCCGGTCCTGGCGCTGGCGCCGCCGGTGCGGCACGCCGGGCTGGCGGCATGGGCGGCCTGGCTGCCGCTGGCCCTGCCGGCGGTGCTGGTGCAGACCGCCGCCGAGGAGTTGGCGTTCCGCGGCTATCTGCTGCAGGGGCTGGCGGCGCGGTTCCGGTCGCGGCTGGTGTGGTGGGTCGCTCCGGCGCTGCTCTTCGGCCTGCTGCACTGGAGCCCGCGCGACGGCTGGCTGGCGGTGCTGGCGGCGGCGGCGCTGGGGCTGATCCTCGCCGACGTCACGGTGCGGACCGGCAACCTTTCGGCCGCGATCGGGCTGCACTTCGCCAACAACGCGGTGGCGCTCCTTGTCGTCGCCATGCCTTCGCCGCTGACCGGCCTCAGCCTCTTCGTCGCCGGCGTCGACCCGGCGGATACCGGGACGGTGCGGCTGCTGCTCCTGTGCGACCTCGCGGTGACGCTGCTGGCCTATGCGGTCTGGCTGGGCTTCTGTGCCCGGCGGCGGCGATTGCATTCGCAGGGGGCGGGTTCTATCTAGACGGACGATCGCCGCCGAGGGAGCCGGCCTGCATGAACTGGATCTCCAACTACGTCCGCCCCAAGATCAACTCGCTGTTCACCCGCCGCGAGGTGCCGGAAAACCTGTGGGTGAAATGCGAGAACTGCGGCACCATGCTGTTTCACCGCGAGCTGGCCGACAACCTGAACGTCTGCACCAGCTGCGGCCATCACCTGGCGATCAGCCCGCGCGACCGCTTCACGGCGCTCTACGACGGCGGCGTCTTCGTCGAGATTCCGGTGCCGAAGCCGATCGCCGACCCGCTCGGCTTCAAGGACCAGAAGAAGTATCCCGACCGGCTGCGCGAGGCGCGCCGGAAGACCGGCGAGGCCGAGGCGATGCTGGTAGCGGAGGGCGAGATCGGCCGGCTCAAGGTGATCTGCGTCGGCCAGGACTTCGCCTTCATGGGCGGCTCGATGGGCATGTATGTCGGCAACGCCATCGTCGCCGGCGCCGAGCGGGCGGTGAAGCGCAAGTGCCCGATGGTGCTCTTCGCCGCCGCGGGCGGCGCGCGGATGCAGGAGGGCATCCTGAGCCTGATGCAGATGCCGCGCTCGACGGTGGCGGTGGAGATGCTGAAGGAGGCGGGCCTGCCCTACATCGTGGTGCTGACGCATCCGACCACCGGCGGGGTGACGGCGAGCTATGCGATGCTCGGCGACGTGCAGCTGGCCGAACCCGGGGCGCTGATCTGCTTCGCCGGCCCGAGGGTGATCGAGCAGACCATCCGCGAGACCCTGCCCGAGGGCTTCCAGCGCGCCGAATACTTGCTCGACCACGGCATGCTCGACCGGGTGGTGACGCGTAAGGACCTGCGCGAGGAGCTGGCGACGCTGCTCAGGCTGCTGACCAACCAGCCGCCCTTCGTGCACGGCGATCTGCCGGCACCGGTCGAGGAGGCGCAGGCCGCCGCTTCATGACCGACCCCAGCGACCGCGTCCTCGAACGCCTGATGTCGCTGCATCCCAAGGTGATCGACCTGACGCTGGAGCGAGTCGAGCGCCTTCTGGCGGCGCTCGACCATCCGGAGCGGCGGCTGCCGCCGGTGATCCACGTCGCCGGCACCAACGGCAAGGGATCGGTGATCGCCATGCTGCGCGCCGGGCTCGAGAGCGCCGGGCGGCGCGTGCATGTCTATACCTCGCCGCATCTGGCGCGGTTCCACGAACGGATCCGGCTGGCGGGTAAGCTGATCGGGGAGGAGCGGCTGCTGGCCGAGCTGGAGCGCTGCGAGGCGGCGAACGGCGGGCGGCCCATCACCTTCTTCGAGATCACCAGCGCCGCCGCGTTCCTGGCGATGGCGGAGACGCCGGCCGACTTCACGCTGCTCGAGGTCGGCCTCGGCGGCCGGCTCGACGCCACCAACGTCATCGACCGGCCGAGGCTGACCGTGATCACCCCGGTTTCGCTCGACCACCAGCAGTACCTCGGCGAGACGCTGCCAGAGATCGCCGGCGAGAAGGCGGGGATCCTCAAGCACGGGATCCTCGGCATCGTCGGCCGTCAGGCTCCCGCGGCGCTCGAAGTCATCGAGGCGCGGGCGGCGCGGATGGTGGCACCGCTGATGGTCGAGGGCCAGGACTGGCAGGTCTGGGAGGAGCACGGGCGGATGGCGTTTCTCGACGCCGAGCGGTCTGCTCGACCTGCCGCTGCCGAACCTGATCGGCGCGCACCAGGTTGCCAATGCCGGCATCGCGCTGGCGGTGTTGCGGGCGCTCGGCATGGACGAGGCTGCCGCCACGGCGGCGGTGACCGGCGCGGTCTGGCCGGGACGGCTGCAGCGGCTGCGCCGGGGGCCGCTGGTCGAGGCGACGGGCACGGGCGAGCTGTGGCTGGACGGCGGGCACAACCCGGCGGCGGGCGAGGCGCTGGCCGAGGCGCTCACCCGGCTGCCGCCGCGGCCGCTGCACCTGGTGACGGGGATGCTGCGGACCAAGGACATCGCGGGGTTCCTGCGGCCGCTCGCCGGGCTCGCCGGGTCGCTCCGGGGCGTGTCGATCCCGGGCGAGGCCGCGACGCTGGCGGCGGAGGAGACCGTCGCGGCGGCGCGGGCGGCCGGGTTCGTGCGGGCCGAGCCGGCGGCGGATCTGGCCGCGGCGATCGCCGCGATCACGGCGGAGGCGCCGGACTGTCGTATCCTGATCTGCGGCTCGCTCTACCTCGCGGGGCGGGTGCTGCGCGAGAATGGTTGAACCGGCTGGAATCGCTCTGAAAAGCCGGTATGGGAGGCGTATGGAACCCGTATGGAGTCCATAGGTAGGTTTCAGCCTAGCGCGGTGCGCAGGAAGGTCAGCAGCGCCGCCCGCATCGCGGGGGTCTCCTCGTGCCCGGTCGCCGCTTCCCGATGCAGGTGCAGCGCGGCCTCCGCCCCCGCGGCGCGATAGGCGGCCCGCAGCTCCGCCAGCGCCGGCGCGGTGGCCGCGGGCGGCGTCAGCGGGTCGGCGTCGCCGAGGCCCACGAACTGCGGCCGCGGCGCGATCAGCCCGGCGATCTCGCCGTTCGAGGCCAGCCTCAGCAAACCCGGCACGGTCAGGTAGTGCCCGTGCCGGTCGTGCGCCCCGCTTTCGATCAGCGCGCCGAAATCGGCGAAGCAGCAGAGATGAGCCACCGCCGCCAGCCGCGGCTCGACCGCCGCCAGCCAGTAGCCGAGCGTCGCCCCCATCGACAGCCCGAAGACCCCGATCCGCCCCGGGTCGGTGCCCGGATCGGCCGCCAGCCAGTCCAGCGCCGAGTCGAGCTCGCCCAGCATCTGCCCCGCCAGCGAGCCGCCGCGCCACTGCGCCGCCTTGGCGGCCGCGCCTTCCTGGGTCGCCGACCGTCCCCCGAAGCACGGCATGTCCAGCGCCAGCACCCGGAACCCTGACTGGGCCAGCACCGGCCCCAGCGCCCCCTGCAGCGCCGGAATTCCGTCCACCACCTCCGCCGCGCCGATCTCGTAACGCCCGCCATGGGCGTGGATGTAAAGGATCGCCGGCGCCGGCCCAACGCTCTCCGGCTCCAGCAGGTATCCCGCGACCGCCTCGCCGGACGCCGTGGCGAACTCCAGCCGGCGCACCCGGTCGGCCGCCTCCCCTGCCCGCACCAGGGCCAGGGGATGCGCCCCGATCTCGAACCGCTGGCGCAGGCGCTCCCGCATCACTGCTCCTCGGGCGCGATCACCGGCCCCACCGCGAAGTCCCGGAACTGCGCCCGGAACCCGCCCCGCTGCGGCGAACAGCACATCGGCCCGACCACGGCCTCGCCGCCCGCCGGAAAATAGCCCAGCCGCAGCATACGGAACGTCCGCAGCTCGGCGTCGACCGCCCAATGCACATGCACCGCCGCCCCGACCCGGGTCAGCCGCAGCCGGAGCCAGTCGGCCTCGATCGGCAGCGGCATGGTCGACCAGTCGGAGAACTCCCGCGTCACCACCACGCTCAGCATCTTGCGCCCGGCTACGAACTCGATCCCGGTCTTGATCCAGTTGCGGGCATCCAGCCGCAGCATCAGCCCGGCCTGATCGTAGAGCGCCTCGTAGTCCCCCCTGAACGCCACATCGGCGCTGAAATCGCCCGGCGCCGGGCGATGGCGGCAATGCCCGTCGTCGCGGATGAAGCCGTAGTGCGTCTGGCGCCAGAAATCGGTGCGCTCGCCGGTGACGACGCTCAGCACGCCGTCCTGCTCGCGCCATTCCGGCGGCTCGTTCAGCCAGTCCATCGACCTGCCTCCCAGGGTGCCGGCCGCGGCGCGCTCCCGCCGCGGCCGGCCGCGATCAGATCAGGCCGTTCGCCTTCAGGATCTCGTCGGCGTTGTCCTTGGTGATCTGCAGGGTGTCGAGCGTCACGGTCTTCGGCACCTCCTCGCCGTTGAGGAACTTCAGCGCCTGACGCAGGCCCTCGGCGCCCGGGGTGGCGTAGAGGAAGGTCGCGGTCAGCTCGCCGTTGTGCACCCACATCACCCCCTCGTCGGGCAGGGCGTCGACGCCGATGAACTTCATCTCGTCCCTGGCGGCCGGCATCCTTGGCGGCGAGATAGGCGCCGTAGGCCATCGGGTCGTTGTGGCCGTAGACCAGGTCGATCTTCTCGTTCGAGCGCAGCGCGGTCTCCATGATGTCGTAGGCCTGGTCCTGCTTCCAGTCGCCGGACTGCTGGTCGAGCAGGTACTTGATCCCCGGCTCCTTGTCGGTGAACTCGTGGAAGCCGTCGTGGCGGTCGTGCGCCGGCTGGGTGCCGAGCCCGCCCCAGATCTCCACCACGTTGCCCGCGGCCTTGCCCTCGCCGCCGAGCAGCTCCACCGCGTACTTGCCGGCGGCCCGGCCGATCAGCGCGTTGTCGCCGCCGACGAACTGCGCGTACTTGTCGGTGTCGACGTTGCGGTCGAGCACGAAGACCGGGATGTCGGCGTCGATCGCCTGCTCGACCACGCCGGTCAGGCCCGCCGATTCCTTGGGCGAGATCAGCAGCGCGTCGACCTCCTGGCGGATCAGGTTCTCGACGTCGGCCACCTGCTTCTCGGTCTTGTCCTCGCCGTCGGTGATGATCAGCTCGACGTCGGGGTGCTTGGCGGCCTCGGCGATGATGTCCTTGTTGAACTGCGCCCGCCACGGCTCGATGGTGGTGGCCTGGCTGAAGCCGATCACCCACTTCTTGTCCTGGCCCCAGGCGAAGCCCGCGGGCAGGTAGGCGGTCATCGCCAGACCCGACACGGTCACCCCGGCGACCTTGATGAAATTACGACGTTTCATGTAGCGCTCCCTCCATAGCGGCGAGATGCGGTCTCGCCTTCCGGCCGCGTCAGGGCGGCAGGTTCGGTGCGCGCCCGTCCCAGGCGCAGGTTGGCCATGATCTCGCCGAGGTTGCGCTCCTGCACCAGCACGGTCCCGACGATGATCAGCCCCTTCAGCACCAGCTGAAGGTTGGAATTGATGTTGTGGAGCTGCAGGAGGTTCGACAGCAGCCCGAAGATCAGCACGCCGACGAAGGTGCCGGCGATGCCGCCGCGCCCGCCCATCAGGCTGGTGCCGCCGATCACCACCGCGGCGATGGCGTCGAGCTCGAGCCCCTGCGCCGGCGTCGGGCTTGCCCTGGCGGTACTGCGCCACGAAGAGCACCGCCGCGACGCCGGCCAGCATGCCGGAGATCGCGTAGGTGGCGATCTTGGTCCGCGCCACGTCGATGCCCGACAGCCGCGCCGCCTCCTCGTTGCCGCCGATCGCGTAGACGTAGCGGCCGAACGAGGTGAAGCGCAGCACCGCGCCGTAGAGGATCACCGCGGCCAGGAAGAAGAGGCCCGGGCACCGGCACCACGCCGAAGACCAGGCTGCGCAGCCGGTCGAACTCGGCCACCGCGTTGGTGCCGGTGTAGACCGGCAGCACCGCATTGTTCTGCCCGGCCGTCAGCCGCGCCACCCCGAGCGCCGTCACCATCATCGCCAGCGTGACGATGAACGGCTGCAGCCGCCCGCCGACGATGATCAGGCCGTTGATCGCGCCGACGATCAGCCCGACGCAGGGCGTGACCAGGAGCACGCCGATCACCCCGAACTTGCTGCCGACCTGCGGCAGCAGGAACCAGAGCGCGGCCGCCACTCCGGCCAGCCCGACCGCGACCGGCAGCACCCGCCCGCGCAGCGGGTCGAGCGCGGCGTCGCCGCGCCGGCCGGCGACGGCGCCGCCTGCCGCGCCCCGGAAGGCGAAGCGGGTCAGCGCCGCCAGCACCACGAAGACCGCCAGCGCCAGCGCCGGCAGGCCCATGGTCGCCGCCGGCGTCCAGCCCGGCACCGTCAGCAGCATGGCGCAGACCACGCTGCAGAGCGCCATGATCGAGCCGACCGACAGGTCGATCCCGGCGGTCAGGATCACCGCGGTCATGCCCGCGGCGACCAGCCCGGTGGTCGAGACCTGCCGCAGCACGTCGAGCAGGTTGCCGTAGCTGAGGAAGATGTTGTTGCCCTTCGAGCTGACCGGCGAGGTCAGCGACCCCGATCAGCGAAGATCGCGGCCAGCCCCCAGTAGAGCTTGGTGCGCGAGGCCAGCCGCAGCAGGTTCACGATGCAGCCGCCATGGCATGCCCCGAGGGGGCCGCAAGCTGCATGATCGCTTCCTCGCTCGCCTCGGCGCGCGCGAGCATCCCGGTCCGGCGGCCCTCGCACATCACCATGATGCGGTCGGCCAGGAGCAGCAGCTCGGGCAGCTCGGAGCTGACCATCACGATCGCCAGCCCCTCGGCGGCCAGGCGTTCGCACCAGGTCGTAGATCTCCTGCTTGGCGCCGACGTCGATGCCGCGGGTCGGCTCGTCGAGCAGCAGCACCCGCGGGGCGGTGGCGAGCCACTTGCCGATCACCACCTTCTGCTGGTTGCCGCCCGACAGCGTCGCCACCACCTGCTCGATCCCGGTGCAGCGCACCGCCGAGCCGGTCGACCGCCTCGCGCGCCACCCGCGCCTCTCCGGCGGCCGAGCGGATGCCGAAGCGCGCGATCCGGCCCAGCGACGGCAGGACGACGTTGTCGCGCAGCGAGGCCGCCGAGATACAGGCCCTTGGCCTTGCGGTCCTCGGTGACCAGCGCGAGGCCGAGCCGGCGCGCCTGCCGCGGCGAGCCGATCCGGACCGGCCGCGCCGTCGAGGACCACCGTCGCCGCCGCTGCGGCCGACGCTGGCGCCGAAGAGCGTCTCGAGGATCTCGGTGCGGCCGGAGCCGAGCAGGCCGGCGATGCCCAGCACCTCGCCTGCGTGCAGGTCGAAGTCGACGCCCTCGAGCGCCCGGCGCCAGCCGCGCCGGGTCGGGACGTCGAGCGAAAGGCCGCGCACCGACAGCACCACCCCGCGCTGCCCGGTCCGGCGCCGGCGCGGCCCCGGCGGCGGCGTCGCGGCCGACCATCGCCGCGATCAGCCGGCGGCGGCTGAGCGTCGCCGATCGGCGCGGTCAGCACGTGGCGGCCGTCGCGCAGCACGGTGACCCGGTCGGCCAGCGCCATCACCTCGTCGATGCGGTGCGAGATGTAGACGATCCCGACGCCGTCGGCCGCCAGCTGCCGCACGATCCGGAAGAGCCGCGCGCATTCCGCCGGCGACAGCGCCGAGGTCGGCTCGTCCATGATCAGGATCCGGGCCTCGAGCGACAGCGCCTTGGCGATCTCGACCAGCTGCTGCTCGCCGACCCGGAGCGCCGCGACCCGCGCCTCGGGGTCGAGCTCGATCCCGAGCCGGTCGAGCAGCCGGCGGGCGGTGGCGACGATCGCCCGCCGGTCGAGGATCAGCCCGGCGATCAGCGGCTCGCGGCCGAGAAAGATGTTGGCCGCGACGCTGAGGTCGGGCACCAGGTTCAGCTCCTGGTGGATGATCGCGACCCCGGCGCGCTCGGCGTCGCGCACGCTGGCGAAGCGCACCGCGGCGCCGCCGAGCCGCACCTCGCCGGCAAAGTCGGCATGGACGCCGGCCAGGATTTTCATCAGCGTCGACTTGCCGGCGCCGTTCTCGCCCATCAGCGCGTGGATCTCGCCGGCGTGGAGGTCGAAATCGACGGCCTCGAGCGCGGTGACGCCGGCGAAATGCTTGGTGATCCCCCGGGCGGAAAGCAGCGGCGGGTCGTCGTCCGACCCGCCGCCGTCGCGGCGATCCTTTGCGCTGGCCATCCCGGCGCCCCTCCCGATCCGCGGTCGCGCCCTCTTGCCCGGGGAGTCGACACCTGACATGCTAGGTTGACCAGTCGGCGCGGGTCAAGCATGGTCAGGGACGTCGCCGAAGCTTCCTCGATACCCGGCCCCGGCGCCGCGGCCGGCCGCCTGTCCAAGGCGGATCGGGTACATCTGGCGCTGAAGCAGGCGATCATCCGCGGCGAGCTGCCGCCGGGGACGGCGATCGACAAGCCCGCCCTCTGCGACCAGTTCGGGGTCTCGCGCCTGCCGGTGACCACGGCGATCAACCGGCTGGCCTACGAGGGCCTGATCCTGATCGAGCGGCAGAAGGGCTCCTATGTCGCGCGCATCCGGCTCGACGACGTGCTCCAGTGCATGATGGCGCGGCGGGCGATCGAGGCCGAGGTCGCCGGCGAGGCGGCCCGGCGGTTCGGCCCGGACGACATCGCGGCGCTGAGCCGGAGCCTGCGCTACCAGGAAGCCGCGATCGCGGGCGCCGACTACGACGGGTTCCTGCAGCTCGACCTGGGGTTCCACCGGCTGCTGACCGACGCCATGGGCCTCAACCGGATCGCCGGGATGCTGGACGGCCTGAGGGCGCATCTCGACCGCGTCCGCCGGCTGCTGCTGCCGGAGCCGGGGCGCATGACCACGACGCTCGCCGAGCACCGGGCGATCCATGAGGCCATCGAGCTGCACAAGCCCGGCGCGGCGGAGCGGGCGATGCGACGCCATCTCGACGTGGTGATCGAGCGCCTGATCGCCTTCGAGCGCCGGCAGCCCGATTTCTTCGGCCCCTGACCCGTCGCTACTTCGGGAACAGCAGCGTCACCTGGAACCGCGCGCCCCAGCCGTCGGGGCCGCCGTCGGGCGAGTCGGCCCAGTAGCGGGCGCCGAGGCCGAACTGCACCGGGTGCCCGCCGATCTTGACCACCTGGGCGACGACGGCGTTGATCGGCACCGACCACTGCTCGTTGGTCCAGTCGTAGGTCAATTCGGTGTTCAGCGTGAACGAGGTGGCCTTCGGCGTGGTGTAGCTGAGGAAGGGCTGCAGGAAGGTCGCCGAGACGTCGCCGTAGCGGCTGTTGCCGGTGAGCGACCAGACGTGGTTGGCGAGCGCCCCGACGGTCCAGGGGCCGTCCTGCTTCAGCGCCACGCCGGTGATGCCCGCTCCCCACTGGTTGGGGGCGATCCCGTCGGTGGAGGTCGGGATCAGGATCACCGGCCCGACGCCCCAGATCAGCCCGAAGCTGGTCGGCGCCTTGGGCGAGAAGAACAGGCTCTGGGTGGTGGCGCCGAGGCCGAACTGCGATCCCTTTCCCGGGATGACCCCGTCCTGGCTCACCACCGGCAGAATGGTGCGCGAGATCAGGTTCCAGTCGCGGCTGATCGAGATCGGGATCACCGGCTGGATGTTGACGTAGCTCTGGTGGCCGTTGCCGTCCGCGCCGTAGCCCTCGTTGTAGTTGAACTGGAACGGGACGCTGATCAGGTTCGCCACCGGGTTCGACAGCTTCTTGGCGAGGTCGCTGTCGTCGCTGGACTGCGCGACGGCCGCGGGGGCGACGCCACCGGCGGCGAGGGCGGCGGCGAGCGCGAGGGCACGGAGGGTCATCGGCAGTCTCCCGGTTTGGCGCGTCTCGGACAGTGTCGGCAGCTTGCCGAGCCGGTGCAAGGCCGGCCCGCCCCCACCGCGAAAAAGTGCCGCCCTGTTGCGGTTTCATCGCGGCTGCCGGCTCCGGCCCGTCCAGCGGCGGCCTTCGCAAGCGACGACGACTGCCCCGCTTTCGGTCCGCTGCGGCGCAAAGTCCGCTGGACCAGCGCCGTCGAACCGTGCCAAAACCGACGAGGTCGGGCCGGCACGTTACCGAGCCCGGGCGGGTTCGGCCAGGGAGGGACAGTGTGGCCCATGTAGACAGAGCACGGGTTGGACGAGCGTTCCGGCAGCCGCAGGGACTTTCTCTACGTCGCCACCGGCGCCGCCGGCGCCATCGCCACGGCGGCGGCGGTCTGGCCGCTGATCAACCAGATGAACCCCAGTGCCGACGTGCAGGCCCTGGCGTCGATCCAGGTCGACGTCAGCGCGCTCGAGGTCGGCAGCTCGCTCACCGTCAAGTTTCTCGGCAAGCCGGTCGTGGTTCGCCGCCGCACCCCGGACGAGATCAAGGCCGCGCGCGACGTGGACATGTCGCAGCTGGTCGACGAGAACGCCCGCAACGCCAACCTGCCCTCCGACGCGCCGGCGACCGACCAGAACCGCACCCTGGACGAGGCCGGCGAGTGGCTGGTGATGACCGAGGTCTGCACGCATCTCGGCTGCATTCCGATCGGCGAGGCCGGGGAATACAAGGGCTGGTTCTGCCCCTGTCACGGCTCGGTCTACGATACCGCCGGGCGCATCCGCAAAGGCCCGGCCCCGGAGAACATGCATATCCCGGTGAACAAGTTCGTCTCGGACGGCGTCGTCCAGCTTGGAGCGGCCAACGCATGAGCGGCATCCCCCACGATCACTACGAACCGAAGACCCCGCCGGAGAAGTGGGTCGAGAGCCGGCTGCCGATCCTCGGGCTCATCCACTCCACGCTCTTCATCCCGACGCCCCGCAACCTCAACTGGATGTGGGTCTGGGGCATCGTTCTGACCTTCTGCCTGGTGATGCAGATCGCCACCGGCGTCGTGCTGGCGATGCACTATACCCCGAGCGTCGGCGACGCCTTCGCCTCGGTCGAGCACATCATGCGCGACGTCAACACCGGCTGGGCGCTGCGCTACGTCCACGCCAACGGGGCGTCGCTGTTCTTCTTCGCGGTCTACTGCCACATCTTCCGGGGCATCTACTACGGCTCGTACAAGACGCCGCGCGAGATCACCTGGATCATCGGCATGCTGATCTTCCTGCTGATGATGGCGACCGCGTTCATGGGCTACGTGCTGCCCTGGGGGCAGATGTCGTTCTGGGGCGCCACGGTGATCACCGGCCTCTTCAGCGCCATCCCGCTGGTCGGGACCTCGATCCAGACCTGGCTGCTCGGCGGGCCGGCGGTGGACAACGCCACGCTGAACCGCTTCTTCTCGCTGCACTACCTCTTGCCCTTCGTGATCGCCGGGCTGGTGGCGGTGCATATCTGGGCCTTCCACACCACCGGCAACAACAATCCCACCGGGGTCGAGGTGCGGCGCGGCTCGCGGGCCGAGGCGGACCGCGACACCCTGCCGTTCTGGCCGTATTTCGTGATCAAGGACCTGTTCGCGCTGGTCTTCGTGCTGGTGGTCTTCGCGGCGATCGTCGGCTTCATGCCGAACTTCCTCGGCCACCCGGACAACTACATCGAGGCGAACCCGCTGAAGACGCCGACGCACATCGTGCCGGAGTGGTACTTCCTGCCGTTCTACGCGATGCTGCGGGCGATCACCTTCGACATCCTGTTCATCAACTCCAAGCTCGCGGGCGTGCTGACCATGTTCGGCTCGATCGCGATGCTGCTGCTGCTGCCCTGGCTCGACACCAGCCGGGTGCGCTCGGGGCGCTACCGGCCGATGTTCAAGATCTGGTTCTGGCTGCTGGTGGTGGACTTCGTGCTGCTGATCTGGTGCGGCTCGCAGCCGCCGCAGCAGCCCTTCGTGATCATCAGCCAGCTGGCGACGCTCTACTGGTTCGTGTTCTTCCTGGTGGTGATGCCGCTGCTCGGGGTGGTCGAAAAGCCGCAATCGCCGCCCGAGACCATCGAGGCGGACTTCCAGGCGCACTACGGCACCGGCGAGGACGCGATGGCGCGGGCCGCCGTGAGCAAGCCCGCCGAATGACCCGGCCGCAAGGAGCAATCGCCATGCTGAAGACGACGCTCGTTGCCGGGCTGGCGGCGCTGGCGCTGGGGGCCGGCGCGGCTGCGGCGCAGGAGGGCCACGTCACCGACTTCCGGCTTCTCGTTCGAGGGGCCGTTCGGCAGCTTCAACCAGGCGCAGCTGCAGCGCGGCCTGCAGGTCTACACCGAGATCTGCTCGGCCTGCCACGGCCTGAAGTTCGTCACCTACCGCGAGCTGGCCGAGCCGGGCGGGCCGTCGATGACCGAGCCGCAGATGCGGGCCTATGCGGCGATGCACGACGTCGACGATCCCGAGACCGGCGAGACCCGGCCGGCGCTGCCCTCGGACCATTTCGGGCGCTCGACCCTGGAGAACGCGCCCGACCTCAGCCTGATGGCCAAGGCCCGCGAGGGCTTCGAGGGTCCGTCGGGGATGATGATCAACCAGCTCGCTGCACGGCCAGGGCGGACCGGAATACATCGCCTCGCTGCTCCTGGGCTTCACCGGCGAGACGCGCGAGCTGGCCGGCACCACGCTCTACGAGAACCCGATCTTCCCCAGCGGCTGGATCGCCATGCCGCCGCCGATCACCGACGACGGCCAGGTGACTTACGCCGACGGGACCGAGGCCACCAAGCAGCAGATGGCCGAGGACGTCGCCGCGTTCCTGATGTGGACCGCCGAGCCGAAGATGATGCCGCGCAAGGCCGCCGGGCTGACGGCGGTGCTGTTCCTGGCGCTGCTGGCGGGGCTGCTCTGGTACACCAACAAGAAGATCTGGGCGCCGCACAAGGGCGAGCACGCCTGAGCGCCGGCGTCGGGCGGGACGCCACCGTCGCCCGGGTGCTCGAGGTCTTCACCGAGGCCAGCAGCAGCCCCGCCCGGATCGAGACCGCGGACGGCGGGCAATGGGTGATGAAGTTCGCGGGCGCCGGGTCGGGTCGGTTCGGGCTCCTCACCGAGTACCTGGCGCTCGGCGTCGCCCGCGCGCTCGGCGCGCCGGTGCCGGCGGCGCGGCCGGTCTGGCTGCCCGAGGGCTTTCCCTGGATGGCGGGCACCGACGAGTTCGACGCCATGCTCCAGCGCAGCACCGGCTGGAACCTCGGGATCGAGTACGTCCCCGACGCCCGGCCGGTCTCGCCTGCCGAGCTCCCCGGGCTCGATCCCGCCGCGCTCGACGCGATCGCGCGGTCGGACGCGGTGCTGCAGAACGTCGACCGCACCGCCCGCAACCCCAACCTGCTGATCGCGGGCGGCCGGCTCCGGGCCATCGACTACGACGCCTGCCTCTACCTCTCCCGGGCGCTCGGGCCGCCGCGCGCCGCCGTCAGGGCGCTGCCGCCGGGCCATCTCCTGGCCGGGCGCGAGGGCGGGCCGATCCCGCCCCTCGACGCCACGGCGCTGGTGGCCGCGGCGCCGGCCGACTGGGTTGCCGCCGCCGGCAGCGACCGGGACGGCCTCGCGGCGGCGCTCGGGCGCTATCTCGCCGGCTACTACCCGTAGGGCAAGGGGCTCAGCGCCCCAGATAGGCGGCGAGTTCCGGCGGTGGGTCGGCGAAGAGCGCCGCGGTCGGCGCGGGCGGATGCGCCCGGTTGCCGTCCACCAGCACCGTCAGCCCGGCGATGCGGGTCGCGTCCTCGGGCTGATGGGTGGCGAGGATCAGCGTCGCGTCCTGCTCGGCGCGGATGCGGGCCACCAGGTCGAGCATCTCGGCGCGCAAGCGCCGGGCCGAGCGCCGCGAAGGGCTCGTCGAGCAGGAGCAGCGGCCGGGCGCGCAGCAGCGCCCGGGCCAGCGCGACGCGCTGGCGCTGGCCGCCGGAGAGCTGCGCCGGCCGCCGCGGGCCGAGACCCTCGAGGCCGACCTCGGCCAGCGCCGCGGCCACCCGCGCCTGGCCGTCGCGGTCGAGGCGCAGGTCGGGGCGGAGGCCGAGGCCGACGTTCTGCGCCACCGTCAGGTGGGCGAAGAGGTTGTGCTCCTGGAAGAGCAGCGTCACCGGGCGCTCGGCCGGCGCCAGGCCGCCGATGTCGCGGTCCCGCCAGAGGATGCGCCCGGCGCCGAGCTCCTGGAACCCGGCGATGGCGTTGAGCAGCGTGCTCTTGCCGGCGCCGGACGGCCCGATCAGCGCCGTGCTGCTGCCGGCGGGCAGCGCCAGGTCGGCGGTCATCCGCCAGTCGGGATAGACGATCTCGACGCCGTCAAGCCGGAGCATCGATCCGCCCGCCGCGATCGAAGACCCAGAAGATCAGGTAGGTCAGCGCCACCAGCACCAGCGCCACGCCGGCCGCCGCCTGGGTGCGGTAGGCGGCCATCAGGTGCTGCATCAGCAGCGGCAGCGTCGTGACCTCGGGCGGGGCGAAAAGCGCGATCACGCCGAGATCGCCCATCGACAGCGCCGCGGCGAGGCCGGCGGCGAAGCCCATCGGCCGGCGCAGCCGCGCCCAGGTGACCAGGCGGAAGCGGGCGGCGCCAGTGATGCCGAGGCTGTCGGCGAGGCGGCCGTCGACCCGGCGCGCCTCGGCGAGCGCCGGCATGAGGGCGCGCAGCACGAAGGGCAGCGCCATCGCGGCGTTGACGGTGGCGGTGAGCGGCAGCGCCAGCGCGAAGGGATCGGCGATCGGGTAGATAAGGATGAAGAGGCCGATGCCGATCACGAAAGGCGAGGCCGCCAGCGTCATCAGCCCGGCCGCCTCGAGCCAGCCGCCGCCGCCGCGGGCACGCTGCGCGTCGATCAGGGCGGCCAGGGCCAGTCCGAGCCCGACGGCCAGCGCCGCCGAGGCGAGCGCCACCCCGAGGCTGCGCGCCGCCGCCGGCCAGACCGCGGCCGGCAGCACGGCGAGCGCCGGCAGGCCGCGCGCGGCGACCGCCGCCAGCGGCAGCCCGAGGAAGAGCGCGAGCAGCGTCAGCGCCAGCGCATCCAGCGCCCTCGGTCCAGGACGGTCCGCGTCCCAGCGCCGGACGCTGCCCCCGAGCCCGCCGCCGAACCCCGCCTCGGCCGAGAGCCGCAGCGCCAGCACCGCCACCCCGCCGCAGAGCCCGAACTGGATCAGTGCCAGCCAGGCGGCGCGGCCGAGGTCGAAGTCGAAGCGCAGCGCCTGGTAGATGGCGAGCTCGACCGTGGTGGCCCGCGGGCCGCCGCCCAGCGTCAGCGCCACCGCGAAGCTGGTCATGCAGAGCAGGAACACCAGCACGAAGGCGCCGGGCAGCACCTCGCGCAGCATCGGCGCCTCGATGCGGCGAAAGACGTCCGCCGGGGCGAACCCGAGCTGCGCCGCCAGGCGGAACTGCTCGGCGGGGATCGCCAGCCAGCCCTGCAGCAGCAGCCGCGCCACCAGCGCCAGGTTGAAGAAGACGTGCGCCAGCACCACCCCGCGCAGCCCATAGATGTCGAGCCCCGGCCCGCCCAGCGCCTGCAGGCCTCGGCTGACGATCCCGGCCCGGCCCCAGATCGCCACGATCCCGAAGACCGCGACGATCGCCGGCAGCAGGAACGGCGCCCCGAGCAGCGCCACCATCGCCGCCCGCCCGGGGAAGCGCCGCCGCGCCAAGGCGCGGGCTGCGGGCACCGCGAGCAGGCAGCTCAGCGCCGCCGAGAGCAGCGCCTGCAGCAGCGTGAAGCGGAGCGCCGCCCATTCCGCCGGCCCAAGCCCGCGGCCGGGCTCGGCGCGGGTCAGGAGCGCCGCTACGGTCCCGAGCGTCAGCACCGCAACCAGCGCCAACGCCAGCCCGCCGCCCCAGCGGACGACCGGGCTTATTCGGTCTCCGCTCGATCGCCGCCGCTCTGGGCTTCCTGCTCGCGGTTTCCGCATTCACTTCACCGATTTGTCCGTCGACAAATCGGTGCGCGCCTGCCTGCCCCCGGCAGGCGCGATAGACGCGCCCGCCAGGCAGGCGCGCACCGATTACGAGCGAATGGTGTTGCCCAACTCCGATCGCCCTCCGCGCTCGCGCGCTCCAGGCGACCGGATCGCGCGGCGCGCCACCGGCGCCCCGCTGCTGCGATCCGGGGGCGCATCTGCCGCCAACGCACTACTTGCTGAGCGCCGCCAGCCATTCCGCCAGCGCCCCGTCGCGTTTCGCCTCCGCCTCCTCCGGGGAGAACAGCAGCGGCTTTTTCGGCACCTGCAGCGTCTCGTAGCCCGCGGGCAGTCCCTCCGAGGGCGTCACGGCGGGATACATCCAGTTCGTGGTCGGGATCACCGCCTGGAAGCCGTCGGTCAGCATGAAGCGCAGGAACTCCCGCGCCAGCTCCGGCTGGTCGGAGTTCGCGGTCATCGCCGCCACCTCGACCTGCATGTAGTGGCCCTCGTCGAACATCGCCGCCGCCTTGGTGTCGTCGTGCTCGGCGATCAGGTGATAGGCGGGCGAGGTGGTGTAGGCCAGCGCCATGTCGACCTCGCCGTTGACGAACAGCCCGTAGCCCTCGTCCCAGCCCGGCGCGACCGTGACGATGTGCGGCTTCAGCCCCTGCCAGATCTCCGGCGCCCGGTCGCCGTAGGCGTCCTTGACCCACATCAAGAGGCCCAGCCCCGGCGTCGAGCTGCGCGGGTCGAGGATCACGATGCTGGCCTTCGAGGCGATGAGGTCCTCGAAGCTGTGCGGCGGATCAGGCATTCTGGTCTTGTCGTAGACGAAGGCGAAATAGCCCCAGTCGTAGGGCAGGAAGGTGTCGTCGTCCCAGGCGATCGGCAGATCTAGCTTCGGCACCTCGATCCCGTGCGGCGCGAAGAGGCCGGTCGCCTTCGCCTCCGCCGTCAGGTTGGTGTCGAGCCCGAGCACGATGTCCGCCGGGCTGCGCTTGCCCTCGAGCCGCAGCCGCCCGAGCAGCGCCGCCCCGTCGCCGGCGCCGACGAAGCGCACGGTGCAGCCGCAGGTCTTCTCGAAGTTCGCCGCGATCTGCGGCCCGGGGCCCCATTCGGAGGTGAAGCTCTCGTAGGTGTAGATCACCAGCTCGGGCTTGTCGGCCGCGGCGACGGGCGAGGCCGCGAGCAGGAGCGCCGCGAGGACGGGTTTCAGGCGCATGGTCTCTCCTCCATGGGCGGAGAGCGGGGATGTGGGGAGCACACCACGCCTTCCCTCCGCCGGTATGAGCCGGTTCAGGTTCGACGGGTCTCGCGTTCGCGATCTCAGCCCGGCCGATGCCGGACCCCCCGAGGCAGGGCGCGAGCATAGGCGCGGCCACACCGGGCGCAAGGGCTTTCCGCCGCAGCCGCCCTGCGCTAGGACGAGCGACGGGAGAGCCGCCATGTCGATGAACAGCTTCGGCCACCTGTTCCGCGTCACCACCTGGGGCGAGAGCCACGGGCCGGCGCTCGGCTGCGTCGTCGACGGCTGCCCGCCGGGGATCGCGCTCGCCGAGGCCGACATCCAGCCCTGGCTCGACGCCCGCCGCCCGGGGCAGAACCGCTTCACCACCCAGCGCCAGGAGGCCGACCAGGTCGAGATCCTCTCCGGCGTCTTCGAAGGCCGCAGCACCGGCACGCCGATCCAGCTCCTGATCCGCAACACCGACCAGCGCTCGAAGGACTACGGCGAGATCAAGGACAAGTTCCGGCCCGGCCATGCCGACCTGACCTACCACCTCAAGTACGGCCTGCGCGACTACCGCGGCGGCGGCCGCTCGTCGGCCCGCGAGACCGCCGCCCGGGTCGCCGCCGGCGGCGTCGCCCGCGCCGTGCTGGCGGCGCTGCTGCCACAGGTCAGGATCCGCGGCGCCCTGGTGCAGATGGGCGACCGGGCGATCGACCGCGGCGCCTGGGACTGGGACGAGCTGCCGCGCAACCCGTTCTGGTGCCCCGACCCCGCCGCCGCCGCCGACTGGGCGGACTATCTCGACGGCCTGCAGGAAGTCCGGCAACTCGGTCGGCGCGGTGATCGAGCTCGTGGCCTCCGGCGTGCCGGCCGGGCTCGGCGCCCCGATCTACGCCAAGCTCGACAGCGACATCGCCGGGCTCCTGATGACCATCAACGCGGTCAAGGGCGTCGAGATCGGCGCCGGCTTCGCCGCGGCGGCGCTCACCGGCTCGGAGAACGCCGACGAGATCTTCTGGGGCAACGACGGCCCCCGCTTCTCCTCCAACCATGCCGGCGGCATCCTCGGCGGCATCTCCTCGGGCCAGGACATCGTCGCGCGCTTCGCGGTCAAGCCCACCTCCTCGATCCTGACGCCCCGCCGCACCATCACCGTGGGCGGCGAGGAGACCGAGATCGTCACCAAGGGCCGCCACGATCCCTGCGTCGGCATCCGCGCCGTGCCGATCGGCGAGGCGATGCTGGCCTGCGTCATCCTCGACCACTTCCTGCTGCATCGCGGCCAGGTCGGCGACGCCGGCGGGCACATCGGCTGAGCTGCGCGGCCCGTCAGGTGATCCGCCCGGGCCTTCCCGCCGCGTGCGGCGCGAGGGCCGCCACCACCGCGGCATTGGCGGGGGTGTCGACGCCGAAGCCGCGCCCGAGCTCCACCATGCGCCCCTGCAGCCACGGCATCTCGAGCGGCCTGCCGGCCTCGAGATCGAGGAGCATCGAGGATTTCGTCTGGTAGGCCAGCTTGCGGAAGAACGCGACGGTACTCTCGGCTCGGTCGGCGGCAAAGACTTGGCCTGCACCCTCCGCGACGGCGAGGTTCTCCACCACCAGGCGACGGAGGAACCCGAGCAATTCGGCGTGCTCGAGGACCACGCCCGCCGGGCTTCGCGTCAGGCAGGTCGCGCCGGAAAACGCCACCAGCGTGACGAACTTTGCCCACAGAACCTGCCCGATATCGTCGGTTGCCGAGGCGTCGAGCCCGATCGCCCGCCGGCACGACGCGACGAACGCGGCGATGACCGGGTCGCCCGACAGGTCGTCGACGACCATGCGATGGTCACCGCCGGGGGCGTGAATCAGGCCGGGCTCCCGGATGCTGGCGCTGAGATAGGTGCTACCGGCGGCGATCCGGTGCACCTCGACGTGCCGGGCAATCATCTCCCGGGCGTCGATGCCGTTCTGCAGGGTGACGATCCGGCTGTGTTCGGCGATCAGCGGCGCCAGCGTGCGGGCCGCTGCGTCGGTCGCCCCGAGCTTCACGGTGACGAGGACCAGGTCGACGGGTCCGATCGCCGCCGGGTCGTCGGTGGCCTGCACGGCGAGCGTGGCGTCGCCGAGCGGGCACTCGAGCCGAAGTCCGGTCCGCTGGAGCGCCTCCAGGTGGGGTCCCCTGGCGATGAAGTGCACCGAACTCGCCGCTCTGCGCCAGGCGTCCCCCGACGTAGCCGCCGATGCCGCCGGCGCCCATGACCGCGATCCGCAAGCGAAAGCCCTCCGCGCCACCGCGAGCAGACTAGCAGATCGGCGTCTCGGACGCGCCAGCAAAAGCGGCCTCGGCGCGGCTCAGCCGCGGTGATACGGGCGTGCCGGCGAGGATCGAGGCGGCGCGGTAGAGCTGCTCGGCCAGCATCACCCGGGCCAGCAGGTGCGGCCAGACCATCGGTCCGAACGAGATCACGTGCTCGGCCCGGTCCCGGAAACCGGCGTCGAGGCCGTCCGCCCCGCCGATCGCGAAGGCGAAGTCGCGCGCGCCCGCATCGGCGGCCCGGCGCAGTATTCCGGCGAATTCGGGGGAACCGATCAGCCGCCCCCGCTCGTCCAGCGCGGCGAGCACCGAGCCTTTGGGCAGCGCATCCGCCAGCAGCGCGGCCTCGCCGCCGGGACCGCCGCCGCGCCGGTCCTCGACCTCGACCACCCGCGCCGGCCCGAGGCCCAGCGGCCGCCCGAGGCGGTCGAACCGGCCGAGGTAGTCGGCGACCAGCTCCGCTTCCGGACCCGCGCGCAGGCGGCCGACCGCGAGGATCGCGATCCGCAAAGCGCGCGCCGCGCGGCGTCAGGCCGGGTCGGCGGCCCGGGGTCGCGCGGCCTGCGGCAGCCACATCTTCTCGAGCTGGTAGAACTCGCGCACCTCGGGGCGGAAGACGTGGACGATCACGTCGCCGGCGTCGATCAGCACCCAGTCGCCGAGGTCCTTGCCCTCGGTGCGGACGATCAGCCCCAGGTCCTGCTTCAGGCGGTCGGCAAGCTTCTCGGAGATCGCCGAGACCTGCCGCGACGACCGTCCGGTGGCGATCACCATGTGATCGGCCATCTCGGATTTGCCTGCCAGCGGGATGGTGACGATGTCCTCGGCCTTGTCGTCCTCGAGCGAGGCCAGGATGGCGGACAGCAGCTCCGTGCTGTCGGTGGTCCCCGGCAGCGGCGCGAAAGCGCCCGTCGGGGAGGCGGCCGCGGCCGCCGGAGCGTGGGTGTTCAGGTCGGATTCCTCCGCGATGTCGCGCCGATCCTGCCCGGCGCCGGCCCCTCCAATGTAGTGCAGGCGGCGCTTGGTCTCAAGGATCGAGATGGTTAACCAAAGCTTGGGCGCTCCGGGCGGTTGAACCCTGCCGCCGCGGCGGCTCTAACGGAGGCGGGGCCGGCCGCGGCCCGGCCCGCCCGGGGAGGTCCGCCCGCCATGCCGCTCGCCGTCCTCGCCGTCGTCGCGCCGGTCTTTCTGATCATCGCCTTCGGCTGGCTCGCCGCCCGCACGGCCTATGTCGAGGCCGGCGTGACCGCCGCGCTCGGCGCCTTCGTGCTGCGCGTGGCGCTGCCGGCCCTGGTCTTCACCGCCCTGACCGGCGCCGGCCCCGGCCGCAGGCTCGACCGCGGCTACCTGCTCGCCTACGCCGCCGCCACGCTCGCGGTCTTCGCCCTCGGCCTCGTGCTGGCGCGCCGCAGGGGCAAGCCGCTGGCCGAGGCGGTCGTGCACGGGCTCGGCATGTCCGCCACCAACAGCGGCTTCATGGGCTACCCGGTCGCCGCCCTGGTCATCGGTCCGGCCGCCGCCGCCGGCATCCTGGCGCAGAACATGGTGGTGGAGAACCTGCTGCTGCTCCCGCTCGCCATGGTGCTCGGCGACAGCGGCCGGGGCCCGCGCGGCTCGCTCCGCCAGACGCTGCGCGCCATCGCCGCCAACCTGGTCCGCAACCCGCTGCTGATCGCCATCGCCGCCGGCCTCGTGGTCTCCGCCCTCGGCCTCAGGCTGCCGGAGCCGCTGCTGCGCCCGGTGACGCTGCTCGGCTCGGTCGCCGGCCCGCTCGCGCTCTTCGTGGTCGGCGCCACCATGGCCGACCTCGGCCAGGGCGGCACCGTCGCCGAGATCGCCGGCATCGTCGCCGGCAAGCTCGTCCTGCATCCGCTGGCGCTCTTCGCCGCGCTGCTGCTGCTGCCCGGCCTCGAGCCGGCCCAGCGCGCCGGCGGCGTGATCTTCGCCGCCGCCCCGATGATGAGCATCTATCCGATCCTCGGCGCCCGCTTCGGCCGCCCCGGCCTCAGCGCCGCGGCGCTCCTCGTCGCCACCCTCGCGTCGGCCTTCACCACTTCCGCGCTGCTGGCGATCCTCGACCACGCCGGCCTGATCAGCCTCGGTTCCTGAGGCGCGACCCGGGACTCACCGCAGCGGCGCCAGCTCGCCGAAGACGGTGGGCAGCAGTTCGCTGACCGTCGGGTGGATGTGGACCGCCCCGAGGATGGTCTCGACCGGGGCCCGGGCGTACATCAGGTCCAGAACGCAGTGCACCACCTCGTCCCCGCCGACCCCGAGGATCGCGGCGCCGAGGATGGCGCGGGTCTCGGCGTCGGCCAGCACCTTGATGAAGCCGGCCGTCTCGCCCATCTCGACCGCCCGGCCCACCCGGGTCATCGGCCGGGTGCCGATCAGCACCGGCCGCCCGGAGGCCCGCGCCTCGGCCTCGCTCATCCCGGCGCGGCCGAGCGGCGGGTCGGTGAAGAGCGCGTAGGCCGGCAGCCGGTCGCTCAGCCGCCGCGCGCCGCCGTCGAGGAGGTTGGCGGCCACGATCTCGTAGTCGTTCCAGGCGGTGTGGGTGAAGGCGCCGTGGCCGTTGCACTCGCCGAGCGCCCAGATGCCCGGGACGCCGGTCGCCAGGGTGTCGTCGACCCGGACGAAGCCGCGGGCGTCGGTGGCCACCCCGGCGGCGTCCAGCCCCAGGTCGTCGGTGTTGGGCCGCCGGCCCATGGCCAGCAGCACGTGGCTGCCGATCTCCTCGGGCGCGCCGTCGCGGCAGTCGACCCCGACCGCGATACCCTCGGCGCGCGGCGCGAAGCGGATGCACTCGGCGGCGGTGCGGACGGCGATGCCTTCCGCCTCGAGGATGCCGCGGACCGCCTCGGAGATGTCGGCATCCTCGCGGCCGATCAGCCGCGGGCCTTTCTCGACCACGGTGACAGCCGCGCCGAAGCGGCGGAAGATCTGGGCGAACTCCAGGCCGACATAGCCGCCGCCGACCACGACCAGGTGGCGCGGCAGGGTCTCCAGCGCGAGGAGCGAGGTGTTGGTCAGGAAAGGGATGCTGCCGATGCCCGGCAGGTCCGGGACCGCGGCACGGGCGCCGACGTTGAGAAAGACCCGCCCGGCTTCCAGCACCCGGTCGCCGACCTCGACCTCGCGGGGCGAGCGGAACCGGGCGTGGCCCCGGATCAGCGTGCAGCCCGGGGTGTCACGCAGCCAGTCCTCGAGCCCGTGCCGCGCCTCCTCGACCACCCCGCGCACCCGGCCACGGACCGCGGCGAAGTCGATGCCGACCGGTCCGGGCAGGGTCACGCCGAAGTCGGCGGCCCGGCGCGCCAGGTGCGCGACGCGGGCGCTGGCGACCAGGGTCTTGGTCGGGCGGCAGCCGGTGTTGACGCAGGTGCCGCCGACCAGGTGCCGCTCGACCAGCGCCACCCGCTGGCCAGCCCCCGCCAGCCGCACCGCGAGCGCCGGTCCGGCCTGACCCGCACCGATGATGATGGCGTCGAAGGCTTCGTTCATGCCGACCTCCCTCCCGCGCCGGTCGTTGTCGTCAGCCGCCGGTCGCCAGCGCCGGGCGGCGATGGCCGGAGACGGCGGCGCCGGCGTCCCGCGGTAGGCGGAAGAAGGTGAAGGTCGAGAGGCCGGAAACCACGGCGACGATCAGGAAGGCGATGTGGAAGTCCCGGAGCATCAGGCCGCCGCCGTGGAACTGTCCGGCGATATCGAGGATGCCGCCGGCCAGGGCGACGCCGGTGGCGAGCGAGATCTGCTGCGCCACCGAGTTGATCGCCGTCGCCTGGCTGCTGTCGGCCTCCTCGATGTCGGAGAAGACCATGGCGTTGACCCCGGTGAAGCAGATCGAGCGCAGCACGCCGCCGAGGAGCAGGAACAGCATGATCACCGCCTCCGGGGTCGTGGGCGTGAAGAAGGCGTTGGCGGCGATGAAGAGCGCCGACAGCAGCGCCCCGGTGCCGAGCACGTTGCGGAAGCCGAAGCTGCGGAACACCCACTGCGCGATGAACTTGGACGAGAGCGCCCCGACCGCGGTCACGAAGGTGACGAGGCCGGACTGGAACGGGTTGAGGCCGAAGCCGAGCTGCAGCATCAGCGGCAGCAGGAACGGGATGGCGCCGATGCCGATGCGGAAGTTCGAGCCGCCGATGATCCCGGCGCGGAACAGCGGATAGCGCAGCATCTTCGGGTCGAGCAGCGGAAACGCCGCGCGCCGGGCGTGGCGCAGGTAGATGAGGCCCGCGGCGAGGCCGACGGCGATGGTGGCGTAGCCGTAGCCGATCGGCAGCGCCGGCAGGCTGATCACCGACATGCCGAAGACGAAGCCGCTGAAGGCGATGCTGGAGAGCAGGAAGCCCGGGAAATCGACCGGCCGCGGCACGTAGGGTCCGCCGGCGGGCAGAAACCGGGTCACCAGGGCGATGCCGAGGATGCCGATCGGCACGTTGATCCAGAACACCCAGTGCCAGCTGAGATAGGTGGTGAGGAACCCGCCCAGCGGCGGGCCGGTGATCGGCCCGATCAGCGCCGGGATCGTCAGCCAGGCCATCGCCGAGACCAGCTCGTTGCGCGGCGTGCCGCGGACCAGCAGC
Organism: uncultured Alphaproteobacteria bacterium; assembly: GCA_963847795.1. Classification (GTDB taxonomy): domain Bacteria; phylum Pseudomonadota; class Alphaproteobacteria; order Rhodobacterales; family Rhodobacteraceae; genus Amaricoccus. Next base: position 754,824 of record CAWKBH010000006.1, read on the forward strand.
AACCGCCCGACCGGGGTCATCATCGAGCCGCCGATGCCCTGCAGGAACCGCGACAGCACGAAGGCGTGGATCGAGCCCGAGAAGCCGCAGGCGATCGAGCCGAGCACGAAGACGGCAATGGCGATGCGGAAGATGTTCTTGGCGCCGAACCGGTCGGACATCCAGCCGCTGATCGGGATGAAGATCGCCAGCGCCACCAGGTAGGAGGTGACTGCGAGCTTCAGCGCCACCGGCGAGGTGCCGATGTCGGCGGCGATCGCCGGCAGCGAGGTGGCGATCACGGTCGAAATCCATCTGCTCCATGAACAGCGCGACCGCCAGGATGAGGGGGGTGATCCGTGTCACGTCGGTCCGGGAGACTGGCGGCAGGAGAACCCTGCCGCCTCCGTGTTGCCTCGGACATAGCCCGCAGGTGCCGGCGAGGCAATGCGCCGTCCCGTTGAAAAGGCCGCGCGTTCTTGGGGAGTTCAGGCCCGGCTTCGTTCTGCTCGGCCGGATCCGCAGCGGAGACGCGCCTGCCGGTGCGCGGCGTTGCTCGCTGCGAACGGGCGGCGCAGGTTGCCGCGGACCGGCGATCCTTAGCCTGGCGCTTCCGGCGAGCGCACATGCTCCTGGCGGACGCCGAGGCCGATCAGCCGGGCGGCCCGACCCTGGAGCCAGGGCAGCGCCGAGACCAGCCGGACCAGCGCCGGCGGTCGCTGCTCGCCCTGCAGGGCCGGGGCGACGACGCGGTCCTGGATTTGGACTTGGACGGCCTGGATGACCCGCACCGGCCAGAGGCGGCGCCGGCGCACCGCCTCGAGCTCGCGGGCCCTCGGCGCGCGTTCGCGGAGCGTCCCGGCGAGCAGGTTCGCGGTGGCCACCGCGTCCTGGATCGCCAGGTTGATCCCGACGCCGCCCACCGGCGACATGGCGTGCGCGGCGTCGCCGATGCAGAGGAGGCCCGGCTGCGACCAGCGCTTCAGGCGGTCAATGGCGACGGTCAAGAGCTTCACGTCGTCCCAGCCCGCGACGTCGCCGACGCGGTCGGCGAGGGCCGGGATGATCCCGGCGACCGCCGACCGGAAGGCGGGCAGGCCCGCGGCCTTCACGGCGTCACTCCCGCCCTTGGGGATGACGTAGGCGCACTGCCAGTAGTCGCCGCGGTCGATGGTGATCAGGAGGCGGCCGCGCTCGGCGTGGAGCAGCGCCGGTTCGACCGGCACACCGGGCTTGCCGACGCGGAACCAGAGCACGTCGATCGGGGCGCCGATGTCCTCGACCGCGAGCCCGGCGCGGGCGCGGACCGTGGAGTGCCGGCCGTCGCAGCCGACGGTGAGGTCGGCGGCGATGCGGATCTCGCCGTCGCCGTCGCGGGCGAGGACGCCGGTGACGGCGCCGCCCTCGCGCAGGAGGTCGACGGCCTCGGTGCTGCGCAGGATCTTCAGGCTGGGGAACGCCGCGGCTTTCTCGGCGAGGAAGTCGAGGAAGTGCCATTGCGGCATGAAGGCGATGAAGGGGCAGGGGGTGCGGGTCAGGCGGGTGAAGTCGGCGATGCGGTAGGTACGGGCGCCGAACTGGCCGCCGAGGGTTCGCACCTCCTGGTGCGGGCGCTTCAGGAAGTCGTGCAGCAGGCCGAGCTCGGACATGATCTCGAGGGTCGAGGGGTGCACGGTGTCGCCGCGGAAGTCGCGCAGGAAATCGGCGTGCTTTTCCAGGACGATGGTGTCGATGCCGGCGCGGCCGAGCAGGTAGCCGAGCATCATCCCCGCCGGTCCGCCGCCGACGATGCAGCAGCGGGTGGTGAGGGTGCGGAGGGCGTCGGCGGGCGTTTCCGGCATCCGGGGATGATGGCGGATCTGGGCGGCGGGGCAAGGGTTAACGGCGGGAAGCTCGATGCACACTCCATGCACAAGGCATGCACGGAGCATGCACGTGGGGTGTGCGGTCGGGCGAAGGGTTAACCGGCGGCGCGGGTCGGGGGCCTCAGCCGGTGGCGAAGGCTGTTTGCTGGGGGTCAGGGCTTGGTGAGGGCGCGGTCCTGCCGGGCGCGCCCTCGACCGACGTTGTCGTCAACAATGCCGGCGATGCGGCGCAGCGGTCCGGGCACATCGTGCAGATCTCGTCGATCGGCGGGGTCAACGCGGCTGGCGGAGCTCGCCGAGCTCGGCATCCACGTGACGCTGGTGGAGCCGGCGAGCTGGCGCTGCTATTTGACGAGAGGCTGCTTCTCTGTTTCCCGTGGCATTTCGCGGAGACGGTGCCGCTCTGCCGGATTTGACCGTCGGCAAATCCGGCCGCGACCGCCCCTCCGGGGGGCGGACGCGCTTCACGCGCCCGCCGGGGCGGCCGCGTCCGGATGGAGAGCGCCGGGCGAGCGGCGCGCCCCTTCGCCTTCGCGCTCGCGCGCTCCGGCGAACGGCCCGGCCGAGGCGGTGCCTCGGCTCGTCGGGCCGGGACTCGCGGGCCCAGGGGCCCGCTTCGGTCGGGGTGCGTACGCTGGCGGTGCACGGGGCGTTTTCTTCCTCACGCGGCGGGGTCAGCTTGGCGGCAGCAGCGCCTCCAGCGTCTCAAGGGTGTCGGCCTCCGATGGGGGCTTGTCCCAGCGGAGGCGGGAGATGCGGGGGAAGCGCATGGCGAGGCCGGAGCGGTGGCGGGTGGAGCGGGCGAGGCCTTCGAAGGCGAGCTCAACGACGAGGCCGTGCGACGGCTCGGCGCGGACGGCGCGGACCGGGCCGAAGCGGTCGGTGGTGTTGGCGCGGACGAAGGCGTCGATGCGGGTGAGCTCCTCGTCGGTGAAGCCGAAATAGGCCTTGCCGACCGGGGTGAGGGTGCCGTCGGCGGCCCAGACGCCGAAGGTGTAGTCGGAGTAGTAGCCCGAGCGCTTGCCGTGACCGCGCTGGGCGTAGATCAGCACGGCGTCGATGGTGTGGGGGTCGCGCTTCCACTTCCACCAGAGGCCCTTGGGGCGGCCGGGGACGTAAGGCGCGTCGCGGCGCTTCAGCATCACGCCTTCGATGATCGGGTCGGGCGGCGCGGCGCGGAGGGCCGCGAGGTCGTCCCAGGTGGCGAAGGGCAGGAGCGGCGAGAGGTCGAAGCGGGCGGGGTCGAGGCGGGGGGCGAGGGCCTCGAGGGCGGCGCGGCGCTCGGCGAAGGGGAGCGGGCGGAGGTCGCGGGGGCCGTGCTGGAGCAGGTCGTAGGCCCGCAGGTGCGCGGGGTAGCGGCGGAGCTGGGCGGCGGTGACGGTCTTGCGGTTGAGGCGCTGCTGCAGGTCGGAGAAGGTGGCGATGCCGCCGTCCTCGCGGCGGACGAGGAGCTCGCCGTCGAGGGCGGCGTCGAAGTCGAGCGCGTCCAGGAGGTCTGGGAAGGCCCGGCCGATGTCGTCGCCGGTGCGGGAGAAGAGCCGGCGGCCGTGGGCGTCGGCGGCGGCCTGGACGCGGATGCCGTCCCATTTCCACTCGGCGGTGAAGTCGGCGGGGTCGAGGGCGGCGAGGTCGGGCTCGGTCAGGGCGTGGGAGAGCATGACCGGGCGGAACGGGGTGGCGCCGGCGGGCTCGGGGCGCGGGGCGGTGCCGGTGAGCCAGGCGAAGAGCGGGACGTAGGGCGGGGCGAGGCCGTGCCAGAGCTCCTCGATCTCGGTGACGTCGCGGGCGCCGAAGTCGGCCAGCGCCTGCTTGGCGAGGCGGGCGGAGACGCCGACGCGGAGGCCGCCGGTGACGAGCTTGAGGAGCGCGAAGCGGCCGGAGGCGTCGAGGCGGTCGAGGAGGCGCTCGACCACCTGCGGGGCTTCGCGGCGGGAGGTGGCCTGGAGCGTGGCGACGACCTCGCCGAGCGGAAGGTCGTGGCGCGGGCCCTCGGGGACCGGCCAGATCAGGGCGATGGTCTCGGCGAGATCGCCCACGAAGTCGTGGGAGTAGGCGAAGAGCTCGGGGTCGACCCGGGCCTCGGTGATGGCGCGCAGCATCGCGGGCTTGACCGCGTCGAGGCTGAGGTCGCGGGTGATCGCGGCGATGCCCCAGCCGCGGTCGGGATCGGGCGCCTCGCGCAGGTAGTCGGTGAGGAGCTTCAGCTTGCCGTTGCGGGCGGGGGTGAAGGCGAGGCGTTCGAGGAGTTCGGCGAAGCGGCGCATGGGCGGAACATAGTGCGGGCGGGGGCCAGGACCTACCGGTTGCTTTGTCAGCCTGTCGGGGTATCAACGACGAAGGGGAGGTGCGGATGAAGGCGGCGGTCTACGAGCGCTACGGGGGGCCGGAGGTGGTGGCGATCCGGGAGGTGCCGCGGCCGGAGCCGGGCGAGGGCGAGATCCTGGTGCGGGTGCATGCGGCCTCGGTCACCACCGCGGACTGGCGGCTGCGCGCCTCGGCGTTCCCGGGGGTCCTATGGCTGCCGGGGCGGCTGATGGTCGGGCTGTTCGCGCCCAAGCGGCCGATCCTCGGGCGGGACTTCGCGGGCGTGGTGGAGCGGGCCGGGACGGGCGTCACCGGGTTCCGGGAAGGTGACCGGGTGTTCGGCGTCTCCGGGCACGGCGCGCACGCCGAGTTCGTGACGGTGGCGGAGACCGCCGCTGTGCTTGCGACGCCGGCGGGCCTCGATGACGCCGAGGCGGCGGCGCTGCCCTTCGGCGCGCTCGCGGCGCTGGTCTTCCTGCGCGACTACGCCAAGGTGCGGCCCGGGCAGGCGGTGCTGGTCGTGGGCGCGACCGGTGGCGTCGGCGCTTACGCGGTGCAGATCGCGGCGGCGCTCGGGGCCGAGGTGACGGGGGTGGCGAGCACCGGCAATCTCGAGCTGGTGCGGTCGCTCGGAGCCATGCATGCGCTCGACTACGCGCTGCAGCCGCCGGCGGCGCGGGACTACGACGTGATCCTCGACACCGTCGGGGCGACGACCTTTTCGAGCGAGACCGGGAGGCTTCGCGAGGGAGGGGTCTACGTGCCGCTCAACTTCGGACTGCGCGAGGGGTGGCAGGCGCTCACCACCCGGCGGGCGGCGCGGCGGGTGGCGATCGGGGTCTCCGGCGACAGCCGTGCGGATCTGGAGGCGGTCGCCGGGATGGTCACCGAGGAGCTGCTGCGGCCGGTGGTCGATCGGACGTACCCGCTGGAGCGCATCGCCGATGCCTACCGCGATGTGGAGACACGGCATCGGCGCGGGTGCGTGGTGGTGACGATGGGCGAGGCTCAGTCGGCCTCGTCCTCGTAGCCGACCAGGTGGAGCGGGCGGGCGGGGCGGCCTTGCAGGGCGCACCAGCGGACCAGGGCCTCCTCGCGGCCGTGGGTGACCCAGACTTCCGCGGGGGCGAGTTCGGTGATGGTCGCGGTGAGCTCGGGCCAGTCGGCGTGGTCGGAGATGATGAGGGGGAGCTCGACGCCGCGCTGGCGGGCGCGGGCGCGGACCTGCATCCAGCCGGAGGCGAAGGCGATGAGGGGATCGGCGAAGCGGCGGATCCAGGCGCCTTCGAAGGCGGAGGGGGGGCCGAGGACGATGGTGCCGGCGAAGTCCTTGGCGCGGCCGCGGGCGAGGGTGGCGTCGGCGAGATCGCCGAGGTCGATGGCGCGGCAGGCGTAGTAGTCGCAGAGGCGGCGCAGCGCGCCGTGGAGGTGGATCGGGGCCTCGTGGCCGGCGGCGCGGAGCAGGGCGATGAGGCGCTGGGCCTTGCCGAGGGCGTAGACGCCGACGAGGTGGGTGCGCTCGGGGAACTGGGCGAGGGAATGGAGGAGCTTGCGGATTTCGTCGAGCGGGTCGGGGTGGCGGAAGACCGGCAGCGCGAAGGTGGCCTCGGTGATGAAGATGTCGCAGGCGACCGGCTCGAAGGCGGCGCAGGTGGGGTCGGGGGTGCGCTTGTAGTCGCCGGCGGCGACGATCCGCAGGCCGGGGGCCTCGACGGCGATCTGGGCGGAGCCGAGGACGTGGCCTGCGGGGTGGAAGGTGACTGTGGTGCCGCCGAGCGGGAGGGGCTGGCCGTAGGCGGCGGGCTGGGTGCTGGTGGCGAAGTCGGGGCCTAGGCGCAGCGCCATGATGTCGAGGGTTTCGCGCGTGGCGAGGACGGCGCCGTGGCCGGGGGTGGCATGGTCGGAATGGGCGTGGGTGACCAGCGCGCGGGGCACCGGGCGCACCGGGTCGATGTGGAAGTCGCCGGGCGGGCAGTAGAGGCCCTCGGGACGGGGGATCAGGAGCTCGGCGCCGCGCATGTCGGAGGTTTAGCTCGTACCGGGCGTTCGTCCAACCGAGGCGGTGCGGCCACGGTGCTTGGCCCCGGGCGCCGCGTTCCGCTAGAAGGGTCGCAGCGTGCTTTGCGGAAGCGGGAGACGATGACGCAGGATAGCGGCGACGGCGTTCAGCGCCGGGAGTTCCTCACGGCCTCGCTCGTGGTCGCCGGCGCGTCCGCGGCGCTGGCCGCGGGCGCGGCTTCGGCGCAGACGGAAACTGCGGCGGAGACCCGGGCCGGCGGCACGGTCTTCACCGGCGATGCGGTCGACGGCAAGCGGGTGGTGAGCCGGCTCGACACCGGCGACCTGGAGCCGGGACAGCTGCACCGGCTGTATTTCCGCGGGGTGGAGGCGCCGTCGGGGCAGCCCTGGCTGGTGTCGGTGGCGGTGGCCAGGGGTGCGGCGCCCGGCCGGCGCGTGACGCTGGTCAGCGGGGTGCACGGCGACGAGATGAGCTCGATCCATACCGTGCAGACGGTGATGGCGGGGCTCGACCCCGCCGCGATGAAGGGCACGGTGATGGCGGTCTTCGACGTCGCGCGTCCGGCGATCGAGGCGATGACCCGACGCTGGCCGGGCTCCGGCCGGGGTGCCGAGCTAACCGACCTCAACCGGGTCTGGCCCGGCGACGAGGCCGCGCCCAGCGCGCCGGCACGCCACGCGGGGCTGCTGTTCAACCGGCTGATCCGGCCGAACTCGGACCGGGTGATCGATTTCCACACCAGTACCACCGGCATCGACGTCCCGGACTTCAACATCGCGCGGATGGACCTGCCGGAGGTGCGCGAGATGGCCGAGCTCTATCCGGTCGGCCTGATCTACGACGACCTGGGTTATCCCGGTATCCTGTTCGACGCGCTGATCGAGGCGGGGATCCCGGCGCTGACGCCGGAGGTGGGCAATGCCCGGCGGCTCGACCCGGAGGCGGTCGCGCGTTTCGTCGAGGGCACGATGAACGTGCTGAAGCTCGACGGGATCGTCGAGGGAGCGATGGGCCGCACCGCGCGCGATGCCGACGTCTTCGTCGGCAACCGCGCCGCGGCGGTGGTGGCCAGCGCCGGCGGCATGGTCGAGCAGCTGGTCGGCCTCGGCGAGCCGGTCACGGCCGGGCAGAAGATCGCGGTTCAGCGCAACATGTTCGGCGAGATGGTGGCGGAATACGCCAGTCCGGTCGAGGGCCGGATCGGCGGGCTCAGGAGCGACGCCACCTCGGAGCCGGGCAACGTGCTGGCCTTCGTGCTGTTCAAGGCGCCGACCGGCGACGACGGCAAGGCCTTCCCGGAATAGCGCCGGCTCACGGCGTGTGGACGTAGCCCATGCCGCGCACGGTCTTGATCAGCTGCGGGTGCTCGGGGTCGGCCTCGAGCTTGCGGCGGAGGCGGGTGACGCGGTGGTCGATGCTGCGGTCGTGGCTCTCCTCGTCGCGCGGCGGGGCGAGGCGCATCAGCTCGTCGCGCGACAGCACCCGACCGGGATTGGTGGCGAAGGCGGCGACGAGGTCGACCTCCATCGGGCTGAGGTCGACCAGCCGGCCGGCGCCGTCGCGCAGGCAGAAGGCGCGCAGGTCGAGGCGGTAGGGGCCGAAGGCGGTGCCGGCGGGCGGCGCGGCGCCGGCGGGGCGACGGCGGCGCAGCACCGCGGCGATGCGGGCGGCGAGCTCGGGCATCTCCACCGGCTTGCGCACGTAGTCGTCGGCGCCGATCTCGAGGCCGACGACGCGGTCGACCAAGATCGCCCGCGCCGGTCAGGATCACGATCCCGGCCGAGAAACGCGCCCTGAGTGCTTTCGCCAGCTCGAAGCCGTCCTGTCCCGGCAGGCCGAGGTCGAGCACGAAGAGATCCGGCGGCGCGCCCTGGGCGAGCAGCGCCTCGAGCTCGGCGCCGCTGCCGGCCGCGAGCACCTCGTGGCCGGCGAGGCCGAGATAGTCGACAAGCATCTCGCGGATGTCCCGCTCGTCATCGACGACGGCGATGCGCGCCATGTCCGCTCCCCGGCCCGAGCCCTGCGACAATTGATACAACCTCGCGGCGGGCTTGGCAACCGGCTGAAACAGCCGCTGCCGAGGCTGTGGCGGAATCGCCGTGCTTGACCGGCGCGCCCGGCCGTCCGCAAACTACCGCGAGCCTCCGGTCGGCTGGGGCCCGCCGGCGGCATGGGAGTGAGCGCCATGCGCGACGAGACGGCGGGTGCGGCCGCCGATCTGGGGGGCCGCACGATCTGGGTTGCCGCCGGAGGGCTGATCGCGCTGATCGTCGCCTTCGGCATTGACGCCGGGCGCGACGAGCTGGCGCAGGCGGCGCCTTACGGGCTGATCGCGGTTGCCACGGCGCTGGCGGCCTGGTTCGCGGCGCGGGTCACCGGCCGGGCGAGCCGGCGGCTCACCACCGCCGAGGCGCGGCTCCGGGCGGCGGCGGAGGCGCTGCCCGACGGGCTGGTGGTCTGCGACCGGCACGACCGCATCGTCTTCTACAACAGCCGCTACCCCTCCTGCATGCCCGAGCCGCTGCGCCAGGTGCTGGCGGTCGGCAAGCGCTTCGAGGACTGGCTGCGCGAGGGCATGGCCCGCGGCCCGGTCTACCACCCCGACATGGGCGCGGATTTCGTCGAGCGGCGGCTGCGGCTCCGGGCCGGCGAACGCAGCGAGCATGTGCACCGGATCGCCGATGGGCGCTGGGTGCGGATCCGCGAGAACCGGACCCCCGACGGCGGCCGGGTGCTGCTCACCACCGACATCACCGAGGAGCGCCGCCGGGCGGCCGAGCTGCGGCTGCTGGCGCTGGCGGTCGAGCAGGCCGGCGATCCGGTGGAGATCACCGGCGCCGACCACGGCTTCACCTTCGTCAACCACGCCTTCGAGACCACGACCGGCTACAGCCAGGAGGAAGTTCTGGGCCGCGAGCCCCAGGACGTGCTGGCGAGCGGAGTGCAGCCGCCGGAGTTCTTCGCCGAGATGCGGCGCGAGCTCGAGGCCGGGCGGACCTGGCAGGGAACGATCGTCAACCGCCACCGCGACGGCCACCTGATCGAGCAGGAGACCACCATCGCGCCGCTGCGCGAGGAGGGCGGCAGCACCACCCACTACGTGGCGGTGAAGCGCGACGTCACCGAGGCGCGGGCCCAGGCCCGGGCGCTGGCGGCCAGCGAGGCGCGCTATCGCGCGGTGGTTGACGCGCAGGCCGAGTTCATCCTGAGGGTCGACCCCGAGGGCGAGTGGACCTTCATGAACGAGGCGGCCGAGCGCCACGTCGGCATGACGCTCGCCGAGGTGCGGGCGCGCGGCCACCGCGACCCGGACTTCATCATCCCAGAGGACCTGCCCGCCTTCGAGGCGCACATCCGAAAGATCACGCCGGAAGCGCCCAGCCACTCGGTCGAGTTCCGCACCGAGCACCCCAACGGCTTGCGGCACTGGGAGCAGTGGACCGACACCGGGATCTTCGATGCCGATGGCCGGCTCCTGGAGATCCAGTGCGTCGGCCGCGAGATCTCCGACCGCAAGGCGGCCGAGGCCGCGCGCGAGGAGGCGGAGCGGCTGCGGATGGCGGCGCTGGAGGCGGCGCTCGACTGCTACATCGGCATCGACGCGGACGGCCTGATCGTGGAGTTCAACGCCGCCGCCGAGCGGACCTTCGGCTTTGCCCGCGAGCAGGCGATCGGCCGGCCGATGGTCGAGCTGATCGTGCCGCCGCACCTGCGCGAGGCGCATCTGCGCGGGGTGGCGCGCAGCCTCGCCAGCGGCACCTCGGCGATCCTCGGCCGCCGGATCGAGGTCGACGCGATGCGGGCCGACGGCTCGCTGTTCCCGATCGAGATCGTCGTGGTCAAGGGCGAGCGCGGCGGCGCCGCGATCTTCCTGGCCTACCTGCGCGACCTGAGCGAGCGCCGCGCCGCCGAGCGGGCGATGGCCGAGCGCGAGGCGCAGTTCCGCACCATCGCCGAGAGCGTCCCGGTCGGGCTGGTGATCAGCGAGATCGACACCGGCGTGCCCCTCTACATCAACCCGCGGTCGCGGCGGAACCTCGGGCTGGGGCCCGAGGACAGCATCGACACCCTGCTTGAGGTCTGGGAGAAGCCCGAGCAGCGCGAGGCGCTGCAGCGCGAGCTGGCCGAGCGCGGCTCGACCGGCGCCATCGAGGCCGACCTGGTGCTGCCCGGCGGGCGGCGGATGAAGGGGCTGGTCTCGGCCACCCGGATCACCTACGGCGGGCGCGAGGCGATGCTGGCGGCCACCGTCGACATCACCGAACTGCGCGAGACCGAGGCGGCGCTGCGCGAGAGCCAGGCGCGGTTCAACGCCTTCATGGACTTCGCCCCGGTGGCGGCGCATCTGCGCGACCCGGAGGGGCGCTATCTGATGTTCAACCGCCGGATGGAGGAGCTGATCGGCGTTCCGGCCGCGGACGCGCTGGGCAAGCTGCCGAGCGAGATCCGGCCGCCCGAGGTCGTCGGCAACAGCGACAAGCACCACCACGAGGTGGTGGCGACCGGCAAGCTGCATGTGAGCGAGCAGTACCTCACCTACAACCCGGCCGATCCGCGCTGGGCGATGGCGATCCGCTTTCCGGTGCTGGGCGCGGACGGCAGGGTGGACGCGGTCGGCACCTTCGCGGTCGACATCACCGAGCGCAAGGAGGCCGAGGCGGCGCTGCAGGCGTCGGAGGCGCGGCTGAACGCGATCAACGCCGCCAACCCGGTGCCGATGAACATCGCCCGGCTGTCGGACCGCAAGCTGCTCTTCGTCAACGAGCCCTACATCCGGCTCTACGGGCTGGAGGGGGTCGACCTCGACAGCTTCGACCGCAGCACGCTCTACCCCGACCCGACGGAGCGCGACTGGCTTTATGCCGAACTGGCGGCGGGACGCGAGGTGACCGACCACGAGCTGACGCTGCAGGCGCACCGACGGCAGCGAGGTGCCGGTGTCGCTGACCACGCGGGCCATCCTGTTCCAGGGCGAGCCGGCGATCGTGACCACCTCGGTGGATCTCACCGCGCTGCGCGCCGCCCAGGCCGAGGTGGCGCGCTCGCGCGAGGCGCTGCACCAGAGCGAGAAGCTGACCGCGCTCGGGGCGCTGCTGGCCGGCGTGGCTCACGAGCTCAACAACCCGCTGTCGGTGGTGGTCGGCTATTCGTCGATGCTCTGCGAGATCGGCTGCGACCCGGCGATGGCGGCGCGGGTGGAGAAGATCCACGCCGCCGCCGAGCGCTGCGCCCGGATCGTGCGCACCTTCCTGGCGATGGCGCGGGCCCGGCCGCCGCGGCGCGAGGCGGTGATGCTGGGCGAGGTGGTGATGGGGGCGCTCGACCTGGCCGGCTACGGGCTCAGGAGCGCCGACATCGAGGTGGCGCTGGACCTGCCGGCGGGGCTGGCGCCGGTGCACGGCGACGCCGACCAGCTGCACCAGGTGGTGGTGAACCTGGTGGTCAACGCCCAGCAGGCGCTGCTCGGCCGGCCGTCGCCGCGGCGGCTGGCGGTCCGGGCCTGGGCCGAGGGCGACGAGGCGGTGCTCGAGGTCGCCGACAACGGGCCGGGGATGGAGCCCGAGGTGGCCAAGCGCGCCTTCGAGCCGTTCTTCACCACCAAGCCGCAGGGCGTGGGCACCGGCGTCGGGCTCTCGGTCTGCCACGGCATCGTCGCGGCGCATGGCGGGCGCATCGAGCTCGAGACCGCCCGCGGCGAGGGCGCGCGCTTCCGGGTGCGGCTGCCCTGGTCGCACGCCGCCGAGGCGGCCCGGCCGGCGCAGCTGCCGACGCCGGCGGGCCGCGGCCGCGTGCTGGTGGTGGACGACGAGCCGGAGATCGCGGCGCTGCTCCGGGAGCGGCTGGGCAGCGAGGGCCTGACGGTCGAGACCGCCTCGAGCGGCCGGCGGGCGCTGGCGGCGCTGGAGGCCGGCGGCATCGACGCGGTGGTGAGCGATCTCCGGATGCCCGACATGGACGGTGCGGCGCTGGCCGACGAGATCGGCCGGCGCTGGCCCGCGCTGGAGAGCCGGATGGTGCTGATCACCGGCGACGCGCTCGGCGCCGACCCGGGCGGGCGGCTCGGGGCCCGCGGCCTGCCGATCTTCGAGAAGCCGCTCGACCTGGCGGCGCTCTCCGCCGAGCTGCACCGGCGGATGACGCAGGTGCCGGCGCAATGACCGGCGGGGCGCGCATCCTGGTGGTCGACGACGAGCCGGACCTGCGGGCGCTGCTGGCGGACTATCTCGGGATGCAGGGCTACGCGGTGGGCGCGGCGGCCGACGCCGTCGAGCTCGACGCCCGGCTGGCCGAGGCGCCGGCGGACGTGATCGTGCTCGACATCAACATGCCGGGCGAGAACGGCCTGCAGGCGCTGGCGCGGCTGCGCGCCGGCGGCCTCAGGGCCGGGGTGATCCTGCTGACCGCCGCCGGCTCGCTGGGCGACCGGCTGGCCGGGCTCAGCGACGGCGCCGACGACTACATCGTCAAGCCCTTCGAGCCGCGCGAGCTGCTGGCGCGGATCCGCGCCGTGCTGCGCCGGCTCGAGCCCGTCCGGCGAGGCCCCGGCCAAGGCGCCGCCGGCGCCGCGCCCGGCGCTCAGGATCGGGCGCTGCACCTTCGACACCGAGGCGCGCTGCCTGCGCGACCCCGACGGCGGCGAGATCGCGCTGACCGCGATGGAGTTCGACCTGCTCGACGTCTTCGCCCGGCACCCGCGCCAGACCCTGAGCCGGTCGCGGCTGGCGGAGCTGGCGCATGGCCGGCCGCTGGCGCCCGGCGACCGCTCGATCGACATCCGCATCACCCGGCTGCGCGCCAAGATCGGCGAGGACGCCCGCACGCCGCGCACGCTCCGGACCGTCCACGGCGAGGGCTACGTCTTCGATCCCGACGCGTGATTTCAGGTCAGCTCCGGCCAGGCCGTGGCTTCGGCGCGGTCGGGGCGGGCGATCAGGGTGTAGAACATCGGCACCACGAAGAGCGTGAACGGGGTGCCGACCGAGAGGCCGAAGAAGATCACCAGGCCCATCGAATAGCGCGCGGCGGCGCCGGCGCCCTGGGCGAAGATCAGCGGCACCACCGCCAGCGACATCGCGGCGGTGGTCATCAGGATCGGCCGCAGCCGGATCTTGGCGGAGGCGACGATGGCGTCGCGCCTGGACAGGCCGTGCTGCTCGCGCTGCTGGTTGGCGAACTCGACCAGCAGGATGCCGTGCTTGGTGATCAGCCCGATCAGGGTGATCAGCCCGACCTGGGTGTAGATGTTGAGCGTGCCGAGGCCGATGTTCAGCGGCAGCACCGCGCCGAAGATCGACAGCGGCACCGCCATCATGATGATGAACGGGTCGCGCAGGCTCTCGAACTGCGCCGCGAGCACCAGGTAGATCACCAGGAGCGCCAGCCCGAAGGCGATCATGATGGTGTTGCCCTGCTGCACCTCGAGCCGCGACTGGCCGGAATAGTCGATGAAGAAGCCGTCGGGCAGCGTCTCCTGCATGATGCGCTGGATCTCGGCCAGCCCGTCGCCGGTGGAGACGCCGGGCAGCGGCAGCGCCGAGATCGTCGCGGAATTGAGCTGATTGAACTGCTCGACCGCCGAGGCCGCGGTGGTGGTCTCGATCTTCACCACCGAGCTGAGCGGCACCATCTCGCCGGTCGAGGCGCGGACGAAGAACTGGCCGAGGTTCTCCGGGTTGTCGCGGAATTCCTGGGGCACCTGGGTGATGATGTCGTAGCTGTTGGAATCGCGGTCGAACTGGCCGATCGAGCCGCCGCCGACCAGGAGCCCCAGCGTGCTGCCGATCTCGCTGATCGGCACGTTGAGCGCGGCGGCGCGGTCGCGATCGATGGTGACGTTGACCTGCGGCGCGTCGAAGGCGAGCGAGTTCTGCACCACGATGAAGCGCCCGCTGGCCTGCGCCTTGTTCTTGACCTCCTCGGCGACCTCGAACACCCGCGCCGGGTCGTGGATCGACTGCACGATCACCGAGATCGGCAGGCCGCCGCCCGAGCCGGGCAGCGACGGCGGCGAGAACACGAAGGCCTGAACGCCGGCGACCTTGGAGATCCGGCCCTGGATGTCCTGCTGGATCGCCTTCTGCGACCGCGTGCGCTCGGCCCAGTCCTTGAGCGCCCAGATGTAGAAGCCGGAATTGGTCTGCCGGTTGAAGCCGACGATCGAGAACTCGGTGCGCACCTCGTCGAGGCCGGCGGTCAGCTTCGACATCTGGTCGGTGTAGAGCTTGGTGTAGTCGAGCGTCGCGTAGCGCGGGCCGGTCAGGACCGAGAACAGCGCGCCCTGGTCCTCCTCGGGCGCGAGCTCGGTGGTGGTCTTGAGGAACATGAAGCCGGTGACGCCGAGCAGCGCCACCACCATCAGGAGCGTCACCGGGCGGTAGTCGAGCGAGCTCGACACCCGCCGCTCGTACCAGTTCGCCACCCGGTCGAAGCTGCCGTCGACGATGCGCTGGAACCGGCTGCCGTGGCCCGACTTCAGCAGCCGCGCCGACATCATCGGGGTGATCGTCAGCGCGATCATGCCGGAGATGATCACCGCGCCGGCCAGCGTGAAGGCGAATTCGCGGAACAGCGACCCGGTCAGGCCGCCGGTGAAGCCGAGCGGCGACAGCACCGCGGCCAGGGTCAGGGTCATCGCGATCACCGGGCCGGTGATCTCCTTCATGCCGAGGATGGCGGCGTCGAGCGGCTTCAGCCCCTCCTCGATGTGGCGGTGGATGTTCTCCACCACCACGATGGCGTCGTCCACCACCAGCCCGATCGCCAGCACCATGGCGAGCAGCGACAACAGGTTGATCGAATAGCCGAGCGCCAGCAGCACGGCGCAGACGCCGATCAGCGACAGCGGGATGGTGACGACCGGCATCGCCACCGAGCGGAACGAGCCGAGGAAGAGCAGGATCACCACCACGACGATGGCGACGGCCTCGCCGATGGTCTTGAACACCTCGTGGATCGAGGCGCTGATCGTCTCGGTCGAGTCGTAGACCAGCTCGATCTTCATGCCCTTGGGCAGGGTGTCGTTGATCTTCGGCAGCTCGGCGATCACCGCGGCCGCGGTGTCGAGCGGGTTCGCCGCCGGGGTCGGGAACACGCCGATGAAGGTGCCCGGCCTGCTGTTGAAGGTGACGACCGCGTCGGGCTCCGCGGAGGCGAGCTCGATCTTGGCCACGTCGCGCAGGCGCACCACGGCGTCGCCCTCGGATTTCAGCGGCAGCGCGCCGAAGGCCTCGGCGGTCTGCAGCGTCGTCTGCATGGTGATGTTGTAGGCGACGTATTCGTTCTCGGTCTTGCCGGGCGCGGCCAGGAAGTTCGAGGCCTTGATCGCCGCCAGCACCTCCGAGGCGGTGACCTGGCGGGCCGCGAGCTGCAGCGGGTCGATCCAGACCCGCATGGTGTAGTTGGCCGCGCCGATGATCTGGATCTCGGCGACCCCCTCGATGGTGGACATCCGCGGACGGATCACCCGTTCGAGGTATTCCGTCATCTGCTCCTGGGTCATGTTCGGGTTGATCGCCGCGAGGTACATCAGCGCGAACTGAAAGCCGGTGCCCTTGACGATCACCGGATCGTCGGCCTCCGAGGGCAGCTGGCCGCGCACGCCCTGGACCTTGCTCAGCACCTCGGTCAGCGCCACGTCGGGGTCGGAGCCGAGCTTCATGTGCACGCTGACCACGCTCGCCGAGGGCGTCGACTGCGAGGTGACGTAGTCGATGTTCTCGGTGGTGGCGACCGCCGCGGCGATCGGCGCGGTGATGAAGCCCTGGATCAGGTCCGGCTGGGCGCCGCGGTAGATCGTGGTGATGGTGACCACGGTCTCCTCGACCTCGGGGTACTGGCGCACCGGCAGCTTGACGATGCCCTGGATGCCGAGCAGCAGGATGAAGGCGCCCAACACCATCGAGAGCACGGGTCGGCGGATGAAGAGCTCGGAGAAGTGCATCCGCCGGCGCGCCTCAGTCGCTGGCCGTCTGCGGCAGCGGGTTGACCGAGTTGTCGATGACCACCCGCGCCCCGCCGGAGAGGCGGTTCTGCCCGGCGGTCACGATCTGGTCACCGGCCTGCACCCCGTCGACGATCTCGACCATGCCGCGCGCGCGCCGGCCGGTCTTGACGAAGACCTGCTCGACCTTCTGGGTGGCGGCGTCGCCCTCGCCCTCGCTGTGGACCACGAACACCGAGTCGCCGTAGAGGTTCGAGCTCAGCGCCGTCTGCGGCAGGGCGATGATGCCCTTCTCCTCGGGCAGCTCGATGCGCACGTGCAGGAACTGGCCCGGATTGATGCCGGTGTCGGGGTTGTCGACCTGGGCGCGGACCAGGACCAGCCGCGAGTTGGGGTCGATCTTGGGCTCGATGGCGATGATCTTGCCCATGTGCTCGGTGCCGGCATCGCCCTGCACCGACACCGGCAGGCCGATGGCGATGCGCGGGATCTCCTGCTCGGGGATGGAGAAGTCGACCCGCATGGTGCTGAGGTCCTGAAGGGTCGCGTAGACCGTGCCGGCCACCACGTATTCGCCGACCTCGACCTGCGGAATGCCGATGATGCCGCCGAACGGGGCGACCAGCGACTTCTGGTTCAGGACCGCAGTCAGCTTGTTGAGCTCGGCGCGGGCGTTGGTCGTGTCGGCGCGCGCCGCGTCGAGGTCGGAGACCGGGGCGATGCCGCGGGTCCTCAGGGTCTCGACCCGCTGCAGCGTCTCCTGGCTGAGGTCGAGCGACGCCTGGGCCGCTGCCACGTCGGCCTGCTCGATCCGGTCGTCGATCTGCACCAGCAGCTGGCCTTCCTCGACGCGGTCGTTGGCCTTGAAGGCGATCTCCTTGACGATGCCCCCGGCCTCGACCCCGAGGTCGACGCCGTGCGCGGCGTGGGCGGTGCCGATCGCCTCGATCCCCGGCTTCCAGACCGTCGGCTCGGCCTCGACCACCGAGACGGTCAGCGGCGGCGGCTGCATGCCGGCGAAGTAGCCGGCGATCATCTTGTCGCGGAACAGGTTGAAGCCGACGATGCCGCCGACGATGGCGACCAGCAGAACGACGGCCAGGATCAGTCGCCAGATCATTCGGTTCTGCCCCCGCGACCAACCCGCCAGCGCGTCCCACTCGGCCGCCGCCATCACATTGCGGTCGCGGCGGGAAAGTCAATCCCCGGGGAGTGATCGGGAATGCAAGCGCTTGCGCAGCACGGTGGAATTCCGGGAGACCGGGCGAACCCTCGGCCCCGGCTCCGGCCGCATAGCGGGGCCGGGCCGGCCATGGCCCATTCGCATGAAGCATCGGTGCAACCCACGCGAAAGGCCATACTCACTTTCGGATAGCTAGGACCCCCCGACGGTGGCTGTACAATCGCCCCGGTGCTGGCAGGTGGAACCGGGTTGGCCATCCGCGCGCACCGATGTCGCTTGCCAAAAAAGAGCGCACATGCCCGTGTCGTTTGCACAGCCGCTTTCCCGCAGCCTCGCGGCGCTCGCGCTCGTCGCTCTGCTCGCGTCGATGGCCCTGGCGCAGTCCGATCCGCCTCTCGGTCCCGGCGACATGTTGCTCGTCCGCGCCATCGCACAGCCCGAGGTCGGAGGGAAATACCTGGTGCAGGCGGATGGGGCGGTGTCGCTGCCGTTGCTGGGGCGGATCACGGTCGCCGGCCTGCGCCCGGGCGAAGTCGACGCGGCGCTGGCGCGGATCTTTCGCGAACGGCAGATCTCCACGCAACCCGAGGTAAGCGTCGAGATCGCGCGCTATCGCGATTTCTATGTTTCGGGCGATGTCGCCAGCCCGGGGGCCTATGCCTGGCGGCCCGGGCTGACCGTGCGCCAGGCCCTGGCACTCGCCGGTGGACGCGACCTGCTGCCAAATGACGCATCAGGCGCGGCGATCCAGAGCGAGGACTCTCGCGGCGTTCTCACCCGCCAGATCGCCGCGCTCGACGCCAACCGCGCACGCCTCGACGCCGAGAGCGCAGCGATCCGCTCGGGCGACTTCATGACGGACAGCCCGAGCGTCGCTGCCGCGAAGGTTGACTGGCCCAAAATGCCGGCTGACGACGATGCCCGGGCGCTGATTGCAGCGCAGCAGGCGCTGATGACGGCGAACCTCGGGCGCGACAGCGCCACCGTCGCCTCGCTCACTGCGCGGCAGGCCGCCCTGACGGCGCGACGCGCTGCCCTTCGCGAGCAACAGACCACGCTTGACGAGGAGGCCAAGATCCTGGCGGAGCGTCTCTCGACGGTCAAGGGACTGAACTCCTCGGGCCTCGCGCCGCTGCCGCAGGTCCTCGAGGTCCGCCAGACCATACTCGAGCTCGCGAGCTCCCGGCTCGATGTGATGGCCGACCTCGCGGACGCCGACGGCTCGGTCGCCGAAATCGATCTGGAGCGGAATTCATTCCGCGACGTGCGGCTCGCCGGCCTGGCGAGCGAGCTCCTGCAGGTGCGCGGCCAGTTGCTCGAGGCCCGCGCCCGGCTCGGCGCCGCCGAGCGCGCGGCCCGCCCCTCGGCCGGCCCCGAGGCGCACCCCGGGCCGGCGGCGAGCCTCTCGGTGGTCCGGGAGACCGCGCCGGGACCGGTTCCGGTGGCCGAGGACGACCCGCTGCAGCCCGGCGACACGCTGATCGTGCCTTCGCTCGCCAAGGCGCCGGCGGCAACGGCTTCCAACACCCTCTGACCCGACGGCAACGTCCGGAAATCAAGCGCCGTCGCCGAGGCCGGAATCGTCCGGGGGAGGGTCGAGGACGTCGCCGGTGCGCGAGAGGATGACCGCGATCGGCCGGGTGGCCTCGAAGCTGCCCAGGGTGATCACCAGCATCGCGGTCAGGGGCATGGCGACGAACATGCCGGTGAGGCCCCAGAGCGCCCGGAACGCGAAGAGCGAGAACAGCACCACGAAGAGGCTGACGTTCAGGCGATCGCCGGCGAGCCGCGGCATGAAGACGTTGCCGACCAGGAACTGCGCCGCGCCGATCCCGGCGAGCGCGAAGGCGAAGGGCCAGAAGGCCTGGAACTGCAGCAGCACGAAGGCGACGGGCAGAACGGTACCGACGATCGAGCCGACGGTCGGGATGAAGTTCAGAAAGAAGATCGCCACGCCCCAGAAGGCGGCGGAATCGAGGCCGACCAGCCGCAGCACCAGGTAGCAGGCGACCGAGGTCAGGGCGCTCGACAGCGTCATCACCTGCAGGTAGCCGTGGATCGCGGCGACGAGGCGGCGGATCAGCAGCTGAGCCCGCGCCCGCCGTGCCGGATCCGGCACCAGCAGCGCGAATTTCGCGGCCAGGAACTGCTGGTCGACGAGCATGAAGCCGACGTAGATCGCCACGATGCTGAAGTGGCTGATCGTGGACGCGGTGGCGCTGACCACGGTGGTCGCCAGCGTCTCGATCCGCAGGCCGCTGAGGACCCGCCGCAGCAACTCGGTGTCGTCGATGCCGAAGCGCCCGGCGATCCAGGCGGCGAAGGGGTCGAGCAGCTGGCGGAAGCCGGCGGCCTGGGCGGCGATCTGGCCGACCGATCCGATCGAGGCCTGCACCACCAGGAAGGCAAGGGCGAAGGCTGCGAGCGCCGAGACCACCAGCGCCGCCCATCCGGGCAGGTGGCGGCCGATGACCGGCAGGCGGCGCAGCCAGTTTGCCAGCGCGTTCAGCACGAACCAGACGACGATCGCCTCGACCACCGGCACCACGACGCCGGCCGCGGAGTGGAGCGCGGCGATCAGCAGGAAGACGAGCCCGACCGCCGAGAAGGCGCGCACCACCGGCGGAAAGGAGGCGGAGGGTTGCATCCGGCGCCTCAGCCCAGCTTCCCGCGCGGCCCGGCGCCCTGCGACGGCACGGTCACACGCCTTCGAGCAGGCTGTCGAGGTCGTAGGTCGAGCGTACGCCGACGCTCGACCCGTTGGCCTGCGCGAACGCCTCGGCGGCGCGGCGGCCCTCGTCCCGCAGCATGGTCAGGAACGGCCATTCGGCGTTCAGCTTCGAGGAATCGCCGAGCTTGTCCATGATCTCGCCGGTCACCCGGTGCACGCGCATGCCCGCCCAGCGCGCGCCCTCGCCGCTGCCGGCGTCGACCACCTGCCGCAGCACCGCGATCATGCGCAGTTCCTTCAGCAGCACGGCGTTGAACGAGACCTCGTTCATCCGGCTGGCGATGTCGCGGGCGGTGCGCGGGGCCTCCGGCCGCATCGGCGGGTTGATCTGCACCAGGAAGGTGTCCTGCGACGGGCAATCCCGCACCAGCGGCGTCAGCGTCGGGTTGCCGCTGAAACCGCCGTCCCAATAGGGCTCGCCGTCGATCTCCACCGCCTGGAACATCGTCGGCAGGCAGGCCGAGGCCAGGAGCACGTCGGCGGTGATCTCGTGCCTGCGGAACACCCGGCCCCGGCCGGTGCGAACGTTGGTGGCGGTGATGAAGAGCTGGATCGGGCCGGTCGCCAGCCGCTCGAAGTCGATGACCTCGCAGAGGATGTCGCGCAGCGGGTTGAAGCCGCCGGTGGCATAGGGCGACACCAGCCGCGCCATCAGGTCCATGGCGATGAAGCCCGGCGAGTTGTCGAGCGACCAGTTGCCGGTCAGCACGTCGAACGGGCTGCGCCGGAGCGGGCTGAAGGTGGCCGCCCGCGAGACCCGGCGCCAGAAGTCCCCGAGCGCGGCCCGGGCGCCTTCGTGCCCGCCCACCGCCATGCCATGCGCGAACACCGCCGCGTTCATCGCGCCCGCCGAGGTGCCGGAGATGGCGTCGACTTCCATCCACGGCTCGTCGAGCAGCCGGTCGAGCACGCCCCAGGTGAACGCCCCGTGCGAGCCGCCGCCCTGCAGCGCCAGGTTCACGGCCAGCGGCTGACGCGCCGCCCGTCGCGCCGCCAGATTGTCGGGGGCCTCGGCCATGACGGCGCTCAGAATCTCGCGCGCCCTCGGCAGCACCGCCTCGCGGACTTCCTCGCCGGGAGCATTCAGACTGAGATCGCTCATGGCGGCCGTCCCCCGTAGCGAATGCGCCGGCGCGGGTCCGCGGCCCATGCCCGCCGTCCGCGCTGCCAGCGTGAACAGGTTTGGTCCCGCGATGTCAATGAAGCTTTTCCGGCAGTTCCGCCCACGGGAATCGGGTGGTAGGGTGCCGGCAAAACCTCGCAGGAAAGGTCCCGCCGATGCCCGCGCGCCCATCGCCAGTCCAGCGGTCGTCGCGGGGCGGACCGTCGCCGGCCGATGCGTCCGGCGGCAGTGAGGCGCGCGGCGGGCGGAGCGGCTTCGGCGGCCTCTGGCGCTGGCTGTCGGCGCCGGGCGTGCTGATCGGCGCAGCGTTCCTCGCGGCCTCGCTCACGCCGTCGCTGATTCCGCGCACCTTCGAGCTGCAGGGCGTGCTCGCCGGGGTGTGCTTCGCGGCGGGCTACGGCCTGGGCGTGCTGGCGGTCGCGCTCTGGCGCTACCTGGAGTTGCCGCGCGCCGGCGACAGCCGCCGCCGGATCGGAACCTGGGCGGCCGTGGCGCTGGCGGCAGCGGTGATCGTCGGTTTCTCCTGGCGCGCCGCGGAGTGGCAGAACTCGATCCGCGAACGGATGCAGATGCCGCCGGTGAAAAGCTCCCGGCCGCTGGAGATGCTGCTGATCGCAGCGGTGGTCTTCGCGCTGCTGGTACTGATCGCCCGCCTGTTCCGGGCGACTTACCGGCTCGCCGAGCGGCGGGCCGGCCGCCTGGTGCCGGTGCGGATCGCGCGCGCCGTCGGCATCGCCTTCGCGGTCATCTTGTTCGTGCTGATCGTCAACGGGGTGCTGCTGCGGGCGGGGTTCTACGCGGCGGACTATTCCTTCCAGCGGCTCGACGCGCTGATCGAGCCGGATACCGCGCCCCCGACCGACCCGATGGGCACCGGCAGCGCCGCCTCGCTGATCCGCTGGGAGGACCTCGGGCGCACCGGCCGCGACTTCGTGTCGTCGGGCCCGACCCGGGAGGAGCTGACGGCGTTCCTCGGGCGGCCGGCGCTGCGGCCGATCCGGGTCTACGCCGGGCTGAACGCGGCCGACGATCCGGAGGCGCGGGCAAACCTGGCGCTGGACGAGTTGATCCGGGTCGGCGGCTTCGACCGCTCGGTATTGGTGGTGGCGGTGCCGACCGGCACCGGCTGGATGGATCCGGCCGCCACCGACACCCTGGAATACCTGCACGGCGGCGATACCGCCATGGTCGCGGTGCAGTATTCCTACTTCACCAGCCCGCTGTCGCTGCTCTTCGAGCCAGGGTTCGCGGCGCGGTCGGGGCGGGCGGTGTTCCGTGCGGTCTACCGGCACTGGGCGGCGCTGCCGAAGGACCACCGCCCGCGGCTCTACCTCTACGGGCTCAGCCTCGGCGCCTTCGGCTCCGAGCAGTCGTTCCGGCTGCACGAGGTGCTGGCCGACCCGTTCAACGGCGCGCTCTGGACCGGGCCGCCGTTCTCGACGCCGGAGTGGCGGGCGGCAACCGACGAGCGCAACCCGGGCTCGCCGGAATGGCTGCCGACGTTCGGCGACGGCTCGCTCATCCGGTTTACCAACCAGGAGAACCACCTCGACATCCCCGGCGCCCACTGGGGGCCGATGCGTATCGTTTATCTGCAATACGCCAGCGACCCGATCACCTTCTTCAGCACCGGCTCCTTCTTCCGGCAGCCGGACTGGATGAAGCCGCCGGTCGGCCCCGACGTTTCGCCCGAATTGCGCTGGTACCCGATCGTCACCGGGCTGCAGCTGGCGCTCGACATGGCGGTGGGCCTCGCGGTGCCGATCGGTTTCGGGCACTACTACGCTCCCGCGCACTACATCGACGCCTGGATCGCCGTGACCGCGCCGGAGGGCTGGACGCCGGAGGCGATCGAGCGTCTCAAGGCGCGGTTCGCCGGCTGAAAGGCGGTCCGGCGTGAAGCGGCTGAGGTGGGCGCTCGCCGGGCTGGCAACATTTGCGGCGGTCGTGGTCCTGGCGGTGGCGGGCAACTCGCTGGCCCACTACCGCGGCTGGACCGTGCCCAAGCTGGACCCGGCCGCGCTCTCGGCGAAGCTGAAGCCCTACTACCGCGCGATGAAGCCCGCGGGAGCCGGGCCATTCCCGACCGCACTGCTCTATTCCGGCTGTGACGGCCCCAGGGACAACGTCGTAAGGTGGGCCGAGATGCTGAACGCGCACGGCTGGGCCGCGATCATCGTCGACAGCCACACGCCGCGCGGCTTCTCCAGCTACGAGACCTGGCGGCTGGTCTGCGCCGGCCAGCTCTTCATGGGGTCGGAGCGGGCCGGAGACGTGCTCGTCTCGATCGACGACGCCCGCCACATGCGCTTCGTCGACCCCGACAACCTCGTGCTGATCGGCTCGTCGCACGGCGGCTGGGCGATCATGGATCTGCTGGCGCTCGACCCGCCGCGGCGGCTGCCGTTCAACCTCGCGGCGCTGCCGGCCGATGCGCCGCCCGATCCGCTGGCGGGCGTCGTCGGCGCCATCCTGCTCTACCCCTATTGCGGCCAGGCGAACCTCGCCCGGCCGGACGGCTGGCGCCGGCCGCTCCCGACGCTGTTCCTCTTGAGCGCCCACGACGTCATCGCGCCCTCCGGCCGCTGCCTGGAGATCGCCGACGCCCTGAAGGCGCGGGGGCTGCCGGTCGAGACCCAGGTGTTCGAGGGAGCCACCCACGGCTTCGACCAGCAGGATCGCTCGGCGTTCAGCCCGCTCGAGTTCGACCAGGCAGCGACCGACGCGGCGCTGCGCGAGGGCGCGCGGTTCCTCGACGCGGTCAGAACGGCCAGATGAACGGCACCAGGCCGACCGCGACCACGAAGAACCAGATCATCATCGGCAGTCCGAACTTCCAGTAGTCGCCGAAGCGGTAGCCGCCGGGCTCCATCACCATGAGGTTGGTCGGGGTCGCGACCGGCGTCAGGAACGCCGCCGCCGCGGCCACGGCCACGGTCATCAGCACCGGCTGCGGCGAGATGCCCATCTCCAGGGCGGCGACCACCGAGATCGGGATGATGATCAGCGCCGTGGCGGTGTTGGAGATCACCTGTCCGAGCACGGCCGTGAGCACGAAGAGCCCGGCCAGCAGCGCCCGCGGGCCGGCGCCGCCCACGGCGTAGATCAGCCCGTCGGCCAGCAGCCGCGCCGCGCCGGTCTCGGAGATGGCGGTGGAGAGCGGCATCATCGCGCCGACCAGGATCACGGTGGTCCAGTTGACGGCGCGGTAGACCTCGTCGACCGAGAGAATGCCGAGCAGCACCACCGCGCCGGCGGCGAGCAGGCCGGCGATGGCGGCCGGAACCATGCCGGTCGCCAGCAGGAACACCATCACCGCGAGCACGGCGATCGTCTGCTTCGCGCCGGGCCCCATCGGCAAGGCCTGCCGGCGCACGAGGTCGGGCGAGTTCACCACCAGCACCTCGGGCGGGGCAAGGCGCTGGTCGAGCGCCGCCCAGGTGCCTTGCAGCAGCAGCGTGTCGCCGGCGGCCAGCGGCTCGCGCGCCTTTATGTCCTGGCCCTGGCGCTGCACGGCCAGCACGATGAGGTCGCCGCTCGGCGTGACCATGCCCGCAAACATCCGGTCGCCGATCAGCGGCGAGCGCGGCGGGATCACCACCTCGGCGAGACCGGAGGCGCGATTGAAGACGGTCTCCTCGGTCGTGCCGGCCTCGTCGTGGGGGCTGAGCCCGAGGTCGGAGGCCAGCGCGGCCACCGCATCGGCCGGGCCTCGCAGCAGCAGGACGTCCCCGGCCTGCATCGACCCGAGACGGGCCTCGCCGGCGCCGTCGCCGGCGCGGACGGTCACCAGCGCGAGCTCGGGGTGCTCCGACAGATCGAGGGCCGAGCGCGCCGTCGCCACCAGCGGCGAGCCGTCGCGCACCCGCAGCTGGTGGACGTCGGCGGACAGCCCGAACTGCTCGACGAGGGTGCGCGCGTGGGCGCTGAGATCGGGCATCAGCGCCCTGCTCTCCCGGTCCGGCAGCAGCCGGCGCCCGAGGAGCACCGCGATGGCGATGGAGCCGATCACCAGCGGAATGCCGGCCAGAGCGAACTCGAAGTAGTTGAACCCGCCGCGTCCGGCGTTCAGCGAGGCTTCGTCCACGAGCACGTTCACCGGCGTGCCGGTCAGCGCCAGCATCGAGCCGCCGTGGGCGCCGAAGACCAGGGGCATCATCAGCTGCGACGGCTGGTAACGCAGGCGCACCGCCGTCACCACCACCATCGGGAGCAGGGCCGCGACGGCGCCGTTGACGCTGATCAGCGCCGACAGCACGCCCACGAACAGCATCATCAGGGTGACCAGCCTGGTGCGGCTTGCGCCGGCCCCCTGGATCAGAACCTGCCCGGCCCAGGCGGTCACCCCGGTCTTCTCCAGGCCGGCGCTGATCACGAACAGCGAGCCGACGAAGATGGTCGCGGGATCGCCGAAGCCCGCGAGGCTCTGGTTGAGCGAAAGCACGCCGGTGGCCCAGAGCGCCAGCGCGCAGCCGACACAGACCACCGCCACCGGCAGCCGGTCCCAGATGAAGAGCACGATCACCGCGGCGATGATACCGAACACGATCCAGATGTCGCTCATCGGGGTCTCTTCGCCCTCCGCTCCGGGTCGCGTCGGCGCGCCGCCGCGCCTGTCTGGCACAACGAGGTTGTCCACGCAATCGCGCCGGGTATATGGTGCAACGCGCGGGTGCGTGTACGTCGTCAGGTTTGTGCTGGCTGCACCAATAGCTTCAGAAGATTTGAGTATCTGCAGTGACGTAGGACGGTCGGGGGGCTAGGGACTACGCCATGAACACGACACCGGATCGCGCACGGGACGCGGGCGAAAGACAAGGGTTCCTGGACAGGTTCCTGGCGACGATCGAGCGTGTCGGCAACAAGGTTCCGCATCCCGCGATCATCTTCTTCTTCCTGATCGGCGCGGTCGTCGTGCTGTCGGTGATCCTGGCCCTGATCGGCTGGTCGGCAACCTATGAAGTCGTCGATCCGGCGACCCATCAGGTCATCACCCGGACGACGGCGGTGCGAAGCCTGCTGTCGGCCGACGGCATCCGCTTCATGTTCACCTCGATCGTGCCGAACTTCCTGGGCTTCGGGGCGGTCGGCGTGATCATCGTGGCGATGATCGGCGTCGGGCTGGCCGAGGAATCGGGGCTGATCGCCACGCTGGTGCGCAAGATCGTCGAGATCGCGCCCCGCTCGATCTTCACCTTCATCATCGTGATGCTCGGGATCGTGTCGTCGATCGCCGCCGACGCCGGCTACCTGGTGCTGGTGCCGCTCGGCGCGGCGGCGTTCCACAGCCTCGGGCGGCATCCGCTGGCCGGGCTGGCGGCGGCCTTCTCGGGCGTGGCGGGCGTCTTCCTGGTCAACCTCTTCGTGACGCCGACCGACGCGCTGCTGGCGGAGATGACCAACGACGCGATCCGGCTGGTCGATCCGGCGCGCGAGATCACGCTGGTCGGCAACCTCTATTTCATGATCGCCTCCAGCATCCTGATGGGCCTGGTCTGCACCGTGCTGACCGAAAGGGTCGTCGAGCCGCGGCTCGGGCCCTACGAGGGCGGCGTGCCGGTCGAGGCACAGGCGGGAATGACCCCGGAGCAGTCGCGGGGCCTGCGCTATGCCGGCTGGGCGCTGCTCGGCTTCGTCGTGGTCATCGGCCTACTGACCGCCGCCGCCCGGCGCGCCGCTGCGCCATCCCGAGACCGGCGAGATCCTGTCGGGCTCGCCGTTCATGACCGGGCTGATCGTGCTGATCAGCGCGCTGTTCTTCACCGTGGGCTTCGCCTACGGCAAGGGCGCCGGGACCGATGAAGGACCTGACCGCGGCGATCGGCATGATCGTCAAGACCTTCTCGGGCCTGGCCGGGCTGATCTTCCTGCTGCTGGTGATCGCGCAGTTCATCGCCTTCTTCAACTTCACCAACATCGCGACGGTGCTCGCCTCGAACCTGGCGGACTTTCTCGAAACGGTGCCGATCGGCGGGGTCGGCTACATCATCATCTTCGTGCTGACGATCTTCGTGATCGACCTCTTGATCACCGGGGCGGTGGCGAAATGGGCGATCTTCGCGCCGGTGTTCATTCCGCTGTTCATGCGGCTCGGCGGCGATCCGAACCTGGTGCTCGCCGGCCTACCGGGTCGGCGACTCGCCCGCTAACGTCATCACGCCGCTCAACGTCTATCTCGGCGTGATGGTCGGCTTCGCCAGCAAGTACGTGAAGGACGCCGGCATCGGCACCATCGTCTCGCTGATGCTGCCCTATACCGTGGTGCTTCTGGTGCTCTGGACCCTGCTGCTGATCGTCTGGTACCTGCTCGGCCTGCCGCTGGGGCCGGCCTGATCCCGCAAGTCCGGAGGCACGCACCCCATGTCCGATCTCGCCAAGGTCCTCGACCGTATCGACGCCGATCTCGACGCCGCGCTGGCGCGGCTTTTCGCGCACGCTGCGGCTGAAGTCGATCTCGACCGATCCGGCCTATGCGGCCGAGACGCCGGGCCTGCGCCGAATGGCATGCGACCGATCTCGGCGAGATCGGCTTCGAGGCCTCGGTGCGCGACACCGCCGGGCCACCCGATGGTCGTCGGGCACCAGCGCGAGGGCGAGGGCCCTCGGTGCTGTTCTACGGCCACTACGACGTGCAGCCGGTGGACCCGCTCGAGCTCTGGGAGCGCGACCCGTTCGAGCCGAAGCTCGTCGACGCGCGCCGACGGCAGCAAGATGATCGTCGGCCGCGGCTCCGCCGACGACAAGGGCCAGCTGATGACCTTCGTCGAGGCCTGCCGCGCCTGGAAGGCGGTGACCGGCGAGCTGCCGATGCCGGTGACGGTGCTGCTCGAGGGCGAGGAGGAGTCGGGCGGCGTGAACCTGCCGCCGTTCCTCGACGCCAACGTCGAGGAGCTGCGCGCCGACGTCGCGCTGATCTGCGACACCAACATGTGGGACGCCGGAGACCCCGGCGATCACCACCATCGCTGCGCGGGCTCTGCGGCGAGGAGATCGTGATCCACGCCGCCGACCGCGACCTGCATTCGGGCTTCTACGGCTCGGCGGCGGCCAACCCCAACCACGTGCTCGCCCGCATCCTCGCCGACCTGCGCGACGCCGACGGGCGGATCACCATCCCGGGCTTCTACGACGGCGTGCCGGAGCTGCCGCAGGCGCTGCGCGACAGCTGGGCGACGCTGGGCTTCGACGCGGCGGAGTTCCTCGGCGAGGTCGGCCTCTCCATCCCTGCCGGCGAGAAGGGCCGCAGCGCGCTCGAGATGATCTGGTCGCGCCCGACCTGCGAGGTCAACGGCATGGGCGGCGGCTATCAGGGCGCCGGGCTTCAAGACGGTGATCCCGGCCGAGGCGCTCGGCGAAGGTCTCGTTCCGGCTGGTCTTCGACCAGGACCCGCACAAGATCCGCGCCGCCTTCCGCGCGTTCGTGCAGGCGCGCGTGCCCGCCGACTGCCGCGTCGAGTTCCACGAGCACGGCGCCGGCCGCGCCGTCGCCTTCGACACCGGCGGCCCGGTCTTCCAGAAGACCCAGGGCGCGCTCAGCGACGAATGGGGCAGGCCGGCCGCGTTCATCGGCGGCGGCGGGTCGATCCCGGTGACGACGCTGATCAAGGACAAGCTCGGGCATCGACGTGGTGATGGCCGGCTTCGGCCTCTCCGACGACCGCATCCACAGCCCGAACGAGAAGTACGACCTGCAGAGCTTCCACAAGGGCATCCGCTCCTGGGCGCGCGTCCTTCACGCCTTGGCGCAGTGATACGATGGGGCGGCGACTTCCGCCCGATCGGTTCGCAATGACGCGATACAGTTCCGCAGTCCCGCCGGATTTGGCCGTCGGCAAATCCGGCCGCGACTGCCCTCCCAGGGGCAGTCGCGCAAGCGCGACCGCCAGGGCAGCCGCGCCCCGGATGGCCCTGTCCGGGTGGCGGCACGCCTCTCGCCCTCCGCGCTGGCGCTCCGGGGCCACTGGCGCCCCGCTCTGGCGGTCCGCGGCGCCTCATCCTGCGCGGCCCCGAAGCGATCGCCTGACGCCTGCCGCAAAGCCAAAACGCCCATACGCATTCCATATGCGTTCCATACGGAGTCCATACGCAGAAAATCGCGGCAGATCAGCGCCTTGCGCGCTCACCGCTCAAGTCGACGCAGGTGAGTCGCCGGGGCCGTTGGCGCTGTTGCCGGATTTGCTTGGTGAGCCCGGAAGGATTCGAACCTTCGACCAATTGATTAAGAGTCAACTGCTCTACCACTGAGCTACGGGCCCGATACTCCAGCACTTCGACGCTTTGGTGAGCCCGACAGGATTCGAACCTGTGACCCACTGATTAAAAGTCAGTTGCTCTACCGACTGAGCTACGGGCCCAAAGCTGCGGGACACCTATGCGCCGGCGTCTCGGGGGTCAAGCCGGTTTCGCCCGGACCGCACCGCATGTAGCCGCGCCCGCAGCCTTCGCCTATATAGCGCCGCATGGATGGCGAATCTCTCCCGGAACGTCAAGCCCGCGATTTCAGGTTCCTGAAGATGCACGGGCTCGGCAACGACTTCGTGGTGATCGACGCCCGGGCGGGCGGCGAGCCGGTGACGCCGGCGCTGGCGCGGGCGCTGGGCGATCGCAACCGCGGCATCGGCTTCGACCAGCTGGCGGTGGTGCGCGGCGGCGCCGGGGTGGCGGCGGAGGTCGATTTCTGGAATTCCGACGGCACGCCGGCGGACGCCTGCGGCAACGCCACCCGCTGCGTCGCGCGGATGCTGATGGCCGAGAGCGGGGCGGCGGCGCTGGAGCTTCGCACCGGGCGCGGCGTGCTCAGGGCCGAGGACGCCGGCGGCGGCCTGACCCGGGTCAACATGGGGCCGCCGCAGCTGAGCTGGCAGGCGGTGCCGCTGGCCCGCGCGATGGACCTCGACGCGCTGCCGCTCGCGGGCGATCCGGGCGCGGTCGGCATGGGCAACCCGCATTGCGTCTTCGTGGTGCCGGATGCCGAGGCGGTGGATCTGGCCGCGGCCGGGCCGCGGATCGAGCACGATCCGCTGTTTCCCGAGCGCACCAACGTCGAGTTCGTCCAGGTGATCGACCGCGCGACGATCCGGATGCGGGTCTGGGAGCGCGGCGGCATGGTGACGCTGGCCTGCGGCTCGGGCGCCTGCGCCGCGGTGGTGGTGACGGCGCGGCGCGGGCTGACCGGGCGGCGGGTGACGGTGCGGCTCGACGGTGGCGAGCTCATGATCGACTGGCGCGACGACGGGGTCTGGATGACCGGGCCGACCACGCTGGTCTTCGAGGGGCGGCTGTCGGCGGAGTTCCTGGGGGCGCTGGCGTGACCGCGCCGGTCTTCGCCACCTTCGGCTGCCGGCTCAACGCCTACGAGACCGAGGCGATGAAGGGCTTGGCCGGGGCGGCGGGCGTGACCGACGCGGTGGTGGTGAACAGCTGCGCCGTCACCGCGGAGGCGGTCCGCCAGGCGCGCCAGCAGATCCGGCGGCTGCGCCGGCAGAACCCCGGCGCGCGACTGGTGGTGACCGGCTGCGCGGCGCAGACCGAGCCGGCGACCTTCGCGGCGATGCCGGAGGTGGACCTGGTGCTCGGCAATGCCGAGAAGCTCCGGCCCGAGGCCTGGGCGCGGCTGGCGGGCGGGGCGTCGGAGCCGGTCGCCGTCGGCGACATCATGGCCGAGCGGCAGACCGCGGCGCCGCTGATCGACGGGCTCGGGACCCGGGCGCGGGCCTACGTGCAGGTGCAGACCGGCTGCGACCACCGCTGCACCTTCTGCATCATCCCCTACGGCCGCGGCAACTCGCGCAGCGTGCCGGCGGCGACGGTGGTCGAGCAGATCGCGCGGCTGGTGGACCGGGGCTTCAACGAGGTGGTGCTGACCGGGGTCGACCTGACCAGCTGGGGCGCCGATCTCGACGGCGCGCCGCGGCTCGGCGACCTGGTGGCGGGGATCCTGGCCCGGGTGCCGGACCTGCCGCGGCTCCGGCTGTCCTCGATCGACCAGGTCGAGGCCGACCCGCGGCTGATCGAGGCGATCGCCGGCGAGCCGCGGCTGATGCCGCACCTGCACCTGTCGCTGCAGGCGGGCGACGACATGATCCTGAAGCGGATGAAGCGGCGGCACCTGCGCGCCAACGCCATCGCCTTCTGCGAAAGGGTCCGGGCGGCCCGGCCCGGCATGGTGTTCGGCGCCGACATCATCGCCGGCTTTCCCACCGAGACCGAGGCGATGTTCGAGAACACGCTGGATCTGGTGGCGGCCTGCGGGCTGACCTGGCTGCACGTCTTTCCCTACAGCGCGCGCGCCGGCACGCCGGCGGCGCGGATGCCGCAGGTCGATCCCGCCGCGATCCGCGAACGGGCGGCGCGGCTGCGAGCGCTCGGCGCCGAGCGGGTGGCGCACCACCTGGCGGCGATGCAGGGGGCGAAGGTGCGGCTCCTGATGGAGCGGCCGGGGCTCGGCCGCACCGAAGGCTTCGCGCCGACCCGTCTCGCCGGCGCGCACCAGCCGGGCAGCCTGGTGGCGGCGCGGATCACCGGCCAGTCCGAAGGGCTGCTCTGCGCCGAAGCCGCCTGATAGAATATCACGCGATCAGGATGGCGCGGAAGTCGTTGACGTTGGTGCCGGTGGGGCCGGTGACGATGAGGTCGTTGGCGCGGGCGAGCGCGGTCCAGGCATCGTTGCCGGCGAGGAGCGCACGGGGGTCGGCGCCGGCGGCGCGGATCCGGCCGGCGGTGCCGCCGTCGGCGAAGCCGCCGGCGTTGTCTTCCGAGCCGTCGATGCCGTCGGTGTCGGCGGCGAGCGCGGTGATGCCCGGGACCCCGTCGATGGCGAGCGCGAGGCCGAGCAGGAACTCGGCGTTGCGGCCGCCCTTGCCGCGGCCGCGGAGGGTCACGGTGGTCTCGCCGCCGGAAAGCAGGATCACCGGGCGGCGGAACGGGCGGTCGCGGGCGGCGATTTCGCGGGCGATGGCGGCGTGGACGCGGCCGACCTCGCGTGCCTCGCCCTCGACGGCGTCGGACAGGATCACCGCCTCGTAGCCGTGTGCCCGGGCGGTGGCCTGCGCCGCCTCCAGCGAGACCGCCGACGAAGCGATGATGTGGACCTCGTTGCCGGCGAAGGCGGGGTCGGCGGGTTCGGGGGCTGCGCAGGCGGGGCTGTCGAGGTGGGCGATGATGGCCGGCGGCAGCTCGAGGCCCCAGGTGCGGACGACGGCGCGGGCCATCTCGGGCGTGCCGGCGTCGGGGACCGTGGGGCCGGAGGCGACCAGCGCCGGGATGTCGCCGGGGATATCGGAGACGATCAGCGAGACCACGCGCGCCGGGGCGGCGGCCGCGGCGAGGCGACCGCCCTTGATCCGGGAGACGTTCTTGCGCAGCACGTTCATCTCCGAGATCGGCGCGCCGGAGGCCAGCAGCGCGCGGTTGAGCGCGATCTCGTCGGCGAGGCTCAGACCCGGCGGCGGCGCCGGCAGCAGCGCCGAGCCGCCGCCTGCGATCAGCGCGATCACGAGGTCGTCCGCGGTGAGCCCCGAGACCGCGGCGAGCAGGCGGCGCGAGGCCTCCAGGCCGGCGGCATCGGGCTCGGGATGCGCGGCCTCCAGCACCGCGATGCTCGCGCAGGGCACGGCGTAGCCGTAGCGGGTCACCACCACCCCTTCGAGCGGGCCGTCCCAGGCGGCTTCCAGCGCCCGGGCGAGCTGCGCCGCGCCCTTGCCGGCGCCGACCACCACGGTGCGGCCCCTGGGCTTCGCCGGCAGGTAGGCGCGGATGCGCGCGTCGGGCATTGCCGCGGCGACAGCGGCGTCGAAGAGCGCGCGCAACAGCGGCCGGGGCCCGGCGTCAGCGGGCATGCGGGCGCCGGCCGGCGGCAGCGACGGCGGGTTCATGCCGGCCGGTCGGGGTCGGGAAGTGCCGAGAGCGCCCGGGCGGCCAGGTCCTCGTCGTCCTCGTCGCTGGCGCCCGAGACGCCGATGGCGCCGATGATCCTGCCGCCGAACAGGATCGGCATGCCGCCGGGCCAGGTGACGAGCCGGTGGCCGTCGCCGAACCGGAGGGCGTGCGACGGGTCGCGGGTGATCTGCTCGCCGATGTCGCGGCTGGTCCGCGATGTCGTCGCGGCGGTGTAGGCCTTGTCGATGGCGAAGCCGCCGACCCCAGGGGCCACGGCGTCCATGCGCGCGAAGGCGACCAGGCTGCCTGCCGCGTCGCAGACCGCGACGGCGATCGCCCGCCGCCGCGCGCCGGCATCCTCGATCGCGGCCCGGGTGATGCGCTGGGCGGCGTCGAGCGCGATCACGGGCTGGGAATGGGTGATGGACATGGCGGCGTCCTCGGTGGCGGCGGCAACGGCCCGCCGTTCATCTCATACCATCGCGAGCCCGGCGGGGCGCAACGCTTTTGCACCCCCGGGACTGCGAAGCGGGACCGGCTAGCCCACGGGCTGCGTCGTCCGCCGCTCCACCTGCATGAGCCGACCGGCCGCGAGGGCGACCACCGTCGCGCCGAAGGAGAAGAGCGCACCCATCTTGGCGGCGTCCTGCAGCGGGCCGGGCGGGAACGCGACCCCCGCCACGAACAGCGCCACGGTGAAGCCGATCGCCGCGACGCAGCCGAGCACGAAGAGATCGCCGAGCCGCATCCCGTCGGGCAGCCCGAGCCGGAGCGGATAGGCGGCGACGTAGCCGAAGAGGGTGATCCCGAGCGGCTTGCCGATCAGGAGCCCCGCGAGCACCAGCAGCGTGGCCTCGCCGATCGCGGAGAACTCGACCCCGGCGTTGGCCAGCCCGAAGAAGAACAGGATGATCTCGACCGGGCCCTTCAGGGCGTGCTCGATGCGGTTGAGCAGGTCGGGGAGCTGCGCCTCCTCCTCGGCGAAGAAACCGAACTCGATGTCGGAATGCGGGATGGCGGGGATGATCGGCAGCAGCCCGAGCGCCGGGTGGATGCCCGCCTGCTGGAAGGCGTACCAGCTCAGGCAGCCGGCGACGAGGTAGGGCCAGAAGTCCAGCCGCTGCCGCGCGTAGGTGGTGAGCGGCCGGTGGTCGTGGCGCTGGTCCATGAGCCGCGGCAGCCGGTTGGCGAGCAGGTAGACGACCAGCGTGGCCCCGACTGACAACAGCAGCCAGGCCGGCGCCAGCTCGCCCTGCGGATAGAAGATCGCGAGGATCGCCAGCCCGCCGGCGTCGTCGGCGATCGCCAGGAGCAGCAGGAACATCACCGCCGGGTGCCCGGCGCCGAACACCAGCCGCCCGACCAGGTAGGAGAAGGCGATGTCGGTCGCGGTGGGAATCGCCCAGCCGTGGGCGAGCACGGCGACCTTGCCGAGCAGCACGGCGCCGAGCAGGTAGACGGTGGCCGGCCCGAGCATCCCGCCGGCGGTGGCGATCAGCGGCGTCAGCGCCTTGCGGCCGCGGAGCGCGCCGTTGTGCAGCACCACCGCCTCCCAGACCTCCTTGCCGGCGATCGCGAAGAAGAGCGCCATCAGGATGTCGTTGACGAGGTAGTGCAGCGTCAGCGTGCGCGAGGCGTTGCCGGCGGCGTCGACCTGCAGCTCGCCGATCGGGCCGCCCCGGAGCAGCGGGTGGTGGATGAAGGCGTGGTAGCTGGCCGGATCGAGATTGGCCCAGGCGAGCCCGATGAGCGCGCCCAGGATCAGGAGGGCCGAATACTCTCCGACGAAGCGCCAGACGCGGTACATGCGGTCCTCCCCCCGATCCTCCGATCTGAAGCAGACTGTCCGGCCCGGAGCGCCGGGTCAACGGCCGGCGAAGACCGGGGCGCGGCGCCCGGCCTGGGCAGCGAGGCCCTCGGCGTGGTCGGCCGAGGCGAAGCAGGCGGCGATGCGGGCGCGGGCGGCGTCGGCGTCGAGGCGGTCCGCGGAGAGCTCGAGGATGGTGCGCTTCATGCCGCGGACCGCGAGCGGGGCGAGCCCGGCGATGGTGGCGGTCAGCTCCGCGAGCTTGCCCTCCAGCGCGTCGGGTGTGACGAGATGGTCGAGAAAACCGGCGGCGAGCAGCGCCTCGGCGTCGAAGCTCTCGGCCAGCAGAAACAGGCGGCGGGCCATCTGCGGGCCGAGCCGGTCGATGGCGCGGCGGATGCCTGCCGGCTCGTAGTGGATGCCGAGCCGGGCGGGCGGGGCGACGGCCTTCATGCCGGTGACGCCGACCCGGAAATCGCAGGCGAGCGCCAGCTCGAAGCCGCCGCCATAGGCGCCGCCGTTGAGGCCGGCGACGGTCGGGACGTCGGGAAGGCCTCGAGCGCGTCGCAAAGCCGGGTCAGCGGGTTGTCGGACCAGTCGGCGCCGGCGACGTCGCCGAGCGCGGCGCCGGCGCAGAAGCTGCGGCCGGTGCCGGTCAGGACCAGCACGCGCAGCTCGTCCCGGCCGGCCCAGTCGGCGAGGAGCGCCGTGAGGTCGCCCATCGCCGCCTGATCGAGGGCGTTGTGGGCCTCGGGCCGGTCGAGGGTGATGCGGCCGACCGGTCCGGCGAGGGCGGCCGCGATCATGCCTCGAACTCGGCGAAGACCGGGACGTGGTCGCTGGGCCGGGCCCAGCCGCGGACGTGGCGGGCGATGCGGCTGCCTCCGGAGCGGGTCGCGAGGTCGGGGGTGGCCCAGATGTGGTCGAGCCGGCGGCCCTTGTCGGCGGCCTGCCAGTCGGCGGCGCGGTAGGACCACCACGAATAGAGCCGGCCCTGCGGCAGATGCGCGCGGGTGACGTCGATCCAGCCGCCGGCGCCCTGGACGGCGGCGAGTGCTGCGACCTCGACCGGGGTGTGGGAGACGACGCGGAGGAGCTGTTTGTGGCTCCAGACGTCGTCCTCGCGCGGGGCGATGTTGAGATCGCCGACCAGGATCGCGCCGCGCGGGGCGTCGTCGGCGAACCAGCCGCGCAACTCGGCGAGGAAGTCGAGCTTGTGGGCGAACTTGGGGTTCAGCGCGGCGTCGGGGACGTCGCCGCCGGCGGGGATGTAGAGGTTGTGGACGATGGTGCCGGAGGGCAGGCGCGCCGCGACGTGGCGGGCGTCGCCGCGGGTGCAGAAATCGCGCTGGCCTGCGTCCTCGATCGGCAGGCGCGACAGGATCGCGACGCCGTTGTAGCCCTTCTGGCCGCGGGCGACGACGTGCCGGTAGCCGAGCGCGCGGAAGCCCTCGAGCGGGAACTTGTCGAGCGGCGACTTGGTCTCCTGGAGGCAGAGCACGTCGGGCGCCTC
This sequence comes from uncultured Alphaproteobacteria bacterium, assembly GCA_963847795.1. Taxonomy (GTDB): domain Bacteria; phylum Pseudomonadota; class Alphaproteobacteria; order Rhodobacterales; family Rhodobacteraceae; genus Amaricoccus. The sequence goes on from CAWKBH010000006.1 coordinate 791,166, forward strand.
CTCGCGCAGGAGGCGGAGGACCGCCGCCTCGCGCAGGCGCACCGAGTTGATGTTCCAGGTGCAGATCTTGACGGTCACGCGGGGCTCCGGCCGGGTGGCCGGAGTCTTAAGGAGCGGTCGCGGCGATCACAAGCGCCGCGGCGCGGTCAGGCGTAGGAGAGTTTGGGATACCAGTCGCTGCCACGGCCGTCGGGGGTCATGTCGAGGACCTTCCAGAGCGGGTCGAGCTCGGGCTCGCCGCGCGGGTCCTGGCCGGGGTCGGCCATCTCGCCGCTGATCTCGCCGGCCCAGAAGTGGCGGATGGTGCCGTCGCGGCGGCTGAAGACGTTGAGGCCGGGGATGTCGGCCTCCGCGTCGCCGAGGTAGTCGCGGGTATAGGCGCCGTCGCCGTCGGAATAGACCCGGATCTGGCGCCAGCCGCGGTCCGCCTTGGCGGCGATCAGCCGCTCGATCGGCGAGCGGGCGACGAAGGCCAGGGCGATCCGCTGCTCGAAATCGGGGACCTTGCTCTCGAACGACCCCATCAGCGAGGTGCACATCGGGCAGGGCTTGGCGCGCTGCGGCCCGAACATGTAGCTGTAGACGACCAGCGTGTCCTTGTCGCGGAAGAGCTCGGACAGGCGCACGGGCCCGTCTTCGCCGGTGAAGGCGTAGTCCTGCGGCACCTCGCCGCCCGGTGGCAGCTGGCGGCGCATCTCGGCGACGCGCTCGATGTGGCGGCGGACCTCGATCTCCTCGCGCAGGAGCTCGTTGCGCGCCTTGCGATACTCGGCGCTCTCGTTGGGGAAGCTGGCGCGGTTCGTTTCCGCCAGCACGGCGGCGGGGACCAGCCTTTCCTGCGTGGTCATGGGCGTCTCCTTTCGGGGTCGGGGTCGCGGATCCGCTTTCGGCTTGATCCTTTGAGGTTGATATCAACATACATGGGCGATGTCAAAGCCGGGCGAGCTTTCCTTTCAGACGACGCGCGAGGTCCGGGATCGTTGCCTTTGCCTGCATGCGCAGCGCGCGGCGCGGGCGCTGGCGCGGCGGTTCGACGCCGCTTTCCGGCCGCTGGGGCTGACCAGCGGCCAGTTCTCGCTGATGATGGCGCTGAACCTGCCCGAGCCGCCGGCGATGGGCGCGGTGGCCTCGGTGCTGGCGATGAACCGCACCACGCTCACCGCGGCGCTGAAGCCGCTGGAGCGGCGGGGACTGGTGCGGTCGGTGACGGACGACAGGGACCGGCGCAACCGGCGTCTCGGCCTGACGCCCGACGGGACGGGCGGCGCTGGCGGCGGCGCTGCCGATCTGGGTCCGGGTGCACGCGGAGATCGACGGCTCGCTCGCGGCCGAGCGACCCGGACGGGCTGCGGGAGGGGTTGCGCGCGCTGTCGGCCGAAGCTCAGGGCGCCAGTCGGTAGCCGCCGGGCTCGGTGAGCAGGATCCGCGCATTGGCCGGATCGGGCTCGATCTTCTGGCGCAGGCGGTAGATGTGGGTCTCCAGCGTGTGGGTGGTCACGCCGGCGTTGTAGCCCCAGACCTCGTGCAGCAGCACGTCGCGCGGCACCACCGCGGCGCCGGCGCGGTAGAGGTATTTCAGGATGTTGGTCTCTTTCTCGGTCAGGCGGATCTTCTTCTCGTGCTCGTCGAGCAGGAGCTTGGAGGCCGGGCGGAAGCTGTAGGGGCCGACGCCGAAGACCGCGTCCTCGGACTGCTCGTGCTGGCGGAGCTGGGCGCGGATGCGCGCCAGCAGCACCGGCAGCTTGAAGGGCTTGGCGATGTAGTCGTTTGCCCCGGAATCGAGCCCGTGGATCTGGTCGCTGTCGGTGACGTGGCCGGTCAGCATCAGGATCGGGCACTTGACCCCCTCCTTGCGCATCAGCCGGCAGAGCTCGCGGCCGTCCATGTCGGGCAGTCCGACGTCGAGGATGACCAGGTCGTAGTGCTCGTCGCGCGCCCGGGCGAGGCCGCCGGCGCCGTCGCCGGCCTCGAAGACGTCGAATTCCTCGGTCAGGACCAGCTGGTCGGCCAGCGCCTCGCGCAGGTCGGGATCGTCGTCCACCATCAGGATTTTCTTCACCGTGCCCATGTCAGCTCTCCTTTTCGGCATCTGCTGTTGGTTTCCGGCGCTCCGCGCAATATTTCTCTCTGGCGGCTCACGGCAGTGTGTCCCGGGCGCGGCCTTTGTTTCAGCATCGGCGGCGGGCGGGCGGCTCGGGTGGGCCGCTCGGTGCCTTCGGGAGGGACGCAGATGGGCCTCGGCCTCATTCCGCTGGAGCGGCTGGCGCGGGCCCGGTCGGATTTGCGCATGGGCGCGGCGGTGGCGCTCCGCGACGGCGACGGCGCGGCGCTGGTGCTGGCGGCGGAGACCGCGACCGCGGAGCGGCTGGCGGAGCTGCGGGCGCGCGGGCCGGTCGACCTGGCGCTGACCGGCTGGCGGGCGGAGACATTGAAGGCGCGGGCCTATGACGGGGATCTGGCGCGGGTGGTGCTGCCGGCGGACGCCGATCTCGCCTGGGTGCGGGCGACGGCGGACCCGTCGGCGGACCTGGCCTGGCCGATGAAAGGGCCTTACGCCACCCGGCGCGGCGGCGGCGCGGCGCTGCACCGGGCGGCGATCGCGCTTGCCAAGCAGGCGCACCTGCTGCCGGCGGCGCTGGTGCTGCCGCTGGCGGTGGCGGAGGCCGCGCGGATCGCCGCCGACTGCGGGCTGAGCCTGGTCGACATCTGCGACGTGCCGGTGGATGCCGGGCCCCCGGCGATGGTCGAGATCGCTGCGGCGCGGGTGCCGCTTGAGGTGTCTCAGGCGGGAAAGGTCAGGGTTTTCAGGCCTTTGGACGGGGGCGAGGAGCATTATGCGGTGTCGATCGGGACGCCGGACCGCCGGGCACCGGTGCTCTGCCGGCTGCATTCGGCCTGCTTCACCGGGGACCTGCTCGGCAGCCTGAAGTGCGACTGCGGACCGCAGTTGCGCGCGGCGCTGGAACAGATCGGGGCGGAGGGGGCGGGGGTGCTGCTTTATCTCAACCAGGAGGGGCGGGGGATCGGGCTGGCCAACAAGATGCGGGCCTATGCGTTGCAGGACCAGGGCTTCGATACCGTCGAGGCCAACCACCGGCTCGGCTTCGAGGATGACGAGCGGGATTTCCGGATCGGCGCCAACATCCTGAAATCGCTGGGGTTCAGCAAGGTTCGGCTGATGACGAACAACCCGAAGAAGGTGGCGATGATGAAGGGCTGCGGGCTGGAGGTGGTGGAGCGGGTGCCGCTGAAGGTGGGGCGGACGCGGTTCAACTCCGGCTATCTCAACACCAAGGCGGCGAAGAGCGGGCACCTGTTGTGACGCCCGAGCTGGTGGTCGGTTCCTGGGGCGCGCGGTTCCGCGGCCGGCGGTTCGCCTGCGCGGTCGGGCGCGGCGGAATCGGGGCCAAGCGGGCCGAGGGCGACGCGATCACCCCGCTCGGGCGGCACCGGATCGAGGCGGTGCTGTGGCGGCCGGACCGCATGCACAACCCATGCACAACCTATGCACGGATCATGCACACGAACCCGCACTGGGCGGCGATCGGGCCGGCCAGCGGCTGGTCGGACGATCCGACCGATCCGGACTACAACGGGCCGGTGCGGCGGCCGCATCGCTTCGGCCACGAGGCGCTGCGCCGGCCCGATCCGCTCTACGACCTGGTGGCGGTACTGGACTGGAACCGGAAGCCGGCGGTGCCGGGGCGGGGCAGCGCGATGTTCCTGCACGTCTGGCGGAAACCGCGGCATCCGACGGAGGGGTGCATCGCCTTCCGCCGCGCCGACCTGCTGTGGATCCTCGGCCATTGGACGCAGCGGAGCCGGGTGGTCGTCCGGTGACGCGATCGGTGAGTGCGCAAGATATGGTTGCGTATATCGGGAACTGATCTCTACCGACAGTCGCCGAGCCCGCCTTTGATCAGGGCGAAGCGCATGCCGGGGCCCTCGCGGCCGGAAAGGTGGATGCGGCCGCTGATGGTGCCGATCGTGGCGTCGGGCGGCAGCGGCAGGCCGAGGCGGGGGATCGGGCCGGCGGGCGCCGCGGGCCAGCTCGGGGGCCAGGGGGTGGCGCCGCTCCAGACCAGCAGGCAGTCGCCGGGCCGCGGATTCCGCGGCGGGGCATAGACCGGGTAGTCGGGCGCGACGACGCGGGCGGCGGGAAGGAAGCGGCGCAGCGCGGCGGCGGGGAACTCCTGGCGGCGCGACAGCGCGAGGATGGTGCCGGGCGCGAAACCGGCGTCGCGAAGGGCGGCGGCGTAGCGGTCGACCGGCTGGAACTCCCCGCAGCTGTCGCAGGCCCGGGCGTCGGAGAAGTGGACGAACGGGTAGGCGATCGCCGCGAGGACGACGCAGAGGCCGAGGCCGAGCGCGAAGGCCGGGGCGCGCCAGGGGCGGAGGTCGGCGCGGTCGAGCCGGGCGATCAACCAGAGCGGCGCGAAGGCGAGGAAGAACAGATGGTGCGGCTTCACGTAGGAGGTGCCGGCGGCCAGGTAGAGCAGCGTCAGCGCCAGGCAGCAGAGCACCAGCCGGCGCAGCAGCGCCAGGTCGGAGGCGCGCCCGGGGTCCGCGACCGCGATCGGGCCGAAGGCGCGGGGGAAGCAGGCGAGCGCCATCAGGCCGAGGGGCGCGATCAGGATGCTGACCGCGGCCTCGGCTAGGCGGCGCAGGCCGCTCAGCACGCGGCCGGCATAAGCGGGCGCGTGCCGGCCTATGATCTGGCCTTCGACCTGGCCCGAGAGCACGGTCCAGTGCTGCGCCACCCAGATCAGATGCGGCGCCAGCATCAGGGCGGCGACGGCGAGCGAGAGCAGCCCGCGGCGACACCAGAGCCGCGCGCGCCAGTCGGGTGCGGCCAGGGCGGCGGCGACCAGGGCGGCGGCGAAGATCACGAAGTTGTAGCGGCTGAGCAGGCCGAGGCCGATCACCGCACCGAAGACCGCGTAGGCGGCGAGCGTCGGACGATCGCGCAGGCGGAAGAGGCTCAATACCGCCAGCGGGCCGAGCGCCATCGCGAAGGTGGTGTTGGTCTGGTAGAAGAGCAGGTACCAGTGGAAGTGCGGGGTGGCGAGCATGGCGAGCCCGGCGCAGGCGGCGAGCAGCGGGTCGGGCTGCAGCCGGCGGGCGATGGCGTAGAGCCCGGCGTAGGTGGCGAAGACGCCGGCCAGCCGCAGGGCGTAGATCACCGGCAGGCCGGGGCCGGCGATGCCCGTGGCGAGCCAGGCCAGCCAGTAGAACGCCGGCGGGTTCTTGGCCTCGTAGCCCCAGGCCAGCGATTGCGAGAGCAGCAGGGTCTCGATGTCGTCGCTGCGGCCGGAGGGCGCGAGCCAGGAGGCCTGCACCGCCATCAGCGCCAGGTAGAGCCCCAGCGCCACCAGCACCCGGGCCGGGGTCAGGCCGAAGGCCGGGGCTGCGGGTGGGTCGGTCATGGGCAGCCTCGGGCCAGCGCTCGGGAGCGATCTTAGCCGGTGACGCGCCGAGGTCCAGCGTCGGCGGCTGCCGTTTGGTCAGGGATGGTCCTGGCGACCGACCAGAGTCGCAAGACGCTGAAATGGCGGGATTTTCTGCGTATGGACGCCGTGTGGAACGCATACGGAATCGGTATGGGCGTTTTTCGGCTCTGCGGCAGGAGGCGGGTGCCGCGGCCAAGCGGGTCCCGGCCGCGGTCAAATCCGGGCGGCGCCGTCCGGCGAGAGATCGGGCCGGAGCGAGGATGGCGCCGCTGCAAGGGGTCGGGCCGGAGGGGCTTCGCCATAGCACGCGCTGAGCGCCTGCACCGTTGGCCGCGACCGCAGTGCGTCGGGGTTGTACATGCCGTAGTCGTTCCAGCCAGGCAGGCCGTTCGGGTTGGGGCCAATCGCGTAGAGGCCCCAGAACTCCTCGGGCCAGTCGGGGCTGGCGCTGCCGTCCTGCTGATCGATCCGGGTCAGGAAGCGCCACTCGTAGCCGCCGCGGTATCCTTGCTGCTCGGCTTCGGTTGCAAAATACGGAAACTGAAAGCGTCCCCATTCGTCCTTAATGAGCCTGGGATTGCCTGAGTCGTAGGCAGTGACGATTTTCTGGTCGGTGTAGTTCTTCCACCACTCGTCGGACCAGGCAAAGTACTGCGAACCGGCGACGATGTCCTGGTTGGCGCCGAGCGCGCTCCAATAGCGTTTCAGGTCCTGGACCCTGGCTTCAAACTCCGCCGGGCTGAATTCGCGCGCCTGGGCATTGCCGTAGGGCGGCCCCTCCAGCGGGTCGATCGGGTGATCCGAACCGTCGGCGAGGGTGACGGATCTGGGGAAACCCTCCTGGTCGTAGTCGGGATTGCGGATATTCTTGCCGCCGCCCACGCCCCATTCGCTGACGATCAAGGGGCGCGCATAGCGGCCGGCTTCCGCATCGACGACCTGACGCCGGAAATTGGCGATCGTCTCGGTCGGGTCGCCGTAGATATTCAACCCATAGGCGTCGAAGGCGTCGTGGAAGACCTCGGCGACGCGCTTTCCCTCCACACGATAGTCAAACAATCCGGCGTCGTTCTGGAAGGCGATCATCGTGAGCTTGTCCGGCGCACCGCGCTTGAAGGCGCCGGCCATCGCGCTCAGATCGGTCCAGAACCCCGCCGACGCGTTGCGGGCCGGCTGGTTCTGCTCGTTGCCGATGCACAGCCCCATGACCGCCGGATGCTTGCCCCACTTCCGGCCGATCTCTGCGGCGGTATCGATGTAAAGGTCGCGGTATTGCGGCGCCGTAGAGGCGTCGCTGCTCCAGATATGCGAGCCGTCGACGGCCAGGCCGATGGCGACCGAGATGCCGTTCCCGGCGCAGGTATCGAGAAAATCCTGATGATCGAAACGGGGGGCCGCGTCGTCGCGCCAGCCCCTGCGCTTGACCCAGTCATCGGCATTGTCGATCGGCCATTGCCATTCCCACCAGAAATAGACGCGCAGATGGTTGATGCCCAGCGCCTTCATCTGCTTCAGGTCACCCCGGTCGTCAGGATATTTCGACCGCCACAGCACGGCGCATTTGCTGTGGAACCAGTCGCCGATGTTCGGCGTGAAGGTGGCGTAGATGTGGGGGGTGGGGGAGTAGCAGACCCCGTTCAGAACCGCCCGCTTGCCGTCGCACAGAATCTGGGTGCCTTGCGTCGTCCAGACCGTATTGCCGTTGCTCATGCTGTCGTTCCCATGAATCAGGCGCAGGCGCGCGCCCTCAGAGCCCTTCGACGTCGTCGACCGGCAGGTAGAGGCTGGTCATCCGCAGGATCGGCATCGGCCGCGCGGTCAGATCCGACATCACCGTGAGTTCCAGCTGGATCTGGCCGCCGTCGAGGTTCGGCGCGTGCTCGTCGTACCAGATCTGCCAGGTCGTCGCCTGCTTCTCGACGATCTGGTCCAGGGTCTCGCCGGCGGCTGCCCCGTCAGTCACCAGGCTGGCCCGGGTGGGCGGCATCAGGAATACCGGCAGGCGAACCGGCTCGAGATCGCGGTTGATCGAATAGGCGTAGTAAAGCCCGAGCTGCATGGTGACGTCGGACGTGCCGGCGTTGCGGAACAGGGTCTCGTAGAGCACCGACAGCTGGCAGGCGAAGCTGCGCCTGACCGGGTGGTCCTTGTCCACTGCCGCGACCAGCGCGATGTTGATCGGGTCGGCGTGGAACAGCGTCGGATGCAGCGGGCTTTCGAAGCTGATCTTCGGCGTCTGGTAGACGAAGCGTTCATCGATCGTGTGGTCCGCGACGATGTCGGCGTTCCGGGTCAGATAGACCTCCGTCTGCGCGTCCTGGCGCTCGACGATTTCCAGATCCGGCAGCACGAAGCGGCGACCCGGGATCGTGCGCCCGACCGAGGCTTCGAGATACCTGTCCTTCCCGGTGGTCGGATCCTTGTAGAGATAAAGGAAGCGGGCCTCCTGGATGTCGCCGCCGGGCTGGCGGGCGCAGGTGTAGCCGTCGATCGCGATTTCCGGTACGCCGACGCGCTGCGGCAGCGGCGCGCCCAGCGACAGCGCGATCTCCAGCGCCCAGACCTTGCCGCTGCCGTCGGGCTGATCGACCTGGACCTGGCCTTCGGAGATGACGAAGCCGATGGGCGCCACGTCGGCGGCTGCCATCGCCCGCAGGTCGGGCTCCGGCTCGCGGGCAAACTCCTGGGCGGCGGTCCCGGCGACCCAGTCGACCAGGGTCGCCGCCGATTCCAGCGCGTATTGCGCGTTCGTCAGCTGCTGGGCGTCGGTCGTGCCGACGTCGATCGGCAGCAGGTAGGTGTTCAGGTCGTTGAGCACCTTGGGATAGACGTCGGCGAATTCCGCCAGATCCTCGAAGAGGTCGCGTGGTGGCTCCGCGTTGAGCCTGGGCGCCGCCGTCCTCCTTGATGTTGAAGCTGACCGTGCCGTGCACCTCGTCCTGCTGGGCGTGCAGCTGCATCGCGTACTCGAAGGCGTAGGTCCAGAGCGTCACCGCACCGAACGGGTCGTAGCTCCCCGGCTTCGGGCAGCCTGCGGGCGCCGCTGCGCGGTCGGTCGCGACGACCGCTGGACGCGGCCGGAACCGGGTCCGGCGGGCATTGCGGCGTGAAGCCGGCGACGCTCTCCTGAGTGACGAGGGTCGGGATCTCGGGATAGGCCCGCAGGATGATCGGCACGTCGAAGGCGCCGAGCGAGCGGGTCAGCGGCAGCGGGTCCGGCCTGGCCTTGGTGCCGATGTCCACGAAGCTCAGCCAGGTCGAGGGCCTGTAGCCTTCGATGCCCGGCAGCATGCCGATCTCGTGCTCAATGTACTTGCCCTGGTAGGACAGGTCGAGACGGACGCAGGCGACGTCCGTTGTCGTCGAGCTCAAGAGCGAGCTCAGGTAGGGGCTGGGCGCCTCGGCGAGCTTCGGCGTTCCGGCGAACTTCAGGTCGAGCTTCGGCGACGAGACCGTCAGGTTCGGCAGGGTCTCGACCGGGGTGTCGAAGCCGATGTTGCCGTAGATCCGCGGGACCAGGACGGCGCCCGGCTGCGGCTTGATCGCCGCATAGACGTCGGCCTCGAACTGGAGGCCCGCCTTGACGGTGTAGAACTGGCTGACCTGGCCCAGCATGGCCTGGCGGAAGGACTCGCGGATCCCGGCGTTCTGGAGCTCGTTCGGGTGCTCGTCGGTGTAGACGGCGGTCATCGCGCCCTGAAGCGCCCCCGCCAGCGCCTCCTTGGCGTCGAGCAGCGATTGCAGCGCGTTCGGCCATTGCGTCCGCCCCGCGGGCAGAGGCACCTGCTCGATGCTCCGGGACAGGATGTCGGCCGGGGTCACGTATTTCGGCGTCAGCAGCGCGTCGATCGCGGTCAGCGTGCCGCTCATCCAGCGATCGAGATCGACCGAAGCGTAGGCCGACACCTGCGGCGGCGTGTCCGCCGACAGCGGCGCGCCCGTCGTGTAGGGAATGATCCGCGTCTCGGCTTTCGATTTCAGCACGTTCGAGATCGGCCGGGGCGCGTAGATCGTGGGTGCGCCCGCGTCCTTGATCTCGTAGGAGATCGCGGTCTTCGTCCCCGCGTCGCCGAACTGGGCGACCCACAGCGGCTTGGGTCCGCCGGTGAAGACGTTGCTGTCCGACCCGGTCGCGATCCGGTAGCTCGTGCCGGCGGTGGCTGCGAAGGCGCCGGTGAAGTCCCGGGCGAAATCGTCCAGCGTGCGCTGCGACCTGGTCTGCTCGGTGCCGAGCGGCCCGGTCCAGGCCGCGATCGGCGTGGTCGTCCGGGGCACGCCCGCCGTGGTGCGCAGCCCGCCGGCGACCCGCATCGGATCGCGGGCAAAGCTCAGCCCGGTTTCGAGTTTGAAGATCTGCGCGTCGTTGATCGTCCCGTCGAGCGCAACCGCGCGGGTATAGTCGACCCAGGCGAAGGGGTTGACCGGCTGGTCCAGGTCGGAAAGGGCTTGCAGATAGGCCAGGATCAGCTCGGCCCACTGGTTCAGACCGTAGCTGCCGCCGGTCGCCGTCGGCTTGATGTCCGACAGCTTCAGATCGGTCTTCGGGATCTCCCAGTTGATGCCGGGGGTGAGCGTGGTCGAAATCGTGGCGGTCACCCCGCAGGGATCGTCCTGCTGCTGCACGATCACCGTGTAAGTGCGGACGGCCTGGGCCAGCGTCTTCTTGCCCGCCGCGGCGACATCGGGATCGCTGCCGCGGGCGGCCTGTCCGGCCTTCATGTAGGTGCCGTCGTCGAAGCGGAGCTTCAGCGTCAGCTGGGGCTTGGCCGGCGTGCCGCCGTCGGCGGCGACCTGGAAGGCGGCAGCGGCCCCGGGCCATTGGCCGATGCCGAGGAGGCGGTCGGTGTAGCCGGTGATCTGCGGCGCCTTGTTCAGCGGCTTGCCCGGGGCCGGATCGGGGTCGCGGAATTCGCTGAGGATGCGGTTGCCGAAGATGTCGATCCAGGCCATGTCGAACTGCAACAGCTCGCCCACGCCGAGATAGGGGCTGGCGCCGGGATCGCCGCCGGCGGCGATCTGGGCGTAGGGCACCGACAGCGCGAAATGCCAGATGCCGTCGGGCGCCCCGGCGCTTGCCGCCTGGACCTTGTCGCCGCTGTTGGACGGCTCGGGGTCGATCGGCCCGCAGGGCAGGCCCCAGTCGGATTCCTTGAAGAAGGCGTTGCCGGGATTGTCGGCGATGCGGTAGCCGAGCAGGCTGAAGGTCTGGCGCAGATAGGCCTCGCCCCAGCTCTTGTCCGGCGTTGCGGTGCCGCTCACCTGCGGCTCGGGCCGGGTCAGCGTGACGCCGGCCACGCCCTGCTGCACGTCGGGCGCCAGGCTCACCGGCCCGACCGTGACTTTCAGCGCGACGGCCGGGAACGGGCTCGCCCCGGCGTTGGCTGCGGCCAGCTCGGCGAGCGGCACGGCGAAGTAGGCCGACAGGTCGTCGAAGCTCCGGCCGGCGGGGGTCTGGCCGACGGTCACCGTGATCTGCGGCAGCTTGATCGCCGCCAGCGGTGCGAGGGTCGCCGGCAGATTGGCTCCGCCCGGGTTGACCCGCTGGATTTCGGCGACGGACGTCTCGAAGTGCTGGGCGATCAGGTTCAGATCGCCGCCCGGCGCTTCCGGGGTGGGGGTCTGCGGCGGGATCGCGGGCACCTGGTACATGCCGCCCTCGATCACGACCTGGACCTGATCCGCGAGGGCCTGTGTCCGGTTCAGATCCACGAGGATCCCGAGGCCCATGTAGTAGCTGTCGGCATAGCTCCGCAGCGTGTCGGTGCCCGGCACGAAGGCGCGGGTGTCTTTGGGCGTCAGCGGCACCGCTTCGGCGATCAGCGCGGCGTCGCTGAGGTCGAACGCCTCGTTGGTCACCGCGACGTTCATGAAGTTGGACGAGCGTCAGGCCCTTTTCGCCCGCCGTCTTGTAGACGACGAGGACCGCGAGCTCGGCCTCGCCGAGATCGTTGAAGGCGTGGTCGGGCAGGCCCTTCGGATCGCCGTCGATTCCGGTGGTGTAGCTCAGGTAGAAGCCGCCCGACCGGGTGATGCTGGCCTCCCAGAGCAGCCGCAGGAAGCGGTTCGGCGTGCCGATCAGGTTGCCGAGCTTTGCGGCTGCGGGCGCGGCTGCGGCCTGCAGCGCCTCCTCCGGGTGGGTCTCGGTCGAGAGGTTGGTCTGGGTGATCCCCATCAGCGACATGGAGGGATCGTCGGACTGCCAGCCCTTGGCCTCGCTGCCGGTGGCGCTCGGCCGGTAGCAGAGGTTGATCTGGTCGAAGTCGCCGGTCCGGTCGGTCAGCTGGTCGAGCACGCGCTCAAGCAGCGTGATCTCGCGTTCGGGTGCGCCGGCGATCTCATAGCTGCGGGCCGCGGCGCCGGTGACATCGCCGATCAGCCGCTTGACCTTGAACGAGATCAGCGAGCCGAAGCCATAGTTGTTCACCGCCTGGTCGGTGGTGGTGCCGCGCGCCTCGTCGGTGCGGGCGATCACCGGCGCGAAGGTCGGCCGCAGGCCGCTGCTGTTCGGCAGGTTGATCAGCGCGTTCGGCAAAGCCCAGAGACGCGGGCGCGGGGTCTCGGGCGTCACCGTCTGGGTCGGCAGCTCGATCGACACCGCGGACTGCCAGACGATCTCGGACGACAGCGGGAAGCGCGCCGGCCTCGCCTCGGCCACCGGCAGCGGCGCTATCGGCGACGAGCCCATGTCGAGATAGACCGTAGCCGCGTCGCGCACGGCCCGGTATTGCAGGTAGCGGGTGTTCTGGTACGCCGCGTCCAGCGTGTAGGTTACCGAGGTGCCGCCAGCGAGCTTGAGCCAGCTCCCGGTCGGTGCGGTCAGGGTGAAGGCGAAGTACGGGCCCTTGTCCTGCTTCGAGGGGTCGGGGATGTCAGGCAGCGGAACGGTCTGGCCGGTCAGCGCGAAGAGCCCCAGATCGTCAGGATAGCTGGAAGCATCCTTCTTGAAGGGCACCTTGTCGCCGGGGGTCAGCTTGTCGCCGGAGGCGAAATCGGTCCGCAGCCGCAGCCCGTGCAGGTAGTAGCGCGACACCATGCCGGCCGCGTTCTGCAGACCGAGCGTGCGCACCATCTCGTCGATCAGATCGCCGAGATTGTACTGTGTCAGGTGCGGCACGTTCAGGCTCGGTTCCTTGTCGTTCGGCGCGAAGAGATCGACGATGGTTCCGTTCGCCGGAACCTCCAGCGCATCGATCTCGAGCGCATAGCGCTGGGCCACGCTCTGCAGCGTGTCGGACTGGACGATCCTGTGGCCGAAATCCGGGATATCGAGGATCGATTGCGGCGCCAGCAGGGTCTTGAGAGACAGCAGCGACGGCACCCCGGCCAGCAACGCCGCCACCGTGGCGTAGTTCAGCGCGTCGGCAATCCGCGTCAGGCTGTCCGCCCCTTGCGTGACGTATGTCGCGCCGTTGCCGATGACCTCGATGCCGGGCGCGATGATCCGGGCATCGTCGCCGTTCATCTCGGCTAGCGCATCGGCGCCGAACGCCGCGCCGAAGACGGGCAGCGCGGCCAGATCGTCGAAGCTCTGGCCCCCGGCGGTCTGCCAGGTCATTCCCGAGATCGTCAGCGGGGCGCTGGCCGCCGGGTTGAGGGGCAGCGTCTTGTTGGCCGAAAAGAGCTCGCCCAGGGTGTAGGGCTGGATCTGGTCCCCGTCGCCCGAACCGAGCTGCATCCGTTGGTTGATCCTGTCGACGATGGCGGCGGCGGTCAGGCCGGCCACGTCCTCGATCGGCAGCTTGAAGTTGCTCAGCCCTTCGCGCAGCGCCTGCACGGTCAGCCGCGCGATCATCGCGAAATAGTCGCCGAACACGAATTGCGCGATCGAGGGGCCGCCCGGCGCAGGCGCGTCGGCGGCCATGGCGCCCGCCTCGGCCTCCGCCTCGATCTGCACCTTCAGAGCGTCGAAGTAGATCCGGAGCTGTTGCAGGTAGCCCGAGGTGCTGGAGTTGACCTTGCCGAAATCGTAGTCGTAGGCGGTCGAGCCGTTGAAGGCGGGCACGCTCAGGTGAAGCTGCGGTGCGGCGGGGAAGAACACCGCCGTTGCCGGTTCCTCGTTCTTGTCCTGCTGCAGCGAGAAGTCGAATGCGGTCTGGGCGGCCAGGAAGGCCTCGATCGCATCGACCGGGATCGGCACCGGCCGGCTGCTGTCCGCCAGATAGTCCAGGATGCCTGCCAGGTAGGCGTCGCTGACCGGCTGGCCGTTCAGGGCCTGCGGGTCGATCGAGCCGGCCCGGCCGGCGGCGATCACCCATTGCAGCGTGCGGATCGCCAGATCCTCGAACAGCGCGTCCGCGGCGGATTGCGCGGTGAGGGCGCGGGCGCGGTCGTGCGCGGCGCGCGCCAGCCGATCGGGCGGCACGATCCGGGCGGCGACCGGCTCGGCGTCGGCGCTCGCGGCCATGGCGCCACCGGTCTCGACCAGGGTCGGGTTCTGCGCCTTCAAAAAGAAGCTTACCGCATAGGCGGCAGGCTGCTTGTCGGGGCTCGGCGCCGCATCGCCCACGACGGTCAGAACCGGGGCGACATAGCCGGTCAGATGCAGGGTCTCGCCCTTCTGCAGCCGGCTCCAGTCCGGCACGAAGGCGTCCGCCGCCGCGGCCATGGCCATCAGCTGTTCGGGCGCCGGGGCGATCTTCTGCAGCCCGCGCGCGTTCAGCCGATCGGGCGCCGACATCGCCATCACGGCCGCGTTGGCGCTCAGCTGCGGGTCGGCCCAGGGCGCCGGGCCTTTCATCGGGTTGTCCAGGACGAAGGTCGCCTTGACCGTCATCTTGAACGCCAGGTAGATCGTGATCTTGAACAGCCCGAGGTTGATCTTGACCGCGAGGCTCACGTCGACCAGCGCCTGGACCAGGATCGGGATCTTCTCGTAGGAGGCGAAGGTCGCCTTGACCCAGATGGCGATGCGGATATTCAGATCCGCCGAGATGATCGCGAAGTTGATGGAGCCGTAGAGCCGCCCCTGCACGCCGAACGTGCCGGTCAGCGAGAAGAAGAAGCCGTCCTGCAGCTCGCTCGGGGCGCCCTCGGCGGTGTTGGTCGTGTAGGGCTGCCAGCGCGCCAGCACGCCTTCGATGATGCCGAAGACCGTGAGGCTGAAACCAGCCTTCAGGATCCCCGCCTCGATGGACTTGCCGAGGCCGATCTGCGCCCCGAAGCCGAAGACGATCACCGGGTTGAACCAGCCCAGCGTCGTCGAAGGCACCTTGTCGGTGGTCGCGCTCGACAGCTTGCCGAAATAGAAGCCCGCCGAGCCCATCAGCGGCAGCGGTCCCGCCTGGATCTCGATGGAGAAGGATACCGAGAAATCCTCGTTCCACGGGAAACCCAGATCGACCTGGAAATCGCCGTTGGTGTAGACCTCGATGGCGAAGGTCGGCAGCGTGACCGAGGCGACGCCGATCTGGAACTTGCGCATGATGTCGGGCAGCACGATCTGTGCCGAATACTTGCCGACGTTCTTCGACACCTGCTGGTACATGATCTGGAAGTCGAGCCCGGCGAAGATCTTCGCCATCGGGCCGTCGAGGCCGATCCGCAGGGCATAGAGCTGGGGGTCGTTGAAGACGATCGCGAGCGAGATGAAGTAGCTCGGCGCCTTCTCCGCGGGCTCTGCGGCCAGCGCGCGTGACGGTGCGGGCACCAGCGCGTCGGCAGATGCGGATTCTTCGCCGCCGCCTTCGCCGTCCTTGCCCTTCTCAACCTTCAGCACGCCGAAGTCGAAGGCGATGAACCACGAGCTGTCGGGCGCGAATGTCGGCTGGTTGACGCCGTCGCCGATCGGGATGTCGGGCGGGTTGGGGATCTGGAGATTCTCGAGCGCGTCGATCACCTCGGCGACGTTCTTCTTTTCCAGCAGGCCGTTCACGGTCACGCGCTGCCCGAGCGCCAGGAGCCGCAGGTCGAAATACTTGTTGCCGCCGCCCGGCGGCGCCGGCGCGGCACCGGGCTCGCTGGCGTCCCAGGGTCCGAGCTTGGAGGTGTCGCCGTTGGCGTCCTTGCCGACGTTCCAGGCGAAGCTGCCGTTCAGCGAGACATTGACGCCGTTGTCCTTCGGGTTGGCCTGGCCCGAGGCGTAGTTGACGTCGATGCTGTCGATCCTGCAGATGCCCAGCTCGATCGGCCCGATGTTCACCTTGAAGGTGACGTTTCCGGTGGTGAAATTGTAGTCGAGCTCCAGGTTCGACAGGCTGATGTCGTTCAGCACCGACCAGGGGGCTTCCAGCCCGAACTTCACGCCGGTGATCCAGGACACCATGGCCTCGATCAGGGTGCCGAGCGTGGTGTTGTCGGTGAACTTGAACTTGCCGGTCCATTGCTTGGTGGTTTCGTCGTAGACCGCCTCGGCGGAGAGGTGGAAATCGGGCAGCACGGCGCCCCAGGTCGGCTTCTTCTTCGAGGCGAACTTGACCCACGGATTGATGCGCATCCCGAGCCAGGTCATCTCGACGGCCAGCGCGCCGTAATAGCCGCCGGAATCGCCGCCATCGCCGGGCTCGCCGGCCGCTGCGGCGGCGATCAGGATCTCGGGTGTCGCGGCGACGCTCGGGGGCAGATGCGCGGGACCCCGGACGGCCGGAAGCGTCTGGCGCGAGGGAGGCAGAGCGGCGGCCGCCGCGAGCTGCTCCTTCACCTTGCCGTTGTAGCCCGCTTCCAGCGTCGCCTTGTCGATGGTCAGGTCGAGGAAGTCGATCTTCCAGTTCGACGCCGCGCCGTTGAAGACCCAGGAATTGTCCTTGGTCGTGATCTTGAGCGACAGGCTGTCGATGACGTAGGCGTCCTCGCTTCCGGGATCGAGGTCGAGCTGTTCCTTGAGGAGGTCGCCGAGCTTGATCGGCGTGGTGGTCCGGCCCTCGAAGGTCCACCCCTCTTCCTTGCCTTGGTAGTCGGCGCTCACGACGAGGCCGACCTTCGCGCTGTCGGGCAGGATCACCGTGGTGCCGGTGAACATGCCGGTGATCTCGGTCGTCTTCGCCGCCGCTTTCGCCGGCGCGGCGGACATGACGAGGAGCTCTCCGCGAGTCCTCTCCCGGGTCGCCGCCGCCGGCCGTCGCTTCGCCTTTCGGAGGGTCGATGTCGGTCGAGGTCGCCTCGATCGCGAAGCTCAGCTCGGTGATCGTGAACACCGTCGTGCCGGCGATGTCGATCGGCCAGTCGGTCGAAACGTCGATCTCGAAGCTGTAGCTGCCGATGCTCTGGTCCACGGCGAAGGACAGCG
Organism: uncultured Alphaproteobacteria bacterium; assembly: GCA_963847795.1. Classification (GTDB taxonomy): domain Bacteria; phylum Pseudomonadota; class Alphaproteobacteria; order Rhodobacterales; family Rhodobacteraceae; genus Amaricoccus. The sequence continues at coordinate 807,837 of CAWKBH010000006.1, forward strand.
TCGTGATCTCGACCGAGGCGATGAAGCCCGGCAGGGCCTGCTGGAAGTCGTTGCCGAGATAGGTGCCGACGATATCGGCCACGCGGAGCGGCACGGTCCCGTCGACGAGCCCGCCATTGACGCGCAGCTTGGGAAGATGGGCCTCGATCGAGGCCTCGGACTTCTCGATCAGGAAGCTGCCCTTGATGTCGACCGTGGTCTCGCGCGTCTTCAGATCGCCCGGCGAGGTGATCGTCGTCAGGATGTCGAGGCCGGTGACTTCGACGGCCGGCACCAGCTTCCAATGGAAGTCGTCCGGCGCGCCGGCGTTGAGGGAAATGAAGCTGACGGCGCTTTGCTTGTAGTCGTAGTTCAGGGCGATCGACTTCGCGCCGATGTTCACCGCCTGGAGCTGGCCGGGCAGCATCGCCCCGATGTTGATGCCGCCGATCCACTGGAACAGCGTCGCGATGCTGTAGGGCTTGGCGAAGTCGGCCTCGAAGTTGAAGGTGTCGGGCTCCGAGGGCAGGACGATGCCGATGTCGATGTCCTCGCCGGCCGAGACGGTCAGGCCGATCCGCCCCTGGACCGGCACGTCGCCGTTCTGGTCGATCGAGAACCCGAGCCTGGGCTTGCCCATCGTCAGCCAGGCCGCGCCGGCCAGACTCCAGGTGACGTTGTCGAAGGTCGCGTCAAACGCGCAGGCGAGGGCGGCGCTGCCGTCGGTGTCCTCACTCTGGGTGAAGGCGAAAGCGACGCCCGTCGCGCCCGCTCCGAAGAGCTGGTCGAAGATCGCGGTCGTTCCCGAGACGGTCACCTTGTCGTCGGTCCGCTGAGGTTCCTCGGCCGAGATCGTGAAGGTCTTGCCCACGATCTTGCTCAGGACGTCGGTCACCAGGCCGGGCTTGACCGCCGTCAGGAGGTCGATCTCCCCGTGGTTCTTCTCCCACTGGTCATGGAGATTCTCGTAGAGATCACCCAGGAGGTCGCTTTCGTCGGCCGCCAAGGCCATCACCAGCACCCGGTCCAATTCGACCGGACGGATGCTGTTCACCAGGATGTCGAGCGCGCGCAGAAGCTTGTCGTTCGTCTCGTCGTGGTAGTGGGTGCCGAGCTCGGTGAAATAGTCTCTGAGCTGGGTTTCCGACCTGTTCTGCGGCGCGCCCCAGGCGGCGTTGAACATCGGCGGCAGCACGACGGGTGGATATTGCAGGATCGACCGGTCGCGCTGGACCGATTGCGCGCTCCATGCCGAGGGGATCGAGGTCAGGATCCCGTCATAGGCGATGTTCGCGGCCGTGATCGCCTCCGCGCCGCGGCGCGGATAGCCGAAGCTCGTCGCCGCGTCGTAGCGGCTCAGCTTCAGGTACGGCTTGCCGAGGTTGAGCATGAGCTCGAGGCTCGACTGCCCCTCGAGGACGGGCGGCATCGTCGCCTTGGCGTAGAGCAGGTCGAAAACCACCTGCGGCAACGGCCCGACATAGGCGATGAGCACGTCGTAGGATTTGAGCGAAGCCTTGATCGCGGCCTTGATCCCTTCCTCGTCCACCGGGTGGTCCGGGCTGCCGATCAGCTTGAAACGCTTGGGGACGTTGTTGTCGACGCGCCAGGTGTCGAAGGCGGTGCCCTTTGCCGGCCCGCCCTTGCCGTCGATGAGGTCCTGCAGCCGCGCCCAGTCCGACGCGCCCAGCGACTGGATGTTGGCCAGGACGGCCGGCCGCTTCGGCACGCTGTTCGGCCGGCCGTACATCGCGGCAAGCATTCCCGCGGCGATGTTGTAGAGCTGGTTCACAGGCGAACCGATCGTGGCGATGCCGTAGGCCGGCAGGAGATCGATCGCCGAGGCATCCACCTGCTTGACGATCTCGCGCGCGACGGCGGCGGCTTCCTCCGTCGCGGGATTCGCGAAGTAGGGCGTCCAGTCGGTGATCTGCGGCGTGGCCCGATAGAAGGCGCGCTCGCTGATGCGCGCGCTCGGCGCGACCTTGTCGAACAGGAACTCCTTGGTCTGGCCTTTGCGCAGCTGCTGGACGAGGTTGCGTCCCTTCGTCCAGCCGTAGGGCTGCAGCTGCACGTAGTTCAGCACGTTGATCTGCGAGAACCGGGTGTCGCCGCCGTGGTAGGTGTCGTCGTAGCCGCCGGTGATGCCGAATTCGGCCTGGGTCTTCAGCGTCGACGCGCCCGACAGCCGCGTCGCGGTGACCGTGACCTTGCCGATCGTGAACGGCTCGGCGCTGCTCTTGAAACTGGCGATCAGCACCTTGAGCTTGGCATCGAGCGGGCCGAAGTTGCCATCGTCCGCATAGACGACGAGCTCGAGCTGGTTGCGCTCGGTCAGTCCGAGCTGGATGAGCCGGCGCAGGATCGTCACGCTCGAGGCCTGGTGGCCGAAATTGTTGCTGTTGGCGACGAAGACCCGAACGCCCTCGAGCAGCTTCATGTAGGTCCCGACCACGTCGAACCGCTTGGCGAAGCGCTTCTGGTTCTCGGAGGCGGAGGTCGACGAGAGCAGGGCGATCAGCTTGCTGAACCCGTCGGACATCAGGCGGCCCCCTCTTTTTCCTTTTTGGCCTCGGCCTTCGCCTTGTTGTAGACGGCGAACCATCCCAGGTCGGCCTTGGTCGCGTTCGGATCGCCGAACAGCAGGAAGGCGGTGTTGCCGCTCGGCGGCAGTTTCAGAAGGCCGAGGAATTTCAGCGCGATCTGGTTCAGCACCAGCATGAAGCCGCCGGGATCGGTCTTCGGGTCGGCGCCGGGGGCCTTGTAGAGCAGCTGGATCAGCCCGATCGAAAGCTTCAGCACGGTTTGCAGGCTGAAGAGCGACCCTCCGCTCCCCGTCCCGGGCAGCTGGATGCCGACGAAGGCGTTGAAGCTCGACGCCTGCGATCCGGCGCCGCTCCCGTCCGCCCAGGCCAGCAGCATGGTGGAATCGAGGTTCACCTTGCCGGCCAGATCGCCCGGGCGTGCCGAGATAGAGCTTGAACTTCAGCCCGTGCCAGCCGGCGCTGCCGACGCCGCGCAACTGGTACTGGGTGATCGCGGTCAGATAGCCGATGCTCGCCGGGTCGCTCTTGTCGTCGCCGGCTTCCGAGCTGTTGTCGCCCGAGACCAGCTCCAGGAGTTCCAGCTGGAAGCTCCGGGAAAGGCTGCCGGCGCGCGGATTGCTGAGCGTGACGTTGAACGTCATCTCGGACTCGATCAGCTCCAGCACCGGCTCCGGCGGGTCGGGTTCGGTCGCGTCGGCGTCGCTGGTGATCTTCAGACCGAGGTTGGAGAACGCCAGCCCCTGACGCGGCGTGCCCTCCTCGCCGGGCTTCGGCCCGAACGAGAAGATGTCGAACGCCGGCAGGTCGTCGCCGGACTGGTTCGTCATCGCCGGGATCACGGCGAAGTTCATGAAGCCGGTCATGCCGATCCAGGATACGATATGACCGCTCTTGGTCCCGTCGTCGCGGGTCGACATCTGCGCCGTGTCGATCTCGACCGTGGTCAGCACGTTGTTTTTCAGCAGGTAGCGGTTCGGCCACTTCGAGGCGAGCGAGTAGACGACGGCGTCGCCGTTGCGCTGCAGCCCGCCCTCGAGCAGCACCGCGTTGTTCGGGTTCGGCTGCTCGCCCGCCGGTTTGAGGTCGACCATCGACTCGACGTCGCTGCCGAAGAGCTTGTTCAGCACCATCTGCGCCAGACTTGCGAACTTCTTGATCGCCGAGTTCTCGAACAGCGCCGTCAGCGTGAGCAGCGTGAAGTCCTCGACCGCGTCCGGATCCCGCGGCGCCATCGTGTGCGGCTCGCCGCTGTCGTCGTAGCGCGGGTCGACGTAGTAGATGAGCCCGAAGGTCGAGCTGGTCGCTTTCTGCTGGACCTTGTCGCGGTCGATCTGGCCGATTTCGATTCCGATGTGGTGGGCGTAGAAATCCTTCGGATCCTTCACGCCGGCCAGAATGCCGGCCAGATCCGAGGGCAGGCCGGCGATCTCGGCCTTCAGGATCAGCACGCCGGTCCAGTTCTCGTCGGTGACGATCTGCGCGAACTTGGCGAAGTACGGGTTGCTGCGTTTCTGCCAGGCGTCGAGGCAGTACTTCACCAGCCAGCCCGACAGCGGCGTCAGCTCGCTGGTGTCGCCGCTTCTGGGCGTGGCGAAGACATCGCGCCTGGTCCACTTCTCCGGGCTCGCCGCCAGGCTCTTGTCGGTGGGTTCGCCCTGGCCGTCGAGGTCGAGGATCGCGCCGCGCACGCCCTTGACGATGATGATGTTGCGATACTCGCCGTACTGGTTGCGCTGGCCGGTCTCGGCGGCGAAGCGCCACTGGCCGATGGGGATGCCGTTGAAGAACTGCGCCGGGCTCTGGCTGTCGGCGGTCGAGGGCGGCATGAAGATGCCCTGGCCCATCAGCGTTCCCAGGTGATCGGCGTTGGCGATCACCAGGAACTGATCGGTGGTCTGAAAGGCCGCCTGCAACTCGTCGTCGAGCTGGGTCAGGCCCATCTGCGCCTCGACGACGCCGTCCTTGTCCTGCACCTGCGCGAGCAGAAGCTGCTTCCAGTCACCGCTGCGCCGTGTCGTAGCGGGTGATGAAGCCCGCGGGTGTGGTGGTGCTTTTCAGGCCGCCCGCCGCGGCCGTCCTGGCGGCCTGGCTCGCCGGCAGAAGGGCGGCCAGGGCGTGCGCCTTTTTCGTCGGGGCGCCGGCGTCGATCTGCAGCTTGCGCGTCGGGCCGACGATCTGCCGCGACAGCATCTCCAGCTCGGCCGCCGTCAGCTCCTGGGTGCCGTCCGCCGCCGTGAAGCCGGCCAGCGGCAGCATCGGGAAGACGATGCTGCCATCGGGCGGCAGCGCCACCCCCGGGTCGGCCGGACCGAAGACTCCGTCGGGCCGCGGCGGCGTCTCGTGGCCGTCGTACTTTCCGAACAGCTCGGCGCCCTTGGGCGCCGCAGCATAGTGCGCCGCCCCGCTCGGGTTCGACGGCGCCGGAACGAAGCTCACCCAGGAGGTCCGGTAGGCGTCGTCCAGCAGCTTCGCCTTGGGGTCGATCGGCGGACCCACCGGCGAGGCGGCCTGCAGCGGAAAGCTCGGCGCATGGCCCGGCATGTCCCGGACGAACCGCATGCCGAACCCGTCCTGCTTGCCGTCGATCCGCGGCAGGACCGAGACCGTCTCGGTGCCCGACAGCCCGCAGAGCAGCTTGTCAGGCTTGCCCGGCGCCGCCCCGGCGATCTCGACGGCGAAATCGCCTTCGGGGCCGAAGCAGAACCCGCTTTGCAGGGCGGTCTTGCGCGTAGCCGGGATTGACCACCAGCCGCGCAGGTTCGGCCCCGCCGACGACCGGGATCAGCGTGACCGGATTGCCATAGGCGGTGCGGTAGTAGCTCGGGAACCGCGTGGTCTTGTCGGGCGAGTTCGACGTGTTCTGTCCGGTCAGGAAGAAAGCGGTTTCCGCGGCCGCCTCCATGCGGTTCGTCGGATTCCCGAAATTGACCTGCAGCGTGAACAGGATCGTGTTCGTCGACCCCAGCAGATCCGCGAGCGGGAAGTATCCGGTGAGGAACTCGATCGGGCCCTTGCCGCGGACGCTGGCGTCGTAATCCGGGTTCGGCACGATCACCTGGAAACCGACGCTCAGGTCGTCCTGCAGGTCGTCGGCGCCGATCTGCGCGCCGATCGTGAAGGCCCCGAGCGACGCGCCGGAAAAATGCAGTGCCGCGTCCCATTCGTTGATCGCGATCGTCGTGCGGTAGGTGCCGCCGGGGACCAGCGCGTTGTAGCCGGACTGCTGGTTTGCATTGAAGACGATCGCGGTGTCGTCTGGCGCGTCCGGCACCGACAGGGTGCAGCTGGCGGTGCGCAGGGTGTAGCCGATCTGATCCTCGAGCGGAATCAGCTCGACCTCGCTGGAGGTGCCGGTGGCGAGCGATCCGCCGCCGGGATCGAGCGCGATCCTGGCGCAAGCCTTGGGGTCGAACGCGGTCACGTCGCCCGAGGCGACGAACAGGATCATGCCGGCTTGCGCATTCAGCGTGGACGCCGCGTCCGCGATCCGTTCGCTCCAGGTCGCGGCCGAAGCGGTGATCGCATCGGTATCCGTCGCGAAATAGACGAAACAGGTCGCCCAGTTTTTCGCGATCCAATTGCCGGCGTCGCCTACTGCCGATGTCAGCGTGACCGGGCCTGCCGGCAGGTCCTTCGGATCGGGCGGGCCGCCGTAGGGGACCAGCACGTAGGCCCAGGTACTGCCGCCGGGCGATGACGTGTCGGACAGATAGAGCCCGGTATCCTGCAAGCGGTTGAATTGAACCACGGCACCCCCCGCTGCCCCGCACGGGGGCGCTCGCGTGGTGTCTGAAAGAGACAGCAACCGGACACGCTGCCGGCCGTCGAGCGGCCGGAAAGGCTCGAAGACCGCGCGCGGACCGGATCAGCCCGGTCCGCGGGCGGCTCGCGTCAGGTGTTGAAGGTGAGCTGCGCGGCCATCGCCGCCTGACCGGCCGGCGCCTTGGCCATGAAATACCCGATCGAATACGTCGAGTTGACCTGCAGGTTGACGTTCATGATCGTCGCCTGCCCGCGGACGTTGTGATACTGGACGTTGGCCGCCGACATCTGACCGCCCTGATACCCCGCCTGCGGGGCCTGCCAGATCGCGATGTAGTTGTTGTTCGCGGCCGGGTCGTAGTCCTCGAGACAGTTGTAGCCGATCTCGACGAAACCGGGGCCGTAGTCGCCCATCGAGATGGTCAGCTGCTGTGACTGGCCGGGCTGATCGTTCGCCGGGAAAAACAGCGACGAGCAGATCGCGCTCGGATTGTTGGCCACCGCATAGCCCAGGACGTAGCCGACGCCGACCTGGTAGTTGAACTTGACGAACTGGGTATAGGTGTACTGGTCCTGGCCGATCGGGGTGCGAGCGATCGGGTCGCGCGACCACGGGATGTTCGGGCTGTCGGATTCCCAGACGAATATCTGGTTGGCGAAGGTCTGAGGCTTGTTGCCCGCGAAAGTCGTGTACTGAATGTTCACGCCTTCGCCCTGCTTGGTGCCCCGGTTCGCCATATTGATGGTGGCCGAGGTTGCGCTGGACATGGCCAAGAGAACGTCAGTCATTCAATCCCCCCATTGGTTCCGGTCTTCGGTAGTTCCTGATACTCGTTAATCAAGACGATGCAATCGTAACAAACAATAAAAATGCGCGGCCCCCTTCGCGTTCGGGCCTGCTTTTCATCAAAGTACTACGGAACTGATCCGCCGCACCACTCAACCACAGCGTGACGTCAATGGAACCGTGGGTCAAGTGGAATCTGGACTTTCGCGCGCCGGCAACCGCGGCCACCAGCCGCAGGGGTCCCGTTCGCCGGCCGGTGCTCAGCTCTCGTCGTCGGGCAGCGAGAAATACAGCGCTCCGCCCGCCGCGGGGTTCGTCGGGTTCTTCGGCGTCATCAGGTAGAGCACGGTGTAGTTGTATCCGCCCTCGAGCGCGCAGGCGATGCTGACCCGGTCCATCGCGGCATCGCTGACGATTTCCGCACTGCCCAGCGGCGTCGGCAACTGGGAGACGTTGGCCAGCCCGCGCCAGATGCCTATCCAGTTGCCGTAGCGCTTCGGGTCGTAACCCGACAGCAGGGAATACTGGATCGTCAGAGCGCTCCGGGTGATCGCGTGGATCTTGAGCTCGACCTTGTCGGGAATCAGGGCCTTCGCCAGCGGCGCGTAGCGAAGCAGCGTCAGCGCGCACATGGTCGATGTGCCGGCGCCCGACTGGTAGGTCAGCGCATAGTCGTAGGGGCCGAGATCCGGGTACTCGAGCACGGTTCGGAAGGGCAGGCCCGGCGTATCGACCTTGAGGACCTTCAAGGGAGTATCCGACGGCAGCGGCGCGGAATTCTGCCACAGGGCGATGTTGTGATGCTCCGCCTCCGGCTGCGCGCCCCAGAGCCCGACGATCTGCACCGTCACCTGGCCCTGGCTCTCGCTCAGCACCGTGATCTTGTAGCTGTCGGCGCAGTTCTCCGGCGGCTCCTCGATGATCGGCGTCAACGGTCCGTCGGGGTCGCCCGTCATCGTGGCCGGCCTTGCGAGAGGCGGGCGCGGACGGGGGCGGCGGGCGGTGCGGCCATCCCGGCCCGGCGTCAGTCGCCCGCGCGTGTCTGCGCCCCAGGCTGGACCACAGGCGCGTCGTCCTCCTGCACCTCGATCTTGAAGGGGCGCGCCTCGCGCCGGATTTCCTCGATCACCGCCTCGGCGTCCGCATCCGGCGCCGCCGCGGCCCGTGTGGTCGCAGCGACCGGCGCGCTGCGATGCACGGTGATCGTGTCGCGCGCCTCGGGTGCGAGGCCCACGCCGTGGATCCCCGCCTTTCCCAGGAACTTGCTGCTGATCCGCCGCTTGGCGGCGAAGATCGTGTCGTCGGTCATGGGTTCCAGAAACCCCTCAGAGCAGTTCGATGTCAAGCTCGCTCAGCACCGCGTCGATCTGGTTGGCGATGCCGTAGACGCCGCTCGGCGGCCCGGCGAAGTAGAGCCCTACCGCTTTGGCGTCGTCCTTGGCCAGCACCAGCGATCCGCTGTCGCCGCCGATGCCGAACGCATCGAAGGGCGGCGTGCGCTCGATCCGGAACTGGTTGTTGAAGACGGCGCGCACGCTGCTGTCGGTGTGGTCCATGCCGACGATGGCGTCGTATTGGGTGTCGGTGATCATGCCTTCGGTGTAGCCCGACGAACGGCCGTGCTTGCGCACCGCCATCCGCACCGCCGGAGCCGCGGTGCCGGACAACTTGCCGATCACCGCAATCGCGGGGTCTATGTCGATGCCGGTCTCGATGCGGGCCAGGGCGCAGTCGACCGTGTTGGCACCGCGGCCGTCGAGTTGCAGCGACACGAAGCGCGCCAGCGTCCCCACCGCATCCGCAGCCACGCCGCCGTCCATCGGCGATTGCTGATAGATCGGGTCGCCGGGCTGCGCCCGGTTGATGTTGGCGAAGACGTGGTTGTTGGACAGCGCGTAGATCACCGCGGGATCGTCGCCGTGCCGGGTCGAGCGGCAGAAACAGGCGATGGTGCCCGCCGTCACCTCGAACTGCGCCGCGCTGATCCCGCCCCGGATCGGGCGCTGGCGATCCATCCGCTTGGGGTCGCTGTCGGGCGGAGCGGCGGTCGCGGCCCGGGCCGAGGCCGCCTTGGGACGCTTCTTGGCCGGCATGATCATCGCTGGCGGCGACTCGATCACGTCGGTGGGGATGCCGTCGATCTCCTTCGGGATCAGGTTCTGCGGCGGGATCAGCGAGGGGGCGAGCTTTTGCGTCACATAGACGCGGATGCACTGCTGATCGGTCAGCTTGCCGTCGACGCGCTTGTCGCCGATGCCGACGCCGTGGGCGTTGAAGGCGGTGTTGGCGACGGCGGCCTCCACAGTCATCGCCATCACCAGGGCCTGGGGACCCCGCCGCATCCCCGCACGCAGAAGCCGCCCGCTCAGCGCCTGCTTGGCCAGTTCGATGTCTCGGGCGGCGGCCATGGCCAACTCCTGCCAAAATGGTCTGCCGAGCAGACGGGGGATTCGCCGATACTCGACAAAGTGTTACGCCGCAGCGGGAAGTTGTAAAGCCGGCAGCGCGCCAAGCCTGGCCGGACTGGCTACCGTCGCCCGAGCAGCCGCGCGACGGCCTGGTGCGACGGGTAGGGGGCGCCCTCCTCGCATTCGGCTTCGAGGTCGGACCTGATCTTCTCGATCTCCTTGTCGGTCAGGTGCTCGATGCCGATGAATTGGTTGCGGGCCTGCTCGATGGTGCGGATCAACTCGTCGAGCTTGGCCTGGAACGCCGCGGCGTCGCGGTTCTGCGAGTTCTGCACCAGGAAGACCATCAGGAAGGTGATGATGGTGGTGCCGGTGTTGATGACCAGCTGCCAGACCTGGGAGAAGCCGAAGAGCGGTCCGGTGATCGCCCAGACCACCACGCAGCCGAGCGCGAGGATGAAGGCCAGCGGCCGCCCGGCGAAGGCTGCGATCCGGCCGGCGATCAGCGTGAAAAGTCGTTCCATGGACCGTCGCACCCTCCGCCCGGACCCCGTCCAACGCCCGAGCCGCCATCCCGTTCCACCCGCCTGGCCCGGACGCGAGCCGACCGTTGGGAACAGTTTTAGTCGCTTCACGAACATTTAAAGAACGTCGCGTTAGGTATGTCCCCATGTCCAGCCAACGGGAGGCCCTCGCCCCATGGAACAGTTTCGTCCGGTCGATGCGTTCAAGCTCCTCGATGCGCCCGCGGCGGCGGAGACGGTCATCGCGGCCAGCCGGCTCGAGGCGAACGCCCGGCTGCGGTTCCGGGTGGCGCAGGCCCTGGTGCAGGGGCGAATCGTCTTCCACTACCAGCCGGTGGTGCGGGCGGCGGATCCGGCCTCGCCCGCGTTCTTCGAGCTGCTGGCGCGGCTGAAGCTGCCGGACGGCCAGATCCTGCCGGCGGGCGCGTTCATGCCCGCGGTCGAGGCCGGTCCGCTCGGCCGGGCGATCGACCGGCTGGCGCTCAGCCACGCGCTGCAGGTGCTGGCCGCCGATCCCGGGCTCCGGCTGTCGATAAACATGTCGCCGCTCTCGATGGGCGACGAGGAATGGCTGGCGATCCTGGCTGCGGCGGCGCGCGGCGGCAGCGGCGTCTGCGGCCGGCTGATCCTGGAGATCACCGAGGACGCGGCGATGCAGGACGTCGCCCAGACCATCGACTTCATGGACTACGTGCGCTCCACCGGCTGCGCCTTCGCGCTGGACGACTTCGGCGCCGGCGCCACCGGGTTCAAGTACTTCCGCGACTTCCGCTTCGACATCGTCAAGATCGACGGCGCCTTCGTGCGCGGGGTCGACCGGCAGCGCGACGCCCAGGTGCTGGTGGAATGCCTGACCGCGGTGGCGCGGCATTTCGAGATGGTGGTCGTCGCCGAGTTCGTCGAGACCGAGGCCGAGGCCGCCTGGCTGCGCGACCGCGGCATCGACTGCCTGCAGGGCTATCTCTACGGCAAGCCGTCGCCCCTGGCCGAGCTGCCGTCGGCGGCGGTCGAGGCCGGGCGGCAGGCGGCGGGCTGACTCAGCTGTCCTTGGCGAGCTTCGCCAGCTGCGCCTGCATGGCGGCGAGCTGCTCCTTGAGCTCGTCGAGCTCGACGTCCTTGCGCGGCGGCCGACTGCCCGGCTTCGGCGTCAGGCCGGTGGCGAAGGGCGCGAACATCCGGAGCGCGTTCTCGAACCACTCCATGTTCGACCGCGCCAGCGCCTCGAAGTTGGCGAGCGCGGGATTGGCCTCGAAGGCCTGACGCACCTGCTCGCGCATCGCCTCCTGGTTGCGGGCGAAGGTCTCCATCGACGCCTCGAGGTAGCCCGGGACGAAGCCCTGCAGCGAGTCGCCGTAGAGCCGGATCAGCTGGCGCAGGAACGACGAGGGCATCATCGTCTGCCCCTTGGCCTCCTCCTCGAAGATGATCTGGGCCAGCACGCCGCGGGTGATGTCCTCGCCGGACTTGGCGTCGTTGACCACGAAGTCCTGGCCGTCGCGCACCATCTGGGCGAGGTGGTCCAGGGTCACGTAGCTGGATTTGGCCGTGTTGTAGAGCCGCCGGTTGGCATATTTCTTGATGACGATCGGCTCGCCGGTGTTTTCGGTCTTCTCGGCCACGCGCATCTCTCCTAGTGAATGCCTCCCGCGGGCGCTAAGCTTAGCTCCCGTGCGGCAGAGCGGCAAAGGCTTTTTCGCAACTGCGAATGACCGCGCCGGGCGAGGCTGCGGCGATGGACAAGACGAAGGAACGGACGCAAAGCGGCGAGGCGCGGGCGAAACCCGGCCCGGACGAGGCGGCGCGGGCCAAGGCCTATCTCGACCTCTGGGAGCGCAACCTGGTCCATGCCGCGGTGCACGGGCGGGTGCCGGCCGGGGACCGCAAGCCCGCGTGATGGCGGCCGCCCCGCACCGTGTCGGCCAGCCCAGCCCGCTGATCTTCCATCTCGGCGTGGCGCTGTCGGCCTATGGCCAGGCGCTGCTCGCCGCGCCCCGCGCCGACAGCCCGAGCTTTCCCTGGATCGCCGGCCTCGGCGCCGACAGGGCGGCCCTCGCCGATCTCGACCAGCTCGAGATCGCCCGCGAGATCGCCGCGCGGCTGACCGCGACCATCGCCGGGCTCGAGGCCTGGCAGGCGCATCCCTACCGCCGCACCCTGCACGATCCGCCGGCGATCTGGCAGGCGGGCTGCTCGCGGCTCCTCGACTACGGCGCCGCCCCGGAGGCGGCCGACCCGGACGGCCCGCCGGTGCTGGTGGTGCCGAGCCTGATCAACCGGCCCTATATCCTCGACCTCGCGCCCGGGCGGTCGCTGCTGCGCTGGCTGGCGGCGCAGGGGCTGCGGCCGCTCCTGATGGACTGGGGCACGCCGGGCGCGGCGGAGGCGGGGTTCGACCTGCAGGCTTACGGCGCGGCGCGGCTGGTGCCGGCGCTGGCGGAGGCGCGGCGGCTGGCCGGCCGGGCGGTGCCGGTGATGGGCTACTGCATGGGCGGCACGCTGGCGGTCGGGCTGGCGGCGCGGGTGCCCGCGGACGTCGCCGCGCTGGTGACGATCGGCGCGCCCTGGGACTTCGCCTCGACCCAGGGGCTGGCCGGCGGTATCCGGGCGATGATCCGCGCCGCCGGCACGCTCACGACCGAACGCCAGCTCGATGCGCTGGGCGCCGCCTTCGGCATGGTGCCGGTGTCGGTCTTCCAGATGCTGTTCGCGCTGGTCAACCCGATCCAGGCGGCGCTGAAGTTCCAGAAGCTGGCCCGGCTCGATCCCGACGGCCCGGCGGCGCGGCTCTTCGTGGCGCTGGAGGACTGGCTGGCGGACGGGGTGCCGATGCCGGTCGGCGCGGCCAAGGAGCTGCTGCTCGGCTGGCAGATCCGCAACCTGCCGGCGACCGGCGGCTGGCGCTTCCTCGGCGCGCCGGTGGATCCGCGCCGGGCCACGGCGCCGGCGCTGGTCTTCTGCGGCCGCAACGACACCATCGCCCCGCCGCCGCTGGCCGACCCGCTCGCCCGGGTGCTGCCGCATGCCCGCGCCGTCGCCCCGCCCACCGGCCACGTCGGCATGATCGTCGGCAGCGCCGCCCGGTCGCAGGTCTGGCGGCCGATCGCCGAGTTTCTGGCGGCCCATGCAGGTTGAGCATGGATGCCCTATATGCGACGAGAGAACTGCAAGACGCGCCGGGGGGCGAATTGTCCGCAAGCCCGACGCGAGGACCGCATCGGCGGATCCGCGCTCCAGGAGGGTAACACATGACCAACATCGTAATCGCCTCGGCCGCACGCACGGCGGTCGGGAGCTTCAACGGCGCCTTCGCCGCCACGCCGGCGCACGAGCTCGGCGCGACGGTGATCCGCGCCGTGCTCGACCGCGCCGGCGTGGCGCCCGAGGAGGTCTCCGAGACCATCCTCGGCCAGGTGCTGACCGCCGGCCAGGGCCAGAACCCGGCCCGCCAGGCGCATATCAACGCCGGCCTGCCCAAGGAGAGCGCCGCCTGGGGCATCAACCAGGTCTGCGGCTCGGGCCTGCGCGCGGTGGCGCTCGGCGCCCAGCACATCATGCTCGGCGACGACGCCATCGTCGTCGCGGGCGGCCAGGAGTCGATGTCGATGTCGATGCACGCCGCGCACCTGCGCGCCGGGCAGAAGATGGGCGACCTCAGCTTCATCGACACCATGATCAAGGACGGGCTCTGGGACGCCTTCAACGGCTACCACATGGGCACCACCGCCGAGAACGTCGCCAAGCAGTTCCAGATCACCCGCGAGCAGCAGGACCAGTTCGCGCTCGCCAGCCAGAACAAGGCCGAGGCGGCGCAGAAGGCCGGCCGGTTCGCCGACGAGATCGCCCCCTACACGGTCAAGACCCGCAAGGGCGACATCGTGGTCGACAAGGACGAATACATCCGCCTGGGCGCCACCATCGAGGCGATGGAGAAGCTGCGCCCCGCCTTCTCCAAGGACGGCACCGTCACCGCCGGCAACGCCAGCGGCCTCAACGACGGCGCCGCGGCGGTGCTGCTGATGACCGCCGAGGAAGCCGAGAAGCGCGGCATCGAGCCGCTCGCCCGCATCGTCTCCTACGCCACCGCCGGCGTCGATCCCTCGATCATGGGCACCGGCCCGATCCCGGCCTCGCGCAAGGCGCTGCAGAAGGCCGGCTGGAAGGCCAGTCCGACCTCGACCTCGTCGAGGCCAACGAGGCCTTCGCCGCCCAGGCCTGCGCGGTGAACAAGGACATGGGCTGGGACACCGACAAGGTGAACGTGAACGGCGGCGCCATCGCCATCGGCCACCCGATCGGCGCCTCGGGCGCGCGGGTGCTGAACACGCTGCTCTTCGAGATGAAGCGGCGCGGCGCCAAGAAGGGCCTCGCCACGCTCTGCATCGGCGGCGGCATGGGCGTCGCCATGTGCGTCGAGCGGCCGTGACGTGACGGACTGACGGTTGCCGGGGCGGAAACGCCCCGGAGGAATTCAAGAAACTCAGGAGGGAAGCTCATGGGACGTGTGGCACTTGTCACCGGCGGCTCGCGCGGCATCGGCGCGGCGATCTCGGTGGCGCTCAAGGACGCCGGCTATACCGTGGCGGCGAACTACGCCGGCAACGACGAGGCGGCGAAGAAGTTCACCGCCGAGACCGGGATCAAGACCTACAAGTGGTCGGTCGCCGACTACGACGCCTGCGCCGCCGGCATCAGGCAGGTGGAGGCCGATCTCGGCCCGGTCGAGGTGCTGATCAACAACGCCGGCATCACCCGCGACGCGCCGTTCCACAAGATGACGCCGCAACAGTGGCGCGAGGTCATCGACACCAACCTCAGCGGCGTCTTCAACATGACGCACGGGGTCTGGAACGGCATGCGCGAGCGCAAGTTCGGCCGGGTCGTCACCATCTCGTCGATCAACGGCCAGAAGGGCCAGTTCGCTCAGGCGAACTACTCGGCCTCCAAGGCGGGGGACATCGGCTTCTCGCGGGCGCTGGCGCAGGAGGGCGCGCGCAACAACGTCACCGTCAACGTCGTCGCGCCCGGCTACATCGCGACGGAAATGGTGATGGCGGTGCCCGAGAAGGTCCGCGAGTCGATCATCGCCCAGATCCCGGTCGGCCGCCTCGGCGAAGCCGACGAGATCGCGCGCTGCGTCGTCTTCCTGGCGTCGGACGAGGCGGGCTTCATCACCGGGTCCACCATCTCGGCGAACGGCGGCCAGTTCTTCGCCTGAGCCGGTACTGTCGCCTGCGGAGGCACGTCGCGTGAAGATCGGCATCCTGGAGACCGGCGAGGTCCATCCCGACCTGAAGGCCCGCCACGGCGACTACCCGGCGATGTTCGAGGCCCTGCTGCGCGCCGCCGATCCGGGACTCGAGTTCGCCACCGTGCGGGTGGTCGCCGGCGAGATGCCGGCGGCGCCCGGCCAGGCCGATGCCTGGCTGGTCACCGGCTCGCGCCACGGGGTCTATGACGACCTGCCCTGGATCGCGCCGCTGAAGGCGTTTCTGCGTGCCTGCGTGGCCGCCCGGGTGCCGGTGGTGGGCATCTGCTTCGGCCACCAGATCCTCGCCGAGGCGCTGGGCGGGCGGGCGAGCAAGTCCGACAACGGCTGGGCGCTGGGGGTGCAGGACTACGAGCTGGTCGCCCGGGCCGGCTGGATGGCGGGCCTGCCCGACCGTTTCGCGGTCGGCGCGCTGCACCAGGACCAGGTGGTGGCGCTGCCGCCCGAGGCGACGGTGCTGGCCCGCTCGCCGCACTGCGCCTTCGCGGCGCTGGCCTACGGCGATCTCGAGGCGCCCGACGCGATCTCCTTGCAGCCGCACCCGGAATTCGGGGCGGCGTTCCTGGACGAACTGCTCGCGCTCCGCGCCGGGACGGCGTTTCCCGAAGCGGCGGCGGCGGAGGCGCGGGCCTCACTGGTCCGGCCGGTCGACAACGCTGCCTGGGCCGGGCTGATCGCCGCGTACCTGCGCCGGGCTGCCGCAATCCGCGCCGCCGCCTGAACTGACTGAAATGGTGGGATTTTCTGCGTATGGACTCCGTATGGAACGCATATGGAATCGGTATGGGCGTTTTTGGGACGGGCCGATCAGAGCACCAGGCCCACGACCAGCACGGCGAGCCCGAGTGCGGCCAGCGCGACCGAGCCGAGGTTGATCGCGATCAGCCGGTGCAGCCGGGCCTGGATTTCGGCCGGCGGCAGGCCGGCGCCGCGGATCGCCAGGCTCCGGGCGATGCACCAGCCGAGGCCGCCGAGCCCGATCAGGGTGACGACCACACCGAGAACGACCAGACTTCGCACGCCGCTCCCCCCGCCTGATTGCGGCGAGGGATACGCAGCGCCGTGGCCGGGCGCAAGGGGCCTTGCCCGGCTCCGGCGGCGTCGCTAGGGTCGCGGCCCGCGACAGGCAGGGACGAGGACGATGGAAGAGATCCTGGAAGACGAGGCGCCCGACCGGTACCGGGTGACGGCGGGAGAGCTGCGGCAGTTCGTCGAGCGCTACGAGCGGCTCGAGGCCGAGCGGCGCGACCTGGCCGACCAGCTCAAGGAGGTCATGGCCGAGGCCCGCGCCCGCGGCTACGACGTCAAGGTTCTGAAGAAGCTGATCGCCCTGCGGAAGCGGGATTCCTCGGAAGTGAGCGAGGAGGAGGCGATCCTCGAGCTCTACAAGCAAGCCCTCGGGATGTAGACCGATCGGCGGCCCGGCCCCGGGTCGTTCCCGAACGAATCAATTGCTCAGCAAAGAGGCAAATTCGCCCGCGGGTCCCCGCGAGCGGCAAAAAAATGTGCGAATGGGTGTGGCATTTTCGCTTTAGTCCCGTCGGCGCGCATTTGTGAACGACTTCGCGCTTGATTCTTTTGCTGCATGTGCGAAATGATCGGGTGCGAGGGCAAGGATAGGAGCAACCCATGCTTGAGCTGAGCAGACAGAACACCACCGCGCGGTTGCGCGCGACGATCGAAGAGGAGCTCGGGGCAATCCGCCAGTTCGCGGACTTGCCGGCCACCGAGCTCGAAGCGATGGCGGCCCGGATTGCCCGGGCGATCGCCCCCTACGTGTCGACGGTCGACGACGGGGGACCCGCCATCCGCGCGGCCTGACGGCCGCCGAGCGCTTAGGCGAGCGTGCGTTGTATCTGGTGAAAGGCGCGGGGCGCGCGAGGCCCCGCGCCTTTTTCGTGTCAGCGCGGGCGGAGGCGACTTCCGCCCCCCGACCGGTTCGCAATGACGCGATTCCGTTCCGCCGTCCCGCCGGATTTGACCGTCGGCAAATCCGGCCGCGACTGCCCTCCCAAGGGCAGTCGCGCAAGCGCGACCGCCAGGGCAGCCGCGCCCGGATGGCACTGTCCGGGAGGCGGCACGCCTCTCGCCCTCCGCGCGGGCGCTCCGGGCGAGCGGACCGCGCGGGGCGCCACTGGCGCCCCGCTCTTGCGGTCCGCGGCGCGTCATCCTGCGCGGCTCCGAGGCGATCAGCCGGAAACAGTGTCAGGCCAGGTGGGCGGCGACCTGGCGGCGGTGGGGGCGGGCGCGATGCTCCCAGAGATAGATCCCCTGCCAGGTGCCGAGCGCGAGGCGGCCGCGGCCTACCGGAATCGACAGCGAGACCGGCAGGAGGGCGGCCTTGAGATGCGCCGGCATGTCGTCGGGTCCCTCGGAGCGATGGGTGATCCAGTGGCTGGCCGGGTCGTCGGCGGGCGGGATCAGGCGGCGGAGGAAAGCCTGCAGGTCGGCCCGGACCGTGGGGTCGGCGTTCTCCTGCACCAGCAGCGAGCAGGAAGTGTGCCGGACGAACAGGGTGAGAAGGCCGTCGCGGACGCCGGTCGAGGCGAGCCAGTCGGCCACCTCGTCGGTGAACTCGTAGAGGCCGGCGCCGGCGGTCGAGAGGGTGAAGGCGGTCTGCATCCCGGCGGCCTCAGCGGGCGAGCTCGCGGATCCCCGCCTCGAGCCCGGCCAGCGTCATCGGGTACATCCGGCCGGCGAAGATCTCGGCGATCATCGCCACCGACTGCGAATAGCCCCAGGCGGCCTCGGGCGTCGGGTTGATCCAGATCGCGTGCGACCAGGTGTCGAGCAGGCGGCGCAGCCAGGTCTCGCCGCTCTCGGCGTTCCAGTGCTCGTTGGCGCCGCCGGGCTGGACGATCTCGTAGGGCGACATCGCCGCGTCGCCGACGAAGATCACGCGATAGTCGGGGCCGAAGGTGCGCAGCAGCTCCGCGGTCGGGGTCTGCGCGTCCCAGCGCCGGCGGTTGTCGCGCCAGACGCCCTCGTAGGGGCAGTTGTGGAAGTAGAAGTATTCCAGGTGCTTGAACTCGCCGCGCGCCGCCGAGAACAGCTCCTCGACCACGCGCACATGGGGGTCCATCGAGCCGCCGACGTCGAGGAAGAGCAGCACCTTGACCGCGTTGTGCCGCTCGGGGCGGGTGATGACGTCGAGCCAGCCCTGCTCGGCGGTGCGGCGGATGGTGGCGCCGAGGTCGAGCTCGTCCGCCGCGCCTTCGCGCGCCCAGCGGCGCAGGCGCCGCAGCGCCAGCTTGATGTTGCGGGTGCCGAGCTCGACGGTGTCGTCGAGGTTCCTGAACGCGCGCCGGTCCCAGACCTTGACCGCGCGGCCGTGACGCCCCGTCTCCTGGCCGATGCGCACGCCCTCGGGGTTGTAGCCGTAGGCGCCGAACGGCGAAGTGCCGGCGGTGCCGATCCATTTCGAGCCGCCCTGGTGGCGGCCCTGCTGCTCGCGGAGCCGCCGGGCAAGCGTCTCCATCAGCTTGTCGAAGCCGCCGAGCGCCTCGATCTCGGCACGCTCCTCCGGCGTCAGGTGCCTTTCCACCAGCCGGCGCAGCCAGTCGGCCGGCAGGTCGAGCCGGTCGACGATCGCCTCGACGCTCAGCGCCTCCAGGCCGTTGAAGACGGCCCGCGAAGACGCGGTCGAAGCGGTCGATGTGGCGCTCGTCCTTCACCAGCGCCGTGCGGGCGAGATAGTAGAAGCCCTCGGGATCGTAGAGGACGAGCCCGGCGTCCAGCGCTTCGAGAAAGCTCAGGTACTCGCGGAGCGAGACCGGGATCCGGGCGGCGCGAAGCTCGGCGAAGAAGCCCGCGTACATCGCTCAGACCAGCCCGAGGCGGTCGGCGAGGACCGTGAGCGCGAGCGCGGCGAGCGTGAAGGCGATGCCGTGGACCGCGGCGTACTGCAGCCGGTCGAGCCGGTCGCCGCCGCGCCGGGCGGCGCGGCGCCAGCCGACGAGCGCGCCCAGCGCGAAGGCGATCGGCAGCAGCATGGCCCCTCAACGGTTTTCGAGCTGCAGGAGGGCAGCAAGCTGCGCCTGCTCGCGCGCCAGCGCCCCGTCGCTGTCGCCGAAGCCATAGCGCGCCCAGCGCAGGCTGTCGAGGCGGACGGCCTGCGCCTCCTCGGTCCGGCCGAGCCCGGCCAGCGCCTCGGCCTTGATCGACAGCAGGCCCGCCAGCAGGATGGCGTTCTGCTCCTTCAGCGCCCTCGGCGCGTGCCGGTCGGCCAGGGTGATCGCCACCTGGTACTGCCCGGTGGCGAGCGCGAGGGCGGCGACGTGGACCCCGGCCTGGGCGGTGCGCAGGTCGTCCGGGCCGAGGTTGCGGCTGAAGAGGTCGTAGGCCTCGGCGAAGTCGCGGGCCGCCGCCGCCGGGTCGCGCCGCAGGCTGAGCCGCCCGAGCGTCAGCAGCGACACCCCGAGCCGGTGGTCGGGCGGGCGCATCTCGGTGGCGATCTGGGTGGCCTGCTCGGCGGCCGCCAGCCGCTGGTCCCGCGGCGCGTCGCGCGACAGCGCCTCCTCGATCGCGGTCGCCCAGGCCTTGGATTCCGGCTGGCGGGGCTTCCGGGGCAGGTGGCGGCCCTTGGGGTTCACCCGGTCGAGGATGCGCGGCAGCACCGCGGCGACCTCGGCCTTCGACATGCCGCTGTGCAGCTCGGGCTGGTAGAGCGCGCGCAGGATCGTCATGTCGAACGGCGTCGCCATGCCGTAGAAGTTGTCGTCGTTCCAGATCGTATCCGGCAGCCGGTAGAGGTCGTTGGCCGGCCCCAGCGCCTGGGTGATCTCCTCGTTCAGGCAGTCGCGGACATCCTGCGGCGTGGTGTCGAGCGGCAGGAAGATCGCGGCGTCGCCCAGGGTCTTCTGCTCCGGCCAGCGCAGGCGCGCGTCGGGACGGCGGGCGAGGAAGCCCTGCCAGTCGGTCTCGCCGGGGACGATGAAGCAGGCCGCGGTCGGGAAGATCCGGGCGATCTGGTGCGCCGGCACCGCCTCGATCTGGATCTGGGCCGCGTTGGGGTCGTCGGTCTCGGCGATGTCGATGCCCGCCTCGGCGCGGATCCGCGCCAGCAGCGCGGTCAGGTCGGGCCGGTAGGCGGCCAGTCCGGGGGAGCGCAGGTAGATCCGGATGGGGGTCTCGTAGCGGAGCAGGTGGTCGAGTTGCTCGCCGCTCTCCAGTTCGAAGGTGAGGTCGATGAAGTCTTCGGCCAGCTCGAGGTTCGAGCGGGCGACGCCGCGGGGCAGGATGACGGCCGGGAAGCGGACCGAGGTGATCTCGGTGCCCGCCGGCACCGTGGCGCAGGCGCTCAGGCCGGCGAGCGCGAGGCAGGCGAAAAGGCGGCCGCGCATCGCCCGGCCTCAGCGACGGTACTTGATGAACGGCGTGACGCTGCCCACCCGGTCGTAGAGCCTGCGCGCGGTCGCGTTGGACTCCTGGGTCAGCCAGTAGACGTTCGGCGCGCCGGCGGCATCGGCCGCGGCATAGACCGCCTCGATCAGCGCCCGGCCGGCGCCGGTGCCGCGCGCCTCGGGCGCGACGTAGAGATCCTGGAGGTAGCAGACATCCTCGACCTGCCAGCCGTGGCGGTGGAAGATGTAGTGCGCGAGGCCGATCGGCAGGTCGCCCTCGAGCGCGATCAGGCCGTGGTAGTCGCGGACCTCCGGGTCGATCAGCCGGGCGAAGCTGCTGGCGTAGATCGCCTCGGGCAGTTCGGTCTCGTAGAAGTCGAGATAGCCGCGCCAGAGCCGGCGCCAGGCCGGCTCGTCGACCGCCCGGAGGGGCCGGACGGTCACGCCGCCCGCCCCGGGCGGGGCGCGTTCAGCGCCGGTACTTGCGGACGTTCGAGCGGGTCTTGGCGCGGATCGGCAGCAATGCCGCCGTGGCGATCTTGGCCGGATCGGCGCCGGTCGCCGCGGCGACGGCCGCGCGCTCGGTGGCGGTGGCGAAGGCGGTCGCCTTCTCCATCACCATGCCGATCGCCTCCGGGCCGGTCATCGCGCCCTGCGAGATCCGCATGCTGCGCCGCACGATCACCTCGCCGGCGGCCATGGACATCTGGGAATAGGCGACGGCGTATTTTATCCACGAATTCGCGAGCTTCATCTGGTCGAACGGGGGGTACATCGGAACGGTCCTTGTTATGTTGCAGTGCACAATAACACGCCCCGGCAGCGCTGTCATCAGCGAAAGCGACCGCCGCTCTCACGTTCGCCGACCGCGGGCCATGAACGCGAGCCGTTCGAAGAGATGCACGTCCTGCTCGTTCTTGAGCAGGGCGCCGTGCAGCCGCGGCAGGGCGCTGGCGGCATCCTGGCGCAGGTCCTCGGGGCCGAGATCCTCGGCCAGCAGCAGCTTCAGCCAGTCGAGCACCTCCGAGGTCGACGGCCGCTTCTTCAGGCCCGGCGTTTCGCGGATTTCGAAGAACTGGGTCAGCGCGGTGCGCACCAGCCGGGATTTCAGGCCGGGGAAATGCACCGCGACGATCCTCATGAGGGTCTCTTCGTCGGGAAAGCGGATGTAGTGGAAGAAGCAGCGGCGCAGGAAGGCGTCGGGCAGTTCCTTCTCGTTGTTGGAGGTGATGATGACGATCGGCCGATGCGCGGCGCGGACCGTCTCGCCGGTCTCGTAGACGAAGAACTCCATGCGGTCGAGTTCCTGCAGCAGGTCGTTGGGGAACTCGATGTCGGCCTTGTCGATCTCGTCGATCAGCAGCACCAGCTTTCCCTCGGCGGCGAACGCACGCCACAACGGTCCGGGCCGGATGTAGTTCCGGACGTCGTGGACCCGCGCCTCGCCGAGCTGGCTGTCGCGCAGCCGGCTGACGGCGTCGTACTCGTAGAGGCCCTGCGCCGCCTTGGTGGTCGACTTCACGTGCCATTCGATCAGCGGCAGCCCGAGCGAGGCGGCGATCTGGCGGGCCAGCTCGGTCTTGCCGGTGCCGGGCTCGCCCTTGACCAGCAGGGGCCGTTCCAGCGCGATTGCGGCATTGACCGCGACGGTCAGGTCGGGCGTGGCGACGTAGTCCGCCGTGCCTTCGAATTTCATCGCTATTTCCGCCCGTTGCCTCACTCGCTTTGCGCCAGCCTAACAGGGCGCCGGCGTTAAGCAAGTTCCCAGATGTTCCTCGTGACATCGGGTGCGAAACCCTATATCGGGAGGCCAGCGAAAACGATCGAGGCCAGGCAACTCGGCGCGGGAGCATCGGCGGCGAAGAACTTGGGCCTTGGGTGTCATGTGAGGTGTGAGAGTCGATGAAGGCCGAAACCAAGTTCGATGTCGAGTACCAGCCGAGCGAAGACGAACCCTTCATGAACTCCCGACAGCTCGATTACTTCCGCCGCAAGCTACTTGCCTGGAAGGCGTCGATCCTGGCCGAGAGCCGCGGCACCATCGAGCACATGCAGGAAGGCACCCGCAACATCCCCGACATCGCCGACCGGGCCAGCGAGGAGACCGACCGGGCGCTGGAGCTTCGCACCCGCGACCGCCAGCGCAAGGTGGTGTCCAAGATCGACGCGGCGCTGCGCCGCATCGAGGAAGGCAGCTACGGCTATTGCGAGGAGACCGGCGAGCCGATCTCGCTGAAGCGGCTCGATGCCCGGCCGATCGCGACGCTGTCGCTCGAGGCCCAGGAGCGCCACGAGCGCAAGGAGCGGGTGCACCGCGACGACTGACCCGCGGCTCAGCTGGTCGCCGGCTCGCAGGTGAGCGGCGCGTCGGTGACCGCGGTCATGCTCTGGGTCATCGGCGTGTCCAGGCCGTCCCTGGTCTCGATCACCAGCACCTCGCCGTCCAGCCGGGCGTGCCGGAAGCACGAGGTGCCCTGGCCGTCCCAGTGGAAGCAGTAGAGCGGCGCGGAATAGTCCCAGGTGCCCTGCATGCAGCTGCCGTCGTAGAGCTGCAGCGTCACGTGGTTGGTTCCGGGATAGTAGTGCTCGTTCGCCCAGAGCTGGCCGTTGATGCGATAGGTCAGGGTTCGGCCCATGGCCATCGCGGTCCATTCCTCGACCGGGATGTTGGCGGCACGGGCGAGGCGCTCGCCCGGCGACTGCGACGCGCCGGGAAGGGCGAGCAGCAGCACCGCGACGGCGGCGGCTTGGATCGGACGCATGGGCACTCCGCTGTGGCGTTCTCCCGGAAGATAGACCGGACCGCCGGGACGTGCCAGCGCTCCGGCCCGGAGCGGTAAAGACGGGCGCAGAACCGACGCCTTTGGGGCTGCGGCCGGCGGCTGCGGGGGTTATGCTCGCCCGGAGCGCAACCGGAGTGCGACGGGCTTGGACCAGCGCAAGGGCATCTGGAAGTCGGGCAAGGGGCGTGGCCGCAACCAGCCGCGCGGCCGCCAGCTCGACGACGCCGCGCTGGCGGAGGTGCGGCGGCTGCTCGGCAGTCGGCCGCGGCGACGGGACCTGCTGATCGAGTTCCTGCACCTGATCCAGGACGCGCACGGGGCACTCTCGGCCGCGCATCTGCGGGCGCTGGCCGAAGAACTGCGGCTCTCCCAGGCCGAGGTCTGGGAAGTGGCGACGTTCTACGCGCATTTCGACGTGGTGAAGGAGGACGAGGCGCCGCCGCCGGCGCTGACCATCCGCGTCTGCGATTCGCTGTCCTGCGAGCTGGCCGGCGCCCGGTCGCTCATGGCCGCCCTGCGCGAGGGGCTCGATCCCGGCGCCGTGCGGGTGCTGCGGGCGCCGTGCATGGGGCGTTGCGATACCGCGCCGGCCGTCGAGGTCGGGCACTTCCACGTCGACTGCGCAACGCCGGCGGCGGTGGTCGCGGCGGTGGAGGCCGGGCAGGTGCATCCGGCGATCCCCGCCTACGAGGATCTCGTCGGCTATCAGGCCGGCGGCGGTTATGCGGCGCTGGCGGCGCTGCGCGCCGGGGACCGGACCCCGGAGGCGGTGCAGGAGGCGCTGAGCGCCTCGGGGCTGCGCGGGCTCGGCGGCGCCGGCTTCCCGGCCGGGCGGAAATGGAGCGTGGTCCGGGAACATCCCGCGCCGCGCTACCTCGCCGTCAACGGCGACGAGGGCGAGCCGGGGACCTTCAAGGACCGCTATTATCTCGAGCGGACGCCGCACCTGATGCTGGAGGGGATGCTGATCGCGGCCTGGGCGATCGCGGCGGAACGCTGCTTCATCTACATGCGCGACGAGTATCCGGCGGTGCTGGAGATCCTGCGGCGGGAGATCGCGGCGCTGGAGGCGGCCGGGCTGGTCGCTCCCGGCTACGTCGAGCTCCGCCGCGGCGCCGGCGCCTACATCTGCGGCGAGGAATCGGCGATGCTGGAGTCGATCGAGGGCAAGCGCGGGCTGCCGCGGCACCGGCCGCCCTATGTCGCCGAGGTGGGCCTGTTCGGGCGGCCGACGCTGGTGCAGAACGTCGAGACGCTCCACTGGGTGGCGCGGGTCTGCCGCGAAGGCCCGGAGATCCTGAGCGTGCACGAGCGGAACGGCCGCCGTGGCTTGCGCAGCTATTCGGTGTCGGGGCGGGTGGCGCGGCCGGGGGTGTACCTGCTGCCGGCGGGCTCGACGATCCGCGACGTGATCGCGGCGGCAGGGGGGATGGCGGCGGGGCATCGGTTCAAGGCCTACCAGCCCGGCGGGCCTTCCTCGGGGTTGCTGCCGGCGGCGCTGGTCGACGTTCCGCTCGATTTCGATACGCTGCAGCCGCACGGCTCGTTCATCGGCTCCGCGGCGGTGGTGGTGCTGTCGGACCGCGACGGGGCCCGGGCGGCGGCGCTGAACATGCTGCGGTTCTTCGCCGACGAGAGCTGCGGCCAGTGCACGCCGTGCCGGGTCGGCTGTGCCAAGGCGGTGCTGCTGATGGAGGCCGAGCACTGGGACACGGGTCTGCTGGCCGAGCTCTGCGACACCATGGCGGACGCCAGCATCTGCGGCCTCGGCCAGGCGGCGCCGAACGCGATCCGCCTGACGATGCGGCATTTTCCGGACGAGGTCCGCTAGCCGACCGGGTGGCCGCTAAGGTTAACGGGCGCGTCGCTCCGGTCCCGCTGGTCGTTTTCACAGTCCCGCTCGTGCTGCCTGTCCTGTAGGGTGGCGCCGCCCGGCGGCCGTTAACCAATTCTTTGCCGTCGTCCGCGACCAATGCGGGGGAAGAGGAGGCGGCATGGCTCGGACGGCACGGAGGCTGGCGGGATTGGCGCTGGCTGCGCTGCTGCCGGCGCTTCCTGCTGCGGCCGAGGAGATCGAAGGCGCCGCGCGGATCATCGACGGCGACACCCTGGCGATCGGCGCCGTGCACGTCCGCCTCTCCGGCATCGACGCGCCCGAGAGCCACCAGCGCTGCGGCGGGGCCACCGGGACCGACTGGGATTGCGGCAAGGCGGCTGCGGCGCGCCTGACCACGCTGACCTCCGGCGCCGCCGTTCGCTGCGACGGCGACAGCCGCGATCGCTATGACCGGCTGATCGCGACCTGCAGAGTCGGCGACGATGACCTCGGTCGCGAGATGGTGGCCGAGGGGCTGGCCCGCGCCTACGTGCGCTACAGCGACGCCTATGTCGCGGACGAGGCCGCGGCGCAACGCCGGGGCCTCGGCCTCTGGCAGGGCACGGCCGAAGCGCCCTGGGACTATCGCGCCGAAGCCTGGCGGCCGGCCGCGGGAGTTGCCGCGGCCCCCGTCGCCGCGGTCCCGCCGCCGGGCTGCACGATCAAGGGCAACATCACCCGCAGCGGCGCGCGGATCTACCACCTGCCCGGCGGGCCGTCCTACGCCCGGACGCGGATCGATCCCGGCCGCGGCGAGGCCTGGTTCTGCGACGAGGCGGCGGCGCAGGCGGCGGGCTTCCGACCGCCCCGGGCGCCCTGAACCCGCGCGGCGTCCGTCCGGACGCTGCACGGGGTTTGATCGGAGGATATTCAGGCAGTCTTGCGGCGGCCGCCGGCGAAGCCGAGGGCGCCGAGGCCGGCAACGATCAGCCCGAGCCCTGCCGGCAGCGGCACCGGCGCCGGCGTCTGAACCTGTGCCGGTTCGGCCGCATAGGTGAAGGTGGCGTAGATGTCCGCGCCCTTGCCCTCGCCACGGTTGAGGGCGAACAGACCCTTGTTAAAGGTCGCGTCCGACAGCGCCACCGACAGGATGCCGCCGTCGCCGAAGCCGAGCTGCGCCGGGCCGTTCCAGGTGACCGCGCCCTGCTGTCGGATGAGGCCCTCCGCCACCGAGCTGCCGAAGATCGACCCGCTCGCCAGCGGCGAGGACAGGTTGAAGGCGACCTCGAGCGATTGCGGCACCCGGTCGTCGCTGCTGATCGAGCCCTCGTCGGTCCAGATGTCGAAGAGCTTGAACGTGGTGGAGCCCCCGAGGTCGAGGTCGAACGCCAGCGGGCCGCTGCCCGGGGAAGTGCTGACAACCAGGCCCGGATCGCTCAGGGCGGAGCCCGAGACCCCGAAGCTGCCGGTGAACGTTACCGCGGATGCCACGCCCGGAACCGCCAGCGCCAGCGCCGCGGCCGCAATCAGATGCTTCAAGACCTTTTCCCCCGTATACTCGTTACTCGCTTCGAGCCATACCAACACCACGCCGGTTGGGCGAGGCGCCGCGTTAAGTTGTGGTTAACCAAGCCCGGGGCAGCCAGCACCGCCGGGGGCTGCCGAGCTGTTACTCCGGGTCGGCGGCGAAGGCCCCGGGGCGCACCTCGTCGAGCCGGGCGCGCTGCTCGGGGGTGAGGGCGTCCGGCCGCACCATGTAGGTGTGGATGGAAAACACCACCGCCCGCGTCACCGGCAGCCGCAGCAGCACCTGCCGCTCGACCCGCAGGTAGCGTGCCGCGCCCGGTGCCGGCGCGTGCCGGTCGAATTCTTCGCGGGCGTTGAAGAGGCTGGGGTCGGCGTAGAGCAGCAGGTTGGCCCGCATCAGCGGCGCCTCCGGGCGCAGGGCGTCGAACAGGCGCTGCACCCGCCGGGCCAGGGTCTCGTCGTAGCGCTCGACCGGCAGGTGGATGCGGGCCAGCGCCTTGCCGAACTTCTGGGCCAGCGTCCAGTTGGAGGGAAAGCACAGCACCGCCGCGGTCAGGACATGCTCGGCGGCGCCTTCGGGCTTTTCCAGGATCAGCAGATCTTCCTGCACCAGCCGCCCCGCGACCAGGAGCGGCGGCCCGGCCAGCGGCACCGCCACCCCGTCCGGCCGCTGCAGCGCATCGCCGTCCCGGGCATAGCCCGGCGCCTCGGCCAGATGGGCGAGGACCAGCGCGCAGAGCTCCTCGGCCGCCGGGCGGGCGCCCGCGGCCATCGCGTGCACGTCGCCGGGCCGCTCGGCGATCAGCCGGTCGCGGAGCGCCATCTGGCCGGCGAAGGCCTCGTCGCGCTGCAGCCAGTCGGCGGGCGCGATCGGCACCGTGCCGGGCAGGCGCAGCGTGTGCTCGGCCATCCAGGGCGCCACCGGAAGCCGGTCCTGCAGGATCGCCGCCATGCCGCGTTCCCAAACCTCTTTGCCGCCGCCCCCGGACAAGATATAGGAAGAGGGGAGCAGTCCTTCGCAATCCATGGCGAAAGGTCGGACAAAAGAAAAGAGGCCACCATGGTCCACGCTCCGGATCTCTTCGGTGACGACGACCCCGCAGCCCGCGCCTACGACGCCAGTGCCATCGAGGTGCTGGAGGGGCTCGAGCCGGTGCGCAAGCGGCCGGGCATGTACGTGGGCGGCACCGACGAGCGGGCGCTGCATCACCTGGTCGCCGAGGTGCTCGACAACGCCATGGACGAGGCGGTGGCGGGCCATGCCAACCGGATCGAGGTGGAGCTGCACGCCGATTTCTCGCTGACCGTCCGCGACAACGGCCGCGGCATGCCGGTGGACCCGCACCCGAAGTTTCCGGGCAAGTCGGCGCTGGAGGTGATCCTCTGCACCCTGCACGCCGGCGCCAAGTTCTCGGGCAAGTCCTACGAGACCAGCGGCGGCCTGCACGGCGTCGGCGTCTCGGTGGTGAACGCGCTCAGCGACCGCCTGGTGGTCGAGGTGGTGCGCAACCGCCAGCTCTGGCGGCAGGAGTTCTCGCGCGGGCACCCGCAGGGGCCGCTGCAGGCGCTCGGCCAGGCGCCGAACCGGCGCGGCACCACGGTGACGTTTCCATCCCGACGCCGAGATCTTCGGCGCGTCGGCGCGGCTGAGGCCGGCGCGGCTGCACCGGATGGCGCGCTCCAAGGCCTACCTGTTCTCCGGGGTCGAGATCCGCTGGCGCTGCGCCGCCGAATGCCTCGCCGCCGGCGACGACACGCCGGAAGCCGCGAGCTTCCATTTTCCCGGCGGGCTGGCCGACTACCTCGGCGAGCGGCTGGACGGGGCGCAGTGCTATGCCGAGCGGCCCTTCGCCGGCAAGGTCGACTTCGCCGAGCGCTTCGGCGCCGGCACGGTCGGGTCGGTCGAGTGGGCGATCAACTGGACGCCGCAGCGCGACCCGTTCGTCTCGTCCTACTGCAACACCATCAACACCCCCGAGGGCGGCACCCACGAGGCGGGGTTCTGGGCGGCGCTGCTCAAGGGCATCCGCGGCTACGGCGATCTGAGCTCGAACCGCAAGGCGGCGCAGATCACCCGCGAGGACGTGATGGCGGGCGGCTCGGCGATGATCTCGGTCTTCATCCGCGAGCCGGAGTTCGTCGGCCAGACCAAGGACCGGCTGGCGACCCAGGAGGCGGCGCGGCTGGTCGAGAACGCGGTGCGCGACCGGTTCGACCACTGGCTGGCCAGCGACACCCGGACGGCGGGGGCGATCCTCGACTACCTGGTGCTGAAGGCCGAGGAGCGGCTGAAGCGGCGGGCGGAGAAGGAGACGAGCCGCAAGACCGCGGTGAAGAAGCTGCGGCTGCCGGGCAAGCTCGCGGACTGCTCGGGGGCGACGCGGGAGGGGTCGGAGCTGTTCCTCGTCGAGGGCGACAGCGCCGGCGGCTCGGCGAAGCAGGCGCGGGACCGGCGGACCCAGGCGGTGCTGCCGCTCCGGGGCAAGATCCTGAACGTGCTCGGGGCGGCGTCCTCGAAGATGATGGCGAACCAGGAGCTCGCCGATCTCTGCCAGGCGATGGGGGTGGCGACCGGGTCGCGGTTCGCGCTCGACGACCTGCGCTACGAGAAGATCATCATCATGACCGACGCCGACGTCGACGGGGCGCATATCGCCTCGCTGCTGATGACGTTCTTCTTCACCCAGATGAAGCCGCTGATCGACGCAGGGCATCTCTATCTTGCGGCGCCGCCGCTCTACCGGCTGACGCAGGGGGCGAAGTCGGTCTATGTGCAGACCGATGCGGAGAAGGACGCGGCGCTGGCCAAGGGCCTCGGCGGCCGCGGCAAGGTCGAGGTGTCGCGGTTCAAGGGCCTCGGCGAGATGATGCCGGCGCAGCTCAAGGACACCACGATGAGCCCGGCGACCCGGACGCTGATCCGGGTGACGGTGGCCGAGGACGAGGGCGAGACCGCCGGGCTGGTCGAGCGGCTGATGGGCAAGAAGCCGGAGCTGCGGTTCCAGTACATCCAGGAGAACGCGCGGTTCGTGGAGGATCTGGACGTCTGACCGGGAAGCGGCTGAGATCGCTGCGATTCCGGCATGCACCGGGCATGCACAACCCATGCACAATGCATGCGACGTAATCTGGCCGCGACCGGTCAGCGGCGTGAGCCGCGCGACCAGCGCCTCGGCCGGTGAAATCTCGCGGGCGTAGTGGTCGGCGTGCGGGGCGTGGCCGCCTTGACGCAGGACGCGCTCGGCCGCGGTGATCTGATCGAGCGCCTGCCGCGCCATCGCCGCGTCCCGCGTCCGCTCGGCAAGCAACCGGAGCGTGACGCCGAGGCTGCCCGTTGTCGTGGCCCAGTCGAGCGGCACGCGCTCGCGGGTCCGCTCCTGCAACGCGGCGCGGAAGACGGCCGCCGCCTCCTCCAGCCGCGCCGTGTCGCCTTCCCGCTCCCCCAGGGCGCGGAGCGCGGCGCCGAGCTCGTTCTGGGTCTCGGCCCAGCCGCGGGGGGCGCGCTCGCGGGTCCGTTCCTCGAGGGCGGCGCGGCAGGCGGTCACCGCCTCCTGCAGCCGCGCCGTGCCGCTCTCCCGCTCTCCCAGGCTGCGGAGCGCGTGGCCGAGGTTGTTCTGGGTCATCGCCCAGTCGAGCGGCACCCGCTCGCGCGGTCCATTCCTCCAGCGCCGCGCGGAAGGCAGCCACGGCGGCCTCCGAGCCGCGCCGTGCCGCTTCGCGTTCCCCCAGCGCCCGAAGGGCGGTCGCCGAGGTTGTTCTGGGTCGTCGCCCAGGCAAGCGGCACGCGCTCGCGGGTCCGCTCTTCGAGCGCGGCGTGATAGGCATCCACCGCCTCTTCGAGCCGCGCCGTGCCGCTCTCGCGCGCGCCGAGCGCCGGAGCGCGTTTCCCAGGTTCATCTGGCTCGTCGCCCAGTCGAGGGGCGCCCGCTCGCGGGTCCGCTCCTCGAGCGCGGCGCGGTAGGCCCGCACCGCCTCCTCGAGCCGCGCCGTGCCCCTCTCCCGCGCGCCGAGGGCGGCGAGCACGTTGCCGAGGTTCATCTGTGTCATCGCCCAGCCGCGGGGCGTTGCGCTCGCGTGTCCACTGCTCCAGCGCGCGCACCGTAGACGCCGACTGCCTCCGCCAGCCGCTCCGGGCCGCTGTCCCGCACGCCCAGCACCGCCAGCGCGGTCCCCAGGTCGGTCAGCGCCGCGCCGCGCTGGTCGGCGTCGCTGGCCCAGGCACCGCTGGTCCGGGCGAGAGCGATGGCAACCTCGAGGTGGAGCCGCAGGCCCTGATCGCGGCCGCGCTCGTACCAGCGGTTCCGTTCCAGCCGCAGGGCGTCGAAGGGGCTGCCCGGTTCCGGCGTGCCGAGCATCAGGCGCCTGACGATCTGTCGCGCCGCGCCTTCGGCGATCGCGCGCCAGCAGGCGCTGGTCGACGGCGGCGTCGAGGAGCTGCCGCAGACCGGCCTCGGCCTGGTCGACGGCGCGGTCGGCCTCGGCGGCGGCCTCGTCGAGGCGGCCTTCGCCGGTGAGTGCGGCCAGGCGGCGGAGGACACCGTCGACGAAGGCGTCGACGTTGCTGCCGGCCCGGCCGCGGGCCATGAGATCGGCGGCGATGTCGGCGGCGTGCTCGAGTTCGCGCAGGGCCTCGTCGCGGTCGGGCACGTTCGGGACGGATCTTGCGGGCGATGGCGATCAGGGTGTCCTGATGGACCGTCGTTGCCTTGGTCTCCCGGAGTTCTCGGACGAGGGCGAGGATCTCGCTGGTGTCGGCCTTCACCGCCTGCAGGAGTTCGATCTCGACGCCGTGGCGGCGCAGGGTCTCGCGCCAGAGGTCGGGGGTGATGGTGGCGATGTAGTCGGCTTTGGCGAGCATCACGCCGAGGGTCTGGCGGGTGGCCGAGCGGAAGAAGGATTCGGGGAGCGGGGCGGCGGTGAAGTCGCGAGCGTGGGGCGAGGCCTTGATCGCGGCGACCATCGCTTCGGTGGTGCGGTCGCGGTCGAGGTCGGCGGCGGCGAAGACCGCGGGGTCGGCGAAGGCCGACGGGGCGACCTGCCAGAAGAGGGCGATGGCGTCGTCGCGGGCGCGGCCGGGGTGGGTGAAGTGCAGGGCGTGGTCCTCGGCCTGGCGGGTCATCTCGGCGGCGAGCGGGCCGAGGCCGGCGTCGCGGAGCGCGGCGGAGAGCGCCTTGCCGTTGGTCGCGAGGTCGGCCAGCGCCTTGACGCGGTTCAGCGGGTTGGGGTCGGTGGCGAGCTTCTGCGCGGCCAGGAGCAGGCCGGCGAAGGTCGAGAAGCTGGTGACGGTGATGACGGCCAAGGCAACGCTCCCGCGAAAGGATCGGGCGGCGTCGAGCGCCGAGTCAACGGGCGGGTCGCCGGCGGCGCGGGCTCGGTGGCGGGCGGCGGGGATCGGAGCTATGCTCGCGGCGGGATCGGCGGCGGGGGCGGAGGGCGATGACCGAAGGCTCGGAGTTCGACAGCTGGAGCGCGGGCCGGGACTACGAGCGGTTCATGGGCCGCTGGAGCCGTCGGCTGGCGACGGAGTTCGTGGCGTGGCTGGAGGCGCCGGCGGGCGCCGACTGGGTCGATGTCGGCTGCGGCACCGGGGCGCTGACGGCGGCGGTGCTGGGCGGAGGCGCGCCACGATCGGTGCTGGCGCTCGATCCCTCGGAGGACTTCGTCGGGCTGGCGCGGTCGCAGGTCGCGGATCCGCGCGTGCGCTTCGAGCGGGGCGAGGCGGCGCGGCTGCCGGCGGCCGGCGAGAGCGCGGACGTGGTGGTCTCGGGGCTGGTGCTGAACTTCGTCCCGGACCGGCCGGCCGCGCTCGCCGAGATGCAGCGGGTGCTGCGGCCGGGGGGCATGGTCGCGTTCTACGTCTGGGACTATCCCGGCGGCGGCATGGAGCCGATCGACGCCTTCTGGAAGGCCGCGGCAGAGGTCGACGGCGCTGCGGGCGCGCTGGACGAGGCGGTGCGGTTCGGCTTCTGCACCCGCGACGGGCTCGCCGCGCTGGGGGCGGCCGCGGGGCTGCGCGCGCTGGTGGTCGAGCCGATCGCGATCGAGACCGTCTTCGCGAGCTTCGAGGAGTTCTGGCACCCGTTCACGCTCGGAGCCGGCCCGGCGCCGGGCTATTGCCGGAGCCTGCAGCCGGAGGTCCGGGCGGCGCTGCGGGCGCGGCTCGCGGCGCGCTTCGGCGGGATGGAGCCGATCCGGATGACCGCCCGGGCCTGGGCCGTGAGGGGCCGGCGAGGGGGCTGATCTGCGGGCGAGCGGGAACCCGGCCGTGCGTCGTCCCGGTGGAGCCGTGCCCGGGCAGGCCGGGGCGCGTACTGACTCCGTAGAACCGGTTCGGCTCGTCCCAGGTCAGGCGAACCAGTCCCGCAATCCCGCACGATTTGGCCGTCGACAAATCGTGCCGCGCCTGCCCGCCCGGGCAGGCGCGTTTCCGCGCCAGCCGGGCAGGCGCGGCACGATTATGCGCGCCCGTTTTGGCGACACGCCCCTCGCCCTCCGCGCTGCCGCTCCGGGCGAGCGGACCGCGCGGCGCGCCACCGGCGCCCCGCTGTTGCGGTCCGCGGGCGCCTTATCCTGCGCGGCCCCGAGGCGATCGGCGGACACAGGATGCGGGCGTCCCGGAGAGTCTCGCTTCCGGGGTGGGCGGACCGCTCTCTGCAATCCCGCGCGATTTGGCCGCCGACACATCGTGCCGCGCCTGCCCCGCGGGGGCAGGCGCGTTTCCGCGCCAGCCTGGCAGGCGCGGCACGATTGCGCGCGGCCGTTCAGGCGGCACGCCGCTCGCCCTCCGCGCTGGCGCTCCGGGCGAGCGGACCGCGCGGCGAGCCACTGGAGCGCCGCTGTTGCGGTCAGCGGCGCCTCATCCTGTGCGGGCCCGAGGCCCGGACTGTATCAGAGGGAGTAGTACATCTGGTATTCGACCGGATGCGGGGTGTGCTCCATCATGTAGACCTCGGGCCATTTCAGCGCGATGTAGCCTTCGATCTGGCCCTTGGTGAAGACGTCGCCGTGGAGCAGGAAGTCGTGGTCGTCGGTCAGGCATTCCAGCGCTTCGCGCAGGCTGCCGCAGACCGTCGGGATCTCGGCCAGCTCCTCGGGGGGCAGGTCGTAGAGATCCTTGTCGGAGGCGCTGCCGGGGTCGATCTTGTTGCGGATGCCGTCGAGGCCGGCCATCAGCAGCGCCGCGAAGCCGAGGTAGGGGTTGGCGGCGGGGTCGGGGAAGCGGCACTCGACGCGCTTGGCCTTGGGGCTCTCGGTCCAGGGGATGCGCACCGAGGCCGAGCGGTTGCGGGCGGAGTAGGCCAGCAGCACCGGCGCCTCGAAGCCGGGGATCAGCCGCTTGTAGCTGTTGGTGGTCGGGTTGGTGAAGGCGTTGATGGTCTTGGCGTGCTTGAGCAGCCCGCCGATGAACCAGAGCGCCTCCGACGAGAGGTCGGCGTACTTGTCGCCGGCGAAGACCGGCTTGGAACCCTTCCAGATCGACATGTTGACGTGCATGCCCGAGCCGTTGTCGCCGTAGTAGGGCTTGGGCATGAAGGTCGCGGTCTTGCCGTAGGCGTGGGCGACGTTCTGGATCACGTACTTGTACTTGAGCAGGTTGTCGGCCTGCTGGGTCAGCGGCCCGAAGATCATGCCGAGCTCGTGCTGCGGCGAGGCGACCTCGTGGTGGTGCTTGTCGACCTTCATGCCGATCCGCTTCATGGTCGAGAGCATCTCGGAGCGGATGTCCTGGGCGGCGTCGACCGGGGGCACCGGGAAGTAGCCGCCCTTGACCCCGGCGCGGTGGCCCATGTTGCCCATCTCGTAGACGGTGTCGGTGTTCCAGGCGGCGTCGACCGCGTCGACGTGGAAGCCGACCTTGTTCGGGGCGTTGGAGAAGCGCACGTCGTCGAAGATGAAGAACTCGGCCTCAGGGCCCATGTAGGCGACGTCGCCGATGCCGGTCTGCTTCAGGTAGGCCTCGGCCTTCTGGGCGGTGCCGCGGGGGTCGCGGTCGTAGGGCTCGTTGGTGTCGGGCTCGAGCACCGAGCAGTGCAGGCAGAGGGTCTTCTCGGCGTAGAACGGGTCGACATAGGCCGAGGCCGAGTCGGGCATCAGCTTCATGTCGGACTTCTCGATCGACTTCCAGCCGGCGATCGAGGAGCCGTCGAACATGAAGCCCTCGTCGAGGAAGTCCTCGTTCACCTCGTCGGAGATCACGGTCACGTGCTGCAGCTTGCCGCGCGGATCGCAGAAGCGCAGGTCGACATAGGCGATGTCGTCGTCCTTGAGGGACTTCAGAACCGATTTCTTGTCACTCATCTCGTTTCCTTGGGTTTCACATTTTGGGCGGAGGCGCCGCCGCCGCGAGACCTGCTCAGAGCGCGTCGTTGCCCTCTTCGCCGGTGCGGATCCGGATCGCCTGCTCGACAGGCATCACGAAGATCTTGCCGTCGCCGATCTTGCCGGTCTTCGCGGCGTTGATGATCGCCTCGATCGCCGCCTCGACCTGGTCGTCGGCGAGCACCACCTCGATCTTGACCTTGGGCAGGAAGTCGACGACGTACTCGGCGCCGCGGTAGAGCTCGGTGTGGCCCTTCTGCCGGCCGAAGCCCTTGGCCTCGATCACGCTGAGGCCCTGGATGCCCACTTCCTGCAGGGCTTCCTTGACCTCGTCCAGCTTGAACGGCTTGATAATGGCTTCGATCTTCTTCATCCCACCGGGCTCCCGACCGACCTGCGGCGACGCTTTCGCCAGTTCGCGGCCCGACAAACCAGCTTGGCCCGGGGGATTCAATGCGGTGGGGGCGGCTCGGCCGGAACCGGCCGGAGAATCCTGCGCCGCTGCCTGTGAATTGAACATTCTGCCCAAATAACCGGCAAAAAACGAAGCGGCGGCGAGCGGGCCGGCGCGGCCGCGCCGGCCGCTGCAGCGGGCGATTTCCGGCGTATTTTTCGCTCGCACGGGTCGGGCGCGTCTGCTAGGAAGCGGCCTCGATCCGGCCCGGGCGCCGCGCGGGGCCGTGGCCGCGGGCGTGGCGGAACTGGCAGACGCACCAGATTTAGGTTCTGGCGCCGAAAGGCGTGGGGGTTCAAGTCCCTCCGCCCGCACCAGAGGGAAGAGACGAGGAATCCGACGATGCAGGTCACCGAGACCCTGAACCAAGGCCTGAAGCGCGGGTATGCGATCGTGCTTCCCGCCACCGAGCTCGAGGCCAAGGTCACCGAGAAGCTGGAGGAGGCCCGCAAGGACTTCCAGATGAAGGGCTTCCGCAAGGGCAAGGCGCCGGCGGCGCTGATGAAGAAGATGTTCGGCAAGTCGGTGCTGGGCGAGGCGATGCAGGAGCAGATCGACCAGGCGATGCGCAGCCATTTCGAGGCCAGCGGCGACCGGCCGGCGCTGCAGCCCGAGGTCAAGATGACCAACGAGGACTGGCAGGAAGGCCAGGACGTCGAAGTCTCGATGACCTACGAGACGCTGCCGCAGGTGCCCGAGGTCGCGCTCGGGGAGGTCAGGCTCGAGAAGCTGGTGGCCGAGATCGACGACGCCGCAGTCGACGAGGCGCTGGCGAACCTGGCCGCCTCGGCCAACGACTACGAGGACCGCAAGAAGGGAACCAAGGCCAAGGACGGCGACCAGGTGGTGATCGACTTCAAGGGCTCGGTGGATGGCGCGGACTTCGAGGGCGGGGCGGCGGAGGACTTCCCGCTGGTGCTCGGCTCCAACAGCTTCATCCCCGGCTTCGAGGAGCAGCTGGTCGGAGTGAAAGCGGGCGACGCGAAGGAGATCGCGGTCAGCTTCCCGGAGAGTTACGGCGCCAAGCACCTGGCCGGCAAGGAGGCGAGCTTCGCGGTGACGGTGAAGGCGGTCAAGGCGCCGAAGCCGGCCGCGATCGACGATGCACTGGCGGTGCGCTACGGCGTCGAGACGCTCGAGGCGCTGAAGACGCAGATCCGCGGCCGCCTCGGCGACGAGTATGCCCAGGCCAGCCGGGCGATCCTGAAGCGGCGGCTGATGGACGCGCTGGACGCGCGGGTCAGCTTCGAGCTGCCGCCGACGCTGGTCGACGTCGAGGCCAAGCAGATCGCCCACCAGCTCTGGCACGAGGAGCACCACGACCACCAGGGCCACGACCACGACGCCATCGAGCCGACCGAGGAGCACAAGAAGCTCGCCGAGCGGCGGGTGCGGCTGGGGCTGCTGCTGGCCGAGCTCGGCAACAAGCACGACATCACCGTCGCCGAGCAGGAGATGCAGCGGGCGCTGTTCGCTCAGGCGCGGCAGTATCCGGGCCAGGAGCGGCAGTTCCTGGAGTTCGTCCAGAAGAACCCGCAGGCGCTGCAGCAGATCCGGGCGCCGCTGTTCGAGGACAAGGTGGTCGACTTCATCCTCGAGCTCGCCAAGGTCGAGGAGAAGCCGGTGAGCAAGGACGAGCTGCAGAAGGCGATCGAGGCGCTGGACGAGGACGCGCCGCTGCCGGCGGTTCCGGCGCCCGACGAGGCCCCGGCCGGCTGAGCCCGGCGCGCGGCGGCGTCAGCCCAGGAGGCCTCGCGCCGCGATCTGGCCGGCGATGACGCAGACGAGCGCGGTGGCCGCGACAGTCCAGCGCGGCAGCCGCCGCTGCCGCGGACGGGCGAGGGCCTCGATCTCCCTGAGGTAGAACGAGTGGGCCAGTGGGTTGACGTCGGGCATCGTTCGGCTCTTCGGCTCGGTTCGGGGCTGCTCGGGGCCGGCTCGACGGGCCGGCCTGCGCCTCGCCGGCATCCTGCGCCTCAGGTGCAAACAGAAGGTTTACGCGCGACGGAGATCGACCTGTCCATCTGGCCGGGTGGCCCTTGCACAGTGCCGACCCGATAACTATTGCTCTCTGCAACCGGGGCGCGCAAACGCGGGCCTTTCGGGCAGCGAAAGGCAGGCAACTCCCATGAACGATCCGGTCGAGACCTACATGAACCTGGTGCCGATGGTGGTCGAGCAGACCGCCCGGGGCGAGCGCGCCTACGACATCTTCTCGCGGCTCCTGAAGGAGCGCATCATCTTCGTCTCCGGCCCGATCCACGACGGCATGTCGACGCTGATCGTGGCGCAGCTGCTGTTCCTGGAGGCGGAGAACCCGAAGAAAGAAATCTCGATGTACATCAACAGCCCGGGCGGCGTGGTGACGTCGGGACTGTCGATGTACGACACCATGCAGTACATCCGCCCGCCGGTCTCGACGCTCTGCGTCGGCCAGGCGGCCTCGGCGGGATCGCTGCTGCTGACGGCGGGCGCCAAGGGCATGCGCTATTCGCTGCCCAACAGCCGGATCATGGTGCACCAGCCCTCGGGCGGCTTCCAGGGCCAGGCCACGGACATCATGATCCACGCCCGCGAGACCCAGCTGATCAAGGACAGGCTTAACCAGATTTACCACGAGCACACCGGCCAGTCGATCGAGGCGGTCGAGG
The DNA here is from genome assembly GCA_963847795.1 of uncultured Alphaproteobacteria bacterium. GTDB lineage: Bacteria > Pseudomonadota > Alphaproteobacteria > Rhodobacterales > Rhodobacteraceae > Amaricoccus. The sequence continues at coordinate 846,001 of CAWKBH010000006.1, forward strand.
CGGCGCTGGAGCGTGACCGGTTCATGTCGGCGCAGGACGCCAAGGACTGGGGCCTGATCGACGAGATCGTCACCCAGCGCGAGATCGAGGTTAAGCCTTCGTGAAGCGGCCGCGGCCCGGCGGCTGCCGGCGCCTTTGCGCTTGTAATTCCGGGCTCAAGCATGTTCCAATGTGAAGGGCTGCCTTTCGGGCGGCGGGCGACTATATTGTTGACGCAGGAAAGACAGGCGCGAGCCGGAGGCTGAGGCATGAGCAAAACGGGCGGCGGCGACGCGAAGAACACCCTCTACTGCTCGTTTTGCGGCAAGAGCCAGCACGAGGTCCGAAAGCTGATCGCGGGTCCGACGGTCTTCATCTGCGACGAATGCGTCGAGCTGTGCATGGACATCATCCGCGAGGAGACCAAGAGCAATCTGGTCAAGTCGTCGGACGGCGTGCCGACTCCGCACGAGATCTGCAAGGTGCTGGACGACTACGTGATCGGCCAGCAGGTGGCCAAGCGGGTGCTCTCTGTTGCGGTGCACAACCACTACAAGCGGCTGAACCACGCCGCGAAGAACGCCGACGTCGAGCTGCAGAAATCGAACATCATGCTGATCGGCCCGACCGGCTGCGGCAAGACGCTGCTGGCGCAGACGCTGGCGCGCATCCTCGACGTGCCGTTCACCATGGCGGACGCCACCACGCTGACCGAGGCGGGCTACGTCGGCGAGGACGTGGAGAACATCATCCTGAAGCTGCTGCAGGCGGCGGAATACAACGTCGAGCGGGCGCAGCGCGGCATCGTCTACATCGACGAGGTCGACAAGATCAGCCGCAAGTCGGACAACCCCTCGATCACCCGCGACGTCTCGGGCGAGGGCGTGCAGCAGGCGCTCCTGAAGATCATGGAGGGCACCGTCGCCTCGGTGCCGCCGCAGGGCGGGCGCAAGCATCCGCAGCAGGAGTTCCTGCAGGTCGACACCACCAACATCCTCTTCGTCTGCGGCGGTGCCTTCGCCGGGCTCGACAAGATCATCGCCCAGCGCGGCCGCGGCAGCGCCATGGGCTTCGGCGCCGACGTCAAGGACCAGGACGAGCGGCGGGTGGGCGAGCTGTTCCAGCAGCTGGAGCCGGAGGACCTGCTGAAATTCGGGCTGATCCCCGAGTTCGTCGGCCGCCTGCCGGTGCTGGCGACGCTGACCGACCTCGACGAGGACGCGCTGATCACCATCCTGACCGAACCGAAGAACGCGCTGATCAAGCAGTACCAGCGGCTGTTCGAGATGGAGGACGTGCAGCTCTCGTTCACCGACGACGCGCTGAAGGCGGTGGCCAAGCGGGCGATCAACCGCAAGACCGGCGCCCGCGGCCTGCGCTCGATCCTCGAGGAGGTGCTGCTCGACACCATGTTCGAGCTGCCCTCGATGCAGGGGGTCGAGGAGGTGGTGGTCAACGAGGAGTGCATCAACCGCAAGGGCGAGCCGCTCCTGATCTACGCCGACCGCAAGGAAGGCTCGGCCTCGGCCTCGGCGTCCTGACGGGTCAGTTGCCCGTGCCGGCCGAGCGTCGGTCGGCCAGGCGGTCCCTTGCCAAGAGGATCGACAGGACCAGGTGCGCCACGACGGCGGGCCAGAGCAGAATGCCCGATGCACCGCCGGTCAGCCCGAGATAGCCGAGATAGACGGTGACGGCCGCACTGTAGGCCAGCATGCCGGTGACCGGCGGTCCGGGCCAGCAGGCGAGCCCCAGCCCGATCAGGGCGATGCCGGCGACGCGCGCCACCGCCAGGGCCGCCCCGGCCAGTCCCTCACCGAGCAGCACCAGCCCGACGAGCGAGGGGACGAGCAGCAATGCCAGGCCGGTCGCAGCCTCGGCGACAGCGGCGAATACCAGAGCCTTCTTCATCGCGCCTGCGCCCCTCGACCGCCGGTTGCCTCGCTCGCCTATTCGAGCTGGAAGGTCAGCTTGTCGAGCTTGCCGGTGAAGCGGAACGGCACGTCGTAGCGGTATTCCAGCAGGGCCAGCGGCGTGCGGGTGTCGAGGCCGACGTCGAAGGTCTCGTCCTCGGGGAAGGTGATCGGGGTGCTGTGGTCCATCGAGTTGCGCGCCACCTCCTTGCCGTCCACGGAGAGCACGCCGGTGCCGCCTTTCCCCAGGCCCGGACCGTCGGACTTGAAGTCGAAGACGATGGTGTGCTTGCCGGGGTCGAGCTCGGGGCCTTCCCAGGCGGTGCGCTTGAGGTCGAGGAGGTTGTAGAGGAAGACCGGCCGGCCGCGGCCGACGCCGAACTCGCCCTTGCTGAGGAAGAGGCCGTAGCCGCCGAAGCGGCCGCCTTCGGTGACGATCATGCCTTCGGCGCCGCCGTCGGGGATCTCGACCTCGGCGGTGATGGTGTAGGACTTGTTCAGGATGTTCGGGGCGGCGCTGGCCGGCACCCCGCTCAGCTCGCCGGAATATTCGAACGACGTGCGCCCCGCCGTCAGGTTCGGCCGCGGCGCGTTCCAGCGCGCCAGCGTCGAGTTGTCGAGCGGCAGCACGTCGTACTTCTTCGCCTCGGCATAGAAGAGATCCTGCATCTCCTTGAGCTTGTCGGGCATCGCCTTCGCCAGATCGTCGGCTTCGGTGCGGTCCTTCTCGACGTTGTAGAGTTCCCAGTTGTAGCCGGTGATCACGTCCGGCGGCGCCTTGGTGCTGAGCTCCCAGGGCAGCGTCGCCGGGGTCGTCGCCGCCACCCAGCCGTCGTGGTAGATCGAGCGATTGCCGAGCATCTCGAAGTACTGCGTGGTGTGCCGGGTCGGGGCGTCGGCGTTGGCCTTGTCCCAGGTGTAGACCATGCTGGTGCCTTCGATCGGCTCCTGCGCGATGCCGTTGACCTCTTTCGGCGCCGGGATGCCGGTGGCCTCGAGGATGGTCGGCACGATGTCGATGACGTGGCTGAACTGGTGGCGGATGCCGCCCTTGTCGGTGATGTGGCCCGGCCAGGCCATCGCCACGCCCTGGGCGGTGCCGCCGAAGTGCGAGGGCACCTGCTTGACCCACTTGAAGGGCGTGTCCATCGCCCAGGCCCAGCCGGCGGCGAAGTGCGGGAAGGTGCGCTCGGTGCCCCAGAACGGGTACCAGAGGAACTGGTCCTTCACCGGGACCTCGACGCCGTTGAAGGTGGTGAACTCGTTGGGCGTGCCGTTCAGCATGCCCTCGGCGCTCGCGCCGTTGTCGCCGCCGATGTAGATGATCAGCGTGTTGTCGAGCTCGCCGAGGTCGTCGACGGCCTGGATCACCCGGCCGATCTCGTTGTCGGCGTAGGCGAGGTAGGCGCCGTAGACGTCGGCCTGGCGGATGAAGAGCTTCTTAGACTCGAAGTCCAGGCTGTCCCAGGTCGGCAGGGTGTCGGGCCACGGCGTGAGCTTGGCGTCCTCGGGCATGATGCCGAGCCGCTTCTGGTTGGCGAAGATCGTCTCGCGCAGCTTGTTCCAGCCGTCGTCGAACAGGTGCATGTCGCTGATCTTGCGGGTCCATTCCGGCGTCGGATGGTGCGGCGCGTGGGTCGCGCCCGGCACGTAGTAGACGAACCAGGGCTTGTCGGGGGCGATCTCCTTCAGCTGCTTCACGTAGCCGATCGCCTCGTCGGCCATCGCGGTCTCGAGGTTCCAGCCGGGATTGCCCTCGAACGGGTAGATCGCGGTGGTGTTGCGGAAGAGGTTCGGCTGCCACTGGCTGGCGTCGCCGCCGACGAAGCCGTAGAAATAGTCGAAGCCCATGCCGTTCGGCCACTGGCTGAACGGCCCGGCCTGGCTGGACTGGTAGGACGGTGTGTTGTGGTCCTTGCCGAACCAGGCGGTGGCGTAGCCGTTGTCCCTGAGTGTGGTGCCGACGGTGCCCTTGTCGAGCGGGATGATCGAATCGTAGCCCGGGAAGCCGGTGGCGACCTCGCCGACCACCCCGAACCCGACCGAGTGGTGGTTGCGCCCGGTGATCAGCGCGGCCCGCGTCGGCGAGCAGAGCGAGGTGGAGTGGAAGTTGGTGTAGCGCAGGCCCTCGGCGGCGATGCGGTCCATCGCCGGCGTCGGGATGACGCCGCCGAAGGTGCTGGGCGCGCCGAAGCCCTGGTCGTCGGTCATGATCAGGAGCACGTTCGGCGCGCCCTTGGGCGGCACCACGCGGGGCGCCCACCACGGCGTCGAGTCGGCCGCGCGCTCCTTGATGACGCCGCCGAACGGCGGGGTCGGGGGCGGAAGCTGCTCGCCGCTGAGGGTCGTGGTGGCGGTGGGCGAGCCGAGTTCGCCGGTGACCTGCTGCGCGCCGGCGGTCCATGCAAGGAGCGCGAAAGTGACCGAGGTCGCGGTGGCGACGACCAGCCTGACAGTGTTCATGATTGATGCTCTCCGGGCGACGTAAAGCCACGCTGCCGCAGTACCTCACACGCCGCCTTGCCGCAAATCAACTTCATTCGGGCTCGAGCGCGCTGGACCCGTCGGGCCAGTTGCGACATAACGGGCGGCACGGGCAAGCGACGAGGATGGCATGGCATTCCTGGCGAAGATCTTCACCTGGTGGAACGGCCAGACGCTCGGCACGCAGTTCTTCACCTGGCGCAAGGGCCAGCGGGTCGGCGAGGACGCGCAGGGCAACGTCTTCTACCAGAGCGCGGGCGGAGCCAAGCGCTGGGTGATCTACAACGGCGAGGTCGAGGGCAGCCGGGTGTCGCCTGAGTGGCACGGCTGGCTGCACCACACCTGGCAGGACCCGCCGACGTCGGCGCCGCTGCCGCGCAAGCCGTGGGAGAAGCCGCACGTGCCGAACCTGACCGGCAGCGCGCTGGCGTACCGTCCGCCCGGCAGCATCCTGTCGGCCGGGCCGCAGGTCCAGCCGGACTACGAGGCCTGGGCGCCGGAATAGGCAGGAGGCGGGGGTGGCGAACAGCGTCGCGGAGACCGTGATCGGCGCGGTCGTCCTGGCCACGGCCCTGGGCTTCGTGGTCTATGCCGGGCAGAGCCGCGGGATGCAGCTGACGCGCGACAGCTATCCGCTGCCAGGCGAGCTTCCGCAGCGCCGAGGGCATCAGCGTCGGCACCGACGTGCGGCTGGCGGGGATCAAGGTGGGCGCGGTGAGCGCGCTGGACCTCGATCCGAAGAGCTACGAGGCCAGGGCGACGTTCCTGATCGCGAGCAACCTGCAGCTGCCGAGCGATTCCGACGTCAAGATCGCCTCGGAGAGCCTGCTCGGCGGGTCCTTCGTCGAGATCACCCCGGGGGCGTCCGACGACATGCTCGCCGCCGGGGACGAGATCGTGAACACGCAGGGGTCGGTGAGCCTCCTGAACCTGCTCATGCATTTCGCGGCCGGCAAATGAGGCGCCTGCTGCTCAGCGCCGCGCTGGCCTTCGCCGCCGGGCAGGCGGTCGGCGCGCAGTCGGTGCAGATGCAGATCGGCGGCAGCGACGCCACGCTCGAGGCCCGGAACCTGCACCTGCGCGGGCTCGACAGCCTGAACGGCATCGCGGCGGACATCGAGATGCGGGTCGGCGAGACCAAGCGGTTCGGCCACCTGGAGATCACCGCCGAGGATTGCCGGGTGCCGCGCGACGATCCGACCGGCGACGCCTATGCCTTCCTCAAGATCCGCGACATCCGCGAGACCAACGCCCGGTTCTCGGGCTGGATGTTCGCCTCGTCGCCGGCGCTGTCGGCGCTCGACCATCCGCGCTACGACGTCTGGGTGGTGAGCTGCAGCAACGACTGACGGCCGGTATCGGCCGGCAGCGCCAGGAACCGCGCCGGCCGGGTCACCGCGGCCTCGAGCTGGCGGTGATAGGCGGCGCGGCTGATCTCCACCGCCCCGAGGCTCGCCAGGTGCTCGGTGACGAACTGGGTGTCGAGCAGGCGGAACCCGCCGGCCCTGAGCCGCGCGACCAGCGCGATCAGGGCGAACTTCGAGGCGTCGCGGCGGCGGCTGAACATGCTCTCGCCGAAGAAGGCGGCGCCGAGCGTCACGCCGTAGAGGCCGCCGGCGAGCCGGCCGTCGCACCAGATCTCGACCGAATGCGCCTGGCCGAGCCGGTGCAGCTCGCGGTAGAGCCGCCCGATCTGGCCGTTGATCCAGGTCTCGGGCCGGTCGGCGCAGGCCGCGAGCACCCCGGCGAAGTCGGAATCGATCCGGACCTCGAACGCCGCGTGCAGGAAGCTGCGCGCCAGCCGCCGCGAGACGTGCATGCGGTCGAGCGGCAGGACGCCGCGGCGCTGCGGGTCGATCCAGAACAGCTCGTCGGCCTCGGCCGATTCCGCCATCGGGAAGACGCCCGAGGCATAGGCCTGCAGCAGCAGCGCCGCGGTGATCGCCGGGGGGGCGTCGTCGCGCATCGCTCCTCAGCGCGCCGCCGGAGGCCGGGCAGTCACGACGCGAGAGCGTCGGTCTCTCGGGCGAGCCATTTTTCCAGCCAGTGGATGTTGTAGCTGCCCTTCTGGATGTCGGGCTCGTCGAGCAGGGCGTGGAACAGCGGCGTCGTGGTGTCGACGCCGTCGACGATCAGCTCGGAGAGCGCCCGGCGCAGGCGGGCCAGCGCCAGATCGCGGGTGCGGGCGTGCACGATCAGCTTGCCGATCAGGCTGTCGTAGTAGGGCGGGATGGTGTAGCCGTCGAAGATGGCGCTGTCCATGCGCACGCCGAGGCCGCCGGGAGCGTAGTAGGTGCGGATCCGGCCGGGCGAGGGCTGGAATTGCGGCAGCTTCTCGGCGTTGATCCGGCATTCGATGGCGTGGCCGGCCGGCACCAGGTCGGCCTGGGTGAAGGACATCGGCTCGCCGGCGGCGACGCGGATCTGCTCCTGCACCAGGTCGACGTCGTAGATCGCCTCGGTGACCGGGTGCTCGACCTGCAGGCGGGTGTTCATCTCGATGAAGAAGAACTCGCCCGTCCTCGTAGAGGAACTCGATGGTGCCGGCGCCGGCATAGTCGATCCGGGCGACGGCGTCGGCGCAGATCTTGCCGATCCTGGCGCGGGTCTTGGCGTCGATCACCGGCGAGGGGGCTTCCTCCATCACCTTCTGGTGCCGCCGCTGCAGGCTGCAGTCGCGCTCGCCCAGGTGCACCGCGCCGCCCTTGCCGTCGCCGAACACCTGCACCTCGATGTGGCGCGGGGCGCCGAGGTACTTCTCCAGGTAGACCTCGTCGTTGCCGAAGGCGGCCTTGGCCTCGGAGCGGGCGGTCTGGAAGGCGGTCTCGATCTCGTCGGCGCGTGCGCGCCAGCTTCATGCCGCGCCCGCCGCCGCCGGCGGTGGCCTTGACGATCACCGGGTAGCCGAGCGCGGCGCCGACCTTGCGCGCCTCCTCGAGCGTCGGCACGCCGCCGTCGGAGCCGGGCACGCAGGGCACGCCGAGGTTCTTCATCGTCTCCTTGGCGGTGATCTTGTCGCCCATCAGCCGGATGTGCTCGGCGGTCGGGCCGATGAACTTCAGGCCGTGGTCCTCGACGATCTGCACGAAGGTCGAGTTCTCGGAGAGAAAGCCGTAGCCGGGGTGGATCGCCTCGGCGCCGGTGATCTCGCAGGCGGCGATGATGTTCGGCATCGAGAGGTAGCTCTGGGTGGCCGGCGGCGGGCCGACGCAGACGCTCTCGTCGGCCATGCGCACGTGCATGGCGTTGGAATCCGCCGTCGAATGGATCGCGACGGTCTGGATGCCCATCTCCTTGCAGGCGCGGTGGATGCGCAGCGCGATCTCGCCCCGGTTGGCGATCAGGACCTTGTTGAACATGGCCGCCTCAGGTTCGGGTCATCGGGCGCGGGCCCGGGTCATTCCAGGATCATCAGCGGCGCGCCGAATTCCACCGGCTGGCCGTCCTCGACCAGGATGCGCTTGACCCGGCCGGCGCGGGGCGCGGCGATCTGGTTCATCGTCTTCATCGCCTCGATGATCAGGATGGTCTGGCCCTCGGTCACCGTGTCGCCGACCTTGGCGAAGGCGGGCGAGCCGGGCTCGGCCTGGAAATAGGCGGTGCCGACCATCGGCGAGGGGACGACGCCGGGATCGTCGGCGGGGTCGGCGGCCGCGGCCGGTGCGGCGGCGGCCGCGGCGGGGGTCGGTGCGGCCGCGGCGGTGATCTGCATCGGTGCCGCCGCCGGCGCCGCTGCCGCCACCGGCGCCGCCTGGCGCGCCACGCGGACGGTCAGCCCGTCATCGTCGCCGTAGTCGCGGTTCACCTCGATCTCGGTCAGGTCGTTCGCGCGCAAGAGTTCCGCCAGGGCCTTGACGAACTCGATGTCCGATTCCTGGGGTCTCTTGTTCATGGTGCGCCCTGTTCTTGTCGCAGCGGGCTTCGCCGCCTGCCCTCGTTTTCCGGGTAAGGTTCTGTATATTCGGCCCGGCGCGGGGTGGGAAGGGCGGATTTCGCCCGCGCCCGCGTCAGTTGCTGGCGCGCACTTCCCCGACCAGGTCGCGCATCTGCGCCAGCGGCAGGTAGCCGCGCACCATCCGGTTGTCGAAGACGAAGGTGGGCGTGCCGGCGATCGCCAGCTTGCCGGCGAGATCGCGGGTCGCCGCGAGCCGCCGATCGACCTCCGGGTCGGCCATCGCGGCGCGCACCTCGGCGGGGTCGAGGCCGGTCTCGCTCAGCGCATGGTCGAGGCTGACGTCGGTGACCTCGCCCTGCAGCGCCATCAGCCGCTCGTGCAGCGCCGCGTAGGTCTCGGGTCCCTTGGTGATCAGCGTGGCGATCGCCGCCCGCGCCGCGAGGTCGGAGCCCGGCCCGAGGATCGGCATCTCCTTGACGATCAGCCGGATGTCGCCGTCCGAGCGTGACCAGTTCGCCGAGGTCGGGCTGCGCCCGGCGGCAGAAGCCGCACTGGTAGTCGAGGAATTCCACCAGGGTGAAGCTTGCCGTCCGGGATTGCCGCCGACCCAGGAGAAGCCGTCGTCGAAGATCGCGGCGGCGTTGCTGGCGACCAGCTCGCGGTCGCCCTCGGCGGTCGCGGCCTGCTGCTTGGCCTCCAGGAGCTGGATCATCTCCATCAGGATTTCCGGGTTCTGCAGCAGGTAGGCGCGGATCTCCGCGTGCAGCGCCTCCTTGTCGCTGTCGCTGAACGGCGACGACTGGCCCTGCTGGGCGGCGGCGGGCAGCGCCGCCAGGATGGCGAACGCAGCCGTCAGGCTCAGGAGCAGTGCTCGCATCGGACCCCTCAGTTCAGCGCGCGTCGCGACATGGTAATCATATCCTGGGCCCGCCGCCAGCCCGGCGAGCCCTCCGGAAGCAGCGCCGCCGCGCGCTGGGCGTTGCGGCCGGCGTCGCGGAACTGGCCCTCGAGGGTGAAGCGCTCGGCGGTGGCCAGCGCCGCGGCGCCTTCGTGGCCGAGCCGCGCCTCGGCCAGCGCCAGGTCGCGCAGCACGTCGGCGTTCGCCTTGTCGGCGGCGATCGAGCGCGCCAGCACGTCGCGGGCCTCGGCGGTGGCCTTGTCGTCGTCCATGTTGAGCAGCGCCCGGCCGAGCTCGCCCAGGATCAGCGGCTCCTTCGGGGCCAGCGCCACCGCCTTGCGGAAGGCGTCCGCCGCGGGGGCCGCGTGGCCGGACTCGAGCAGGATCTGGCCCTTCAGCTCCTGATAGTAGGGGTCGTCGGGTCGGATGCGGAGCAGCGCGTCCATGCTGGCGGTGGCGCCGGGCCGGGTCGGGGCGGCGGTGCCAGGCGACGGCGCGCGCCAGCAGCGCCGGCTCGGAGCCGTCGCTGTCGGGATACTTGTGCAGGGTCTGGGCCGGGCTGTCGAGGAAGGCGACGAGCTTGGCCTGCATCCGGGCGTACCAGTAGGCGTCCTCGGCCGAGGGCGGGCTGCCGTGCGGCATCTTGGCCACCCGCTCCTCGATCAGGGCGATGCGGTCGCTCCAGAGCGGGTGGTTCTGGGCGTAGGCGTCCATCTGGCTGCCGAGCAGCGCCTCCTGCCCGGCGAAGTGGTCGAGCACCTGCAGCATCGCCGCCGGGTCGCTGCCGGCCGCGGCCAGGTAGCGCAGGCCGGCCTGGTCGGCGCTCGCTTCCTCGGCGCGGCTGTGCGCCAGGGCGCTGCGCTGCGCCACCTGGCTGGCGCCGGTGGCGATGGCGACGCCGGCCTGGGGGCTGCCGCCGACGGCGGCTGCGGCGGCGCCGAGCATGCCGATGCCGGCGATCAGGCCGGCGCCGCGCATCTCCTGGTCGCGGAGCGTCTGGTGCCCGCCGGTGATGTGCCCGAGCTCGTGCGCGATCACCGCGCGCACCTGGTCGAAGCTGTCGAGCTCGGTGAGCAGTCCGGTGTTGACGAAGATGTTCTGCCCGCCGGCGACGAAGGCGTTGGGCTCGCGGTCGTTGACGATGTAGAGGTGCACGCTCGCCGGGTTCAGCCCGGCGGCGCGGAACAGCGGCCAGGCGATCCGGTGCAGCGTCTGCTCGACCTCGGCGTCGCGGATCAGGGTCAGCGCCGCGGCCGGGCTGGCGGCCAGCAGCAGCGCGACGAGCGGCGCGAGCACCCGGGACACGATCTGCACGGCAGGCTCCTCAGGTTGCGCCGGTCGCGTTTCGTGCCTGATGGCTGAAGGCCAGGCAGCCTAGGAGAGGCGACGGTGCGGACATCAACCCGGGGCGAGGTCGATCCCTTCATCGTGATGGACGTGATGGAGGCCGCCCGCGCCGAGGAGGCGCGGGGCCGCTCGGTGATCCACATGGAGGTGGGCCAGCCCGGCACCCCGGCGCCGGCCGCTGGCGCGGGCGGCGCTGGGCCGGGCGATGGCGGCGGGCGCGCTCGGCTACACCGTGGCGCTGGGCCTGCCGGCGCTGCGGGCGCGGATCGCGCGGCTCTATCGCGACTGGTACGGGGTCGAGCTCGATCCGGGCCGGGTGGTGGTGACCGCGGGGTCTTCGGCGGCGTTCATCCTGGCGTTCACCAGCCTCTTCGACCGCGGCGACCGGGTGGCGATCGGCGATCCGGGCTATCCGAGCTATCGCAACATCCTGCGCGCGCTCGACCTGGTGCCGGTCGGGATCGAGACGGGTCCCGAGGACCGGTTCCAGCCGGTGCCGGGCGATCTCGGCGGCGACCTGGCGGGGGTGCTGGTGGCGAGCCCGGCCAATCCCACCGGCACGATGCTGGCGCGCTCCGAGCTGGCGGCGCTGATCGAGCGGGCGGCGGAGCGGGGCATCGGCTTCGTCTCGGACGAGATCTACCACGGCATCCAGTACGGCGCGCGGGCGGTGTCGGCGCTGGAGATCTCGGACGAGGTCTACGTCATCAACTCGTTCTCGAAGTACTTCTCGATGACCGGCTGGCGGATCGGCTGGATGGTGGTGCCCGAGGCGCATGTGCGGCGGGTCGAGCGGCTGGTGCAGAACCTCTTCATCTGCGCGCCGCACGCCAGCCAGGTCGCGGCGCTGGCGGCGCTCGACGCCAGCGACGAGCTCGAGGCGAATCTCGCGGTCTATCGCGCCAACCGTGCGCTGATGCTCGAGGGGTTGCCGCGGGCCGGCTTCGGCCGCATCGCCCCGCCGGACGGGGCGTTCTACATCTACGCCGACGTGACCGGGATCACCGACGACAGCCGCGGTCTCTGCGACCGCATCCTGCGCGAGGCCGGGGTGGCGGTGACGCCGGGGCTCGACTTCGACCCCGGGCGCGGCGCCGGCACGCTGCGGTTTTCCTACGCCGGAGCGACCGAGGACATCGCCGAGGGCCTGCGCCGGCTCGCGGCCTGGGCCGCCGCGGCCGGGCCGCGGGTCACGATCCGCTGAGCGCGCGCGACCACCAGCCGCGGCGCTTGGGGCCGTCGTCGGGCTTCTCTTCGGCTGCGTCGGCCGCTGCTTCCGGCTCGGCCGGAGGCGTCGCGGCTTCGGCGGCCGGCTCAGGATCCGCCGGCTCGGCCACGGGCGCCTCCGGTTCGGCGGGGGCGGCGCCTTCCACCGTGGCCGACGTGACTTCGGCCAGCACCGCGGTCACCGGCTTGCGCACGCGCTCCCGGGTCCGGCGCTGCGGCGCGTCGGTCTCCGGAACGTCGACGATCTCCGACACCCGCTCCTCGCCGAGGTCGATCACCTCGCCGAAGGGCGAGGCCTCGACCGGCTCGGCCTCGGCAGCTTCCTCGGGCGGCGTCGCGGCGGCGCCGCCGCGGGACCGGCGTCGTGACTTCGGGCGCGGCTCGGGCTCCGCTTCTGCCGCGGCCGCATCGCTGGGCTCAGGGCCGGCCTCGTCCGGGGCCGGGGCGGCCTCGTGCGGTTCGGAGGCGGCTTCGGCCGCGAGCTCTCCCGGTGCGCCCTGCTCGGCCCCGGACCGGCCGCCGCGCCGCCGGCGGCGGCGCTTGCGCTTGCCTCCGGCTGCCGAGCGCTCGCTCCCGGTGGCTTCGCCGGCCTCGGCGGTTTCTTCCTCGTCGGCGACCTCGTCTTCCTCGAAGGCTTCGTCGGGGTAGGCGACGGTCGTCAGGTTCAGGCTCTCGGGCACCGGGATGATCCGCGAGGCGGTCTTGAACCGCTCGACCCGGTAGTCGGGGCTGATCAGCGAGGGGTCGCCCTCGACGCGCACCGACAGGCCGAACCGCATCTCGATCATCGCGATGTGCTCGCGCTTCTGGTTCAGCAGGTAGTTGCCGATCTCGACCGGCACCACGATCAGCACCTCCTTGGAGCGCTGCCTGACGCCCTCCTCCTCGATCTCGCGCAGGAGCGACAGCGCCATCGAATCGTCAGAGCGGACCCGGCCGGTGCCGTGGCAGTGCGGGCAGGCCTTGGTGGTGGCCTCGATCATGCCCGGCCGCAGGCGCTGGCGCGACATCTCGAGGAGCCCGAAGGCGGAGATGCGGCCGACCTGGATGCGGGCGCGGTCGGTCTTGAGCTTGTCCTTGAGCTTCTTCTCGACGGCGGCGTTGTTGCGCCGGTCCTCCATGTCGATGAAGTCGATGACGATGAGGCCGGCGAGGTCGCGCAGGCGCATCTGGCGGGCTGCCTCCTCGGCGGCCTCCATGTTGGTCTTGAGCGCGGTGTCCTCGATCGAGGCCTCGCGGGTGGCGCGGCCGGAGTTCACGTCGATGGCGACCAGCGCCTCGGTGACGTCGATGACGATGTAGCCGCCGGATTTGAGCTGCACCACCGGGTTGAACATCGCGCTGAGGTAGCTCTCGACCTGGAAGCGGGAGAAGAGCGGCAACGGATCGGCGTAGTGCTTCACGTTCTTCGCGTGCGAAGGCATGAGCATCTTCATGTAGTCCTTGGCCTCGCGGTAGCCGCGCTCGCCGTCGACCAGGATCTCGTCCATCTCGCGGCTGTAGAGGTCGCGGATCGCCCGCTTGATCAGGCTGCCTTCCTCGTAGATCGGCGCGGGGGCGATCGACTTCAGCGTCAGGTCGCGGATCATCTCCCACTGCCGCAGCAGGTATTCGTAGTCGCGCTTGATCTCGGTCTTGGTGCGCGCCGCGCCGGCGGTGCGGATGATCAGCCCGGCGCCGTCCGGCACGATGATCGAGGAAGAGATTTCCTTGAGCTTCTTGCGGTCGGCCACGTTGGTGATCTTGCGGCTGATCCCGCCGCCGCGGGCGGTGTTGGGCATCAGCACGCAGTAGCGGCCGGCGAGGCTGAGATAGGTGGTCAGCGCCGCGCCCTTGTTGCCGCGCTCCTCCTTGACCACCTGCACCAGCAGGATCTGGCGGACCTTGACGACTTCCTGGATCTTGTAGCGGCGCGCCCGCGGCCGTCGCGGCGCGGCGCGCTCCTCGGCGGCGTCGTCGCCGCCGACCGCTTCGTATTCCTCCGGCTCGTGGGCCTCGTCGTCCTCGGCGGCGGCGGGCTCGTCCGGGACGAAGATGTCGATGTCGCCGGCAGCGGCGGAAGGCGGCGGGACGTCCTCCAGACCCTCGGCCGCGTGCAGATCCCCCGCCGGCTCGGCCAGCACCAGGTCGTCGCCGGCCGGGGCGCCCTCGGCGGCGGGCTGGACGCGCTTGCGGCTGCGGGAGCGGCCGCGCGGCTTGGGCTTTTCGCGCGCGGCCTCGTCCTCGGCGTCGCGGGCCAGCGCCGCCTCCTCGGCCAGCAGCGCCTCGCGGTCGGCCTTGGGGATCTGGTAGTAGTCGGGATGGATTTCCGAGAAGGCCAGGAAGCCGTGGCGGTTGCCGCCGTAGTCGACGAACGCCGCCTGCAGCGACGGCTCGACCCGGGTGACCTTGGCGAGGTAGATGTTTCCGGCGAGCTGCCGCTTGTTCAGTGATTCAAAGTCGAATTCCTCGACCTTGGTTCCGTCCACCACCACGACGCGGGTCTCTTCCGCGTGGGTGGCATCGATCAGCATTTTCTTGGTCATGATTTCTTTCGCGAACGCCCCGCACGCGCGGCGCCAGGCGGCCGCCGGTGTGCTGCGTTCCATTGGGGGGTGCGGAAGCGTGCCGACCGGCCGACGCCGTCAGGCCCAGATCCGGGCCGTCCTGGGAAATCGGTTCTGGTCCTGCGCGCTTCACCGCGGTTGGTCTCCGGCGGGGGACGCTGTGGCCCCGGGCCCATTCAGTCCGGGCCGACGGCCCGGTGGATTTCTTACGTGGCGCGAACGCCTGCCGCAGTTTGCCGGGCTCATCCAAGACGACTGTAGCGGTCTTGCAATGCCGCGAGCGTGCGACGAATACGAGTAGGGCGCGGAAGCAGGTGCAACCGTTCCGGCCCAGCACCTTATGCACGGGCAGCCCTGGATGACAAATGGTTTTTCCCGCTCGGGCCGTGCAAGGCGCCCGCGGGGCCATCGATCGCCCGGACGGCCCGCCAAGGCGCCGGCGCGGCTGCGGTGAGCGCCGCGCCGCCGGCCGGGAGCCCGGTTTTTGACGTTTCCGGTGGCCTCCGATACTGTGCCGCGAGCGGTGATGGAACCCGAATCGTGCTTCGACTGATCTTCAGGTTTTTCGGTTTTATTTTCAGCTGGTTGGCGATCGGTTCGATCATGGCTCTCGCGGGTCTGGCGGCGATCTTCACCATCTACGGCAAGGACCTGCCCGACTACGCCCAGCTCGAGAACTACCAGCCGGCGACGCTCAGCCGGATCTATTCCGGACAGGGCCGGCTCATGGACGAGTTCGCCCGCGAGCGACGGATCTTCACGCCGATCGACGAGATCCCCGACCGGGTGAAGGATGCCTTCATCTCGGCCGAGGACAAGAACTTCTACGAGCACCACGGCTTCGACCCGCGCGGCATCGTGGCGGCGCTCTACGACGCGGCGGTGCACGGCGGGCGGCTGCGCGGCGCCTCGACGATCACCCAGCAGGTGATGAAGAACTTCCTGCTGACCGGCGACCGCTCGGGCGAGCGCAAGATCAAGGAGATCATCCTCGCCACCCGGCTGGAGAACACGCTGTCGAAGAGCGCGATCCTGGAGCTCTATCTCAACGAGATCTTCCTGGGCCAGAACTCCTACGGCGTCACGGCGGCGGCGCAGGCCTACTTCGCCAAGTCGCTGGAGCAGCTCACGCTGGCCGAGACCGCGTATCTCGCGGCGCTGCCGCAGGCGCCGAGCGTGCTGCACCCGGTGCGCGAGAAGAAGCGCGCGATCGCCCGGCGCAACTACGTGCTCGACCAGATGGCGCTGAACGGCTACGTGACCCGGGCCGACGCCGACGCCGCCAAGGCCGAGGATCTGCTGACGGTGCAGAGCGGCGACATCGCCTCGGCGCGCAGCGAGATGCCGCCGCGCGACTACTTCACCGACGAGATCCGCCGCCAGCTGTCCGAGAAGCTCGGCGACGACGAACTCTTCACCGGCGGGCTGACCATCCGCGCCACCGTCGATCCCGACCTGCAGGCGGTGGCGGCCCGCGCGCTTCGCGACGGGCTGGAGAAATACGACCGCGGCCTGCGGGTCTATCGCGGGCCGGTGGCGAAGATCGATCCGGCCGACTTCGACCCCGGCGACGAGGCGAGCTGGCGCGCGGCGCTGGCCAACACCCGGGTGCCGCGCGACATCGAGGGCTGGCACGCGGCGGTGATCCTGTCGATCGGCGACGACGGCGCCCGGATCGGCGTCGAGGACGTGCCCGACGGCGACGGTCAAGCAGCTGAGCTTCGCCGACGCGAGCTGGGCGCGGGTCAGGGCCGAGAACGGCCGGCTCCGGGCGGCGCAGGGGCCGGACGATCTCTGGGACGTCGGCGACGTGGTCTTCGTCGAGGCGGTGGAGAAGGGCGGCGCCTTCGACCACTGGTCCTACCGGCAGATCCCGGCGATCCAGGGCGGCTTCATGGCCATGGACACCCAGACCGGCCGCGTGCTGGCGATGCAGGGCGGCTTCTCCTACCAGTCGAGCGTCTTCAACCGGGCCACCCAGGCGCTGCGCCAGCCGGGCTCGTCGTTCAAGCCCTTCGTCTACGCCGCGGCGCTCGACAGCGGCTACAGCCCGGCGACCATCGTGCTCGACGCGCCGATCGAGATCGCCACCGGCGCCGGGATCTGGAAGCCGGAAAACTCGGGCAACACCTACTACGGCCCGACGCCGATGCGGACCGGCATCGAGCAGTCGCGCAACCTGATGACCGTGCGCATCGCCCAGGACATCGGCATGGACACCGTGGCGAAATACGGCGAGCGCTTCGGCATCTACGACAACATGCCGCACCTGCTCTCCTACTCGCTCGGCGCCGGCGAGACCACGCTCTACAAGATGGTGACCGCCTACGCCGAACTCGCCAACGGCGGGCTCCGGGTCGAGCCGACCCTGGTCGACCGGGTGCAGGACCGCTACGGCAAGACCATCTACCGCCACGACCAGCGCGCCTGCGAGGGCTGCAGCGCCGACGACATCGCCGACGCCTCCCAGCCCAGGGTGCATTCGAATGCCGAGCGCGTGATGGACGCGATCACCGCCTACCAGGTGACCTCGATGCTGCAGGGTGCGGTCGCCCGCGGCACCAGCGCCGCCACCGTGGGCCAGCTGCACCTGAACCTCGCCGGCAAGACCGGGACCACCAACGAGGCCAAGGACGTCTGGTACATCGGCTACAGCCCGCGGATCGTGGCGGGCTGCTACATGGGCTACGACACGCCGCGGCCGCTCGGCGAGAGCGCCTTCGGCGGAACGCTCTGCGCGCCGATCTTCGTCGAGTTCATCAAGAAGGCGATGGCCGGCCAGGGCCCGGTGAGCTGGCCGGTGCCGCCGGGCGGCTACTTCATCAGGATCGACCGCCACACCGGCCAGCGGCTGTCGGACGACGCCACCGGCGACAACGTGCAGGCCGAGTACATCCGCGACGGCCAGCAGCTGATGGTGGGCGGCTACGGCGAGACGGTGGACGCCGGCTGGAAGATGGGCGCCGACGTGCCGCTGTTCGACAACGTGCGCAACTCGCCGGCGATCGAGCGGGTGATGGTGCGCGGCCAGTCCCGGACGCTGCCGAAGAACCCCTCGCTCGGCTCGATCTCCAGCGGCGGGCTCTACTGAGGGCCTTTACCGCTTCGGGAGCCGCCGCTAGAACCGGCCGCGCCCTATCGCAGGACCGAACCGATGCGCGCCGAGACCGAACGTCTGGTGGAGGAGATCGAGAAGTCGCTGGCGCTGCTGCGGCAGCGGCTCGGCTGGGAGACCGCCGGCCACCGGCTGGAGGAGCTCAACGCCATGTCGGAGGACCCCGAGCTCTGGAGCGACCCGGCGCGGGCGCAGAAGCTGATGCGCGACCGCCAGCTGCTGTCGGACGCGCTCGACGGCTACAACAGCCTGGCGCGCGAACTGGCCGATCAGCGCGAGCTGATCGAGCTGGGCGAGGCCGAGGGCGACGACGCCGTGGTGGCCGACGCCGAGGCGGCGATCCGCGCCCTGCGCGACCAGGCGGCGCAGAAGGAGACCGAGGCGCTGCTCGACGGCGAGGCCGACGGCAACGACACCTATCTCGAGATCAACGCCGGCGCCGGCGGCACCGAGAGCTGCGACTGGGCGGCGATGCTGGCGCGGATGTACGTGCGCTGGGCCGAGGCCCACGGCATGAAGGTCGAGCTGATCGCGGAGAACCCGGGCGAGGAGGCGGGCATCCGCTCGGTCACCTACCAGATCAAGGGGCCGAACGCCTATGGCTGGCTGAAGACCGAGAGCGGCGTGCACCGGCTGGTGCGGATCTCGCCGTTCGACAGCGCGGCGCGGCGGCACACCTCGTTCTCGTCGGTCTGGGTCTATCCGGTGGTCGACGACAACATCGAGATCGACGTCCAGCCGAACGACATCCGCATCGACACCTACCGCTCGTCGGGCGCCGGCGGCCAGCACGTCAACACCACCGACAGCGCGGTCCGCATCACCCACCTGCCCACCAACATCGTGGTGACGAGCTCGGAGAAGTCGCAGCACCAGAACCGCGCCAACGCCATGGCGGCGCTGAAATCGCGGCTCTACGAGCTGGAGCTCAGGAAGCGCAACGAGGCGATCACCGCCCAGCACGAGGCCAAGGGCGATGCCGGCTGGGGCAACCAGATCCGCAGTCCTACGTGCTGCAGCCCTACCAGATGGTGAAGGATCTGCGCACCGGCTTCGAGACCTCCGACACCGCGGGCGTGCTCGACGGCGACCTCGACGGCTTCATGGCGGCCGCGCTGGCCCTGCAGGTCTCGGGCAAGAGCCGCGCCGAGGCGCAGGCCGCCGGCTGAGCCGACCCGCCGGCCCGCGGTCTGTTGGCCTCGGCCGGATGTTCGGCTAGGGTCCGGATCATGGCAATCGACACCACGGCACGGATCGCTCAGGCCATCGCGGCGGAAATCGGCGCCCGCGCGCGAGCAGGTGACGGCGGCGGCAGGGCTGCTCGACGCCGGCGCCACGGTGCCCTTCGTGGCGCGCTACCGCAAGGAGGCGACGGGGGGCCTCGACGATACCCAGCTGCGCACCCTGGCCGACCGGCTGGCCTACCTGCGCGAGCTGGAAGCGCGGCGCGCCACCATCCTGCAGACCGTCCGCGAGCAGGGCAACCTGACCGACGAGCTGGAGGCGCGGCTTCGGGCCGCCTCGAGCAAGGCCGAGCTCGAGGACCTCTACCTGCCGTTCCGGCCGAAACGCCGCACGCGTGCGGCCATCGCCCGCGACCGCGGGCTGGGGCCGCTGGCCGATGCCATCCTCGCCGATCGCCGCAAGGCGCCCGAGGCGCTGGCGCTCGCCTACCTCGGCGAAGCCGTGCCGGACGCCGGGGAGGCGCTGGCCGGCGCCCGCGACATCATCGCCGAAGGCCTCGCCGAGAACGCGGCGCTGATCGGGCGGCTGCGCACGTTCCTGCAGCAGCGCGCCTTCCTGACCGCCCGGGTCGTCCGGGGACAGGAGGCGAAAGGCGCGAAGTTCTCGGACTACTTCGCCCACAGCGAGCGCTGGTCGGCGGTGCCGGGCCACCGGGCGCTGGCGATGCTGCGCGGCAGCAACGAAGGGGTCCTGAGCCTCGACATCGCGCCCGATCCGGAGGCGGATCGGCCGAAGGTCGAGGCGATGGTCGTGGCGGCGCTCGAGGTCGGCGGGACCGCGCCGGGGGATCGCTGGCTGACCGAGGTGGCGCGCTGGACCTGGCGCACGAAGCTGGGCCCGGCGATGGTGCAGGACCTGCTGGCGGAGCTGCGCAGCCGGGCGCAGGAAGAGGCGATCCGGGTCTTCGCCCGGAACCTGCGGGATCTGCTGCTCGCCGCCCCGGCGGGCGCGCGCGCCACCCTGGGGCTCGATCCGGGGATCCGCACCGGGGTCAAGGCGGCCGTCGTCGATGCGACCGGCAAGCTGATGGCCACCGAGACCGTCTATCCGTTCCAGCCGAGAAACGACCTGCGCGGCGCGCAGGCGACGCTCGCGGCGCTGATCCGGCGACACGGGGTCGAGCTGATCGCCATCGGCAACGGCACCGCCAGCCGCGAGACCGAGAAGCTGGTATCGGAGCTGATCGCGGAGCTGCCGGCGCCGAAACCGACCAAGGTGGTGGTCTCCGAGGCCGGCGCCTCGGTCTATTCCGCATCGGAGCTCGCCGCGAAGGAGTTTCCCGCGCTCGACGTCTCGCTCCGCGGCGCCGTCTCGATAGCCCGGCGGCTGCAGGATCCGCTGGCGGAGCTGGTGAAGATCGAGCCGCGGGCGATCGGCGTCGGGCAATACCAGCACGATGTCGACCAGAACCGCCTCGGCCACGCGCTGCAGGCCGTGGTCGAGGACGCCGTCAATGCCGTCGGCGTCGAGCTGAACATGGCTTCCGCGCCGCTGCTGGCGCATGTATCGGGCCTCGGCCCGGCGCTGGCCGAGGCCATCGTCGCCCACCGCGACGCCAACGGCGCCTTCCGCAGCCGCCGGGACCTGCTGTCGGTGCCGCGGCTGGGCCAGCGCACCTTCGAGCAATGCGCCGGCTTCCTGCGCATCCGGGGCGGGAAGGAGCCGCTGGACGCCTCCGCCGTGCATCCCGAGGCTTACGGCCTGGCGCGCCGGATCGTGGCTGCCTGCGGCACCGACCTGCGCCGGGTGATCGGCGACGAGACGCGCCTGCGGACGGTTCGGCCCGAGGATTTCGTCGACGACCGGTTCGGCCTGCCCACGGTCCGCGACATCCTCGCCGAGCTCGCCAAGCCCGGGCGCGATCCGCGGCCGGGCTTCGTCACCGCGAGCTTCGCCGAGGGCGTCGAGGAGATCGGCGACCTCAGGCCCGGGATGCTGCTGGAAGGCACCGTCACCAACGTCGCGGCGTTCGGCGCCTTCGTCGATATCGGCGTGCACCAGGACGGGCTGGTGCATGTCTCGCAGCTTGCCGACCGCTTCGTCCGGGACCCGCACGAGGTGGTCAAGGCCGGTGACGTGGTCAAGGTCAGGGTCGTGGACGTGGATGTGCCGCGCAAGCGCATCGGGCTTTCGATGCGCCGCGAGCGCACCGAGGAGCCGGGCTCCGCCGGCGCAGAGCCGCGCGGCCGGGGTCGGGCGCCCGCCCTGCCAAGACCGAAGGGCGAGACGCCGGCCGCGGAGCCGGGAGCGCTGGGCGCGGCGCTCCTCGACGCGCTGAAGGGCCGCTGAGCGTCGCGCGTGCCCGGTGCCGCGATCAGACCTCCTCGATGGTGACCCGCGCCGCGTCGAAGGCGATGTGTCCGGCGATGCGCTCGGCGCCCGGCAGCGGCACCTGGTATGACCAGGCGGCGTCGCGGATCGGGCCGCTCCCGGTGACGATCGTGTAGAAGCGGGCCTCGCCGAGGGTCGAGCTGGAGGCGACGGTCGGCAAGTCCTCGAGGAAGGCCATGCCCAAATCCTCGGGCGGGAAGTAGATCACGCCGGCGCCCGTCCCCCTCGACCAGCTCCAGCGCCCGGGCGCTCTCGCCGATGACAGCGCCCCCGGCGCGCACCACCCAGTTGCCCTCGGCGGGCACGACCAAGAGTTTCTGCATCGGCATGCGGCGGATCTCCTCGCTTGCGGTTCAGGGGAAGCGGGCCTCAGCCCGTCTCGGGGTTCAGAGCGGCGCACAGGCCGCGCGCAGCCAGCGCGCGGTTTCGGCCTCGATCATCGGCGTGAGGGTCTCGGCGACGCGGTCGTGGTAGGCGTCGACCCAGGCCCGCTCGGCGGGTTCGAGCAGCGCCCGGTCGATCAGCCGGCGATCGATCGGGGCGAGCGTCAGGGTCTCGAATCCGAGCATCTCGCGGTCGCCGCCCTCCGGCAGCTCCGGCGGGCGGACGACGACCAGGTTCTCGATGCGGATGCCGAAGGCGCCCTCGCGGTAGTAGCCCGGCTCGACCGACAGCATCATGCCGGGCAGGAGCGGCTCGATCCCGCGGCGCGACAGGTTCTGCGGCCCCTCGTGCACCCCGAGATAGGCGCCGATGCCGTGGCCGGTGCCATGGTCGTAGTCGAACCCCGCGCGCCAGAGCCAGGCGCGCGCCACCGCGTCGAGGTCGCGCCCGGCGAGGCCGGCCGGCCAGGCCAGGCGGCTCATGGCGATCAGGCCCTTCAGCACCAGGGTGAACGGGCGGACCGCGTCGCCCGGCACCTGCCCGACGGCGACGGTGCGGGTGATGTCGGTGGTGCCGTCGGCATACTGGGCGCCGCTGTCGACCAGCAGGAGCTCGCCCGGCACCACCGGCCGGTTCGAGGCCTCGGTGACGCGGTAGTGCACGATCGCGCCGTCCGGGCCGGCGCCGCAGATGGTCTCGAACGAGATGTCGCGCAGCAGCCCGGTCGCGGCGCGGATCTCCTCGAGCTTCCGGACCACGTCGATCTCGGTCAGCCCGCCTTCGGGCGCGGTGAGGTCGAGCCAGGCGAGGAACTCCGCCATCGCCGCGCCGTCGCGCAGGTGCGCCGCCCGGGCGCCGGCGATCTCGGCCGCGGTCTTGCAGGCCTTGGGCAGGATGCAGGGGTCGCGCTGCCAGACCACCTCGGCCGACGCTGCGGCGCCGAGCCGGTCGGAGACCCAGGCCGGTGCGCTCGCCTGGTCCACCGCCACCCGGCCGCGCAGGGCATCGAGCCCCGGACCGAAGGACTCCGGCGCCGCGATCGTGACCTCGGGCCCGAGGTGCGCGCGCAGGTTGTCGTCGACCTTCGCCGGGTCGGTGAAGAGATCGACGCGCCCGCCGGCGTGCAGGATCGCGAAGGCCAGCGGGACCGGGGTGCGGGCAACGTCCGAGCCGCGGACGTTGAGCAGCCAGGCGATCGAATCGGGCAGCGTCAGCACCGCCGCGGCGAGGTCGCGCTCGACCAGGCCGGCGGCGAGCTCGGCGCGCTTGGCGGCCGAGTCGCGGCCGGCGAGCTCGACCGGATGCGGCACGATCGGCCGCGCCGGCGGCGGCGGCTGGTCCGGCCAGGCCGCGTCGACCAGGTTGGCGACGCGGACCAGGCCGATCTGTCGCGGCCCGAGTGCCTCGCTCAGGGTCTCGATCTCCTTGGCGGTGTGCAGCCAGGGGTCGAAGCCAAGGCGGCCGCCGCCGGGCAGGGCCTCGATCAGCCAGTCGGCGGGCTTGTCCTCGGGGTGGCGGCGCACGGTGAAAGAGGCGAGGTCGACCTGGCCCTGGACCTGCAGCCGGTAGCGCCCGTCGACGAAGATCGCGGCGCGGTCGCGGGTGACGATCGCGAGGCCCGCCGAGCCGGTGAACCCGGTAAGCCAGGCCAGCCGCTCGTCGCGGGGCGCCACGTTCTCGCCCTGGTGGGCGTCGGCCCGCGGCACCAGGAACGCGTCCACCCCGGCCTCGGCCATCGCCGCGCGCAGGGCTGCGAGCCGCGCGGCACCGGTGTCGGGCGTGGTCCGGCGGCGGAAGTCCTGCAGCATCGGGGGCCTCGTCGGGTTGTTAAGCAATGCTGTTAGCGGTGGTTGGCGTCCGGGGTCAATGAAGGTTATGATCGAGCCGGGTGAATCGCCCGCAGGTAGAGAGAAACATGCGCGCAGTTCTGATGATCGTGTTGCTCGGCGGCGCTTTCTGGCGTGCCGGCGCGGACTGGCAGGCCACGATCGGCAACGGTTATGCCTATCGGCTCGGCACCATCGGCAACGTGCTCTCGGCGCACTGGCCGGATAAGTATGCACGGCTGATCGACAATCTCGGGCACAGCGGCGTGCCCTATGCCTGGAACCCGATCGGCGCCTTCGTGATGTCGCTGCCGCTGGCGCTGGTGCTGGCGGTGATCGCCGGCGGCATCTGGGTGACCCGGGACCGCAGCCGGACCCGCTGAGGCGGCTTGCGGCCGATCGCCGCGGCCGGCCCGGGCGACCGATCCGGCACGTCCGGTCGACTTGAGCGGGGAGCTCGCAAGGCACTGAAACGGCGCAATTTTCTGCGTATGGACTGCGTCTGGAACGCCTATGGAATGCGTATGGGCGTTTTCGGCTTTGCGGCAGGAGTCGGGCGCCGCGGCGGCTGGTATTAACAGGGGCTTGCGCCTGCACGGGTCATGCACGAAGCATGCACAACCCATGTGCATAGTAAAACGCTCGGGATTGAAAGGTTGACGCCGGAATCCCGGGGACGGCGGGCCGGAGCGTTCGGCCTGAGGGCGGTTGCCGGTACTGCCGAGCGAACCGGACAAAACGGCGTAGCCATGAACCGCCGACGCCGAGGACCGCGTAAGACGACCCGGGGATGGGGCAGCCATGGTCCGGCTTCCGCCAGAAGAGGACGTCGGTTCGGGGGAAGTGGTCACGCACTGCGGTCGTGAGCCGTATCCCCTAGCGCCCGACCGTCCCATTGACTTGCCTGAAGTCGATAACCCAGGCCTTCGGAACTAGTATCGATTGACGGACGCGACGTTCCGCGTCATCTCCAGTGACAGAGGCGCTAACCGGCGCTAGAGGATGCCTGTGAACCAAGACCAAGTCATAGGGGCGTTCAGTGAGGCAGATGCCAGCCGGCTGTCCGGGCTGACAATTGGCCAACTTCGCAGTTGGGACCGCAAAGGATTCGTGAAGCCCAGCTACGCCGAGACAAATCGGAGTCTACCCTACAGCCGGATTTACTCGTTCAGGGATATCGTGTCGCTGCGCGTGCTGGGACAGCTTCGAAACGTCCATAAGGTCCCATTGCAGCATCTCCGCAAAGTGTCCGATAAGCTGGCGCACCTCGGTAAGTCCAAATGGAGCGCGACGACTCTGTACGTACTCGGCAAGCGCGTGGTATTCACCGATCCCCGTACCGGGAAACGCGAGGAGGTTGTCGACGGACAGCGAGTGTTTGATATCCCCCTTAGGGTCGTAGTCTCCGACACAAGGAAGGCAATTGAGCAAATAAACCATCGTAGCGAAACGGCGATAGGAAAGGTGGTCCACGGTAAGTTTACTTTGCAGAACGAGCCGGTATTTGAAGGAACGCGCATCCCAGTTTCCACGGTGAAGCGGTACCTGGAGGCTGGTTACTTGCCGGATGAGATCCTGCGAGAATTTCCCGATCTTACGGCGACGGACATCGAAACGGCGCGGTCCTTCGAAAAAGGACAAAGCGCCGCTTGAGCGACAACCCACCGCGGCGACCCGAACCACCGCCAGCGCGGCCGACCCCTGTACCTCAGGTATTCCGGTTCTTGACCGACCACAACGTCCCAGATTCGGTTGGCAATGTCCTGCGCGATCTTGGGCACGACTTGGTGCGGTTGCGTGAGGTGATGGCCATTGACACCAAAGACCCTATTGTGGCTGAGGCGGCGATTCAGGACAATCGAGTTCTGGTAAGCTGGGACCGAGACTTTAATCAACAACGATTCATGTCTCCGCGCTTTGCCAGTTTGAGCCGACTGTCAATGTCAGGGCCGGAGATGGAAGGGGCGACCCGGCTCGCGGCCGTGTTTGATGTCGTTGAATTTGCGTTGCGCAGAGCCGCTGGCGAGCCCATCACGATCCGCGTGGGAGTCGGCAAGGTGCAAATGAGCATCTGAGCACCGCGGCCACCAAACTCATCATAGTGAGCCGTGGAAGGTCCGCTTCGGGCCGGGCAGGCAAGCTCCCGGGCGCGCTCGGCCGAGGGCCGGCCTGCACGCCCGCGCTGCTGCGGCGGCTAGGCGAAGGCCACCTGGGCGATCGGCGGCAGGTGGCCGGCGAGCTGGGTCCAGGCTTCGCCGGCGCTCTCGCTGAGCCAGAGGTTGCCGGTGGTGGAGCCCATGGCGAGGCTGGTGCCGTCGTGGCCCACGATCAGCGCGTGGCGGTAGATCAGGTCGTAGCTGGCCTCGCGGGGCAGGCCGCCGTCCAGGGTCTCGAAGCTCTGGCCGCCGTCGCGGGTGCGGGTGACGACCAGTCGGCCGTCGACCGGCACGCGGCACTCATCCTTCACCGCCGGCGCGAACCAGGCGGTCAGCGGGTCGGCGGGGTGCGGGGCGACGGCGAAGCCGAAGGCCGAGGGGGCGGGCGGGTCGAGCTCGCCGAAGCTCTCGGCGGCGTCGGTCGAGCGGAACATGCCGTTGTGGTGCTGGCACCAGACCACGTCGGGGGCGTCGGCGCAGCAGGCGATCAGGTGCGGGTCCTGGACGTTGGGGTCGTAGGCCCGGTCGGGCGGCATGTAGGCGTTGCGCAGGCCCTTGCCGGCCAGCCGCCAGCTGTCGCCGCGGTCGTCGCTCTTCCAGACCCCGCCGCAGGAGACGCCGACGCTGATCCGCCGCGGGTCGCGCGGGTCGACGACGATGGAGTGGATGCCGGGGTGGTCGTAGCCGCCGCCGAACCAGTCCGCCCGCTCCGGCCGCGACCAGAGGCTCTCGACCAGCTGCCAGCCGGCGCCGCGATCGCGGCTGACGAAGAGCCCGCCCGGCAGCGTGCCGGCCCAGATCTCGCCGGGCGCGTCGGCGCCGCCCGGAACCAGGGTCCAGATCATGTCGAGCGACGGCGCCTCGGCCTCGGCGTCGGGGCTGGCGGGATAGGCGGGTGCGGGCAGTTCCTGCCAGCTGGCGCCGCCGTCGTCGGAGCGGTGCAGCTTGCAGCCGAAGTGCCCCAGGCGCAGCCCGGCGTAGAGGGCGCCGTCGCGCGGGTCGGTGAGAATCGCCGTCACCGGCTCGCCGAGGAAGGCCGGCGGCCCGGCGGACCAGCCGCCGTTGCGCCGGCGGA
The DNA here is from genome assembly GCA_963847795.1 of uncultured Alphaproteobacteria bacterium. Lineage (GTDB taxonomy): Bacteria > Pseudomonadota > Alphaproteobacteria > Rhodobacterales > Rhodobacteraceae > Amaricoccus. The sequence continues at coordinate 872,419 of CAWKBH010000006.1, forward strand.
AGGTGAAGAGGCCCTTGCGGGTCGCGACCTGCAGGCCGTCGGTCATTCGTCAGCCTCCGGAGAGCGCCTGGAGCACGTAGATCTCGTCGCGCGGGCCGACCGGGTCACTCAGGGCCCGGCGGTCGGCGATCGGCCGGCCGCCGACGAAGACGTTGAGGTGGCGGCGCAGCCGGCCCTGGTCGTCGAGGATGTAGGAGCGCAGCAGCGGGTCGCCGGCGAGGACGCGGTCCAGCACCTCGCGCACGGTCGCGCCCTCGGCCTCGGCGGCGGGCGCCTCGCGGTGGCGGCTGAGATTGGCGGTGAAGGAGACCTGGGGCATGGAGCGGACTCGCGGGGCGCGGGGCATTCTGGCACAGCTTCGGCGGGGCGCAAAGGGGAGCCTTGCCGCGCCGGGGGCTCGGCGCTAGAACGGCGGCCTCGCATCCGGGGACGGGACCGACGCATGGCCGAGATCGCCTATCGAGAGCCTGAGCCCAAGGTGATCGCCGGGGCCAGGGGCGACTGGGAGATGGTGATCGGGCTCGAGGTGCATGCCCAGGTCGCGTCCGCGGCGAAGCTGTTCTCCGGCGCCTCGACCAGCTTCGGCGCGGCGCCGAACAGCGAACGTCAGCCTGGTGGATGCGGCGATGCCGGGGATGCTGCCGGTGATCAACGGCTTCTGCGTCGAGCAGGCGGTGCGGACGGGGCTGGGGCTGAAGGCGAAGATCAACCTGGTCTCGCGGTTCGATCGCAAGAACTACTTTTATCCCGACCTGCCGCAGGGCTACCAGATCAGCCAGCTCTACCAGCCGATCGTCGGCGAGGGCGAGGTGCTGGTGGATCTGGGGCCGGGGGTGGCGCGCCGGGTCCGGGTGGAGCGCATCCACCTGGAGCAGGATGCGGGCAAGTCGATCCACGATCTCGACCCGGAGCTCTCCTACGTCGATCTCAACCGGACCGGGGTGGCGCTGATGGAGATCGTGAGCCGGCCGGACATCCGGGGGCCGGAGGAGGCGGCGGAATACGTGCGCAAGCTGAGGCAGATCCTGCGCTACCTCGGGACCTGCGACGGCAATATGCAGGAGGGGAGCCTGCGGGCCGACGTGAACGTCAGCGTGCGGCCGAAGGGGTCGGGCGAGCTCGGGACGCGGTGCGAGATCAAGAACATGAACTCGATGCGCTTCATCCAGGCGGCGATCGAGTTCGAGGCGCGGCGGCAGATCGGCATCCTGGAGGACGGCGGCGAGATCGAGCAGGAGACCCGGCTCTACGACCCCAACAAGGGCGAGACCCGCTCGATGCGGTCGAAGGAGGAGGCGCACGACTACCGGTATTTCCCCGATCCGGACCTGTTGCCGCTGGAGCTGGAGCAGGCCTGGGTGGACGGCATCGGCGCCGGGCTGCCGGAGCTGCCGGACGCCAAGAAGGCGCGGTTCGTCGCGGCCTATGGCATGACCGAGTACGATGCCGGGGTCTTGACCGCGGAGCTGGCCAACGCCAGCTACTTCGAGGCCGTCGCCGCCGGCAGGGACGGCAAGCAGGCGGCGAACTGGGTGATCAACGAGCTCTTCGGGCGGCTGAACAAGCAGGGCATGGGCGTCGAGGAGAGCCCGGTCGGCCCCGGGCAGCTCGGCGGGCTGATCGATCTGGTGGGATCGGGCGAGATTTCCGGCAAGATCGCTAAGGACGTATTCGAGATTCTCTGGACCGAGGGCGGCGATCCGGCGACAATCGTCGCCGAGCGGGGCCTGCGCCAGGTCACCGACAGCGGGGCGATCGAGGCCGCGGTGGACGCGGTGGTGGCGGCGAACCCGGACAAGGCGGCGCAGGCGGTGGCCAAGCCGTCGCTGGCGGGCTGGTTCGTGGGCCAGGTGATGAAGGCGACCGGCGGCAAGGCCAACCCGCAGGCGGTGAATGCGCTGGTACGGGCGAAGCTCGGGATCGAATGAGGTGACAGGTTCGGGGGAGGGACGATGACCCACTACGACTACAAGGTGATCCCGGCGCCCAAGCGGGCGAAGCGGGTCAAGGGGGTCCGCTCCGAGGACCTGTTCGCGCTGACGCTGACCGAGACGATCAACGAGGTGGCGCGGCAGGGCTGGGAATACTGCCGGGCCGAGCACATCCCGGCCGAGGCGCCCGGCGGCTGGTTCCGGGCGCCGACGGCGGGGGAGCAGACGCTGCTGGTGTTCCGGCGCCCCCGCGAGTCGCTGGGGCCGCGGCTGGCGGCGGTGCGCCCCGACCCTGCGGAGGCCGATCCGCAGGAGCCCGACAGCCCGGTTCCGTCGCAGGAGCGCGCAGTGGTCGACCGGCTGCAGCACAGCTTCCGCCGCGGCCAGCCGCCGGTCCGGCTGGAGCCGCGGCTCGGCGAGCCCGGCGAGGTCGTGGCGACGCCGCTGCGCCCGAGCCCGCGGCTCGGCCCGGCCGAGAAGCCCTGATCAGGGCGCGCTGCCGGCGAGATCGAGCGCCAGGGCGTGCAGCCTGCCGCCGAGCTCGGCGGCGAGCACCCGGTGCACGGCGCGGCTGCGCTCGACCCGGCTGAGGCCGTCGAGGCTCGCGGCGCGCATCACCACGCGGAGGTGGGTGCCGCCGCCCTCGCGCCAGCCGGCGTGGCCCTGGTGCTGGTCGCTTTCGTCGATCACCTCGAGCTGATCGGGCCGGAAGGCGTCGGTCAGCTTCCGGCGCAGGGTCTCGGTCATCTCGGCGCCCGGTTCGGTCATTTTTCCTCCTCGGCCGCGAGGGACTTGGCCCGCGGCGGCAAAAGTCTAAGATCAGGCGCCCGACTCGCGCCCTGCCAAGGAACGGCTTGCAGATGAATCGCCGCCCGCCCTTCGATTTCGACATTTCGGTGACCGCCGACAAGAAGCGGCGGGCGCGCGGGCGCGGTTTTTCCGGCGCGGTCGAGACCTCGGGCCGGGTCTGCGAACGGCCGGGCTGCACGCCAGCCGGGCAAGTTCCGGGCGCCGAAGTCCCCGGACAACCTCGACGATTTCCACTGGTTCTGCCTCGATCACGTCCGCGAGTACAATCTGAAGTGGAACTTTTTCGAGTCCTATTCCGACGACGACCTGGAGCGCCATTTCGCCGCCGATCGGGTCTGGGGCCGGCCGACCCGGCCGTTCGGCGAGGCGGCGCAGCGGGGCAACAGCCAGCCGCATGCCGAGGGCCGGGCCTGGCAGCGCTTCGGCTACGACGACCCGATGGAACTGCTCGGCGACAAGGCGACGCTGAACCCCGGCGCCGAGCGCGCGGGGCCGCGGCCGCAGCGCCGGCTGCCGCCGACCGAGCGGCGGGCGCTGGAGATCCTCGACGCCCAGGACGGCCAGTCGAAGGCGGAGATCCGCAAGCAGTACAAGGCGCTGGTCAAGGACCTGCACCCCGACATGAACGGCGGCCGGCGCGACGACGAGGCGCGGCTGGCCGAGGTGGTCTGGGCCTGGGAGCAGATCAAGGCCAGCCGCAGCTTCCGCGACTGAACGCCTAGTAGCCGCTTCCGCCGTCGCCGTTGTCGATCAGGTTGGCCGGCGGCGGCCCCTCGGCGGGGGGCGGCCCCTGGTCGCCGGTGTTGCAGGCGCCGATAAGGAGTATGATGGTCAGGGCGAGCATGGCGCCGATCGGCCGTCTCATCGTCCGCTCCGTTCGCTGGGGTCCGCGCCGAGGGTCCGCTTCGGCCGGGGTGCTGTCAAGGATCGGAACGGCGGCCGGGGCCGGCGACTTGCATCGGCAGGGCAATTGCGACACATACCGCGGGGGGTGCTAAGGCGCGGCCCGGGAGGGGAAGATGGCGGACGGCGGAATGGAGATGGCGGCGGAACCGACGGTTGATTTCAGCGTGCGCGATCTCTTCGGGATCGACACCGAGCTGACCGTCAAGGGCTTCGCCGAGCCGACCGACCGGGTGCCGGACATCGACCCGACCTACCGCTTCGACCGCGACACCACGCTCGCCATCCTCGCGGGCTTCGCCCACAACCGGCGGGTGATGATCCAGGGCTACCACGGCACGGGGAAGTCCACGCATATCGAGCAGGTGGCGGCGCGGCTGAACTGGGCCTGCGTGCGGGTGAACCTCGACAGCCATATCAGCCGGATCGACCTGATCGGCAAGGACGCGATCAAGATCCGCGACGGGCTGCAGGTGACCGAGTTCCAGGAGGGCATCCTGCCCTGGTGCCTGCGCAACCCGGTGGCGATCTGCTTCGACGAGTACGACGCCGGCCGGCCGGACGTGATGTTCGTGATCCAGCGGGTGCTGGAGGTCGACGGCAAGCTGACGCTGCTGGACCAGAACAAGGTGATCCGGCCGCACCCGTACTTCCGGCTGTTCTCGACCTCGAACACCGTGGGGCTCGGCGACACGACCGGGCTCTACCACGGCACCCAGCAGATCAACCAGGGTCAGATGGACCGCTGGTCGATCGTGGTGACGCTGAACTACCTCGCCCACGACGCCGAGCAGGAGATCGTGCTGGCGAAATATGCCGACTACGACACGCCCGAGGGCCGCAAGACCGTCAGCCGCATGGTGACGGTGGCCGACCTGACGCGGGCGGCGTTCATGAACGGCGACCTCTCGACGGTGATGAGCCCGCGCACGGTGCTGGCCTGGGCCGAGAACGCGCGGATCTTCGGCGACATCGGCTTCGCCTTCCGGCTGACCTTCCTGAACAAGTGCGACGAGCTCGAGCGGCAGACCGTGGCCGAGTTCTACCAGCGCTGCTTCGACAAGGAGCTGCCCGAAAGCGCGGTCAGCGTCAGCCTGGGATAGCGGAGCGCACGCCGGCGGCTGAAGCTCGGCGGCGCCCTGCGCCCGATGGGAGGAGCCGATGCAGCCACGGCCCGAAGAGCCGCTCGACCCGCAGGATGCTCCGATCCGCCGCTGGTGGAAGGAGGCGGTGGTCTACCAGGTCTATCCGCGGTCGTTCGCGGATTCCGACGGCGACGGGATCGGCGACATTCCCGGGATCATCGCCAGGCTCGACTACCTCGCGGAACTCGGCATCGACGTCATCTGGCTCGGGCCGCATTTCGACTCGCCCAATGCCGACAACGGCTACGACATCCGGGACTACCGCAAGGTCATGCGCGAGTTCGGCACCATGGCGGATTTCGACCGGCTGGTGGCCGAGGCCGGGGCGCGGGGGATGCGGCTGATCATCGACCTCGTGGTCAACCACACCAGCGACGAGCACGACTGGTTCGTGGCGAGCCGCAGCGCGCGCGACGATCCCCAGGCGCGACTACTACATCTGGCGCGACGGCAGCCGCGGCGTTCCGAACAACTACCCGTCGTTCTTCGGGGGCTCGGCCTGGCAGAAGGACGCGGCCACCGGCGACTACTACCTGCACTATTTCGCGCACGAAGCAGCCGGACCTGAACTGGGACAACCCGGACGTCCGCGCCGAGGTCTACGAGATCATGCGCTTCTGGCTCGACAGGGGCGTGGCCGGCTTCCGGATGGACGTCATCCCGTTCATCTCCAAGGACCCGGCGTTCCCGGACCTGCCGCCGGAGCGGCTGACGAGCCCGGAATTCGTCTATGCCGACGGGCCGCACATCCACGATTACCTGCAGGAGATGAACCGCGAGGTGCTGGCGGGCCGGGAGGTGATGACGGTCGGCGAGGCCTTCGGGGTCACCGACGCGCAGGCGCCGCTGTTCGTGGACGCGCGGCGGGGCGAGCTGAACATGATCTTCCATTTCGACGTCGTCCGGCTCGACCGGGACGGCTGGCGCAGGAAGGACTGGACCCTGCCGCAGCTCAAGGCGGTCTACGCGCGGCTCGACCGGGCGGTCGGCGCCTGGGGCTGGAACACGGTCTTTCTCGGCAACCACGACAATCCGCGCGCCGTCAGTCATTTCGGCGACGACGGCCCGGAGTTCCGGGTCGCCTCGGCCAAGGCGCTGGCCACGATGATGCTGACGCAGCGGGGGACGCCGTTCATCTACCAGGGCGAGGAACTGGGGATGACCAACTATCCGTTCGAGAGCATCGACGCCTTCGACGACATCGAGGCCCGGGGCCAGTGGACGGATTTCGTGCTGAGCGGCAAGGTTGCGGCCGAGGAGTTGCTCGGCCACCTGCGCCAGACCAGCCGCGACCATTCCCGCACGCCGATGCAGTGGACGGCGGGCCGGAACGCCGGCTTCACCAGCGCCGAGCGCCCCTGGTTCGCGGTCAATCCGAACTATCGGGAGATCAACGCCGAAGCCGCGCTGGCCGACGACGCCTCGGTCTATCGGCACTACCAGAAGCTGATCGCGCTGCGGCGGGCCGAGCCTGCCCTGGTCTACGGCGCCTATGCCGACCTGGATCCGGAGCACGAACGGCTGTTCGTCTACACGCGGACGCTGGACGGCGAGCGGCTGCTGGTGGCGATCAACTTCTCCAGGCAGCCGGAGAGGATCACGCTGTCGGATCGCTGGACCCTGGTTCTGGGCAGCGACCCGCAGCGGCAGGACGGTGAGGTCGGGGACGGAGCGGTCCTCGGGCCCTGGGAAGCGCTGGTGCTCAGGGCCTGAGGTGTCTCGCGGGCGGCCGGGATCAGGCGGCGGCGCGGTCGGCGGAGCCGTCGCGCGCGGCGATGGTGGCGCGGGTCCACCAGTCGAGGTCGTCGAGCATGGCCTTGGCGCTGGGCAGGATGTGGTCCTCGATGGCGGAGATCGGGCCGTTCTCGCCCATGGGATGAACCTTCAGCAGGTCGGCACCCATGATGTGCACGCCCGAGCGGACCGGGACCATCTGCAGCTCGATCGCGATGCTGCGCAGGTGCTCGGCGGCGCGGGCGCCGCCGGTCGAGCCGTAGGCGACCACCGCGGCGGGCTTGTGCACCCATTCCTTGTAGGCCTGGTCGAGCGCGTTCTTCAGCGAGGCGGGGACGGAGCGGTTGTATTCGGCGGTGACGAAGATGAAGCCGTCGAAGCCGGCGAGCTTCTTCTGCCAGGCGAGCGCATGCGGGTCCTGGCTCGGCGTCCAGAGGTTCGAGCTGCGCTCGTTGAAGAACGGCAGGTCGAAGTCGCGGACGTCGAGGAGCTCGACCTCCCACTCGCTGCGCTTGCGGGCCAGCTGGAAGATCCAGTCCGCCGGCTTGTCGGCGAAGCGGGTGGCGCGGGTCGAGCCGACGATCACGGCGATGCGGGGTTTCGTGGTCACTGGTGGTCTCCTGTTGAAACTGGTATCGTAGCGACACCATGTGACTTATCGTGCCTGGGAAGATTGACAAGGAGGCACCGAGATGTGTCCAGGTGAGCCGCGGGATACTGCGCAATGCGAGCAGATCAGCGCCCTGCTTTCGCGCGTCGGTGACAAGTGGACGGTGCTGGTGGTGGGCGTGCTGGGCAAGGGGCCCATGCGGTTCAATGCCTTGCGCCGCGCGGTCGGCGATATCTCGCAGAAGATGCTGTCGACGACGCTGCGCAACCTCGAGCGCGACGGCTTCGTCACCCGAACCGTGACGCCGACGACGCCGCCGCAGGTCGAATACGCGCTGACCGACCTCGGGACCGGGCTGCTGGAGCCGGTGCGGGCGCTGGCGGCGTGGACGCTGGGCAACGCCGACCGGATCGAGGCGGCGCGGCGGGACTACGCGGCGCGGACCGCGAACGACGGTCGGTCTAAAGCGCGCAGAGCACGCCGCCCGATCGCGCCTTGCCTTTCGACCCGGCGCGGGCGATCTAGCTCAGCATGAGCAAGCCCGCCGACAATCCGGCCGATCCGTTCAAGAAGGCGCTGGCCGAGGCGACCCGCGCCATGGCCGGCGAGGCGGAGCTGACCGTCGCCTACTCGGTCGACCCGCCGGGCTGCTCGGCGGGGACGGTGCGGCTGCCGCAGGTGACGCGGCGGCTGACCCGCGACGAGGTGATGCTGGCGCGCGGGACCGCGGACGCCTATGCGCTGCGCCTGCGCTACCACGACGACGCCACCCACCGCCGCTACGCGCCCGAGGGCGAGACCGCGACGGCGCTGTTCGAGGCGATGGAGACGGCGCGCTGCGAGGCGATGGGCGCGCGGGCGATGCCGGGAACGGCGGGCAACATCGACGCCCGGATCGCCGAGGAGGCGCGCCGGCTCGGCTACGCCGAGATCGCCGATCCGGCGCAGGCGCCGCTGGCGCAGGCCGCGGGCTACCTGGTGCGGCACCTGGCCACCGGGCGCGACCTGCCGCGGGGCGCGCAGAACGTGATGGAGCTCTGGCGCGGCTTTCTCGACAGCCATGCGGGCAGCACCCTGAAGGATCTCGATGCGGTGCTGGACGACCAGCAGGCCTTCGCGCGCTTCGCCCGGCGGGTGATCCAGGACCTCGGCTTCGGCGACCAGCTGGGCGAGGATCCGGACAGCGGCGAGGAAGGCAAGGACGAGGACGAGGCCGACGATGCCTCGGAGGAGCCGCAGGAGGCCGGCGGCGACGCCGAGGACCAGTCCGAGCAGGAGGCCGCGTCGGAGGACGCGCCGTCCGACCAGCGCGCCGATCCGCAGGACCTGCAGGCCGCGCTGGAGGCCGCCGACGACAACGAGCTTGCCGAGGATCTCGACGTCGAGGAGGGCGAGGCGCCCGAGCGGCGGCCGCCGCCGCCGCATTCCGAGGCCGACCCCGGCTACAAGGTGTTCTCGACCAAGTTCGACGAGGAGATCGCGGCCGAGGATCTGGCCGACCCGGTGGAGCTGGAGCGGCTGCGTGCCTATCTCGACCAGCAGCTCGAACCGCTGAAGGGCGCGGTGGCGCGGCTGGCCAACCGGCTGCAGCGGCGGCTGCAGGCGCAGCAGAACCGGGCCTGGGACTTCGACCTCGAGGAGGGCACGCTCGACGCCGGGCGGCTGGCGCGGGTGGTGGCGAACCCGATGACGCCGCTCAGCTTCAAGATGGAGCGCGACACCGATTTCCGCGACACCGTGGTGACGCTGCTGCTCGACAATTCCGGATCGATGCGCGGGCGGCCGATCTCGATCGCGGCGATCAGCGCCGACGTGCTGGCGCGCACGCTGGAGCGCTGCCAGGTCAAGGTCGAGATCCTCGGCTTCACCACCCGGGCCTGGAAGGGCGGGCAGAGCCGCGAGGCCTGGCTGGGCCAGGGCCGCCCGGTGCTGCCCGGCCGGCTGAACGACCTGCGCCACATCGTCTACAAGGCGGCCGATGCGCCCTGGCGGCGCACCCGGCCGAACCTGGGGCTGATGATGAAGGAAGGGCTGCTCAAGGAGAACATCGACGGCGAGGCGCTGGAATGGGCGCACCGGCGGCTGACCGGCCGGCCCGAGTCGCGGCGGATCCTGATGGCGATCTCCGACGGCGCGCCGGTGGACGACTCGACCCTGTCGGTCAATCCGGCCAACTACCTGGAGAAGCACCTGCGCGACGTGATCGCGATGATCGAGCGCCAGCCGGCTGGTCGAGCTGATCGCCATCGGCATCGGCCACGACGTGACGCGCTACTACGGGCGCGCCGTCACCATCACCGACGTCGAGCAGCTCGCGGGAGCGATGACCGAGCAGCTGGCGTCGCTGTTCGACAACGACCCGGTGCGGCAGGCGCGCAAGTCGCGCGAGCGAGCCCGGGCCTGAAGGCGGATGGAACGGGCCGCGCCCGCGCGCGTTGCCCCGCGGGGGAGAGCGAGATGCACCTGAACGTGACGGGAATCGGCGGCTTCATTCTGCTCGCCCTGGACATCTGGGCGATCATCTCGGTGATCGGCTCGGGTTCGGGCACCGGGACCAAGGTGGTCTGGGTGCTGGTGATCCTGTTCCTGCCGCTGGTCGGCTTCATCGCCTGGCTGCTGATCGGACCGCGCGCACGGGCCTGATCCGGGGCGGTCGGCGGGGGAAACCATGAAGCTGTCCATCTGTCGCAAATGCGGCGAAATGCTGCAGTTCGAGAACCCGGCCTGCGTCGATTGCGGTGCGCCGCTGGGCTTTCTGCCGGGCGAGATGTACCTGACCACGGTGATCCCGCAGCCCGACGGCACCGTGGAGCCGGCCTCGCGACCCGGCGAGCGCTGGCGCCGCTGCGCCAACGCCGAGGCGGCGCTCTGCAACTGGCTGCTGCCGGCCGAGAGCGAGGAGGCGTTCTGCGTCGGCTGCCGGCTCAACCGCACCATCCCGAACCTCTCGGTGCCGCGGAACCTCGCGCTCTGGCGCGAGGTGGAGGCGGCGAAGCGCCGGCTGGTCTATGCCTTGCTGCGCTTCGGCCTGCCGGTCGTCTCCCGCCACGACGACGAGGTCCGCGGCCTCGCCTTCGACTTTCTCGCCGACACCGCCGACGAGCGGTTCCTGACCGGCCACGCCGGCGGCCTGATCACCATCAACATCGCCGAAGCCGACCCGGTCGAGCGCGAGCGGCGCCGGGTGGCGCTGCGCGAGCCGCTGCGCACGATGCTCGGCCACCTGCGGCACGAGGCCGCGCACTACTACTGGGACCTGCTGGTGGGCAGCAACGCCGACCGGACGGCGCTGTCGCGGCGGGTCTTCGGCGACGAGTCGGCGGACTACGGCGAGGCGCTGAAGCGCTACTACCGCGACGGACCGCCGGCCGACTGGTGGGACAGCCACGTCAGCGAGTACGCCGCGGCGCATCCCTTCGAGGATTTCGCGGAGACCTGGACCCACTACCTGCACATGGTCGACACCCTCGACACCGCGGCGAGCTTCGGCGTGGCGGTCGATCCGTCGGCGCTGGCGCATTCGCGGTTCGCCGCCCGGGTGCCGGACGATCCCTACCAGGCCAGCTTCGCCGGCGACCTGGTCCGGGCCTGGCGGCCGATGACGGTGGCGGTGAACGCGCTGAACCGCAGCATGGGCCAGCCCGACCTCTATCCCTTTTTCCTCAGCCCGACCGCCATCGAGAAGATCGGGGTGATCCACCTGCTCGTCCGCGCGGCCGGGCGGCCCTGAACGGAGCGACACCATGCGAATCTTCACCTGCCAGAATTGCGGGCAGCTCCTGCATTTCGAGAACACGGTCTGCATGCGCTGCGGCCTGGCCCTGGGCTTCCTGCCCTCGGCGCTCATTCTCTCGGCCCTGCAGGTGAGCGACGACGAGGTCGTCGCGATGGCCGACGGCGAGAGCTGGCGGCTGTGCCACAACGCCGGCCAGGCGCTCTGCAACTGGCTGGTCCCGGCCGGGGATGCCGATACCTTCTGTCCGGCCTGCCAGCTGAACCACACCATCCCCGACCTGAGCCAGCCGGGCAACCTCGAGCGCTGGCAGGCGCTGGAGGCGGCGAAGCGGCGGCTGATCTATGCGCTGCTGCGGCTCGACCTGCCGCTGAAGAGCCGCAAGGAGGACGAGGAGCACGGCCTCGCCTTCGACTTCCTCGCCGATGCCGGCTCGAAGGAGCCGGTGATGACCGGCCACGACGACGGGCTGATCACCATCAACATCGCCGAGGCGGACAGCGCCGAGCGCGAGCGGCGGCGGCTCGAGCTCGGCGAGCCCTACCGGACGCTGCTCGGCCACCTGCGCCACGAGGTCGGCCACTACTACTGGGACGTGCTGGTGCGCGACGGCGGCAAGCTCGACGCGGCGCGCGCGGTCTTCGGCGACGAGCGCGAGGACTACCAGGAGGCGCTGGAGCGGCACTACCGGCAGGGCGCGCCGGCGGGCTGGCAGGAGCGCTACGTCAGCTCCTACGCGACCATGCATCCCTGGGAGGACTTCGCCGAGACCTGGACGCACTATCTGCACATGGTCGACACCCTGGATACCGCCGCGAGCTTCGGCCTCGAGGTCGACCCGGGCGTCAGCGACGATCCTTCGCTCAACACCGAGATCGCCTTCAATCCCTACCGCGTCCGCGACTTCGACCGGCTGGTGACGGCCTGGCTGCCGCTGACCGTCGCGGTCAACAGCCTCAACCGCAGCATGGGCCAGCCGGACCTCTACCCGTTCTCGCTGAGCCCGCCGACGATCGAGAAGCTGCGCTTCATCCACGGCCTGGTGCGCGGCACGGCATGAGGCGGCCCAGCTCCGCACCTTGTGCAGGCCGCCAGGCGCTGGTCGAACGACCGACCGCGCTCCGGCCGCAGCGGCGGCACATCGACGGGCGGCCCGGCGCCAGAGGCGGTCGAGCACCGGCTCCAGACGGTGAGGCGGGCGGGCTTCAGGCGGCCGGGGCGGCCGTAGACCGGGGCGGTGAGCACGGTCTGGGGCTTGCGGCCGCCGAGCGCCAGGGTGCGGGCGCGCAGGACCTCGATCGCCTCGGCGGAGTTGGCGGGCAGCGCCTCGGGGTCGATCACCGGGCCGAGGGTGAGGCGGTAGCGCTGGCGGCCCTTGTTCAGCACCTCGTGGAACAGGGTGATGTCGCGCAGGGTGGGGTGGATGCGGTCGAAGAGGTAGAAGAGCGCCGAGTTGCGGGCGGTGATGTGCAGCGGCACCACGGGGAGGTCGAACCGGCGCGCCATCATCGCGCCCGAGGCCATCCAGGGGCGTTCGTTCAGCCACCACCAGCGGCGCTTGGCGAGGCGGCCGGAGGGGAACAGCACCGCCATGCGGCCGGCCTCGAAGGCGCGGCGGGCGTAGTCCATGGTCTCGCGGTTCTGCTTGTGGGTGCGGCGCTCCGGGCGCCATTCGACCGGGGCGAGCACGGCTTCGAGCTGGGGCAGGACGCGCAGGGCGTCGGCGTTGGCGAAGATGAAGAGGTCGGGGCGGATGCTGGCCAGGGCACCGAACAGCACGATGCCGTCGGCGATGCCGGTGGGGTGGTTGCTGATCACCATGCACGGGCCCTGGCGGGGGATGTTGTCGAGGCCGCTCACCTCGACATGCTGGGCCAGCATGTCGTAGAGCGACTGCAGCACGGTGGGACCGGGCAGCGGTTCCAGCGCCTCGCCGACCTTGATGGTGCGGTCGTACTGCAGGATGCGGTGGAGGAGCGGCCGCAACAGCGCCACCAAGGGGCCGCGCCGCCGGAGCCACGGTGCCCGTTCCTCGATCAGCTCGTCGATGGTCTCGCGCATGATGCCCCCCCTATCGTGACATCTTAGCATCTTCGTGACAAGCGCGGCGCCTCAGCCGTCGCCGCCACGCAACAAACGGCCGACGATCTCGCCGGTATCCCGCGACAGTCCCGGGAGCGCCGCCAGACGCTCGAGCTCGGCGCGCATGTGGGCCTGGCGGCCGGCGTCGAACATCTTCCAGCTACCGAGGGTGGCCGCCAGCCGCGCGGTGGTCTGCGGGTTGACCGGATCGAGGCGGATCAGCCAGTCGACCACGAAGCGATAGCCGCTGCCGTCGGGCGCGTGGAAGCCGGCCGGGTTGCCGGCGGCGAAGGCGCCGATGACGCCCGCAGCCGGTTGGGGTTCTTCCACTCGAAGTCGGGGTGCCGGCCGAGCGCCTGCACGGTGGCGACCGCGCTGTCGGGCGGGGTGAGCGCGGCCTGCACCGTGAACCACTTGTCGATCACCAGCCGGTCGTGCTGCCAGGCCCGGTGGAAGTCCGCCAGCGCCGCCTCGGCCTGGCCATGCGCCACCAGCAGGCTGAGCGCGGTCATGCGCTCGGTCATGTTGCCGGCGGCGGCGAACTGGGCCCGGGCCAGGCCGGCCTCGGGGTCGAGCGCGGTCAGCAGCGCGAGCGCGCGGCCGCGCAGCGCCCGGTGGCCCGCCGCCGTGGCGTCGGGGCTGTAGGGACCCGCGACGGCGTGATCGGCGTAGAGCCGGTCGAGCCGGGCGGCCAGGGCTCGGGCGACGGCGGCCTCGAGGCTGCGCCGTGCCTGCCAGATCGCGAGCGGATCGGGGGTCAGCCCGGACGCGGCGAAGTGGGCGATGATCTCGTCCTCGGCGGGCAGGCCGAGCGCGAGGGCCTTGAAGGCGGGATCGAGGCTGTCGTCGTCGGCGACCGCGGCCAGCGCCGCGAGATAGTCGGCGTCGACCCGGCTGTCCGGCGCGGCGGCGAGCGCGGTGAGGAGCGCGAGCGCGTAGCCGCGGCCGGCCTCCCACTTGTTGAACGGGTCGGTGTCGTGCGCGAGCAGGAAGGCCCGCTCGGCGGGCGTCGGCGTCCGCCTCAGGATCACCGGAGCCGAGAAGCCGCGCAGCAGCGAGGGGACCGGGCGGGAAGCGAGATCGAAGCCGAAGCTCTGCCGGGCCTCGGTGAGTTCGAGCACGCCTTCGGCAAGGGCGGTACCGCCGGCGTCGAGGAGGCCGTAGGCGACCGGGATCACCAGCGGCTGCTTGACGGGCTGGCCGGGGGTGGGCGGCGTTTCCTGGGCGAGATCGAGGGTGTAGCGGGCGCCGTCCCAGCGTTCGGACACGCTCAGGCGCGGGGTGCCGGCCTGGGAGTACCAGCGCTTGAACTGGGAGAGGTCGCGGCCGGAGACGTCGGCAAAGACGGCCAGCCAGTCCTCGATGGTGCAGGCCTGGCCGTCGTGGCGCTCGAAATAGAGATCGAGCGCGCGGGCGTAGGTTTCGGGGCCGACCAGGCGGCGCAGCATGCCGATGAGCTCGGCGCCCTTCTCGTAGACGGTGGCGGTGTAGAAGTTGTTGATCTCGACGTATTCCTCGGGGCGCACCGGGTGGGCGAGCGGGCTCGCGTCCTCGCGGAACTGGGCGCCGCGCAGCCGGATCACGTCCTCGATGCGCTTGACCCCGGCGCTGCGCTGGGAAGCCGAGAACTGCTGGTCGCGGAAGACGGTCAGCCCTTCCTTGAGGCAGAGCTGGAACCAGTCGCGGCAGGTGATGCGGTTGCCGGTCCAGTTGTGGAAGTACTCGTGGGCGATGATCGCCTCGATCGACTTGTAGTCGGCGTCGGTGGCGGTTTCGGGGCTGGCCAGCACGTAGCGGGAGTTGAAGACGTTGAGGCCCTTGTTCTCCATCGCGCCCATGTTGAAGTCGTCGACGGCGACGATCATGAAGCGGTCGAGGTCGTATTCGCGGCCGTACTCGGTCTCGTCCCAGGCCATCGACCGCTTCAGCGCGTCCATCGCGTAGGCGCAGCGGTCCTCGTCGCCGGCGCGGACCCAGATCTGCAAGAGCACGTCGCGACCGGAGCGGGTGACGAAGCGATCCTCGACGGCCTGGAGCTCGCCCGCGACCAGCGCGAACAGGTAGGAGGGCTTGGGGTGGGGGTCCTCCCACTCGGCCCAGCCGGGGCCCGATGCCACCAGGTTGCCGTTGGAGAGGAGCACGGGTGCTGCGCCCTCGACGCGGACGCGGAAGGTCGCCATCACGTCGGGGCGGTCGGGCCAGAAGGTGATCTTGCGGAAGCCCTGGGCCTCGCACTGCGTGCAGTACATGCCGCGGGAGATGTAGAGGCCTTCGAGCGCGGTGTTGGCGCCGGGGGAAATCTCGGTCTCGGCCTCCCAGGTGAAGCCATCCTGGGGGACGTGGTCGGCCGGGATGGTCAGGCCCTCCTCGTCGAGCCCCAGCGCGTTCTGCGGCACCGGGGCGCCGTCGATCGCGGCCGAGACGAGCTTCAGCATCCGGCCGTCGAGGTGGAGGTCGAGCGGACCCTCGCCGGCCCGGGCCGGGTTGCGGCGAAAGCCGATGCGGGCGCGGACCCGGGTGGCGTCGGGATCGAGCACGAAGCCGAGATCGACGGTGTCGACCAGGAAGGCGGGCGGACGGTAGTCTGCGAGCCGGATCGTCGGGGCCTGGGCGTCGACGCGCATGTCCACTCCTGTCGGCTGCTGGCCGCCGACGCTTGTCACGCAGGCACGCCGGGCGTCAAGTCCGATCCCGGCGCAGGCGGCCGCCCGCCACCGGGACGACGCGCCAGGGGATGGTGGGGTTCCCCTCGGCGGTGAAATCATTGAAACAACGGCGCCGCCGGCTGGGCAGCGACAGATACAGCCGGCTGGCACAACGCTCCTGACCGGCGGAGGCATGCCTCCGCCTTGCGAACAACAGGAGACCCGCATGATCCGCCGTCTGGCCGTAGCCGCCCTGATCGCCCTGGCGACGCCGTCACTCGCCGAGGAGATGACCATGACCGAAGCCGCCGCTGCGGCGAGCCTGCACGAGGGGCCGCTCGACGTGCTGGCCTATCGCGAGCCGGGCGCCGACGGGGCGGTCGAGGTGACCGCCAGCTTTGCGCCGCGCGTCGTCACCATGATGTCGGCGGCGCCGACGCAGCGCCTGCTGGCGCTCCGCGACGGCGAGGACCAGCGGGTCTCGGTGCCCGGCTACCCGCAGGTCCTGTACCGGTTCCTGCGCCACGGGCCGGCGGTGACCATCTCGGCGCGCCGGGTGGCAGGCCCCGCGCTCGTTGCCTCGGGGCTCTGAGCCCTCGACGCAACGCCATCCATATCCTATCTTTATTGCAGAGCGTCATCATGCAGCGTCGGTCAATGGCCAAGCCCGTCATCGGCATCATCGGCAACTCGCACCTGATCAACAACGAGTACCCGGTGCAGGCCGTGGGCCTCTCCAACATCGAGGCGGTCGCCGATCTGACCGGGGCGATCCCGCTGATCGTGCCGGCGATCCCCAAGGTCGGGGCGATCAGCGACCTGATCGAGACCTGCGACGGCTTCGTGTTCACCGGCGGGCGGCCGAACGTGCACCCCAGCCACTACGGCCACGAGCCGACCGAGAAGCACGGGTCCTTCGACCCCGACCGCGACGCGGTGACGCTGCCGCTGATCCGCGCCTGCGTCGCGCGCAGCGTGCCGGTCTTCGGCATCTGCCGGGGGTTCCAGGAGTTCAACGTCGCCTTCGGCGGCACGCTGCATCCCGAGATCCGCGAGATCCCGGGGCGGATGAACCACCGCATGCCGCCCGACGGGACGCTGGAGGAGAAGTTCGAGCACCGCCACATCGTCAGCCTCACGGACGGCGGCCAGTTCCACCGGGTGCTCGGGGCGCGCGAGGTGCTGGTGAACTCGCTGCATGGTCAGGGCATCCTCGACAAGGGCGCGCGGATCGTGATCGAGGGCTATGCGCCCGACACGACGCCGGAGGCGATCGTGGTCGAAGCGGCGCCGGGCTTCGCCATGGCGGTGCAGTGGCACCCGGAGTGGAATGCCGCCAACGACCCGGTGTCGCGGCCGCTGTTCCAGGCCTTCGGCGCGGCGGTGTCCGGCCACCTGGGCTGAGCCGCGGGGCCGCTGGGGCTGTCCGGCAACGGCGGTCGGACGCCGCTGGCGGTGTGCGGCCGTGGGCAGCCGATTGACAACCACACGAGCCCGTGTATCTCGACGCGGGTGATGGTTTTCAAGCATGCGTGGACAGGTCTTCGAGCGGCAAGCGGCGCGCTGCCTGTCGGATACCGGCGGTCGCTCGGGGCCAGTCGTGGGGGCAGGTGGCTGCGCCGGCGCCTGGAGAAGCTCGATTTCGAGCAGGCCCTGAGAACGCGCGACGGCCTGCGATGGGGTCGTTCCCGCCCCTGTCCGGAGCGGCTCTACGATGCGGGCGGCGCCCAGATCGGGCACCTCTTGTTCGTGGTCTGCGGCTACAAGTCGCTGGACGGCTCGAGCGACCAGATCTTCGTGTTCGATATGCGCCGGGAGCGCTGGGTGCGCAGGATCTCGACGCCGGCGGACCTGGCCCACTCGCACTGCGCGGTTGCCGGGGATGGAGAGCGCTTCATCTATTTCGCTTCGGGCCAGCTCGGGCCGCAATGCCGGCCGGCCGTGCGCGACGCCTTCGCCTACGACACCGTGGAGGATCGCTGGCATCGCCTGCCGTCGGTTCCGGAGCCCCGCTATGCCGCGGCGATGCAGCTCTGGCGCGGGCGGCTGCACCTGGTCGGCGGGGCGGCCGAAGACCGTTGGACGCCGACAGCGGATCACTGGAGCCTGGCGGTGTCGGACGGCATGGCCGGCGAGGACCGGTGGCGCCGGGAGCGGCCGATTCCGGTGGCCGGGATGCATCGCGGAAGCTGCGTCGTCGACGACGGGCTCTATGTCTTCGGCGGACAGCAGGGCGACTTCCGGGCGATCCCCGGCGATCCCGATTGCAGGTGCACGCCCTGCACGCGGGAGACCTATCTGTCCTGCGCCTTCCGGCTGGACGAGCCCTCCGGGTCGTGGGAGCGCATCGCGGACCTGCCGGTCGCCACCTCGCATTGCGACTTCGCGACCATCGCCGTTGACGGGAGGGTGCTGCTGCTCGGGGGGCAGGTCTACAAGCACCCCGAGCAGTTCTACCTGAGGATTTCCGACGCCATCCAGGCCTACGACGTCCGCGAGGATCGCTGGACGATCGCCGGCCATTTGCCCTACTGCCTGAAGATCCCGGTCGCGGGACGCCTGGACGACCGGCTGTTCGTGACCACGGGCCAGCGGGGCCGGGGGCAGGGGGACGCGCCCGGTCCGATCACATCCGACACCTGGACAGCGACCTTGCCGGCCGAGACTTTGGCGCGGGTTCCGGGGCAGCGGAACGCGCTGAGCGGCAAGAGCATCCTGATGATCTCGCACGACCTCAGCCGGACCGGCTCCCCGCTCCTGCTCGTGGAGACGGCCCGGGCGATGATCGACGGCGGCGCGTCGGTTCGCCTGGCGAGCGTGGCCGACGACGTGGACGGCTGGAACCTGGCCTCCGAGTTTCTGGTTCCTCGCATCCCGATCGAGACCGCCATTCCGCTGGCGCGGGACGCCGACCTGATCGTGGTGAACACGGCGAGCGAAAAGACCAAGACCTGGGTAAGGACCTGCCTCGAAAGCGATCCCGGCCTCGCCGCGAAGCTTGTCTGGTGGATCCACGAAATCGACGTCGAGCTCTATCGGGAGGACATGGAGCCGCTCGAGAACGTCGCACTGGCGCTTTTCGACAGCGAGGCCGCGCGGGCGGCGTGGGCCGAGGTGGTGCGTCTGCCTCGAGAATACCCGCGTGCTCCACCCGGCGCTCAGCGACTCCTTTGCAGCGAAGGTGGTGCAGCCAAGCCTGCCGTTTCCGGAGAACCGCCGGCGCTCGGGTGCCGGCAAGGGGCCGGCGCTGACCCGGGACGAGCTGCGCGAGCGCCTGAACGTCGCTCCGGACGACTTTCTCGTCTGCAGCATCGGGACGTTCGCGCCGCAGAAGGGTCAGCGGATGCTGATCCGCACGGTCGCAGAGGCGGCGCGCGAACGCGAGCTGCCGCTCAAGCTGCTGGTCGTCGGACTGAAATCCGAGCAACAGCGCCAGGCCGTGCTTGCCGAACTCACGCCCGAGGAACGGCGGGTCCTCTCGCCTTCGAGAACTTATGTCGCCCAATCGGAAATTGCCGCCTTCTACGGGGCAAGCGACGCTTACGTGATGAATTCCCAGGGAGGTGCCACCGGCCGCGGCGAGTGCTTCGGGCGGGTGACCATCGAGGCAATGGCCTTCGGCCTGCCGGTGCTCGGAACCGCAGCCGGAGGCACCACCGAGATCATCGCCGACGGCATCACCGGCCTGCTGTTTCCCGTGGGTGAAGCAGGTCAGGCGGTCCTCGCCGACCATCTCGAACGCCTGGTTCGCTACCCGACGGAAACCCGGGAGCTGGGTCAGGCGGGCCGCGAGCACGCGCTCAGCTACTTTCGCAGCCACCGGTTCCTGACCGAAATGAACGACGCCCTGGCCTCGGTCGACTGAGGGCCGAGTCTAGGGGCGGAGGATCATCTTCTCGGCGGCGTGGCGCGAGGTGACGGTGGCGCCGGCCGAGGCGGCGGCGGGGTTCGGGGCCGGGGAATCGCAGAGGATCGGCACTACGGCGGCGTCGAAGCCGTCCGGGGCGCCGTCGTCCATGTCGAAGCTGTCGAGCCCGCCCGCCGAGGCGGCCACGCCGCTCCGGCGCAGGAAGGCGGCGAGTTCGGCCTCGTTCAGGGCATAGTTGACGTTCTGCGGCAGGCTGCCGGTGGCCTCGACGATGTAGTCGTCCGAGAGCCGCGCCACCACCAGCCCGAGGACGGTGCCATGTGCGTCGATCAGCGGCCCGCCGCTGTTGCCGGGCTGAACCGGGGCGGTGAAGCTGAAGAACCGGTCGTCGTCGTCGACGCCGGCGAGCGCGCTGACGTTGCCGCTGGTGAGGTTCAGCGAGGTTCCGGCGATGCTGTAGTAGGGGAAGCCGGCCGCATGCACCCGCTGGCCGAGCCGGAGCCGGCCCGTCGCCAGCGAAAGCCAGTGCCGGGCCCGGTCCGGCGTCATCAGCGCGGCGACGTCGAGGTCGGGATCGGCGGCGATCAGGGTCAGCCCGGTGCCGTCGGCCAGGGTCACCCGGTTGCAGCCGGCGATGACGTGGTCGGCCGTGACCACGGTGCGGGCGCCGAGATAGAAGCCGGTGCCGGTGCTGCTGGTGCCGATCTCGCCCTCCACGGCGGCGGGCGCGGGCGCGGGTTCCGGGGTTTGGCCGTCGGCGAGCTTGCCGCCCGCCTCCTGCAGGAAGTCTTCGGTGGCGCTGACCAGCCCGGAGAGCCGGCCGCCCTGCGGCAGGTCCCAGGGCAGCGGCCGGCCGGGCCGGATGCTGTGGGCGACCAGGTTCAGCGCGCCGGCCTCTGTCGCGGCGCCGGCCAGGTAGACCGTGGCCCAGTCGGCGCCGGTGCGGTCGGAGCGGGTGTAGAAGATGCGGCCGTCGCGGAGCACGCCGCCGGTGACGAGAAGGTCGGCGTCGCGGGTGGTGGAGAGCGCCTCGGGGCGGGCGTTGGCCCGGGCCGCCGCATCGTGCCAGGTCAGCGCCTGCTGGCGGCCGAGGCGCTGGGTGAGGATGGTCAGCGAGCCGTCGCTGGTCCAGCGCCGCTGGCCGCCGTCGTCGGGTGCCGGCGCGGTCAGCTGCGCCAGCGGCAGGGCGAGCGACACGCCGAGCTCGGGAAGGTAGCTGAAATCCCAGCCGCGCTGGCTGACCTCATCGAGAAAGCCGAGCACCAGGGCTGCGGCGTGGGCGTTGAGCGCGGCGTCGCCGAATTCGCGGGTGGCGTAGGTGTCCAGCGCCTGCTGGCTCATCTGCCCCCAGACCCCGTCGAGCGTGCCCTGGTAGTCACCGGTCGCCGCCAGCGCCGTCTGCAGCAGGCGCTTCTCGGAGGGGTTCAGCGGCGCCGGATCGAAGGCCTCGAAGATCAGTTCCGCCGCCTGCGCCGGATGGGGCGGGCGGAGCGCTGCCAGCAGCACGACCAGAAGCACAACCAGAACCCGCGGCATTGCCGAACCCCCACACCCGGCGCGAGCCTAGCACGGGCGCAGTCGCGGCCCAACGAACCTGTCGCATTTTCCTAAACGACCGGATCCCATCGCGCCGCGGCAGGGGCGCGAATCGCGGTTCACCCGGGCCTCTGCGCACAGAGATAAGCTATTGAAAACAATGAGAATTGCCTGATCCGGTAACCGGATCGAAACCCTGGTTAACGGGGGGCGTCAGAGCAGGACGTCGTGCGGCCCGAGCGAAGCGACGCCCTCCAGCGCGATCTCGAAATCGGGCGATCCGTCGCCGTCGAGGTCGCCGGCGAGGACACCGTGGGCGAAGGCGAGGGCGCCCGGATGGCCGGTGAGGGTCGCGCCGTGGAGCTCGAAGCCCTGGTTTCCGGCATGCGTGGTATCGGCGTCCATCCGCGAGAGGTCGAGGCGGTCGAGGCCGGGCTGGAAATCCGTGATCAGATCGCGGGCGGAGCCGCGACCCGCCTGGCCGGGCGTGGTGAAGACGAAGACATCGGCGCCGGCGCCTCCGGTCAGCAGATCGTGGTCGGGCCCGGCCTGGAGCCGGTCGGCGCCGCTGCCGCCGTCGAGCCGGCCTCCGCCCGGTCCGGCCGCCAGCCGGTCGTTGCCGCCGTTGCCGTGGATCACGTCGCGGCCGGCGCCGCCGTTGATGACGTCCCGGCCCCACCCCCCCGAGAGGCGGTCGCCGCCCGCTCCGCCCCAGATCCGGTCGGCGCCGGTCCCGCCGTTGATGACGTCCCTGCCCCACCCCCCGGAGAGGCGGTCGTTGCCGGCGCCGCCCGAGAGCCGGTCGGCGCCGCCCTCGCCGAGGATGCGGTCGGCGCCGCCGGCCCCGTTGATGCGGTCGTTGCCGCCGTGGCCGTCGATCCAGTCGGCGAAGGCGGTGCCGAGGATGCTGTCGCCCCGGGCGGTGCCGTGGATCCCGGGCGCGCCGGTCGGGTCGCGGACCTCGCCGAACCAGACGTGGTAGATCCGCCCCTGGTAGATGTCGTCCATGTAGGAGGTGTCGAGGCCGATGCCGATGGCGAGGAAGTGCGCGCCGGTCCAGTCGCCGCTCTCGGTCAGGATGGCGTTGTGTCCCGGCGAGTGTTCCCAGCCGTCGAGCGCGGCGGCCGAGTCGGCGTACCCGGCGGCGGAGATCTCGTGGCCGGGCGCGTCGTAGCCGGTGCCGAGCCGCGCCGGTGCGCCGCGCATGGCGTCGGGGGCGCTGTGGTCGTCGAAGTAGAACGCGTCGTGCCAGCTGTGCAGGTTGGCGTGCGGCGGCAGCTTCAGGCCGGCGGCCCAGATGTTCTCGCGGGTATCGACGACGTGGCGGCCGGCGGTGGTGGTCAGGCCGCGCGACAGCGGGATCGGGGCGAGGCCCGAGGCTGGCGCGGTAGTCCATGATCTGGTGGTAGAGCTTCAGCTCGGCGAGGCTCAGGCCGTCCTGCGGCGTCGGCGCGTAGATGTCGACGGTCACGCCGGGTTCAGAGCATCGACGGGACGACCTGGTCCGGCGGCCGGTGGCCGTCGGCGAAGGTCTTGATGTTGATGATCACCTTCTCGCCCATCTCGAGCCGGCCCTCGATCGTCGCCGAGCCCATGTGCGGCAAGAGCATCACGTTCGGCAGGTCGCGCAGGCGGGGGTTGATGTCGTGGCCGTGCTCGTAGACGTCGAGGCCGGCGCCGGCGATCTCGCCGGCGCGCAGCATCCGGGTCAGCGCGTTCTCGTCGATCACCTCGCCGCGGGCGGTGTTGACGATGTAGGCGGTGGGCTTCATCAGCTTCAGCCGCCGGGCGTTCATGATGTGGAAGGTCGAGGGGGTGTGCGGCACGTTGACGCTGAGGATGTCGATGCGGGCCAGCATCTGGTCGAGGCTCTCCCACCAGGTGGCGCCGAGCTCGGCCTCGATGTCGGGATGCAGCCGGCGGCGGTTGTGGTAGTGGACGACGAGGCCGAAGGTGCGGGCGCGGCGGGCGATGGCGCGGCCGATGCGGCCGAGCCCGAGGATGCCGAGCTTCTTGCCGGCGATGCGGTGGCCCATCAGCGCCGTCGGGCTCCAGCCCTGCCACTCGCCGCGCTGCATCAGGATCCAGCCCTCGGGCAGGCGCCGGGGCACGGCGAGGATCAGCGCCATCGCCATGTCGGCGGTGTCCTCGGCGAGGACCCCGGGGGTGTTGGAGACCATGATGCCGCGCTGCAAGGCCGTCGCGACGTCGATGTGGTCGAAGCCGGCGCCGTAGTTGGCGATCAGCCGGAGCTGCGGGCCGGCCTGGGCGAGCAGGCGGGCGTCGATGCGGTCGGTGATGGTGGGGACGAGAACGTCGGCCTCGGCCATGGCCCGGCCGAGATCCTCGGCCGTCATCGGCCGGTCCTCTTCGTTGAGCCTGACGTCGAAGAGTTCCTGCATTCGCGCCTCGACCGGCGCGGGCAGGCGTCGCGTCACCACGACGCGCGTGCGGGCAGAGGGCATGCGATTTCCTGTTTCTCGGCGCGCTGATTATCGTTATGCTCGGGGCAATGATTGCACGGGAAGGGCGGAGAAATCCAGACACTTCCCGGCACCTGGGCAAGAGAGCAGGACTGCCATGACGGCTGCGACCCCGGCTCGCCTCGTGCGGGCGACGGCACTCCTTATGGTGGTGGCGCTGGCGCCTGCCGCGCCGGCGGCGGGCAGCGATCCGGATCGCGGCCCGGTGACCAACCTGCCGCTGCCGCGCTTCGTCTCGCTGCGCGCGGAAACCGCCAATGCCCGGCGCGGGCCGAGCCTCGATCAGCGGGTGGACTGGGAGTTCGTGCACCAGGGCCTGCCGCTGGAGATCACCGCCGAGTATGGCCAGTGGCGGCGGGTGCGGGATGCCGACGGCGTGGGCGGCTGGGTCCACCATGCGCTGCTCAGCGGGGTGCGGACGGCGCTGGTGCGGGGCGCGGCGGCGGTGCCGCTTCGGGCCGGGCCGACGGACCGGGCGGCGGTGCGGGCGATGGCCGAGCCCGGGGTGGTCGGGCGGCTGGAGAGCTGCGACGAGACCTGGTGCGAGATCGCTGCGGACGGCGTGCGGGGCTGGCTGCCGCGGGAGACGCTGTGGGGCGTGGGGCCGGACGAGGACCTGGAACACTGACCTCGGTCGGTGGGCAAGGATATGAGGGTATGGAACGCGTATTGATACGCCTTCGGCAGATCGAGGCATCGACATTTCCAAGGACTGGCTGGACGTCGGCTGTTTTCCCGAGGCGCCCGGCGCGCGGTTCGCGAACACCGGCCGCGGCCATGCGGCGCTGATCGCCTGGCTCGAGGGGCCGGGCGCGTCCGCCGGGGGCGCGCCCCCGGCGGACGCGCCGCGGGTGGTGTTCGAGGCGACCGGGGCCTATCACCGGGCGCTGGCCGAGGCGCTCGAGCACGCCGGGCTGCTCTACTGCAAGGTCAACCCGCGCCAGGCCCGGCGCTTCTCCCAGGCGCTGGGGCGGCGGGCCAAGACCGACCGGATCGACGCGGCGATGCTGGCGCGGATGGGGCAGGTGCTGGAGCTGGAGCCGCAGGCGCCCCGGGGCGAAACCCAGTCCGATCTCAATGCCTTGTCGAGCGGCCGCCAGGCGCTGGTCAAGGACCGCACCGCGCTCCTGGCGCAGCGGCAGACCGCGGCGCATGCGCTCGTGCGCCGCCAGATCGAGCGGCGCCTGAAGGCGGTCGAGGCCGACATCGCCGAGCTCGACGCCGCGCTGGCCGCCCTCGTGCGGGCCGACCCGGAGCTCCGCGCCCGGGAGGCGATCCTGGTCTCGATCCCCGGCCTCGGGGCGACCTCCGCCACCACGATCCTGGCCGAGATGCCCGAGCTCGGCGGCATGGAGGGCCGGCAGGCGGCGGCGCTGGCCGGGGTCGCGCCCCTCACCCGCAGCTCCGGTCAGTGGCGCGGCCGCGCCTTCATCGGCGGCGGCCGCGCGGCCCTGCGCCGCGCCCTCTACATGCCCGCCCTCGTCGCCGCCCGCCACAACCCCGACCTGCGCACCGTCTACGAGCGCCTGGTGGCCGCCGGCAAACCGAAGAAGCTGGCGCTCGTGGCGGTGATGCGCAAGCTCCTCGTCCTCGCCAACGCCCTGCTCCGAGACCGCCGGAAATGGACCCCCCATGCCGCTTGACGCAAGACGGATACTGCCCCTGGCAGGCGCGTTCCGCGCCGCCCAGGCAGGCGCGCGTGACGCCATATGGAACGCGTATGGAGGTTTTGCGCGCGCGGCGCAGCGGGGGAGAACGTTCGATGCCAGGGACCGAGACGACGGAGGGGCGGGTGCTCCGCGGGGAGTGCCTGTGCGGGGCGGTGCGCTACGAGGTGGCGGATGCCTTCGAGTATGCGCTGAACTGCCACTGCTCGCGGTGCCGGCGCGCGACCGGGTCGGCGTTCAAGGCGCTGGCCGGGATCCGGGTCGAACGGCTGCGGCTGGTCGCGGGGGCGGAGAACCTGCTGATCTTCGGCGCGCGCGAGGCGACCCACGACCTGCACTGCCGGACCTGCGGCTCGCTGCTCTACTCCGTGGTCAGGGAGGGCGCCTACGCGCACGTGGCGATGGGGACGCTGCGGGACGATCCGGGCATCCGGCCGAGCCGGCACATCATGGTGGGCTCGAAGGCCCCCTGGTACACGATCACCGACGACCTGCCCCAGGCGGAGGAGTTCTGAGGGCCGCGGCCGGCGGCGGCGGGCGCTCGTCTGCGGGCTTCAGTGCGGCGTGCGGCGGAGGCGGATGACGACGTCGATGCGGGCGAGCTCGGCGCCTTCGGGCACCAGCGGGGCGGCGGCGAGCACGACCGCGTCGTTCGGGGCGTCGGTCAGGCGGCCGTCCTCCTCCCAGTAGTAGTGGGGGTGGTCGTCGGTGCGGGTGTCGAAATAGGAGCGGGTGCCGTCGACGGTGACCTCGTGCATCAGCCCGGCCTGGCAGAAGGCGCGCAGGGTGTTGTAGACGGTGGCGAGCGAAACCGGGGCGTCTTGGCGGCGCGCGGCCTCGTGCAGGCTCTCGGCGGTGACGTGGCGGTTGCGGCCGTCGCCGACCAGCAGTTCGGCGAGCGCCAGCCGCTGGCGGGTCGGGCGAAGCCCGGCGCCCGCCAGCCAGGCCACCGCCTTGACCCGCGAGGGGCGCCGATCCGGGGTCCTGGCCGCCTGCATGTCCTCGTCCCGAAGTCTCCGATTGCTCACGACTTAATCAGATCGCCGCGGAATATTCCAGTGCCGCTTTGGTGAGCCGGCAGCCCGGGGCTCGCCCGCCAAGCTCTTGCACCCGCGCGCGGAGCGATGCTAGAGGTCGCCGACGCAAACGGGACGGGAGCCTGGGCTCGAGATGACCGGCAGACCGACACAATTCGACTACGAGGGGCTGATGTCATGCGCCCGTGGCGAGATGTTCGGCCCCGGCAACCCGCAGCTTCCGGCGCCGCCGATGCTGATGATGGACCGCGTCACCGACATCTCGGCCGATCGCGGCAGCGAGGGCAAGGGCCACGTGGTCGCCGAGTTCGACGTGCACCCGGAGCTCTGGTTCTTCCAGTGCCATTTCCTCGGCGACCCGGTGATGCCCGGCTGCCTGGGGCTCGACGCGCTGTGGCAGCTCACCGGCTTCAACCTCGGCTGGCGCGGCATGACCGGCCGCGGCCGGGCGCTCGGGGTCGGCGAAGTGAAGTTCAGCGGCATGGTGACGCCGAAGGTGAAGCTGATCGAGTACACGGTCGACTTCACCCGGGTCATCGACCGCAAGCTGAAGCTCGGGATCGCCAATGGCACGATGCGGGCGGACGGCGAGGTGATCTATACCGCCACCGAAATGAAGGTCGGGCTGTTTCAGGACTGAAGGAGGGACCGGGCCATGCGCCGTGTCGTGATCACCGGCCTCGGCATCGTCTCGTCGATCGGCAACGACGCCGAGGAAGTCGCGCGGTCGCTGAAGGCGGGCCGCTCGGGGATCAGCTTCGCGCCCAGCTATGCCGAGCACGGCTTCCGCTGCCAGGTGCACGGACGCCCCGAGATCGACGTGAGCGAGCACATCGACAAGCGCCAGTTGAGATTCATGGGCGACGGCGCCGCCTTCGCCTATCTGGCGATGCAGCAGGCGATCGCGGATTCCGGGCTGGAGGAGAGCGATATCTCCAACGAGCGCACCGGACTGATCGCCGGCTCGGGCGGGCCTTCGACGCGCAACCTGTTCGAGGCGCACCGCACGGTGATCGAGAAGGGCAGCCCGAAGCGGATGGGGCCGTTCATGGTGACGCGCTGCATGTCCTCGACGGTCTCGGCGTGCCTCGCGACCCCGTTCAGGATCAAGGGGCTCAACTACTCGATCACCTCGGCCTGCTCGACCAGCGCGCATTGCATCGGCAACGGCGTCGAGCAGATCCAGTGGGGCAAGCAGGACATCGTCTTCGCCGGCGGCGGCGAGGAACTCGACTGGACCCTGTCGTGTTTGTTCGACGCCATGGGCGCGATGAGCTCCAAGTACAACAACCAGCCGGAGAAGGCGTCGCGCGCCTTCGACGCCGACCGCGACGGCTTCGTGATCGCCGGCGGCGGCGGCATGGTGGTGCTGGAGGAGCTGGAGCACGCCAGGGCGCGGGGGGCGAAGATCTATGCCGAGGTGACCGGCTACGCCGCCACCTCGGACGGGCACGACATGGTGGCGCCGTCGGGCGTCGGCGGCGAGCGGGCGATGCGGCTGGCGCTGGCGACGCTGCCCGAGGGCCGCAGGGTCGGCTACATCAACGCCCACGGCACCTCGACGCCGGTCGGCGACGTCAGCGAGGTGCTGGCGGTGCGCCGGGTGTTCGGCGAGGGCACGACCCCGCCGATCAGCTCGACCAAGTCGATGACCGGGCACAGCCAGGGGGCCACCGGGGCGCAGGAGGTGATCTATTGCCTGCTGATGCTGCGCGACGACTTCATCGCGCCCTCGATCAACGTCGAGACGCTGGACCCGGAGCTGAGGCCGGCGGAGATCGCGACCGAGCGCGTCGACGATGCCGGGCTCGACACGGTGATGACCAACAGCTTCGGCTTCGGCGGTACCAACGCCTCGATCCTGCTCAGCCGCCATGCCGGGTGAGCCGGTGCCGGGCGCGCTGCTCAAGGGCAGGCGCGCGCTGATCCTCGGGGTCGCCAACGACCATTCGATCGCCTGGGGCATCGCCAGGTCCTTCGCGGCGCAGGGGGCGGAGCTGGCCTTCACCTACCAGGGCGAGGGCTTCGAGCGGCGGGTGATCCCGCTGGCCGAGAGCCTCGGCTCGCGGATCGTGGTGCCGGCGGACGTGCGCGATCCCGCCTCGCTCGACGCGCTGTTCGAGCGGGTCGGCGCGGACTGGGGCGGGCTGGACATCCTGGTGCACGCCATCGCCTATTCCGACAAGGTCGAGCTCGACGGGCGCTTCCTCGACACCAGCCGGGCGAACTTCCTGCGCTCGCTCGACATCTCCTGCTACAGCCTGGTCGAGCTGACCCGGCGGGCGGCGCCGCTGATGCAGCGGGGCGGGGCGATCCTGACCCTGACCTATCTCGGGCGCGCAACGAGTGACGCCGCATTACAACGTGATGGGCGTGGCCAAGGCGGCGCTGGAGAGCGCGGTGCGCTATCTCGCCAACGACCTCGGGCCTGACGGCATCCGGGTGAACGCGATCTCGCCGGGGCCGATGCGCACGCTGGCCGGGGCGGCGATCGCCGGGTCGCGCAAGGTCTACCGGGAAACCGAGCTGAACGCGCCGCTGCGCGCCAACGCGACGCTGGCGGCGGTGGGCGGCACCGCGGTCTATCTCGCCTCCGATCTCGGCGCCTGCACCACCGGCGAGGTGATCTTCGTCGACGGCGGCTTCCATGCCATCGGCATGGCGCAGCCGGAGAACCTGTGAAGGGTAGCCCAGCCGCGTGATCGAGGTCGTGGTCTTCGACGCCTACGGCACGCTGTTCGACGTCGCCGCCGCGGCGCGGCGGGTGGCCGGGGAGCCCGGGCGCGCCGGCTTCGCCGCCGCCTGGCCGCGGGTGGCGGCGGACTGGCGGGCCAAGCAGCTGCAGTATTCCTGGCTGCGGGCGATCACCGGGGCGCACGCGGATTTCTCGACGGTGACCGGGGACGGGCTGGACTGGGCGCTGGAGGCGGCGGGGCTGGCGGAGCCGGGGCTCCGGGCGCGGCTGCTGGCGCTCTATCAGGAGCTGGACGCCTATCCGGAGGTGCCGGGCATGCTGGCGCGGCTGCGCGAGGGCGGGTTTCGCGCGGCGATCCTGTCGAACGGGGCGCCGGCGATGCTGCGAGGCGGCGGTGGCGAGTGCGGGGATCGGCGGGTTCCTCGACGCGGTGCTGTCGGTGGAGGCGGTGGGCGTCTACAAGCCGGCGCGGGCGGTCTACGACCTGGTCGGGGCGGAGTTCGGGGTGTCGCCGGGCGAGGTGCTCTTCGTGTCGTCGAACGGCTGGGACGCGGCGGCGGCGGCGGGCTACGGCTTCGACACGGTCTGGGTGAACCGCGCGGGCGAGCCGGTGGACCGGCTGCCCTGGGTGCCGCGGCGCGTCGTCGCCGATCTTTCCACCATTCCGGAGCTTGCGGGGGCAGCATGAAGCGTTTCACCACGTCCGACGGGCTGAGCCTGGCCTATTCCGATGAGGGAGCGGCCTGCCGCTCTGTGCCTGCCCGGGCTGACGCGCAACGGCGCGGATTTCGACGAGCTGGCGGCGGCGCTGGGCGGGCGGCACCGGCTGATCCGGCTGACGCTGCGCGGGCGGGGGCAGTCGGACCGCGACCCGGACCCGGCGAACTACAACGTGGGGGTCGAGGCGCGGGACGTGGTGGAGTTCCTCGACCATCTCGGGCTCGCGCGGGTGGTGATCGTCGGCACCTCGCGTGGCGGGCTGATCGCGATGGTGCTGGCGGCGACCGCCAAGCCGCGGCTGGCGGGGGTGCTGCTGAACGACATCGGGCCGGAGCTGGCGCCGGAGGGGCTGGCGAACATCATGAGCTACCTCGGGGTGACGCCGAAGGCGAAGACCTACGAGGAGGTCGTGGCGGCCCTGAAGGCGCGGCTCGGCGCGCGGTTCCCGGGGCTGTCGGACGCGAAGTGGATGAGCCTCGCCCGGCGCTGGTTCGACGCGGGGCCGGAGGGGCTGACGCTGAACTACGATCCCCGGATACGCGACAACATCGAGGCGACCGCGGGCCAGCCGGCGCCGGACATGTGGCCGCTGTTCGATGCCCTGGAGGGCGTGCCTCTGGCGGTGGTGCGCGGGGCGAACTCGGATCTGCTGACGGCGGAGACGGTGGCGAAGATGCGCGAGCGGCGGCCGGATATGATCGTGGCGGAGGTGCCGGATCGCGGGCACGTGCCGTTCCTCGACGAGCCCGAGGCGCTGGCGGCGCTGGAAGCGCTGCTGGAGCGGGTGGAGGTTTGACCGGGATCGCGGCGATCCGGGCGGCGGCGGCGCGGGCGCGGGGCATCCGGTGCACGCCGATGCTGGGGGCGGAGGCGCTCGACCGGATCGCCGGGCGGCGGGTGCTGGTCAAGGCGGAGTGCCTGCAGGTGACCGGGTCGTTCAAGGCGCGCGGGGCCTGGGCGGCGATCTCGGCGCTCGATGCCGCCACGCGGGCGCGCGGGGTGGTGGCCTATTCGTCGGGCAACCACGCCCAGGGCGTGGCCTGGGCCGCGGCGGCGCACGGGGTGCGGGCGGTGATCGTGATGCCGTCCGATGCGTCGGCGGTGAAGATCGCCGGGACCGAGGCCTTCGGCGCGGAGGTGGTGCTTTACGACCGCGCGACCCAGGACCGCGATGCGTTGGGGGCGGAGCTGGCGCGGGCGCGGGGGCTGACGCTGGTGCCGCCGTTCGACGATCCCGAGGTGATCGCGGGGCAGGGCACCACAGGGCTGGAGATCGCGGCGCAGGCGGCGGAAGCCGGGGTAGCGTGCGGCCGACGTGCTGGTCTGTTGCGGCGGCGGCGGGCTGAGCGCCGGGGTGGCGCTGGCGCTGGAGGCGGCGGCGCCGGGGCTGCGGGTGCGGACCGTGGAGCCGGCGGGGTTCGACGACGTGGCCCGCTCGCTGGTCGCCGGCGAGCGGCTCGGCAACGCTGCGGCGACCGGGTCGATCTGCGATGCGATCCTGACGCCGCGGCCGGGGGCGCTGACGTTCCCGGTGCTGCAGCGGCTGGCCGGGCCGGGGCTGGCGGTGAGCGACGCCGAAGCGCTGGCGGCGATGCGGCTGGCCTTCGCCCACCTGCGGCTGGTGCTGGAGCCGGGCGGCGCGGTGTCGCTGGCGGCGGCGCTGTTCCGGCCCGCCGAGATCGGCGGCGACGCGGTGATCTGCATCGCCTCGGGAGGGAACGTCGAAGCGCGGCGCTGTTCGCCGAGGCGATCGTGGCGGCCTGAGACTGCCGGTCAGGGCATGTCGGGTCCGAGCAGGAACAGCGACTTGAGCGCGACGCCCGGGCTGGCGCCGGGGAACGCCGCCTTGAAGAACTCCGCCATCTTGCCCGAGCTGTAGAGCTCGCTGATCGCCCGGTCGACCGCGAGCCGGAAGTCGTCGTCGCCGCGCGGCATGGCGAGGCCCTGCTTCTCGATCGTCAGCGTGTTGTCGGAGACCACCAGCGATTTGCGTTGTTCGCTGGCGAAGTAGAGCCGGAACAGGATCGACTGGTCGCCGAAATAGGCGTCGATGTCGCCGCTCTCGAGGGCCGCGAGGCCGGCGTCGTGGCTGTCGAAGGTGACGACCTCGGCATCCATGCCCTTGGCCTTGAGCGAGTTGCGCAGCGTCGTCTCGGTGCTGGTGGCGGCGTGCACGCCGATCTTCTTGCCGGCGAGCGCATCGAATTTCGGATCGGCGCCCCGGTGCAGCATCACCGCGGCGCCATCGACGAAGGTCGGCAGCGAGAAATTCACCTGCTCGCGACGGGCGAGGGTGATCGAGGCGGCGCCGCACAGGAGGTCGATATGCCCATTCGCCACCTCGTCGAAGCGGTCGCTGGCCGTCACCGCCTGCCAGTCGATCTTCAGCGGCGCGATGCCGAGCTGTTGGGCCAGGCTGGTGGCGACGGCGTTGCAGACCAGCACCGAGTAGCCCGCGGGGCCGCCGCCGGTGTCGCGGTAGCTGAGCGGCGCGGAGTCCTCGCGAAAGCCGAAGTGCACGGTACCGGTTTGCTTGATGCGGTCGAGGACGCCCGCCGCCGCAGCGGGCAGGGCGCTCGCGGAAAGCGCGAGCGCGAGGGCCAGTGCAGTCGACAGGCGCATGTGAAGACTCTCCCCTGGGGTCGCGCGGCCGGGGCAGGCTAGCCGAGCTTGCGTCGGCTGACCATGCCCCCCGTGCCAGGCGTCGGCGGTCGGCGCGGATGCGGGCGTTCTCCGGATCCCCGGCGGGAGTCCGCCGATCCGCTGGCCGCAGGAACCCGCTCGGCCCCAACGGCGTTTGCCCTCCGCAGCCGCCGGAAGTCCGCCGGTGGCGAGGGAACAGACAAGGGAGAGCGCGATGAAAGCGCTGGGACTGCTCGCGGGAACGGCGCTCGTGCTGGCCGCCTGCGGCGGCATGAAGCAGAGCGAGCCGCTTACCATCTCCGAGGTCACCGTCGAGGCCGACCTGCCCGCGGTGGGCAGCCGCGAGGCCGTCGCCTACTGGCAGCACCTGAGCGACGATCTCGAGACCGCGATCGCCGGACAATTCGTCGGGCGGATCGACCCCAAGGGCAAGAAGATCGACGTCGACGTGGACGAGATCTCGCTGCAGGAGCCCGTTCCTGAGCGGCGCCACCGCCGAGACCGCGAAGCTGTCCGGACGGGTGACGCTGATCAACCCCGACGGCACCAACGCCGCCGCCTACGACGTCACCGCCACCTCGCAGGACGTGGTGCCGTACCTGCCGCCGGGCAGCAGCCTGGTGAAGATGCCGGCCACCAGCGCCGAATACTATCGCGCCATCGTCGAGGCTTTCGCCCGCGGTACCGCGCAGACGCTCGACGCCGCGCATAGCGGGTCTTGACCGGCTTCCTCGTCCGGGCCAAGTGTCCGCCGGGACGCTTGACCGGACGAGGATCGCATGAACCCGCTGCTTGAGGACTGGACCACGCCCTTCGGTCTGCCGCCGTTCGCGGCGATCGAGACCGACCAGTTCGCGCCGGCCTTCGAGGCGGTGCTGGCGGAGGCGCGGGCCAACCTCGACGCCATCGCCGCCGATCCCGCACCGCCGAGCTTCGCCAACACCATCGAGGCGATGGAGCGGGCGCAGCACGGGCTCGACCGGGTGGCGGCGGTCTTCTTCAACCTTGCCGGCGCCGACACCAGCGACGCGATCGAGGCGCTGCAGCGCGACCTCAGTCCGCGGCTGGCGGCGCATCATTCCGAGACGATGATGAACGCGGCGCTGTTCGCGCGGGTCGACGCGCTGGCGGCGCGGAAGGGCGAGCTCGGCCTGACCGCGGAGCAGGAGCGGGTGCTGACGCTCTACCACCGCATGTTCGTCCGGGCCGGGGCGCGGCTGCAGGGCGGCGAGCGCGCGCGGCTGAAGGCGATCCTCGAGCGGCTGGCGAGCCTCGGCACCGGGTTCGGGCAGAACGTGCTGGCCGACGAGAAGGCCTGGTCGATGCCGCTCGGTCCCGACGATCTGGAGGGGCTGCCCGACGACGTGGTCGCGGCGGCGGCGCAGGCGGCGGCCGACCGCGGCGAGGACGGGCACCTGGTGACGCTGTCGCGGAGCCTGATCGTGCCGTTCCTGCAGTCCTCGCCGCGCCGGGACCTGCGCGAGCGGGCGTTCCGCGCCTGGATCGCCCGGGGCGAGAACGGCGGCGCCAGCGACAACCGCGCCACGGTCGCCGAGATGCTGGCGCTGCGCGAGGAGCGGGCGCGGCTGCTGGGGTACCCGAGTTTCGCCGCCTACAAGCTCGAGCCCGAGATGGCGAAGACGCCGGAGGCGGTGCGCGACCTCTTGATGGCGGTGTGGGCGCCGGCACGGGCGCGGGCCGAGGCGGACGCGGCCCGGCTCGAGGAGCTGATGCGCGAGGACGGGGTGAACGGGGCGCTGGAGCCCTGGGACTGGCGCTACTACGCGGCGATCCGGCAGGCGCGCGAGCACGATTTCGACGATGCGGCGCTGAAGCCCTACCTGCAGCTGGAGAACATCCGCGAGGCCGCGTTCGACGTGGCGGGGCGGCTGTTCGGGCTGAGCTTCCATCCGATCGCGGCCGAGCTCTACCACCCCGACGCCCGGGCCTGGGAGGTGCGGCAGGGCGAGCGGCACATCGGGGTGTTCATCGGCGACTATTTCGCCCGGTCCTCGAAGCGGTCCGGCGCCTGGTGCTCGTCGTTCCGCGGCCAGAGCCGGCTCGACGGCGAGGTGCGGCCGATTCTGGTCAACGTCTGCAACTTCGCCAAGGCGCCGAAGGGCGAGCCGGACCTTCTGACCTTCGATGACGCGCACACGCTCTTTCACGAGCTCGGCCACGCCTTGCATGGACTGCTCTCGGACGTCACCTACGAGTTCGTCTCCGGCACCAGCGTGGCGCGCGATTTCGTCGAGCTGCCGAGCCAGCTCTACGAGCACTGGCTTGAGACGCCCGAGGTGCTGCAGGCCCACGCCCGCCACGCCGGCAGCGGGGCACCGATGCCGCGCGAGCTGATGGACCGGCTGATCGCGGCGCGCAACTTCAACCAGGGCTTCGCCACGGTGGAGTACCTGGCCTCGGCGCTAGTCGACCTCGACTTCCATGCCGGGCCGGCGCCGGCGGATCCGATGGCGGCGCAGGCGGCGACGCTGGAGCGGATCGGCATGCCGCACGCGATCGTCATGCGGCATGCCACGCCGCACTTCCAGCATGTCTTCGCCGGCGACGGCTATTCCTCGGGATACTATTCCTACATGTGGTCGGAGGTGATGGACGCCGACGCCTTCGCGGCGTTCCGCGAGGCGGGCGACGTCTTCGACCCGGCGACCGCGCAGCGGCTCGCCGCCTGCATCCTGAGCGCCGGCGGTTCGCGCGAGGCGGCGGAACTCTACATGGACTTCCGCGGCCGGATGCCGGGGGTCGACGCCCTGCTGGAGCAGCGGGGGCTGAACGCCGCGTGAGATGCTCTCGACCGGGGCGCTGTCCGCGGGCGGACGCCGCGCGGGTGGATTCCGGCGCGAAGTGCAAGGCCGGCGAGGGGGCGCGGCCTGGGGCCGCGGGCGGCCTTTGCCGCCAAATCGAGCGCGCGGTGCGCGCAAGTCTTGATGCTGGCGCGCGCGTTCCGCGCGCGCGACTGCTCTCCAGGTTAGCAAACCTGTATGAACCGCTGGGCTTTCGCGCTTGACCCTCGGCGGGGAGGAAGACCGGGGGTCGAGGTGCGGGGAGTGCAACTGCCCGGCTGAGGGAGCTTCGCTAGATCGGATCCTGGTGGATGATCACGTCGGCGTTCGGCAGGGCGTCGAGCAGGGCGTGGCGCACCCCGCCGGAAATGCCGTGGGCCGAGGTCAGCGACTGGCTGCCGTCGAGCTCGAGATGGACCTGGATGAAGATTTTGTTGCCGGCGGTGCGGGTCCTGAGGTCGTGGAAGCCGAGGA
Source organism: uncultured Alphaproteobacteria bacterium (assembly GCA_963847795.1). GTDB lineage: Bacteria > Pseudomonadota > Alphaproteobacteria > Rhodobacterales > Rhodobacteraceae > Amaricoccus. The sequence goes on from CAWKBH010000006.1 coordinate 907,936, forward strand.
CCCCGGGGTGGCAGCTGACGATACGCTGCACCTCGGCCAGCAGCGCGGGATCGGCCGCCCGGTCCATCAGCGCGTCCCAGGCCCCCAGGCCGATGCGGCGGGCGCCGAGCACCAGCACCACGCAGGTCGCCAGCGCCACTGCGGGATCGAGCCAGCGGATGTCCCAGCGCGCCGAGGCGACGAGCGCCGCGATGGCGCCGAGGGTGGGCAGGAGGTCGGCGAGGTAGTGCAGCCGGTCGGCGGCGACGATCCGCGAGCCACTGCGCCGGGCGACGTGGCCCTGCCAGAGCACCAGCGCGCCGGTGATGCCGAGCGAGACGAGAAGGGCGGCGACGCCCTGGGCCTCGGCCGTCAGCGGCTGCGGCGTGGCAAGGCGGCGAACGGCGCTCCAGCCGATCAGCCCGGCGGAGGCGGCGACCAGCAGGGACTGGCCCAGCGCCACCAGATCCTCGGCGGAGCTGTGCCCGAAGGAATGGTCGTCGTCGGGCGGCTTGGCGGCGTAGAGGATGCCGGCGAGCCCCACCGAGGAGGCCACCAGGTCGAGCCCCGAATCGGCGAGCGATGCCGCCACCGAGAGCGCGCCGGTGGCCGCGAGCGCCCAGAGCTTGAGCGCGACGAGACAGAGGGCGGCGCCGACCGAAGCGACGCCGGCCGAGACGTTGAGGCGGTGGGTGGCGTCCATGGACCCGATGGAATCGCGGCTTCGCCGGGGATTGAACAGGCTGCCCGCCACGCCGGCAAGGGCGCTTTACGACCGGGTTAGTCTGGCGCGCTACCGTAAGCTGAGCGGATTTCCGCCGAAACGACGCGGCCCGGGGACTGGCGGCAACGAAAGTTTGCTATAAAACGTTGTTATCGGGTGATCGTTAAAGACGCTCATACTTTGTGCCACGAGTGCCCGACAATCTTTCACGAGCCGGTGATGAAAATTTTCCCCAAAACTTCGACTGCGACTCTTGTCAAAGCTTGCGCGAGTTAATAAAGTCTTTCAAGCATCTGCTAACGTCGAAGTACGGGAGGGTGCTCGTACACTTAGGCCGGGGATGGCTACCGTCGCTTCGGGATGCCGAGATCAGGAAGACGCTACCATGACTGAAGATCAAGCTATCGGCCGCGGCGAGGTTCTCGCCCTGATGACCGAGATCGTATCCGCCCATCTGGCCAACAACGCGGTCATCCAGAACGATGTCCCCGAGTTGATCCAGTCGGTTTTCAACAAGCTCAACGAGCTGGCCACCGGCGAGGAGACCGCCTCGGTCGAGCTGACGCCGGCCGTGCCGATCAAGAAGTCGGTGACCGACGACTACATCATCTGCCTGGAGGACGGCAAGAAGCTGAAGATGCTGAAAAGGCATCTGATGACGGCCTATAACATGACGCCGGAGGAATACCGGGCGAAGTGGGGCCTGAAGCCGGACTACCCGATGGTCGCGCCCAACTACGCCGCCAAGCGGCAGGAGCTGGCCAAGAAGATCGGCCTCGGGCGCAAGCCCCGGGCGCGGTAGGCGACCGGGCCGGCCGAGACCGGGCCGGCCGCTTTTTCAGTCCGCGGCGAGCAGTTGCAGCGTGCGCGGATCGGGCTGGCCGCCGCAGAAGGCATCGAGCGCCTGCGCGAAGGCCGGATCGGACGGCGCGGCGGCGTGGAACAGCGTCATCGAGGAGCGGAACTTCACCGCGTCGATGCCGCCGAGGATCGACGCGGCCGGCGCCTCCGTGTGCCCGAGCATAAGGGCGGTCGCCCGGGCGAGGCGGGGGCCGAGCACCGGGTGCGCGAGGTAGGCCTGCGCTTCGGCCACCGAGCCGAGCGCGAAGCGAACCGACGTCGCGCTGGTGCCGAGGCCGGCGATCTGTGGAAAGACGAACCACATCCAGTGGCTGCGCTTGGCGCCTGCTGCCAGTTCGGCCAGCACCTGCGGCCAGACCGGGTCCTGCGCCGCGACGAATCGCTCGAGATCCTGCGCCATCGCGTCGAAGCCTCGCTTAGCGGTCGACCAGCGTCCAGGGCAGGGCCCAGCGTCCCGGGCCACAGGCCGCGGCGAAGAGCAGTCCCGCCATGAAGCTGAAATGGTCGACGAAGAAGCCGAACTCGGCCTGGTTGCCCTCCCAGTGCGAGGGTCCGTGGAAGCTGAAGCCGAGGAAGAGGACGTAGACCGCCGCCAGCAGGGTCGCTTCGGTGAAGTAGCCGCCGCTGACGAAGCTGAGCACGAGAAGGATCTCGAAGATCGCCGCAAGCCCGGCCAGGAGCAGCGGGGCGGGAAATCCGGCCGAGGCGATGTAGGCTGCCGTGGCGTGGATGTCGGCGAACTTGAAGCACACGGCCAGAAGGAAGACTGCAGCGAAGATCAGGCGCCCGATCAGGACGAGGATCGACCGCCACGGGAGTGCGGACGCGGCGCGGTTCATGGAGATGGCTCCGTAGAGATCCCAGCACAAGGTAGCCGGCGCGATGTGGCGTTCAAGCGCGCCGGCACCGGCGCTGCGGCGAGGAGGCGACCGCCGCTTGCCTTGGCCGAAGCCGCTGACTATGGCTGGCGCGGAGCAGTGGTGAGGTGAGCCCCGATGTCGATCCCCCAGACCGGCGGCGGCCAGATAGCGGACCGCGCCCAGCTCGCCGAATATCTGGCCGCCGGCTGCAAGCCCGTCGAGGCCTGGCGGATCGGAACCGAGCACGAGAAGTTCGGCTATACCCTGGCCGGGCACCTGCCGCTGCCCTACGACGGCCCCTGCTCGATCCGGGTCATGCTGGAGAGCCTGCGCGACCGCTACGGCTGGCGCCCGGTCGAGGAGGCGGGCAAGCTGATCGGGCTGGAGAAAGACGGCGCCAACGTCAGCCTCGAGCCGGGCGGGCAGCTGGAGCTCAGCGGCGCGCCGCTGCATACCATCCACGAGACCTGCGACGAAGTGAACGAGCACCTGCGCGAGGTGAAGGCGATCGCCGACGACATCGGCGCCGGCTTCATCGGTCTGGGCGCCGCGCCGGAATGGACCGCCGGCCAGATGCCGGTGATGCCCAAGGGGCGCTACGCGCTGATGACCCGCTACATGGGCCAGACGGGCAGCCACGGCACGCAGATGATGTACCGGACCTGCACCGTGCAGGTGAACCTCGACTTCGCCTCCGAGGCGGACATGGTGAAGAAGTTCCGGGTCGCGCTGGCGCTGCAGCCGCTGGCGACCGCGCTCTTCGCCTGCTCGCCGTTCTTCGAGGGCCGCATCAACGGCTGGCAGTCGTGGCGGGCGCGGATCTGGCAGGACACCGACCCCGACCGCACCGGCATGCTGCCGTTCGTGTTCGAGGACGGCATGGGCTTCGAGCGCTACGTCGACTACGCGCTCGACGTGCCGATGTACTTCGTCTACCGCGACGGCCGGTACCTCGATGCGCTCGGGCAGTCGTTCCGCGACTTTCTCGACGGCCGGCTGCCGGCGCTGCCCGGCGAGAAGCCGACGCTCTCAGCGACTGGGCGGACCACCTGACCACGATCTTTCCGGAGGTGCGGCTGAAGAAGTTCATGGAGATGCGCGGCGCCGACGGCGGGCCCTGGCGGCGGATCTGCGCGCTGCCGGCGTTCTGGGTGGGGCTGCTCTACGATGCCGCCTCGCTCGACGCGGCCTGGGAGGTCTGCAGCGGCTGGACCGCGGAGGAGCGCGAGCTGCTGCGCCACGACGCGGGCAAGTACGGGCTGCGCGCCAGAGGTCGCGCGGCCGGCCGCTCGGCGAGGTCGCCCGCGAGGTGCTGGCGATCGCCGCGGCCGGGCTCAAGGCGCGCGCCCGCCCCGGCGCCGGCGGCATGATCGCCGACGAGACGCATTTCCTGAACGCGCTGCACGAGATCGTCGGCGCCGGCCAGACCCCGGCGGACGAGCTGCTGGCCCGCTATGCCGGGGTCTGGGACGGCGACCTGAGCCGCATCTACGGTGAATACAGCTACTGATCGCGTCGGATTCGCCGGCGGCATGACGCTGCGGTGACGCCGGACTCACGCTGCTGTCACGGGGGCAGGTCTATGGTGCTTCCCCAGACCCCAGCGGAGTTAAGCCATGTCACCTGCCGCACCCTTCGAAGAAGTCTCGCGCCGCACCCCGATTCGCGCCGCCGTGCTCGATCTGCTCGCCCGCGCCGCGCCCCGTCCCGCCGCGCTCGGCGCGCCGAGCGAGGAGGAGCAGGAGTTTCTCGACACCCTGCGCCGCATCGTCGCCCGCAGCGCCGCCGAGGAGCTCTGGGACAAGTACCACACCCCGCGCCCCGACGGCCTCGCCCGGCTGCTGGCCCGCTACGGCGACTGACCGTCCCGCGGTCAGTCGCCCGGGACGGCGACGTCGGGGACCTCGATGTGCTCGACGCCGTTGACCTCGACGATGGTCGTGTCGCCGCTGCGGCTGGAGGTCACCTCGTCGGTCGGATCGGGCGACGAGACGTCGCCCCCGCTGAAGTCCAGAATGCGCTCGAAGCCGTCGGGGAAGGTCACCACCAGCTCGGTCGCGCCGTCGTCCTTGCGCCGGGCGACGAACGGGCAGGACTGCACCGCGCCGGCGCTCAGGCTGCAGAAGACCGTGCCGGTGGGCGGGATGCCGGCGACCGCCGGCTGGGGCGCTGCCGCGGCGGGCTCGACGGGGGCGTATTCGCGCAGGTAGCGGCCCGCGGCCCAGCCGTGCAGCCCGCCGTCGCTGGTCTCGACCTCGCACCACCGCGCCGCGTCTTCGCCGCTGCAGCCGAGGTTGCGCAGCACGGTGCCGCGCGCCAGGGTGGCAACCACCGGCTCGGCGGTCGATGCGCCCTGGCGCGAGGTTCAGGGTGTCGCCGGCGGTGACGCCGATGACCTCCCAGAACTCCGGGCTGACGGCCGGGGTCTCGACCGGAGGCGCTTCGGCGGGCGGCGGCTGCGTCTGCGCCCGAACCGCGACCGGGCCGAGCACCGCCAGCAGCAACACTCCGAAAACCAGCCTCGCCATCGTCCTCTCTCGGTCGCCTGCGGCGACCAGACCATTCCGGCGCGCCGGCTGCAAGCTCCCGGCGGCGCACGCGTCGATCACGGTGCCGTAAGCCGGCGTGTCGGGCGCGCGGCGGTCAGATCCCCCAGACCAGCAGCAGCATCGGGACGGCGACGGCCAGCACCAGGAGCTCGACCGGCAGGCCGAGGCGCCAGTAGTCGCCGAAGCGGAAGCCGCCGGGGCCGAGGATCAGGGTGTTGTTCTGGTGGCCGATCGGGGTGAGGAAGGCGCAGGAGCCGCCGATCGCCACCCCCATGAAGAAGGCGTCGGGCTGGACCCCCAGCGCCGTCGCCGAACCGAAGGCGATCGGCGCCATCACCGCCACCGTCGCGGCGTTGTTCATGACGTCCGAGAGCGCCATGGTGACCGCCAGGATCAGCACCAGCGCCAGCACCGGCCGGCCGCGGGCCACGTCCTGCACGAGGAAGGTGCCGAGCACCTTCGCCGCGCCGGTCGATTGCATGGCGTCGGCCACCGGCAGCAGGCAGGCGAGCAGCACGATCACCGGCCAGTCGATCGCGGTGTAGACCGAGCGCGGCGGCACCACCCGGGTCGCCATCACGGCCAGGACCGCGGCCGCGAAGGAAATCGTCGCCGGCACCCCGAAGGCCACCGCGGCGACCGCCGCGAAGAGGATGCCGACCGATAGCCAGAGCTTCCGCCGGTCCGGCAGCCGCAACGGCCGCTCGGCCAGCGGCAGGCAGCCGTAATCGGCGGCGAAGCCCGACGACCGCCTCCGGCAGGCCCTGCACCAGCAGCACGTCGCCGGCGACCAGCTGGGTCGCGCGCAGCCGGCCGATCGTCCGCCGGCCCTGGCGGGAGACCGCGAGCAGGTTGATCTGGTAACGCAGGCGGAGGTCGATATCGCGCGCCGAGCGGCCGATCAGCGGCGCGCCGGGCTTCACCACCAGCTCCATCAGCGCCACGTCGCCGTCGCCGGTTTCGCGCGGCTTCTTCTTCCAGCCGGCTCGTCCGCGGTCTTTGCGGCCGGGTCCGGACTCTTGGCCTCGGCGGCCGGTGCCTCGGGTTCGGTCTGTACGTCCGCCTCGAGGCGGATGCCGAGCGTGGCGAGGGCGTTCGACAGCCCCTCGGGTTCGGCCTCGAGGATCAGGATGTCGTCGGCGCGCAGGTCGAGGCCCGGGCGCGGGGCGCGGAGATGCACCTCGCGCCGGACCAGGCCCAGCACCTGCACGTTGGCGTCGCTCGACGGCTTCCTCGACCTGCTGCAGCGTCATGCCGACCGCCTTGGTGCCCTCGGGCACCCGGGCCTCGGTGAGGTAGGCGCCGGCCTCGAAGCCCTCGACGCCGGCGCGGCGGCCGGGCCGGCACCAGCCGCCAGCCGACGAGCCCGATGAAGGCGACGCCGGCGACGGCCACGGTGAGGCCCACGGGGGTGAAGTCGAACATGCCGAAGGGGGCGCCGGCGAGATCGCGGCGGAAACCGGAGACGATCAGGTTGGGCGGGGTGCCGATCAGCGTGGTCATGCCGCCGAGCATCGAGCCGAAGGCGATCGGCATCAGCAGCCGGCCCGGCGGCAGGTCGAGCCGCGACGCCGCCTGCAGCGCCACCGGCATCAGCAGCGCCAGGGCGGCGACGTTGTTCATGAAGGCCGAGAGCGCCGCCGACAGCGCGGTCAGGCCGAGGATCACCGGGCCGGGCCTGGGCAGCGGCCGGCAGCACCCGCTGCGTCAGGAGATCGACCGCGCCCGAGGTCTGCAGGCCGTAGGAGAGCACCAGCACGCAGGCCACGGTGATCACCGCGGGGTGGCCGAAGCCGGCGAAGGCGCGATCGGCCGGGACCAGCCCGGTCGCGACGCTGAGCAGCAGCGCGCCGAGCGCCACCATGTCGTGCCGCCAGCGGCCCCAGGCGAACATCGCCACCGCGGCGCCGAGGATCGCGAAGAGGGTCATCTGCTGCGGGGTCATCGCACCTCGGCTGGTCCTGTCGAAACGCCGCCGCGGCCGAAGCGTTGCGGCGCTAGCGCCCGGCGCCGATCCTCGGCTCGGTGCCGTCGAGCAGCCGGCGGATATTGGCGTGGTGGCGGACGAAGACCAGCGCCGCCAGCGCGATCCCGAGCCAGACCGCATCCGGCCGGCCGAGGAGCGCCAGCCAGAGCGGCGTCGCTGGCGGCGGCGACCAGCGCCGCGAGCGACGAACGGCGCGTGGCGAAGGCGGTGGCGAGCCAGGTGGCGCAGGCGGCGAGCCCGGCCGGCCAGGCCAGCGCCAGCGTGACGCCGAGGAAGGTGGCGACGCCCTTGCCGCCGCGGAACTTCAGCCAGACCGGGAAGAGGTGGCCGAGGAAGGCGGCGAGACCGGCGACCAGCGCCGCCGTCTCGCCGGCGAGCGCGCGGGCGAGCAGCACGGCGACCGCGCCCTTGCCGGCGTCGAGCAGCAGCGTCGCGGCGGCGGCGCCCTTGTTGCCGGTCCGGAGCACGTTGGTGGCGCCGATGTTGCCCGAGCCGATCGTCGCGCAGGTCGCCGAGGCCGAGGGCGCGGGTGATCAGCACCCCGAACGGGATCGAGCCGAGCAGATAGCCGAGAAGAGCGGTCAGCGCGAGGGTCATGCCGGCTCCGAGGTGAAGACCCGCGACGCCGGCGACCCAGGTGCCCAGCACCCGGCCCTGCATGCGGCGGAGGTCGTAGGGGGTGTTCTTGGACTTCGAGCGCAGGGTGGCGCGGTCGAGCATGAAGGGAGCGTCGGGGTCGAAGAGCACGAGGTCGGCCGGGGCGCCGAGGGCGAGGCGGCCGGCCGGCAGCCCGAGCAGCCGCGCCGGGTTCAGCGCCAGCGCCCGCCAGAGCGCCGGCAGGGTGAGGTGGCCGCCGTGGTAGAGCTGCATCGCGGCGGGCAGCAGCGTCTCCAGGCCGACCGCGCCGCTGGCGGCCTCCTCGAACGGCAGGCGTTTCTCCTCCTCGTCCTGCGGGGTGTGGAACGAGCCGACGATGTCGATCAGGCCCTCGGCCAGCGCCTCGACCATCGCCATGCGGTCGTCCTCGGAGCGGAGCGGCGGCGTCAGCTTGAAGAAGGTGCGGTAGTCGCCGACGTCGAACTCGTTAAGCGTCAGGTGGTGGATCGAGGCGCCGGCGGTGACGCGGAGCCCGGCTGCCTTGGCGCGGCGCAGCGCCGGCAGGCTCTGGGCGGTCGAGAGCTGGTCGGCGTGGTAGCGGGCGCCGGTGGCTTCGGCCAGCGCCAGGTCGCGTTCCAGGCCGAGGCGCTCGGCGACCGGCGCCACGTCCGGCAGGCCGAGGGTGCTGGCGAACTGGCCGGTGGTCATGCAGGCGCCGTCGCTGAGCACCGGCTCCTGCGGGTGGCCGATGACCAGCGCGTCCGAGCCCGGCCGCATAGGTCAGGCAGCGCTAGCAGCACCCGGGCGTTCGCCACCGCCCGGGCGTCGGTGAAGGCGACGGCGCCGGCGTCCATCAGGAAGCCGATCTCGGTCATCTCGCGCCCCTGCCGGCCCTTGGTCAGCGCCGCCATCGGCAGGACGTTGACCGCGCTGGCGCCGACCGCGCGGCGCTGCAGGAACTCCAGCTGCTCCGGGCTGTCGATCGCGGGCAGGGTGTCGGGCCGGGTCACCATCGTGGTCACGCCGCCCGCCGGCGGCGGCGCGCCGGCGGTGCGGAAGCTCTCCTTGTGGCGCTCGCCGGGCTCGCCGACCTTGACGCCGATGTCGATGATCCCGGGCGCGAGGTAGCGGCCGCCGCAATCGCGTGCCGCGGCGCGCACTCCCTCGAAGCACCTCCGCGATCCGCCCGGCGGCGATGCTGAGGCCGCCTTCGACGACGCGGTCGCCTTCGGGATCGACCAGGCGGGCGTTTGTCAGGGTCAGCACGCCGGCACCTCAGCGCCGTCGTTGCGGGCGCGCTGGTTGCGCGCCAGCAGGTCCATCGCCGCCATCCGCACGGCGACGCCCATCTCGACCTGCTCCTGGATCACGCTGACGTTGATGTCGTCGGCGAGCAGGCCGTCGATCTCGACGCCGCGGTTCATCGGGCCGGGATGCATGACGATGGCGTCGGGTTTCGCGGCTGCGAGCTTCTCGGCGTCGAGGCCGAAGCGGTGGTAGTATTCGCGCATCGAGGGGATCAGCGCGCCGTCCATGCGCTCGCGCTGGAGCCGCAGCATCATCACCACGTCGGCGCCGGCGAGGCCCTGGCGCAGGTCCTCGAACACCTCGGTGCCCATGCGTTCGGCGCCGGCGGGAATCAGCGTCGGCGGGCCGATCAGCCGGATGCGGTTCTCCATCCGGCCCAGCAGCAGGATGTTGGAGCGGGCCACCCGGGAATGAGCGATGTCGCCGCAGATCGCCACGGTCAGGCGGGTAAGGGTGCCCTTGCGGCGGCGGATGGTCAGCGCGTCGAGCAGCGCCTGGGTCGGGTGCTCGTGGCGGCCGTCGCCGGCGTTCAGCACGGCGCAGTTCACCTTCGACGCCAGGAGGTTGACCGCGCCGGACGAGGGGTGGCGCACCACCAGCAGGTCGGGGTGCATGGCGTTCAGCGTCATCGCGGTGTCGATCAGGGTCTCGCCCTTCTTCACCGAGCTCTGGGCCATCGACATGTTCATCACGTTGGCGCCGAGCCGCTTGCCGGCGAGCTCGAAGCTGGCCTGGGTGCGGGTCGAGGCCTCGAAGAACATGTTGATCTGGGTGAGGCCGCGCAGCGCGTCGGCGCGCTTGTCGGCCTGGCGGTTGAGCTCGACGTAGGTCTCGGCGAGGTCGAGCACGCTCTCGATATCGGCGCGCGACAGCGGCTCGATCCCGAGCAGATGGCGGTGCGCGAACAAGGCTGCCCTCCGGTGCCGATCGCGGGCATCTATAGCAGGCGCGCCGGCCGGGACAACCCTCGCGCGGCGGGTCTGGCATCGGCGCCGCGGGCGGCCTAGGGTCGGGGCTGCACCGCCGGAGCGCCAGCCCTTGACCGACGAGCCCAGCCATCGCGCCGCCGACCTCGCAGCCCTCGCCTGGCAGCTCGAGCTGGGGGCCGACGAGGCGATCGCCGAGGCGCCGGTGAACCGCTTCGACAGGGCGGCGGCGCCGGTGGCCGCGCCGGTCGTGCCGGTCGCGGCGCCGGCGCTGGTGGCGGCCGGGGTCGGCGCGGCGGAGCTGGCGGCGGGCTGCGCCGACCTGGCGGCGCTGCGGGCGGCGATTGCCGGCTTCGAGGGCTGCGCCTTGAAGCAGGGGGCGCGCAACCTAGTGTTTTCGGACGGAAATCCGCTGGCGCGGCTGATGGTGATCGGCGAGGCGCCGGGGCGCGACGAGGATCGCGAGGGGCTGCCGTTCGTCGGGCGCTCGGGGCAGCTGCTCGACCGGATGCTGGCGGCGATCGGGCTGTCGCGGCGGGCGGAGGAGCCGGCGGCGGGCGCCTACATCACCAACGTGCTGCCCTGGCGGCCGCCGCAGAACCGCGACCCTTCGGGGGACGAGACGGCGATGTTGTTGCCGTTTCTGTTCAGGCACATCGAGCTGGCGGAGCCGGAGGCTCTGCTGCTGCTGGGCTCGGCGGCGGCGCGGACGGTGCTGGGGACCGGCGACGGGGTGACGCGGCTCCGGGGGCGCTGGCACGACTGGCGCGGGGTGCCGGTGTTGGCGACGTTCCATCCGGCGGCGCTGCTGCGCGACGGCAGCAAGAAGCGGGAGGCCTGGGCGGATCTCCTGATGCTGAAGGCGCGGCTGGACGGGGAGGGCGGACGTGCAGGGCATTGATCAGGCAGGGGAATTCGTGCCGGTCCGGATCGCGGTGCTGACGGTGTCGGACAGCCGGGGGCGCGCGGAGGATCGCTCGGGGGATCTGCTGGTGGAGCGGCTGGAGGGGGCGGGGCACCTGCTGGCGGATCGGGCGATCGTGCGGGACGAGCAGGCGGCGATCGAGGCGCGGCTCAGGGGATGGATCGCCGATCCGGGGGTGGACGTGGTGATCTCGACCGGCGGGACCGGGCTGACCGGGCGGGACGTCACGGTGGAGGCGCACGAGGCGGTCTACGAGAAGGCGATCCCGGCGTTCGGGACGCTCTTCACCATGATTTCGTTCGAGAAAGTCGGGACTTCCGCGATCCAGAGCCGGGCCTGCGCCGGGGTGGCGGGGGGGACGTACCTGTTCGCTCTGCCGGGCTCGCCCGGGGCCTGCCGGGACGGCTGGGACGGGATCCTGGCGGCGCAGCTCGACCTGCGGCACCGGCCCTGCAACTTCGTCGAGATCATGCCGCGGCTGGAGGAGCATCGGCGGAAATGACGGTCAAGGCCTTGACGGAGGCGCGGTTTTCGCGATGCACGGAGCATGCACAACCCATGCACAACGCATATGCATCGCCGTTGACAGAATCCTGACGCGCGCGGCGCCCTGCCGCGGGCCGGGAGGTGTAGGCGGCCGCCGCTTTTTCGGGCAGAACGGAGGGCGAGGGCCAGCCGGAAAGCCATGCCCATGACGAGACGCACCGATGCCTGCCGCAGCGCGCTGGCTGCGCTGCGTGGCGCTCGCGCTTCTGGCGCTGGCTGCCGGCACGACCCGGCGGCGGCACAGGGGGTGCCGATCCCGGGCCTGCCCGCGACGCCGAAGCCGGAGGCGCACCGCAGGCGGCGGCGCCGGGGGCGCTGGAGACCCAGGCGCTGATCGACGGTGCTGCAGGACGACGCGGCGCGGGAGCGGCTGATCGCGCAGCTCAAGGCCGCGGTCGCGACCGAGACGACCGGCCCGGTGGCCGCCGCCACGGCGGCCTCGGGGGCCGCGGCGACCGCCGCCGCTGATCGGCGACCAGATCGCCGGCCGGGTGGTGGCGGCGCTGCACGCGCTCGGCGACGGCGTGCGGCAGGATCTGTACGCGATCCGGGCCAACGTGCGCCGGCTCGGCGGGCTGGCGCGGATCGATCGCGGCGGAGCGATCGCGGTGCTGCGGGATCTGGCGGCTCCGATCCTGGCCAGCCTGCTGACCGCGGTCCTCGGGCGGACGGCGGTGCTGCCGCTCTACCGGCGGATCGGGCACGCCGCCGCGCACAGCGGCCTGCTGCGCAAGGCGGCGCTGGGCGTGGCCAGCATCCTGATCGACGCGGCCATCATCGTGGCGGCGGTGATCGCGGGGACCCTCGCCGGCGAGTTCGGCGCCGCCGACGGCGCGCTGTCGCAGCACCAGCGGGCCTATCTCGGCGCGTTCCTGATCAGCGGCATCCTGATCGTCGTGGTGCGCGCGGTGTTCAGCCCGGCCGCGCCGGAGATGCGCCCGCTGCCGATGGGGGCGTCGACGGCCCGCTCCTGGACCCGGCATCTCAGCGTGGTGATCGTGCTCGTCGCCTTCGGCGAGATCCTGATCGCGCCGCTGCTGACCGAGCTCGCCGCGCCGATCACCGCGCGCGCCAGCCTGGTGACGCTCTACGTCGTCGCCATCGCCTATCTGATCGCGCGGGTGATCCAGAAGCGCGATGCACCCGCCGCCTATTTCCGGCGGCGCGCCGCGGCGGACGAGGACGACGTCGCCCTGGCGCTGCTCGCGGCGGTCGTGCCCTACTGGCATTATCGTCGCCGTGGCCTACCTGCTCTTCCTCGGGCACGAGGCGCTGACCTCGGGCCGGTCCGGGCTGCCGATCCTGGTCGGCAGCGCGAAGCTGGCCGCGGCCTTCGGCGTCGGCCTGCTGGCGGTCGGCCTGCTCAACCGCGTCGCCGACCGGGGGGTGCGGCTGTCGGCCGGGATGCGGCGGGCGTTTCCGACCATGGAGGCGCGGCTGAACGCCTTCGCCCCGGCGTTCCTGCGCTTCCTGCGCTACGTCGTGCTGGTGCTGTGGCTCGGCTACGCGCTGCAGGCGGTGGGCGCGGTCCGGATCGGCGACTGGATCGCGGGGCGGTTCGGCGTCGACGCGCTGGGGGCGGCGACCAGCGTGGTCGTGGTGGTGGTCATCGGCTTCGCCGCCTGGCTGCTGCATGTCGAGCTGGATCGACTATCGGCTGGCGCCGCACCACGGCCACGTGCCGACGCCGCGGGAGCAGACGCTGCTGGGGCTGGCGCGCAACGCCGGCCTGGTGGCGATCCTGGTCCTGGGGCTGACCTACGGGCTGTCGGCGATCGGGCTGAGCGTGGCGCCGCTGCTGGCCTCGGCCGGGGTGGTGGGGCTCGCCATCGGCTTCGGCTCGCAGAAGCTGGTGCAGGACATCATCAACGGCCTGTTCATCCAGTTCGAGAACGCCATCAACGTCGGCGACGTGGTCGAGGCCGGCGGCAAGATCGGCTCGGTGGAGAAGCTGACGATCCGCTCGGTCAGCCTGCGCGACCTGGAGGGGGTGTTCCACGTGGTGCCGTTCTCGTCGGTGGACGCGGTCTCGAACCACATGAAGGGCTTCAGCTACCACGTGGCCGACATCGGCATCGCCTATCGCGAGGACATCGACGCCGCCAAGGCCGAGATGCTGGCGGCCTACGACGAGATGGCCGCCGACATGGAATGGGCAACCAAGCTGGTCGGCGGGGTCGAGTGGTTCGGGGTCCAGTCGCTGAACCCGTCGTCGGTGCTGCTGCGGGCGCGGCTGAAGACCCGGCCGGGCGAGCAGTGGGCGGTGGGACGGGCCTATACCGAGCTGGTCAAGAAGCGGCTGGACGCTGCCGGCATCCAGATCCCGTATCCGCACATGACGCTGTGGTTCGGTGCCGACCGCGACGGCAAAGCGCCGCCGGCGCAGCTGGAGATCGCGCGAGCCGGCGTCGCCGGCAGGCGCGGGCGGCGGGCGGCGCCGGAGCCGGCGGTTCCTGTGCCGCAGGTCCGGCAGGCGGACGCGCCCACCGATGCGCCGTCGGAGGGGGAGTATGGCGAGGACGAATGAGGGGGTCGGTCTCCGGTCGATGGCTTCGTGGTGATGCGATGCCCTCTGTGCCAATTCCCGCCTGATTTGACTCGTGGCAAATCAGGCGGGCAACCAGCTACATGGGTGATCCGGACTTCGGCTGAATCGTTCGACTTCCGAACCGGCATCAGCGACGCACTGCGTCGCGCCGGTTCGTCGGCTGGAGCGCGTAAGCGCGGAGGCCGAGGGGCGTGCCGTCAGGACCGTCGCTCTCCAATCCGCGCGCGCCTGCCTGGGCGGCGCGGAACGCGCCTGCCCAAGGGCAGTATCCGTCTTGAGTCAAGCGGCATGGGGGGTCCATTTCCGGCGGTCTCGGAGCAGGGCGTTGGCGAGGACGAGGAGCTGGCGCATCACCGCCACGAGCGCCAGCTTCTTCGGTTTGCCGGCGGCCACCGGCGCTCGAAGCGGTGCGCAGGTCGGGGATGTGGCGGGCGGCGACGAGGGCGGGCATGTAGAGGGCGCGGCGCAGGGCCCCGGCCGCCGCCGATGAAGGCGCGGCCGCGCCACTGGCCGGAGCTGCGGGTGAGGGGCGCGACCCGGCCAGGCCGCCGCCTGCTGGCCCTCCATGCCGCCGAGCTCGGGCATCTCGGCCAGGATCGTGGTGGCGGAGGTCGCCCCGAGGCCGGGGTCGAGACGGATCGCCTCGCGGGCGCGGAGCTCCGGGTCGGCCGCACGAGGGTGACCAGCGCGGAGTCGCGGTCGTGCATGTCGGCCCCACCGCCTTCGGGCGCCGCGCGATCTGGCGCGCTCCAGCGCATGGCCGCGGGCTGCCGCCGGCAGGAGGCGGTGCGGTCCTTGACCAGGCCTCGCGGCAGCTCGGCGAGGCCGCGCTCGTCGTCGGCGGTCGACCAGCGGGTCGCGATCAGCCCGCCGTTCTCGGTGTCGCGCTCGCTCATGGCCGCGAGGATACACCGATGCGGCCGCGATTGCCGCATCTTTTGGTGAAGGCGCCGATGGACGAATGGTGGACGACGGCGGGCGGATGTGCGAACCTTCAGGCTCCGGGAACAGCGCCGGGACGGCCGAGGGGGCGGTCCGCGCGATGAGCACCAGCGTTGCCCGGCCGCGCACCGAGGCGAAGCCGAAGACCGAGCGGCCGAAGGTCTACAAGGTCATCCTGCTGAACGACGACTACACGCCCCGCGAGTTCGTCGTCACCGTCCTGCGTGCCGTGTTCCGGATGACCACCGACCAGGCGCTGGGGGTGATGCTGACCGCGCACAAGCGCGGGGTCTGCGTGGTCGCGGTCTTCACCCGCGAGATCGCCGAGACCAAGGCGACGCAGGCGATCGACATGGCCCAGCGCGAGGGCTATCCGCTGATGTTCACCACCGAGCCCGAGGATAGGAGCCCGGGAGGCGCTTGCGGCCTCCGGAATTCTGTGCGCGAATTCGGGAAGGTTGGTCACTCAGCGCTCTTCGATGGTCGATGACCCGTATCTGACTGCATTGCCGGCGGCGGTCTATGCCACGGACGCCGACGGTCACCTGACCTATTCCAATGACGCCGCGCTGGAGCTCTGGGGCAGGCGCCCGAACGCGCGGGAGGCGCTCTGGTGCGGCGCGCTGCGGTTGTGGCGGACGGACGGAACCCCGCTCGATCACGCGGATTGCCCGCTTGCGCGATTGCTGAAGGGAGAGGCGTTCCCGCGCGGCAGCGAGCTGGTCATCGAGCGTCCCGACGGCGGACGAACCCCGGTCCGCTCCTACCCGAAGCTCATCCATGACAAGGACGGCCAGGTCACCGGCGCGGTCAACCTGCTGATCGACCTCTCCGACGAGCACGCCCTGGTCATCGAATCCGAGCGGCTCGCGGCGATCGTGTCCTCGTCGGACGATGCCATCGTCGGCAAGACGCTGGAGGGCATCGTCACCTCCTGGAACGGGGCAGCCACGCGGATCTTCGGGTACGAGCCGCAGGAGATGATCGGCCAGCCGATCCTGACGATCATCCCCGCGGAGCTGCAGCACGAGGAAGCCAGGATCCTGGCGGCGCTGCGACGTGGCGAACGCATCGAGCACTTCGACACCGTGAGGCTGGCGAAGGACGGACACCGGGTCGAGGTGTCGCTGACGGTCTCGCCGATCCGCGATCGCTCGGGGACGATCGTCGGTGCCTCCAAGGTCGCCCGGGACATCAGCCAGCGTCGGCGCCAGGAGGAGCTGCAGAAGCTGCTGCTGGACGAGCTCAATCATCGGGTGAAGAACACCCTGGCGATGATCCAGGCGATCGCCAGCCAGTCCCTGCGGCGGTCGGCCGGCCCGAACGAGTTCGTTGCGAGCTTCCAGGGACGCGTCCAGGCGCTGGCGCGGGCCCACGACCTGATCGTGCAGCGCAGGCTGGGGGGAGCCGAGCTCGACGCAGCTCGTGCAGAGCCAGGTCGCGCTGGGATCCGACGATGCCACCCGGATCACGGTGGCGGGACCTCACCTGGTCCTCGACTTGCGCGTGGCCGTGCAGATGGCCCTGGTTTTGCATGAACTTGCGACCAACGCTCGGAAGTACGGTGCGCTCGCGAGCCCGACGGGGCATCTGGCCGTCACCTGGCAGCTTGTCCACGGCCCGACGCCGGAGCTCAGGCTGGAGTGGAGGGAAACCGGGGTTCCAGGGCTCCGAGCGCCGTCCACACGGGGATTCGGGACCACCCTGATCGAGCGCTCGCTGGGTTCCGACGGGGGCGGCGTCAGCCTCGACTTTGCGGCCGGCGGTCTGGTGTGCAGCATCCGCCTGCCGCTGCCCGACCAGGAGGCTGGGGACGTGGCGGTTCCACCCGCGCCGGACGGGTCTCGGAAGGTTCCGGAGACGGCGGCGAGCCTGAGGGGAAAGCGAATTCTCGTCATCGAGGACGAGCCGCTGGTGGCACTGGATATCGAAGCAGTTATCGAGGAAGCCGGCGGCGTCGTGGTCGGACCTGCGGCGACCTTCGAGCTTGCCCGGCGACTGATCGACGAAGAGGGCTTCGATGCCGCGCTCCTCGATGCCAACCTGGGCGGGGAGCGGGTCGACGCTCTGGCGGCAGCCCTGACGCGCAAGGGCGTGCCCTTCGCCTTCGCCTCCGGATACGGGCGTGATGCGCTGCCGCCTTCCTTCCGAGCCGCGCCCCTCATCAGCAAGCCGTTCGATGCCCGGCAGCTGGTCGAGGCGGTATTCAGCCTGCTGGCAGACAAACGGTCGATGCCGCCCGGGTAGGGCTTCGGTTCATCCAGACCCGACTTCCCGCGCTGGTGCGCCCCGGCGCGATCTCGATCGCCCCGGCCTTCCTGAGGATCACCACTGCCCGCTCGAATTGATACGGAAGCAATCCGAACACCTTGACTCCGTTGTCGCTCCGGTCGCCTTCCTCCGCGTTGACGCCGCCTTCGCGCAGCAGCGAACAGGCGATGGAGGCGGCCGTGGGATCCTTGAAGGTGGCGGCAACACTCTGGTCCGGCTTCATGGCAGATACGGGCATCTCGCGTCCTCTGTGTGGTGGCAGATGCAAGACGCCCGAAGGCCCCGGGAGTTCCGCCGGAGTCGGATCGTCATCATCAATGGTCGGAAAGGCGCTCCGGCGGGAGCGCGCGCCTGCGTCACCTCAGGCCGCGGCTCAGCCTGGCCCCTTGCAGCCGGGGATGTCGACGGCGCGGCCGGCGTCGAGCACGGTCAGCCGCAGGCTGCGCCGGTCGAGCATCGGGCCGCCGTCGGCAGCGGTCTCGATCGGGGCGCGGGCGAAGACGGTGCGGCCTTCGGTGCGGCTGTCGGCGGCACCGACCCAGAGGTCGGGCTGGCCGGCCTCGATCACCGCGACCTGACCCGGGGCGGGCGCGGCGGCGAAGCCGATCTCGGCGGTGACCGCGTAGCCGTCGGCGTCCCGGGCGAGGCCGCAGCTGACGCTGACGACGCCGGCCTCGCCGGGGGTCCGGGCACGCCGGGCCAGCGCCGCCTCGATCAGCGCCCGGCCTTCCTCGGGGGCGTCGGGATCGAGCCGCGCGGTCAGGGTCCGGTCGGCCGGCACGCAGATGTCGGAGCAGACCCCGAAGTGGAGCACCAGCGCCAGCGCCAGCGGCGCCTGCGGTTCCCGGGCGGTCAGCCGCACCGGCAGGACCAGTGTATCGGCGTAGCCGATCGTGGTGAGGCCGAAGCTGTCGAAGACCGCCGGGTGCGGCCACTCGTAGCTGACCGCGGCGAGGTTCTCCGATCCCGACCAGTCCAGCCGCGTCGGGATGCCGGCGGCGCCGGGCACCCGCCAGTAGGTGTGCCAGCCCGGCGCCAGCCGGATTTCGACGGCGGCGAGCCGGCTGCCGTCGGCCTGGCGCCAGCCGGGGATCAGCCGGACCTCCGAGGCGGCGTCCGCGGCCGCCGACAGCGGATCGGCCGCGGCGGGCGAAGCGGCCGCGGCCAGGAGCAGCAGAAGGGCGGGCAGCAGGCGCATGGGTCGGGTCCGATCGGTCGGGCGGCAAGATAGCCGCGAAAGCGCCGAGCCGAGGGTCACATTGCGGCGAGGGCCGGCCGGGGCTGGGCGAGATTGCGCCGCGCTGCGTCTCGGGGCTCGCTTGAATTCGGACCGGATCGCGCTCATCTTCGGGCGATGAAAGCGCGCGACGCCAGCTTCCTCGACGGCCAGTTGCTGATCGCCATGCCGGGCATGGGCGATCTGCGCTTCGAGCGCTCGGTGATCTTCGTCTGCGCGCATTCCGCCGAGGGGGCGATGGGGCTGATCGTCAACAAGCCGGCGCCGGAGCTGAGCTTCGCCGACCTGCTGGCGCAGCTGAAGATCCCGGCCAGCGTCGATCTCAAGGGGACCCAGGTGCATCTGGGCGGCCCCGTCGAGCACGGGCGCGGGTTCGTGCTGCATTCGGCCGAATACAAGGTCGAGGATTCGAGCCTGAACGTCAGCCCGGACTTCGCGATGACCGCCACCGTCGACATCCTGCAGGACATGGCCCGCGGCGAGGGGCCGAGCCGCGCGCTCCTGGCGCTCGGCTACGCCGGCTGGGGGCCGGGGCAGCTCGAGGGCGAGATCCAGGCCAACGGCTGGCTGACCGCGCCGGCCGGGGCCGAGCTGGTGTTCGACCTCAGCGACAGCGAGAAGTGGGGTGCCGCCCTGCGCTCGATCTCGATCGACCCGCGGCTCCTGTCGGCGGAGGGCGGCCGGGCCTGAGCCGCGGCGAACGGGCGGAGGCCATGGAGACCGATCTCGAGGCGATCTACACCGTGAACCGGCGGCGCTGGGACGAACTGGTCGGCGTTCACCTGGCGCCGGGCGGCTACGACCTGGCGCCGCTGCGCCGCGGCGAAGGCCGGCTGAACCCGCTGGAGGAGGCGGAGCTCGGCGAGGCCCTGGGCGCGCTCGAGGGCCGGCGGCTGATCCACCTGCAATGCCATTTCGGCGCGGACACCCTGACCCTCGCCCAGCGCGGGGCGGAGGTGGTGGGGGTGGACTTCTCGGCCGAGGCGATCCGGGCCGCCGGGGGCCTCGCGGCCGAGCTCGGCCTTTCGGGTCGCGCCCGGTTCGTGGAATGCAATCTCTACGATGCCCCGGCGGCGGTGGGCGAGCCGGGCGGGTTCGATATCGCCTTCGTGACCTGGGGCGCGATCACCTGGCTGCCGGACATCCGGGGCTGGGCGCGGGTGGTGGCGCATTTCCTCCGGCCGGGCGGCCGGCTCTACCTCGCGGAGGGCCATCCGACCGCGCTGGTCTTCGACGACCAGGCGGCCGGGCCGGACGGGATGCCGGGCTGGTTCGCGCCGTATTTCGGGCGCGAGCCGGTCGTGAGCGAGGTCGCCGACGACTATGCCAACCGTGCGGCGGTGCTGGTGAACCGGCGCGAGATCGGCTTCGTGCATCCGATGGGGGATCTCATCGCGGCCCTGAACGATGCCGGCCTGGCGATCCGTTTCCTGCGCGAGCACGACGCCATCACCTGGCAGATGTTCGGCTGCCTGGTCGCCGGAGCCGACGGGATGTGGCGCTGGCCGGGGCGGCCTTGGCTGCCGCTGTCGTTCTCGCTGCTGGCGGTACGCGAGGGGTGAACCTGCCTCAGCGCCGCGGGGCGGCGGCGCGGGCGAGGCGGTCGTTGAGGGCGAGGCCGAGGCCGGTGCGGGGGATCGGGGCCACGGCGATGCCGCGCGGCGCCGGTGCTGGCGGCGAGGGCGTCGAGCTCGCGCAGGTAGGCGAAGAGGTTGGCGGCGGCCTCGGTCAGGTCGCCGGCAGGCGAGAGGTTGCGGCCGGGGCGCAGCGTTTCCAGCGGACCGAAGCCGAGCCAGACCTCGTCGGGGCCGGGGCCGGCGGCATCGAGGCGCAGGGCGGCCGCGGGCGCGTAGTGCGAGCCGAGCTGGCCGGGGGCGGTGATGCCGCGCGAGGCCGGGAGCGCGAGCGGGCGGCCGAGGGCCTCGGCGATCGTCTCGAGCGGCAGGCCGCCCGGGCGCAGCAGGACCGGGGCGTCGGCCTCGAAGCCGACGATGGTCGATTCCAGACCCGACGGCGCAGGCGCCGCCGTCGAGCACGGCGGCGATGCGGCCGGCGAGGCCGTCGAGGACATGGGCGGGGGTGGTGGCGCTGACCCGGCCGGAGGGGTTGGCCGAGGGGGCGGCGAGCGGGCCGGCGAAGGCCGCGAGCAGGCGCCGGGCCAGCGGGTGCGCCGGCACGCGCAGCGCCACGGTGGCGAGGCCGGCGGTGGCGAGCTCGGAGAGGCCGGTGGCGGGGCGGCGCGGCAGCACCAGGGTGAGCGGGCCGGGCCAGAAGCGGGCGGCGAGCGCGCGGGCCGCCGGGGTGAAGGCGGCGAGGGCCTCGGCGGCGGCGGCGTCGGTGACGTGCACGATCAGCGGGTTGAAGGCGGGGCGGCCCTTGGCGGCGAAGATCGCGGGCGACCGCCCGGTCATCGCGGGCGTCGGCGCCGAGGCCGTAGACGGTCTCGGTCGGGAAGGCGACCAGCTCGCCGGCGCCGAGCAGGGCGACGGCGGCGCCGAGGCCGCGGTCGCTGTCGGAGAGCGTGACGGTGTCGCGGTCGGCCATGGGGTGACGCTGCGTCCTGCTTGTGGCGGCGGGCGGCCGGGCCTAACTCCGGCCCCGCGGCGGCCCCTGATTAGCCGCGCGGCCCGCAGGCCGCAATCGCCACGCAGCCAGCGCCCCGGGGAGACAGTCATGACGTATCGCGCGCCCGTCACCGAGATGCGCTTCCTGCTCGACAAGGTGCTCGGCGCCGGCCGGCTGGCGGAGACCGAACGCTACGCCGAGGCGACGCCGGAGACGGTCGAGGCCATCCTGGGCGAGGCGGCGAAGCTGGCCGAGGACGTGCTGGCGCCGCTACGGCGGGCCGGCGATCTCGAGGGGCGCGCGGCTGGAGAACGGGGTGGTGCGGGCGACGCCCGGGTTCGGAGCGGCCTACCGGACGCTGTCCGAGGGCGGCTGGGTCGGGATCGCGGCGGAGCCCGAATACGGCGGTATGGGGCTGCCGGTGGTCCTGCTGACCTGCCTGAAACGAGATGTGCTCGGGGGCGAACATGGCGCTGTCGCTGTGCCCGCTCTTGACCCAGGGGCAGATCGAGGCGCTGGAGCACCATGCGCCGGAGGCGGTGAAGGCGATGTTCCTGCCGAAGCTCGTCGCCGGGGAGTGGACCGGGACGATGAACCTGACCGAGCCGCAGGCCGGGTCGGACGTGGGCGCGATCCGGACCCGCGCCGAGCCGAAGGGCGACGGCACCTACGCGGTGAGCGGGCAGAAGATCTTCATCTCCTGGGGCGACCACGACATCGCCGAGAACGTCTGCCACCTGGTGCTGGCGCGGCTGCCGGACGCGGCGGCCGGGACCAAGGGCATCTCGCTGTTCCTGGTGCCGAAGTTCCTGCCGGACGGAGAGGGCAGGCCGGGGGCGGCGAACGGGGTGCGGGCGCTGTCGCTGGAGCACAAGATGGGGCTGCACGGCAGCCCGACCTGCGTGATGGAGTTCGACCGCGCCACCGGCTGGCTGATCGGCGCCGAGCACCAGGGCATGGCGGCGATGTTCACGATGATGAACAACGCCCGCCTCGCGGTGGGGGTGCAGGGCCTGAGCCAAGCCGACGCGGCGCTGCAGGCGGCGCTGGACTTCGCCCGTGAGCGCCGGCAGGGGCGGACGCCGGAGGCGGGGGAGGCGAGCATCCTCGGGCACGCCGACGTGCGCCGGATGCTGATGACCATGCGGGCCAC